>JALHNH010000018.1 GCA_022843625.1 Bryobacter sp. | reverse complement strand
CAGGGCTTCAGCAAGTTCTATCACGACTACCGTGTTCTCGATGAAGCCGACGAAGCGCGTCGAAATGTGTTGTTGTGGATGACGATGCACTTTGCGAAACAGCTTGAGAAGACCCTCAATACGCTGGGTATCGCAGTGCCGGAGTACATGTAAATGGATGTTCCAGATATTCTGGCGAAGATCGTAGAGCGTAAGCGGGAAGAGCTTGTGCTTCTGCGGCCTCGACAAGCCGAGCTGGAGCGTCGGGCTGCGGATCTGGTGGGCAAGCAGCGTGGATTTGCTTCCAGCCTGCGGATTCGTTCGCTCATCTCTCCGGCCATCATTGCCGAAATCAAGAAAGCCTCACCCTCGCGCGGAGTCCTGTCCGATGATTTTCGACCCACCGATATTGCTCGTGCCTATGAGCTGGGTGGCGCCGCATCGCTGAGCGTTCTCACTGATCGCGACTTCTTTCAGGGCTCGCTCGAAGACCTCGTCGCCGTAAGGCGAGCTGTCGGTTTGCCCGTTCTTCGCAAAGACTTCACCCTCGAAGAAAGCCAGATCGTTGAAGCTGCTGCCAACGGTGCCGATGCGGTCTTGTTGATTGCCGCACTGCATGACAAAGGCAGCCTTTGCCGCCTGCGCGAGTTTGCTGCATCGCTCGGCCTCGACGTACTTGTCGAGGTTCATGATGCAGAAGAACTGGCTCGGGTCATCGATAGTGGTGCAACCATAATCGGCGTCAACAATCGCAACCTGCGTACCTTCGAAGTTAGCCTTGAAACCTCGCTTGCCCTGGCTGCAGCCATCCCTGCCACCGCGGTAAAGGTGAGTGAAAGTGGCATCTTTACTCGTGAGCACATCGACACCCTGCGTGCCGTTGGCTACCAGGCTTTTCTCGTGGGAGAGAGCCTGATGAAGAATCCGGGGGCACTGAAGGAGTTGGTTGCTTGATCGTCAAGGTTTGCGGAATCACCAACGCAATGGACGCCCTCACGGCTCTCGACGCAGGTGCTGATGCTATCGGCTTCAACTTCTGGCCTGGTAGTTCACGTTTTCTGAAAGACCGTGGCTTCTTCTCAGATCTTCCAGATGATTTCTGGCGCGTCGGCTTGTTTGTAAACGAAGACCCTGCCAGGGTGCGTGACCTCATGCAGGAGTTTCAACTCGACGTTGCACAACTTCACAAAATGGATTCCATCGACGGATTGCGCATCTGGAAAGCAATCGCCGTCGATGGCCCGCTCACCCAGGAGCGACTGAATGAGCAGCACTCGGAGGCCGTAGTTCTCGATACCCCTGCCGGGGCGCTCGAGGGCGGCACCGGCAAGTCTTTCGATTGGAATCTGGCCCAAGGCCTCACGGGCAAGATCATCCTCGCTGGTGGTCTTGATGAAACCAATGTGGGAGAGGCCATCCGTCGCCTCAAGCCCTGGGGCGTAGACGCCTGCTCACGCATCGAGTCTGAGCCGGGCAAAAAAGATCGTACGAAGATGCGCGCCTTTATCGAAGCCGCGCGGAAGGAGTTTGACGCAGTATGTTGACCGTACCGGATGCTGGTGGCCACTTTGGCCCTTATGGGGGACGTTACGTTCCTGAAGTTTTGATGTCACCTCTCGAAGAGCTCGAGCAGGCCTACCTTGCACTCAAAACTGATGCAGCCTTTCAAAACGAGCTCGCGGATCTACTGAAAAACTACGCTGGCCGGCCCACTCCGCTTTATTACGCCAAGCGGCTCAGTGAAAAACTGGGTGGGGCCAAAATCTATTTCAAACGCGAAGATCTTCTCCACACCGGCGCTCACAAGATCAACAACGCGCTGGGCCAGGCCCTGCTGGCGCGCAAGATGGGCAAGAAGCGCATCATTGCCGAAACCGGGGCAGGGCAGCACGGTGTCGCTACCGCCACTGCATGTGCGCTGCTTGGCCTGCAATGCCGGGTCTACATGGGCGAAGAAGACATGCGCCGCCAGCGTCTCAACGTCTTCCGCATGAGGCTTTGTGGTGCCGAAGTGGTTGGGGTAACCAACGGCTCGCGCACACTCAAAGACGCAATCAGCGAAGCCATGCGCGACTGGGTGACCAACGTCGACACTACTTACTACCTGCTGGGCTCGGCCCTTGGCGCTCACCCTTATCCGCTGATGGTGCGCGATTTCCATCGCTGCATCGGCGACGAATCCCGCGTACAGATGCTGGAGCGTGAAGGCCGCCTGCCTGATATGGCGATCGCCTGCGTTGGTGGCGGATCTAACGCGATCGGCCTCTTCCATGCCTTTGTGCCAGACCTCAGCGTAAAACTGGTTGGCGTCGAAGCCGGTGGTAAAGGTAAGAAAACCGGTGAACACGCAGCCCGCTTCAGCGGAGGTGCCCCGGGTGTTCTGCATGGTGCCTACAGCTACCTCCTGCAGGATAACGACGGCCAAGTAGCCCTCACGCACTCCATCTCGGCCGGTCTCGACTACGCCCTGATCGGCCCGGAACACGCTCACCTCCACGATATCGGCCGCGCCGAATACGTCGATTGCGACGACGCAACTGCTCTTAAAGCAGCCGTAGAGCTCTCCACGATGGAAGGCCTGATCCCCGCGATGGAGAGCGCCCATGCCGTTGCCGAAGCTCTCGTCCGCGCACCGCAAATGAACCCTCACGAGATTATCCTCGTCAACCTCAGCGGCCGCGGCGACAAAGACATCGATATCTATCGCGAAAACCTCAAGGAGCTTGATTCTGACTCGCATCAGCCAGCGTTTTAATGAGCTGCAGGCCAAAAATGAGCCTGCATTGATTGCCTATGTTACGGCCGGAGATCCAAGCCCTGAGCTGACGATCGAGATCGTCGCAGCGCTGGAGCGTGGCGGTGCCGACATCATCGAACTCGGCGTACCTTTCAGTGACCCAATCGCCGACGGGCCCGTCATCATGCGCGCCAGCGAACGTGCCCTCGCAACGGGTATGACGGTCGAAAAGGTTCTTGAGATTGCCCAGGAAATCCGAAAGCACAGCCAGATTCCGATTGTCCTGTTTACCTACCTCAATCCCGTCATGCGCTATGGTTTCGACAAGCTTGCTGCCCGAGCCAAAGAGGTTGGCATTGACGGCTTCCTGCTCACTGACTTGAGTGTGGAAGAGGCCGAAACATTCGTTGCTGCGGTGCAGGGCGTTGGACTGGATACGGTATTCCTGGTAGCGCCCACCAGCACCGATCGACGGCTGGAACTGGTAGCCAAATATTGCTCTGGTTTTGTCTATGTAGTTTCGCGCACCGGCGTTACGGGCGAGCAGTCGCAGGTTTCCGCTTCGGTAGCCCCTCTTGTCGAGAAGCTTCGTAAGTTTACGGCCCTGCCTTTGGGCGTCGGGTTTGGTATCTCCACCGCTTCGCAAGCCGCTGAGGTTGGCAGCGTCGCGGATGGCGTCGTGGTGGGCAGTGCCTTTGTCCGCGCCATAGAAAACACCCCGGGCCGCGAGGTGTTGGATACGATAGAGCGCATGGCAAGAGATCTTAAGCAGGGGGCGCTCAGTGGGCGTCGATGAGGCAGTTGAAAAACTGAAGGGATTTCGCGGTCAAATCGATTCTATTGACTCGCGTATCCTGGAGATGCTCAACGAAAGGGCTGCAGTTGCGCTGCAGATCGGTGCCACCAAAAGGGCTGCCGGTCTTCCTGTCGTTGAACTCAGCCGTGAGCGTGCGGTGATTGAAGGTATGGGTGCGCGCAATCAGGGTCCTCTGGCTAATGATGCGATCGAACGTATCTATACTGCCGTAATGCTCGAAATGCGACGGCTGCAAGAGTAATGCGCACGGCTGTAATTGTCGGGACGGGCCTTCTCGGATCGAGCTTTGGCCTTGCTGTCAAACGTGCCGGGCTCTTCGATTGGGTGGTGGGTGTCAGCTCGCCTGCTGTTGTCGAAAAAGCCATTGAGGTAGGCGCGATCGATGTCGCCATGGCCCTCGAGGATGCTCTTCCAACCGCAGATCTGGTATTGCTTGCCCAGCCCGTGAAGCGAATCTTGTCCTTGATCGAACGTCTCGATCAGCACCTTCGCCCCGGCACTCTTGTAACCGATGTGGGCAGCACCAAGGCGGAGATCTGTGCGGCAGCTTCAAAGTTCCTGACCCAGGCAAAGTTTGTAGGCGGCCATCCGATGGCGGGAAAAGAGATTCGCGGCCCGGAAGGCGCCTCAGCTGAACTTTTTGTAGCTCGCCCCTGGGTTCTTACCGAGTCAAACGATGCTCTCTTTGCCATCGTAGAGGCGGTCGGAGGCAATCCTGTCTTGCTCGGGCCCGAAGAGCACGACCGCATGGTCGCCTTCAGCTCTCATTTGCCCCAATTACTTTCCACTGCCCTCGGAAGCTACCTTTCCGATAAACACGCAACGTCTGTATCAGGCCCCGGCTTGCGAGACATGACCCGGCTCGCGCTTTCCAGCTTCGATCTCTGGCAGGATATCCTCGAAACCAATTCGGCCAATGTGGATACTGCTATTGCAGGATTGATCGCAGAACTGGAAGGGCTTCGGAGTGCTCTCAAAACTGGCACGGCCCAGGATTATTTCGAACGGGGTGCGCGCCTTAGCGCCGGCCTTCGACAGGGCCAGTAACCGAATCCGGAGTGGCCCAGGTGCCTTTCAGCGCTCCACCGTCGAATTTCAACTGTAATTTGATATTCCCTTGCGGCAAGGCTACCGTAAAGCTGATCTGGTCTGCTCCGATAGCAACTTGCTCGAGGGGTATCGACTGACCTTCCGTCGTCCGTAGTATTGCAACCGTTTCTGATTTGATCTCCAGGTCGAGATTCGTCTTGGAGCCGTTTGGCCGCTCCGCGCTCAGCTTCCACAGGCCAGTCAGCCCAGTTGCTGCGGCTCTGGTACCGTCGATCGGGCCCTGGTCTTCGCCTGCCTTCCAAACGCCCTTAATCGTGTCCCCACTGGCTTCCAACTCAACCAGAATCAATCCCTCCCCCCACGGCACTTCAAACGATACTGAATTTCCTTGCAGCTTCATCGATTTTATTTCCCGATTGCCGTCTCTCGACTTCAGGGTGCCAGCCTGGTCTCGAATTGTGAGTTCACTCTTAACCGGGTTGCCATCACCGTCTTTGGAGTTCAGTGTCCAGACACCATTGAGATCGGCTGCAATGCAGGAAATGCTGGCTAAGAAAAGCGCTACGGTTCGAAAACTCATGATCTGATTATAACTGGTCTCACTGCGCCAGCCATTCTTGCGATCACACCTTAGAATGCCCTCTAAGGCTCTAAGTACTCGTTTGGCCAGTCCTTAGGCTCGCTCGAATCCCCAGTACTCGGGCCGGAGTAGTTCTAGGTTCACTCTGATCAAAGTGACGAGTTATCTGTAGTACAAACGTAAAACATAGTCAGCAATAGAGATAACTTCACTTTTTGATTCAAGCTGTGAGCACCGCCCTATCGCAAATCTATCTCAAGTCCCAGTACTACAAAGACTGGGCTAAGGTGTTTTGCGGTATCACCTAAGCAAACACCCTCTCACGTGAAAATGCCTTTGACCTTAAACTCGATCCTAAGACAAGGCGGAATATTCACTTAATGACTACTAAGCAATGGCAATACATCGAGACTCTTTTGGATGACATGTTGGCATTTCCTTCGGCCAAGCGGAAGCTCCAATTAGCCAAGTGGTTTGGAGATGACGCACAGATGCATGCGCTGGCTAGCCGCTTGGTTCAGCTTGCCGGTCTTACGGTAGACCCCACGGACTTTCCGGCCGAAATTGGCGGCTGGGTACCCTTACGCTGCCTTGGCTCCCATGATGGTTTTACGGACTTCCTCGTTCAGAATGCCGATGATGCAAACCATCCTTTGGCCATTCTTCACCTCGGTCGAATCGCTTTTGATGAAGGCCAGGCCATCCAGGAATTCCGCGAAGCTCTCAAGAGCGTGGACTCCCTGTCTTCTGAAAGCCTCTGCCAAATCTATGACGCGGGCCTAGACTATTGCAACCACCCCTATATCGTAAAAGAGTTTGCCACAGGAACTCCGATTCTCGATGCTGCGCGTGACTTAACCACCCGTTCCATCGTGGAACTGTTTCGGAGTCTTCTAACAAACGTCGAGAGTGCACATGCCCGCAATATTGCCCATGGCAATCTTCAGCCTGGTCACATCCTGTGTGGTGCGGCTGGATCCATCCGAATGTCGGATTTCGCCGTTCCTCGCATTTTGGCTCTGGCTTCGAACAAACCGGGTTTTGTCCTAAACCCTGACATGGCTCCAAATGAAATTCTCTATTTCGCTCCTGAAAAGCTGAAGGGGCAAGCAGACCAGCTATCTGGTGATATCTACTCACTCGGAGTGATTTTTTATCAGATGCTTTCTGGTCTCCCGCCCTATGGAAACCGCGAAGAGTCTCTGGTTGAGATAGCCAGTGCAATATCTGACAAGCAGCCATCGAGAATCGCCGGTCTCGACGATGTGTTAAACCGAATCCTGCAGAAAATGTTGGCCAAGAATCCAGGCGAGCGCTTTGCGAACCTGGCAGCCATTGTCATCGAGCTTGACGACTATCTGCAGGGTAGGCACCTCAAGGTCGAAGTAAAGGCAATATCCCCTAAAGGAACTTTTGTTCAGGCCATTCTCCAACAGGGCCATCATCGCTGGGTTGCGGCTGCCTTGGGTTTGGTTCTGGTTGCTAGCGCAGGCGTTGGAATCAAGAGCTACACTAGTGCTTCCCAGCCTGGTTCAGTACAGGTCCAGAATTCGGCCCCTATACAAACTCAGAAAACTCCCCTTCAGATCGCGGCGGCATTGCTGAATACAACTTACGCAGATTCGCAAAATCAGCCTGATCTTCAGCGGGTACTTTCACAGGCTTATGTCGGGTTGTCGGAGCTTGAGTCCAATGCTTCGCAACCGAAGCAAGCACTGGAAGCTAGCAAGCGTGCTTTCGAACTCAGCTCAATGGTCCTCGATCGTGGCCCAATTTCCGACAGCATCAGTCTGGAGTATGCGCTCACTGCAAGAACCCACATCCATTTTCTGGCACTCAATGGCAACTACAAACAGGCAATCGAGGTGAATCGGCAATGGCAAAAGCGCTCAGCGAAAGCAGCTTCTTCAAATATTGAAAACATCCGCGCATCTGCTCTGGCCAACACCACCCTGGCCAATCTGGAATACGAATCGAAGCTTGGCACCTCACCCTCAGAGTCGGTTTATCGCAAAGACTATCAGAGCCTTCAGAAAGTCACTGCTGGATTCGGCAGTGACTATGCCCGCTTTGCTCAATCTATGCTTGGCCTCGGTGAGGCTTTTGAGCTGGCAAAGCAATCGGCAAAGGCGGCTCAAATCTATGTCGAAATTCGCCGCGTTCTCGAGCAAGCCGCCGGGCGGGATGTCAACAATCAGGAACTGCGAACCTGTCAGTCTGACACACTGATCCACCTGGCGAAGCTCCATTTGAAATCCGGCAATGCTGTTCCGGCAGTTGAAGACTCAGTCCGGGCAATTGAACTGGCTCGCCAGAGCATAATGAAGCAGGGAAGCAAACAATCCCTGCAACGGCTGCTCGCGCGGGCATTGGCGACCAATGCATCTGCACTCGTGGCGGCTAAAAGAGCTCCAGAAGCATCAAAGATTCAGGGCGAAGCAATCGCCCAGTGGCAACAGCTGGATCGTTCGTATGGCTTAGATTCGCGTGACAAAGAAGAGTTCAATAAAGCAAGGCTTCTTGGCAGAGGCTAGCCTAGTGACGCTCTGATCCGCCAAGTATGACAACCGCCAGCAGCGTACTTGCCAGAATGAAGACGAATGCAAAGATCGCGAGAACATAGCGTCCCACTTTATTCTTCTCGTCATCGATCTCGTTGATCTCATGAATCAACTTCTTCATTGCCGCTTCTTCTTCTCTAAGGTTTTTCTGTAACAACTTCTTACTTCCTGTGAACTAAACCTTAATTATAAGAGGTTCTTGCTGCGTCATGCAGTGCAGCGTACCCAGGCCCAATACGAGGTCTCGACAATAGATCGGAACGATTTTCCTGCTGGGAAAGAGCTTTGCAAGCGTATTCAGTGCTTCCCGGTCGTTTGCATCATTGAAAACTGGTGCCAGTACGATACCGTTGGCAATGTAGAAATTCGCGTAGCTCGCTGGGAGACGTTGCCCATCAAACCACACCGGTTCCGGCATGGGCAGTGTCACCACTCGCATGTCATTCGCTATCTTCTTGAGTAGTGAGATGTTCTCTTTCAGCGGTTCATGGTTGGCATCGCTCTTATCTTTCTCTTCGACGATGACGATGGTGCGCTCATCGGTAAACCGGGCCAGATCGTCGATATGACCATGCGTATCGTCGCCTACGATTCCGTGCTTGAGCCAGAGTGTCCGCTCAATCCCGAGATACTTCGCGAAGATTGCTTCGATCTCGCTTCGATCCAGACCCGGGTTCCTCGCCTGTACATCGCTCAACAGGCACTCTTCGGTGGTCAACATCAGGCCCTTGCCATTGACTTCGATGGACCCACCTTCGAGCACGACCTTTCGCTTCTTCCAAACCGCTTCGTGTCGTTTTGCTCCAAGTTCTGAAGCAACAAATTGAGGCACAGCATTGTCCCGGGAGAAATTCGGATACTTCGCCCAGGCATTAAATTCCCAGTCGGTTGCTTCAATCTTGCCGCGGCTATTGTGAACAAAAATGGCCATCGTGTCCCGTACCCAGCTTCGGTCTGTCGGGCAAACGAAGAAGTCCACCGCTGCCATTTCTGCGTGGCTCTTCTTGAGGATCTTCTTTACCGCCTCGCGGGCATCTTCGCTCTCTACCAGAATGCGAACTCGCTCCACCTGAGACAGATGCCGCACAATATCGCCATAGAGCCAGGGGATGGGCGCAAATTTGCCGGGCCAGTCGGACTTCTCGTGTGGCCATCCCAGCCAGGTTGCTGCGTGCGGAGCCCACTCCGCTGGCATCCTCAAGGCCATTACTTCGCCCACCTCTGCGTCAGTCCACCATAGTGGTCGATACGCCGGTCACGGAAGAACGGCCAGTTGCGCCGTACCTCTTCCATCCTTGCCGGGTCACATTCGACAATCAGATTCTCTTCTTTGTCGTGCGAGGCTTCAGCCACAACAACACCGAATGGATCGGCAACAAAAGAATTGCCCCAGAATTCAAGGCCGGCGTCGGGCGTGCCTTCAAACCCCACACGGTTCACTGCGCAAACGTAGATCCCGTTTGCGATCGCATGAGAACGCTGGATCGTACGCCAGGCATCCAGTTGTGAAGGTCCGTATTGCTCCTTCTCGTGAGGATGCCACCCGATAGCAGTCGGGTAGAACAATACATTCGCCCCTTGCATCGCCGTTAGCCGTGCCGCTTCTGGATACCACTGATCCCAACACACCAGCACGCCAATCCGTCCAAAGGCGGTGTCAAAGTTCAAAAAGCCCAGATCGCCCGGGGTGAAATAGAACTTTTCATAAAAGAGAGGGTCGTCCGGGATATGCATCTTGCGGAAGATTCCCTGCAGCGATCCATCGGCGCCAATAATGGCAGCGGTGTTGTGATAGAGCCCGGTTGCTCTCTTTTCGAAAAGGCTTGCCACCACTACAACACCAAGTTCTTTGGCAATCTTGCCAATCTCCTGCGTCGAGGGGCCTGGAATCTCTTCAGCTAGATCAAACAGATCCGCTTTCTCTTCGCGACAGAAATACTGGCTGCGAAACAACTCCTGAAGGCAGATAATCTGGCCTCCAGCGGCTGCGGCTTCGCGAATTTTCACAATCGCTTTGTCTAGGTTTTCTTGGGGGTCGGTTGTGCAGGAGGTCTGAACCAGTCCGACGCGGAAGGGCTTCAAGCTTGCCATCGTTGATATCATTATCGCTTCTATGTTGCACAGACTGCTTTTCGTTTTCGTGACTAGCGCGCTTTCCCTCGCGATGGCCGCACCGCCCAGACCCGAAGAGATTCTCGGCTATAAGCCCGGAACCGACTTCAAACTAATGGACTATGAGGAACTCGCAAAGTACTTCCAGGCCCTTGCAAAGTCTTCCGAACGCATCAAACTGATCGAGATCGGCAAGACCAGCGAAGGTCGCCCACACTACGTCGCGCTTCTTTCCAGCGAAGAGAATCTCCGCAATCTCGACAAGTACAAAGAGATGAACCGCAAACTCGCCCTGGGGCAAGCTACCAAAGCAGAAGCCGAGACAATCGCAAAAGACGGGAAAGTCTTCGTCTGGATCGATTCCTCGATGCACGCAACAGAGGTCGCGCCGGCCCAGCACTCACCAGATCTCGCCTACAAATTCATCACCGATGAATCTGAAGAAACCCGCCGCATCCGCGACAAAGTCATTCTCGTTCAGGTGCCTTGTACCAATCCTGATGGCATGACGATGGTGAGCCATTGGTACCGCAAGAACGTAGGCACACCCTACGAGATGGCACCGATTCCCTTTCTCTATCAAAAGCACGCCGGCCACGATAACAATCGCGACTGGTTCATGCTCAATCTCCCCGAGACCCGCAACCTCACCAAACAACTCTTCCAGGAATTTTTCCCGCAGATTGTCTACAACCAGCACCAGATCGCTCCTTACCCTGCTCGCATCTTCATTCCGCCTTATGCCGAGCCGCTCAACCCCAACATCCCCAGCTCAGTGATGGAGGGCATCAACCTGATCGGCACTGCCATGCGGGAGCGCTTCCTGCGCGAAAACAAAGCTGGTGTGGTCTCCTACATGGGCTTTGACGCTTGGTGGAATGGGGGCCTCCGCACCGTACCCGCTTTCCACAACATGCACGGCATCCTTACCGAAACCGCAGGTTTCGGCTATGCCACTCCACATGACTATAAGCCCGCCGAGTTGGGCGAGCGCTTCCCCAACGGTATCCCAACCAAATTTCCAACCGTCTTCTATCCGCTCCCCTGGCAGGGTGGCCGCTGGGCCCTACGCGACGCGATGGACTACATGCTCACCGCCGACTGGGGCATCATGGATCTCGCCGCTTTGCGCAGCCACCACTTCCTCATGAAAGCCTGGGAACTGGCCAACAAGAATATCGAAGATAAATCATTTTATGGCTACATTGTTCCTGCTACCCAAACTGACCCTCATGCCGCTGCCGGGCTCGTAGACCGTCTCCAGAAGGCTGGTATCGAGGTGCACCGCCTGAATCAAACGATCACCCACAACTTCCAGACTTACCCTGAAGGCAGCTACGTTCTCAAGGCCCAGCAGGCGTTTCGCGGCTACCTTGTGGACTTGATGGAGCCGCAAAAGTATCCTGAACTTCGCTCCGGCCAGACCGGACCCACCAAGCGCCCTTATGACCTTGCCGGTTGGACTCTCAGCTACCAGATGGGCGTGCATGTCGACAAGCTCGAAGCCCCCCTCCCATCGACTGCCACATTGAGCAAGGTCGATCAGGTTCAGTTCCCGGAGCCTACCTGGAGTCATTCCGATTCCGCCAGTTTTCTCAAAATCGCCTCTACGCTCAAGCAGGGTAGCCCAGTCTTCTGGTCTTCTACCGGTGACATGTCGACCACCCAAAACGGTGCCACCTACAAGCTGAAAACTCCGCGAGTTGCGATCTATGAGCCACATACCGCCAACATGGATGCAGGCTGGACCATGTGGCTGATGGAGAACTTTCAGATCCCCTACACTGCAGTCAAGAACGACGAAATCCAGAAGGGCAATCTCAAGTCCCGCTACGATGCAATCCTGCTTACCCAGCAAGCCGCCCAAAGCATTCTTCACGGCACACGTGCGGGCGAAGCCGGCAACCGTACAGAAGGTCAACAACGTCCCGAATTCACAGGTGGAATTGGCAACAAGGGTTTGGTGGCTCTTGAAGAATTTGTCAAAGCAGGCGGCACTCTCCTTGCCTTCGATACTGCCACCCAGCTCCCTATCCAGAGTTTCGACATCGGAGTGAAGGCGCTCTTAAGCCCTCCTGCGGGACGGGATGAAGATGTAAATCCCAACGCATTCTATGCTCCGGGTTCGCTGATCCGCATCAATGTCGACACCAAGCATCCAGTCGCTTTTGGCATGGCTGCTGAAGCAGTTGCCATGACCACCGGCGGCCAGGCCTTTGAATCCACTCTTCTCAAGGAAGCCAACACCGGCAACCGCGAGGTGAAGGTAATTGCCCGCTATGCCAGTAAAGACCTGCTTGCCTCCGGTTGGCTTTCTGGAGAACGTCTTGTGCTCGGTAAACCCATTGCTGTTGAGGCCCGCATGGGCAAAGGCAGCGTGCTGCTCTATGGTTTCCGCCCCCAATTCCGTGGCCAACCCTACGGTACTTTCAAACTCGTGCTTAACGCACTCTATCTCGCCAGCGCGGAGAAAATCCAATGACTCGTAGACAAAGCATCACCATGATGGCCGCCGCCGCGGCTCCTTCGGCGATCGAAAGATTCGTTCGCTTTCAAAACGGTTCCCGCATTTCCTGGGGCCGCGTAGATGGCGATCAAGTGATCCCTCTCAGCAATGCTCCTTATCTCGGAGGCAAGCCAATGGGAGGCAAGAAGCAACTCAAGGCTCTAACATTGCTTGCTCCCGCTGATCCGCCTAAAGTACTTGCCGTTGGTCTAAATTACAAGAGCCACATCGGTACCCGGGCTGTCCCCAAAGAACCGGAGATTTTCTACAAACCCACCACCTGCCTGATCGCTCCCGGAGAACCAATTCTGATCCCGCCCGGTGCCAAGAACGTCCACTACGAAGGCGAACTTGTCGTTGTGATGGCCACCGGAGGTCGCAACCTCACGGTTGAACAAGCCAAAGCTGCCATCTTCGGCGCTACCTGTGGCAACGACGTATCCGAGCGTGACTGGCAAAACGGCCCGCAAAAGGATTTGCAGTGGTGGCGCGCCAAAGGCAGCGATACCTTCGGACCACTTGGCCCTATGCTCGTCAAAGGTGCAGCCTATGAAAAAGCCTTGCTCCAGACTCGCCTCAACAATGAAGTTGTCCAGAAGCAGTTCACCAGTGATCTCCTCTTCGATTGCCCCACTATCGTCAGCTACATCTCCAAGTACGTAACCCTTGCTCCTGGAGACGTTATCTACACTGGAACTCCTGGTGCTACCAAGAGGATGGTTGCCGGCGATTCGGTTGAGGTGGAGATCGAAGGCCTCGGGATTCTGCGAAACCCAATCAAGGCTGGCTGATGAATACGGTCGAGCGCATTCTCGACTTTCACCAGGGACGCGACCCTGCGCGCCTGGCGATTAAGTACAAGCTGCTGGGGTCGTCTCCAAGTGCGTTCTTTCGTGGCTCGGCTCATCTCTTTTATGAAGATTTGGTTGACCCGCCTCCAGCCCCGATGGTGTGGGTTTCAGGCGATGCGCACGTAGAAAATTTTGGCGTCTACAAAGGTGACAATCGCCTCGTCTATTTCGATTACAACGATTTTGACGAATCGGCTCTTGCACCTGCCACATGGGAACTGGTTCGCATGCTTACAGGCATTCTCGTCTCTGGTGTGCAAGCAAATCCTGAGTTCTTTCTCGACGACTATGCCGCAGAGTTGGCCACAGGTAAGTCCCGGTGGGTAGAAAGAGCCACTTCTTCGGGCAGCGTGCGCAAGCTCGTTTATTCGCTCAAAGGCCGTTCTCGCAAAGCCCAACTGAACCACCGTACCGTTTTGAAAAAACGTTCTCGCAGCATCCGTACCGATGGCCAATTTGCCCTCCCTCTGCAAGAGGGCGATTTTGAAATGTTGAAGTCTCATTTCAGCCGGCTTGTCAGTGCCGGAAGACGGATTGCGGGTAACGGAAGTCTGGGGGTTTCCCGATTCATCCTCCTGGTAGAAGACGACTTTCTGCTGGACCTCAAAGAGGCCCGTGCCAGCATCCTTGCCCGGCACCATCCTCAACCCGAATGGCCTTCAGAAGCTCATCGCATTGTTGAGATACAGCGCCGGATGCAAGCGATCTCTCCTGCATTTTTGTATCCCGTACAGCTTGGGGAAAAGTCTTACGTCCTTCGGGAACTCGTTCCTCGCGAAGATCGAATCCGGCTGGAAAACGTGACCGCACTGGGGCCCCTGCTGCGCACCGAGGCGAATGTCATGGCATGGTCTCAACTCCGCTCGGGTGGCCGTCAAGGGTCGGCAAACATTGATGAGCTGATTGCCTTCAGCCAGGAGCATGGGTGGCGAAAAGCGGTGCTCGAATTGGCGAGACACCACGCAGACCTGACCCTGGCTCAATTTGAGGAATTTAAGGCAGCAGGCCTTTGAGTGCAGCAGCAAATACTCCAGGGTGATTCCAGAGCCAGAAGTGCCCACCGGGTTCCCGCTGCGTTCTGAACCTGGAAGAAGTTTCCTTTTCCCATGCCTCTATGTTCAACTCTTCTTCGAGTCCACACAGCGCAGTAATCGGGATTGCCAGGGGCGCTTCATCTGAATAAACGTGAGCCTGAAACATCTTGCGGTCTGCTTCGAGTGCGATGGGGCCTGTTTGTTGACGAGCCTTCGGCCCGGTGCAACTGCTGACTAGCAGCCCATTGGGCATACGTTTGCCACGACGGCGCAGTTCCCGCGCTACCTCAAAAGCAAGGCCACCACCCATGGAGTGTCCGGCAAGTAGAAACGGCTCATCAGGTTCCAGAACTGCCTCAATCTCATCCGCAATCGGAGCGATCAATTCCTTAAAGCTGGTTGCGGATGACTCTGATAGCCGGTCTTCTCGCCCAGGCAGGAGTGCAGGACTTAAACTCAATTCGCAGTGTTCTCTCAGGAAGCTCCAGGCCTGGATTCCTGCTTCCGCCCAAGGGAAGAGAAAGACCCTTGGGCCCGCACCCCATACAACTGGGAAGAATCGTTTGCGTTTCGCCTCGCGGTAGCGGGAAATCCGAAGCGCGAGTAGTTTCCGTTTGATCGGGCTCAGATGTACCGAGGAAGTGGCCGTGCGCTGCGGCGTCTTGGCGATGCTGCTCCGGAAGATTCGCTCGAGGGGCTTTACAGAGAGGCTCTCGAGATATGCAACCGCTGCCGTTCGGCCTCGGCGGCTCAGCTCCGTCCAGGTCTCCTCAGACTCAAGCAGTGAACTGAGCGTCTTGATCCAGATCTCCAGGTCCTGCTCCGGCACCTCTGCCTCGGGCACCATCTGGCCGCTCACTTTGCTCTGGTACTGCAAAATCGGATTCACCGGCAGCACATGTTCTACCCCGCACATGGCTTCCCGAAGTCCGCCGACGTCTGAAGCCAGCACTGGCACTGCTCGCGACAGGCTCTCCACAACCATCCGGCTCCTGGCTTCCGCCCACAGGCTTGGCACCAGTGTCACCCGTGTCTGCTTCAGGATCTCCGTAATGTCATCTACAGCGTCCAGAATCCTGATGTTCGGCCTCGCCTGAATTGCCTTCAGGTCAAGCGGGGTGGTGCCCCAACTCGGTACTGCCGCAAATTGAGTTTCTGGCATCGCATCAGCCAGGCCCAGCAGAATTGGCAACCCCTTTACTGCACTCGGATTTACCAGCGTTATGTAAGGGTTATCAAATCTCCCAACATCGGGGGGATTTGCATGGTCACCCAAAGAAATCGGTACATGCACCGCATCCAGACCACCCTCATTCCGGCAGTAGCGGGCAACGTATTCGCTTACACAAACAATCGCATCGGCCTCACGCAAACGTGCGCTGCGTTCCTCGCTGATCGACGAGGCATCCGGGCCAAAGGGCAGGGCAATGGTCGCTCTTACCAGATAGACAACTCGCGCTCCCTCTTGTTGTAATGCAGTCTCAAAAAGCAGATGCGCGGGGTCGTCGGTAGAGCAAAGAATGATGTCGGGCTTCTGGTCTGCCAGGTCTTCGGCGAGGGCCCGGCGCAGGTTGGTGTCCCGCGTAATGACGTGTACCTCGGCCCCGCTGAGTCTAAAATTTAGCCCAAGGCCGTGCCAGTCCTCAGTCTGGAATCCACGCTTGTTCAGTTCAGCCCGATGCGCCGCGTGTTCGGCTTCGCCAAACTGCTCAAGCCGCGTAAACACCCGCACCTGATGCCCGGCTTCCACCAGCGCTTCCACCAAAATGCGGTTGGACTTGTCGCCTCCTCCTGCACCTGGATAGTACGTGGAGTTGTGAATCAGGTAGATACGGAGCCGCCTGGCTTTGAGCCGGCTCAGCAGGTCTTCCAGGCCATCTGCGCTCAGGCCGCTTGCAAAGCTGCGAGCCGCAACCATGCCGTCGAGCCGCTCTTGCTCATAAATCGACTTGTCCCCCAGCAATTCGCTCAGTGCCGCCTGCCAGGCCTCCACAGGCTGCTCGTGAACAACTCCCACTGGCATCCCGGTTTCATCGTGTTGCGGCAACCACTCCGTAATCGGAACCACTGGTAGCCGGTAACGCGAACTCGCCGCCGCCTCCGTAAGGCCTCCATGATTGCTTGCAAGTACGGGAATGCCTCTCAATAGCGCCTCAGTCACCACCAGCCCGAAGCCTTCATACCAGAGGGACGGCGCAACCAGCACCGAAGTGCGTGCCAGCACTTCGTCGATCGATTCCACTGTGTCCAACACCTCGATGCTCGACATGACACTGATGTCGGCCGGTGTCGTCCCCCACCCTTTCAGCGCCAGGAATTTCGTCTCCGGCAGACGCCGCGCCAGCTCAACATAGATCGGCAGTCCCTTGGCGGTGCACGGGTTGATTAGCAAAACCGATTGCTTGTCGAAGTTTGAATACTCAGGCCAGGGAGGCTTGCCATAAAGCGCCGGCGGGATGATCTCAGCCTTGCGGCCGAGATGCTCTTCGATATAGGAAGCCATGTGGCTGCCGATGGATACAATTGCCAACGCATCGTCGAGCATCCTGGTAGCCGCCTCGTCCTTGTGCCAGGCTTCAGGGCCAAACGGAAACCATTGCGGCGTATGGGCCAGATATACCAGGCGGTCTTTGGCAGCCTTGTGTGCCTCGCGTAGCAGGGAATGGGAAAGGTCTTCGCTTGAAACCAGAACAAAGTCCGGATCAAACTCCGCCACAGCGGGACCGATGCGGCTGGCCTTGCGCTGGAACTGGTGGATCGTCTGGATCCGAACCCCTTCGCGCATGTTCTCCTGGTCTTGTTCCCCGCTACAAAGAACAAGACAATCATGACCGTTGGCAGCCATCGCTCGCAGCCATAGCAGGTTGCTGCGCGTCGAGCCACCCTTCGGCGGATCGTATGACGCGCTAGCGGCTAGTAGGATCCGCATTCGTCCGGGATTCCTCGAGCCATGCCTCGGCGGCCTCTTCTTCGCTCATTGCTTCAATCGCACCCAACATTCGAGTGTACTCCGAGTGGCCCACGCCGCCAAAGGCAATTAGTTCATCAATTCGCCTGGCCATCCGCTCCAATGTCACTTCCGCTGCATAGACATCTTCGATCCCCAGTGAGACCCCGAAGACCTCATGGATCCTCATCAGCATCAATACGACCTTGAGCGAATGACCGCCAAGGTCGAAGAAGTTACTTTCGCCTGTCAAACATTCGCAACCCAGCAGGTCCTGCCAGATGGAGGCCAACACGCTCTCGGTGCCGGTTTCAAGCTCGATGGCAGAGCCCCTTTTCATCTGCTCGCGTATCGAGGCAACATTGTTGTAGCCCCTTGCAATTCCGGCATAGTCGACGCTGTGTTGTGCCGGGGCTGCTATGACTTGCTTCGATTCCGCCCGCTCGGTCCGTCTGGGTTCGAATCGAATCCTCGCAAGCGTTTCGGCCGTCCTTGGAAAATCGACGGTCTCATAGAATTCCCGTGCCGGGGCGTTGCGAGAGCTTTGAATGAAGGGGATCTCAATATCCCTGCAACCAAGTGAGTCCGCATACTCACCTAACCAGGCGAATACGCGATGTTCCACTCCTCTTCCGAGTACACGGCAACTCAGCAGGAAATTCTCGATCAGAAACGTTGTCGAAACTGGCCTGCCGATCAGAAGTCCGGTGAAACCGTAGTTCCCAAATCGATCCCGCACATGCACGCCGTAAACAGATTTCAGATTCAGGATCTCTGCATCAGTGTGTCGAATGGTAGTGAAGTTAAACTGATTCGTGCGCTGAGTCAGCTGCGAAGCTCTTGAGACTTCATCTTCGCTGATTGGCCGGATCTCGACTTCAAGCTCTAGCGTCTCGTAGAAGTGTTCGAGCGACCCTGATTCATTCAGCGCCTTTCCGAATTCCTGCACCCCTTCATAGCTAGCGGCCCGTGCCTGGTCTGCCTGGGTAACCCTAAGTTGATCAAAAGCCCAAATATGGCTCAGAAATGTATCAAAGTCTGCCGGATCCGGTGGTAGCGTGATTCCAAGAACTTGCGGGAGTTGCTCGTCGATCTCAGAAACTTCTTTTGAATTGTCATCCAGGAAAACAAAGCTGTCGAGACCGAGCGATAACTCTGCCGCAATGGAAGAGAGCCCTAAATATTTAGGCTGCCAGTTAATCCGGCTGCTGATGAAATGCTTCAGTTGTAGCGGAAATTCCGGGTGATGCTCGAAGGTTTCCCGAACGTCATGTTCATTGTTCTTGCTGCTGATCACCAAAAGCAAGCCCATGTCCCGCTGGTTTAGGGCAAATCGCTGCAGTGCCAGGTGCCCTGGACTCAGAACCACTCCCTCGGGGCCGTCTTCGCCGCAGATTCCTTTCCAGAGCGTGTTGTCGCAGTCCAGTGCCAGCACTTTGTTGGGCTTCTTGTGAATACTATGGGCAGCTCGAACGATCGCTGATCCCAGGGCGATATAGTAATCCTCAGTGTAAGGAATGCCTCCGAGGCGTTCTCCATCGGGGCTCAATTTCTCTGCCACTGGGTACCAACAATCGATTTGCCCAGGCCTTAGCAGATAAACTCCAGGAACCTCACGCCACCAACCCGTCGTGTCGATGTCGGCAACAACGAGCATGGGTACTTTGAAGGCTGATATCCTTGCCTCGATCGCAGCCATTAGCGACTGTGCATTTTCGATTCGTCGGGCATCGTCTCCCAAATCTTGAAATCGAAAAAGCACCACGTTGAGCCCATGCGTATTTTCGGCGAAGATGCTGCTTGGGTCCAGAATGGTCTGAAGGATTTGGCCGAATGGTGCAAAGCAGCTAAGAAACTCCGATTGCAATGGCACTCTCCAAAAATCGAACAAGGATTGGAGTGGTTCTGCAGTGTAGCTGGCGGCGATAGCGAACCGAAATGGCATTGGCACAAGCTTTTATTCTAGCTAGGTGAAGTTGAGTACTTTCGTACCATGTCGCCCTTAGTCCATTGCGCCGTTATAGGGAGAGTAGTTAGCTCCTTTCGTCCCAAGGGGTCCATTTTTGAAAATATTGCGCTCAGCCAGAACCTGGCTGCTATCGCCCGGAATTTACAATTTTCCCCGGCTGCTGAGTCTCAGCACTCTCATAATTTCCTTGCTCAGCTTGCTGCTGAACTGGGCTCTGCCTGAAGCGCTCCGCTCAAACGTTCCCGTACTGTTCAAGATCGCCCCCTCGATTGCATTAACCTTCCTTCTGCTTTCCTTCAGCATGCGGCTTACGAGATGGGAGAAGTTTGACTCGCGCACTGCCCACAGAGCGAAATTCTCAAGGGTGCTGGCAGGTCTTGCCGCTTTGCTCAGTCTGCTTGACGCTGCACCCATTCTCTTGGCGGGTGGACAATCCATCCTCGCCGCGGCCCTGATCCTGCTCGCCTATGGCCGGTTCCTATTCGCCCGGCGTGTATTGTTGGTTGTCTCGCTCATCATCGGCACCTGGCTTGTCCTGGCAAATCTCTATTCCGTACACCGCTACATCAGCTATGAGCTGACGGCAGACCCTTCTTCGGCCATGCTGATGCTCACGATCACACTTTCTCTCTTCTTGATGGAATCACGCAGTGGCTTGATCCCTTCAGCCTTGACGAGCGTCCTAGGCACGAGTACCAGCGTCAGGCTGCTTTTTTCTGCGCTTCTTGTGCCCATTCTAATGGGATACGCTCGGCTGCAATTGGAAACCATGTTTGAGCTCAATACAAATCTGCTGCTGGCTCTGCATGTGATGGCCACACTGTTTGTAATGACCCTCCTTTTGTTCTTCAGCATGTCCAAAGCAAGAGAAAAGCTCGATCATCAGCGCAGGATACAAGCAGATCTTGAAACAACGGAGTGTTCCTTACAGGCGCTATTGGCCCAAGGCTCGGAATTTTACCTGACCATGAACCTGGCTGGCAGGCTTCTGAGTGCCAACGAGAATGCGAAACGCTATCTGGCACTTCCCGATCTCTCGAAGTCGGTCGTCTCTATCGAAGATGTGATCATAGGTGAGTCGCACGGGAAGATGAGGAAGCTTCCAGAAGCTGTCTTGAGGGGCATGTCAGAACATGCAGTGCTTCTCTTCAAGCTTGCTAATGGAGAATCGATGCCTCTGTTCATTACTGCGGCATGTCGAATGCGCAACGCTACGGCGCTTGAGATTGTTCTTGTGGGCCGCTCATTGCCGCTGGGCCTGCGGGACCGTGAGGCCAGCCAGACCTTACTGGTTAGCGCCTAGCTGCCACTCCTCATTGAAGAAGCCCGCAGCGGCGACCTTGCCAGGGTAGCGTGGGCCTGCCGGCACGCTTGTATCGATGATGGCCCAGTCCGGTAGTTTGGGTGTCTGGCGTGCGTTGTTCAGGAAATCGTATTCACGAAAAGTAAAGCCGCTATTAATCACAACGTACTTGGACGGATTGAGAGGATTGGGGTAGATCAGGATCGCCGCATGAGACTTTGGGTAAATCTGTGCGCCAATTTGAATTCCCTCACTCGTCCACTGGATCGGCAATTGGGCCGCGATCCGGGCGAGAATCTTGTTTGAGCCGGGATCACCCCAAAGGATGAGATTGCTCGATGCGATCTGGGCTTCGGTCACATTGAAGTCGTCGGTAACCTGAGGCTCGCCGCGGAACTGCTTCCGCCATTCGCGGATGGCTCTTACCTGCTCTCCCTCAACCCATTTGGCTGTATCGGCGTGGCTCGGCGTACCGCTGGGCTTGACGATCAGGAAGCTATCCATAAAGGCATGGTCGATCGGGCCTTGCAGTGAGTGGGTCTTGTGCAGTCCCGGTTGTGTCGGGCTTGCCGCCAGTGCCCAACGGCCGCCAGCCTTACGCAAGTGGATCCGCCAGGATCGGTCCGATTGTGGAGCAGGCGCACTCAGCGTTTGATTGTCGATAGAAATCGTAGCCTTGCTGTTCAAGCTAAGCGGAGCCCCGCCGGGGCCGAAATCAAGGCTCAAGGCAGCCGTGTTCGATGTGGTAATTTTCACCGATTGATTGTCCTCGATACTTGCCTCAATGCGTGCCCGCTCCCAATGCTGTTCTAGAGAATCGACGATCAGCCACTTCATACGGTTGTAGGCGAGTGTAAAAGTAGTGAACAGAATTTGCCGGGGATACGGGTCTCTACCAATTGCCGCAATGGCATCCAACTTCTCATTGATTTCAATCTTGGACTGCGGATGGTAGCGATGTCCTGTCTGGGGTCCAGTGACGCGCGTGAGCGCAATTCCGTGTTTTGCCATGGCAGCCTCCATAGCGTCGGCGGCCTGTTTCTGGCCATCCTGATCTCCGTTGTAGGCAACCGTGCTCGTGTTGGATAAGTTCAGAGCATACTCGGTGGCGTCATACATCCGCCAAAGCTTCTGTTCCCATGGAAATGGAGCGTCAGGCTTGGTCAGATCCAGTTTAAGAAATGCGATCGTCTCACTGAAGCCAGCACCCGGAGCAACAGCTGCCCATCGGCCAGCATGGTGCGTGCCGATATCCCAGGCCGATGCTCCACCCATCGAAAATCCTCTCACCAGGATTCGGTTGTCGTCGATAGCGTATTGTCTCCTCGTTGCAGCAAGTGCCTCCTCAAAGTCGATCTCACCGGCAAAGCGGCTCGCATTGCAATAGCGGCCATAAAGATGAAGAACGATAGCGTGAGGTGGAGTGAATTCACCGGGACGCGATTCGCGCTCCGTCAGAAAGTTTACTTCGCTCAGAGTCTCGCCACGGCCATGAAACCAGGCATCGAGCCGCCACCTGTGAGGTAAATTTGCCGAATAGCTGGCAGGAATCACCAGACCATAAGGCTGGATGCTGCGATCGATTTTCGAAACATAGCCGCGCACAACCAAACCTGTGGCAGTAGTCCAGGGTGCCTTTCCCTCAGATAACAGTTGAGCCCGCTCCATTCCATGGCTTAACAAGTTGTGAGCCTTCAAAATCTCATCGGCCTTGAAGAATTCGTTGTTCTCAAGCGCATAGCGAACGGCTTCCTGATATATGAGTACATCAGGCAGCAGCGGATTGCCAGCCAGTGCCGCTGTCGCACTTTGAAGGCTTTGAAGGCGGCGGCCTAGCTCCGCTCTGTCTGTGGGGGACAGCGCAATACCGGGAGGCGGAATGGGGCGCAAAGCGGGTGCCGTTTGCGCAAAAGATGCTGAAGCAGCCAGGACGATCATGTAGCAGACGGTTCGCATTTACTTCTCTATCCTTGGATCAGCTTGAGTGCTTCTACTGCGGCACCACGAGAACCGGCGGTGTCTCCATTCGGCATCACCTGAATTGGGATGTCGGCTTGTTCTTCCCGCTGGTTTGGCATTCCAGTCCGAACCTCAGATATAAACCATTGTTGAAAATCAAGCCCAGCCTCGAGAGCTCCACCACCGATAAAAAGCATGTCCGGGTCAAAGGTGTTGATCATCTCGTCAAAAAACAGACCCAACGCATGCGCCTGCACCCGGAAGATCTCCCGGCAGAGGCTGTCGCCTTTCACTGCCAGTCCCCGCACCAACTTGGCTGCCTGCTGCGGCTCAAGCGACGCCAATTCGTGACCAGGGTTCTTGCTCAGAAAATAAGGCAGCAGTGTTCGAGTGATGGCTGTTAGTGAACAGAGCGATTCAAGGTCGCCCGTTCGTCCGCAATTGCAACTCGGAACAATGCCTTCAATTCCGGCGATGCTTTGGTAAGGAATGAGAACATGGCCGAGTTCCCCGCCAAACCCGCTACGGCCCTTCACCACACCTCCATTGACGATCACCCCGCCGCCCAGACCTGTACCGACGATGGCCGACACGGAAGTCTCCTTTGCACTGGATCCGAACACCGCGAAATGGCCCCACAATGCTCCAGCATTGCCGTCGTTCAGATAAACCGCAGGTCTGCCAAGCCGCTCCTCAAGGTGAAGCCGGATATCGAATCCTGCCCAATCGGCATGCACAAAGTTTGTAGAACCCCGGGCGCTCAATACTCCCGTGGCACTGGCCGGCCCAGGCGTATCCAGTCCGATTGCGGCAATGTCATGCATCGAAATGCCCTTTGAGTCGAGAGCGATCTTGAGACCCTCCTCAATCTGCGCAAGACACACGTCCGGGCCTTGCTTGGACATCGACGGATGCTCGCACAACCCGTCAATCAGGAACTCAGCTTCCGTACTGAGAATGGTGTAATTTACGGCTGTTCCGCCGAGGTCGATTCCGGCTACAAATTTCAAGAAAGTTGCTCCATTGAAGTTGAGCTTATCAGTTGTTTTGAGCGAGTCCGAGGAAATGTCTAAAGCAAAAAAAGCCCGGCGCTAAGCCGGGCTCTTTTGTTGTTGAGTGTATCAATTGTCTAGGCAGACTTGCGGCGCCAGTAGCCAAGGCCAAGAAGTCCTGCTCCGAGCATGGCGTAGGTGCTTGGTTCCGGCACTGTTTCACCGGTGCCAGTCCCACCCGGAACGGTCCAATTGATCTGCTTAATCTTGAAGCCGTCTTCTCCGTTTCCCGCGCCTTCGACTCGTGGTCCAAAAATGATTGTGTTGAAGGCAAGCACCGAGTTGCCAACGTTCACGGAAGTCAATCCTCCACTAACAGGCAGATTCTCGTTTGCAACGTCTACCCTCGCCTGGAAACCAGCCGTTAACAGTTGGGCAGTGGTCATCCCATTTAGATTGAAGGCACCGGTGGTATTTCCTACCCAATAACTTACATCCCAGTCGCTAGCCAATGAACCAATCAGAACCTGAATGTTGGTTACGGGCAATTGTGCCGCGGTCGTGCTGGAGAACTGGAACATGACGAATTCATATTCGCCAAGATTGTCTACCTGATGCTCCGACGGATTAGTTGCAGATGGATCGCAAGCCGTCCCGGCTGTCGAGGCAGCCGAATATTCTGCTGCGGTGCAAACACCAAGTCCGGCCGTGCCATAATCCCGAAGTCGGGCTTGTGCGAATGGCCCAGATCCGGCAGTCCCAGCGCTCCATGCTGTCGCCTTTACACTGAACAAGCCATCTGTCCGCGTCAGAAAGTTACCGACTGCTCCATTTGGAATACCCGCTAGATCGCGGTAGTCGATGAATGCAGCCTGCAGGCTGCAGGTTGCCGCCACTATGGATAACAATAACATTTTTTTCATAAATTCAAATTCCCTCCCGAATTAAGCCCCCCAACTAACTTTCCAAGCATTCCCCTCCCGGAAAATTACCTAGAACTGTAGTTAATGCGACTCTTAGATTTTGCGGGACAATGCCCTTAGTAGACAATGGGACTTCGGTACTGGGGCGCGCCTGTTTTGTACTACATTTCTTCAACGGTACTTTTGCGAAAAGTCCTAAGCCGAAATGGAAATGCAGCGTATTTTCAATTAGATAGAGAAGCTTCGCTGTTTTTTTGCCTTCAGAGAAAACGATATTCCACGGCTGCCTTGCGCGGCCAATGGCTAAGGCCAGCATGCCCCGCGCCAAAACTAGCTAAGGTGGGTGGCCCGGAGACGTCTTTTCGATTGCCCTTCTTCCACAGAAGAATTAGAATCCTAGTCCTCACTCTGGGCGCGAAGCGTCTGTGCTTACTTCGTACGAATTAGCGCAATGAGCTTCGCTACCATGTTTAGAGACGAGGTAAATTTGACATGCTCCGCCGATGCTTGTTCGCGCTGCTACTGTGTTCTGCTCTGGTAGGGCAGACTCCAGAGTCTGCGCAATTTGAATCCAAAATCCGGCCCGTGCTGGCAACCAAGTGTTATGCCTGTCACTCATCAAAGCTGAAAGCTCCTATGGGTGGGCTTGTGCTTGATACCAGGGCTGGCATGGCGGCGGGTGGAGCAAATGGTGTTGTTCTGGTTGCGGGCAAGCCGAAAGAGAGCCGATTGCTCACGGCCTTGCGCTTTGAAGATGCGCATTTACAAATGCCGCCATCGGGAAAGCTTCCAGATTCAGTAATTGCCGATTTTGAAGCATGGATTGCCGCAGGTGCCGTAGATCCTCGTGTTGCAACTGCCAAAGCTGAAACTAGTGCCGCGCTCAAGGGCATGTCCATTGAAAATGGCCGCAAGTGGTGGGCATTTCAGCCAATTGCCGAACTTCCGTCTCCAAAGGTATGGAACACACGCTGGCCTCGTAACAAAATTGATCCATTCCTGCTCACCAGGCTCGAAGCAAAGAAACTCACTCCTTCTCTGAGAGCAGACCGTCGAACCCTGATCAAACGCGCTTACATTAACCTTCTTGGCCTCCGGCCAACCTATCAGGAAGTGGAAGCCTTCGCCGCAGACCCCGCAGTCGATGCCTGGGAGAAGCTCATCGACAAGCTTCAAGCCATGCCGCAGTACGGCGAACGCTGGGGCAGACACTGGATGGATGTTGCTCGATTCGGCGAAGACAACCCCACCTCAGAAGCCACAAACGGTGCCTATCCCTTTGCCTGGCGCTACCGCGACTGGATCATCGAAGCAATCAATCGCGATATCCCTTACAACCAGTTCGTCACGATGCAACTGGCCGCAGACCAGTTGCCCAATACAAAGCGAGAAGATCTGCGCGCCTTGGGCTATCTCGGTGCCGCACCCGTCTACCACAAGGATCAGCGCCTTTCGGCTGATGTAATCGGCGGCTTTCTTTCAGATGATTGGGACGAACGCGTCGACGCCGTTACGCGTGGTCTTCTCGGGATGACAGTCGCCTGTGCTCGCTGTCACGACCACAAATTTGACCCCATCCCCACCAAAGACTATTACGGGCTCGCTGGTGTATTCGCGTCAACGATGCGCACGGAGCAGCCCATGTTTGAGATCGAACCTGAAGTTGAAACTCGCTATATGTGGGCCAAACGCCGCCTGATCGACTTGAGCTATTCAGTGAGCTTGTTGAGCGGCGAAGCCTCCACCGTAGTGGATAGTGAATCCAGAGTGGCCAAGTGGAAGCTCGAAATTCAGGCGCTCAAAAAGGAGATGGAGACTCTGCTCGAAAGGTCCCCCACTTTGCTCGCCAGCCTGACAAGATATTGGACTCCCCCGCCGCCCAGGCCAGAGGGCGCTCCAGCCGAAAGGGGCCGCCGCCGTCCAGCATTAACCTCTACTGAGCCATTCTTCAACACAGTCTTTGAGGCCGCCCAATACATTGACGGCTCAGACGCAAACTACACCTTCATCAACTACAAGGCCGGCGAAGCCCGCGATGTACCGGTCTTGCGTAACGGCAATGTGGCCACCCCCGGCGAGATTGTTCCCAGGCATTTTCCAGTAGTCCTGTCCAGGGACGAGAGCCGTTTCACCAAAGGTTCCGGGCGTCTCGAACTGGCGGAAAAAATCTTTACCGATGCTGCTCCGCTCGCTGCGCGAGTCATTGTGAATCGCGTTTGGGGCTGGCATTTTGGCCGGGCATTGGTAGGAACCCCGAGCGATTTCGGCGTCCAGGGCGAGGCCCCAACCCATCCCGAATTGTTAACCGATTTGGCCGCTCGCTTTGTCGCCCACGGCTGGTCTCTAAAGTGGTTGAATCGCGAGATCATGACCTCAGCCGCCTACCAGCAGTCCAGCAGCCCTCGCACCGCGCTGATGAAGCTCGATCCAACCAATGCACTCTACTGGCGCATGTCTCCGCGCAGGATGGATATTGAATCCTACCGGGATTCCCTGTTGCGAGCATCCGGCAGGCTGAGCGACAAGATGTACGGTCCTTCTGAAGACGTAGAAGCCACTACGAACGTGCGCCGTACCGTCTATGGCCGCATCAGCCGCGGTCGTTTGAGCGCGCTTCTCAAGAACTGCGATTTCCCCGATCCCATGCAAAGCAGCGGTTGGCGTGATCAAACCACCACCTCTTTGCAGCAGCTCTTTGTTCTGAATAGTACTTTCGTCCAGGACGCAGCAAAAGCTCTCGCCAAAGCGGTCAGCGAAGGTCCAACGGACGATGCCAAAATGCGGGAACTCTACCGTCGTGTTCTGTCCCGCGAACCAACCCCGAAAGAACTGGACCTGGCTTTGAGCTTTCTGTCGAAGGGCACCGTCGATCAATATGCACAGGTTCTGTTGTCAACCAATGAGGAGATTTTGTGGCCATAACCAGTAGACGCCAGCTCATCCAGAACGCCTTTGGCGGAGTCGCGACCCTCGGTCTGAGTTCATTGCTTGCCGCCGAGAGTCCCCTCGGCCATTACTCAGGCCAGCGCACCCCGGGCAGGGCCAAACGCGTGATTAGCCTCTTCCTGGGTGGCGGCCCATCCCACGTCGATCTCTTTGACCCGAAGCCCTCGCTGCTTAAGTTCCAGGGGCAACGCCCCGGTTCCACCGACCTCAGAACAGAACGTCAAACCGGCGGGCTCATGCCCAGTCCCTTTGCCTTTGCCAAAAGAGGAAAGAGTGGCATCGATGTCAGCGAGATCCTTCCCCGGCTGGGTAGCGTAATCGACGACGTCTGTGTGATCCGGTCGATGTATTCGTTCAACCCGACGCACACCCCAAGCGTAAGCCTCTATCACACGGGCTCGATTCTCTTGAATCGCCCCTCAATTGGCTCCTGGGTCACCTACGGCCTTGGTTCCGAAAATCAGAATTTGCCCTCCTTTGTTGCTCTGGGTGAAAGCTCGCTCGGCGGCTCTTCCGCGCGTGCTGGTTTCCTGCCATCAGAAACGCAGGGCACGCCTGTAGACAACACAGAGCTCGATCCTGAGAAGATGATCCCGAATCTCCGCAACGAAAAACTGGATCGCAGTGCGCAGCGCCAGCAGCTCGATGCGGTGCAAGCCCTCAATCAAGGCTTCAGCCAATCCTTTGGTGCCGATTCATTTCTCGACGGACGTATCCAGTCGATGGAAGCTGCATATCGGATGCAGTTTGAGGCGATGGATGTTTTTGACATCCGTAAAGAAACAGCCGAAACGCGGGCTCTTTATGGCGACACCCCGCTTGGCAATGGCTGCCTGCTCGCAAGAAGACTCGTGGAGAAGGGTGTTCGCTACGTCAATCTCGGCTTTGGATATTGGGACGATCACAAAGACATCGAATCTGCCTACAGGAAGAAAATCCCAGCGATGGACCAGGCTGCTGCTGCCCTCATTCAGGACCTCAAGCAGCGCGGCATGCTCGACGACACAATCGTCATGTGGGGCGGCGAATTCGGCCGCACTCCCGTATCTGAAAGTGGCACCGGCCGCGATCACAACCCTTATGGCTTCACCATGCTGATGGCAGGGGGCGGATTCAAGGGCGGCCTCGCCCACGGGGCCACCGACGACTTTGGCTTCAAAGCCGTCGAGAACCGCGTTTCGATTCACGACCTCCATGCAACCATGCTCTACGCCCTCGGTCTGGATCACACACAACTCACCTATCGCTACGCTGGCCGCGACTTCCGCCTGACAGATGTTTTTGGCAACGTCGTCAAGGAAATACTGACTTAACGTTGGGTATAGACTCATAGAGAATTCTCTATGCTTCCTGTCCTTCTATTCGTGGCTTTTGCTCCCCCAGCAGATCTCGCACTCGAGCAGCGCTTTACCAAAACGGTAAAGCCCTTTATTGCAACCTATTGTGTTGGCTGTCACAGCGGACAGAATCCAGCCGCGCAACTGAATCTAGACACCTACACCAAGCTCGCCGACGTGGTTCGCGATCACCCTCGCTGGGCTCAGGTAAGCGAACGCCTCAAGGCCGCCGACATGCCTCCCAAAGGCATGAAGCACCCGGAAGCCGCCGCAAGCCAGCAGATCATCGATTGGGTAGAAGCCATGCGGATGAATGAAGCTCGCAAGCATGCTGGAGAACCAGGCATCGTCCTCGCCCGCCGCCTCAGCAATGCCGAGTACAACTACTCGATTCGAGATCTCACCGGCGTCGACATTCAGCCCACCAAAGAATTCCCCGTAGACCCAGCTAACCCCGAAGGTTTCGACAACACCGGCGAATCCCTCTCAATGTCTCCTTCGCTCTTGAACAAGTACCTGCAGGCCGCCCGCCTGGTAGCCAATCAGATGGTACTCAAGCCCAATGGCATCGACTTCGCCCCGCATCCGATGCTGGTTGAGACCGATCGCGAAAAGTACGCCATCCAGCGCATCATCGATTTCTACAAGAGCCAGCCCACCGACTATGCCAGCTATTTCATGGCCGCCTGGGCCTACAAGAAGGGCAAGCCTGCCGCAACACTAGCTTCGGTAGCTGCCGAGTATCACGTCAGTCCAAAGTATTTGCCAGTGGTTTGGCAGGCCCTCGAAGGGGTGAAAGAAGAAGTGGGTCCCTTAGCCAAACTGCAAACGATGTGGCAAGCCCTCCCGCAGCAACCGGACGCAGCACAAGCCGGATGTGTCCAGATGCGAGACTACGTCCTTCGGGTTCGTGCCCTGGTTGCGAAGCATTATTCAAGCCCCGTAGTGAAAGGTTTAAGCACCACCTCGCAACCGCTCATGAACTGGAAGCTGAACCTCTTTGCACAGAAGCGGCGTGACTTCGACTCCGCAGCTCTGCTCGTCGATGGCGAACCACTCCCCGAAGTCCCCCCCGCACCCAAGCCCGGCGAATTCTTCATCCGCGCTGTGGGCGACAGCGTGGCTCAGCAAGCCAGAGCAAAAATGATCAAGGCCCGGCTGGCAGACATGGAGCCGTTGAAGGTTCCTGTCGGAGAGCGCGCCAGGTACGAAGCTGCCTTCGCCCGTTTTGCCAACACCTTCCCCGACGCCTTCTACATCAGCGAGCGTGGCCGCTTCTTCCCTGACGACACTCAGGACAAGGGGCGGCTTCTCAGTGCAGGTTTCCACAACGTCATGGGATACTTCCGCGACGATCTTCCTTTGCGCGAGATGATCCTCGATGCTAAGCAGACACGAGAACTCGAAACCCTCTGGCAGGAATTCGATCTGATCGCCGACCACACAATCCGAACCTACACTCAGTACTATTTCAATCAGAGTGGCGAAATTCTGGGCAATGGCCGTGAGTCCGGCAGCGAAAGACCAGCCGACAAGGCAGTGACTGACCCTGCCGTCATCTTTGGTTTACGCGACCAATATCTGGCCAAAGCCAAATCCGACGAAACCAATGACAAGGTATCCATCGATGCCATCGAAGCGCATTTCAAGCGCGTAAACCAGGAGATTCGCGCAGTAGAAAAAATGCGAGCCGAATCCGAGCCGCGTCACCTCGTAGCTCTTGCGAGCTTCGCCGCCCGCGCCTATCGCCGCCCGCTTACTCCAATCGAAAAGAATGACCTCATCGCCTACTATCGCCAAATTCGCGAAAAAAGCGGCCTCACGCACGAAGAAGCGATCCGCGATTCCATTGTAGGAATCCTGATGTCCCCAGACTTCTGCTACCGCATTGACCTTCTCGACAACCGCCTCTCCAGCGCACCCGTCAAGCAACTGCCAGACATCGCCCTTGCCAGCCGCTTGAGCTTCTTCCTCTGGTCCAGCCTGCCAGACCAGAAACTGCTTGATCGCGCGGCAACAGGTCAATTGCGACAGCCTGGAATTTTGCTTTCAGAAGTTCGTCGAATGCTGAAGGACGAACGCGCCAAACGCTTCGCCACTGAGTTCGCCGGCCACTGGCTCGACTTCCGCCGCTTTGAAGAACACAACGCAGTAGACCGGCAGCGCTTCCCCAGCTTCACCAATGAGCTCCGGCAGGCCATGTACGAAGAACCCCTTCGCTACATTGAAGACGTGATCCGCAACGATCGTTCAGTGCTGGAGCTCCTCTACGGAAAGCACACCTTCGTTAATCCTGTCCTTGCCAAACACTACGGCATGCCTGAGATTTCGGGGAATCCGGACACCTGGCTTCGAGTCGACGATGCCCGCAGCTATGGCCGTGGAGGCTTGCTTCCAATGGCGGTCTTCCTGACTCAGAATGCCCCCGGCCTGCGTACCAGCCCTGTCAAGCGCGGCTACTGGCTAACCAAGCGAGTGTTGGGAGAAAACATTCCGCCTCCGCCCCCTTCCGTACCAGAGTTGCCGGGTGATGAAGCCAAAGGCGAATTAGCCCTCCGCGACATGCTCGTAAAGCATCGCGAGAATCCCAGTTGTGCCGGCTGTCACGCCCGTTTTGATTCGCTCGGCTTGGCCTTTGAAGGCTACGGCCCGATTGGCGAAAAGCGAAGTCTCGACCTCGGCGGCCGCCCGGTCGATACCAGAGCAACCTTTCCCGATGGCAGCGAGGGCTCGGGCTTTGATGGCGTCCTGAAATACGTAAGCGTCAAACGCGAGAAAGACTTTGAAGAAAATCTGAACCGCAAACTGCTCGCTTACGGCCTCGGGCGCTCGCTTTTGCTTTCCGATGAAATTACAATAGGTCGCATGAAGGGCAAAAAGGGTTTTGCCTCTTTAGTGGAAGTGATCGTCAGCAGTCCGCAGTTCTTGAACAAGCGTGGAGGAGAGGCCGATGCCCGAAAGAAAAACGTCAGTGAATAACAAGATCGCCCGCCGCGCTGTTCTGCGTGGTGCCGGCGTCACTATGGCCCTCCCGTGGCTGGAATCTTTCGCCGCTTCAGCAGCCACAACGTTCCCCAAACGCTTCGGTGTCCTCTTCATGGGGAATGGCGTCAACGAGAATCATTGGAGCGCCGAAGGCCAGGGCGCTGACATGAAGCTCAGCAAAACGCTCTCCGTGCTTGAGCCCATCAAGCACAAGATCAATGTCATTGAAGGCCTCTACCTGAAGATGGCCATGGGGCAGGGCATTCATCCGGCTCAAACGGGAAGCCTTCTCTCGGGAGCAACCATCCACAAAGGCCCGATCATTCACGCTGGTGCCACCATCGACCAGATGATCGCCAATCATATCGGTCAGGACACAGCCCAACAAAGCCTTGTCCTCGCCTGCGAACAACCCATGACTGGTTATCACGAGACCAACTTCTCCATGGCCTATAGTTCGCACATTTCCTGGCAGAGTGCGGATTCCCCAGTGCCCAACGAAGTCTATCCTTCGCTTGCCTGGGACAGCCTCTTTGAGAATCGCGGCAGCCTGCGAAACTTGAGCATCCTCGACCGCGTGAAAGACCGCGCCTCGGGCCTCAGCAAGAAGATCAGCGCCACAGACAAAGCCAAGCTCGACGAATACCTCACCAGCGTGCGCGAAGTAGAGCGCCGCATCGAAAGCACCCGCAAAACCAAAGATGCTGCCGACGACGCAGCCAAAGGCCAGAACCGTCCCGCCTGGACTATGGACCGCCCCGCCAACGGCCTCCCTGAAGATCTTCGTGAACACGCAAAGCTGATGTGCGACATCGTCGCCATCGCCTTCCAGACCGACAAATCCCGCGTTGCCACTCTCCTGCTGGCCCGCGATCTCTCTGCGCTTTATTATCCCTTCCTCCAGGTCAAAGAAGGCCACCACGCCGCTTCCCACGACAACGCCTCCGAAGGCTACGAGCGCATCTCCCGCTTCCATCTCAGCCAACTTGCTTATCTCGCAACAAAGCTCGATGCCATGCCAGAAGGTGAAGGCACCGTCCTCGACAACACGTGCCTCATGTTCCTCAGCAACCTCTGGGTTGGCCGTCGCCACGACAATTCACGCTTACCTGTCGTCCTGGCCGGAGGCCTCGGTGGCACTCTCAAAACGGGCCGCAGCTTGACCTACCTTAAAGCTGGCAACGAGAACCGCAAGCTCTGCAGCTTATACCTCTCGCTGATGGACCGCGTCGGCATCAAGCTCGACCGTTTCGGCGATGCAGAAACGCGCCTCACCGATCTCTAAGCCGTTACCGATTTTCACGGAAGCGTCATGCGCAGGGCATCTGAGCGCGATACCCTATGACTTATGCTCAGACTCTTTGTTCTTCTTGCCTTCAGCCTGTTAACGCTTTCCGCGCAAGCTCCAATCGGAACCATTGCCGGCACGGTCAGTGATGAATCCGGGGCTGTTGTTGTCGGCGCCTCAATCACCGTTACCAATGTGGAGACGGGCCTGAAGCGAGAACTCAAATCGACTGACGACGGCCAATACAGCGTCGCTGCATTGCCTGCTGGTCGTTACGAAGTAAGAACCTCAATGGCAGGCTTCCGCCAAACATTGCGCGAAGCCGCAGTCGTCGTTGGAAGTACAACTACCGTCGATATGAAGCTTCAGGTTGGCGCTGTTTCAGAAGTAGTCAGTGTCGACGCTGCCACCTCACAAATCGCCTACGACAGCCACAAAATCGATGGCGTCATCGGGCGCAATCAAATCGAATCCCTGCCCCTCAATGGCCGCAGCTTCCTCCAGTTGGCTTTCCTCGAACCCGGCGTCGGTGTAGGCACCCAAAGCCTGGCTCAATACAACGCACAATTCAGTGTCTCCGTCCTGGGTTCCAGTTCCGGCAAGACCGCCCTCACCGTTGACGGTGGCAACGTGCGAAATTCCCTCGAAGGCGGCACCGCGCAAAACTTCTCGCAGGAAGTTGTCGAAGAGTTTCAGATCTCCAGCGCAAACTTCGATCTCTCCACCGGCATCGCTGCAAGCGGTGCAATCAATATCGTTTCCCGCTCCGGTGGCAACGCTTTCCACGGCGGCGCTTACCTCTTCTTCCGCGACAACAACATGTCAGCCTACCCAGCCCTCCGCCGCAACCCCTTTGCTCCAGATCCTTTCTTTGCCCGCCGCCAGAGCGGCTTTCTCGTCTCGGGTCCGATCAAGAAGGACAAGCTTTTCTTCTTCTTCAACATGGAGAACAACAACCAGGACGCAGTGGTCACCGTGCAACCTGACTCCCCTTTCTTCTCAACGCTGGCCCAGAACGCAACCAACCCCTACGATGCCCGCCAGATCAGTGCCAAGTTCGATTACCGCATCAACCAGCAACACAATCTCTTCGCTCGCTATTCCCACGACGGCAACAAAGGCTTTGGCCCACGTAGCGGCTCTCCGCTTCCCTCCAACTGGCTCGTCAATCGCAACTGGGCAGACCAGAGCATCATGGGTCTTACCAGCACCTTCCGCTCCACCCTCGTCAATGATTTCCGCTTCGCCTATCAGTATTGGAGCAACCGCAATCTCCATCCCACCGACAAGGAATGCCCCGGCTGCCTTGGCCTCGGCTTGCCTGAGATGTCTGTAGTAGGAACCAATGTGCGTTTCGGCAATACCGCCAACGCCCCCCAAGGCCGTGACATGCGCCGCTACAACATCGTCAACAACATGACCTGGCAGAAAGGTTCCCACCGCATGCGCTTCGGTGGCAGCTTCGAGAATTCACCCTTCACCGGCTATTGGGCCTTCGGCGATCCTGCCGCCGGTCAGGTTTGGGGACCAGACATCATGGTTGCCAATCGCATCCCGCTTGCCGCCTTTGGCTTGCCCAATCAATTCGTCACCAATGCAGATGTACTCAGACTGCCATTGGCCGTCTTCGCCATCGGCGTCGGTGATCCCTCTCAGCCTCCTCCTTACAACAAGGACAAGGCTGGCAACAACCGCCGCTATCACTTCTTCTGGCAGGATACCTTCCGCGTCAACAAGAAGCTCACTCTCAATTACGGCCTCGCCTGGCAATTCGAATCCACTCTCGTCAATGGCGACTTGAGCAAGCCTGCCCTCCTCGCGCCCATCATGGAAAGCCTCGAGCCCACCAAGCCAACCTATACCAACTGGACTCCCTCATTCGGCTTCGCCTACAATCCCTTCAAAGACAACAAGACTGTTATCCGCGGTGGTGGTGGTTTCTACTACGACACCACGGAATTATCCCAACGCCTCGGCGAGCGTGCCGCCATCGGCCCCGTCGGCAATGGCCGGCAGCAGTTGGGTGGCCAGAGCATTCCCAATCCAACCGCAGGTATCGTAAACCCCATCCCCGGCGCACTGCCCAACGTAAATGTCGGCACTCCCCTCGACTTCCGCACGCTACCCACCGGCTTTAGACTCGCAGACTTGATCAGCATCCTTCCACAGGTCCGGGCCCGTGCAGAAGCCCTTACCGCAAACCCGAACCCCAACGATCTCTCCGTCCGCAACATCAACATCTCGAAGCAAGGCACAGACATTTACCCCTACCGCTACGGCCCCGGTTACTCGCGCCACCTCACCCTCGGCGTGCAACGCGAAGTCCGCAAAGACCTCGTGGTGAATGCCGACTTCGTCTACCGCCACGGCTTCCGCGAAGACCTCGGCGCACTTGATTACAACCGCTTCTTCCGCGTCCAGGGGCCTGTAATCCCTCGCTGCGTCGGCACTCAGGCCGCAGACCCACGGGCCAATTGTTCCACCGGTTCGATAGGCATCCGCACCTCGGCTGGCCGCTCTGTCTACCGTGCTCTCCTCGTAAAGGTCGATAAACGATTCTCAAAGCGTTATCAGTTTATGGCGTCTTACGCTTTGGCTGCCGCTCAAGGCATGAATGGCATCACCAATCTCGACAACTGGTTTGAAAATTGGGGCCCAGTCGGCGGCCGTCACTCATTGAACGTCTCGGGCATTGTCGATCTTCCCTTCAAGGTCCAAGCCTCCTTCATCTCCTCGATGGGCACCCGCGGACCCTACCGTCCGCAGTTGGGCAGCGTCGATCTCGATGGCGATGGCCAGGACACTGCCTTCCTTCCCGGCTGGAACGTACCTGACCGCAAGCCCACCAAAGAGCGTCTCGAAAAGGCTGTAGCCGCCTGGAATGCCGCCTATCCGGATCTGCCCAATGGCCAGCGCCCCCGCACCTCCCGAAACCAGACCATCCCCAGGCTCACCCTGCCTGCCGACTATTCCTTCGGCGACAATTTCTCATCGCAAGACATCCGAATCACAAAAATCATCCAGTTCCGCGAACGTTACAAACTGAACCTCTTTATCGAAGGTTTCAACGTCTTCAATATCGCGAATCTGGGCGGCATCAGCAACAGCTTGAACAATGTCGCCTCTTTCGGAATCCCAACAAGCCGCGCCAGCCAGATCTTCGGCTCTGGCGGCCCCAGGGCCTTCCAGCTCGGCGGGCGCTTTTCGTTCTAGCTATAGAGCCAGTCCGGCGGGATGATCATGTCTTCCAGATCCCCGTCTGGATTTCTCGTGATCGTTCGAAAAGGGCGGAATCCCGTACGTGCCTTGAAAACACTCACTTCAGTTCCGATGCCTCCAAACGGGATATCAAAGAGCGCAGCGTCAAACTTCGACTTGGGGCCCATGGCATACAGCACAGATTGGCCCATCGTCTTGAGCGAACCAAACATCGCTGTCGCCCCCTGCGTCGTGGCGATAGAGCTGCTACTCACCAACCGCCCAGCCTGATTCGCAAACGAGTGCAATGGTCCATGTTTCGCAAAGAGTGGGCTGAGTTTCGCTAGACTCCCAAGCTTGACTCCTATCGCTATGTTGGCATCCCATTGCGTCTCTTCCTGCACATAGTCAAAGAGTTGATTCGGATGCTGCATCTGAGACACCAGTCCAACCGTACAACCCGCACTTGCTCCAATGCCACCACCAAGTCGAGTTGTGTAGGCCAGGGTATTGAAGCCTTCCAGGTTGCCAGACATGGAAACGCCCACCAGACAAATCACATCTCCGCCAAACGGCCCTACCATCCCGCCCACCTTCACCCCAGCAAGAAACCAGGTTTTGGGCGGGCCGTACACCTCCTTCAGCTTCAAATCGGGATCAATCGGCGGTAGGTCCGGTCGCGGTGGAGCGTTGCCGATCGGTTGCTTGGAGGGTTGCAGGTTCTTCCGCGTAAAAATGTAGCCAGGCGCCGCCTCGCTCGAAAAGCGATAGTTGTTCTTGTCCGCCGTCTGCAACTTGCACCCTACAAAGTTCTTCAGATACCAGTTCACTTCCAGGGGGTCGTCTGTCCCGCAGTTGTATCGCACAAAAGCCTTCGCGTCAGACCAGCCATCAGCCTGAGCCACACTCCCCCAATTGTCCCCGTCCTTTACGAAGTAAAAAAACGACTTCTTCTTTTCAGAACCGTCGTTGGGCCCCCAGCGGCCGTCCGACGTAAGAGTTGGTTTTTTTATGGGTTCCCGTATAAGTGCCATGCTGCGAATATCTCCTCATTTACAACAGCGCCGTTCCCACTCGCGATTGACCGCTCTCCGCCAGAAAAACTACTTCGGTCGAATCATTTCCCCATAAGGGCTCTTGAGAAACTCCCGCAACCATCGGTCTCGACGATTCCGCACCTCGGCAACGTCCTTCTTCGTCCAGTCGTGAAAGCCTTTCCCAGGTGCCGTTCCAAGGCTCCCCTTTTCGCTCATCAATTTGTAAAGCGGTGGCGCACCCGGCGCGTTATAGAGATCCTTCGAAACGTAGTCGCAAACGGTATAGGCATCTCGGCCCACCAAGTCCTGATGCTCAAAAATTCCGTAAACAGGCAACCTCAGCCCAAAGCCCAGGCTCGCTGCACGGTCGACATCCTCAACATCGGCGATGCCTTCGGCAATGATGTTCACCGCCTCGCGCACCATCGCCATTTGCAATCGGTTGCCAAGCTGCCCTGGGCGGTCTTTCTTCACCACAACAGGCACCTTGCCGCAACGCTCCAGCAACTCCTTCAACCCCTGCACTACCTCTTCCGACGTACTGGGCGAACGAACAATCTCAACCAGTGGCATCAGGTGAGCCGGGTTCCAGAAGTGGGTCGTACAAATCCGTTCCGGGTGCGCAGCCTTCGAGCTCATCTCCGTAATGCTCATGCCGCTGGTGTTCGAGGTAATCCAGCACTCGGGGCCCACAATCGGCTCTACCAACGCGATCCACTCCTGCTTGAGCTGCATGTTTTCAGGAATCGATTCAATCACCAGATCGCGACCGGCGAGCGCCTCTTCAAAATGATGCGTCGCATCCAGCAACTCGATGCCACGGTTGGCTTGAGCAGTCGTAATGATCTCGCTCTGCTCAAGCAGCATCAGATGTTCCCGGGCCGCATAAAGCCCATTCCAGGCTCTACCCTCCGTCCGTCCATAAATTGTAGTCTTGACGCCACCAAGGGCGAGCGTGCTGGCGATGCCGGGCCCCATCTGTCCCGAGCCCACAACTGTAGCGCCGCGAATCTTGCTCATCGCTACAGCTTAATCGAGCGGACATCAGTAGCGCCGAACCGTAGTGCTGTAAAGCGTCGAATTCCCGCTTGCATCCCAGGCCCTCACCTGAATTGCATTGAAGCCAACAGCGATGTTGACATCGAAGGACCAACTCGTGCTGCTAGTTGTACTATTCGCCACAGCCGCACCGCTTTGATCTCCCGCCGAGTTCGTCCAGGTGACTTGTTTCACCGCTACGTTGTCGGAAGCAGTGCCTCGGAACGTAAGCTTGGTTGCGCTCGTAATAATGAAATTTCCAATCGGTTGTTGGATTGTCATGCGTGGTGGTACCGTATCCCCTCCAGGATTTGCCGGCGGCTGTGGTGTAGCCGCTGCGGCTCTTTCAATCGTGATTTTGTTTGTGGCGGAAACTCCCGTCCGCGAATTTGCAGTGATCGTAACTTCGTTGCTGCCGATTTCCAGAGGAATCAGCGCACTCCAGGATTCAAGCCCACCGGCACTACCGCTCTTCAAACGGTTTGTCGACCACCGCACAGAAGCGATGCCTCCAGCGTGGCTGGCTGTGCCTGTGATCCGAATCTCGCTCGTACTTGTGGATTGGCCGCTACTGGACGGCGAACTGATCCTCAATTGAAGATCCGTGTTCGAGTCCAGCGTCAAATTCCGCACTGCACTTGCCGTAGCCGTATTGAGCGTGGCTTCAATTCGAAGTCGGTTCGCCCCGGCAGTCAATGGAATCGCGGCGCAGCTGAATGTCGTGTGGATGCTATTGATGAGGCAATTGCCGCGCAGGTTTGAGGTCTCATTCCAATATCCAATCCGCAACCCTGCTGCCCCACTCACAATGCTGCCGCTCAGATTTACGGTCACTGCACTTACCCGGCTACCTTCGGCCGGATTCGAGATCGCAATCGATAACGGCGCTGACGCCGTCGATCTGGCTTCGGCATAAAGCTGCCGTATCGAATCGATATCCGGCTGCTTCAGACTCTCCGATTTTTGATAGTACGGATACATCACCGAACCAGGCGTATCCGTATGGCCAATCCCCAGCGAGTGGCCAATCTCATGCAACACCACACTGAAGACATCCCACTGCCCGCCGATCGACCATCCCCACGCGTCGTTGATGTGAATATCGCCAGCTACCGGTTCCGGGTTCGGCGGAGCAGGATAAAAACTATGCCCCAACACAGTCGACCCACTCTGAAAAGGAAATGGGTCTCCGTGTGGGCCAGTCGCAAAGAGCACATCGATGTTACGAGAGCTACTGCGCACAGTCGTTTCTGTAAAATTTACAGCCACAACCCGGGCCCATTCACTCAGCGCCCTGCGTACTTCTGCCCTCGTCTGGGCTGGGTCCGTGCGGGTACCCAGGCCCCCAAACGAGTAGCTGATGCTGGCCTGGCCGCGGCCCGGTCCATCCCAGCCCTCTCCAAAGCTGGCAGCCAGCATCGCTACTTCGTAACCGGCGCTTAACACGCCACCGCAAGACATATATACTTCTCCATCCTTCAATCCCTGCGGAGCAGGGAACACATACTCGATCTCATCCCACAGCACCAGTGCTGCGATCTCTTCCACCGTTAGTTCAGCAAGGCGATCTTCAGTATTCAACGAGCCGTTTTTCAGCCCTGCCACACCTTCGGCATCCAGAATCCCGTCTGCTTCCCAACTCTCAATATCTTTGTGAAAGTGAATCACTACCAGTTGGCGGCCCGGCTCTCCAATCGAATCACCTGTTACCACCTCAGCCGAAAGAATCTGTGGGCTCATCTTGTCGGACGCCTCGATTGCCGACCGGTAGCTGAACTCCAAACCCTCCCACGACATCTCCTGCGGCGCTGCGATGATAAAGCCATTAACCGGAACACTGGCAAGCACTTTTGCTCCGCGTTGCTCCCAGGCACTAAAATCAGGCGTCTCTGACGCAAACTGCACCAGCCAGTGCCAGCGACTTCCGCTCATACTTCGCGGATTCGCTGTCGCCTCCCTCAATTTGAGCGCTGCCGGGCTTTCCAACTCTGGATCGATGATTCTTGTTTTCAGGCGTAATTCTTCCGCATTCGCAATGGCAGCGAAAGAAACGCAAGCTGCCAAAATGGCCAGTCTCAAGCGCTTCATTGTTTGTGATTGATTTCCGTTAGAACTCTTATCGAGCCCAGGCCGGGAATGTGATGACAAAATTTTGGCGATTTTTGCTTAGCTCTACACACTACTCCGTGTGAGGTACTGTCTTTTACTGAGTCTTGCCGCCCTGCTCTCTGCACAGCAGCCCTGGAAGATGCGTACGATCGCTGGCGGTACCGACGCCGGTGACGGCGGGCGAGCCGCCGAGGCGTCCATCCGCTTCCTCCAGGGGGTCGCCACTGACGCACTGGGCACTATCTACATCAGTGATGCCGACGATCACCGCGTGCGCCGCGTAGACCGCTCTGGCGTGATTACCACCCTCGCTGGCGACGGCCTCCCCGGCTTCAGCGGGGACGGCGGCCCCGCGTCCCGCGCCAGGATCCACACTCCCTACGGTCTAACCGTCACTCCACTTGGGGACTTGATTTTTGCCGACCTCGGCAATGCGCGTGTCCGCAAAATCTCTCGCAACGGTCAGATTGAAACTATCGCTGGTGGCGGCACTAGAGAAATTCCTGCCGCAGGCCAACTCTTGCCTCCCAGAGAAGTACGCCTCATCGCTCCGCGTAATGTTTTGGCTAATTCCTCCGGTTCTCTCTTCATCTCCGACTTCGGCGCAAATCGTGTCCTCGAATTGCGATCCAGTGGCAGCTTGACCACTCTTCCCCTAACGGCTGTAGATCTGAATTCTCCAGCAGGCCTCGCCCTCGACGCTGATGGCAATGTCCTGGTCGCCGACAGCGGCAATGCCCGGATCCGGCGTATCCGTCGTGATGGCCGCGTAGACATTCTCGCCGCTGCCTCAAAAGAGATGCCGCTAGAGCGTCCCGTGGGCCTTGCAAGGCGCGCGGATGGAAGCCTGCTCATCGCAGACACACGCGGTGATTTCCTCTGGCAGCTCGATTCCCAAGGCAAATCCACCATCCTGCCTCCCGGCGGCCGCGACGTCGCCGTCGACCCCTTTGGCAACAGAATCACCGCCGGCTCCACCTGGCTGCGCCGTGTCAATCCGCAAGGTCTGATCGAGATCCTGATCGGCAATAATTTCACAACTTACCGCGGTGACGGCGGTCCTGCACTAGCTGCCCGCCTCAACCGGCCCCTCGGCGTCGCCGCCGATTCTAAAGGCAATCTCTACTTCACCGATACCGGCAACCACCGCGTCCGTTGTGTTCATCCGGATGGTTCTATATCGACTGTTGCGGGGTCGGGCGAAGCTGGCTTTCGGGGCGATGGTGGCCTGGCCACCCAGGCTTACCTGAACTCTCCAACCTACCTCGCCGTCGATGCCTTCGATAACGTTTATTTCTCAGACACCGGCAACCAGCGCGTGAGAGTTTTCATCCCGGGTGGTGCCATTCAGACTGTCGCAGGAACAGGCCGCAACGAATTTTCAAGCGACGGCGGTCTCCCGCTTCAAACCAGTCTCTCCTCTCCCCAGGGACTTGCCCTTGACCGCGAAGGCAATCTCTATATTGCCGAACGAGGTCAGAACCGCGTGCGGCGATTCGCCCCTGGAGGGCGCATCGCCACCGTGGCCGGATCCGCCATTCGTGGCAATAGCGGCGATGGCCAGGATGCCTTGGCCGCACGTCTAAACTCCCCCGGCGCAATTGCCGTAGACGGGCAGGGAACTCTCTATATCTCCGATACCGGCAACCAGTCCATCCGCGCGGTTGAACCCACCACAGGTAGAATCCGCACTTTGGTCCGCGATCTGCTCAACCCGGAAGGCCTTATCGTTGCCCCGAGCGGCACGCTTTACTTCAGCGAATCCCAGCGCCATCGCATTCAGCAAATTACCCTGAGTGGCGATCTTTCCCTGGTCGCTGGCCGCACCGGTGAAAACGGCTTCAATGCCGACTCGGGCGACGCCACCGCCCTCACTCTGAACGAACCTGCCGGCCTGGCCCTTATGCCCGACGGCAGTCTTGTGGTTGCCGATCGCCTCAACGACCGCTTACGCCGCATCGACCCTCCTGCCGAAATCCTTGTCAGCAATCTGCAAAGCACTCGCGTCGTTCACGCAGCCACTTTCGCCGAAGGCCCAGCCGCCCCCGGGCAGCTTCTCTCTTTGCTCACCGGCGAAGTCTCCCGGCCCGATCTCGCCCAAGTCACAGTCGACGCAATGTCTGCCTCAATCAACTACGCCGGCAAGACTCAGATCAACTTCCAGATGCCCTATGCGGTAGCCGGCAGGACGCGAGTCATAATCGAATTGCGAGTCGGTGGGGCACTGATTCACCGTCAACATCTCGACATCGTAGGTGCCGCACCCGCCTTCTTTGAGTCCAATGGATTGATTGTTGCCGTCAGGCCAGACGGCGCGCTCAATGGCGAGGCCTCACCAGCCAGATCCGGCGACGTGCTCACGCTATACGGCACCGGTGAAGGTCTGCTCCGCGAAGCGGGCGGATTGCAGGTCCCCTTCCTGCCCACCAGCGTTGACATTGGAGGAATCCCCGCCGAGCTTCTCTACGCCGGCACCGCACCCGGCTTCTCCGGCCTCCTGCAGGTAAACCTGAGAGTGCCCGAAGGCATCAGACTCCGCGGACGCGTCCCCGTTACCCTGAAGGTGGGTGCCTTCCAGAATCCAAGGTCGCAAGTAATCGTGGTGCAGTAACTAGGCCAGCGCCTGCTTCACCACACTGCCATGCACATCCGTAAGCCGGAAGTGCCGCCCCTGAAACTTGTAAGTCAGCTTCGTGTGATCAATCCCCAGACAATGCATCAGCGTGGCCTGGATATCATGCACATGCACCGGGTCCTTAACGATGTTGTAGCTGTAATCATCAGTCTCACCGATCATCGTCCCAGGCTTCACTCCGCCTCCAGCCATCCACATCGAAAAGCAGCGCGGATGATGATCCCGGCCATAATTCGTATCCGTCAGCCGGCCCTGACAATACACCGTCCGCCCAAACTCACCACCCCAAACCACCAGCGTGTCCTTCAGCAACCCGCGCTGCTTTAAGTCCAGCACCAGCGCTGCCGAAGCCTGATCGGTCGCCTTCGCCTGCAACTGAATATCACGCGGCAAATCATTATGCTGATCCCACCCGCGATTGTAGAGCTGCACAAAACGAACGCCCTTCTCCACGAGCCTCCTCGCCAGCAGACACTGCTGCGCAAAGCTGCCCGGCTTCCGCGAATCCTCTCCATACAAATCAAAAGTCGCTTCGGTCTCCTTCGAAAGATCCATCAGGTCCGGCACCGAACTCTGCATCTTGAACGCCATCTCATACTGTGAGATACGCGTTTCTACTTCAGGATCTCCGTTGGTGTCTCCACGCAGTTGGTTCATCTTGGAACTCAGATCCAGAATCCGACGGCGCGTATCCTTCGACATCCCTTCAGGATCATTCAGATACAAAACAGGGTCAGACCCGGCCCGGAACTTCACACCCTGATAGCTCGACGGCAAAAAGCCCGCCGACCATAACCGGCTAAAAAGCGGCTGATCGGTATTGATCGCGCTTTTCTGGCTAATCATCACCACAAAGCCCGGCAGATTTTTGTTCTCACTGCCCAGCCCATAGCTCACCCACGACCCGATACACGGCCGCCCTGGCTGCTGAAACCCGGTCTGGATAAACGTTATTGCCGGATCATGATTGATCGCATCGGTATTGACACTCCGGATCAGGCAGATATCATCGGCAATCTTGTGATGCCACGGGATGATATCGCTCATGTCCATGCCAGACTTGCCACGCTTGGCAAAGTTGAACAAAGAACTCGCCACCGGTAACGTCGATTGCCCGCTGGTCATGCCTGTAATGCGCTGCCCCATCCGGATCGAACCCGGCAGATCCTGCCCCTGATACTTCTTCAGCCCCGGCTTGGGATCAAACAGATCCAGTTGCGAAGGGCCACCCGACATATGCAGATAAATGACACTCTTGGCCTTGGCCGGAAAATGCGGTGCGGCGCTGTGATTCTCACTGGCCATTGCCGAAAACGCAGTAGCCCCAAAGCCGGATAGAAAGTGTCGTCGTGATAAAAAGTCTTGCATCGCTTATTCCTTGGTCAACACTTCATCGAGGTTCAGAATCGCACTGGCGATACTCATCCACGTCGCAAGCTCAACGGGGTCCTTGGCTTCTACCTTCGATTCGCCCGTCTGGATCAACTTGCGCGCCGCCTCAGGATTCGCCTTGTACTCCGCGAACTGCGCCTCAGTGCTAGTCGATAGCAACTTCAACTCCTGCGGGTTCGGATACCGCGCCGTCGCCAGTCGAAACATATGGCGGATCCTCTTTGTCGAGTCCGGCCCGGCCTCACGCAAACTCCGCTCGGCCAGCTTGCGCGCAGCCTCAAGATAGGTCACGTCATTCCACAGTGCCAGTGCCTGCAGCGGCGTATTCGTAGTAGCCCGGCGGGCCAGACACTTCTCTCTGTCCGGCGCATCAAAAATCGCCAAACTCGCCGGCGGCAGCGTTCGCTTCCAGAAGCTGTACATCCCGCGGCGATACAGATCCTTGCCGTGCGATTGCTCATATCGCTGCGCCGTAAACTGCGCCCCATAAGCCACTTCTTCCCACAGCCCGGGCGGCTGATAAGGCAACACGCTGCGGCCGCCAATCTCGTCATTAAGCAAGCCACTCACAGCCAGCGCATTGTCACGCACCAGCTCTGCCTGCACCCGGAATCGCGACATCCTTGCTAGCAAACGATTCTCCGGGTCCAGCTCCTTCAACTGTGGAGTCACGTTCGAACTCTGCCGGTAAACCGCGCTCATCACAATCTGCTTCTGCAGCTTCTTTACATCCCAGTTCGATTGCACAAACGAAGTCGCCAGATAATCGAGCAACTCCGCGTGGCTCGGCATCTCACCCTGGCTGCCAAAGTCCTCTACGGTCTTAACCAGACCATTGCCAAAATACATGGCCCAAAACCGGTTCACTGCCACACGAGAGGTCAGCGGATGATCCTTGTCGGTAAGCCACTGCGCAAGCCCCATCCGGTTCCGCGGAAGGTTGGCAGGCATGGGCGGCAAAAAGCCCGGCGTCGCCGCATCTACTTTTTCTGCCTTCTGATCATACTGGCCACGATTGAGAACAAACGAGTCCCGAGGCTTCTCCAGTTCCTTCATCACCATCGTCGACGGAATCTGCTCATCCAGCTCTTTCTTCTCAGCCTTCAACTGATTCAGCCGCGCATAAAGCTTCTGAATGTCCTCCGAGGCATCGTACTTCAAATAGAAATCCCGCAAGGTTGCCATTTGCGCCTTGTTCCGCTTGATGCCGCTATGGAAGAGCAAGTAACGCACTGGCTCGATCACGGCAAGCTGATGCGCCTCCGCTTTTGTGATCGGGCGGTTGTATACCCGCATATCATCAAAAGACCCGATCATCTTCGCAAACAAAAACGGTGCCGCGCTGGCAAAACGGATCTCACGCTTGCCAGATTCCAAAACTAGTTCGACAGGCTCACCATTGACCAGCACTTCAATTTCTCCCTTGCCCTTGTGGTTCAAGGTAAAGTGCGTGAACTCGTTGTAGGGGAAAGGAGTCTTCGAGCTGTATTTCGCAACCTCACCAGTGCTGGCCGTCAGTTGAATCAGAAGGTGCGCTCCACGGCGCAGATCTCCAATCGAAAACACTTCGTCATTCCCGATCTCGATGCCAGCCTTGTCCTTTTTCGACAGGATCGTCATCGGCTCCAGCTTGTTCCCACCGCGGAACCAGAACGCAAGGCTGAACGGCTTATCTTCATCAAACTGATCCGGTGCCGGCACTTCAATCCGGGCTGAAGAATCGAGCAACGCCGCCTGTCCAATCGGTCCGTCATTCGCAGTCGGCGGAACCCCAAGAAAACGCCCATGGCGATACGTCCCGCTCGACTCGTTGAAGTTGCCTTCCATCTCGTAATGCGCCAGCAACCCTTCCCGCGAAGGCGTGGCAATCCGCGCCAGTTTCGTCTTCTCCCACTCCTCCATCAACTGCGGAACCTTCGCCTCTTCCAGTTGTTTCTCGCGAGCCGCAATCGCCTGCGTCATCTCTTTCTCAAGCGTGTCCTGGGTAATCGAAGGCAGCTTCAAGAACGGTGCCGCGTTCCCCTTCTGCCCATCCAGCCCCTTCTCTTCAATGTTGTTGAAGAAGGCATAGAGACGATAGAAATCCTTCTGCTTGATCGGGTCGTACTTATGGTCATGGCAACGCGCACAACCCACCGTCAGCCCCAGCCAGGTCGTGCTCGTTGCTTCCACGCGATCGATCACATACTCCGTCTGATACTCCTCCGGTATGGCACCGCCCTCATAGTTGATCACGTGATTACGATTGAATCCGCTAGCCACCATTTGTTCCCGCGTAGCATTCGGCAGCATATCGCCCGCCAGTTGCCACACTGTGAATTGGTCATAAGGCATATTGCGATTAAACGCCCCGATCAGCCAGTCCCTCCACGGCCACATGTCGCGATGCGAATCGATGTGATAGCCATGGGTGTCGGCATAGCGAGCCAGATCCAGCCAGTGCAGCGCCATCTTCTCCCCAAATCGAGAACTCGCGAGCAAACGATCCACCTGTTTCTCATAAGCGCCGGCGCTCTTGTCGGCCAGAAACTGATCCAGCTCCTGCGGTGTAGGAGGCAACCCCGTTAAGTCCAGACTTAGCCTTCTTAGCAAAGTGGGTTTATCGGCTTCCACTGCAGGCTTCAACTTCTCCTGCTCCAGCCGCGCCAGCACAAATCGATCAATGTCCGTGCGAGGCCACTTCGTCAACTGAACTGCGGGTACAGCCGGTGCCTTCGGCACAACAAAACTCCAGTGCTCCTGCCACTGTGCACCCTCATCCACCCAGCGCTTCAGCGTCGCAACCTGAGCCTCGCCCAGTTGCACTTTGGCATGCGGCGGCGGCATCTTCCGGGCCGCTCGGGTTTCGGTCACACGAGCGGCAATCTGACTCGCCTTCGATGCCAGACCCTCTTTGGTATCAAGACGCAGCTTCGCCATGCGCGTGGATTCATCCGGCCCATGACACTGAAAGCAGGCGTCCGAAAGGATCGGCCTCACTTCACGCAGAAAATCAACAGGCTTGGGGGCAGCAGGCAACGACGCAGCAATGAGGATCAGCAGGAAAAAGAACGGCATACTTCTCTGTCTGACACGCTATCACAGCCTAGAATCGATAGCTGAGGTTGAGATAGACATTAAACCCGGGCGAGTCCATGCCTGACCCATGCACCCGGTAATTCCGGTCCATCAGATTCTCAATTGCGCCCATCAACTGCCAGCGTTCCCCAACCGAAATCCCAGACCTCAAAGCCACCGTCGTCCAGCCAGCCGTCGAAGTATACAAAGGCACACGCGTCGTATCGCTCAGCCCCGGCAGCACGCGGTTCTGGATCTGCAACAGGCTCTCCCCCGTTGGCCGGAAGATCCCGTTCTCCAGATACTGCGACACCCTCGTGCCACGAAAGAAGCTGGCTATATCCGCTCGACGAATCGAAGCACCAATGCGCTCATCGTCCAGATCCCCACCACTCAACCGGCTCTGCGCGCCCGTAGCGGTCATTGACACCTCCATCCACGGCCGCCTCCCGCCCGGTGTATGCCGCACCACAATCGTCCCAGACTGCGGCGGCAACCGGCGAATGTTGCGATTCGGGTTCAGGTCCCGACCAAGCAGATAGCTGTAATTCGCCTCCACCGCAAGGCTTCGGCTAAACAGATAGCGGCTTTGTGTCTCGATCCCGTAATACCGCGAGGCACCGTCGTTGACAAAAGCTTTCACGGCCCGTGGGTCCTGCGCAGTGGCCACTGCCACAACCCCCTGGTTCCTCTGAGCAGCCGTCTGCGGCAACACCGTTACCGGCAATCCAGCCAACTGCCCCGGCGCACTCCCAGCCGGAAACAGCAGCGTACGCCGCACAATCGGATCCTGCAAATCAGCATTAAACCCTTGCACTCGCGTAAAGAACTTCCGCGTGGTAATCCGCATCCCAAACTCATAATTCATCAAAGACTCAGCCGCCAGCGCCCGCAACTGCTGCCCCTTCGATGTCGCACTCTCGCCCGAATCCGTACTCAGCAGCGCCCCTGCCGGAATCGCCTCAGACGACGGAATCTCATACCCCAGATCATTCAGCCCCAGTGCCCCCAAATCATTCAGATTCGGTGCCCGAAAGCCCCGGCTCACCACCCCATGCAAACCAAAGACACTCGTCAGATCCCATCGCAAACTCGAATGAAAAGTCGTGTCGCGAAACCACAGCGTATTCCGTGTGTCGCTAAAACGAATCCCCGTATAGCGTAAACCCGCCGAAGCCCTCAGCTTGCGATGCACCTGCCAGTTGCCCTGCGTAAACAAGCCAAAGTTCCCATAGCGAGAATTGTCCGGATACAGCGGCCGCGGCCGTGTAATCGCACCGCTAACCGGATTCACAACCTCGCGGCTAGACCCGATATGTTCGTCATAAGCATCACCCCCAAACGACAATTGCAACCGGCTGGTCCAGTGCGTGCTCGCCTGTCCGCTGTAGCCGTAAACCCTGACACTCGACAAATCGGTTGTGATTGGGTCGCTAGCCAGCAGATTCTGCCGCCGGCTTCCATCGGTCTGCTGGTTCACTGAAAACGTACCGCTAACAGTGTCAAAGATCCCCTTGGGCAAAAACTCATAACGCGTGTAGAACCAGTTCAAATCCTGCGGTGTGAAATCCGACTTCAACCGCCCCAGCCCACCCAGCAAATCCTTATAACCACGAACCTGATCCTGCACCCCACGCTGATAATTCAGCGTCAGAATCTGGCTCGTACTCGGCCGAAACGCAAGCTTCGTTTCGATGCCATACTGCCGGAACCCCGTATCCTGCTGACGGCTCCCAATCAAATCCCGCACGCTATCAAGCGGCATCCCAAAGAAGCGATGAAACACATTGCGCGAGTCCTGGCCCCGGCCAGCCCGTAGATCATTGTGTTTCCGTCCAGACGCCCCAAAAAGCCAGAACAGTTTCTCATTCGCCGCGGAGATGCGTCCCGCAGCAAACCCAGACAAATCAGCCATCGCCCCGCTCAGGTTAAAGCTCCCGTGCGTCTGCCATTTCCCGTCGTCGGCAAAGCGCGCTTCCTGGCTGGTGACATGAATCGTCCCCCCCAGAGAATCGCTCCCGTACTGTGCTCCCGTCGGCCCCAGCAGTGCTTCCACCCGCTGAGCCTGCGACGGCTCAACAAAGGCCAGATACTGATTCGGCCCTGATCGAAACGTGGAATTGTTAAACCGAATGCCGTCCATCAGATTCAACACCTGATACCCGGTCAAGCCCCGCAAAAACGGTGACACCTGCGCCGTAGAAGTTTGCTGCACCAGAATCCCCGGCGTTGCTTCCAGCGCGTTCCCAAGCGTAAGCAACGGCCGCTTCTGAAAATCACTCTGTTCCAGAATCGTAGTGACATGCGCCGATTCCATCACTTGCTCGGCATTCCCGCGTGTTGCCGTGATGGTCAGTCGCGTATAAGCAGAAGAAGGCTCAAGCCGAATCTCGAAATCCCCATTTGATACGATTCGTTCGCTCGAGTTAAATCCGTCGCTAAACACCCGGAGTTGATAATTGGCCGATCGCCCCTGCACCCATTCAAATCGCCCCTCTGCATTGCTTTTTGTAGTGAAAACGAGCACCCCGCCAGCAGACCGGATTTCAACCGTTGCCCCAAGAATCGGTTGCCCTGAAGAATCTACTACCCTGCCGCCAACGTTTGCCGTTAGGGAAGATATGAAAAGTAGAAGCAAAGGAAAAAATCTCTTCATGAATAGCTAGGCTAACACTGAGATTTTTACAGCTTCGTGAAAAACAGAATGGTGAGTCGGGCGGGGTTCGAACCCGCGACCACCGCATTAAAAGTGCGATGCTCTACCAACTGAGCTACCGACTCATTGGACAAATAGTAGTATAGCAAGACAGAGATGAAAGTTGGACTGATTGGCACAGGTGCGATTGCAAATAAGCACGCGCAAGCATACAAGAATATCGGCTACCAGATTGTAGCCGTCAGCAATAAAACCGCAGAGAGAGGGCAAGCCTTTGCCAATCAATGGGGTAGCGAGTTTTTCGCAGATTGGGCAGACGTCTGCAGACACCCGGAAGTCGATTTTGTCGACCTCTGCACCTTCCCCGACGTACGCCTCGAACCGCTCAAAGTTGCCGCTGATGCAGGCAAACATGTTCAGGTTCAGAAGCCAATCGCGATCGACGTCGCCACAGCCGAAGAAATGATTGCCTACACCAAAGCCAAAGGCGTCAAGTTGAGCGTCGTCAGCCAGGGGCGCTTCAACGATTCCATCCAGTTCCTCAAAAAAGCCATCGACGCCGGCCGCCTCGGCAAGATCTTCCAGGCTGACGCGTACGTCAAGTGGTGGCGAAGTGAAGAATATTACTCACGCCCGATCAAAGGCAGTTGGGCCGTCGAAGGCGGCGGTTCGCTCATCAATCAGGGCATCCACCAGGTCGACTGGCTCCTCTACCTGATGGGCGACGTCAAACAGGTCTTCGGCCAGTGGCATCTCGGCGTTCGTCACAAGATCGAAAGCGACGACGTCCTCAGCGCCCTCTTGCGTTTCGAAAACGAGGCCACTGGCGTCATCCAGACCTCCACCGCCATGTGGCCCGGCCTCACCGAACGCATCGAATTGCACGGTACCAAAGGCTCCGCCATCCTTACCGGAGACCGCCTCACCCGTTGGGATGTAGTCGATGATGCGGGGGACCCAGCCCCCGTAGCAGCCGACGTCTCCAGCGGTGCCAGCGACCCCATGGCCATCTCACTCGTCCCCTTCGAACGCGCCTTCCTCGACTTCGGCGAAGCCATCAAAACCGGCAGAAGCCCCCTCATCAGCGGCGAAGAAGGCCTCCGCGCCCTCGAACTCGTCCAGTCCATCTACACCAGCGCCCGCGAAAACCGCCTCGTCCAGATCGGAAGCCGGCGTGGCTAATTGGTGGCGCCTTCGGGTGCCAGCCTCAAGTGCCAATCTCGGGCCCGGCTTCGACGCCCTCGGCCTCGCCCTTTCCCCCTATCTCGATTGCCGTTTTCGCCTCTCACCCCAACTCATCATTCGCGCCTCGGGCCGGGATGCAGAGTTGATCTCCACCGCCGAAGACAATCTCATCTGGCAGACTGCTCTCACCGTCGCCGAGCACACCGGAGAGACCATGCCACCCGTCGAGCTTGAGGTCCACAACGACATCCCCCTCGGCAAAGGCCTCGGCTCCAGCGCCGCCGCCCTCACCGCCGGTGTCATCCTCGCCGACGTCATGCTCGGCCTTGGCTGGAAGAACTACCGTATCCTCGACGAAGCCGCTCGCATCGAAGGCCATCCCGACAATGTCGCTGCCTGTGTTCTTGGCTCCATCGTCGCCAGCGCCATCGATTCCAGCGGCATGACCCGCGCCGTGCGACTTGAACTCCCCCCCAGCTTCGAAGTCGCCGTCGTTGTACCAGACTTTCCTCTCCCCACTCACGAAGCACGCGCCGTTCTTCCTGATGCCTATTCAAAAGCCGATGCTGTCTTCAACGTACAGCGCTCAGCCCTTCTCATCGCCGCCCTGGCCACCGGCACCATCTCGGCTTTCCCGGCCGCACTCGAAGACCGCCTCCACCAGCCCTACCGGCAAAAACTGGTCCCAGGCCTCGAAGAAATCCTCAAACTGCGCGCCCCTGGCCTACTCGGCTGCTGCCTCAGCGGTGCCGGCCCCAGCATTCTCGTCTTCTTCGAAAAAGGCCAGGAGCAGGTCGTCCGTCACGTCCAACAAATCTTTGAAGCTCAAGGTCACTCTGCTGAAGTTCTCGATTCCAAAGTCGACCGGCAAGGCTATCAACTGACAGAGGAAACTAACTTATGAGACGTCGCGAACTGCTTGGCATGGTCACAGCACTGCCGCTGCTGGCCCAGGAGAAAAATCTCCGTGTTCTCGTCAAAATCGAGTCAGAATTGGGCGACATTCTGGTAGCTTTAAGCGGAGACCGAGCTCCCAAAACAGTCGAAAACTTCCTCCGCTACGTCGACGAAGGCTTCTACGACGGCGGCCTCTTCCACCGCACCGTAAAGCCAGACAATCAGCCCCAAAGTCCCGTCAAAATCGAAGTAATCCAGGGCGGCCCCAACCCCGAAAAGAAGCCAGGCTATCCTCCGGTTGCCCTCGAACGTACCAACCTCACTGGCCTCAAACATGTAGACGGCGTGATCTCCATGGCTCGCTCCGGCCCCGACACCGCCACTGCCGACTTCTTCTTCTGCATCGGCGATCAACCCGAACTCGACTTCGGGGGCAAGCGCAATCCCGACGAACAGGGCTTTGCTGCCTTCGGCCTGGTACTCAAGGGCCTCGATTGTATTCGCAAGATCCAGCAGTCGCCAGCAACAGCTCAAAAGCTCACACCCCCGGTCAAGATCCTTAAGATCAGCCGCGTAGATGCATAGAATCGGCCACTGCACGCACTTCATCGGCCTCAAAATCCCGGCCATGGATCCGGAAGTAATCTTCGAGCATCTGGTAAATTTCCAGATCCTTCGGGTTCATCCTCAAGGCCTCATGGCACCAGCTCTGAAAAGCCCGCACTTCATCGATCTGCAAACTCAGCTTCGCCAGCATCTTCGCGATCTCGGCCGTTTCCTTGCCATTCTCAACTGCTTCCTCAAGGAGAAAAATCGCATCCCCCACAAGGCCCTCTTCCACCAGCTTTTCCGCTGCGCTTAGAAACGTTTCCGGCATCAGTCTTTCCTTAACTCAAACGATCCCTGAAGCCGTACATAGGGATCGGTATTCCGCAGCATCTGCGTCCCCACCAGCTTGTCCCCATCAATCACTGCCTTGTATTCCTCTACCAGAAACCTCGGGTCGCTGGTCAGAAAAATCAGCGTTGTCATGTCAATCGTACAGTTGCTCAGCGGATAACTCATGCTTGTCTGTCTTTGACTGGAACTCAGCGTGATGCTCCCTCGGCAACTACGCCCATTCCCCTCAATCTTCAACTCCACATCCTGCGTCGCGTTGTACATAGTAGCCCTGCCCCTCCAGGTCCCGTTGAAGTCCTCAGCCTTGCTCACAGTCGATGGCGGCAAGGGCTTCAGCGTCCCGTAATCGGGCTTGGGCAAGCTCGTTAAAATACCCGCCTTGTATTGTTCCACCGCAAAATGTGCCGCCTCGGTCAGCAACCGCTGTGTGTCTTCCGGCACGCGCAGTGTCGTCGAGTTACGTGTCGCACCTTCACAAGTCTTACCCATCAATACTTCTACAAACACACACGCGTTCAGGTACGTACCCAGAGGAGAAGGGTGTGTCCCATCCGCATCAAACAATTCAATCTGCGGCTGTGTTTCCCGAATCTGTTTCCAGGCCAACCCCACCGGCGAAATTGTCGCCCCAATCTCACGCGCCGCCTCGGCGTACGCATAATTGAGGCCCGTCTGAAACTCTGGATACGCCTTTCGTCCCCATGTCAGGTACAGCATCGGCTTCGCATTCTTGCGCTGAATTTCTGCATTCCAGATCCGCACCCACCGCAACAATCCGTTCGGCTCATTCACGCCCCACTTGCCATCCACATAGTTCTCGCCCAGCGTCGATTGGTCCTGCAACACCACATAATCCCAGGTCCCGGCCCGCAAGTTTTCCAGCGCATTGGTTAGGTGCCACAAGTCCTGCAACGTCGCCCCGCCCCGCGTAACGCTTTTGGTTTCAATTCGTCGCCCCGGCGTAGAATTCGAAATCGCCGCCACCATATCGGGCAAAGAATTGTAATACGTATAAGAGTTGCCCAGAAATAAAACACGAAGTGCTTCTTCTGTTTTAGGAATTTCCGTCTGCCCAAGCAAGGGCAGCGACGCAAGAATCAGTACGGCAAGACGCATGAGTGTTATTTTGGCATGACAGCCATGGATCTTCGGGTATTTCGTCAACCTGTGCAAGTTGGTTTCTTTGAAGCAGACGTCAAACTGCGAATGTCCCCGCCTGCCTACTGGCGTCTCCTGCAAAACGCCGCCGGCTCACACGCCACACTCCTCTCAGCCGCCACAGAAGAACTCCGTCGCTCAGGCCAAACCTGGATGCTGTCCAAGATGCGACTCGACATCCATCGCCACGTCCTCCTCGGCGAGAATCTTAACATCGAAACCTGGCCCAGCACAAAGATCAAAGGCGCCCGGGCCTATCGCGACTTCGTAATCAAAGACGCCGCCGGCCTCATCTGCGCCTCAGCCAGCAGCCTCTGGGTGATCGTCGATTTGGCCAGCCGCAAGCCCGTTCGCATTCCGGAATCCATCATCGCCCTCTGCCACGATCCCGGCTACACCATCCCGCCACTTGAAGAAGCACCCCTCACCAGAACCCAGGCCCCAACCCTCGAACAAAACTACCAGGCCTACTGGAGCGATGCCGATCAGAACGAACACGTCAACAACGTCACCATGATCCGCTGGGCTGTTGACGCTCTGCCGCTCTCTTTCCTCGAAACCCACGAACTGGCCTGGGCCGAAGCCCACTACCGCGCCGAGGTTAGCATCGGCGATACCGTCACCCTCCGCACTGAATTCGATGGCCTCACCCTGCGACAGGAAGTCTTGAAACAAGACACTCTTGTCGCCCTCATCCACAGCACCTGGCGGGCCTCAGATCCCCCGCTTGTCGCCCCATAGCAACACATGCAGCCGGGGCGAATACCGGTATCCCCGCGACTTGCAAAGCTCCGCAATCCAGACAGACCGCTCGTTCAGCGTCTTCGGGTCCCGCCCCTCAGGCATCAACAATACCTTCTCGGGCTCAGCCCCCAATTCTGCAACCAGCGGGTCAATCTCATCCAGATCCTCCGGCGCAGCAACCACAAACTTCACCTGATAATCGCAGTGCCCCATCAACCTCCGCAGCACCTCCGGCTGCATGCGCAACTTCTCATGCTGGATAGACCAATACGGATCCTGGTGTGGCGTAGAGTTCGACAGCTTCGGCGAGATACTCATCAAGTCGCAGGCCACCGGGCGAAACACCGTCCCCGCCGTCTCAATCGTGATGTGATGCCCCAGCTTCCGCAACGCATCGCAAAGCACAACTGATTCTTCAAACAACATCGGCTCGCCTCCAGTCAGCACCATATGGCGAGCCGGATACTGCTCCACCACCCGCAGAATCGATTCGACAGTCTGGTCTGTCCCCTCCGGCTTCCAGCTCGTATAAGGCGTATCGCACCACGTACATCTCAGGTTGCAGCCCGACGTCCGGATGAACACGCTCGACACCCCGGCCAGAATCCCCTCACCTTGAATCGAATGAAAAATCTCGCTAATCTTCATCGCGTCTGGTATTCCAGTGGGTCGGTTAGCCCGGCTTCGGCAAAGCCCTTCAATCTCAATTGGCACGCGTCGCAACCCCCGCACGGCCGGCCCTCTTCGTCCGGGTCATAGCAGGTAAAGGTGAGTCCGCAATCCACTCCCAACTCAACGGCCAGCCGCGTAATCTCAGCCTTCGACATCTGAATCAACGGCGTATGAATCTTCAACTGCGTCGTGCCCTCAACGCCACTACGAGTTGCCAAATCCGCCATCTTCGTAAACGCCGCAATGTACTCAGGCCGGCAATCCGGATAGCCCGAGTAATCAATCGCATTCACTCCGATAAAGATATCCGCAGCCCCCAGCACCTCAGCCCAGGCGAGCGCCAGCGACAGAAAAATCGTATTGCGCGCCGGCACATAAGTCACCGGGATGCCATGGCCCATCTCGTCCCCGCTCCGCGACTTCGGTACATCGATATCCGCCGTCAGCGCAGACCCTCCAAAGGCCCGCAAATCAAGCTTGATGATCTTATGCTCTACCGCCCCAAGACTCGCCGCCACCCGCTTTGCTGCCTCCAGTTCAAACAAATGCCGCTGGCCATAATCAAAGCTCAGCGCATAACAATCAAAGCCTTCGCGACGCGCATAGGCAAGACAGGTAGAGGAATCGAGTCCTCCCGATAACAGACAAACAGCGGGCTTCATGCGCGCACGTCCTTTGGATAAGTCAAAGTCAAAAAGAATCCGATCACCGGGAAAATCACCAGCGACAGCAACACATTGTGCAGGCCGATCACATCGGACACTTTGCCAATCACCGGGATGAACAAAAATCCAGCCATCCCCCAGGCAAAGCCCATCATCAGTGCAGAAACCGTTCCCGCTTGCCCCGGAGCAAGCTCCTGCCCCATCACCACATTCACCGGAATCGTGAACAGCAAGACCAAACCTCCCAGCGCCAGGCTAGCAAGCGAGATCCAGCCCGAAGTAAAAAAGAAAGTCACAAGAAACGGAACAGACCCGATCATCGAAATCAGAATCGTCGTTCGGCCCCCAAAGCGGTTGGCAATATTGCCTCCCACAAAGCCACCCATCGCCCCACTGGCAAGATAAAGACTCAATGCCTGGCTCGCCCCCGTTACCGTGAACCCACGCTCCCGTGTCAGATAAAGCGGCAAGAACTGCGTGAACGAAATCTGCACAATCGAGCGAATAAAAACCAGAAAATAGAGAATCGTCAGCGGCCGCCACACTGCCTTCAGCGGGGCGAGATCAAACCGCTTCTTCGCCGCACTCGCCTCCGGTGCAGCCGGCAGATAGCTCAGCAACATCAGCGTCACCAGCACTCCCGGGATTCCACCATACCAGCTCTTTTCAATCCCAAACCGCTCAATGATCCACGCAAAATAAGTAGGCCCCAGTGCCAGCCCCGAAGTCCCCGAGCAAATAAACACAGCCATCCAGAACGGCTTGTTTCCCACAATCCCCTGCGTCGCCCGCGCACTCGCCTGCGGATGAAAGCTTGAAATCCCAAGTCCCCCAATCACCGCCATGCTGATCACCATCGTGTAGCTAGGGGCCAGTCCAATCATCGAAACCCCAATCCCGGCCACCATCGGCGCCAGCGTCGTAAATAATGACGAATGCAATTTATCCGACAGGTAACCAAATCCCGGCTGCGTCACAGAGTTCGCAAACACATAAATTCCCGCCAGAAATCCAGCTTCCGTCAGGTTGATTCCCATCTTCGCCGCCAGGTGCGGTTGAAAGGCCGCCAGGGCCGAACTATAGACATCAATGAAAAAATGCCCAACGCAGAGTAAGATTAGGGAGAAATAAATTCTACGATTTGTTGTGTCCAGATCGGGTTGCGAAATGGCTAAAGAATAGCTGCCAGAGCTCATGAAGGGGTTACTTTTAGTATAGATGGCGATATTGATAGGGATTCATCCCGTAAAAGAAGCACTGGTTGCGGGCAGACCCCTCGACCGCGTATTGGTCGCCAAAGGTGCAGGCGGCCCCAAGATTCAGGAAATCGTCGACCTTTGCCGTCAGCGCAAGGTTACCGTCCGGTTTGAACCCCGCGAAGCCCTGGATCGAAACGCTGGTGGTAATTCCAACCACCAGGGCATCGTGGCGATCGGCGCAGAAAAAGAATATGAAGAATTCGACAACGTTGTTGGCAGCGATCTGATCATCGTCCTCGATGGCGTCGAAGACCCCCACAATCTCGGCGCAATCCTCCGCAGCGCTTCCGCCGCAGGCGCAGGCGCTGTCGTCATTCCAGAACGCCGAGCCGTCGGCGTCACCGAAACGGTAGCCAAGGCCGCCGCCGGTGCCCTTGAACACATGAAGATTGTACGGGTCACCAACATTGCCCAGGCAATCGAAAAGTTCAAAAAGTCCGGCTACTGGATTTACGGAATCGACGAACGAGGGGATCGCAGTTACGACAACGCGGGCTTCGATGCGAAAACGGTGATTGTTCTCGGGGCCGAAGGCAATGGCCTTCACGACAACGTACGAAAGGCCTGCGACTTCCTCCTCCGCATCCCCATGAGCGGCCCCATCCCCAGCCTCAACGTAAGCGTTGCCGCTGGCATCGTCATGTTCGATTGGAAACGCCAGCGAGGCATCTCCGAATGAAATTTGCAATCGGCCTGATCCTTGCAAGCGCCCTGCTTGCCCATGATCCAGTAAGAGCCCGCAAAGCTATGGTCGTCTCTCAGGAACCCATAGCCACCGACGTCGGCGTTCAGATCTTGAAAAAAGGCGGCAACGCCTACGACGCCGCCGTTGCTGTCGGCTTCGCCCTTGCCGTCACCTACCCCAGCGCAGGCAACATTGGCGGCGGTGGCTTCGCCCTCGTCCGAGCTGCTAACGGCGATACAAACTTTATCGACTTCCGCGAAAAAGCTCCCGGCAAATCTAGTCGCGACATGTACCTTGATGCCCAGGGCAAGCCCACCCGCGACAGCATCCTCGGCTGGCGCGCCAGCGGCGTCCCCGGCACTGTCCGTGGCCTCGCTCTCCTCCACAAAAAATACGGCCTCCTTAAATGGAAAGACGTCGTAATGCCCAGCGTCAAGCTCGCCAGAAACGGCTTTGAACTCTCTTACTCCATCGCCCGTGGCCTCCGAAGCGCAGAACGCAACATGGGCCAGTTCCCAGAATCCAAACGGGTTTATCTCAAGAATGGAACCTACTACCAAGCTGGCGAAACCCTTCGCCTCCCGGAACTTGCCAAAACCCTTGAGCGCATCGCCAAGAAGGGCCCCGACGAGTTCTACCAGGGCCAGACAGCAAAGATCCTCGCAGCCGAAATGGCCAAAAACGGCGGCCTCATCACAGAAGAAGATCTCCGCTCCTACCAGGCCGTAGAACGCAAGCCCCTCCTCGGCAAATACCGCGGTCATGACATCATCGCCGCCCCTCCACCCTCCTCCGGCGGCGTCGGCATGCTCCAGATGATGGGCATGCTCGAACGTCTCGACTACGCTAAGGCCGGCATGGGCAGCGCCCGCCACGCCCACATCCTCGCCGAAGTCATGCGCCGCTTCTATGCCGATCGCAGCCAATTCCTGGGCGACCCCGATTTCGTCAAGAACCCCATCTCGGCCCTTCTCGCCCCAACCTACATCGCAGACCGTACGAACTCGATCTCGATGGACAAGGCCACCAACTCCAAAGACCTCACCCACGGTCCTGTCCCTCCAGCCGAGAGCCCCGAAACCACTCACCTCTCGATCGTCGACGAAAAAGGCAATGCCGTCTCTCTCACCTACACCCTCAACGGCGGCTACGGCAGCGGCGTCACTGTCCCGGGCCTCGGCTTCCTCATGAACAACGAGATGGACGACTTCTCCGCCAAACCTGGGGCCGCTAACATGTTCGGTGCTGTCGGTGGCGAAGCCAATGCAATCGCCCCCGGCAAGCGCATGCTCTCCAGCATGACTCCCACCATCGTCACCAAAGACGGCAAGCTCCTCCTGGTCATCGGTGCCCCTGGCGGCACCCGCATCATCACCGGCGTAATGCAAGCCATCCTCCATGTCCTCGACTTCAAACTCAACATGCAGGATGCCATCGACGCCCCTCGCCTCCACCACCAGTGGCTTCCCGACAAACTCTACCTCGAACGCGGCTGGAGCCCCGACACAGTCGAAATCCTCAAGCGTCTCGGTCACGCCGTCGAAACCGGAACCCCCAGCGTCTCCAACGTACATGGCATCCTAGTGGAAGACCGCTGGCTCCAGGGTGCCCCCGATGGGCGTACCAATGGCAAGGCCGCCGGCTACTAAGTAACATTCATGGATCACGTTCTCTCCACCCATATCTGCATCCAACACCGCCTCACCTCCGTCTGGCTAGACCGCATCTGGGAAGCCGGCATCCCCCAGGTGGAAATCTTCTGCGCCCGTCAGCATCTCGACTACCGCAACAAAGCTCAGGTCAACGAACTCGGCCACTGGTTTCGCGATTCTCAACTCAAACTGCACTCGCTTCACATGCCCATGTACAGCGACGATCAATGGGGCAAAAGCAGCCCCAATGCAACCCTCACACTCACCGAACTGAGCAAGCCCAAGCGTCAGGAAATGGTCGACGAAATCAAGCGGGCTCTCGAAGTCGCAGAAGTCATCCCCTGCAAGTTCGCCGTCCAGCACCTCGGCGTTGGTGGCGAAACCTTCGACCTCGCCAAGTGGGATGCCGCCTTCACCGCCCTCGAAGAGCTCAACCTCTTCGCCCGCAATCGTGGCGTCGAAATTCTCCTCGAAAACATTCCCAATTCCTTCTCCAGTGGCGAACGCCTCATGGGCTTCATCGAAATGACCCACCTTAAAAATGGCTTCTGCTTCGACACCGGCCACGCCCACATTATGGCCGGCATCGAAAACGAGTGGGACATCATGAAAGACCGGGTCAAGTCCACCCACGTCCACGACAATGACGGCAAAAACGACAACCACCGCTTCCCCTTCATGGCCTCCGACGGCACCGTCAACTGGCGAAAAATCATGAACCTCCTCCGCGAGCGCGACGGCCAGTACCCGCTACTGCTCGAGCTACGCGAAGTACCCGACATCCCCAAGGCTATTGAGGCCGCAGCCGAAGTCTTCCGCCGCCTTGAAGACCTTGAACCTTGGAACGAAGAAGATAGAGAATCCCGATGAGTGAATTTCCCCGTGTATCGATCGCAACCATTGGCCAATACGATGGCCAGATTGTGCGCCTCTCCGGCTGGTTGTACAACCTCCGCCGCAGCGGCAAGATTGCCTTCCCCATCCTCCGCGATGGCACCGGCTTTTTGCAGTGTGTCGCCGTAAAGGCCGAACTGCCTGAAGACCTCTTCGAGGCCATCCGAGGCCTCACCCAGGAATCATCTCTAACCATCGTCGGCAAAGTCCGTGCCGAAAGCCGCGCCCCCGGTGGCTTTGAACTCGATGTTCAGGACGTAACGGTCCACCAACTCGTCACCGAAGCCGATCCCTACCCGATCACCCCCAAAGACCACGGCATCGACTTCCTCATGGATCGTCGCCACCTCTGGCTGCGCTCCAAACGCCAGTTCGCAATCGCCCGCATCCGTCACGAAGTCATCAGTGCCGTCCGCGACTTCTTCGACAACAACGGCTTCCTGCTTGTCGACACGCCCATCTTTACGCCAGCCGCATGCGAAGGCACCTCAACACTCTTTGAAGTCGACTACTTCGAAGACGAAAAAGTCTACCTCACCCAAAGCGGCCAACTTTACAACGAAGCCAACGCCATGGCCTTTGGCAAAGTCTATTGCTTCGGCCCCACCTTCCGTGCCGAAAAATCGAAGACCCGTCGCCACCTCACCGAGTTCTGGATGGTCGAACCCGAAATGGCCTACGCCACCCTCGAAGACGTAAAGGTCCTCGCCGAAGGCCTCGTCTGCTCGATCGTCGACCGCGTCCTCACCCGCCGTCAGGAAGAACTCAAGATCCTCGAGCGCGACGTCTCCAAGCTCGAAAGCATCAAGGGCCCCTTCCCGCGCATGAGCTACGACGATGCCGTCAAAGTCCTCCAGGCCAAAGGCAGCGAAATCCAGTGGGGCGCAGACTTCGGCAACACCGACGAAACGCTTCTCACCGAAGAGCTCGATCGCCCCGTCCTGGTCGACAAGTACCCAAGCGAGATCAAAGCCTTTTACTTCCAGCCTGACGAACTGCGCCCCGAGCTCGCGCTCGGCGTCGACGTCATCGCCCCCGAAGGCTACGGCGAGATCATCGGCGGCGGACAGCGCATCCACGATCTGAACCTCCTGCTCAAGCGCCTCGAAGAGCACAATCTCCCCCAGGAAGCCTTCGACTGGTATCTCGACCTCCGCAAGTTCGGCAGCGTCCCGCACGCCGGCTTCGGCATGGGCATCGAGCGCACCGTCAGTTGGATGTGTGGCCTCGACCACCTGCGTGAAGCCATCGCCTACCCGCGTATGCTCTACAGGACTCGTCCCTGATGCGTGTTCAGAAACTAGCCGTCATCGGCGCACCGATGGATCTTGGTGCCGGCCGTCGCGGAGTCGACATGGGCCCCTCTGCCGTTCGTGCAGCAAGCCTCCATGCTCGCCTCGGTGCCCTCGGCTACGACGTTGAAGACCTCGGCAACATCGACGTGGTCCAGCCGGAAGCCATCCACCCTAAGCCATCCTCAGCCCGCTTCCTGACAGAGATCGCCACCAGTTGCGTCCGCCTCGCCCGCATGGTCGAGAAGGCCGCAGGCGACGGAAAATTCCCCATCGTACTCGGTGGCGATCACTCCATAGCTGCTGGCACCATCGCCGGCATGGCCAAACACTATCGCAAGAGCAAAAAGAAAATCGGCGTGATCTGGATCGACGCTCACGCCGACATGAACACCCCGGCCACCAGCCCTTCCGGCAATGTGCACGGCATGCCGCTAGCTGCCACCCTCGGTATGGGCCCACGCGAGCTCACTCACATCGGCGGCTTCTCGCCAAAGGTCAAGGCCGAAAACGCCGTGCTCATCGGCATCCGTGATGTCGACGACGAAGAGAGCACCAACGTCACCACCAGCGGCGTGGGCGCCTTCACCATGCGCGACATCGACGAGCTCGGCATGCGCACCATCATGGCCCGCGCCATCGAAGCTGCCAGCAAAGGTACCGACGGCATCCACCTCTCCTTCGACATGGACAGCATCGATCCCGACGATGCCCCCGGCGTCGGTACGCCTGTCCGTGGTGGACTCACCTATCGCGAAGCCCACCTTGCAATGGAAGTCCTGAGCGACTCAAACCTCCTCCGCTCTATCGAAGTCGTCGAGGTCAACCCGATCCTCGACACGGCCAACAGAACCGCCCTCCTCGCTGTCGAATTGATCGCCTCAGCCATGGGCAAAAGGATCCTACAGTAATGTCCAAGTTGAATGTTGCCGTTGTCTACGGCGGCCGCTCCGGCGAGCACGAAGTCAGCCTCCGCTCAGCCGAATCCATCATCGCCAAACTCAATCCAGATCGCTACCACGTCCATCGTTATTTCGTCTCGCCAGAAGGCAAATGGAGCCCCAAAGCGATCCAGCCCGAACCTGGCGCGAACCCCGAAATCGACGTAGTCTTCCCAATCACCCACGGCACCTTCGGCGAAGACGGCACCATGCAGGGCCTCTTCGAACTCGCAGACCTCCCTTACGTCGGCCCCGGAGTCATGGGCAGCGCTGTCGCCATGGATAAAGAAGTAGCCAAGCGCGTCCTCCGCGATGCCGGCGTACCCACAGTCGACTTCCTAATCCAGCGCCGCGGTGGCCTCAATCCCGATGCCATCATCGACAAGCTCGGCCTCCCCGTCTTCGTCAAGCCCGCTAACCTCGGCTCCTCCGTTGGCATCAACAAAGCCAAAACCCGCGAATCTCTAATCGCTGCCCTCGACGAGGCCGCAAAATACGACAGCAAAGTAGTCATCGAACGAGCCATCGTCGGCCGTGAATTCGAATGCAGCGTCCTCGGTAACGAAGACATGTCTGCCTCGTACCCCTGCGAGATCCTACCCGAGCGCGAATTCTACGACTACGAAGCCAAGTACATTCTCGACACCACCCGCATCGAACTTCCAGCCAATCTCGACGAAGCCCAAACCACCACCATCCGCAAGTTGGCAGTAGACGCCGTCCGCGCCCTCGACTGCGAAGGAATGTCCCGCGTCGACTTCTTGCTTGAAACCGCAACCGGCCAGTTCTACGTCAATGAAGTAAATACCTTGCCAGGTTTCACCTCCATCAGCATGTATCCAAAAATGTGGGAACATTCCGGAATTGCCTACGCTGACCTGCTCGATCGTCTGATCGATCTCGCCATCGCCCGTCACGCCCGCCACAAGGCAACGCAGTTCCGTCGCTGATCATGCGCCTCCTAGCTTTACTCCTACCGCTAACCCTCGCCGCGCAGACAGACCCCTCTGGCCTCGTAGACCACGTCCGCCTCTTCACGCAAGTCTTCTCGCTGATCGAAGAAAACGCAGCGACCCCCATTGAGGCCGGCCCCGCCTTCGAAAGCGGCGTCCTCCCCTCAATGCTCCGCAAGCTCGACCCCCACTCCGTCTTCTTCAACAAAGACCAGTTCGAGCAACTCCGCGAAATGGAGACATCCACTCGCAAAGGCTTCGGCAGTATCGTTAGCATCCTCCCCGGCCGCGTCATCGTCCTCCAAACCATGCCAGCCAGCCCCAGCGAGCGCGCCGGCCTCAACCCCGGCGACGAAATCATTGCTATCAATAACGTCGCCCTCAGCCGCTTCGACATGGAGCAAATGGTCGAATACCTCACCTACACCCGGCAGAAAGACGCCCTCCTGAGCGTCCGCCGCCAGAACTTCCCACGCCCCCTCGAATTCGTCCTCAGCCCCACCACCCTCAACGCTCCCACCGTCGAGCGCAGCTTCGCCCTCAAGCCCGGCTTCGGCTACATCCGCGTCAGCAGCTTCGAAGAGAAGACCGGCCGCGATCTCAAAAACGCCATCGAAAAGCTAGGCGGCCACGCCCTCAAAGGCCTCGTCCTCGACCTCCGCAACAACCCCGGCGGCGTCTTCGCCACTGCTCTCGAAACCGCCTCTCTCTTCCTCCCCTCCGGTGCCAAAATCACCAGCGTCCGAGGTCGCTCGAAGAAAGAAGAAAACATCGACGTCCCTGCCGACAACCAGCCCTATCAGTTCCCCCTCACCGTCCTGATCAACGAGAAAAGCGCCAGTGGCTCCGAAGTCGTAGCCGCCGCCCTGCAGGACAACAACCGTGCCCGCATTATCGGCCTCCCCAGCTACGGCAAGGGCCTTGTGCAAAGCGTCTTCCCCATCTCCGGCGGCAATGGCCTCGCTCTCACCACCGCTTATTACTACACCCCCAAAGGCCGCTCCATCCAGCGCCGTTACGAGGGCTCGCAAATCGATCCCAGCCTCAACGAAGCCAAAGCCGGCGTTCAGCCCGACATCGAAGAGGGCCCCGAGCGCCCCACCCGCCTCAGAATCTTCCTCGACTCCAACGGCATGATCACCTCCTACGCCACCGAATGGCTCCGCGCAAACCCCAAGCCCCAATCCGGCTTCGTAATGCCTCGGGCCACCCTCGATCTCTACCAGCGCTGGCTCTCCGAGCGCAACGTCCAGCCCACCCTCGGCGAATGGTCCATTGATCGCGATTGGGTCCAGAACCGCCTCGAACAAGAGATCGTCAACCTCTCCCTTGGCGTCGAATTTGGTGATGAAATCGAGGCCCGCCGCGACCCTGCGATCCAACGCGCACTCTCAGAGATACAATCGAAACATGAAGCTGGTGGCCGCGCTTTTCTGTCTCCCCCTCCTGCTTCCAGCGGCAACCCCAACCTTTTCGCACGACGTCTCGCCCATCCTTTTTAAGCACTGCGCAGGCTGCCATCGTCCCGGCCAGGTGGCCCCGATGTCTCTGACTACTTACAAAGAAGTCCGCCCCTGGGCCAAGGCAATTCTGGCAGCTGTACTCACCCGCAAGATGCCCCCCTGGCACGCTGATCCCCACTACGGCACTTTCCAAAACGATTCGCGCCTGAGCGACTCAGAAATAGAAACCATCGCCACCTGGGCCCGCAACGGAGCCCCTGAAGGCAACCCCAAAGACCTGCCCCCACTGCCACCACTCCGCACCGGCTGGCAAATCGGCAAACCCGATGCCATCTACTCAATCGATGAATTCACCCTCGGCTCCAACGGCCCCGAAGACCAGCAAACTTTCACCGTCGATACCAATCTCAAGGAACCCAAGTGGGTCGAAGCCCTCGAAATCCGCCCCGGCAATCCAAAGGTTGTCCATCACGTCCAGGTCGCAATCGATGGCAGGATCCTCGCCACCTTCCTGCCTGGCACAAAGCTGCTCCCACCCCCCAGCGGCACAGCCGTGCTCATACCTGCCGGTGCAAAGCTGCATTTCACAATTCACTACGCCCCGGGCAAAGACGAAAAGGATAAAACCAGCATCGCAATGCGCTTCGCCAGGCAAGCACCCCAGCGCGAACTCCGCCAGATTCATCTCACCAACAACACCTTCTCTATCCCCCCAAACGCAGAAAAGCACACCGTCACTTCTCAGACCACTCTGAACGAAGATGCCGATGTGCTCAGCTATTTGGGCCTAATGGGCTACCGTGGCCGCACCATGCGTTTTGATGCCACATATCCCGACGGCCACAACGAAATTCTGCTCGAAATTCGCGACTACGATGTCCAGTGGCAGACAAGATATGTGAACGCAAAACCTGTGAGACTACCCCGGGGAACACGCATCACTCTCACCGCCACCTACGACAACTCAGCCAACAATCCCTCCAATCCGGACCCCTCGAAAACCATCGGCCCGAAGGAAGAAAAGATGGATGGCTGGATCGAATTCTATTGAGGAACCGGGCGGCCCATGCTCTTATAGATGCCTTCGATCATCGACACATTGTCCTTGGCCTTCTGGTTGGTCTTGTCGAATTCGAGAACACGGCGATAGCTCTTCAGCGCAGCAGGATACTTCTTGAACGGGGGCAGCTTCTCGTTGTACATATAAGTGTCGCCATTGCCCATTAACGCTTCCACCATCGCTGCCTTGACGGCCGCGTCCTTGGGAGCAGCCTTGGCAGCAGGCTCAAGCACCGCAACAGCTTCTTCAAACTTCTTGTTCTTCATCAGGCCCTTGGCTTCATCCACTGCCTTATTGGCACCAAACATCAAAACTGCGCCAAGCGCAAAACCTGCAAGTGTACGTTTCATGTCTTGATTGTAACCATGTAAAATGCCTTTTCGATGGAAAGACTCACTCAGATTGCCAACGCCCTCGGCATCTCCCGCATCCAGCGCCACATTTTTCTCTGTGCCGACCAGACCGAACCCAAGTGCTGCAACAAAGAACAAGGCTTGGAATCCTGGAATTTTCTCAAGCGCCGCCTCGTCGAGCTAGGCCTCACCCAGGGTGACCAGATCGTCTTTCGCACTAAGGCCAACTGTCTCCGCGTTTGCGAACAAGGTCCCATCGCTGTCGTCTATCCAGAAGGCATCTGGTATCACTCGGCAACTCCAGACGTCCTCGAACAAATCATCCAGAGCCACCTCATCTCTGGCACCCCGCTCGAAGAATATCGAATTCGATCAGGCATAACCCTCGATTGACGAGATAATGATGAGGAATCATGTCGAAACGCCTCATTGTCGCCATTGATGGCCCAGCCGGAGCAGGGAAGAGCACCCTTGCCCGCCGGGTTGCAGAGCGCATTGGCGCCGTCTACATCGATACCGGCGCCATGTACCGCGCTGTCGCCCTCTGGGCCATACGCCAGTCAATCCCAACCGATGACGCCCACCGTCTGGAAGCCCTGGCCCACCACGCAAAAATCGAATTCCTCCCAGGCGAAAACCGCCTCCTCCTCAATGGCGAAGACGTCAGTGCCGAAATCCGCACTCCTGCAGTGGCCACTGCCGCCAGTGAAGTCGCCGCAATACCGGGCGTTCGCCGCGCCATGGTCACCCTCCAGCGCGAGATCGCTGATCGCTCCAGCATTGTGATGGAAGGCCGCGACATCGGTACGATCGTCTTTCCCGATGCCGAAGTCAAAATCTACCTCGACGCAAACACCGATGTCCGCGCCCAGCGCCGCGCCGAAGAACTCACCACAAAACAGATTCCCTTTGATCTCGACCTTCTCCGCCAACAGATAGAAGATCGCGACTCTCGAGATCGTAACCGCGCCGCCTCGCCCTTGATGCAAGCCGGCGACGCCACCTACCTCGATTCCTCCAACCTCAGTGCAAGCGAGGTGGAAGAAGAAATCCTCCGCATCATCAGATCCAAAACCAGCAACGGAAAGGCACTCGTACCTTGAACGACCTCCTCGTAATGAAATTTGGCGGCACCTCAATGGGCTCCGCCGACCGCATGCGCATTGCCGCCCAAATCTGTGCCGATGCGCAAAACCGCGGCCCCGTCGCCATCGTCGTCTCGGCCATGAGTAAAGTCACAGACTTGCTCCTTTCCACCCTCCGCGCTGCCGAGGAAGGCGATCACGATGGCGTTAAAGAAAACATCCGCATCATCGAAAAGCGCCACGCTGAGACCTGCCGCGAACTCCTCCCTGAAAATCGCCGCGAAAGCGTTCTCGCCTCGATCCACGCTCTCATCGAAGAATTCGAACGCATCTCCAGCGGCATCCTCATGCTCGCCGAGCGTCCACCCCGCAGCGTCGACGAAGCCCTCGCCATCGGCGAACGCCTGAGCGCAACCTTAATGGCCGCCTGCCTCGACTCAAGCGGCACCCCCTCCATTGCCGTCAACGCACGCGACGTAATCGTCACTGACGGCATCTTCGGCAATGCATCCCCACTCATGGATCTCACTCGCGAGCGCGCCTCCAGACTCCTCGCCCCCAAGCTCGAAAGCGGCATCCTCCCCGTCATCACCGGCTTCAACGGCGCAACCGTAGACGGCAAACCCACCACCCTCGGCCGCGGTGGCTCAGACTTCAGCGCTTCCATCCTGGCCAGTGCCCTTGACGCCCAGGAACTCTGGATCTGGACCGACGTTGATGGCATCATGAGTGCCGACCCACGCCTCGTCCCCGACGCCGCCGTCCTCGACGTCGTTACCTACCGCGAAGCTGCAGAACTCGCCTACAACGGAGCCAAAGTCCTCCACCCCCGCACCATCGCGCCGCTGGTAGAAAAAGGCATCCCTGTCTGGTCCAAGAACAGCTTCAACCTAAGCGCTCCAGGCACCAAAATTGTCCCCCACGCCGAAGGTTCCGGTCCCCGCGCTGTTACCTCAATGAGCAACGTCGCGCTGATCTCGATCGAACCAGCCAGCCCCGCCATACAGGGCACCATGCTCATGGGCCGTGTCCTCGAAGCCCTCGGCCGCGCCAACACCGAAGTCCTGGCCTTCACCTCTTCCAGCTACCGTCAATCCTTCTGCTTTCTCATTCGCAAGGACGAAGTCGATGCCGCTCTCGAATCCCTCAAAGCCGAGCTCAGCCTCGAGCTAGCCCACGAATACGTCCACCCGATCGAAGTAGACGACAACGTAGGCTTGCTCGCCGTAGTAGGCGAAGGTATGGCCGGCCACCCAGGCCTCGCCGGCCGCGTATTCACAGCCATTTCTGCCGAACAAGTCAACATCATCGCTATCGCTCAAGGCTCTAGCGAACTCACGATCTCGATCGTAGTCCGCCGCGACGGCCTCGAACGCGCCGTCAAAGCCGTCCACGCCGAATGTAAAATGGGCACGGCCGCATAACCATGACTCGCCGCGACTTCAACGCTGCCTCGCTCCTCTCAGCCGCCGACACCTCACCCCGTAAAGTCCGCATCGGTATCGTCGGCGGCCGCTTCGGCCTCAGCTTCCAATTTCAAGACCACCCGGACTGCATCGTCGAAGCCGTCTCTGACCTCCGCGCAGACCGCCGCGAAGCCCTCTCTAAAACCTACCGCTGCGCCAAAACCTACCCCTCGCTAGCCGAACTCGTCCGCGATCCCAGCATCGAAGCCGTCTGCCTCTTCACCGACGCCCCCCTCCACGTTGAACAAGCCACCCTCGCCCTCAAAAACGGCAAACACGTTCTCAGCGCCGTCCCCGCCGCCTGGGCCACCCTCGATCAATGTCACGCCCTCAAAGACGCCGTCCAGCGCTCCGGCCTCTTCTACATGATGGCCGAGACCTCCTGGTACCGCCAAACCACCATCTCCGCCCGCGAACTCTACAAGCAAGGCAAATTCGGCGAGATCTACTACAGCGAAAGCGAATACCATCACGACGGCCTCGAAACTCTCTACATGGAAGACGGCAAGCGCACCTGGCGCTACGGCGTCGCTCCCATGCACTACCCCACCCACTGCACGGCCTTCCTTACATCCATCACCGGCGAGCGCTTCACCAACGTCTCCTGCCACGGTTGGGGCGACGATAGCCCCATGCTCAAAGACAACGCTTACCGCAACCCCTTCTGGAACGAAACAGCGTTGCTCAAAACCAACAAAGGCCACTCCCACCGCCTCGCCGTCTGGTGGAAAGGCGCTCACAAAGAAGTCGAACGCGCCCAGTGGTTCGGCACCAAAATGAGCCTCGCGACGCAAGGCTGGAATCCCGCCACCGCCGTCTATAACCGCAACACCCTCGGCAAAGACGACGCCGGCTTCGACCATCGCGCCCACCGCATCGAAGCCTTCCCTCAAAAGCAATGGTGGCAGACCGACCTCCTGCCTGAACCCCTGCGCAAGAACAGTGGCCACGACGGCTCTCACACCTTCATCACCCACGAATTCATCGATGCCTTAAGCCACCGCCGCGAGCCCGTCATCAATATCCGCGAGTCGCTAGCCATGACCGCCCCCGGCATCGTCGCTCACCAGTCCGCCCTCCGGGGCGGGGAACTCCTCAAGATCCCCAGCTTCGACTAAAGCCGCAACAAATACTTCGCCAGCATCTCTTTCAACTCATCCAGCACCACCTTGCGCTCCCTCACGCTAGGCTGCCGGTACGCATAATCAATCAACCGGTCCCCCACCTCAGCCGCGATCCGGATCCGCAACTGCAATGCCTTTCCCGGCTTCACCCCAAACTTCTGCACCAGCAGATCCTCCAGAATCCCCCCTGGCCCCGTATTCGGGTCCGACTGATCTTCTCGCGTCCGGTCACTAATATGCCGCCCCAGCGCCAACTCCCGAAAGTGCGGCCGCTCATCGAGAAATGCCACATAAGCATCCAAAATCCGGTCCAGCGATTTCCGCGGGCTAAACAACAAATGCCGTGTCTTCACGCTAGCCGCAATCTGCTCCCGAAACGTATTCAACTCCCGCACCGCAATCGCGTCGTAGATCTCCTGCTTGTCTTTGTAAAAGCGATAAAGTCCACCCACCGACAACCCCGCCGTCTCCGCAATCCGGCTCGTCGTAATCTGCTCAAACGGCACCCGCCCCAGCAACGAAGATGCCGCATCGAGAATCGTATTCACTGTCTCGCTACTGCGAGCCTGCACCGGAGCGCGTCTTGTTGAAGGTCCACTCATTGATTGCCACCAAACGCGAATGCGACTTCGCTTTCGTGTACCCTAATAATATGCCCATTCCGGTTTCACAGATGTGGACAGTTGCCACCTACGTGCTCAAGCAAAAGCTCAAAGGCCGCAAGCAATACCCCCTCGTCCTCATGTTGGAACCCCTCTACCGCTGCAACCTCGCCTGCGCAGGCTGCGGCAAAATCCAGTATCCCGGCCACATCCTGAAGCAGGACCTCACCCCCGAGCAATGCTTCCAGGCCGTCGAAGAAACCGGCGTGCCTGCCGTCTCAATCCCGGGCGGCGAGCCCCTGATGCATCCCAAAATCGACGAGATCGTCCGTGGCCTCGTCGCTCGCAAAAAGTACATCTACCTTTGCACCAACGCCCTCCTGCTCAAAGAGAAGCTCCACCTATTCACCCCCAGCAAATACCTGTCGTTCTCGGTCCACATGGATGGCGATCGCGATCACCACGATTTCTCCGTCTGCAAAGAAGGCGGCTACGACATCGCCCTCGATGCCATCCGCGCCGCAGTAGCCAAAGGCTTCCGCGTCACCACCAACACCACGGTCTTCGACGGCGTCGATTCCAAGTCCATCCGCAAATTCTTCAGCGAGATGATGGATGCCGGAGTCGAAGGCATGATGATCTCCCCCGGCTACTCCTACGACAAAGCCCCCGATCAACAACACTTCACCAGCCGCGAGCGCAACCAGACCCTCTTCCGCAAGCTCCTCTCCAACCGCGACCCCAAGTGGCAATTCAACATGTCCATGCTCTTCCTGGAATTCCTCATGGGCAAGCGCAACCTCGAATGCACCCCCTGGGGCATGCCCGCCTATTCGATCTTCGGCTGGCAGCGGCCCTGTTACCTCCAGCAGGACGGCTACGCCGATACCTACCAGGAACTCCTCGATTCCACCGACTGGTCCAAATACGGCTATGAATCCGGCAACGCCAAGTGCACCAACTGCATGCTCCACTCCGGTTACGAAGCCACCGCCGTCCACTACACCTTCTCGATCCCCGGCATCCTCGCAACCATCAAGTCGATGCTCCTGCCGGCCTACAAAGACGAAGAAGCACTGCGCATGATCGCCCAGGAGAAGCCCGTCTCCCCGCTAGTCCAAATCGACCTCACCTCCCTAGGCAAGTCCACCACCCTCCAGGGCCAATCCACAACCGGCAAAGCGATCACTGAAGGCGTAGAGCAAGCCTTCGACTACCGCGGCGACGTCACCATCAAACTGAAATCCGGAAACACCATAGAAGGCTACGTCTACGACCGCCAGGCCAGCCACGCCCGCCTCCGCATCATGCTCAAGAACGAAGGCCGCAAGCTCACCGTCGAACAATCGGAAATAGAAGAACTCAGCTTCACCGGCCGCGACATGGCCGACGGCCGCTCCTTCGAGGCTTGGGTCAAGAAGTACGCCGAAAAGAAAGCCGCGGGCGAAACCAACATCGAATTAGTGCCTGATCAACTGGACTAGCTCGCCCGGGTAATCCGTCTGGATTCCCGTAGCCCCCATCCTCACTGCTTCCAGCCAAAACTCCTTGGTGTCGGCCGGCCCCAACCGGTCGACAAAGATCCCCTTCTTGGCCTCCCGCGCCACCGCAACAATCTCCTGCCGGAAATCCCGCGCATCAAACGCAATCGTCCTCACCTGCAACTCCGAAACAATTCGCTTCGAGACTTCAACCGATACCGCCTCCGGCATCCCGAGAAAGCCATACCCCATCCCCGTTAAATCCCGCATCAACGGCAAGCCACCATAAACCACACACCGCTCCAGCATCCCCTGCTTCTTTAGCCCGGTCACAATAGCCGCAGCTGAAATCCGCTTGGCGTCCAGATAAACTCCACACCTCCCCCGCATCCCTCTCAGAGCCTCATCGAGCGTAGGCACTTTCGTCCCGGCAAAGCCCGGCTTCATACTCCCCGCGTCGAGCCTTCGAATCTCCTCTAAAGTTAAATCGACAACCTGCCCCTTACCACCCGTAGTGCGTTCCACTCCAGCGTCATGCATCAGCACAAAGGCCCCATCCTTGCTGGTCCGCACATCGATCTCCACCCAATCCGCCCCCAGCGCAATCGCCTTCTCAATCCCCGGTAGCGTATTCTCCGGACACTCGATATGTTCCCCGCGATGAGCGATCACATCCACCTTCTCTGAGCCCATCAAAGAAGCCGCCCCACAAACCGCTAGCCATTCACGCCGATGCATCGCTCCGATTATCTCAACCAGTCATCAAACTTTCTAAAAATGGATGATCGATTTACCTTTCTGAAGACGCATATCCCTTTCAGGCGCCCCACGCGTCAAAAAATATGAAAAAACACCTTCCCTTCGCCATCCTCATTTCTCTACAAGTTGCCTCAGCCGCAACGATCACCCTTTCCTCAACAGATTTCGGCTTCGCCCGCCCAGCCGGCACCATAACATCGGGCAACCATGCAATCGGCTGGTACGGCGGTGAAAACGTAGAAATCCGCCAATACCTGGTCTTCAATCGCAGCAGCATCAATGGCACCATCACCGCAGCCACCCTTCGCCTCCAAAGCAGCGATTCAAGCTACCTGAGCCCCAGTCCCACAGAGACCTGGCAGCTCTTTGACGTCACCACCCCCGTCGCTACATTACTTGCCGGATCTGGCGGCGCCTCCGCCTTTGACGACCTCGGTACCGGCACTTCCCTCGCTTCCCGTACAGTCGGAGGATCCACTAACAACACGGTTCTCATGCTTGACCTCGACGCAAATGGTCTTAGCTACCTCAATACCCAATCTGGCGTCTTTGCTATCGGCGGTGCACTTACCAGTCTCAACAAAGCAAATGGAATCACCGAGGCGATGTTCAACTCTTCAAACAGCCCAAGCTTCACCCGAGAACTCTTCATTACATACACCCCGGCCAGTGAACCCGCCGTCCCGGAACCATCAACCTGCCTCCTCTTCGCAGCTGGCCTCTTCACCCTGGTCGCCACCCGCAAACGCACCTAAGTCCCCATTGCCAAGCCGGTCCACAAAGGCGCATCATAAGTCTCATGACCTCGCGCCGCAACTGGATCGCCACAGGCTTGGCTGCCGGAGCCTTCAGCCCGCAAGCCGAGGCAGACCTGCGCAACGAATTCCCCATCGTTCGCGACGAGGTCTGCCTCAACAACGCCCACTGGCACCCCTTAAGCACAGGCGCGCGAGCCGCCGTCAACAAGTACCTTGACTTCAAAAGCCACGGCTTCGGTGTTGATGCCTCCCTCGGCCTGCATATGCAAAAGCAGGTACGCGAATCCTTCGCTTCTTTAATGGGCGTCAAGCCCACCGAGATCGCCTACGTCCCCAGCACCATGGCCGGCGAAAACCTCGTCCTCCACGGCCTCAGCTTCCCCGCCGGCAGCAACATCGTAACCGACGCACTCCACTTCGAGCCCTCCCGCGAACTATACGCAAACTCAGGCGTTGAACTTCGAATGGCCCCAGAACGCGACGGCCGCATCCCCCTCGAAGAACTCGAAAAACGAATCAACCGCAACACCCGCCTCGTCGCCATCTCTGCCGTCTCCATGCGCAACGGCTTCCAGCACAACCTCAAAGCCGTCTGCGAGCGAGCCCACGCCATGGGAGCCCTCGTCTACGCCGACATCATCCAGGCCGCCGGTGCCGTACCAATCAACCTGAAGGATTCAGGAGTAGACTTCGCCGCCTGCGCCAGCTACAAGTGGCTCATGGGAGACATGGGTGTCGGCTTCCTCTACGTCAAAGAAGCCCTGCAAGGCACCGTCTTCAAGCGCAGCCAGATCGGCTACCGCCAGCAAGGCGCCACCGGTGCCGCAGCATTAGTAGAAGTAGGCACCATCTCAAATACAACCATCGCCGCCCTCACTTACTCACTCCCCTGGCTAACTCGCATGGGTATCGACAAGATAGAAACCCACCGCCAGCCCTTACTCAAGAAACTCCAGGCCGAACTCCCCTCCCTCGGCTTCACCCCGATGACCCCGCAAGACAGCCCCTCCCCCATCGTCTCCTTCAAAAGACCAAACGCAATGGCCCTCCGCCCCAAACTCAATGCAGCAAAGATAAACATCGAACTCTACGAAGACCGAGTCCGCATCGCCCCCTCTGTCTACAACACCATGAGTGAGGTAGAGCGCCTTATCGATGCCTTGCGCAAGAAGAGCTGAGAACTACGGCCAATCCGAGGAATTGTTCAGCCAGCCATGCTCGAACCTGCATCAGCAGTAAACATGGCTTCGAGACGAGCATTCATTTTTTCTTCTTCGATAAACTCGCCTCGGCCCGCTGCCGCAAGACCTTCATCTATAGCAGCAAGATACCGCGCTTCTTCATCCAGGTATCGGACAACCACGCTTGTTACGAAATGCTCGGGTGCAGTACCGGCCCTTTCCGCCATAAGCGCCAATCGTGCCTCCTGCTCCAATGTAAGTTGAACTTCCATATGGGTTTCTCCTCTGCCTTTATCGTCGCTCACAACGCTTACTTTGCCGACACCGCCCCAACCTCTTCGCGCCAAAGCCTCACAGTAATCAACGGATTCTTCCCGCCGCTTCAAATCCCTCTTCCACAAAATTCGCATCAAACGCAAACGCCGTTCCTGCCCCCGCCTTGCGCATAACCGCGAAGCTCGAACAATCCACCAGACTCAGTTTGCGCCTCGAAGCACTCAGCAAACTTGCCGTCGCCAGCGCATGCAACCCTTCATCGATCCATTGCTGCTCAATCACGGGCAGAATCTTGTCGTGAATCGCCCGAACCGCATCCATCCCAAGCCGGTTCTGGGCCAGCGCACAGCACTCAACAACTACATAGTTGCTCGTGAACATCGCTCGATTTTGGTCCAGCAAATCAAACCAGATTCGTGTTGCCTCGGCATGGTTCTGATCAGACCGGTCAAGTAACGCATAGATCGCCGAAGTATCGACAAAGGTCCTCACGATTGAAACGCTTCCGCAAGATAACGGTCGTGATCACTGCTGACGTCTGCATGCCCAGAAGCAAATTGCCCAACAATCGACTTCGCCCGCGCCACCTTAGCCGCATGGCTTGTCCCTGCTTCCTTCTGAACAAAGTTGTCGATACTATTCCGGATCAATTCTGCAATCGATACTTGCCGTTCCGCTGACATCTGATGCAATACCGCCGCTTGCTCTTGGGTCAATTGGATTTGCGTTCGAACCATATGATTACACCTTAGCATTAAGCGATTACATGCTTACGGCGGAAGCGTTCACCACAATTTTCGAAAAATCTTCTCCCATCAAATCAACGATTTCACCCCAACCCAGACCCAAATCCACAACAACGCAGGGATACCCTGTCCACCGGGGGCAATCTCCCACTCAAACAGCAATCACAAGGACACAACGACCATGGCATCAGCCGCCCAAACTCTCGCAAATCAGGAAAACGCAAAACTCTCTACCGGCCCAAGAACCGAGGCCGGCAAACAGAAATCCTCCTCCAACGCCTACCGCCACGGCCTCCATGCCACCAGCGAAAAGCTCTTCGCCTCGAGCCCCGAAGAGCGAGACCACTACGAACAAATCAAAGCCGATCTCCGCTCCGAAACCCTCCCGCGCGGCACCGCCGAAGAACTCGCCTTCGAACAATACGCCTACGCCAGCTTCCAGGCTCTCCGCGCCCAACGCATCGAAGCCGAAGCCCAGGACCGCTGGCTCGAAGACCCCGACAACCACCTTCGCTTCGCCCAGATGGAACGCACCATCAAACTCGGTGCCCTCTTCGAACGCCGCGCTGCCAAAGCCCTCAAACAACTGCAAGAGCTCCAACTCCACCGTCTCGCCTCGGTAGAGGTGATCGCCGAACTCGAAGACTCCAAAGTTCAGGCCCAAATCCCCACCTCTATGCCGATGGCCAAAATGCGCCTCGGCCAACTCCGGCGCGAAGAGCCCGGCTACATCGGCCTCAACATCGCCTACGGCTCGAGAAACCCAATCAACAAAACAAACCCAATTGACCCCTTCGAAGACCATTCGACAGAACAAACCCAATCCCCGCGAAGTTGACGCAACTGTAAGAATCTGTTAACGTCATTTGTGTAGGGCTGGAATAAGCACTTTTTGAACCAAATTTAAAAACTTTCTACCGCTTCCCGGGACGGCAAGTATTTTGCTGTCTCGTTTTCGCGTGTCCAGCTCCAATTTTTTCATCTGATGCTATTGATCTGACAAAGTAGCCGGAGAGCCAGGGTTTTAGCCCCTGGGGTCGGTCTTTGTTCCTCGCTGTACCTTTCTTCCTGATCGTTTCTACGATTCTCAAATTGATTCACTGTCCTGAACAGTACGGCGGCCAACGGCCGTCGAGAGGTTTGAACGAATGCAACAGAATACTCCGTCGGCCTATCGGCCCAACCAGCCGATCACTCGCGTCGACTTCTCCCGCATCAAGTCTTCCATCCCGATCCCTAACCTGATCGAAGTGCAGAAGCTCAGCTACATGCGCTTCCTGCAGATGGATTTGCTGCCCGACGAACGCGATGAGATCGGTCTCCAGAGCGTCTTCAAGAGCGTATTTCCGATTACTGACTTCCGTGGCCTCTCCCAGCTCGACTTCGTCGACTATGCCATCGGCAACTGGGAATGCAAGTGCTCGGCCCTCAAAGGCCTCAACCACTTGCGCAGCGTCTGCCGTCAGTGCGGATCCACCATCCAGACCGACCCCTTCCACGCCGGTGACGTCCTCTGCCACGCTTGCGGTACCTTCAACAAGAACATCGTTACCTTCTGTAACCGTTGCGGCGACCCGGTAGGCCTCCAGCTCAAGTACGACATCCCCGATTGCGAAGAGCGCGGCATGACCTTCTCTGCGCCCCTCAAAGTCACCATTCGTCTCACTGTCTACGACAAGGATCCCGAGAATCCCGATCCCAAGGCCAAGACCGTCCGCGACATCAAGGAACAGGAAGTCTTCTTCGGTGAAATCCCGCTCATGACCCCCAACGGTACCTTTGTCATCAACGGTACCGAGCGCGTCATCGTTAGCCAGTTGCACCGCTCACCCGGCGTCTTCTTCGAGCGCGTCCCCGCCGCCGGCTACCACCTCGGCAAGATCATCCCGTACCGCGGTTCGTGGGTCGAATTCGAATACGACAACAAGAACTACCTCTTCGTTCGCATCGATCGCAAGCGTAAGTTCTACGGCACGGTCTTCCTCCGCGCTCTCGGCTTCAAGTCCGACGAGCAGATCATCAAGGCCTTCTATACCGACACTTATTCCAAGCTGAGCCTCAAGAAGGGCAAGCTGATGCTCGGCGTTGCCGACTCGCTCAAGGCCCAGAAGCTCTCCTACCCCATCCTCAACAAGGCTGGAGAAGTCGTAGTTGCCCAGGGCAAGAAGATCACCTCATCTGTTTACAAGGCAATCAAAGAAAACAAGATCAGTGAAGTGGAAGTCGCCCCCAACGATATCGAAGGCGCACATTTTGCTGCCGACGTGATCGACATGGAAACCGGCGAAATCCTCGCCGAGGCAAACCAAAAGGTCACCGAGACCCACTTCTCCAAGTTCATGGAAGCAGGCATCGAGCACCTCGAAATCTTCTTCCCGGAGCGCGACGAAGTCGGTATCGTCATCAGCGAAACCATCCGCAAGGATGAAAAGAAGAGCCAGGCCGAGAGCCTCCTCGAAATTTACCGCAAGCTCCGTCCGGGCGATCCTCCCACCCTCGATACAGCTACCCAGCTCTTCCAGGGCATGTTCTTCGACGCCCGCAAGTATGACTTCTCGCGCGTCGGTCGCATGAAGTTCAACATAAAGATTCACGACGACGAAAAGTTCATTCCCGAAGGCTGGAACGAACAGCAGGAACAGCTCAAGAAGGACGGCAAGCCCAGCTTCACCAATCCGCTTGACCGTCGCGTTCTTGACACCGGCGACTTCATCGCCACCATCAAGTACCTCCTCAAACTGCGCCGTGGTATCGGTGCCGTTGACGACATCGATCACTTGGGCAATCGCCGTGTTCGTGCCGTCGGCGAACTCCTCGAAAACCAGTTCCGCATCGGTCTCGTCCGTATGGAACGCGCCATCAAGGAAAAGATGTCGGTCTACCAGGAAATGTCAACGGCAATGCCGCACGATCTCGTCAACGCCAAGCCAGTCATGGCCGCGATTCGCGAGTTCTTCGGTTCTTCGCAGTTGTCTCAGTTCATGGACCAGACAAACCCGCTTTCCGAAATCACCCACAAGCGCCGTCTTTCGGCTCTCGGACCGGGCGGTCTCTCACGCGAGCGCGCTGGCTTTGAAGTCCGCGACGTACACACCACTCACTACGGCCGCATCTGCCCGATCGAAACGCCAGAAGGCCCGAACATCGGTCTGATCTCCTCGCTCTCCTGCTTTGCCCGCATCAATGATTACGGCTTCATCGAATCGCCTTACCGGCGCGTCGTTGACGGCTACGTCATCGACGAAGTACGTATTCTCAATCCCGGCGACACCTCTTACAAGGTGAACGACGTGATCAAGCGCACTGAAATCGAGAAGGCCAACAAGGCTCTCGGCAAAGACAAGCAGCTCGCCGATTTCGAATCGCACTCGGATTACTTGAGCGCATGGGAAGAAGACAAGTATGTCGTCGCCCAGGCCAACATCCCGCTCGACGAGAAGGGCAAGATCACCTCAGAGCTGGTCAATGCCCGTCAGGCAGGCAACTTCGTCCTGAAGACCGTTGCCGACGTACAGTACATGGACGTCTCGCCCAAACAGCTCGTCTCGGTCGCCGCTTCGCTCATCCCCTTCCTTGAGAACGATGACGCCAACCGCGCACTCATGGGGTCAAACATGCAGCGCCAGGCCGTACCTCTGCTTCGCGCAGACTCGCCCGTCGTGGGTACAGGTATGGAAAAGGTCACTGCTCGTGACTCCGGCGCCGTTGTCATCTGTAAGCGCGCTGGCATCGTCGATTCCGTTGACTCCGAACGTATCATCGTTCGCGTCGATGGCGGCGGTGTAGCCGAAGGTCAGATGTCGCGCGAAGTGGGTGCCGACATTTACCCACTTACCAAGTTCAAGCGTTCCAACCAAAACACCTGCATCAACCAGAAGCCCATTGCTTATGTGGGTCAGCGTGTCGTCAAGGGTGATGTTCTCGCAGACGGTCCTTGCACCGATGCCGGCGAACTCGCTCTTGGCCGTAACGTTCTGGTCGCCTTCATGCCCTGGCGCGGCTATAACTTCGAAGACGCTATCGTCATCTCCGAAAAGATGGTCAAGGAAGATTACTACACCTCCATCCACATCGAAGAATTCGAAATCGAAGCCCGCGACACCAAGCTCGGACCGGAAGAAATCACTCGTGACATTCCGAACATCTCGGAATCCTTCCTTCGCAACCTCGACGAATCCGGCATCATCCGTATCGGTGCCACCGTCAAGCCTGGCGACATCCTCGTTGGCAAGGTAACCCCCAAGGGCGAAACCCAGCTCACCCCTGAAGAAAAGCTCCTCCGGGCTATCTTCGGTGAGAAGGCTGGCGACGTCAAGGACGCCTCGCTCTACTGCCCTCCCGGCATTGAAGGTGTTGTCGTCGACGCTAAGGTCTTCTCGCGCAAGGGCGCAGACCTCGATGAGCGCTCCAAGCTCATTCAGGAAGAAGAAGTCCAACGCCTCGAACGCAACCTTACCGACGAAAAGCGCATCCTCAACGACGAACGCTCCAAGCGTCTCTTTGCGATGCTCGGTGGCCGCATCGTTCAGGCCGACCTGCACGACGAAAAGACCAACAAGAAGCTCCTCGGCAAGGGCCAGGAGATCACCCGCGACATCCTTGAGAAGATGCGTTCCCGCGATCTCAAGCGCATGCGCCTCGACAAGAAGGATCCTCTCCTCAACGAGAAGCTCGACGAAATCGAAGATATGACCTCGCGTCAGATCGCCGTTCTCGAAAAGATCACCGAAGAGAAGAAGGCCAAGCTCAAGAAGGGCGACGAACTGCCGCCCGGCGTCATCAAGCTCGTCAAGTGCTACATCGCGATGAAGCGCAAGCTCAGCGTCGGTGACAAGATGGCCGGCCGCCACGGTAACAAGGGTGTTATCGCCCGCATCGTGCCCGAAGAAGATATGCCCTATCTTCCCGACGGTACGCCTGTCGAGATCGTCCTCAACCCGCTTGGCGTTCCTTCCCGTATGAACGTCGGTCAGATCCTTGAAACCCACTTGGGCTGGGCCGCTCGTGCCCTTGGTGTCAAGTTCGCAACCCCCGTCTTTGACGGTGCTACCGAAAAGGACATCAAGGAACAGCTCGCCAAGGCGGGTCTGCCCTCATCCGGCAAGATCAAGCTGGTCGACGGCATGACCGGTATGGCTTTTGAACAGCCTGTCACTGTCGGCTACATCTACATGCTGAAGTTGAGCCACTTGGTCGACGACAAGATCCACGCCCGGAGCATTGGACCGTACTCCCTCATCACCCAGCAGCCGCTCGGTGGTAAGGCTCAGTTCGGCGGTCAGCGCTTCGGCGAAATGGAAGTCTGGGCCCTGGAAGCATACGGCGCAGCTTACATTCTGCAAGAACTCCTTACGGCGAAGTCGGACGACGTTTATGGTCGCGCCAAGATTTATGAAGCCATCGTCAAGGGTGAGGCTGCGGCCGAACCTGGCGTACCTGAGAGCTTCAACGTCTTGATCCGCGAGCTTCAGTCGCTCTGCCTCGACGTCGAACTGATGAAGATGAAGAAAGCAACGGACGACGATGAAGAAGCGCCCGTTGATACCGCCCTCGCGGCGGACTAGTTGAAGTCGAAAGGAGAAATTATATATGTATCGTTCATCCCCATACGATCGCGCTAATTTGATCGCGGATTTCGATTCGATCCGCATCTCTCTGGCCTCTCCCGAGAAGATCATCAACTGGTCGCACGGCGAAGTCACCAAGCCTGAGACCATTAACTACCGCACCTTCAAGCCCGAACGCGACGGCCTTTTCTGCGCCCGCATCTTCGGACCAGTTGCGGATTGGGAATGTCTCTGCGGCAAATACAAGCGCATGAAGCACCGCGGCGTAATCTGCGACAAGTGCGGAGTAGAAGTCACTCTCTCCCGCGTGCGTCGTGAGCGCCTCGGCCATATCGAACTCGCCAGCCCCTGCTCGCACGTCTGGTTCTTCAAGGGCCTCCCGTCGCGTATCGGCTACCTGCTCGATATCACTCTGCGTGAACTCGAACGCGTGCTTTACTTCGAAGCCTATGTCATCGTCGAACCCGGCGAAGCACATGGCTCCGTCTCACGCGGCGAAGTCATCTCCGACGAACGCAAGCGTCAGCTCGACCAGGAATTCCCTGGCGGCTACACCCCCATGATGGGCGCTGAAGGCATCAAAGAACTGCTCAAGAAGATCGACGTCGACACCCTGTCAGTCGAAATTCGCGAGCGCATGAAGACCGAACAGTCCGCGCAGAAGAAGCTGAAGTTTGCCAAGCGTCTGCGCGTCACCGAGAGCTTCCGTAAGTCGGGCAACAAGCCCGAGTGGATGATCCTCGATGTACTGCCAGTCATCCCGCCTGACCTTCGCCCGCTCGTTCCGCTCGACGGTGGCCGTTTTGCCACCTCCGATTTGAACGACCTCTACCGTCGCGTCATCAACCGCAACAACCGTTTGAAGAAGCTGATCGAACTTCACGCTCCCGACGTGATCGTGCGCAACGAAAAGCGCATGCTCCAGGAAGCTGTCGACGCTCTGTTTGACAACGGTCGCCGTGGCCGCGTCCTTCGTGGCGCCAACAACCGTCCGCTCAAGTCGCTCTCTGACACCCTCAAGGGTAAGCAGGGCCGCTTCCGTCAGAACCTTCTCGGGAAGCGCGTCGACTACTCGGGCCGTTCGGTCATCGTCGTTGGTCCCGAACTCAAGCTGCACCAGTGCGGTTTGCCGAAGAAGATGGCCTTGGAACTCTTCAAGCCCTTCATCTACCATCGCCTCGAACAGCGTGGGCATTGCACCACCATCAAGCAGGCTAAGGAACTCGTTGAGCAGCAGGATCCCGTAGTTTGGGACATCTTGGAAGAGGTGATCAAGGATCACCCGGTCATGCTCAACCGCGCTCCAACCCTTCACCGTCTTGGCATCCAGGCTTTCGAGCCGGTGCTGGTCGAAGGTAAGGCGCTCAAGCTCCACCCGCTGGTTTGTACCGCCTTCAACGCCGACTTTGACGGCGACCAGATGGCCGTCCACATCCCGCTTTCGCCCGAAGCACAGATCGAAGCTTCCACTTTGATGCTTGCCTCGAACAACATCCTGTCCCCCGCCCACGGCGCGCCCATCGCGACGCCTTCGCAGGACATGGTGCTTGGTCTCTACTACCTCACCAAGGCCCGTCCGGGTACCAAGGGCGAAGGCCGTACCTTCGCATCAGTTGACGACGTTTTGATCGCTCTCGAAATGAGCGAAGTCGAAACCCTCTCGCCGATCCGCCTCCGCTACACCGGTAAGGTAATCGACTTGACCAAGGCCTTCGACTCGCAGAACGTCATGCACACCGAGCCGATCGAGTACGTCAAGCAGTACATGGATACGACCGTTGGTCGCGTCATTCTCAATGACGTGTTGCAGCGCGCCATCGCGCCGCTTACCACCGAACCGATCGCCTACATCAACGGCTTGCTCAAGAAGAAGGGCCTCACGCAGATGGTGCACTATTGCTACCTGCGCTTTGGTCTCCAGGCAACCGTTGCCATGCTTGACGACGTCAAGGCACTCGGCTTCCACTATGCAACTCGCGGTGGTGTTTCCATCGGTATCGACGACATGGTCGTCCCCAGCGTCAAGCCCAAGCTTGTTGCTGATGCCGAAAAGAACGTCATTGAAGTGCAGCAGCAGTACAACGACGGTGCCATCACCAACGGCGAACGCTACAACAAGACAATCGAAATCTGGCAGCGCGCTAACGACCAGGTCTCAGACGCCATGTTCAAACTCATGGAAGAAGACGACCGCACCGGCCGCTACCTCAACCCGATTTACATCATGGCCGACTCCGGCGCCCGCGGATCGAAACAGCAGATTCGTCAGCTCTCCGGTATGCGCGGTTTGATGGCCAAGCCAAACGGCGAAATCATCGAAACCCCGATCACGGCAAACTTCCGCGAAGGCTTGAACGTACTCCAGTACTTCATCTCGACGCACGGTGCCCGTAAGGGTCTTGCTGACACCGCACTCAAAACGGCCGACTCTGGCTACCTCACCCGCCGCCTCTGCGACGTGGCTCAGGACGTCATCATCGCCGAACTCGATTGCGGCACTCAGGAAGGCATCTTCGTTGAGCCCATCATCGAAGCCGGTGAAATCATCGAACCGCTCCGCGACCGTATCATTGGCCGCGTAGCGCAAGAAGACGAAATCGACTTTGAAGGCCGTGTCATCGTACACGCCAACGAAGAAATCACCGAAGAGAAGGCCTCCGCCATCCAGGCTGCCGGTATCGAGCGCGTCAAGATTCGCTCGGTGCTCACCTGCGAGTCGAAGCGCGGCGTCTGCCAGCTCTGCTACGGTCGCAACCTCGCCACCGGCCGCATGGTCGAGCGTGGTGAAGCCGTAGGCATCATCTCCGCTCAGTCCATCGGCGAACCCGGCACGCAGCTCACCATGCGTACCTTCCACGTCGGCGGCACGGCATCTTCGCAATCAGAGCAGTCCACGCAGGACGCCAAGACCGACGGCTTTATCAAGTACGACGGTATCCTCCTCGTCAAGGACAAGGTTGGCAACATGATCTCGATGAACCGCTCCGGTATCGTCGTGATCGTAGACGAAAAGGGCCGCGAAAAAGAACGCTACCCGGTCGTTTACGGTGCCAAGGTTCTTCTCGAAGACGGCGCGCCCGTCAAGCAAAACCAGGTCATCCTCGAGTGGGATCCTTACTCGTTCTCAATCCTCACCGAAGTCTCGGGTACCGTGCACTTTAAGGACATGATCGACCAGGTCACCATCACCGAGCAGGTCGACGAAATTACCGGCATGAGCCAGTTTGTTGTCATCGACTCAACCGACGACAAGCGCGTTCCTGCTCTCGTGATCAAGTACGCTGGCGGCTCCAAGGCCGACGAACGGCGCTACCTCATGCCGACCCACGCCCACATGCTGGTGCGTGACGGTGAAGAAGTACACGCTGGCGACGTCCTCGCTAAGCTGCCCCGCGCCACCACGAAGACCAAAGACATCACCGGTGGTCTCCCCCGCGTCGTCGAACTCTTCGAAGCCCGCAAGCCCCACGATCCGGCCATCATTGCCGAGATCAACGGTGCCATTCACTTCGGTGAACTGGTCAAGGGTTTCCGCAAGATCTCGATCACGGGCGATGACGGCACTGTGAAGGAATACTCGATTCCTCGCGGCGTCCACATCAACTTCCAGGAAGGCGAGCGCATTAAGGCCGGCGATCCTTTGATGGATGGCCCCCGCAATCCGCACGACATTCTGGCAGTACTCGGCGAAACCGAACTTCAGAAGTACATGGTCAATGAAATCCAGGAAGTCTACCGCCTCCAGGGTGTAAACATCAACGACAAGCACCTCGAAGTAATCGTTCGCCAGATGCTCCGCTGGGTCAAGATCGACGAGATCGGCGACACTGAATTCCTCCCTGAGGAAGTGGTCGACCGCTTCAAGTTCAAGACCGAGAACACGCGCGCCATCGAAAGCGGCGGCCGTCCTTCTCGCGGCAATCCAATCCTGCTGGGTATCACCAAGGCGTCGTTGTCGACAGACAGCTTCATCTCGGCAGCCAGCTTCCAGGAAACCACCCGCGTACTCACCGAAGCCGCCATCAACGGCAAGGTCGATTACCTCCGTGGTCTCAAGGAAAACGTCATCATGGGCCGCCTCATCCCGGCCGGCACCGGTCTCGAATACTACCGTCGTTCGAAGATCGCTGGCGAGGATGTAGTCGACACAGTCGAACAAGAGCCGGAGAACATCATGGATTCGTTGTCAGCTTATGACGACGACGCCAAGAGCCTCTTCGCCGGCGGCTTGGACGACGACGATCCAATCGGAATGGGCGATGTCGAATAACCAGCTCACAAAGCTAATGCAAGAACCCCGCCAGCCTCGCGCTGGCGGGGTTCTTGTTTTGCTGCTCTACTGCATTCAGGGCCTCTTCGCTCAAAACACGCAGTCGCTTGCCCTTTCTCCCCATGGAGAGACTCTGTTCTTCAACTCACAACTTCTCCTTCATGGCGAACTATCCAACGCATTTCAACGAAGCCGGATTTACAGATATGCTCCTGTTAAGCCTGAAATAGAAGTACAAGCGGCGGGCGGTGAGAGCTTCTCAGGGGTCTTTCTCGCCAGCGACGGGACTACTCTTGCTCGATATTGCCGTCGCGTTGATGCTGGCGTCCTTCGCCCGATCTCGTATGACGGTGTCTGTCTGAAGCAGAGCTATTTTCGAGGAACACAATCTCGTATCAGCCGCAACGGTCGCTTTATCCTCCAGCGAGACACCGCTTTTGTTCTCCGTGATCTTGAGACTGGCATCACCCATCCCATGCCCGACCTCCCCCCGCTGCACGATCACAATGCGCTTAGCGACAACGGCACTTTAGTCACTCGACTCTTAACATCCAATGCCGTTGTTCTGGTTCGACCCGATGAGCCGTTTCGGAAGCTATACGAAGGCGACCCAGTGGAACTTGCAGCCATAAGCCCCGACGGTCGCTATGTGTTCGTCCGAGAGGATTCACCCAATGGAATTTCTTCGCTGATTGAAATTGAAGTCAGCACACTCGCTCAGCGCACACTACTCCGGACACAGAACGATAAGTTCAACTTCATGCTCGACCAGGACGCCAGTCACATCCTGATTCGTTACTTCCAGGCGATCAGCCTTTGGAGTCGAGCATCGAACACAATTGATCGCCTTGCCGACTCACCAGACCTAATCACTGCCGCCACGATCAGCGACGACGGCACTACCATCGCATATCAACGCAACAACTGTTCGATCAGCAGAATTGCCGGTGGTGAAACCGAAGAGCTCTACCCAGCCACACCCACGCGGCTCTCTCCAATGAACCGTACTGTCTATCCTGGCTCGGCCGTCTTCTTTTCAGCCGCAGGCTTTGATGAGCGCACAGAGATCACAATCGAAGGTCAGACACTTCCGGTCTTGCGCTTGAAGGACACTTCGATTCAAGCTCAGGAACTGTTGGTCCAAATCCCTTGGGATGTCCATCCTTACAGTGGAGTGATTCTTGCCACTCGTCCAGAATCTCCATTCTTACTGCGGTACGACCTCGCATTCCTGCAAGAGCCATCGGCTAGCTTCTTCAATGTTTTCGATCCTGCAGCGCGAAGCTTCGTTGTTGCTGCAGCCTTGGAAGACTTTTCCGGGTTAGCAAGCAAGGACAATCCAGCCCCCTCCGGGTCTATCATTCACGCCTACCTAGGCGCGCTTGGACCGCTGGACCAGCCTGTTGGCACCGGCGAACCTGGCCCCGCAAACCCACCCGCCAAGCCTTTGGCGACGATCCGTTGCACCCTGCGCAATCTGGATTTCGATTCCGCCCCGGTGGAACTCGAAGTCCCAACATTGGTCTACGCACCTGGCCTGGTTGGTGTTTATCAGGCAGACCTCAGGATTCCAGCCGACTGGCCCACGGCTTACAACCAGCTAAGGTGCGGAACTACGCTGCAAACCTTTGACGAAACCCGGCTCTTCACAAAAAGATACAATGGCCAATAATATGTGCGACCAGAATCATTTTGATGAAGACCGTAAAGAATTCGAATCTCTAGACCTCGTAACCCGCAAACAGTTTGGCGTAATGCTAAGTGCAGGGATGTCGATGATTCTGCCGCAAGTGGCGAATGCAGCTGCCGTGGTTGAATCTGAAGTTACTGTGACAACGCCAGACGGTGCTGCCGACTGTTACTTTGTCCACCCCGCAACCGGTACTGCCCCGGCGGTGCTCATCTGGCCCGACATCTTCGGCCTTCGCCCTTCCTTCCGTCAAATGGGTAAGCGCCTGGCGGAATCAGGCTATTCCGTGTTGGTGGTGAACCCCTTCTACCGAACGAAAAAAGCGCCCACTGCTGATGCCGGTTCCGCTACGCCCATCCAGCAAGTGATGCCGCTTGCGCAGAGCCTTAACGAGACAACGCACATGACCGACGCCAAGGCTTTTATCGGCTGGCTCGACAAACAGGCGTCGGTTGCCAAGAATCGCAAGATCGGCACGCAGGGCTATTGTATGGGTGGCCCCATCGCCTTTCGCACCTCAGCCGCAATGCCAGATCGTGTCGGCGCGGTTGCCAGCTTCCACGGAGGCGGCCTCGTAAGGGATAACCCCAGCAGCCCTCACCTGCAAGCCTCAAAGACCAAGGCCCACTTTCTGGTCGCCATCGCCGCCAATGACGATGCCCGTTCCCCGAACGACAAGACCATACTGAAGGAGACCTTCGAGCAGGCAAAGCTTCCGGCAGAGATCGAGGTCTACACCGGTGCAGCCCATGGATGGTGCCCGCCGGATTCGGGTGTCTACAACGAACCTCAAGCCGAAAAAGCCTGGGCACGCTTACTCGCACTCTACGCCAAAGCGCTCGCTTAATGAAGACCTATCCCCCCAAAGGCGTCGACGTTTTTGATCGTCACGAACTCGACCCGGAAATTCTCAAACAGGAGCAGGACGAAATCGTCCAGCAGCGAGGGGCCAAGCAAATTGCCAGCACCGAGCCAACGGTGGGTCTGGCTATTTCCGGTGGTGGCATTCGCAGCGCAACCTTCGGTTTGGGCGTCATGGAAGCTCTCAAAGAGCAAGGAGTGCTCAAGCAACTGGACTACCTCTCTACGGTATCCGGCGGTGGCTATATCGGAAGTTGGCTTACGGCAAACTGCAAGAGAAACGGTGGCTGGGCTTGGACTGAACCAGGCCGCTTCTGGGAAACCTCAGTACGCCATTTGAGGCGTTACGCCAACTACCTGTCCCCGCAACTGGGCTTCTTTAGCGCCGATAGCTGGTCCATCGCAACGATCTGGCTGCGCAATACGATGCTCATTCAGATCACCATCCTGCTATCGCTTCTTGCGCTGTTTGTCATTCCTCAACTCACCATGGAGTTTTTCGTGAAGTGGCCCGCAGAAGGAGCCCTGAGAGTGGCTACCTTTATCTTCTTTGGCGTGGGAGTAGTGGGCGTCGCCGGAAATCTGCTTGAGATGCACCGGCCCGAATCTTGGGTGCTAAAAGGCGAGAACTGGAATGCCTCATTGCTAGTTGGTGGCCTTCCTCTTGCTGTTGCTATCTACGGCTACGCCAACTGGCCGCGGGTCTGGTGGATGGATATCGGAGTTTCCGCTAGCCTGCTGAGCGGCCTCTTCCTGTTGTTGCCAGTGGCTGTCAAACTCTATGCCTTCGGACAGCGCTTGCGTGGTGTCGAAGAAGGCAGCAGGGCAGAGCGTATTCGTTATGGTCAGGCGCACACTCAGGTGCTAATCGTACTTCCGATGTTGATCGCCGCATATCTGATTGCTTCGGTGATGTCCTTTCAGGCTTATTGGAGCTTTGAGGGTGACGGCTTTTCTTCGATCGCTGCTGAGGCAATTAGCCATTGGTGGCTGCCCTTCAGCTTTGCCGTCTTTACCTTCCTCATGCTCTCGCTTTGCCTGCTGAAGAAGCGAAACCTTTGGGCTTTGGCGATGAGTGTTACAGGCGCTTCATGCATCCTCTACCTGCTGCTTTGCGTGATCATTCTCATTGCCCGCTTCCTTTATTCCAATACTTCGCCTGCCGAAGCGGATTGGCATTGTCAGGTGATCCTGCCGGCACTTGTGCTTTTTGCCTTCTCAGTTGGTGTTGTCATCATGATCGGTATGATCGGCAATGCAAGCAGTGAAGGTGCACGCGAGTGGTGGAGCCGGATGGGTGCCTGGCTGGCAATCTATGCCCTCGCCTGGACGACTTTGAGCGCATTCTCGGCCTACGCGCCCTGGGCGGTTGTCTCCCTGGGAGCGATCTTGAGTTGGAGTGGTTTTAGTGGCTTCTTGTCGACCACGCTTGCTGGTTTGTGGGCAGGACGATCCAACTCTACCGGAGGAGAGAAGAACAACAAGGCTATGGAGCTGATTGCCCAGGTTGCACCATTTGCATTTATTGTCGGGTTGCTTGCTGGGACAACCACAATCCTCTATTTGGTCGAGTCACAGTTTGTAGCCCAAAGCGGTCTCAATTACTGGCAGATACTCCGCGCAATCTCCGGTGTCAGGCTGGGCGAGTTCTACCTTTTGCCTTCCTTACTCCTTGCGACTTTACTGCTCGCTGTCGGCTTCGCGTCTCGTGTGGACCTCAACGAATTCAGCCTCAACGCCTTTTATCGTAGCCGCCTGGGAAGGTGCTATCTCGGCGCATCCCGACTCGATGAAGGGGAATCGAGTGAAGCCGACGCAAGCGGGTTTATACGAAAGCCGCATCCATTTACGGGATTTGACGATCTGGACGATTTAAGCCTGAAAAATTTGACCTTTCAGAATAAATATCAGGGACCGCTCCATATCGTGAATTGCGCACTGAACCTGGGCGGGGCAGGGGATCTGGCTGTGCAATCGAGACAGGCAACAAACTTCCAGTTCTCTCCACTCCACTGCGGCTCTAACCGGCGCGATGTACGACTGGTTGCTACAGCCGACTACGGAATTGACGCCCCCACTCTGGCCCAGGTGGTTAGTGTATCTGGTGCCGCCGCCAGCCCTAATATGGGTTACCACAGCTCAACCTCTGTGGCCTTCATGCTCACCATGTTCAACGTCAGGTTGGGCTGGTGGTTCGGCAATCCATTCCGGCAGAAGAAGGGTGATACTTCACCCTGGTTCAGCCTGCGGTATCTCGCCGTAGAACTGCTGGCTTCTGCGACTCCCGACTCGGCCTACCTGATGATTTCCGATGGCGGCCACTTCGAGAATCTGGCTGTCTACGAGTTGATCCGCCGCAAGGTCGGGGTGATCATATGTAGCGATGGGGAGGCTGATGGAGGCTATGGATTCGATGGTCTGGGGCGTCTGCTCCGGATGTGTGAAGTAGACTTTGACGCCCGCGTCGAAATTGATTTGAGTTCCGTCCGGCCCGATCCCCTAACGGGAAAGAGCCGCACTCATTGCGCCATCGGTCGTATCACTTATCGTGACCAAAGCCAGGGCTGGTTTGTGTACATCAAGGCTTCCTGGAAGGGAAACGAGGCGGAGACTTTGCAGCAGTACAGAAAGGCGAACCCCGCATTTCCCCACGAGAGCACTGGAGATCAGTTCTACTCTGAAGATCAGTTTGAGAGCTATCGAAGGCTGGGAAGGGAAGCTGGCATAGAGGCCTTTGGCCGTTACTCGAGCACGCAGCCCCTGACAGAGTACATATCAAAAGACCTCAAAGCGATTCTGGCGCCCGAACTCGTGACTCCGTCAGCCTTCGCCGGGCTGACTGAACGGCTCAATGCTCTTTACTCCCGTCTCGGCAGTGAAGAGCCGTTGATGCCGATTGCCTGGCAGTTTTCCCGCAGTCTGAAAAACCCTGGATTGCCAGCCGCAGATCTGAATTTGGCTCAGCACTACTTCTGCATGGAGGCATTGCAGTTGATGGAAGATGCCTTTGACGATCTATCGCTCGATGACACCTTCCACCATCCTGATTCTCGAGGGTGGCGGATGACCTTTGAGCACTGGGTGGCCTCAGAGGCCCTTACCAGAGTCTGGAAAGGCAATAAGCAAAACTTCGGAGAGCGCTTTGCCAAGTTCTGGCTACGTCTTGGGGGCCAAGCCTAGAAGGACTTATAGAGTTCGACGATGCGCTGCAGCTCAGCCTTGTGCTCGTCACGGACGGCGCAGAGAGGAGGGCGGGCCGGGCCAGCGGAGATACCCATGAGTTCCATCATTTCCTTCATCACAGTGACTTCATAGCCCTTCATCTTGTCGCGAAGGGCATAGAGGGGATGGACGTATTTGATGAGGATCTCGTTCATTTTGGTGAAGTCCTGAGCTTGGCCTGCAGCGGCAATGGCGAGGGCAATTTTGGGACTTACGTTTGAGATGGAACTGGTGAAGGCCTGAACCCCGATCGACCAGTAGCCACCTGCGCAATCGTCACCGAGGCCACCCACCCAGGCGAGGCGATCGCCGAGTTTGGCCATAATGCGTTGGTACATGCGGATGTTACCCTGGCCGTCTTTCCAGATCTGAAGGCTTGGGACAGCATCGGCAAGGCGGGCAACCTGATCGGGAGTGAAGGCAGCCCAATCGCGTGAGTAGAGCGCGAGTGGCAGGCCAGTGGAGTTGGCGATGGTCTTGTAGTAGTCGATCCAGCCTGCTTCGGGGGCATTGATGTAGTAGGGCGGCATGACCAGCAGTGCGTCGGCACCGGCTTTCTCCATGCGCCTTGCCATGTCGCATCCAATGACTGTGTTGTAGCCGACTCCAGCGACAACCGGCATGCGGCCGTGTGTAGCCTGGACGGCAACACGCACGACTTCAGCGGATTCCTCCGAGGTCATCGAATAAATTTCCCCCGTACCTCCTGCTGCGACGATTGCGCAGTAGGGGTGTTGGGTCATTTCGTCGACGTTCTTTTCGAGAGCGGCGAGGTCGAGGGAGAGGTCTTGTTTGAAGGGCGTGATGGGGAAGCCGAAGACGCCGAGGAGTTTATCGCGAAGTTGTGCCATGCGGATCGAATTTTGAGTTTATCGCAGTCAGGCGGCTGACGCGAAGAGTTGATCGAGCAGGGCATTGGCCTCATCACGCATTTCGGGGCTGAGGGCTTGCCGGTCTGAATAAGAATCGGTGGCAGGGGTGAGTGCCTCAATTTGATCGATGAGGTGAGTGGCGAGTGAAAGGGCGTTTTCTTCATCCACCTGAACCGGGAAGGTAGCGGCGAGGATCATTCCGCTGGGCATCGGACAAAGGAGCAGATCCTGACGGCGTCCGCGTTGGAGTTGGAAGTTCTGTTCACCGACTCCAAGGAGGCGGCTGAGTTCGCTCCCCGTGCCAAAGGTAGATGCAACGATGGGGCCAAGGGACTGAGCAATGGGAGTCGAGTCCTTTACCGCGCTGGCTACAACCGTGCCGACTCGGCTAACGAGCAGAACCTGACGACACTGTTCATGGCCGATCGAATCCTGCAATATTCCGGAGAGGCTGCTATTAATCATATGGCTTACTCGAAGTAGGACTTTGCGACAGATGGCTGCACGCGCACAGCCATCTGTCGGCACTGTAGAGCTTTTTCGGGCTGCTCCAAACGTTCAAACAAGGCAGCAAGTTGCAGATAAGCGTCTCCGAAGCCAGGTTCTGCCCGCAGGGCGCGTTCGTAATAGTGGAGAGCCGCAGGGAATTGCTCTTTGACTTCGAAAGCTCTGGCGATTCGAAGACTGATGGAGGCGAGAGGAATGCCGCGGTTCTGCAGAGTCTCGAAAATAGAAACGGCTTCATCGAGGCGCCCCAGTTCGATCTCGAGGCCAACAAGGCATTCCGCCGCTTCCCGGCTGGCAGGCTGCTCCCTGAGTGCATTCTCAAAGATGGCGCGAGCGTGATCGAGATTGCCCAAGCGCTGCATCGCAAGCCCAAGATTGATTCGAGCTTCGGTCCAATATTCGTTCTCTTCACAGCAGAGGTCGAAGTGCCTTGCTGCTTCATCGAATCGACCTGCCTCAAGGCAGTTCAGGCCGAGGCGGAAGCGGAGTTCCGGTGTATAGCCATCGAGCCGAATGAGATGCTGAGCCGCTGAAACCGCGTCGTTGTGACGGTTTGAGAATTCAGCTGCCAGCATGAAGTTCCACCATGCGTTTGAGTTCTCCGAATCAATGCTGGTGAGATAGGCAAGGTGTTCTGCCGCCTGGTGGTATTGTCCAGATTGGATCAGCAGGCAAGCGAGATTGTAGCGAGCTTCGCGGTGATTGGGCGAGGCCTCCAGGCACTTATCGTAATCGGCGCGGGCAAAGTCCATATTCCCCATTTGCTCCAAAGCGTAGGCAGTGTAGAAGTGGGCAGAGGGCTCGCCTTCGACAACGAGCTGTTCACAAGATTTGATGAGGCGTTCCCATTCCTGGCTTGAAGCGAGGTCAGCCAATTGGGATTCCCAGTCCTCAGGGCGGCTAGAGGCTGGTGGTGGCCCCAGGAGTGCCTGGGCGGCGCGGATGCCTTCCTTTGCCACTTGATTTCCGGGTGAGCGCGATTCCACCCCACGGAAGACTTCGAACGCTTCCTGAGGCTGATTCAAATGTAAACGGCAGATACCGAGGGCAAGGGCGGCTTCGGTCCAATCCGGGTGAATTTCGATCTCAGGCTGGAGGAGGTCGGCACCTTCCTGCCAGCGTTCCAGGCGCTCCATGCAGGCGACAGTTTGGACCAGGAGGTCAGGCCGGGTAGGAACGAGTTTCAGGAGACGACGGAAAGCTTCGAGGGCTTCTTCGTATTCTTCGAGAGCAAGATGGAAGTGCGCGAGAGCTTCGAGTTTGCGGGCTGCTATCGCCGCTGGGGACTCGCTGGGGAGGCTCGAAGGGACGAAGGACTCCTGTTGGTCTCCGCTCCTCTTGAGCGGCATTTCGATAATTTTTGGTGCGCGCGCTGCGTTGGCCATATTGGTGATCCCTTATCCTGCGGAGCTTTCCGGTCTCGGCGGCAGCACGGGACCCAATTGAAACAGGGAGGGGAACGGAACCGGTGAGACACGATCCGTAGGACGGGAAGTTTGCCAACTGGGGCGGAATGTCAGATCCGTAGAAGGGCGGGGCAATGCTACGGCAGGTGCCCAGTAGCCAGCGGAGCAGTCGGCAGAAATGCCGGCATTGGCCGAGAGGTTTTGGGCGAATACAGCGAGTGAGTCGCCAAAATCTTCTACGTCGGCGGCATCGAGCTTAAGCCGGGTCAGGGCACTTATGGTCAGCGGAACGTCGACAAAAGGCGAGAGTTCTGCGGGAGCAGAGGAAGCCGGCTTGATTTGAAGGTTTGGTGCGACAAACGGCAGAATTGGGTCCCATTCATCGGATGCGGTAACAGGGAAGCTGAGATCTGTTGCAGGAAGAGAATTCCAGGACGAAGTAACCTGGCTGGCCGCGTATGGGAAGCGGAGTCGCAGACGCGGTTCGATCTCCTCGCGGTGACCCATTGCCGTGTGGTGCAGCGTTGTAGAAACTGCCTCGTAATCGAGGGGAAGGGGATCGCCGTTTACAACAAAATCAGTTTTCAGATCAAGAGTGACTTCTGTTCTGGTAGGTAGTTCTACCCATGGTTCGCCAAAACCCTCTTCCTGAAATGCGGTTGGCTGGGCTGGAGTCTCAAAAGCTACAGAGCTCAATAATACGCTCGTATCTATTTCAAATTCAGTCTCATCCAATTCAAAATTAAAGTCAATTCTTCGTTCTGGAGAGGAGGGGGTACAGCAATCTGCCTGGACAATAATAGCGAAGCTTGCCGGTGGTATCAGCGGCGTTTCGGTGCTGAGCGCGGCAACGGGGTCTGGAAGTTGGAAGAGGTAATCTTCGTGCAGAGGGGCCGGTGCGGGAGGAGTGGGAGGGGGCGGCGGAGCCTCTGGGGCCTCTTCGACAGGCTTTGCAATTTTCTTCGATTGCTTCTGCGGCTCAGGCGCAGCTGTTTGAGGGGCTCTCGTCGCGGATTCGAGCCCAAGTAGTGATTTAGTAGGTGCAGTTTCGATGCTGGCGAGATCGTTGAGGGAACGGGCCGGAGCTACTGACTTTGAACCCAGACGCTCCATCAGTGCGCGCTCTAACTCGTCCTGATGTGTGCGCAAGTGTTCTTCGCTGCAGAAGGGAGTGTCCTTGTAGCGAGAAAAGAAGCCGAGTTTTTTGCCGCAGTATAGACAGGTCATTAGATCATTGGAGCCGGGCTCTGAGATTAAGGCTTATAACCAAAATAGAGTTCCGCAGCTTGTAAGGAAATCGGTGGTTTACCTTAAGTGCTTTAGAGCCCCTGATAAGATCTTGGTGTGAAGCTTGAAATTTTCTTCAGTCTGCTGCTTGTGAATCCGATTCTTGCTGTGGATCAGCAGCAAGAATACACATGCAATAAAATCTCCAAACCATTGAAAATAGATGGAAAATTGGACGATTCAGTTTGGAGGTCTGCGCCTTGGACTCAGTTCTTTGTTGATATAGAGGGTGCAGCAAAGCCAAAGCCAAGATTTCGGACGCGGGCAAAAATGTTGTGGGACGAAGAATACTTTTATATCGCGGCCGAGATGGAGGAGCCGAACCTGTGGGCGACCTACGATCAGCACGACATGGTGATTTTTCATGAGCATGATTTCGAAGTATTCCTTGATCCTGATGGAGATGGACTACATTACTTCGAGTTTGAGATGAATGCTAAAAACACAGGCTGGGATCTCTATTTGGCCAAACCCTATAAGGATGGCGGGAAAGCAGATGATGGATGGGAAATACCGGGGTTAAAGACTGCAGTTTTTTTGCGGGGGACGCTGAACAACCCCACGGACAAAGATCGTGGCTGGAGTTTGGAAATTGCGATTCCGTGGTCGGCGCTGAACCGCGGGCCGAGACCAGCGGTGGCACCGAAGGAAGGTGAGCAGTGGCGCGTGAATTTCTCCCGGGTGGAGTGGGTGCTGGATGTTGTAAACGGGAAATACGAGAAGCGGAAGGGTTTAAAAGAGGACAACTGGGTGTGGAGCCCGCAAGGTGTCATTAATATGCATGTCCCCGAGAAATGGGGTGTTGTGAAGTTTGTCCGGTGAGAAGAGGGACAATCGAATGATGCAGCGAAGAGCGTTTGTTGGGATGGGGATTGCCGCACCGAGTGCGGGTTTTCAGCGTGCCGTCGCACAGAAACGGGACCGGCTGAATTTGTTGTTTGTAATGACGGATCAGCAGCGGGGGGATTGTCTGGGTGCTGACGGGAATGCGGCGATCCGGACACCAAATCTGGATCGATTGGCAAAGGAGGGGACTCGTTTTCTTCACGCTTATTCGAGTACCCCGACTTGTACGCCGGCGCGGTGCGGGTTGTTGACCGGGTTGTCGCCGTGGAATCACGGGATGTTGGGGTATGGGGAGATTCCGAGACGTTTTGAATACGAGAAGCCGAGGGCTTTGCGCGAGGCTGGCTATGCGACGGCAACGATCGGTAAGAATCACTTTGCTCCGTGGCGCAATAGCCATGGCTATGAGCAGATGTTTCTAGATGAGCATGCGGCTGGTGGCATGGTGCATGACAAGGTTGCGATGGAGCGGCGGGCCGCTGAGGAGCGCACTGATTACGAGGCCTGGTTTTATTCGCAGGAACCTCACTTGAACCCTCATGCGACCGGGCTTGGTTGGAACGATTATGCGGCGCGGCCTTTTGCTTTGCATGAGCGGCTGCATCCGACGACCTGGATGGGCGATACGGCTGTGCGGTATCTCGAGAGTTATCGCGATGCGCGGCCTTTCTATTTGAAGGTTTCGTTTATTCGGCCGCATAGCCCTTATGATCCGCCGCAGAGGATTTGGGATCAGTATCGCGATGTGGCGATGCCGGAGGCTCAGATTGGGGCCTGGGCTTCAAAGTTTGCTGCGCCTTCGAGTGATCGCCCGGATATCTGGCACGGGAAGCTGGATGCCAAGACGATTGCTAATACTCGCCGTGGTTATTATGCCTGCATCACTCATGTGGATGAGCAGATCGGCCGGATTGTCGAGACGCTGGAGAAGCAGAAGAAGCTCGATGAGACGCTGATTGTGTTTACGTCTGATCACGGCGATATGACTGGCGATCATAACCTTTGGCGGAAGTCTTATGCGTATGAGGCGAGTACGCGAGTTCCGATGATTGTACGGCTGCCGGGGGCGAAGGGTGGGCAGGTGATGGACCAGCCTGTGGAGTTGCGGGATGTGTTTCCGACGCTGCTGGATGGGGCGGGGTTGAGCCCGTCGCGGAAGCTTGACGGGGATAGCATGCTGAAGCTGGTTCGAGATAAGGGTGCGTCGTGGCGGCCGTTTATCGATCTCGAACACAACGTTTGCTATTCGCCGGTGAACAACTGGAGCGCGCTTACGGATGGGCGGATGAAGTATATCTTTCATGCGCTCGATGGGCAGGAGCAGTTATTCGATCTTTCGAAGGATCCGCATGAGTTGAAGGATTTGGCGGGGGAGACGGAAGCTAGCCTTGCGCTAACGCTTTGGCGGCAGCGGATGGTTTCGCACTTGTCTGAGCGGGGGACGCCGTTTGTGGTGAATGGGAAGTTGGGTTTGCGGCCGAAGGGTGTGGCGGCGAGCCCTAATTTGCCTGGAAAAACTCTCGCGGGGTGAGGGCTGTGATGCGCCAGCGTTTGCTCGCGCGGGTGAATTCAATGGTAAGGACTTCGCGGCGTTGGAGGGCTACGGCGTTGTCTGTGCGGGAGCGCAAGGCTAGATACCAATCGACTTTGGCGGTTTGCCTGTCTTCGGTGCCGGAGGTGGTTTGGATCTCGACGCTTGAGTTGATGTCGTGGGCGGAGATCATGCCTTGTAGTTGCTGACGGAGTTCGTCGCGGCCAGGGAAGTCTTTGGCTATTGCGGTCATGAAGCCAGAGATGTTGCTAGCGCTGAGATCCGTCGCCATCGAGGCGAGGATCGCGCGGATCTCGTCTTGAGGGGGTGCGAAGAACAGAGCGATGAGCGCTCTACGTGCGATAGCTTCCATTGATTTCGATGTAGCCTTCTGTGAAGTCGCAGGTCCAGAATTCGGCGGTGCCGTTGCCGTTGCCTTCGATGCGGAGGTCTATGACAACGTCTTTTTCGTCCAGCTTGAGCTTCAGTTTGTTTTCGTCGAAGGGGGCGGCGAGGCCTGCCTTGCAGACTCGCTTGCCCTGGAGATAGATGTCGACTTTGGTGGGGTCGAAGTTGGCACCGGAGTAGCCTGCGGCGCAGATGATGCGGCCCCAGTTTGGATCGGAGCCGGCGATGGCGGTCTTGACTAAGGGTGAGTTGGCGATAGCGCGGCCGATGAGGTTGGCGTCTTGTTCTGTTTTGGCGCCAGTGACCAGGACCCGGACGAGTTTCTTTGCGCCTTCGCCGTCGCGGGCGATCTGAGATGCGAGGCTCTTGAGGACACCTGTGACTGCTTCGGCTACTAGCTTGAGTTCTTCGGGGTTCGGCTTGATGCCGCTGGCACCGTTGGCCATGAGGACGACCGTGTCGTTGGTGGAGGTGTCGCCGTCTACAGTGAGGCGGTTGTAGCTGAGGTCTGTGGCTCTGGCGAGGATAGACTTGAGGTCTTTGACGCTGATGTTTGCGTCGGTCATGACATAGCCCAGAGTGGTGGCCATGTTGGGCTGGATCATGCCGGAGCCCTTGGTCATGCCGGCGATGCGGATCTTGCCCTTCTTGAGCTGCAGGTTGGTTTGCGCGGTTTTCTGGACCAGGTCGGTGGTCATGATGGCGCGGGCTACGTCGCCGAAGCGCTCGGCTGAGAGGCCAGCGAAGAGGTCTGGCAGGGCTTGGGTAATCTTCTTGGGATCGAGTTCTACGCCGATGACTCCGGTAGAGGAGGGGAGGATTTCAGCCGGTAAACACTTGGCGTGTTTGGCGGTTGCTTTGACGGTGGTCTCGGCGACCTTCATGCCGGTGCGGGTGGCGCAATTGGCGTTGCCGGCGTTGATGAGCAGGGCCTTCACTTTGCCTTTGGAGGCTTTGAGGTTGGCCTTGGAGAGGACCACTGGCGCAGCGGCGACGAGGTTCTTTGTGAAGACGGCAGCGGCGTTGGCGGCTGGCTCGCTCAGGATTAGCGAGAGGTCGTCTTTTGCGACTTTGCGAATGCCGGCGTAGACGGCGCTGTAGTGATAGCCAAGAGGCAGCTCGTTGCTCATTTATGCTCCCAAGATTTCATTTTCGACGATTCGGAGGCCGTTGCGGAAGTCTGTGCCTGAGACACGCTTGCGGCCTTCCTGTTGGACTTCGATTAGTTCGAGGACGGTGTTGTTGCCGCAGGCCACTTTGACTGGGCCTTTGCTGGCAAGGATGCGGCCGGGCTGGGATTGTGTGGTTTCGTCGCAGACGCTAGTTTTCCAGAGGCGGAGACTTTGATCGCGGAAGATGGTGGAGGTGCCAGGCCAGGGGTAGAAGCCGCGCGTGCGGTTGTGGATGAGCGTGGCGGGCCAGGACCAGTCGATTGCGCCGTCCTGCTTGCTGAGGATGGGGGCGTGAGTTGCTAGCTTGTCGTCCTGCGGGGTGCCGGGCATGCCGGGGTTTTCGAGGGTTTCGATCAGGAGTTTTGCGCCGAGATGCGAGAGGCGTTCGCCGAGTTCGGTAGCGCTTTCGTTGGGTTCGATGGGTGTTTCTGATTTGAGAAGCATGTCCCCGGTGTCGAGACCTGCGTTGATTCGCATGGTGGTGACGCCTGTGATCGATTCGCCATTGGCGATGGCCCACTGGATAGGGCCGGCTCCGCGGTATTTGGGCAGGAGTGAGCCGTGGACGTTGATGATGCCAAAACGTGGGATGTCAATTATGTTTTGGGGGATGATTTGCCCGTAGCCGACAATTACCATTACTTCGGGGGCTTGCTCAATGAGTTCTGCGACGTGTTCGGGGCGGCGGATGCGTTCTGGCTGGAGGACCGGAAGATTCAGACGGAGAGCGGCTTCTTTGACTGCGCTCATGGCAACGGATTGGCCACGGCCTTTGGGTCGGTCTGGCTGGGTGTAGACGCTGATGACCTGGTGGCCTGCGGCGACCAGAGCATCGAGGGTGGGCACAGCGAACTGGGGAGTGCCCAAGAAAACAGTTCTTAGTCCCACTCGCCTGCCTTCTCAAGTTTTCGAATCTTGCGGCGGATGAGATCTCGCTTCAGAGGACTGATGCGGTGAATGAAGAGGATGCCGTCGAGGTGATCGTTTTCGTGCTGGATGGCGCGGCTGAGGAGGTCTTCGCCAATCAGCTCGAACCAGTTGCCTTCCGCGTCCTGGGCTTTGACGTGGGTCTTCTTGGCTCGCTGGACGTTTTCGCGGAAGCCGGGGATCGAGAGGCAGCCTTCTTCTTCGGTGAGCTTGCCTTCTTTGTGCAGGATCTCGGGATTGATGAGGACTACTCGCTCTTCGGGCTTGTCGCCGGCGGAGGGGTCGATTACGGTGAGGCGCTTCTTGATGCCAATCTGTGGGGCGGCGAGGCCGACGCCTTTGGCCGAGTACATGGTGTCAAACATGTCGGCTACTAATTGTTTTAGCTCTTTGGAGCCGAATTCTGCTGGCTCGATGGGGTCGCACTTTTCTTCGAGGACCGGGTTGCCGTATTTTACGATCTTGTAAATCATCTAGAAGTCTCGGACTTGGGTTTGGTAATTGTCGAAGTTCCTTTTGGCTTCGCGGAGCGAATCGCCGCCGAACTTTTCGATCATGGCTTGGGCGAGAACGAGGGCGACCATGGCTTCGCCGATGACGCCGGCTGCGGGGATTACCGCTACGTCGGAACGCTCGTAAGCGGCGAGGGCGGAATCGCGGGTGGGCAGGTCGACGCTTTCGAGGGGGCGGCGCAGGGTGGAGATGGGCTTCAAGTGGCCACGGACGATAATGTCCTGGCCGTTGGTGATGCCACCTTCAAGCCCACCGGCGCGGTTGGCACCACGGAAGAAGGCGCGGTCTTCTTTGTTGTAGTGGATGGTGTCCTGGACTTTGGAGCCGAAGGCGCGGGCGCCTTCGAGGGAGTAACCGACTTCGACGCCTTTGACGGCTTGCATCGAGACGATGGCCTGAGCGAGCTTACCATCGAGGCGGGAATCCCAGGTGATGTGCGAGCCGAGGCCGACGGGGACGCCGTGGGCGCGGACTTCGAAGATGCCGCCGACGGTGTCGCCGGTGCGGTAGGCTTCGTCGACTACGGCTTTGAAGCGGACCTCGGTTTCAGGGTCTACGCAGCCGAGGAGGACTTCTTCTTTTTTGCTGAGCTCTTTGATTTCTTCCCAAGTGGCTTCGCGGGTCATGGTCTCTGAGCCGACACCAACAACGTGACTCAGGATTTCGATGCCGAATTCGGCGAGGTAGGCTTTGGCGAGTGCGCCTACAGCGACACGGGCTGTGGTTTCTCTAGCGCTGGCGCGTTCGAGGATATAGCGTGCGTCGTTGAAATCGTACTTGATGCAACCGATCAAGTCGGCGTGGCCGGGGCGTGGGCGCTTTACTTCTTTGAATTTTTCAGAAGAGCCTTCGTAGTCTTCGACCGGCATGGACTCGGTCCAGTTCTTCCAGTCTTTGTTGGCCACGATGACGGCGATGGGTGCGCCGATGGTGATGGAGTGTCTGACACCGGCAACAATGTGGGCGGTATCTGTTTCAATCTTCATGCGACCGCCACGGCCGAAGCCTTGCTGGCGGCGCCACAGTTCATGATTGATCTTTTCGAGGGATATGGGGACGCCCGAGGGGAGGCCGGTAATTGTGGCTACCAGACACTCGCCGTGGCTTTCGCCCGCGGTTTCAAAGCGGAACATCTTGTTTAATCTACTAGTCTATCAGGGCAGGTGTTTTTGGCGCTGCCTGGACTTTGTCCCAGGGTTCTGCGCCTACGCGGGTGGCCCATTGCTGGTATTTGCTGGCGAGGGTTGCGGCGAGTTGCGGGTTCTCTTTGGAGAGGTCTTTGGACTCTGAACGGTCTGCCGGGATGTCGTAGAGTTCCCAGTTGCCGGGGAATTTTGAGACCAGTTTATGTGGGCCCTGACGGATGGCGCGGTTGCCTTCGTGCTCCCAGTAGAGAGTTCGTTTTGAGAGGGTGTCTTTGCCTTTGAAGACCGGAAGGAGGCTGGTGCCTTCGATCTGGTGGGGCTTGGTGTTGCTGGCGTCGAGGAAGGTGGCCATGAGGTCGATGATGTGGCCGGGCTGATTGGTGATGGAGCCGGGGGATTGGATCTGGCCGGGGTAATGGGCGATGAAGGGGGTGGAGATGCCGCCTTCGTGGACCCAGTGTTTGAAGAGGCGGAATGGGGTGTTGGAGGCGTTGGCCCAGCCGAGGCCGTAGCTTTGGTAAGTGTTCTCAGGGCCTGGCATGCGGGCGGGGTCGTTGCCCTGGAACATCGGTTCGCCCGCTCTGGTTTGAAGCGGGACGTGGCGGGCTTTCATCTGGCGACCGAGTTCTTCGGCGCAGCCGCCGTTGTCTGAAAGGAAGCAGATGAGGGTGTTGTTGAGCGAGTTGGTTTCTTTGAGGGCGGCGATCATGCGGCCGATGCCCTGATCCATTTTTTCGACCATGGCAGCGTAGGTGGCCATGCGTTCGATTTGCCAATCTTTATTGGGCTCGTCGGCCCAGGATGGGGCCTTTTCGTCGCGAACTGAGAGGGGCCATTTGGGGTCTACGATGCCGAGTTCCAGTTGCCGCTTGTGACGGTTGAGACGGAGTTGGTCCCAGCCATTTTTGTATGTGTTGCGATGGCGGGCGATGTCTTCCGGGGAGGCGTGCATGGGCCAGTGGGGCGCAGTGAAGGCAGTGTAGAGGAAGAAGGGTTCGGTGCGGGCGGTGCATTCGCGGATGTAGTCTACGCTCTTGTCTGCGATCGCGTCGGTGTAGTAGAAGTCTTTTGAGGGTGTAACGGGCTCGTTGTCTTCGGTGAGGGTGGTGGGTGCGTAGAAGCTGCCTGCGCCGTGGATGGTGCCAAAGAATTTGTCGAAGCCGCGCTGGTTGGGCCAGTTGTGTTTGGATTTGCTGACAGGGGTGACGTGCCATTTGCCGGCCATGCGGGTTTGATAGCCGCTGCGCTTGAGGGCTTCGGGGATGGTGGGACATTTGGGGCTGAGGTCTCCGGTGTAGCCCGGGAGCTGGCGACGGTTGTCGACCATGTGGCCGATTCCGGTTTGGTGTGGGTAGAGGCCGGTGATGAGGGAGGCGCGAGTGGGGCAGCAGCGGGCGGAGTTGTAGAACTGCGAGAAGCGGATGCCGCCTTTGGCGAGGGAGTCCAGGTGGGGCGTGGGGATTTCGCCGCCGTAGCAACCGATGTCGGAGAAGCCCATGTCGTCGGCCATGATCAGGATGATGTTGGGCTTTTGCGTTTTGGAAAGCAGAGGTGCGGCCAGAGCGGGGAGAAAATGTCTACGGAGCATTCGCTTTAGATTAATGCAATTGGGCGGACAGGGGAACCGGTGGCGCCGTTTAGCTTGAGCGGGAGGCAGACGAAGAGGCATTCTTTGAGGCCGGTAGTGGCTAGCTCTTCGAGGTTCAGGTTCTCGATGATGTAGATGCCTTTTTGAGGGAGCAGGTAGAAGTGGGCGAAGAGGGTGACGCCGGTTTCTTTGTCGACAATGCCGGGGACGTCCCAGGCCATGTTGTCTGCGCCGACGGCAGTTACTTTGTGGTCTGCGGCCCAGATGGTGGCGGATTTGTGTGCGCCTGCGGCTTTGAGGTAAGCGGCTTCGTCGTGCCAGAGACGGGCGAAGCCGGTGCGGACGAGGAGGATATCACCGGGGTTGGGACGGGTGTCGCCGAGGGAGCGTTCGAGGTCGTCGGCGGTGAATTGGTATTCGGGATCCAGCGGATTGAGGTCGGCGAAGACGGCTCGTTTGACGATGGGCGGGATGGTTTCTACACCGTGTTGGGAGAAGCCGGCTGGGGATTCGACTGTCGATGTGGGGATGTCACCGTGGAGGCAGCCGTGAGCGGCCTGATGGGAGAGCGCGTCGATGTGGGTGCCGGTGTGCTCCATCATGGTGAGGACTCCGGCGGCGCTGGTGCGCGGGGTGCCGGTGGGGTCTGAGTGGCGACGATGGAGGGCGTAGAAATAGCCGGGCTTGTGGGCAGGGTGGATGGGCATGCCGGAGAATCGGGGCTGTTCGAGGTCGATGATGCGGGAGAAGGAGGGGATCAAGCTGGGTTGTCTCCGACGAGGCTTTGCGTGCCGAGTGATCGCCAGAAGGCGAAGATGGCGATGGCTGCGACTAGCAGCATCGTGGCGATGGTGTAGGGCATGAACCAGGCGGTGAGATCGGTTGAGGCGTTGGAATTGCCGAGAGCGTTGGTTGTGAATACGGCAACCAGAGTGGTGAGCAGGCCGAAATGAACGAGGCCGAAGGTGATGGCAAGGGAGACGAGGAAATAAACGCTTAGATCCACTGCCAGGTTGGTGGATCTGTAGAGGTCTCCGTTGGTGGCACAGAGGAGGAGCGCTGCGGCAATCATGGAAGGCAGTTCGCGACGGAGGAGGACCTTGAGGCCTAAGAGGGCAAAGAAGATTAGAAAGCCAATCAGAATCGCTTTGTCGGCACAAATGATTTGAACGGCGAGCCATTCTCTTGCGGAAGCGTTGCGGATTGAAGCGCCCACGAGCAGGCCTGCTCTTTCGAAATTAAACCAGTCCTTGGACATGAAACCGATGGTGATGGTGATGCCCATTGCTACGCCCACAAGAATGTGAGCGCCGACCTGAGGATCGAGGAGGCGGCCAGCGAGGGCGCGATTCCAGGTGACGATGGATTGAGGCCAGCGGGAGCGGAGGGTGGGCTCGAGCGCGAGATAGAGCTGCCAGAGAATAAAGCCGTTGAGGAGGGCGTCGGCAAGCGCGTAGGTTGCGAAGTTGATCATCCTACCGTCGAGGACGTATCGAGCGCTGAGGAGCCAAACGACAAAAATGGCGGCGATGTGAATCAGGGATAGCCGGAGAGCGCCACGACGATCGGCGCGATTGGCGAGCCAGTTCTTGCGGGCGAGTGCAGCGCTGAAGAAAAGAAAGGTAAGGAGACCCGCGATCGTGATGTAGGTCTGAATGGTGAGCCCGATAGTGGATTCAGGCGGCTTGTCGGATATCTCTGGCGACCAGGGCGTCTTTAAGTGGAGGCTGGTGAGGCGGCCCTTCAGAGTTGCGTATTGGACCGTGTATTCGGCATCTTTCAGCGCAGGGTGTGGCCCTTTGAGTGTGACCCGCTGGTCGTAGGGAGTGAGGGGTGTTCTTATTGGATCGGTTGGGGTGAAGCGCGAACGGTCGAAGGCCATTGCGGCAAACAACTTGCCTTCATCGAAGACGACTGTAGTGGCGTCTTCACGCCGGGGTGGGATGGCTTCGAAGAGGCGGAGTCGACCGGCGGAATCGAGATTGAGCCGCACCATGTTGGAGGAATCGAAGGCTGGCCTAAACCAGGTTACGACGCCGTCTGGGTCTTCAGGGAGGGGCCTGGGGCTTTGCCGGTAGACATAGCCTAGTGGGGACTCCTGGTGGAAGAGAGTGCTCCAATCGCGATCTTTTCTTCCCTCCAGCCATCGCTCGTATGAACCTCTATGTTCGAAATGGTCGAACCAGTCTGCGGGTTTGTCCGGGTAGCCAAAGGTAGAGGCGATCTCCCGGGCTTTGACCATAAGAGCGGCTTGCGGGAGTTCTGTTGGCGTGTAGCTGAGTGTTTCGATATGGCCCTTCAGATAAGGGAAGGCAAGGATAAACGCCAGGGCGAAGGCCAGCAAAGGGACGCTGTAACGAGTGGAGAGGCCAGCGGAAGTGCTGGCGGCAACGAGTTCGGGGCTGGGGGTTTGGCCTGCGGCGAGGGCGGCTGCGAGGGGGTCTCCTCCTGGCAGGGCGGCAGCGATGGCGATGGCGGTGTGCGGGCGGTTGGCCGGGATCGGGTCGAGGCATCGGCGGATGATGTTCTCAACTGCAGGGTCGATATCGTTGGCATGAGAGCTCATGCTGGTGAGCGACATTGCTTCCTGCAGGTTGAGCATGTCGTTAATGTTGGTGGCGGTGTAGGCTCGCTTGCCGGTGAAGAGTTCGTAGAGAACGAGGCCGAGGGAGTAGAGGTCGCTGGAGTGAGTGACTTCGGTGCCTTTGATTTGCTCAGGGGCCATGTAGGCGGGAGTGCCCTGGCGGATCTCGGCGGAGTTCAGTTCTGTTGCTACGGCGGCGAGGCCGAAGTCGCAGATGAGGACTTCGCCGTTACGGTCGAGCATGATGTTGTGGGGCTTGAGGTCTCGATGGATGACGCCTTTGGCGTGGGCGGCGGCGAGACCGGCGCAGGCCTTGCGGGAGATCTCGATGGCTTTGTCGGCGGGGAGACGGCCGATGCGGCGGAGGAGAGTTGAGAGGTCTTCACCGTCGACATATTCCATTGAGATGAAGGGCAGGCCTTCTGCTTCGCCGATGTCGTAGACGCGGCAGACGTTGGGATGGGAGACCTGACGGGCGATGCGGACTTCTGAGTGGAAACGTTCGAGCCAGCGCGGATCGGATGATGTTAGCGCATGGAGGAATTTGAGAGCTACGGATTGGCCCAGAGTTAGATCGGTGGCTCTGTACACTTCTCCCATGCCGCCTTTGCCGAGGAGGGCGATGATGCGGTAACGACCGTTGAGGAGTGTGCCCGGGAGGAAGCGGCCCTCGATGGTGGCGTGAATTGAGGGCTGGCTGAGGTTCGAGCGGCTGGAGGAGGTGGAGCCACCAACAACGGTTTGTGTGAAGTCTGCTGGTGAGGGGTCAGGCATCCTTAGATATGCTAACGCTGATGAGAATTGTTTTGTTTGCTCTTTTGATGGCCGGGGTTTTGCCGGCGGCTTGTGAATTTGAGATGGTGATTCGCGGTGGGCATGTGATTGACCCGGCGAACCGGCGGGATGGCCGGTTGGATGTTGCGATTGCCAATGGAAAAATTGCCCGTGTTGCGGCAAAGATTGATGTGCCGGCCGAGTGCAAGACGGTGGATGCGACCGGGCTTTATGTAACGCCCGGGTTGATCGATATTCACGGGCACGTTTATGCCAATACGGGGATTCCGGTGGAACTGGCGGGTGAGACTTCGTTTGTGCCGGATGCCATTGCTCCTCGCAGCGGGGTGACAACGATTGTGGATGCGGGTACTAGCGGGTGGAAGAACTTTGAGGATTTTCGCAAGCGGATCATTGACCGATCACGGACTCGTGTATTGGCCTTTGTAAATATCGCTGGCCTCGGAATGAGTGGCAGCCGCAATGAGCAGAATACAGCAGACATGGATAGCGAAGGGCTGGCAGCGATTGCGAAAAAGCACAAGGACATTGTGGTTGGTGTGAAGACGGCGCACTATGGAGCGCCGGACTGGATTGCTGTGGACCGGGCAGTGGGGGCTGGAAAGCTGGCGGGGATTCCGGTGATGGTGGACTTTGGGACGCATCATCGCGAGGCCCGGCCGATCGAAAAGCTGTTGATGGAGAAGATGCGGCCCGGTGATATTTATACGCACCTTTATTCGGGTTTGCGTTATGAGCAGTTACCTACGGGGAAGATGAACCCGGTGCTGTGGGAGGCTCGCAAGCGTGGTGTGTTGTTTGATTTAGGGCACGGGAACGGGAGTTTCTTCTGGACGGTTGCCAAGGCTGGCTTTGCTGAGAAGTTCTTGCCGGATACGCTTTCAACCGACTTGCACTTGCGGAGCTGGATGGATGGAATGAAAGACTTTAACAACGTGATGTCGAAGTTTCTGATTCATGGGGTGCCGCTGAAGGATGTGATCCGGATGTCGACGGTGGAGGCGGCGAAGGCAATTCAGAGGAAGGAGCTTGGGACGTTGAGCGTTGGAGCGGAAGCTGATGTTGCGGTGTTGAAAGTGGAGAAGGGTAAGTTTGGTTATCTCGATAACCGGAAGCAAAAAGTGATGGGAGACCAACGCCTGACGACTGAATTGACGCTCAGGGCAGGCAAGCCCATTTTCGATCTGAATGGGCTTGCCTCTGATGAATGGAAGCCTGGGACCTTGCCCGGGGCTCGGATGCAGTAGCGGACTACTTGAGCTGTGCGATTTCGAAGTACATGCCGTCGCGGCGGGTGAAATGACCGCCCCAGTAGAAGCCGTGTTTGTTGGCTATGGTGACGAGTTCGCGGACGCAGCCTAATTGGCCTACGCGGGCGGGTTCTACGCCCAGGCCGTTTTGAGCCATGTTGATGTCGAAGGCGGTACCGAAGGAATGGTTGCTCAGCACGGAGGTGCTACCGCGGATGAAGCGCGGTACGAAGGCGCCTCCCCAAGTGAGGACGCGATCGAGCAGGCCAGCTTTGGCCCAGGCAGCCCAGAGAGCGCTGAGTTGCGGTGCGGCTTGTTTGTGGAACCAGATTTGGCCGGTGTGGGGAGCTCCGGAGATGCCGATGAGCTCTGGCACAACGACACCGATGATGTTGTCCCTCTGCCAGTTGCCCGTGATCACGATGTTTTCGCGATTGCCGGGAATGGGCTTGTGAACGAAGTCGAATTTGCCGAAGACTTTTTGACGTGCTGCATTGGAAGCTAGGGCGGGGAAGTCTGGGGCGGCTGGCCAGTTTGGGCCTTTCTTTGTATCGTCGTCGTCGACTACTGCCTCAAAGCCCAGGCCCATTGCGGCGCCGAAGGTTTGGTTGCCGACGGCACCGTCGGGATCGAGACTGCGGTGTTTCTGGAAGGCGATTGTGGCGGCTTTGGTTTCTGCCGTGAAATCACCGTCGGCATTGCCTGGGTGGAAACCCTGACCAATGAGGAAGATCTGCCATTTCTTGACGTCGGGGCCTTTAAGGCCAAGCTTGAGTACTCGCATGTACTTAGTAGCGTAGCCCAGGACTGAGATCTGCCAAAATTCCTACAAACTCAATCTTGATTTGAAGAGATTGGACTGGCGGCGGGAGAGTTCGACCTCGTGGTTGCCTTTGAGGGTGGCGACGAGATTGTCGGCCGGGTTGAGGGAAACGTTCTCGATGTGGTTGAGGTTGATCAAGTGTTTGCGGTTGGCGCGGAAGAAGAGTTCTTTGGGAAGCCGGTCTTCGAGGGACTGAAGGGACTTCAGGATCAGGGGGCGGATTGTGCCGGACTGTTGAAAAAAGAGACGGGTGTAGTTGCCTTCCGATTCGAGGAGGGTGAGGTCGGCTGGTTTGAGGAACCAGCAGCGGTCTCCGTCTTTGACGAAGAGGTGCTCGAGTGGAGCTTCTGTAACAGGGCTAAGTTTGGTGAGTGCCTGGGCGAGGCGGTTTGCGGCGATTGGTTTTAGGAGGTAGTCGAGGGCGGAGACTTCGAAGGCTTTGAGTGCGTATTCGTCGAATGCTGTGGTGAAGATGACGTCGGGTGTGGAGTCGAGTTGTTCAAGGAGGTCGAAGCCGGTCGCGCCTGGCATCTCGATGTCGAGGAAAAGGAGATGGGGTTGGTGCTGGTGGATGAGTTTGATTGCTTCTGCGACGTTTGCGGCTTCAGCGACGATTTCAATTTGAGGGTGGTTTGTGAGGAGGCGTCGGAGTTCGACGCGGGCGAGACGTTCGTCGTCGATGAGGATGGCTTTGCGGGTCATGTGGTTGGTAGTTCGATGGTGGCAAGGACTTGCCCGCCGGATTCGCTTAGTGTGAGTTTGGCCTGTGGGCCCCGGAGGAGGTGGAGGCGCTCGCGGATGTTAGCAAGGCCGGTGCTGGTGGATGGGGCTTTGGTTGGGGCGAGGCTGCCGGGGTTGGTGACTGCGAGTTTGAGGCCGGTGGGAGTCTTGCTAGCCTCGATCTGGACTTTGCCTATGCCGTGTTTGAGAGCGTTTTCGACCAGGGTTTGCAAGCACATGGGTGGGACTTCTATGTTGTCGAGATTGTCCTCGATTTGCCAATCGATTTCAAGGCGTTCTTCGAATCGTATTTTCTCGATTGCGAGGTAATCTCGAACCGCCTCGAGTTCTTCACTCAGTGGCACGGTGGGGCGGCGGGACTGGGTTAATGAGTAACGCATGAGTTGGGATAGGCGCGTGACGGCGTCTTGCGCGGCAGTGGGGTTCTCGAGGATGAGGCCACGGAGGGAGTTGAGGGAGTTAAAGAGGAAGTGAGGATTGATCTGGGCCTGGAGGGCTTGAAGTTGGGCTTCGCGTTGAGCGATGGAGCGCCAGATGAGATGGACGGTGAAGTAGATCAGTAGCCAGATGAGCATCAGAAAGGTCATGTTGAAGAAGACGCCCACGATGATGGAGGAGAAGTTAAAGTTGCTTGCGGGCATAGTCTGACTGGCCACCAGGAACCAGCAGAGCTGAATGAGTATGGTGAGCGTGATTGCACCCAAGGGGATCATGACAAGCGCATGAATCGCAATCGTGCGCCAGGGTTTTGAGAGAAGACTGGAGCGATGGATGTGGGCCCGCAGGGTGTGGGTTACAAGGATGCCTGCCGCACCGTAGGAGAGGAGTCCGAAGTTGGTTGTCCAGGGCAAGGCCATGTATGTATTGATCAACATGGCGTTGAGGACGGCATAGAGGCCCCAGCCAATCCACTGACAAAGCCAGTAGAGTTTGAGTTTGTTGGTGGGGCCTGGCATTGTTGGTGACTCCTATTGTAGGAAGGTATCGAGCTGCATGAGATACCATTCGGGGTCGTCGAGCATGATGAAGTGCTTGGCGGAGTCGCTCATTTTGATGGTCTTGTTGGGGAGTTTGACGAATTGGGATTCGTAGATTTCCATGGTTTTCTCGCGGGTGGTGAAGTCTTTGTAGCCGATCCAACTGGCGAGGACGAGTGTGCGGGATTTTACCTTTGCGACGGCATCGCGCAGGTCTGTGGTGTAGAGGTCGAACATGGCGTTGGCGATGGCTACGGGGTCTGACTGGAGAGACCATTCGGTGACGGCGGGGAGGCCTTTGTCGCCGACGATTGACTTCAGCATGCCGCTGGTTTTTATGTAGTTGCCATACTGCTCTTTCGACTGCGCGGCGATCATCATTCGCATGCCTTCGGCTTGCTTGCGGAGTGAGGCGGGATCTGGGGACATCATCGCGCCCAGGTGGGGGAGAGAATCGACGATCACTAAAGGACCTGTGAGATTGGGGTTTTCAGCTGCGATCCAGAGAGCCATGTGCCCGCCCAGGGAGTGACCGAAGATCATGGGCTGCTTGAGGTTCTTGTCACCGATGTATTTGATGACGGCGTCGCGAACAGTTAGGAGGAAGGGGCTGTCACCGAGACGAGGCTGGCCTGCGAAACCGGCGAGGGTGAGGGTGTGGCACTGGTATTTGGCCTTGAGGTGGGTGACGGTGTCGTTCCAGACTGCGCCGGAGGAGGAGAGGCCGGGGATCAGGATGATCGGTTGGCCTTTGGGGTTGCCGGTGACTTCTACGGCGAAGGGCTCTACGGCCTCAATGGTGCTGGTGAGCAGGAGGAAGAGAAGTAGTGATCTCATGTAGACAGTCTCCGCCGGTTAAGCGGCGGAGACTGTGTTTTTAGGATGAACGGTTTGGGGCCGTGATGACTGGTTCTAGAAGGTGAGGCGGGCCTGCACCTGGAGCCAGCGGTTGGTGGCTGAGGTCTGGGAAAGGACGCGGCCAAAGTTGGTGGAATAGGGGTCTGTGTTGGGGTTAGCCATTTGAGACCGGTTGATGACGTTGAGGGCATCGAAGCGAAGCTGCATGTTGACGCTCTCGGTGATGGCGAGGTTCTTCGAGACGTTGGCGTTCCACTGATTGGTGTGGTCCCCGCGCAGGCCGGGGATGCGGGTGTCGAATTGACGACGATGGAAGGAGTTGGGGCCGAGATTGGGATTGCGTTCGAAGTTGGCGGTATTGAACCAGGTGTCGAAGGTTCTGTTGACTTCGGCAATGTTGGCGGTGTCGCTGCCACGGTAGAAGATGTTGCCGCCCCAGTCGAGGAGTGGGCCGGGCTGTAGCTCCCAGGTGACAGCGGTTTGCCAGCCACCGACGAGGTAGTTGAGGGCGCGTGGGGCGCTGCTCAAGAACTTACGATTCTTGCCGAAAGGCAGTTCGTAGATGGAACTGGCGACAATGCGATGGGGGCGACCGTCGTTGGAGGGACGGGTGCGGCGTTCGGATTCAAACTCGTTGAAGAAGAAATCGGATTCGTTGAGCTTGAGGGCGGTATAGCCGAAGTTAAAGTTCCAACCTTTGGAGAAGCGCTTGTCGAAGGAGACTTGCAACTCGTGGGCTCTGGTGCGGGAATCTCCATCGCCGTAATTTCGAAGGCCGTTGCCGCCGGAGTTTTGAGGGAAGGCGCGGAGGAGTTGGTGTTTGCGGATGATGTTGGCAGTGAAGAAACCGTTGTTGGACATGTCCTGCCAGACGAGGGGATCAAACTTGGTTCGATCCAGGTTGCCGATGAAGAAGGGGTTGGGGACGTTGGCGTTGAGGTTGTTGGCAATGGCGTTGTTGCGGGTGAGTCCATCTGCCCAATAGTTTTCGGGCAGGAAGGATTCGCGACGGCTGACGTTATCGCCGCTTAGAGAGATGCGGTCTGAGAAGGAGCCCTGGTACATGACGTTGAGTTGCATGGTGCCGCCGATCTGCCGTTGAAGGCCGAAGCTGAAGCGCTGTTGACGGGCATGGGGGATGGTGTTGGGGGTGTAATCGTAGTTGCGACCGGCACGAGCCATGAGGCCGAGGGCGTCGCGGGTGGGGACGTCGAAACGGGTGCCATCGGCGCGGATCGGGAAGGGATCGCGCAGAGGCGAGTTGCCATTGGCGGGGTTGGCGGCGGCGGGAAAGTTCCAGGTCTGGCCGAAGTTGTTGGTGATGATAGTGGAGGTGGTGCGAGAGAAGCCGCTCTGATCGGGGCCGAAATTCATGACGTTGAGTGTGTCGAAGAAGGTGCCATAGCCGCCACGGAGGACGGTTTTGTCATTGAGCATGTAGGCGATGCCGACACGCGGCATGAACATGAGTTCGTTCTTGAAGGCGTTGCGCGGATTCGAGCCGGTACCGGGGTAGAGGCTGCCACCGAGGACTTTGAAGTTTGCGGCGGGAAGTTCGGGGATGGGCGAACGGGCGTAAGCGGCCTGAACGGCTTCTGTGATGGGGAGAGTGGCGGTTGGGTCGTAGCCGGCGATGAAACGGTTGTAACGCTCGGTGGCGCCACCTTCCCATTCGAGACGAGCGCCCAGGTTGAGCGTGAGGCGTTTGGTGATGCGCCAGGAGTCTTGAATGAAGGTGCCCCAGTAGGGAGTGTGAGTGGCGAAATTGTCATTGGTGGCAACGGAGATGCCGTTGGGTGTGCCAAGAATAAACGCTGCCATGGAATGGACGAGGTTGGTGGACGGGAATAATCCGTCGTCATGGCGGCGGGTGTAAGTGTCGGCGAAGGCGAAGTTGCCGCTTGTGTTGCCACCGCCGCCGCCGGTGCGGAAGTAATTGCGTTTGTCGAAGGCGGCACGGAAGGTGTGCTTGCCGCGGATGTGGGTGGCTTCTAGTTTGGCGTTGATGCTGCGGGTGCGAGTGAAAACAGGTAAGCCGCCCGGGCTGATGGTGGAGTAACCATTGAGGTTCATTTGGGGGAGCAATGCATCGGCTCCAGCCTTCTCGTCCATGTAAGCGGGGAGGCCGAGATCGCTGGGTTTGAAGGTGCGGGCGAAGGGCTGGACGTTGCCTTCTTTGAACTGGTTGGAGGCGAGGTTGAAATTGAAGATTGTGGTTGCGGATTTGGAGTAGACAATGTCGAAGTTGCCTCCGACGTTGTTACGGACGAGGCCGTTAAGGTTGAGGCCACGGGCTGTTTCGTAGGTCCAGTCGCCACGGTCTTCGGGGCCGAAGTTGTTCCAGGACCAACGGCCGTACATGCGCCATTTGTCGTTGAGGTTGTAATCAACACGGTTGGAGTACGCTGAGTAATCCCAGTTGTAGGCAGTGCGGTTGGCGAGGTAGTTGTTGGTGGGGTCCTGACCGGGGATGGTTGCGTTTGGCTTTGGGTAGAGAGCCATGATTTTGTCGAAGGCGGGATTGGCGAAGCGGCTTCTGGGGATGACGTTGTTGGGGAAGGCCTGGCGGATGAAGTTGTTCGGGCGGGCGGGGTCGCGGGTGATGGTGGTGGGGTCGTGGATGATGAAGCGCTGACCGTTGGGGATGGAGAGCATGTCGGTGAAGATGCCTTCGCGGGCGTTGAGGGTGGGAACGGTGCGGTTGAAAGCACCAGCGTCTTCGGTCTTGATGTCTTTGAAGGCGTTGTAGGTGAAGAACCAGAAGAGTTTGTTTTTGCCGTTGTAGATTTTGGGGATGATGACGGGGCCGCCGCCGGAAGCGCCCCAGTTGTTGGAGCGGCCGGTGGGTTGTTTGTCGGTGTTGCGGATCTCGTTGGCGCGGGCAGTGTTACCGGCGGCTTCGGCCGCGTTGATGCTGCGGTAGTAGTTTTGCTTGACGAAGAAGGGCGTGCCCTGCCAGCGCTGTTGCCAGTGCTGCCAGGTGGCGGTGCCGTGGAAGTCGTTGGAGCCGGACTTGGAAATCATGGTGATGGCAGCACCGGAGGTCTGGCCGATGGAGGCATCGTAGTTGTTGGTTTCTACTTTGAACTCGGAGATTGCGTCGGTGTAGGGGAGGTATGCAGTGCGGCGACCGGGGCCTTGATTGGGGGAGCCGTCGAGGGTCCAGGAGTTGCCTCCGATGTTGCCACCGACGCTGTAATCAGAGCCGCCGGCGTTGGAGTGGAGGGCGAGATAGTTGTTGACGCCGCTGGACTGGATGCCGGGTGAGTTCTTGACCAGGAGCATGGCAGAGTTGCCCATTACGGGCAGCTCCATAACGGTTTTGTTGTCGATGACGCGGCCAGTGGAAACTGAGTTTGTTTCGAGGAGCGGAGCTTCTGCTGTTACAGAGATGGTTTCTGTGAGAGCGCCGAGCTCGAGATTGATCGAGACTTCGATGCGCGAAGAAACGGGCAGGACGATGCCGGTACGGACGGTCTTTTTGAAGCCTTTGACTTCGGCTGTCAATTGGTATGGACCTGGCATTAAGAGGTTTGCCTCGTAGTAACCATTAGCGTTGGTGGTGAGGCTTTGGCTTGCGCCGGTGTCGGCGTTGCGGACTGTCACTTTTGCCCCTGCGATGGAGGCGGCCTGACTATCAAGGACGGTGCCGAAGAGGGTGGATCTGGTCTCCTGTGCATACAGGACTGAAAAGGACACAAAAAGTCCCATGGTAATGCGACTGCTTAACATGAATATCCCTTAAACGTTTGTTACGAAATCTTTGTGGGAGCTTATCATAATTGGATTCTGGATTGCGATAGAATCGCACGACGGGGTTTTATGAAATTGCTGAGTTTGATGTTGGTTGGTGTGTGCCTTTGGGCTCAGTCGAGCGCGGGTGGGGGATCGATTCAGGGGACGGTGAAGGACCCTACTGGGGCGGTACTTCCTGGGGCAAAAATTACGATTCTGCATCTGGAATCGGGGCGGGTATTAAACACGGTTGCCAATGGTGAGGGCTTTTATGTAACGCCTCCGATGAACATCGGGCAGTACAAAATGCGCGTTGAAATGGGCGGGATGAAGGCATGGGAAGGTGAGCTGCGGGTTGAGACGGGCAAGATAGTGGCGGTGGATCCCGTGCTGACGCCGGGGCAGGTGAGCGAGACGGTGATGGTGACCGACAGTGTGCCGCTGGTGAACGTAGTGGATGCTACGGATGCGTCGACGCTGGATGCGCAGCGAATCAAGGAATTGCCGATCAATGGGCGTAATTTGAATACTCTTTTGGGTAACGTTACGCCGGGGGTTGAAGATTCTGATGGTGCGGGGGGAAGCATTCGTGTGTCGGGGCTGATGTCTTACTCGACGGATTATGTGCAGGACGGGGCTTCTTCGAATAACCGCGAGTTTGGCGGGTCTGCGAATTTGCAGGGGCTCGAATCGATTGGAGAAGTGAGAGTTGAGACGAGTACTTCTTCTGCGAAGTATACGCGGCCGACTTCGGTGATTGTGTCGACCAAGAGCGGATCGAATCGATTGCAGTTTGCGATCTTTGAGACGCACCGCAATAATGGCTTTGGTGTGGCGCGGGCGCGGCAGGATGTGTTTCTCGATGGGCGGCCGTTTCAGACGCCGAAGCTGATCCGGAATGAGTTTGGCGGGTCTGTTGGCGGGCCGATTGTGATTCCATCTTTTGGGTTGAATGGGAAGAAGACGCTTTACAACGGGCGGAACAAGAGCTTCTTTTTCTTTACCCGTGAGGGCAGTGAGTGGGTGCAGGGGGTGACTCGGGACTTTCGTGTGCCTACGGCTTTGATGCGGCAGGGGAACTTTAGTGAGTTGACTGACAATCAGGGGCGCGTGCTGCAGCTTTATGACCCGATGACAACGCGGCAGGAAGAGTTTCCGAATGGCCGCATTGTTAGTGTGCGTGATCCGTTTTCGAATAACCAGATTCCGATTGGGCGGATGAGCCCGTTTACCAAACGGATTCTCGATATCACGCCGATGCCTACCGATATCACCAATCCGAATGTGACTACGAATTTGAGGATGGCTGTGCCGACAGGGCAGTTTCCGATGTTGAGTGACAACCCGACAGTGTTGCGCGTGGATCACCGGATTACCGAGAAGGATAATTTTTTTGTGAAGGTGAATGGGGGTACGCGGGAATCGCATTATCTGGGAACGGCTACCAATGTTGGTGCGCCTACTACTGGTAAGGAAGCGAATATCACCTATCTACCGGTGCGGGGACGGAGTGTAGCGTTGAGCTGGACACATACTTTTACTCCAACGTTTTTTGTGGAGACGCTGGCGAATCGCACATGGCAGTTGTCTCGAACTGTGAATGGGCCGGAGCAGAAGGACTGGTCGAAAGAGTTGGGGTTGCCGAATCCTCTGGGTGAGATTGGATGGCCGAACATCACAGGCACGGGCTTTACGAACTACAACTACATTGAGGGTGATAACCGGCGGCAGTTGTACAGCATGATTTCGAATCTCGAGCAGAACTTCAGCTGGATCCAGAAGTCTCATAACTTCTCGTTTGGATATCGTTTGCATGATGAGAAGCAGCATTTGTTGCCGGATCAGGGTGCGATTTCGGGTTCGGTGGCGTTTAACAGTTTGGCCACGGCGCTGGAATCGTCGACGCTTGGTACGACGCTGAATCCTGGGACAACACCGCAGACCGGGCATGACATGGCGAATTTCTTTCTTGGGTATGCGAGCACTTATACGGTTGGGTTGAAGCGCGGCATTATGCGGGTGCGCGAGAAGAACTACGGGCTCTATCTGCAGGACAACTGGCGCGTGTCGCGGAGGCTGACTCTGACGCCGGGAGTGCGGTGGGATATCAATCCGGCCTTTACCGAGCAGAGCAATTTGCTGACTGCGTTTGATCTGGAATCGAAGTCGATCCTGATGCCGGAGCCGCTGGATCACTATTACAAACTGGGCGTAACGAGCCCGCAGATTGTGGCTAATTTCGAGCGGGTCGGGATGTCGTTCAAGAGTGCGGCTGATGTTGGCAAGCCGAAGCAGTTGTTCCCGTCTAACTACTTTGATATTGGGCCTCGGGCGGGTTTTGTTTATAGCTTGAGGGAAGGTACGAAGCCGCTAATCATTCGTGGCGGTTATGGTCTGTACATTTCTGCGGTGCCAATGCGCACCTTGCTTGCCCAGTTCTCGGGTCTTGCGCCATTTCGCGCGAATTTCACTTACAACCCGAATTCTGCAGCGCAGAGTCCGGATGGGATCGGCAATCTCCTATTGCGTACGGTGCCGGATGTACGGGTTGGCGAGAACAGCGCGAATGTGATTGACCTGAATAATCCAACTGCTTTGGGACGGGGACAAGGTGTAGTCGCGATGGACGGCAAGCAGCCAAGCTTGAGGATTCATGAGTGGAATCTTGCGCTGGAGAAGCAGCTGGATCTTTCGACGGTATTGCGATTTACCTACAAGGGCAAGCACGGAGTGAATACCGATCAGCTCTTTAACATCAACCCGCAGGCCAACGACTACATCTGGTATTTGACGACAGGGCGCACAACGCCGACTGGTGAATTCTCGAGCGTGTTGCGACGGCCCTTTGATCAGAATGCTTACACCGATATTCGGATACTGCAACGAAGCGGTTTTATCAACTCCTCTACCTGGGCTGTTGAAATTGAACGGCGGCTTCGCAATGGTCTGGGCTTTCAGGCCTTTTATACTTTGACAAATTCGTTGCGGCTGGCGGGCAATTCGTTTCGTGACGATCAATCGTCGGCAACGAATGCTTATCTGCCTGGCACGGTGCCCACTGATTTGAAGGAATTGAATCGCTTTCTGTTTTATGACCGGGATACGGGTGTACCGAAGCACCGGATTCGTTGGAACTGGAGCTACGATCTGCCGTTTGGCAGGGGCAAATCGCTATTGCGCAATGCTCGTGGCTTGACCAATACGCTGGTTGGTGGCTGGAAGTTGTGGGGCACTGGAACTGTTGTGAGCAGTTGGTATTCCATGCCTACGGGGAACTGGGGCGAGATGGGTGAGTTTGAGGTTTACCGGAACAAGCTGAAGATTCTGGATTGTAGGGCGACTCCGGATTCAGCTCGCACTGCGGCCGATGAACGGTGCATTGAAGGGCATCTCTGGTTTAACGGTTATATCTCGGAGCGGTTCATCAATAGCCGGAATGCTGCAGGCATGCGCAACGGCGTGTTTGGTTTGCCTGAGAACTATAAGCCGGCACAGAAGCCGATCAATCCGTGGCCCAAGGGCGGGAGACCAACAGACCCGAACAATGCCGACTACGATACGAACGTGGTGTATTTGCCGCTGCAGACGGGTGGTGTGGTGCGAGTGAATTACGATACGGGATTGCATCCGTGGAGGAATCAATCGAAGCTGGGGCCGTTCAACTGGACGATGGATTCTTCGCTGATGAAGTACTTCAACTTTGATGAGCAGGGCCGGAGGCGGTTGCGCTTCAATGTGGACATGTTTAATGTTCTCAACGTACAGGGACTGGTGACGCCGGGTGCGGACGGTATATCGAGTCTTGCGTCGTCCTACGCAGGGTTTGGAATCCGGCCGCGGCAGTTGCAGGCGACGATGCGGCTGGAGTTCTAGCGGAGCGTTACCGCGAGTGGCGATGACCTCTGGCCGGCGACGGAGATTACGACGTTGTGCTGGCCGGGGCTTATGCCCGTGGGGAGTTTTAGGTTGATCTGATAGAGGCCACCGATCTGGCCCGGTGCGCCACCAGCGAATTCGACTTCCGCATCGATGCCATCAATGGTTGCGGTGACGGGGTTGGTGGTTCGGAAGAGGGTGCTGGTGGGGAGGAAGTCTCCGAGGGCGGGGTTGCCATCGAGTGCGCCGAGGCCTGTTGCGTAGAGTGTCAAGTGTTGCGGGTCTAGCTGGGTGTAGGCGTTGAAGAGGCCCGGGGTGGCTGTGAGGCTGCGGATGGTGACTGGGTGGATGAGGGTGAGGCCTTGCCAGGAGAAGTAGAGCTGCAAGGTTGCTGCTGTGGTGACGGGTGCGGCTACGCTGACTTGCGAATCATTGGAATAGATCACGGGAAGTGTGGTGCCTGTGAGGGCGGATTGCGGAATGGTGCCGGAGAAATTGCCTAGCAAGAGGGCAGGGTATGGGGCGGGCTGGCCGCCTGCTCGCAGCGCGCCGTCGAGGATGAGGCCTTGACCTTCTGGCGGGCCGAGGCCGGTGCCGAAGATGGTGAGCAGGGAACGTGGGGAGACGGTGTTGAGGAAGCCGTAGCTGGCGGCGTTGGTGACGGCGTTGATCTTGGGCTGGGGTTGCCACTGGCAGGCGTTGGGGTTTTCCAGGCGGTAGAAACCGCCGTCGGTTAAGTGAACGAAGATTTGGTTGTTGCCGGAGACTACGAAGTCTGGGGCTGGGGTGATTTCGAAGAATTCGAGTTGGCCTGGTTCGCCCCGGAAGAGACGGCCGGCGGCTACGAAGTAGGAATCGCTGAGAGAGGTGAGTGGGAGGAAGCGCAGGTTTTTATGGGTGGAGGTAAGGGCGGATGGAGTTAGTAGAGAGGCGTTGCGGAAGGTGGCACTGTTGCCGGCGAGGGCGACGGCAGTGCCGTTCTCGAGGCGGGTTAGGGCGCTGAGGCCGGGGACGATGAGGGTGCTGATGGTGGAGGTGGCTTTGGTGTAGACAGCGAGTTCGACGGTGAGGACTCCGCCGGTTGGAGTGTAGGCGGCGGCGTTCCAGTAGAGGTTGCCTGCGGCGTCTGCGACGATGCGCTGGAGGGTGGAGAAGGCTCCGAGAGGGGCGAAGATGACGGGTTGGCCGTCGGATGTTTTGAGGTTTGAGACTTTGTTGTCTGTAGCGACGACGAGGATGCGGCGGCGGTTGGCGTCAGCGATGATGATGCGGCCTTCATTGTCGACGGTGAAGGTTTGAATGCCGAAGAGTGAGAGGGCGGTTGCGGTTTTGCCTTCTGCGTCGCCGATGTCGTCGCCACCGCCGACGATGAAGCGTGGGGTTTGGCCGGGGCGGGCTTCGAGGATGCCTGATTTGCCACCGAGATTTGCGCTGTAGAGGATTGAGTTGTTGCGGGCGTAGAAGGCAGCGAAGGGTGGGGCCTGGCCGTCCACTGTTGCTGCTACGGGAGCGCCGGCGATTACGGTGGGGACCCGGTTGGCCATGCGGACTAGCGGGTTGCGTTGCTCTGGACGGGCTGTGCCTTCGTAGTAGAGGTCGCCGTTTGAGGCGATGGCGCGGGGTGTGCCGGTGAAGGTGGGGTAGGGGGCGGCGCCGGTTTCGATGTTGCCATCGGGGCGGATGGGGAAGACGCGATTGGCGGTGGCTGCAGCGGGTGTGCCGTCGGCCAAGAGGAGGATGTTGATGGTGGTGTCGAAGTTGGTGTTGACGGTATCGATGATGCCGTTGGGGGTGATGATGCGGATGTGGCGGCCGCCGAGATCACGCAGCCAGATGTTGCCGTTGGGGAAGGCAATTACCTGACGTGGGTTGGATAGGGCTGAGGCGGTGGCTGGGCCTTCGTCACCGGTAAGGCCGGCGGCTGCAGCGACGCGGGTGGAGCCGGCGATGGTGCGGAGCGTTTTGTCGGGAAAGAGCTGGCGGAGGCGGTTGAAGTTGTCGATGATGAGCAGATCGCCGGAGCGGGTGAAGGTTGCGTTGACGATGGTGCCGAGATTGACCTCTGTGGCGGGGCCAGATTCTCCGTTGAAGCCTGGACGGCCGGAGCCTGCTACCGGTTCGATGATGCCGTTGGTGATCTGGAAGACGCGGCCAACGGCGACGAAGTGAAGCACGCCAGAGGGGGAGAAGAGGAGTTGCGAGATGGCTGGGAGGGCTTGATCTGATGAGCCGGGTGTGACGGTTAGGCCTCTGGTGCCGTTACCGGCAATGGTGAACATGCGGCCGCTCGAGTCGATGCGCCGGATTCGCGATGCGGTGTCGAAGAAGTGGGGGATCTGGTTGGGGGAGATTGCGAAGATGGCGGTTTGGAGCGTTTGGGATTCAAGGGCTCGCTCGCCTTCTTCCATCTTGAAGGGTGGTTGGGCTGGAGTGAAGAGGTTGAGTCGACAGTCTTGAGCAAGCAGATTACCAAGCAGGAAGAGAACTAACAGCAGACGCATAGAGCCTGATCATTATATTAGAGGAGCTTCTCGCCTGTCTCTGCATCGAGCAGTAAGGAGTGGTTGGCGGGCAAGGTGGTTTGGATGGTTTTGCCAGAGCGGAGGCGGATGTCGCGGGGACCACCTGTTTTGGTGTGAAGCAGCAGCAAGCCGCCACCGGCGTGGACGATGTCGTCGTGATCTGTGTAGGCGTGGGCAGCGGTTTGCTTGAGAATCGGACGCCAGTCTGTTGGCGGGGTGGTGAAGAAATGGACGTTGGACTGAGTTGACGTTGCCTTGAGGGCGGGTTGGAATTTGGCGTCTGTCGTGGGTTCGAGGTTGAGGCCGGTAACTTCTTTTGAATAGTTGATGGAGAGCTTGTTGCCGTCGATGTAGCCGGGGAGGCCCTGGAAGATTACGTGGCGATCTTTGCTGATGACTTTTGTTTTGATGAAGGTGCGCTGAGCGGCCGTCATGTGCCAGGTATTGGCGAAGAGGATTACTTTAAAGCGGGTGAGGTCGATTTTGTCGAGGTCGTTGAGATGGATGGTCTCGATGGCGACGCTGGATTTGTAGAGGCTGGTGATGGTGCGGTTGACAGCTATTGGGTCGGTTAGTGGGTCTGTGCCCTGGATCGAGCCAGTGTAGTAGAAGACCTCGGTATCAAAGACAGCGAGGACGTCGCCTGCGGGCTCATATTTGCGCTGGTGGTATTTGTTTAGCACCTTGTGGAGCTGATCGATTTCGGCCATGAGGCGCTTGTCGGCCCACCAGCCGGAGTTGTTGGCTGGGCCGAAATCGTAATACCAGTGGCCTGCGCCACGAGTGTAGCCTTCGAGGATGTTGCGCCGGATCAGGGCGATGTCTTCGTTCAGGTTGGTGAGTTCGAAAGCGGCATCGACGTCGTTGCGCCACTTCCAGGACGGGGTTTGATCCATCTCGTCGAGGAAGAGTTTGCCGTTGAGGCGGATGGTCTCGATGAGGGCGCGGGTGATGCCGCAGGAGCCTGGGTCGCGATAGGCAGGGCCGTAGGATTGCGGGGCGCTGAGGTAATCGACGTGGGGTGAAGCGAGGATCTTGTGGAGTTCGAGGTGGCCGCCGGTGGCGTGACGGTCGAAGACGCTGAAGAAGTAGCCGTAGAAGGTGCCGGTGATGATGGGGCGTGGCCAGTGCTTCTTGACGGTGGCGCAGAGATCGATGATTCGGTTGGCGACGAGCTCCTGCTGGCAGCGGTAGTAATCGATGACGTGCTCGCGACGCGCGGTGTCGCGGAAGATACCTACGTCCAGGGCCTTGCGCTCGGCTGTGTTGGGGACAGGGATTGTTGTCTTGCCTTTGGACTTGCGCCAGTTGGCGAAGTGGGCTTGCATGGGTTTCGCCGTGTCGGGCTCGTTGCGCATGAAGCCCCAGTAGTGCCATTCGCCGTAGACTCCGTTTGCGACATGGATGCCGATGAGGGCGTTGCCTTCGGGAGTCTTGGCGAGGCCTTTGAGGAGTTCGATGGTTTTGGATTGAGCGAGTTCAAACCACAAAGTTGAGGCGATGCTGGCGCGTGGGGTGCGGCGCAGGTCGTCCTGCATGGTGCGGACGGGGAGCTTGCGGTCTGGGGTTTCGAAGTCGCCATTGTCGTATCGGGTGAGCTCGCTGGGGTTTTGGTCCTTCCACCACTGAGGGGCGTTGAGGTGCCAGCGCAGGACTATGGCCGCGTCGGGGCAGGCGTTGAGGACTCCACGGATTTGACGTCTTGCCAGATCGAGGTTGAGGGGGCCGGGCTGGGTGAGACAGTCGGCCATGAAGAGATCGAGCTGGTAGAGCTTGAAGCCGACGGCGGCGAATTGGCGGATGGATTGTTGGGGTTGCTCGTCGAAGCTGAAGCGGCCACCGATGCAATCGGTTAAAGCGTAGAAGCTGGCAATGGTGGGCTGGCCGTTGAGGAAGAGAGTGGGCTTGTTGTTGTGTTGCTTGACTTGTGCGGAGTGGGGCTTTGCAGGTGGGACGGCCAGGGCGGCGGTGGATTGGAGGAAGAGTCGGCGGTGCATGGGTTATTCGTATACGGTGGGTTGTCGCAGCCAGTGGATGATGACCCAGAGGCCACCCCAGATTATCGCGTCGCAGACCAGATAGAGAGGGACCCAGATCCATTCGCGGGCGAGCGTTGCGTCCGAGAATATGGTGGTTGAGAGAAGGGTGACCATCGGGTTGGTGAGGGCGAGGATGGCCATTGGGCTGGCGTAGAAGGGGGTGGCTGGGGAGATGTTGGCCGCCTTGACTTCAATGATCTGCCAGACGCAGATGATGAGATCGAAGACGAGGCGACCGATGAAGAGATTGCGTGCGGAGGGGAGTTTCATTATTGGGACTGCATGTATTCGATGAAGTGCCGGGCGTAGCGATCCAGTGTTTTCATGTCGGAACCGTGCAGCAGCGGGGAACACATTTCGTAGGCGATGCTGCCGTTGAAGCCGCCTTCAGCCAGGGATTCGAAGAAGGACTTGTAATCGATGAAGCCTTCGCCCATGGGGACGGCCTGGATGAAGGGGAGGCCTTCGCGGTAATTGACTAAGGCGGAATCGTATTTGTAGCGAGGGCGTTTGACGTAATCTGCGACGGTGGTGTGAACGGTGATGGGGGCCATCAGGATTGCAGCTTGAGTGAGGTCTGCCCCGTGAAGGGCGGGGGCCCAGGCGTCGAAGCCGGCGCGGCAGTTGGGGTGGTTTACCTGAGTGATCAGGTCGTGGAGGGTTTCGTAGCCGACGGCGAGGTCATGATGGTTTTGCACGGCGAAAGTGACGTTGTAGTCTGCGGCTCGCTTTGCGGCTTCGCGCAGACCGGCAGCGATCATGCGGAGCTGGCGAGTGTAGTCGTGAGCGGGGTTCTCATAGCCGGTGAAGATGCGCACCATGGAGCCACCGAGATCGTGAGCGAGTTTAGCCAGCTCGATCAGATATTGGGTCTGGATCTCGAGGGTGGGCACGTCGGGATGTTCGAGGTCTGCTGTGAGGTTGGAATAGCCGGCGAGGCAGAGGTTCTTGAGCTTCTTCTTTTCGAGGAGGCGGCGGAGCTTGGTGCGGGCGGCCTCGTTGTAATCGAGGATCGAAACGTGGGGGCGCTTGGCGGCCAGCATAACGCCGCCGAAGCCGAGCTCTTTCGCTTTGTCGATGAGTTGCTCAACGGTGAGGGCGGGCTGGCCCCAGAAGCCGGCGTAGCTGACGGAGTGGAGAAGTAAGGTGCTCATTGTTTGAATGCCTCGGCAATGATGAGTTGGGCTTCCTGCTGGATTTGTTGCAGGTGGTTTGGGCCGTGGTAGCTTTCGGCGTAGATCTTGTAGACGTCCTCTGTGCCGGAGGGGCGGGCTGCACACCAGCCGCCTTCGGTTACGAGCTTCAGGCCGCCGATGGACTGGTTGTTGCCGGGGGCGGTGGTGAGGATGTGCTGGATGGGCTCGCGGGCCAGGGTGGTGGCCTTGATGTCGCTGGGCTTGAGGTTGCTGAGGATCTTCTTTTGTTGCGAGTTGGCTGGGGCGTCGATGCGGGCGTAGGATGGGTCGCCCAGGGTCTTGGTGAGTTCTTTGTAGACTTCGCCGGGATCGCGGTTGAGCTTGGCGGTGATTTCGGCTGCGAGCAGTGCGGCTGTGATGCCGTCTTTGTCTGTGGTCCAGACTTTGCCGTTGCGGCGGAGGAAGGTGGCACCGGCGCTTTCTTCACCTACGAAGCCGAGGCTGCCATCGACGAGACCGTCGACGAACCACTTGAAGCCTACCGGGACTTCGTAGACTTTGCGGTGGATTTGCGCGGCGACGCGATCGATCATCGAAGAGCTGACGATGGTTTTGCCGACCTGGGTGTTTGCGCCCCACTCGGGACGATTGGTGAAGAGATAGTGGATGCAGGTGGCGAGGTAGTGGTTGGGTGGAAGGAGGCCGACGGACTTGGTGACGATGCCGTGGCGGTCGTGATCAGTGTCGCAGGCGAAGGCAACATCGAAGCGATCTTTGAGGCCGATGAGGCCTTGCATGGTGTAGGACGAGGAGGGGTCCATGCGGATCTTGCCGTCCCAGTCGAGGGTCATGAAGGAGAAGGTCTTGTCGACCTTGTCGTTGACTACGGTGAGGTCGAGCTTGTAGTAGTCGGCGATGGGGGCCCAATAGTGGACGCCTGCGCCGCCGAGAGGATCTGCTCCCATGGTGATACCCGAGGCGCGGATTACTTCGAAGTCGATGACGTTGTCGAGGTCTTCGATGTAGTAACGCATATAGTCGTGTTCGACGGTGGTGGGGGCGTGGAGGGCTTGTTCGAAGGGGATGCGCTTTACGCCGTGGAGCTTGTTTGCGAGGAATTCGTTGGCGGTGTTCTGGATCCAGGTGGTGGCTTCGCTGCCGGCAGGACCGCCGGTGGGTGGGTTGTACTTGAAGCCGCCGTCTTCGGGCGGGTTGTGGGAGGGAGTGATGACGATGCCGTCGGCGTTGGTTGCGTTGAGGATGGCGTGGGAGATGGCCGGGGTGGGGGTGTAGCCGTCGTTTGGAGCAATGCGGACTTCGATGGAGTTTGCGGCGAGGACTTCGAGGGCGCTGCGGTAGGCGGGGACCGAGAGGGGATGGGTGTCGATGCCCAGGAAGAGGGGGCCGTTCGTGTTCTGCATCTTGCGATAGAGAACAATGGCCTGGGTGGTGGCGAGGATGTGGTCTTCGTTGAAGGTGGTGTTGAGGGAGGAGCCGCGATGGCCGGAGGTGCCGAAGGAAACTCGCTGGGAGGGGTTTGCGGGATCGGGGTGAAGGCTGTAGTATTTGGCTTCCAGATTTGCGAGATCGACGAGGGTGGTTGGATGGGTGCCAGCGGCAGGGTGGACGCTCATGGGTATTAATCCATTATTGCCGGATGAAGCGGTCTACGACGAGATTGGGGAAATCTTTGAGGGGGTCGGGTTTGCCTGAGTTGGGGCGGAGACGTACGGCTACGAGGTTGTATTTGGGGAAGATCAGCAGGTAGTTGCCGCCGTCTCCGGTGTGCTGGATCATGGCTGGTTTTGCGCCTGGGGTTGTGGATGCCTGGAAGAACCAGATCAGGCCGAGGCGCGGGTTGGTGGTGTTGCCGGGTTCTTGCGTGGATAGCTTGATCCATTCCGGGGAGAGGAGTTGCTTGCCTTGCCACTGGCCATCGTTGATGATGAGCTGGCCGATTTTGGCGAGGTCTTCGGCGTTGATGGAGAGGCCGAAATAGAAGGGGGATCGACCGCGCTTGTCCAGACGCCATTCGTCAGATTGAATGCCCATTGCCCGGAGGAGGGTGCGACGCAGGTAGAGATGGAGTGGTTCACCGGCGATTCGTTCGAGGGCAAGCGATGTGAGCGCGACACCAACGTTGCTGTACTTGTACTCCTGACCGGGTGGGGCTTCGATCGGTAGCTTGGAGACATATTCGAGGACGTCTTTTGTGTCCATAAATTCGTTGAGTGTTCGGCCCTTAGAGTCTCTGGCGTCGCGGATCCCTGAGGAGTGGGATAGGAGGTGGCGGAGGGTGACGGGAGCCTTGGGATCTTTGGCTAGCTCGGGTAGGATCTCGCCAATTTTGAGGTCAAGAGATTTGAGTTTGCCTTCGGTCCTGAGTCTGCCGGCCGCGAGACTGACGAAGGGTTTGGTGACGGATTGAACGGCGACCCGAGTGGCGGGTTGGAAGGATTCTACTGGCTGGCCGTCTTTTACGATCAGCAGCGCTTGAGTTCCTGAATTCTTGATCTCTGTGAGGAAGTCTGCTGAGACGAGAGCGGCAAGGAGGATGAAGGGAGTCATGGTTCGGTCACCGTTAGGGTCTGATTGGATTTTATGTTTGTCAGAGTTTGGCGTTTTCCGGAAGGCCAGAGGATTTCTATCTTGTCGACCTGAGTTGTTGTGCCGAGGCCGAAGTGGACTGGGGTGTGCGTGCTTGAGGCGTAGCTGACGCTGGTGGTCATGTGGTTAGTCTGGTTGCCTAGTTTGATGGTGGTGCCAAGGGGGGCGTGGATGCTGATGTAGTTGTTGGTGTTGGGGCTGGTGTTGCGCCAAATCTCGACGGGTTCACCTAAGGATGTGACAACGATGTCGATTTTGCCGTCGGCGTCGAGGTCGGCGAAGGCGGCTCCGCGATGGGCTTTTACCGAGGCTTCGAGGCCGGATTGAGTGACATCGAATTTGCCTGCACTGGTGTTGCGGAAGACGGTGTTTGCTTGTTTGTAGGTGGCAGCTTCGAATTTCTCTACGATGTCGTTGACGTGGGAGTTGGCGGTGAAGAGGTCTTTGTGGCCGTCGTTGTCGAAGTCTACGAGGCCGACGCCCCAGCCGGCGATCTTATTGGTTAAGCGGCTGAGTTGGCTCTTGTTGGTTTGGTCTGAGAAGTTGCCTGCGCCTTCGTTGTGGAAGAGCGGGTAGGTTTCGCCGGTGAGGGCTGTGACGACGATGTCGGGCTTGCCGTCGTTGTCATAGTCTCTAAAGTCTGTGCCCATGCTGGCGATGGGTTTGCCGCTGTCGAGGAGGGCGACTCCTGATAGCAGGGCTAGCTCTTCGAACTTGCCGAGCCCCAAGTTGTGGAAGAGGAAGTTGGGGAGGTTGTCGTTGGTTACGAAGGCGTCGAGACGGCCGTCGGCATCGTAGTCGGCGAAGGCGATCGACATACCGCGCCCGAGGTGTTTAGAGAGGCCCGAAGAGATTGTGACGTCTTCGAATTTGCCGAGCCCCAAGTTGCGATAGAGCTGGTTGGGGCGGGGATCGTAGTAGCGCGGGTGGCAGTAGACGCGGAGGCCTTTGGCCTGATCGCCGCAGAAGCGGGGCTTGTTCAAGTCGATGCGGCCATAGTTGGTGACTAGCAGATCTAGCTTGCCGTCGTTGTCGAAATCGAACCAGCCGGCGGCTACGGACCATTCGTTGGAGAGGATGCCGGTGTTGGTGAGCTCTTCAAATTTGCCTTTTCCGTTGTTTCGATAGAGATGGTTTGAGTAGAGGCCGGCGACGAAGAGATCGATGTGGCCGTCGTTGTCGAAGTCGCCGGCGGCTGCGCCCATGGAGTAGCCGGTGCCGGTGAGGTTGGCATCGCTGGTTACGTCGGTGAAGCGCATGTTGCCGTCGTTGCGGTAGAGGCGGTTGGGGTGTTTGGTTTTGAGGTCTGGAAGGGAAGCGCCGTTGGTGAAGAAGAGATCGAGTTTACCGTCGTTGTTGTAGTCGAAGATGGCGATGCCGCCGGGCATCGTTTCCACCATGTGCTTGTCTGCAGTGGGGTTGTTCTGCAAGATGAAGGGCGGGGCAGTTGGAACTGCCGTGAAGTGGATTTGCGCGAAGAGTAAGAGTGGAAGCGGGTTCATTTTGGGGGAGCGATTTCGGGTACTTCTTCCTGCTTGCTTGAGCGGGACTGGATCTCCTGGTATTTGGCCATTGCGAGCTTGGCTGCTTCGGTTTGGCCGCTGGACTGATAGGCGCGAGCGAGCTGGATGTGGAGGCTGCCGTCGGTGTCTAGCGGCAGGGCGGCTGTTACATGTGGGAGGGCTTCTTTGGGCTTGCCTAATGCCAGGAGTGCGCGGGCGTAGGAAGCGCGGGCGGCGAGGACGCTTGGTGCGAGCTTTGCGGCTTTTGCCAGGAAGGGCTCGGCTTTGTCAGGGAGTTGTTGGGCTAGAAACAAATCTCCCTGGAGATGATTTATGTCGGCGGCATCGGGTTCTTTTGCCAGCAATTGGGTGGTGAGCTTTTGCGCCTCGTCGTAGTTCTTCAGCGTGAGGTAGGTGGCGGCGAGTTCGCGCTGGAAGTCGGCTTGGTCTGGGACTAGCTGGAGGGCTTGCTTCCAGGCATCGGCGGCGTCGGCGTGGCGATTTTGGTCGCGACTGGTTTCGGCGATGTAACGGTAAGAGTCTGGGGTGCCGGGTTTGAGATTGATGAATGCTTCAGTGGCGAGTTGGTTGTAGGAACGGGTGCGCCAGTAGAGGTTCATTGCGCTGTTGGAAGCTTTGGAGAGTCGGATTGCGCTGGTGTAGCGGCTGGCCAGGAATTCGCACTCGGGGGTTTTGAGTTTGCAATTGGGGGCTGGCAGTCTGGCTTCGGCAGCTTCTTCGTGGAGGGCCCATTCGGGGTTGCCGTTGGCGCGGTAGATCTCAGCAATGGAGGTTCGGATGCCGTGGAGGGTGGGAACTTTTTCGAGGGCTTTGCGATAGAGAAAGAATGCGGCGCGGCGCTGGCTGGTTTTGGAGCGGGAGTCGGCCAGGAGGGCAAAGAAGGGGCCGGATTCGGGGTAGAGCTTTTCCAGTTGGGCAAAGGTGTCGAAGGCCAGGGCTTCGTAAGCGCGCCCGAGGTCGTAATAGAGACCGAGCTTTTCCAGGTGAGGGATGGCGCGGGCGGGTTGGCCCGAGACGTTGGCTGCGTCGACCAGCATTTGGCGGGCTTCGAGGTGGTTGGGGTCGAGGGTGGTGAACTTTTCGAGGGGGGCGAGGGCCTTGGCGGGTTGATTGGTGCGGAGGTAGCTGGCACCGAGGAAGAGCAGGGCGGGGGGGATGTTGGGGTTGAGCTTGAGGGCGGCTTCGAGAGGTGGAATGGCTTTGGCATCTGCACCGGACATGTGGAGGGCCATGCCCTGGTTGAGGAGAAGGCCGGGGTTGCCGGGGAGTTGCTGGACGAGTTCTGTGTAGAGGGCGGCGGCTTCGTTGAATTTGTTTTCGGCGAGGAGAGCTTTTGCGCGGTTTGCTTTTTCGGCCTGGGCGGCGGATTGGCCCTGGAGAAGGGAGATGGCCAAGATTAGCAAGAGCATAATTCTATGTTGGCAAAAAACAAAGGCGGTTCGCCGAAGCGAACCGCCTTTTGTTTGGATTGTTTCCCAACTTAGAACTGCAAGCGGAGTACGAGGCGGAACTGACGTTCGTCAGAGGCGCCCAGGACACGCAGGAAGTTCGGGTTGGTTACGTCG
>JALHNH010000017.1 GCA_022843625.1 Bryobacter sp. | reverse complement strand
GCAACTGACGAAGACCGCGAAGGTGAATCCATTAGCTGGCACCTGCGGGAAGTACTCAAACCGAAGATCCCCACCCGCCGCCTCGTCTTTCACGAAATCACCAAAGACGCGATCATGCATTCTCTCGAGAACGCAAGAGAGATCGATGAAGACCTCGTCCGCGCCCAGGAAACCCGCCGCATCATCGACCGTCTCTTCGGCTACGAAGTCAGCCCGCTGCTCTGGAAGAAAATGGCCCCCGGCCTCAGCGCTGGCCGCGTACAAAGCGTCGCGGTTCGCCTTCTGGTAGAGCGTGAGCGCGCCCGCATCCGCTTCCGCACCGCAGACTACTGGTCGGTTAAGGCCAAGCTCTCCAAGCCCGGCGTCGAGCCCAGCTTCGAGGCCGAATTGCTCTCCCTCGGCGGCAAGCGCGTAGCCACCAGCAAAGACTTCAATCCCGAAACCGGCAAGCTCGACGATCCCCAGGCCCTCGTCCTGCTAGACAAGGCCGGTGCCGAGCGCATCGTTGGCCTCCTCAACGCAGGCCCCGTCACCGTCAAGAGCGTCGAAGAAAAGCCCTTCGTACAGCGCCCTGCCGCCCCCTTCCTCACCTCCAGCCTGCAGATGGAATCCAACTCCAAGCTGCGCTACTCGGCCAAGCGCACCATGCAAGTGGCCCAGCAACTTTACGAAAACGGCTACATCACCTACATGCGTACCGATTCGGCCACCCTCTCGCAGGAAGCCGTCGGCGCTGCCCGCCGTCTGATCGAAGCCGAATACGGCAAAGAATACCTCTCGCCCACCATCCGCACCTACGAGACCAAGGTCAAAAACGCGCAGGAAGCGCACGAAGCCATCCGCCCCGCCGGCGACAACTTCACCGCCCCTGACGTCGTCCTCGCCGCCCTCGGCCAGGAAGCATACAAGCTCTATGACCTTATCTATAAGCGCACCGTAGCCTGCCAGATGGCAGACGCCCGCGGCACCAATACTGTGGTCATGGTCGATGCAGGCGACGCCACCCTGCGCGCCAGCGGCAAAACCATCGCCTTCGCCGGCTTCCTCAAGGCCTATCACGAAGAAGACGACGACGAAAACGGCAACAACGGCAACGAGCAAGACCGCGTACTGCCGGCAATGGCAGCCAGCGACGCCCTCAAAACTCTAAAGGCAGACCCGCTCGATCGCTCCACCCAGCCCCCCAACCGCTTCACGGAAGGTTCGCTGATCAAAGAACTCGAAAAGCTCGGCATCGGTCGGCCCTCCACCTGGGCCTCGATCGTCGAACTGGTGCTCAACCGCAGCTACGCCTTCAAGAAAGGCACGGCCCTCGTCCCCACCTTCACCGCAATGGGCGTTGTAGGCCTGCTCGAACAGCACTTCACCAACTTTCTCGACTACAAGTACACCGCCTCGCTCGAAGACGATTTGGACGGCATTTCACGCGGCGAAAACACCTCCGCCAAGTACCTCGCCAAGTTCTATTTCGGCGACGGCCTGCCCGGCCTCAAAGAACTCGTCTCAATCGGCGAGAAAGAAATCGACCCCCGCATCATCAACGGCCTCCCGCTCGGTGAGTGGGAAGAGAAGAAGGTCGAAGTCCGCATTGGCCGCTACGGCCCCTTCATCAGCGATGGAGAACGCCGCGCTAGCGTCCCCGACGAGATGCCGCCCGATGAGCTCACCCTCCCCAAGGCCCTCGAGATGCTCGAGCAGGCCAGCAAAGAGCCCGAGAGCCTCGGCCTGCATCCTGAGTTCGGCATGCCGGTCTTCCTCAAAGTCGGCCGCTACGGCCCCTACGTGCAACTCGGCGACGGCCGCGACGGAGCTAAGCCCAAGATGGCTTCGCTCGTCCAGGGCACAGACCTCAAGGATGTCGACCTCGACCACGCCGCCAAGCTCCTCAGCCTGCCCAAGAATCTCGGCCCCAGCCCCGACACCGGCGAAAAAGTCATCGCCGCCAACGGCCGCTTCGGCCCCTACGTGCAATCGGGCACCGAAACCCGCAGCCTCCCGGCGGACCTCTCGCCCATCGACGTAACACTCGAGCAGGCGATGGAACTCATCCGCCAGCCCAAGACCCGTGGCCGTGGTGGTGCCGCCCGCGCCCTCACTGCACTCAAAGATTTCGGCGTCAATCCGGCCAACCAGAAGGAAGTAAAACTCCTCAGCGGCCGCTACGGAGCCTACGTCACCGACGGCGAAACCAATGCAACGGTAACCCGCGGCACAGATCCGATGACCCTCACCCCCGAGCAGGCCTTTGAACTGATCGCCGCGCGCGCCCAGCAGATCGCCGACGCCGGAGGCCCCGAGGCATTCAAGAAGGCCGCCAAGAGCCGCCGCCCCGCCAAGAAGGCTGCTAAAGCCACCAAGAAGAAGGGCTCAAAAGCCAAAGCCGCTGAAGACGAAACCGAGGAAGTCGAAGTCGAGGTTTAGGGAAGCGGTAATATTGGAATAGAGGTCCAAGGCAATGCCGACAGCTCTGCTTACGCCACAAACCGATATCGTTCCAGTTTCTCCACCAAGAAAGCGCTGGACACGGACCGAACTTTCGGTTCTGGAATCCGTCGGCCTACTCGCAGGTCAAAACCTTGAACTCATCGAAGGAGAGCTCATTCTCAAAATGGGCAAGAACCGAAAACACTGCGTTGGACTCTTGCTGTTGCTGGATTACTTGGTTGAAGTTTTTGGACGACCTAACATGCAGCAGGAAATGCCCATCGACGTACATCCAGAAGATGTTCATACCAGCGAGCCAGAACCAGACCTTGTGGTTCTAAAGCGTCCAGCCCTCTCAATGCGATTGGCAAACCCTCGACCCGACGACATTCAGCTCGTCTGCGAAGTATCAGATACTAGTCTGGCCTTTGACTTGAAGACCAAGGCTAACCTCTACGCCCGCGCGTCTATCCAAGAGTATTGGGTTCTAGACCTGATCCATTCGAGGTTGATCGTTCACCGCGAACCTTCCCCGGCAGGCTTCCAATCCGTTCAAGTTTACGGACCCGATGAATCCATAGCCCCTTTAGCGGCACCCCAAGCGCAAACGCCCGTCTCCGCTTTCTTCAACTAGCCTGGGCAAAACTTAGTTGTGACACCATGAAGGATATGCGGAATATCCTCGTTGTTCTTTCTTTAGCCGTCGCCACTGCTAACATCAGTGCCTCCGCTACAGCCCCAAAACTTCGCCTTTCAGAAGTCCAACAAGCAACTCCAACCGGTTACCAGGCAACCCTCAAGCTCAACCCAAGCGAAGAGACATTCACCGGCACAATTCGCATATCTCTAACCCTTGCAAGCGCCTCCAAAACCCTCTGGCTCAATCAATCCAAACTCCAGATTTCATCAGCCACCGTCACCACTCCAGCCACCAAATCACTTACAGCACAAATTCTCCCAGGCGGCGATGACTTCGTTGGATTCGAATTCCCTACAGCCCTCCCCAAAGGCCCCCTTACACTGGACATCACTTACTCCGGCGAGATCAGCTCCAAGTCCAGCTCTGGCATCTTTCGCCAGAACGATAGCGGCAACTGGTATCTCTTCACACAATTCGAACCTACAGACGCGCGCGCTGCATTTCCCTGCTTCGACGAACCCACTTACAAAACTCCCTGGCAAATTACACTTCGCATTCCGGCCAACATAACCGCCGTCGGCAACACGAACATCATTTCCGACAAAGTCACCGGCACCGAACGCACTGTCGTCTTTGCAAAGACTCAGCCGCTACCCAGCTACCTCGTTGCCTTCGCCGCCGGCCCCTTCGAATACGTCCCGGCCGGCAAAGCCGGTGCCAAGCAGGTACCCGTTCGAATCATTGTCCCCAAGGGCCACGCCGACGAGGCGACGTACGCGGTCGAAGTCACCGCCGATATCATCAACCATCACGAAGAATACTTCGGCATTCCTTACCCCTATGAAAAAGCCGACCAACTCGTCATCCCCAACACTTCCGGCTTTAGCGCAATGGAAAACGCTGGCCTCATCACTTACGCACAAAACATCATCCTTGCCAAGCCGGAATCGGACTCCATCAACCGCCGCCGCAACTACGCCCGCACCGCCGCCCACGAACTAGCCCACCAGTGGTTTGGCAACCTCGTCACCTCCGCCTGGTGGGATGACATCTGGCTCAATGAATCCTTTGCCACCTGGATGGAGGACAAAAGCCTGGCCGAGTGGAAACCCGAATGGAACACGGCCATCGACGAAGTGGACGCCAAGCTCTACGTCGCCAGCCAGGATTCTCTCATCTCTGCCCGCCAGATCCGCCAGCCCATCCTCGCCAAAGACGACATCAACAGTGCCTTCGACGGCATCTCCTACCAGAAGGGCGGGGCCGTTATCAGCATGTTTGAGAACTGGCTTGGCGAGGCCGAATTCCAGAAGGCCATCGTCGCCTACCTCAAGCGTTACTCCGATCGTGCCGCCACCGCCGGAGACCTGCTCGATGCGCTGAGCTCTTCCACTAAAAAGGACATCACCCGCGCCTTCTCCACATTCCTCAACCAGCCCGGCATCCCGCTCCTCTCAGTCGATCTTCACTGCAAGCCAGGCAACACTACCCTCCACCTCGAACAACAGCGCTTCCTCCCGCTCGGCTCCAAAGGTTCCGCAAAGCAAACCTGGTCCTTCCCCGTCTGCATCAGCTACGAAGAAAACGGCAAAATCAAACGCGAGTGCACCCTGCTCATAGAAGCCAAATTCGACTGGAAGCTCAACACCGCCTCCTGCCCCGCCTGGGTCAACCCAAATGACGGGGCCAAAGGCTACTACCGCACTGAACTACGCGGCAAACTCCTTGAGGCCCTGGCCGCACATCCAGAAGTCCTTTCAGCCCGAGAGCGAATCGACCTAATGGGCAACGCCGCCGCACTCGGCGAAGCCGGCAAACTCTCCCTCGACCAAACCCTCGCACTCGCCGCCAAATTCGCTAACGGCTCCCAACGCCAAGTACTCCAAGCCTCAGTCCAAATTGTCGGCTTCCCCGCTGCCAATCTCCTCACGGCGGAGCAAGGCCCCGCCTTCGCCCGCTTCCTCCGCAGTCTTTACAGCGCTCGTGCCCGCCAGCTCTCCTGGACTCCTGCCCTTGGAGAGCCTGAAGAAAACGCGCTGTTGCGCCAGTTGCTTGTGCCCCTGCTCGCCACCTATGGCCAGGATGAGATCCTCGCCACGCAAGCACGCCAATTGGCTGATGCCTGGCTCGCAGGCCAGGCCTCGCCTGACGCCAACCTCCTGGGCTCGATTCTCGGAGCTGCCGCCTTCAACGGAGACAAGGCCCTGCATGACCGTTATCTCGCCAAATTTGCAAGCACGACAGATAAGGCCATCCGCGCCCGCCTGCTCGGCGCACTTTCGGGCTTCCGCGATCCAGCCGCCCTGCGCTCCGGAATGGACTTGCTCGCCTCGGGCAAAATTCCTTTCATCGAAGGCAGCGGGCTCCTATTTGCCGGCCAAGGCTTTCCAGAAACCCGCCGGATGGCTTTCGATTTCCTCCAGGCCAACTTCGACACTATCGTGAAACTCATGCCCACTGGAGGCGGATTCGATTTCGGCTCAGCCCTCCCTGGCGTCGGTCAAACCTTCTGCGATGTGAAGTCCCGCAACGAACTCGAATCCTTCTTCACCCCCAAGGTCGCTCAATTCACCGGGGCCCCCAACGCGCTCAAGCAGACTCTCGAAACAATCGACCTCTGCATCGCCCGCAAGGCCGCCCAGCAACCGGGCTTCGACAAATTTCTTGAGAAATATTAGGCGTCCCTGTAGGACGTCTGGCACTGCGCCGCCATCACCCAGACATCCCGAAACTCCCCGCGCTGCATCACCCCGTTGCGCTCCACCCGCTCCAACACAAACCCGTTATTCTCAAACGCCTTCTTACTGGCAGCATTCCCCTCAAACACATGCGCCTCAATCCGCGATAATCGTAACTCCCCAAACCCCTCGTCCACCACCCGTGCAATCGCCTCCGTCCCATACCCCCGCCCCTGAAATTCACGCCCCAGCCAAACCCCGATCTCCCCGCGCCCCTGCCCGTACTTCAAACGTACAGACCCCATCACCACCCCGGTCTCTTCACTCAACACCGTATAGGCCCGCACCATCCCAGCCTCAGCCATCTCCTCGCGATCCACCAGTGCCGCCTCCAAACCCTCACTCGACCCCGGCCCATCATTCACCAGCAAAGTCTCGGCCACTCCAGCCAGCAATGGAAAGAGTTCCGCAGCATCAGAAGCCTGCAACGGCCGCAGCACAATCATCCCTCAAGTCTAATGCCAGACCCTCTGATAAGCCTTCCCCGGCAACTGCCGGATCAATCCCTCCAACTCCAGATCAAACAAAATCGAGATCAGCTCCGAAGTACTCACCATCCCGCTCGCGTTCAACTTCGGCAGCATCTCATCAATCGTCAGCGGCACGTCAAAAGGCAATACCTGAATCACCTTCGCCCGCAGCGCCTGCATCGGATGCTCAAACTCCGCCCCCTCTTCAATCAACAGGCGCTGCTTCGCGCGGGACCGCAGCTTCTGCCTCGCCTCCAGCGGTAAATCACACAACACATCACTTGGCTCCTGCACCAGCCGCGCCCCCTGCCGGATCAACAGATTCGGCCCCCAGCTCTGCTTCGAAGTAATGTTTCCCGGGATCGCAAACACTTCCCTGCCCTGATCGAGCGCGAGGCGCGCCGTAATTGCCGACCCCGAATACTGCGCTCCCTCCACAATCAACACCCCACTCGACAACCCGCTCACAATCCTGTTCCGCACCGGGAAATTTTGCGGATACCCCGGAGTTCGCAACGGGTATTCACTCAAAATCAACCCGTCCCGCGCAATTTGCGCCGCCAGGTTCTTGTTCTCCGCTGGATACACAACATCGACACCACACCCCAATACCGCCACCGTCTTCCCATCTACCGCAAGACAAGCCTTATGCGCCGCGGTATCGATACCCCGCGCCATCCCGCTCACAATCAGCAAGCCCGCCTCGCTCAACTCCCGCGCAAACCGCTCCGCCACGCTGCTTCCGTAAGGGCTAGGCCGCCGAGTTCCTACAATGGCCACTCCCGGCGTTTCCAGCAGCCCCAGATCCCCACGAGCAAACAACAGCACCGGCGGGTCATAGATCTGCTTCAACAGCGCCGGATAGCGATCATCGTAGTAGGCGAGTATCGTCGTCCCCGTCGCCCGCATCAGTCGCTGCTGCTCCAGCGCATCTTCCATTGCCGAACCAGCCTCAATCGACCGCGCCACGCTTGCCGACAAACCCGCCCCCTCAAGCTCGCGCGAGTCCAACTGAAATATCGCCCCGGGCGAGCCAAATTTCTCGATGATGTCCACCGCCCGACGCGCTCCCAGTTGCGGAGTCATCCTCAGGGCCAACCACAATAATTCTTCCTGTTCAGTAGCGACAGTCATGCTGGTTACCTAGTCCCGCGCAAGTGCAAAACTTCTCACCCAAACCCACTCCTTGTGAGATATTCGTCATATGGCCACGCAAGCAACCTACGACGACGCCAACCTCATTCTGCGTCTATATGAAATCCGCCGCGAAGACAAAATGCGCGCCGCCCGCTCCTGGTTCGCGGCCACCTTCCGCCCCAAGACGGTAGAAGAAATGAACCAGATTGCCGCACCCGGCACCAATGAGAACGCAAACATGCGCCAGGTCACCAGCTACTTTGAAATGGTCGCCAGCTTCATCACCTCCGGGGTTCTCAACAAAGACCTCTACTTCCAGTCTGGCGGCGAGCTCCTGCTCACCTACCTCCGCATCCGCACAATCCTCCCCGGCATGCGCGAAATGATGAAGAACCCCACAGCGTTTAAGAACCTCGAAACCGTGGGTGAAGAATTCCTCGCCTGGTACGACCAGAAAGGCCCGGGCGCCAAAGACGCAATCATCGCCCGCCTCTCCTAGCCACATATGCGCCAGGAGCCGGAATTCTTCGGCGAGACCGAACTCGACCTCGTCTATATCGCCAAAAAGCTGCGTGAATCACTACCCGTTGAGGAAGCCTTCACAACAGCCGGCATCGACTTCGCCATCGAACTCGACACCTACAGCGGTGGACTCATCTTCCGCTCCGAACGCACTGGCGTCTTCTTTTACGTCCTGCCTGAAAAAGTTGAGGCCGCGAAGGAAATCCTCCGCGGCCTCAGACTCAAACCACACGATCTCTAACTACTGAATTCCAGCGTCCTTCTTCGCATTCTTCAAGGCGAAGGTTACGATGTTGCTCACCTGAAAACTCTGAGCAATCGTCATCTGCATTCTCGGATTGGTATCGAGATCAGTATTCAGTTCAAGGTGAACTTCATAGATCCCGATCAGCCCAAGCTTCAAGCCAGAGAACAAAACGTTCGCTGTTTTCCCACCAGCAATCGAAGAGACAAACTCTACCGGCTCGTTAATCTCAGGTCCGGTGTAGCCTTGTCCCGTAAACACAGTGTTATTCGCTGCCTCAGGGAAAATCGCACCCAAGCCAGTGGCCAGCACAACGACAGTCTCACCAGGCACTGCCGGGTTCTCGTCAGTCACGCGTGACCCAGCAACATTGGCGCAGCAAAGCTCACTGTTAAAGGCCGTCAGGATCACCCCTGAGTCGGCGTTTGTCTTTACCGCAATCGGCGTACCGTTGCCGTCAGGACCCAACTTCTTCGATCGCAAACGGATACGTGTGTAGTATCCGCTTGGGAACGCTTCCACTTCAGGGTCGCCATTGCCGGCATTGATAATCTCGATTAACTTGTCTTTCAGCTTGTAGTTTGCAGCTGTCGGATCATCTGCATTTACATCGGATGCAAGAATCTTGTACTCGTAGGACCGGCCATTGATGGTAACAGTCGCCACATCATCCGCTTTGCCTGTGCCGTCGATTGAAATTGTTGCCGTAGCGGAGCTCGAATAGTGCGTAATAATTCCGGGACGCGGATCAGCGCCTTCTTCAGCGAAGATGCCGGGATTCTGCAGAATCACAGGAACTCCAACAGGCGCGCTGTGAACAATTTCTCCGGTTGATTTCACCGCACGTACCCACGCATTCGTTCCCGTCGTGTCGCGCAGTTCAATCGGAACCTGTGCCACAATCTGGGTGGGAGAAACTGACTGGATGGGGGACGAGATACCGTCAAAAAAGACTTCGACGCCAGCTAGTCCGCGAGGCCAGTTCGATGAGGTCAGCGGCACCGATTCCGTACGGTCCGTAAATCCGTTACCAAAGATCGTCACAATCGTTCCTGCGGACACCTGCGCTGCGTCCTGCCCACCGGCAAGATTTGCACCGGCAGCAGTCGCTTGTGTCTTCGGTGTCTCACCTTCCTTTGCAGGAGCCACTTCAACCGAATAACTAACGGCATCACCAGGCGCACCAGATGTACGGGCTGTCAGAAGCAACACAAAGAAAGAACTGCGGATCACTGGAGTTGCCAGGACATTCTTGTTCCCGCCATTCTTCGTATTAATGTCGTTCACCAGCGAATTAATCGCATCCTCAAGCTTGCCGTCTTTCGGGAACTTGTACGTATAGCTGGTGTTGTCCTTGTCGTTCTCGTCGTAATTAACCTTTACCGTAATCGTTTCTGCTTCAGTTGCAGTCCCGCCAAAGCTGATCGAGCCGACCGAGAATATCTCGCGGCTGGCAGCATTGCGAACACCTTCATCTACGATCAATCGCGGTGCAGGCGTGTAAACCAGCACGCGACGATTATAGGGGTCAGCGATGTAGAGATTCGTACCATCCCATGCCAGCGAAGTAGGCGTTCGGATTACGTCCGCAGCCGACACAAAGTTCGGAAACGCCCCATCGCTCGTTAGATTCAAACTGTCAGACCGTTGCCCAAGCACTGCATCGGCCTTCGCACCATTCGTCGTCGGCAGTGTGTTGTACACCATCACCCGGTCATTACCGCCATCAGCGATAAACAATCGCTTGCCGTCGCTTAGCGCATATCGGGGAAAGTTCATCGTCGCGCCACAACGGCCGGGGAAAGTATCTTTGTTATCTGCATCTTTGCCAGTGGCCGCGCACAACTTTGAAGAGTTGTTGGCCACCGCGCTGGTAAAGTCTGGCTGCCCAAGCACCAGATCCGCCGGAGCCTGGTTCGAGGTCGGAATCGAATTCCAAACCAGCACGCGGTTGTGTCCAAGATCGGAAACGAACAAGCGCCGTCCGTCGCTGCTAACCGATACCGGATTTAGTAAATTGTTTTGCTTCGGTTCCACCGCAACACGCGAGATGTCGACTTGCGGAATTGTCGTAAAGTTGGGCTGGCCCAACACCACGTCTGCCGCCTGGTCGCTTGAGGTAGGAAAGCGATTCCAGATCAACACCCGGTGATTCTGCGTGTCAGCCACAAACAAACGCCCGTCCTGCACCCACACACCCTGCGGGCCACGAAGCGATTTATTGTCCGTAGCAATCGGCCGCAGTTTATCGAATGCGTTCTGTCCCAAAACTATGTCAGCCGGCTGCCCATTCGAGGTCGGCAAATTATTCCAGATTAAGACGCGGTTAAAGTCGGTGTCGGCGACCACCAGCACCTTGCCATCAGAGGCAACCGCCGTCGCCAGACGCATCGTCGTCGCAGCAACTTTCGACGGAAACATGTCATCGGGTTTCACCTCAAAGTTCGGTTGCCCCAAAACAACAGTCGCCTTACCCACACAAGCAGGGCAACGCGGGCCTTGAGGCGGCTGCTCATTCGGCCGCGGCACAAAGCTCGAAAGCCCGTCGAAAATCACAATGCGGTGGTTGGCCGGAGCTGCGCCAATACGACTGGAATCAGCAACATAGAGGCGATCGCCAGCAATGGCAATACCACCCACAGCACCCAGCTGCGTATCGCTGTTGCCAGGGAATTGGTCTGTAAAACTCTTTTGCCCAATAATCAGGCGGGCGGCCTGGCCAGTGTAAAAGTCTTGGCCTGAGGCCAGACATACGAACACACAAAGGCTTGCGAGAAGCTGGTAAATCAACATTTTTCCTAAGATAAAACCCTGTGAGACTAAACCTTCAGTATAGCCGTTTGTTCTAGTGACGTGGTAGCGGTATCGCTGGTTGCACAATCGCCCCCCAAGACACCTGAAAAACCTCAAGCTCGCCATTCAGGTCATACCCAGCTCGAACAAAGACTGGCCCCGTTCGATCCACGTCGCCCGCAGCCACTTCTCGCCCATCGCGAACAAACAAAGTGTCCACTCGCAAGCGAAACCGCATCGGCCCGTCCTGTCTGGTCTTGATCTCAAGAAATCCAGTCTGCAAGTCGCGTACCACTCCCGTCACCGTCAAACTCCCGCGCGGCGCAAAACTCTCCGTTGCCCGCTTCACAGACCCTACCTTCCCCCTGCCCCCAAACCGCTTCTCTACATTCACCACATGAATCATCCGCGCAAAACAGGTCGCCCCAATCCCCTGCCGCTCTGTCACCAACTCCAGCAAATCCCCCGCTTTCAAATCTTTGACGTAAAGCCGCTGCCTCTCCCGGTCGATATAGGTTCGCCCATCCACACTACAAACCAACGTCTCCCCACCTTCCAGCACCACTTCCAACTTCGAACCCACAATCCCAGCCAGCCGCCCCTCAAGAATTCCAGTCGGTACCCCAGTCCGCAGTTGCCCCCACAGCCCACCTGTGAGCACGATACACACCACCAGTACTTTTTGATACCACCACATCGCTGACTCAAAGTATAATCTTGAGTTGCGTCCCACCCAATTAATGCCTGTATTACAAGCAGGCGAATGGCTCCTCCATTCCGGCATCCAGGCTCCGGACGGCGGCGTGTCCCGCTACAGGCTCACAGACACAAATCAAAACCTCCCGGCCTCCACCGAAATCACCGGCTACGCCGTCTCCGGCTTCTGCTACCTCTTCGAAGAAACCAGCGACGAACGCTTCCTCGCCGCAGCCCGCCTCTCCGCTGACTATTTAACCCACAAAGCCTGGGACCCCGAATCCCGCTCCATGCCCTTCGAGCTAAGCCCTTCCGGTCGCTACAGCTACTTCTTCGATTGCGGAATCATCGCACGCTCCCTCCTTTGGATATACCGCATCACCGGCGACGAAATCTACCTCAGCCGTGCCCGCGACATCGGCACCGCCATGCAGCGCGACTTCGCCTCCCTCAGCGCTTTCCACCCCATTGTGCTACTCCCTTGCAAAAGTCCCGCAGAGTACGAAATCTGGTGGAGCAAGATGCCCGGCGCTTTCCAGCTCAAAGCCGCCCTCGCCTGGCGCGACCTCGGAGAGACCCTCGGCGACCAGACCTTCCTCGACCTCTACGATAAGTTGCTCCACTTCTCCCTCGAACACTACTCGGAAACCCTCGACAACGAGACCGTTGAAGTCAAAAAAATGGACCGCCTCCACGCCTGGGCCTACTTCCTCGAAGGCCTGCAGCCCGTTGCCGATCGTCCTCCCATTCAGTACCTCATCAAGAGCGCCCTCGCCCACGGCGAAGCCCTCCGCGAAAAGCTCGCCCCCCAATTTCTGCGCAGCGACGTCTGTGCCCAACTCCTGAAAGTGAAGCTCCTCGCCGGCGGAACCCCCTCCGAAGGCGAACTCATCCGGATTGAGGCCTTTCAATATCAATCCGCCGACCCCACTCTCCACGGCGGCTTCGGCTTTGGCCGTCGCAACGAAGAACTTACACCCCACGTCAACCCGGTATCCACGGTCTTCTGTATGCAGGCCCTGAGCTACGCAGCAAAGAACGGACAAGACATTGCCGACTGGCGAAAACTCATCTAGCGTCAAACTCGCCTTCGCCTCCTGCTCTCACGACCTAATCGATCAATTTGTCGAAGAAGTGCAAAAGATGGGTGGCCTCGATCTGCCTGTCTACATCGCTGCCGAATTCAAACCTACCGTCCCCTGCCACTGGATTCCCTGGCATCCCTTCGAGCCACTCAACACCAATCGAGACCGCATCCTCTGGCATCTCGCCGGCAAATCAGTCCACTTCAACTGCATCCTCCTCCAACCCAAACAACCCTATTGGGACATGCGCTGGCTTGGCCTCAAACTCTTCCCCACCAAAGTCTATTTCTTCAATGAAAACTACGGCCACTTCCCGCTCCACCCGCGCGGCATCCCGCAAATTCTCCGGCACTTCCTCTGGCGCACAAAAAACCTGATCCGCCACCAAACCCGGCCCGGTGGCCGCCTCTATACCTGGCTCTGGCGTGCCCAACACCCCTTCGCCCTTGAGCGGCCATATTACTTCCACTTCGCCAACCGTCGCAAGGCGCTGGCCACCCAGCCCCTTCGCTCAGAGCCCGTACCGAACCTCGCTGATGGCATCACTGTCGTAATCCCCTCGCGCGAAGGCCGCGAACTCCTCAGCCAGCTCCTGCCTCAAATCGAGCCCGGCCTGATAAAGCAAGTCATCATCGTCGACAACGGCTCCACAGACACAACTCACGAATTCGCAAGCAACTTTATCAAAGTCATCTCGGTCGATCACCCTCTCTCCTTCGCCGCCGCCGTCAACATGGGGATCCGCGCTTCCCGCACCACCCACACCTGCCTCCTCAACAACGATATGGTGCTCGAGCCCAACTTCTTTGAAGCCCTCGACGAAGCCTTCCACAAAATCCCCAACCTCTTCAGCGCCACAGCTCAAATCTTCTTTCCCGAAAACAAGCGCCGCGAAGAAACCGGCAAAGCCGCCTACAAACCCACCGCCCCGCGAGACTTCCCCCTCCGCTGCGAAACTCCAGCCGAAGGCGAAAACTTCACCCCCGTCCTATACGGCTCCGGCGGCTGCACCCTCTACGACACAGCCAAACTCCTCACCATCGGTTGCTTCAAAGAAAGCTTCCGCCCCGCCTACGTTGAAGATCTCGACACCGGCTGGCGCGGCTGGCAACAGGGCTGGCCCACTGTCTTCGTCTCCGGCGCAAGAGTCATCCACCACCATCGATCTACCACCGCCCGCTTCATCGCGGCGTCTTCGATCGAACTCGCTATCGAGCAAAACTATCTCCGCTGGATCCTCTCAAGCGTCGCCACCCCCGAGGTCTTCAATCGTCTCTGGAAGCGCGCTGTCACACGCATCAACCTGCTAGCTGCTGTCCCAGAGCCAGCCCCCATTGCCACCTTCGCCCTACGCTACGCCGCCTTCGACAAACCCTATTTCGACTGGGATCGCCCCGCCTCCCCCAAGTTCCCCGAATCCCAGATCCTCGCCCTCGGCAACGGCGACCTCGCCTGCTTCCCGGGCCAGGCCGCAACAGACAAACCTCGCCTACTCATCGCCACTTCCTACATGCCCTTCCCGCTCTCGCACGGCGGTGCCGTCCGCATGTATAACCTGATGCGAGAAGCCGCTAAAGACTACGCAATCATCCTCATGAGCTTCGTCGACGAGTTCCAGACTCCAGCACCTGAGCTCGCCAGCCTTTGCGCCGAAATCATCGAAGTCAAGCGCGAAGGCACCCACTACCGCCGCAACACAAACAACCCCAAAGTCGTCGAAGAATTCCGCAGCGAGACTTTCGAAGCCGCCATCGGTTGGGTCAACCGCCGCTGGCAGCCGCAAATCGCCCAACTCGAATTCACACAGATGGCGCAATACGCCGCCGTCTGCAAGCCCGCCAAAACCATCCTCGTCGAACACGACATCACCCTCGACCTCTACGGCCAGCTCCTAAAGGACAAAGACGATTTCGACATGCGGCTCGAACTCACCCGCTGGCAAGCCTTCGAGCGCGCCGCTTGGCGCGAAGTCGATTGTGTAGCCGTCATGAGCGATCGCGACAAAGGCCTCATCGAGCAACCCCGGCGAGTCGAAGTGATCGAAAACGGGGTCGACCTCACCCGCTTCAACCCCAGCCCCAAGCCACCCGAAAAAGGCCGGCTCCTCTTCATCGGCAGCCTCGCCCATCTGCCCAATCTGATGGCCCTCGCCTGGTTCCTGAAAAACGTCTGGCCCAGCCTCAAGGACGCGAAGCTCCACATCATCGCCGGTCGCAACCCTGCCTATTACATCGACTTCTACAGAGAGCGCGTGGACATTGACCTCAACCAACCCAACATCGAACTCGAAGCCTTCGTCTCAGACGTCCGCCCCGCCTACGAGCGTGCGGAAGTTGTAATTGCCCCATTGCTAGCCAGCGCCGGCACCAACATCAAGATCATGGAAGCGATGGCCTGCGGCAAAGCCATCGTAGCCACCCCCGGCGGCGTCAACGGCCTGAATGTCGAGCCCAGCAGAGACTATCTGCTAGCCTCCACCCCAGCCCACTTCGCCGCCTCAATCGAGCAACTCCAAACCAACCCCACCCTCCGCCAGACCCTCGAACAACAAGCCAGAAAAACCGCCGAAACCCGCTACAGTTGGGCCACAATAGGCCGCAAACAGAACGACCTCTACAAAAGCCTCTAGCCCCGATTTTGTTAGACTTCGAATGAAAAGTATTTGAGGGCAACACGACATGGACAGACAACAAGCACACCAATTACTGGACCAGTTGGACCCAACGCAATTCACAGCGGTCGCACAATTGTTGGAGGTATTGGTTACCCCGCACAGCTCACTTCTCCACTCGCTCTCCCTGGCCCCCGTCGAGGACGAGGAGATTGCACCCGAAACCGCAATGGCACTGAATCAGTCCAGAGCTTCTTTAGCAGGTGGCAAAGGGGTCTCTCATGAAGACATCCTTCGCGAGTTCAGCCTGATCAAGTGAGTCAGAATTTCCCCCTCCGCATCTCCGTCATCTGGTCTCCAGAAGCAAGGGCAAATCTTCGGGCAATCAGCCGTGAACTGGCCATACAGATCCTCCATTGCCTGGATCGCTACCTTTCAAATCGCTCAGGAGATGTCAAGAAACTGAAGCCGCCTCATAATGACTTCCGCCTCAGGTGCGGCGATTACCGGCTCTTTTTCTACCCGAGCGGTGAAAATGCAATTGAGATCACTGCCATCATGCATCGACGCGAAGCCTACCGCTAGCTCCTGACCCCTTTCTCAGCCTTCCCCTCTCTCGTCGCAGACAGCAACTTCATATACGGCACCCTCCGCGCCACCCGAGGCCGCCCCGCTTCATCCAGCTCAGAGCAAAATTCACCTTCTGAGAGCAACCGGCGTCGAAATATACGATAATGAACAATCATTACCGTATTCATGCGCCCTTTCATTTTCTTCCTCTCGTTAGTCTCCTTACAAGCCCAGTCCACCTCAAACTGCAAAGGTAAAGTCGTCAACCAAACGGGCGATCCCCTCTCCGGCATCTCCATAGCCTTGAGTCCCTCCGGCCTCACAGCTATTTCCTCCAGCAGCGGCGAATTCACACTCCAAAACACCCCCGCCGGTGACTACACCCTCACCGCCACCGGCCGCGGCTTCCTACCCTCGCAGCAAACCCTCCAGATCCCGGCCGCCTGCGAAAACCTCAAGATCCAGCTCGACACCATCCAGACCACCATCGAAGTCACAGACCGCCCCGACAACTTCCTCGCCACCCTCTCGGTTTCTATCACTAAGTCCCCAATCAAACTCCTCGACCTGCCTTACGCCGTCCAGGTCCTCCCCAAAGCCCTCATCGAAGATCGCAACATCCAGGACATCAAAGACCTCTATCGCAACATCAGCGGCGTCACAGACTCGCCCTATTCCGCCATGACCTTCCGCGGCTTCACACAACGCGAAGTCCTCTTCAACGGTGTCCGCGGCAACCCCTACGGCAGCCTCGATAACGACATCAACGACGCCGGCTTCTCCACCTCCCAAGGCCGCCTCACCAACATCGAATTTGTCGAAGTGCTCAAAGGCCCGGCTGCCGTTCTTTTCGGCGGTGGTGAAGCAGGCGGTGTCGTCAACTTCGTAACTCGCAAACCGCGCAACACACCCAGCGCCGAAGCCAGCTTCCGCACCGGATCCTTTGCCCAGCGCGGCGGCCACGGCGAAATCTCCGGCCCCCTTCTCAAAGCAAAAAACCTCTTCTACCGCGCTGCCATCTATGGCGAAGAACGCAAGATCTTCCGCTACAACTCCGGCTCAGAAAACATCCACCTCGCCTCGGGCCTCTCCTGGCGTCTGGGCGAAGCTACATCTTTGGGTTTTGAATACGAGTACATCGATCAAAACCTCCTCGCCCACCGCCTTCGCGGCATCCCCGTCAACGCCGCCGGCGGATGGCTTGCCGCGCGCGAATGGACTGCCTCCGAACCCACCGACACCTCACAACTCCAGGCCCGCACCTTCCAAACCCGCCTCGACCACGCCTTCACCTCCACCCTACGCACCGATCTCACCTTTCGCTATCTCAACTACGACCGCCCCGAGCGTTATCACGAACCCCGGGGCATCAACCCCGACGGCCGCACCATGCGCCGCGAATACCGCGATCAGTTCCGTGGCAATGAAGACCTCTCCTTTACCGCCAACGGCTACCAGCGCATCGCCCGCAACAACCTCACCTTCGGCTTTGAGTCAGTTCGTCAGGATTGGCTCGGCCGCTACGGCACCGCACGAGAAGTAGAACGCGGCGGCCCCGTCCCCGGCATCGACCTCTTGGCGCCGGTCTATGGCCGTGGCTCTTTCTACAACATCAACCCCGCCGCTTACACCAACCAGTCCGTCCTCGCCAATCGTCAGGGCTATTTCATTCAGGATCAGATCGAAGTCTCACCCCGCCTCCAGATCCTCCTCGGTGGCCGCTTCGAACGTTTCACCGATAACGGCCGCGCAGGCACTCTACCGCTCAACTCCAACCTAAGCGCCCTCACCGGACGCGCCGCCCTCGTCTACCGTCTTCGCCAGAACATCTCTGCCTTCACCAGCTTGAGCAACTCCTTCAATCGCGCTCCATCCCTCGCCCAGACGCCCCTCGCCAATGGCCCTCACGATCCCGAACGCGGCCGCCAGTTCGAAGCTGGCCTCAAGGCCGAGCTCAGCCAGAGCCGCGTCCTGCTCAACGCCTCATACTTCAGAATCAACAAGGACAATGTCCTCCGTCTCGATCCCAACTTCGGCCCGAACGGCGATAACTTTGCAGCCGTTTTCCCCATCGGCAAGGTCCGCAATCAGGGCCTCGAATTCGACCTCACCGGCAAACTCCGCCGCGACCTCAGCTTGATTCTCAACTACGCCTTCCTCGACTCTGTCATCCTCGCAGACCGCTTCACTCCATCCGCAACCGGCAAGGCCCTGCCTAATGCCGCTCGCCACTCTGGCGGTCTCTTCCTCCGTTACGACTATCAAAAGACCGGCACCAGCCTGCACATCGGCTCAGAAATGCGCGGCCGCCGCTTTGAACCCTACGCCGGTTTTGCCGCTGCTGGATATGCCATCTGGGATTTTGGTATCTTTCAGAATCTGGGCTCCAAACTCCAACTCCGTGCCCAGCTCGATAACGCCATGGACAAACTCTACCCCACAGCCTCGCTCTTTGCCGCCCGCGCCGGCAATGTTCCTGGCAACCCACGCACCTTCACCATCGGCCTTCACTTTAAAGCCGCCAAGGCCCGCTAGTGCCAACCGCCCGCCAGCACTCCATCGATCTGCTGCGCGGCCTCGTCATGGTCTTGATGATCATTGACCACACTCAGGAATATCAGGCCGGCCCAGGACGTGGCCTCGTTACAGACCCGATGAATCTGGCCATCACTCCCGGCCCCGTCTACTTCTGGCGCATCCTCGCCCACTTCTGCGCCCCCGTATTCACTCTCCTGATGGGCATCAGCGCCAGCCTCAGCAATGCCGCTCCTGCCCGCCTCATCCAGCGTGGCCTCATCCTGATCGCCCTCGAATTCACAATCATGAACTGGGCCTGGACCTTCAACCCCTTCTGGCATCGCTACTTCTTTCAGATCATCGCCGCCCTTGGCATCGCCATGATCACCCTCGCCCTCGCCTCCCGCTTCAGCTGCACCACCGTCGCTCTCACCGGCCTCGTCATCGTCTGCGGTCACAACCTGCTCGACTCAATCCACTTCACCCCCGCCACCTGGCAACACTATGCCTGGTCCATCCTGCACGAAAAGAACGTCCTTCCCCTCTGGGGCGCGTTTGAATTCCGAACCACCTATCCCGTCCTGCCCGTTGTGGGCCTCGCCCTCTGCGGTTACTCCATCGCCCACTGGCTCCAGCGTCCAGACCACCGCCTCCGCAACGCCGGCCTCGCCATCAGTGCAATCTTCTTCCTGCTCCGCCTCACCAACGTCTATGGCGATCCCCACCCCACTGACTATTCGCTGCAATCCATCTTCAACGTCACCAAGTATCCGCTCTCACTGCAATTCATCGCGATGACCATCGGCCCCGCCCTGATCTTTCTCGATTGGGCCAAAGACCGCCGCCAGCCCCACCTTGAACAACTCGGCCGCACCGCAATGTTCTTCTACATCGCGCACCTGATCCTGCTTCACGCCCTGGCCCTCGCCGCCGGCCTCATCCACTTTCTGCCCATCGATCTCGCCAACCGCTTCGGCGGCATCCCCGATGGCATCGGCTTCCCCGTCTGGGCCACTGCCCCAATTGCCTTGACCGTTACGGCCCTGCTTTATCCACTGTGCCGCTGGTATGAACCAAGACGCCTCCGCTTTCTGTAGCGGGCCCGGAGTTGCTAACCGTAGCCTCAAGCAGGTTTTCCAGCAAGGCAAAGAGCAGGAACATTCCGACGATCAACGCGATCCCAAAAGATCTCCGGGGTCTACCCGACCAGTCTAGACCTTGCCTCATTGCTGTTACTCCGCTCTCGCCCTTAACACCATAGCCGCCTCAGCCCAATCCTGCTCGGCACGGCCTTCCCCTCCACCTCGCTTCTCCCATATTTCATGCGCAAGCCTGGCAATCTCAGCCCGGCTAAATGGCTCCACCCCTTCCCGCCTCCGGAACTTCGTAAACTCAAGCGCCTTCCGCGAATGCTCCAGCGCCTGCCGGGATCTTTCCTGGCCCGTTGCGTGGTCACCCATCTCATGCGCATATGCTGCGCTCAGATGCATGTGCGCCGCCAGATCATGCAACTCGGCAGCCTGCTCGTGATGCTCGTTTGGCCCTCTGTTGTTTTGCTGAGCTCGCATTCAGGAATTCCCTTCCGTATCAGCAATCTCCAGTGCCAGTTCATACGCCCGGTCAGAACACGCCACCGCGTCTTCCGTATCTTCGGCCTCATTCAGTTCTGCGGCGAGGCGATGGCGCTCCGCGGCCAATTCATGTTGTTCAGCCGCATCGCGATGGAGTTGGTGCATGCCTTCTTTTCGAGCAAGAATTGGGCCAAAACGTGCACACCGTAAATAAAGGCTTCCAGGCACCACGCCCTGACCAAACCCGGTCGCCTGACCAAATCCCGTCGCCATTTTATCCCCCACAACTCAGCACCTGCAATCTCTCCGCGAATGGCCTCACGAATGCTCTTTCAAAGAGTATGAAAGCCTCGAATCAGATCGCAGTCTCAGAGCTGCAACCCACCATCAGTGCAACTGAGATCCAGAGCTTCGGCTCCATTGCCGACCGCCCCATCTCGCTCGGCCACAAAGTCCGCCTCGCCGGCTGCACTGCGCTCAACGCACTCCTCGCCGACACAATGTCGATCCGCGACCTCTATAAGAAACACCATTGGCAAGTTTCCGGACACACCTTTTATCAGCTCCATCTCCTCTATGACAAACACTACGCTGAACAGGCCGCACTGGTAGACACCATCGCCGAGCGAATCCAAACCCTGGGCGGCGTAGCCATTGCCATGGCCGCTGACGTCGCTGAGACCACTCGCATCACCCGTCCTCCTATCGGTCGAGAAGATCCCACCATCCAGCTCTTCCGCCTCCAGCAGGCACACGAGTTCATCATCGCCGAAACCCGCACGGCCGCCCACGCCGCAGCGGAAGCTGGCGACGACGGCACTAACGATTTACTCGTAAGTGACGTCCTCCGTCTCAATGAATTCCAGGTCTGGTTCATCTCAGAACAACTCGCCGGCACCGGCTTTACCGATGGTGGCAAAGATACAGCGGCACCCTCAAAACAATCAAAGCCCTGATCTTCGCCGTTTCCCTTGGGGTGTCTTCTCGACCCGCACCCCTTCTTACCTCAGCTGCTATATGATGAGGCAATGTTCCCGCGCCGTTGCCTCTCATTAGCTCTATTCTTCTGCACCGTCTGCCAGCTTCTCTCACAAGCCCCGCCCGCTCGTCAGCAACGAGGCCCCAAGCCCCCAGACCCAATCCAGATCGAAGACCACACCGGCTTTGAATCCATCTTCGATGGCACCCTCAAGAACTGGGACGGCGACCCCAACATCTGGCGCACCGCCGACAATTCCATCATCGGCGAAACCACCAAAGAGAACCCCCTCAAGATGAACACCTTCCTCATCTACAGGGGCAGCAAACCGAAAGACTTCGAGCTCAAACTCGAGTTCCGCATGAACAACACCAACAGCGGCGTTCAGTACCGCAGCGTAGAACTCCCCGACGTCGGCAAATGGGTGCTCAAGGGCTATCAGGCCGACATGGATTTCGTCAACACCTACACCGGCATGCTCTATGAAGAACGTGGTCGCGGCATCATGGCCCTGCGTGGGCAAATGACGGTAGCAGAGCCCGGCAAGACCGCCCGCGTCATCGGCAACCTAGCCGACGGCAACCACCTCAAGGGCTACATCAACATCAACGGCTGGAACCAATTCCACGTCATCGCCCGGGGCAACAAACTAACTCACATCCTCAACGGCCACGTCACTTCCGTCTTCATCGACGACGACCCCGAAAAGCGCAGCCTCGAAGGCCTCCTCGGCCTTCAGATCCACGTGGGCCCCCCGATGAAGGTCGAATTCAAGAACATCTACCTCAAGAGCTACTAGCAGCGTAGGCGCAAAAGTTTCAACTTCGAATCATACCTGCGCCAATGGGCATGGGGCTTGACGGTCCCCTGTCACCACCTTACAACCACTATTAAACAGCAGTGCGCAGCCCCCGAGGGCTGCCCACTGCTGTTAATTCTTCACAATAAACAAGTCAGCTAGCATTCCTGTCATTGCGGCTATAGCAACCCACATTTGTGGCGACTTCGCATGCAGATTTGACTGTAGCGAGCCCGTATTCCCCAGAACAACCCACATCATGGCAGCAAGACACGTGTGCGAAAGCCATGTGTAACGGAAAAAGCCATCCTCGTAGATGCAATATGCGGCCATCGAAAGCATCAGAAAAATCAAGCCGTTGCGAACATAGAGAAGCCAATTACGATCTGTAGTTGTATTCGTAGACATATCCATAAAATGTCAAATCTCGCCCTGAAGACTCAACTTTTTTGCGACATCTAAGAGCTATAACAAGGAACAACATCGGCTATTAAATACGTCTGCGATCTCCGTCTTGAACAAGTGCTTTCAGGCTCTGGATTGATCCGCATTCCAAAACTTTTCCGCAGCCCGCGCGATCAAATCTAACAAACTCATCCCATCCTCAAGAGTTACAAGCCTCAGGCCAGTCTCATGCCCCGGCCTCAAATCAGATAAGCTGAAAATCACGAACCCTATGGAGACAACACTTGTTGTAGGCGCAACTGGTCAATTAGGCTTGGCTTCCGTCCACGAGTTACTTGCCCGTGGCCAGAAGGTTCGGGCCCTCATCCGTGATCCTCAATCGGCACAAACCTTCAAGGCGCTCGGAGTTGAGACTTCCATGGGCGACCTGACAGACCCCGCTTCGCTAAAAAGTGCCGTCAGGGGTGTCTCCCGTATCATCGCCACTGCCAATGCGGCAATTCCTACCCGTCCATCTGACACCTTCGAGGCCGTCGAACGTGACGGATACCGCAACCTGATCGAAGCCGCAATCGAGGCAAAAGTGTCCCGCTTCATTCATACATCGGTACGATTCCCCACCTCAATCCCCCTCTCACCCTTCTTCCAGTACAAGCAGGCAACAGAAGAGCGTCTCCGCCAAAGTGGGCTCGATCATGTGATCTTTCAGGCAGACGCTTTCATGGATCTTTCTTTCGCCATGCTCGGCTCTTCCATCCCGCTCCAGGACAGCCGCAATGCCACCATCCTGCGCCCCTTCAGCTTCACTCGCAATTTCTTCCATTCCATTGAACATAGTGTTGAGACAAAATACGTTGCCCGAGTCCCCGGCAATGGCAAGGCCCGCCATGGCTTCATTTGCGTTGCTGATGTTGCCCGCGCTCTCGCTGCCGCCACGATGGGTGGCCCCTCTGGCACCTTTGAACTGGCTGGCCCCGAATCCATCAGCTTCCTCGATATCGTTCGCCTCTACGAAAAGCTCCTCAACCTCAAGCTCAAGGTCTCCACTACTCCTGCATTTTTGTTCCGTTTGATTTCTCTGGTCCTGGCACCACTCAATCCTGCCGGATCCAACATCATGTGGCTCAACTACCTGGCTGCTTCGACATCCACTTCGGCCGACCAGGGCACAGCCGCAGCATTCGGCCTGACACTGACAACAGCAGAATCATTCCTGCTGCAGAAACTCAAGGCGAGGGCCGCCCAGGTGTGACCGATCTCGATCAAATCTTTCACGCCGCACTCGCTCTCCCTGTGCAGCAGCGCAACTCCTACCTTGCAAACGCTTGCGGGGGGGACCAGGTTCTCCTCGCACAGATTCACTCTCTTCTGCTCCACGCAGGTCATCCCACGGAAGGCTTCCTCGAAGCCATTGAGCCTCTGGCTGCAGACTGGTCTCAGTCCTTCGATCTCACCCCGGGCCAATACCTGGGACGCTACCGCGTCGATTCCAAAATTGGCGAAGGCGGGATGGGTGCCGTCTACACCGCCTTCGATACCCAGCTCCAGCGGCAGATTGCCATCAAACTTCTCCGCCCTATCCTCAGCCAGCCCGCCGCCGCACTACAGCGCTTTCATTCCGAGGCCCGGTCGGCCGCTGCCCTCTCCCACCCAAACATAGCTACCCTCTATGATTCCGGCGAAACCGAGGGCCTCCCCTGGCTGGCAATGGAGTTCGTGGCCGGCACCTCCCTGAGAGACAAGCTCCGGGATGGCCCGCTGAGTCCGCAAACCGTCTTCCGCTATGCCACCCAGGTCGCCGAAGCCCTAAGTCACGCCCACTCTCGAGGAATCGTCCATCGCGACATCAAACCGGAAAACATCATGATCGCCGATGACGGGCTGCTCAAAATCATTGACTTCGGCATTGCACGCATACTCTCTGAATCGACAGACGAAACTACTTCAATCGGGACTCCCGCCTACACAGCGCCAGAAGTTTCCTCCGGCCATGCAGCAACCCCTGCCTCCGACGTTTTCAGCTTCGGCCTGGTAGCTTATGAAATGCTCACCGGCCATCTGCCATCGACTAAAGATGTCCTTCAAACGTCGAGCCTTCCTGCCCTTTCCACCCTGATCAATCGCTGTCTTTCTGTCTCTCCCCTCGAACGTTTTTCGAGTGGCGCGAGCCTCGCCGCAGCCCTCCGCCAGCTTGCCATCCCCGCTTCTGCCCCCAACCGGGATCCGCTCGCAATCGTCGATTTTCTGAACACTACCGGGAATTCCGAGCTCGATTGGCTTTCGGTTGGCCTGGCGGAAACTCTCTCAGTCAGGCTTGCAAAGCTGGCCTCCATACAGGTCATCCGCTTGCCCAATGTACGCGAACTTACCCAGCGCCTCTCGAATCCCCCGGATCCCAATCGCCTCGCCACTTCGCTATCTGCCCGGTGGGTCGTCACCGGCTCTTTTCAGAAGGTCGGTGACAGTGTGCGCGTCCATTTCGGACTCTTGGATGCCCACTCAAATAGCGCCTCCTGGAACGGCACTGTCGATGGCCATTGGCAGGATCTGTTCGAAATTCAGGATACGGTCTCGAGCCACATCGCCCGTGAAATCGAGAGCAATCCCGAACATCGCCTTTCACCCGATACCCGCAATCTTCTCGCTTACGAACACTTCGCCAGGGGCCGTAGCCTCATGCATCAAATGCACTCAGGTGCCCTTGCCGAGGCCATCCGCCAATTCGAAGAATCCCTTGCCCTCGATCCCGGCTACGCCCTCGCACTCTCCTCCCTTGGCACTTGCTGCGCACTCCAGTTCCTCCGCACCAGTAACCCGGAAGACATCAAACGTGCGGGCAGCTTCCTCGAACGTGCTCTCGCCCTCGACCCCGAACTCGGCGAACCCTACCCTTGGCTGGCCAACATCCGCCTCCGCAAAAATGATGTCGCCGGCGCTTTTGCTGCAGGCCGCAACGGCATCCTTCTTCAGCCCGATTTGCCCGAGGCCCACTATTTCTACGGCGGCATCCATTACATGGCGGCAGAGTGTGGCCTGGCGGCGCCCAGAGCCGGCCTCGCTGCCATCGTTGAAGCTATTCGCCTCCAACCCAATTTCCATCCCGCATGGCTCATTATGGGAGCACTGCTACTTTTCCTGGGGCAGCATCAAAACGCAATCCGGGTCCTCGACGAAGCAATTCGTAGCGAAGGCTCGCCCTCCTGGATTTACCCTTTTGTGGGCTTTCAAACCTTGCGCGCCACCGCCATCCTGCGTCAGGGGCGTTGGGAGGAGGCGCTTACTGCCTTTGGCGCTGCACGCACGCACCTCGAACAAGGTTCCGATCATTTGTACCGCAGTTGCTTCCTCACGCTTTCGGCTTGCGGACTCGGCGATGCCGCCTTACGGCTCGGCAACCCAACCGAAGCTATGGCTCACTTTCGCCATGCCTGGAGAATTGTCCGCGAGGCCCCACGCATGGCTGGTAGCCAGCGTTTGCTCATCCGTGCGGCCGTGGGCCTGTCGTCTTCCTACGCCGCCACAGGCGATTCCGTCCGCGCTCGTGAATTGTTTGAGGATGCCTCCGCCCAACTAGTTGAAGTAGCTCCTCAACTTTCCACCGTCACATTGGAATGCGGCCTCGCCCAATTGCACCTGGATCTTGCGGTAGCTGCGATCCGGCTAGGGGAACAGAACCGCGCCGCAAATCACCTAAGCGAAGCGCGCGTCTCGGGCTGGCTGGATGCACACTGGCTCAGTACCGACCCCGAACTGCAGTCTTTCCGCAACGACCCCTCTTTCATCAGTTGGCTTGCCGAACTCCACGCCGCAGAGCCTTTAGACTTCGCTCTACCCTCTGGCTTCCCCCTCGACCTGAGTCTTGTAACCTAGCTCCCGCCCCAACCACGCTTTGGCAAACTGCCAGTCTCTCACTACTGTCCGCAGTGAGACACCCAAAACAGAAGCCACTTCTTCATTCGACAAGCCACCAAACAATCTCATTTCCGCAAGTCTGCTTTTCCTCGGGTCGGCTTTTTCCAGACTCTGCAGTGCCTCGTCCAAATCCGAAAACTGATCCGCTGCCGCTCCCAAAAAAGGCATGGAAGCATCAAACGGGACAATCCGCCAGGCTCCTCCCCGCTTCAGTCCCCGCCTCGATCTTGCATGGTCGACAAGGATACGCCGCATCATCTGCGCCGCCAGAGCGTAAAAGTGAGCACGGTTTTCCCACCCCTCCGGCTCAACACCTACCAGCCGCAAATACGCTTCATGCACCAGCGCAGTTGTCTGCAAGGTCTGCGCCCCGGACTCCCGTGACAAATAAGCTCCGGCAATCCGCTTCAGCTCATCCATCACGATTGGCATCAACTCATCCAGGGCTGCCCGGTCTCCGCCTCTCCAGGCATTCAACATCTCAGTGATGTGCTGGGTCTCTTCTGCCATAGAAAATAATTCTATCCCGCTTGGCGTTTTGGCCGAACGCATTCCGCTCGTTGTTTCAGGAGGTTGATCAACAACATGACCAACAGAAGAAACTGGCTGGGCAAAGCCGCCCCTGCCGCCCTTGGCGTCGCCGCCGCAGCTATCGCCCCCGCCCAGGATGCGAGTGTTAAAGAATTCATCGGGGCCTGGACTACAATTCACTCTCTGCCGTTCCCCCCAAATTGGTTTCGGGAGTTCCTCACGATTAATTCCGACGGTACGGTCGTAGAAACCAATTCTTTTATTTGCGAAGGCCACAGTCAGGATTTTTCCGCACTCGGCTTACCGTCGGCGATTAAGGGCAGTAACGGTATGGGCAACTGGCAGCGCATTGCACCGGGCCGCATTTCAATGAGCTTCCGCAAAATGCTTTTTGATGGTCAGGGCCTTTACTTCGGCGATCTTAAGGCCACCGGCATTCTCACCACAGAAGGACCTAAGCTATTGGGCGAATGGCAAGTCGCCGTCTACAATGTCAACGATGTTCTCATCCTCCCATTGGGGCCTGCCACCACCGAGGGAACACGCATCGGCTAGCGGAACCGGTCCAAATTCGCAATCTTGGAGCGCTGGGCGGCTTGAGTTAAACCAGCAAGCCGCCCAGCGCTCTAGTGCTGGAGACAAATGTCTCCAGCCTGGCTCTGGTCGGACTCTGGGCGATCCGAGAGCTAAGTCTCAAAACTCCTCTCCGGCAATGGGTCGCTATATCGCTGCGAAGAGGGCAGAAGTGGCAGCCGATATTGAAAGATGAAAGGGCTAATCTTCCCGAAGAATCGCTAATGGCTTCTGGTTGAGGATGCGGGCGCTGGCGGCCCAGCCCGCTGCGTTAGCGATCAGGGCTGAACCCAGGATGGCAATTGCCAAGGCTGTGTACTCTAGTTTGAATTCGGCCTCAGTGAAGAAACGCTTCAGCAGGATTCCGGTGAAGCCTGTGGCCAGGGCGCTTCCTAAGGCTCCGGCGCACAAGCCCAACAGCAGGAACTCCACGCTAAAGATCGTTGCGATCTTGTTGCGGGTGGCTCCGAAGGTCTTCAGGATCACTACTTCGCGAATACGGCGGAACCTGGTGCCCGCTACGCTGGCAGCAAGGATGATCACACCGCCCAGAATTGCGAAGGCCGAGATGAACCGGATCACCACCGCGATTTGATCCACTACTTCCTGGATGATGTCGAGTACGTCCGCTATGTTGATGATGCTGATCGTTGGGTACTTGCCGTAGATGGCGGCTTGTACTTGCGCTACCTTGTCGGTCTTGACCCTGGCTCCCGCGAAGTAAATCACGGGTAGGCCCTTCAGGGTTGCGGGATCGAGGATGAACTCCTGCGTTGCTCCGGCTCTGACGCTTTCCTGTCTAAAGATGGTCGCGACCTCGGTGCGGAAGGGTCGGCCAGCGGCGGTCCAGTCGAGGACCATCCCGGGCTTTAGTTTCAAGGCTTCTGCGGTGTCCTGAGTTACCGCAACTTTGCCAGTTTCTGTGGCTGTGAACCATCTGCCTTGCAGGAGTTTGGTGCCCTTCGGCTGAGTTGGATTCCAGGTGATCGAGCGGGTTTGGAGAAAGCGGCGACCGAAGCCTTTGAGTTCCATCTTCCCGACTTCTACGCCCTGCACGTGCGTCAGCCTTGCGGCGACGCTGGGGATGAGTTCGACTCCTTTTTCTACTCCAGGTTGTTCGTTGACTAGTTTGGTGACGCCGTCCTTCATCGTCTCGGTAATGTCGATCATGAAGACATTAGGCATTCCTGGCGGGGCGCTTTCGGCGATCTCGGTGAGAATGGAGTGCTGCACCAAATAGATCGTGAGCGTGAACATGACCCCGATCCCGATGGCGACAAGTACTGCTTCAGCCTGGTTGCCGGGACGGTAGAGGTTCGCGAGGCCATGGCGAAGGCTGCCCTTGGTTAATGGGGAAAGTCGCTTGAGACCTTTGAGAAGGAGCCAGGCAAAGCCGCCGAGGATGGCTAGGCTTACCGCGAGGCCTCCGGCGAACCAGGAGCCCAGGCGGATCGCTTCATCGAGCTTCGAGCCGGCAAGCCAGCCTGCCAGAAGGCCGAGGCCGACGAGGATGAGCGCTCCACAAAGGATGGCGGTGCGGGATTTTGCCAGACGCTGGCGCCAGGTGCCTTTGGCGGCAGCCATATCGCGTCGGAAGATCGTATTGGGCTTGATTTCACGGATGCTCAACAGTGGTGGCAACGTGAAGAGCAGAGTGCTCAGCAGGCCAGCGAAGAAGCCTTGCGCGACCGAGGCCCAATCGAAGAAGAAGTCTGGACGCATCTGGAAGTAGCGCTCGATCAACGTTGGGAAAGCCAGTTGGACGGCAACCCCGAAGCCGATGCCGAAGACTCCGCCGATCGCGCCAAGGGCGAGAGTTTGCATCAGGTAGATGCTGATGATTTGGCCGGAGCGTGCGCCCAAACATTTCATGACTGCGATGTTGTCGAGCTTCTGCTGCAGGTGTGAATTCATGGCCATCGCAACCCCCAGAGAGCCGATGATGAGGGCAACCAGACTTACGAGACTCAGGAAGCTGGTCGCGGTGTTGAGGCCTCTCGTGATGAGGGGGTGAGTTTCCCGGTAGTCTGTGACCAGGGCGTCGGGGAAGGTCTTCTTTAGAAGGTCGCGGGTGGCGGTGACGTCCGCGCCTACTGGGGGGAGTTTGACGAGAAAGCGCTGGGCTGCACGGCTACCTTCGGTTAGGAGTTCTGTGGTGGCCAGAGCCTTGCGGGACATCATCATTCGCGGACCTACGTTGAGGCTGCCGGTCATGCGGTCTGGTTCTCTTTCGACAATGGCGGAGACGCGAAAGTCTTTGCCACCCAGGCGCATTGTGCCACCGACGGCAAGGTTGAGGCGGAGCAGTAACTCTTGCGCAGCGACTACACAGTCGTCACAGAGCGCTTCACTAATGTTTTGCTTCGGGTTGAAGATGACTTCGCCGTAAAAGGGGTATTGCGTGGGGTCGACGGCTTTGAGCGAAACGAGGACTGGTGTAGGGTTGCCCGGCTTGGCGGCCATCGTCACGGTCTCGGTGATCTGCGTAAGGCGTGAGCCCCTGGTTGTGAAGCTATCGAGAACTTCCTGTTGTTTTGCGTCAGGCTGGATGAAAACGCGAGCGGAGACGTCGCCAGCCATGAGTGTGCGTGCTTCGGAATTGAGCATGCGGCGGAAGGATGTCGAAAAGCCTCTTACGCCAGTGAGTGCACCGACGCCCACGGCCACAGCGAGAATGACAAAAAGGAACTTGAAGCTGGATGCGCGGGCTTCTCGCCAGGCGATCTTGCGAGCAGCGCCAAGGGTGAAGCTTTGGGTCATGCCGCCTTCCGTTCGTCAGAGACAAGAAGGCCGTCGCGCAAGGTAATGACGCGATCCGCGTAGGTGGCAAGTTCTTTGTCGTGAGTAACCATCACGAGGGTGGTACGTTCCTCGCGGTTGAGCTTGATGAGGAGGTCGAGGACGATGCGGCCGTTGGCGGTGTCGAGGTTGCCTGTGGGCTCATCGGCGAGCAGAATGGGGGGCTGGGTCATGAAGGCGCGGGCCAGGGCGACACGTTGTTGTTCACCGCCGGAGAGCTGGACGGGGTAGTGCGAGGCGCGGTCGAGCAGGCCAACCTGACCGAGGAGTTGTTTTGCGCGAGGGCTGCCGTCGCCGGACTTGCCGGAGAGTTCATGCGGCAGAAGGACGTTTTCCTCGGCAGTAAGAGTGGGAATGAGCTGGTAGCTCTGGAAGACGAAGCCGATTTTAGAGCCACGAACCCGGGCCATGTCGTCCTCTTTCAGGTTGGTGATGTCGGTGCCGTCGAGGAAGATGTGGCCGGTGGTTGGAGAGTCCAGACCAGCGAGGAGGCCAAGGAGGGTGCTTTTGCCGCTGCCGGAAGCGCCCATGATGGCGACGAATTCACCATGAGGGATTTGAAAAGATATCCCCTTTAGAATCTTGACCAGATGGGTTCCAGAATCAATTTCACGGGTGACTTGATCTACTTCGACTGCAATTGGATTCGACATTGGGTGGTGGTATTACTTATTCTGACAGTCGTGAGACTGTTTTCTTTTTTCTCGACAACTTTATTGATGATGCTTGCTTTAGGCGGTTGTGCTCAGAAAAGTGCTGAACCGGAAGAGAAGATGGATCTTCCGAAGCCGACTGCGGCTGCGCTACCTAAAGATACTCGCCCGGTGGTACTTTGTTTTGGGGACAGCATTACGGCGGGATTCGGAATCGAGGCAGGCAAGACCTATCCCGATATATTGCAAACGATTCTGGATGAAAAGGGATACAGGTATCAGGTGGTCAATGCCGGAATCAGCGGCGATACGACGTCTGGAGGCGTGGATCGATTGAATGACGCAATCAGGCTGGAGCCGAAAGTGACGTTGCTTGAATTGGGCGGGAATGACGGGTTGCGCGGGATCGCAATCAGCAAAAGCCGTGATAATCTAATGCAGATTTCCCGGCGGCTTGAGGCGAAGGGGAGCAAGATTCTGGTATTGGGGATTACACTGCCGCGAAATTATGGACCAGAATACATTCGAGACTTTGAGGGAATGTACAAGGCTCTTGCTGTGAACAGCAAGTACCCCCTGATGCCCTTTATTCTTGAGGGCGTTTACAACCAGAAGGGGATGATGCAGGATGACGGGATTCATCCTACGGCGAAGGGCGCTGCCGAGGTTGCCAACAATGTGTTCAAGTACTTACAGCCTCTGCTAAATAAGTGATTGACTGCTCAAGGTATTTGCTGAGCGGTTGGTCTGTATTGATGGCGAGGTGGGGCTCTGTTAAGGGTTCGAAGTTGTCGCGAATCGTTTCGTACAGGGCCCAGGTGCGGTTCCTGGCGGGGTGAGGCTTGAGAAGGCGGCGACGGATGGTTTCGTCGCTGGCACTGCAGAGGATGGTGTGGTGAGTGGGGACGCGGTTGCGCTGGTAGGCCCTTGAATAGGCGCGGCCATCGAAAAAGATCCACAGATTTGGGTTTGATTTCCAGAGGCTTTGTGCAGCAGAGATCATGAAGTCGTGGACGAGGTCGTCCTGTTCTACGGTGTAGGCGACTTGAGTGGGGCCGAAGATGGCTTCACGGATGATGTCTTTGTTGAGTACGTGCCCGCTGAAGTGATTGGCCAGCGCTTGAGCGAGAGTAGACTTACCGGAGCCGGGCGGGCCGGCGAGAAGGACGGTTGGCATTTTAGAAGAAGGGGAGTCTGATCTGACGTTTGGCGAGATAGGCGTTTTTGACATTGCTCCGTTTGGGCCGGTTACTGATGACGATCTCGTAATCCAGCTCGAGCCGGATGGCTTCTGCGGCGTACTTGTCGGGGTCAGGATTACCGATGGGCGGGCCACCCGTTTTCTGTACCCAGATTTCGAGGGCGGCCTGGAGCTGCTCTTCAAGACGAGGGTCGGCACAACTCCAACTGCCTGCGCAGAGGATGGCTTTTTTGCGGCCAATTCGTACAAGTACGCTCATGAATGTCAAAGAGTGAGACTCTAAAAACAGTAACAAATCAAGGAGCGCATGACCAAGATTTTTCCTTTTGACTACGATCAGCATGATTACCCGAATGGGTTGAGGCTGATTACCGTGCCGACCGGGTTCCCGCATATTGTGTCGCTTTACATCGTGGTGCATGTCGGGTCTCGCAATGAAACCGAAGCCGGCAAAAGCGGGTTTGCGCACCTGTTTGAACACATGATGTTTCGAGGAACGGCGGCGTACCCGCCGGAGCGGTATGAGTTTGTTTTGAAGCAGGCGGGAGCCGCGCAAAATGCTTATACCGATGATGATCTGACTGTCTATCACACGACGTTTACCCGCGAGGACCTGCCACAGATTCTTGAGATGGAAGCCGACCGCTTTGCCAATCTTGACTACGGGGAAGAAGTGTTTCGGACCGAAACGCGGGCGGTGCTGGCGGAGTACAACAAAGACAGCGCAGAGCCGTTTCACCTGATGCATGAGAAGCTGCGTGAGGCTTCATTTGAGCGGCATCCCTACCAACACACGACGATGGGGTTCTTGCGTGATATTGAGCGGATGCCGGATTTGTATGAGTTTTCCCGGCAGTTTCACAGTCGCTATTACCGGCCCGAAAATACAACGATGATTGTGGCTGGGGATGTGGATGTCGCCTCTACGCGGCAGTTGGTTGAGGCGAGCTGGGGCGGCTGGAAGCGTGGGTATTTTGAGGACGCGATTCCTGATGCGCTGCCGCTCGGCGGGCCCAAAGAGGTTCTGGTTGAGTGGCCATCTGAGACGCTGCCTGTGCTGCAGGTTGCTTACCGGACTCCCGCTTATTCGGACACAACAGTGGAGTCTGCGGCTCTCGATATTTTGTCTTATCTCTACTTCTCTTCCAGCTCGGCGCTTTACGAAGAGCTGGTACTGGCTGAGCAGAGCTGCGATGTTTTCTTTGGCATGTATGCCGACCATGTGGACCCTTATCTATATGTTGTGACGGCCCGGGTAAAGGAAGAATCTCAGGTAGAGCTTGTGCGTCGCCGAGTGGCCGAGACGGTGGAGCTGATGAAGACCGAGGTGGTAGATGCAGCCAGGCTTGAGACAGTGAAGAGTCACCTGCGATACGGGTTTGCGATGCGCATGGATCACACCGACGGGATCGCAGGGTTGCTGGCGCGTTATGTTGCGCTGAAGCGGTCGCCCGAGACCATCAATCGCTTGTATGAGCAGTATGCGCGAGTAACGGCAGAGGATTTGCAGCGGGTGGCGCGCACGTATTTTGTGGAAGAGAACCGCGTAACAGCACAGTTGAGGACTAAGGTATGAGCGGGTCTTTGCATAGTATCCGGATTGCGTTTCGAAGTGGCAGTGCCCTCGACCCAAAGGGCAAAGAGGGTCTGGCGAGTCTGACGGCGACTCTGGTGGCAGAGGGGGCTTCCCGAACGCGTAGCTATAAACAGATTCTCGATGAGTTCTTTCGAATGGCTACCAGCTTTGATGTCCAGGTAGATCAGGAACTTACTGTTTTCTCAGGGACGGTTCACCGCGATCATCTGGTGCAGTATGAAGCGATCGTGAAGGAGATGCTGGAGGAGCCGGCCTTACTGGTTGAAGACTTTGAGCGCGTGAAGTCAGACCTGCTCAATTATCTGAAGGTCAGCTTGCGCGGCAGCAATGACGAGGAGCTGGCCAAGGAGTTGCTCTACGCGAACGTCTTTGCCGGGCATCCTTATGGGCACCCTTGTTGCGGTACGGTGGCGGGGCTCGAAGCCATTGAGCTTGCGGACATCAAAGAGTATTTTGCCAACGTGTTGAAGCGGAGTGAGCGCATGGATTTGCCGCCGGCTCGTGCGATTGAAGGATTAGAAGTGACGCTGGTGGAGAAGGCGGATGCTCGTGGGGTGGCGATGAGTTTTGGCTATCCCATCGAGGTGAAGCGAGGGCATGCGGATTATCACGCGCTGCTTGTGGCGCAGAGCTGGCTTGGGCAGCACCGCAATGGCGGCAGGCTCTTTGATTCGATTCGCGAAGTGCGGGGCTTGAATTATGGGGACTACGCGTATATCGAGTATTTCCCCAACGGGATGTATGAGTTTGAGCCGGAGCCGAATCTGGCACGTCAGCAACAGATCTTTGAGGTTTGGCTGCGGCCGGTGACTCCCGAGAAGGCGGTGTTTGCTTTCCGGATGGCGCTCTATGAGATCGATCAATTGAAGCGCAACGGGATGAGTGTCGAGGACTTTGAGCGGACCCGGAATTTTCTGTCGAAGTATGTGAAGTTGCTGATCAAGACGGAGGCCCTGGTGCAGGGTTACCGGATTGATAGTGAGTTTTATGGGACGCCGGAGTATACGCGCTATATCGCCGAGGGGCTTGCCGCTTTGACGTTGGCCGATGTGAACCGGGCCGCGCATAAGTATCTGGATACGGAGAAGATGTGTTTTGTTGCGGTAGGGCCGGGGATGGAGGAGTTGGGCCGGCAGATGCGGGAAAGTGTGGCTACGCCGATTGTCTATGAGGTGGAGCAGCCGGAAGAAGTGCTGACTGTGGATCGGGTGGTGGCGGATTGGCCGTTGCGCGTGGCGAGCCTTGAGGTGGTGCCGTTTGAAGAGGTGTTTGAGGGTTAGAGCTCGTGGCTCAAAGGCAGGCATCGAATCTTAAACTAATGGGTCACTTCTGCCGATCATTGCCCGTGTCCGACGCCAATGAGATCCACAAACTCATCCAATCGATTCAACAAGGGAACACAGACAAAGCCCTGTCGCTGATGAAGGCATTCCAGGCCTCTGGCATTCCGCTGGATCTGGTGGTTCAGAACAACACTCCGCTTTGCGCCGCTATCGTCGCAGGCAACGACCAGGTTTTCGATGCTCTGTTGGCCACCGGCCTTAGTGTCAATCCCACGCTCGTCTTAGGGCTCAATATTCCGCTCGCCGAAGCCGCCTCGGCAGGCAGGCTGCGCATGATCGAGGCGCTGCTCGATCGCGGTGCCGATCCGAATGTTCCGATGCGGCGTCCCGATCTGATGGATGGCTGCACGGCTCTCGTCCTGGCGATCTTCTCAAACCAGCGTTCTGCGGTGGAATTGCTTGTGAACCGCGGAGCCAGGCTCTTTCTGGACTCCCCCGCCGCATATAGCCCCCTCGATGCCGCCCGATTCTGTGGCAAAGCCCTTGCTACTTTCATTCGCAAGCTGGCCCTGGCGCATCCGGATCTCCGCCGCTATGTCAGCCTTCACGAGGCCGCTCTCTTCGGGCTTACGCCTCTCCTCACGCAACTGCTCGAGGAAGGAGCAGACCCCAACGCTTACGATAGCGATGGCCGTAACCTCTTGCAGCTAGCTTCCAGCAGCGGCAACCTCTCCGGCGTCGAAGTGCTGCTCAAGCGTGGAGCCGATCCCAACTTGCCCGACCAGAACGGGCATCCGCTGCTGGTCAACGCTTGTCACGATTTGCCCCTGACTAAAATGTTGCTCTCGGCCGGGGCCAATCCGAATGTCAAGGTTGAGGGCGTCCACCTGATCGAATACCTCAGCAGGCAGAGTGTCAGCCGTCCGGTTCTCGATGTTCTCCTCGCTGCGATCCCTGCCGAAGACCGGCCCTACACTGCCACTGCTAACCCTGAGGTAGAAGCCTTGCGGAAACATCTTAAGCAACTCCCCCGACTTGGCGAATCTCCCAAATTTCAAGCCACGGTAAGCTTGCTTGAGCAACTCTTCAACAGAAAAGCGTCTGCGTGGAAGAAGCGGAAAGGTGCTCTTGCTTTTCCCGCCGTCTCGCTCGCCAAGCACCTCAAGGCCGCATTTGGAGAGCAGCCTGTCGAAGAGAACTTCTACAAGCTCGTGCTGCAAATCCAGGCCGAAGGCTTCACGCTTTTTGCGGCTCAATCGATCGGTGAAGAGGAAAAGGTTCAGGTCATCCTAATTCCTACGATGGATGCCCTTGCTCCTGCACTCGCGCCTGTGCTTTGCAGCGGTACAAACGGCGCCAACAAGGGGCTGGACACCAGCGCCGTCGCCGCCTGGTTGGCTGACCTATACAAGGGCGACCCCTTCGTCACTCTCGCCGCCGGCTTTGATTTTCTCCATGCGCGATTTCTTGAGCCTGCTTCGGAGCCGGAAGCCATCGCTTCTCGCATGTTGAAGTTTTGCCCGGACTTGGCAAGTTCTGCCAGCGAAGATGTTGCCGAAATTGCACAGGAACTCCGTGACAATCGCCACTTTCACTTTTGGTGGGATTGAGGGCAGGCCGGGTTCATGATAGTCTTCCAAGCGTTGGAGCCTGGAGGGAAGAATGTTATTCAGAGAAGCTAAGCAAAGCAGCCGGCGCGCCTTTCTGGCGCTTGGCGCCGCCAGCGCACTCGCCGCGGATTCTGTTTTTCCTCAGATTGGCATTCTGGTTTCAACCACGTACACGACAGGGACACTTGAGGAGCGCCTCGATGAGGTTAAGGCTCATGGGCTTTCTTGTGTGCAAGTGAGCATGGGGTGCGCCGGGTTGCCAGAGATGCCGGATGCGATACCGGTTGGATTGCCGGAGCGATTTCGTCGGGAAACTGCGGCTCGGGGGCTGAAGATCGCAAGCGTTCAAGGCACCTTCAACATGTGTCATCCGGATGCGGAGCAGCGGGCGCTGGGGTTACGGCGTTTGCGGGTTGTGGCAGAGGCTTTTCCGCAGTTGCCAATTCATATTTGCACTGGGACTCGTAACCCCCAAAGCATGTGGCGGAATCATCCGGATAACAAGTCTGCAGAGGCGTGGCGGGATATGGCGGCTTGTGTTCGTGAGGCTAGCGAGATCGCGCGGCAGACGAAGTCTGTGCTGGCTTTTGAGCCGGAGGTGAATAACGTCGTGGACTCAGCCAGCAAGGCCCGGCGGATTATGGATGAGATTGGGTCTGCTCATCTGAAGGTGACGATGGACCCGGCGAATATCTTTCCTGCTGGAACATTGCCTCGGATGAAGGAGATTCTTGAGGAGGCGTTCTCACTGGTGGGCCGGGATATTGTGCTGGCTCATGCGAAGGACCTCGACCATGATGGGGACGCCGGGCACAAGGCGGCGGGCGATGGCTTGATGGATTATGAGCTTTATCTGCGGCTGTTGCGGGCGCAGCGCTTTAGCGGGCCCTTGCTGCTGCATGGGTTGAGCCGGGTACAGGTGCCGGGGTGCGTGGCTTTTCTGCGGGCGAAGCTGGCGCTGGTGGCGGGCTAGAGGAGGCCGCTGGCTGCGATTGGGTAGTCTGTTCAGGTAATCGCAAGCTGGGTCCTTAGACTTCACTTTTAAGTGATACTGGAGTTTGGAAGGTCGCAAGATTCTTGAGCTGATCCGGCAGCAGATTGCAGCTGGCGCTGTGCGTGTGACAGCGCACGCACATGAAGAAATGGTAGAAGAATCCATCAATCTTGACGCTGTCTATGCTGCCTTGTTGAATGGAAAAGTGATTGAAAACTATGCAGAACATCGTCGAGGGCCATGCTGCCCTATTGGCGGAAGGGATCGGTCAAGACGGCCGATTCCTATTGTTCGCACCACGGGCCAGCCGATACTAATCCTGATTACGGTTTATGAGCCAAAACCGCCGAAATGGCCTACCCCGGAAACAAGGAGGACAGAAGCATGAAGTGCAGTTTGAAGGATTGCCATGGTCAGTATGAGAGAAAAACCGTCATCCACACCGTTAGGCAAGGCGGGCAAGTAGTAGTGATTGATCATGTTCCAGCAGAGGTTTGCGCGGTTTGCGGGGATGTGTTGTTTCGACCTGAAACGGTCCAGTCGATCGAGAAGTTACTTCGGGAGATGAAACAACCGGATTCAACGGCACCGATTTACGAGTTTGCCTGAGGAAGTCGGGTGACTTGTTCCCCATGATGAGTTGCAGCTCAGATATAGCGCTGGAAGTGGCGGGTGGCTAGTTCGGCCGGGATCTCGTTGTCGGTTTCATCGACTAGCATGCGCTCGACATAGTTGTAGATGAGGTCTACGTCGGAGGGGTGGTTGATGGAGTGGAACCACATCGTGCGTCCGTGCATCTGGAGCAGAATTACGTTGGCAAGCGTACAGGGGCCAAGGCAGCCGGAGATGGTGAGATGGAAGCGGCGGCGGATTCCGCGTTTCTTCCATTGCTTCTTGAAGTCGTCCAGTGGAAGCGCGGGGAAGCCTTTGTCGGTGCGGCCGCAGCAGCAGCCGTTGCAGATGAAGAGATGGCCGTCCTGGACTCGGATCTCTTTTGAGATGCCGTCTTCGCGGGTGACTCGATGCAGCGGGCTCTGACGGTAGGCGTAACTGATGCGGAAGTCCGGCCGGAGCTGGACGGGCTGGCCGTGTGGGGTGTGCCGGAAGGCGTCGGCCCAGGCGGCTTTACGCTCGAAGAGTTCCGGTGGGCCGGCGAGGCCTTTTGCGGCTACCAGCTTTTCTAGAGTGGCGACCCAGTGGTGGTAGTATTCGCTGCCGTCTTCGTCGGCTTCGTCGCGTTCGACAGCGGCGGCGAGTTCTGCGGCGAGGGCTTCGGCCCATTCCTTCCAGGTGAAGTGGCCCTGGGCTGAGAGGCGGACGGCGAGAGCGAATGCCTGTGCTTGCCAGGGTTCGGCAAAGACCGGGCCGTTTTCGTCGCGGGGCAGGCCGGGAAGGTCAGACCCGTTCAAGATAGTCGTCCCAGAGATCGAGATAGATGTAGTCGTGCGGGGAGGCTTCGGGGCCCCAGAGTTCTTGCGCTGAGAAACGAACTGCGTAGACGTGCTGGCGCTTGGGGCCCTGGCCGTGAGCGCTTGTGTCGGGGAAGTCGTAGACGCCGTGGTCACGATCGATCTCGCCTACTTTGCCTCTTGCATAACGAGGTAAGCGGGTGTGGCCGAGGGGTTGCATGTTGAGGGCACGGACGCGCTGGCCTGGTGTGAATTTAGGGAGGATGCCCGGGTCGTTGTTGGGCGGGATGTTGCGGTTGAGGGCAACGGCTGGGACCGCTTCCGGCTTGAGTGCCGGGGTTTCCTTTTTGCTGCCGGGTGCGGGTTTGCCGGACTCCACCTCTTCGCTTGTGACCAGGCCGGTTTTGATGAGTAGAGCCACCATTCGCGTGAACCACTTTTCGTAGTAGCTCATGCGGAGGTATTCAGCGGGTGGGATCTGTTCGATGTGGAAGCGGCCGGTGTCGATGTTCCATTTGCGCCAGGGGCTGATGGCGCGGGTGAGGGCGTAGACGCGACTTTCCCAACGCTGGTGGAAGACGGGTTCGGTGGATTCGGGTTCGTGTTCAATCGGGCCCATGCCGTGCATGCCGCCCATGTCGTGGATGCCGTTCACTTTGCAGCCTCCAGGATTTCAACGCCGATCATCGAGTTGCGGGTGACGAGTGCTGCGAGCGAATCTTCGTCGAGATCGTCTGTGCCTGCGGGGCGCTGCGGGATGACAATGTAGCGGAGTTCGGCGGTGCTGTCCCAGACGCGGACTTCCACGTCTGGCGAGAGTTCGAGGCCGAATTCCTTTAGAACACCGCGTGGATCGATAACGGTTCTCGCCCGGTAGGCATTTGATTTGTACCAGGCTGGCGGAAGGCCGAGGACGGGCCAGGGGTAGCAGGAGCAAAGGGTGCAGACGACTACGTTGTGGATGTGGGGTGTGTTTTCGAGGGCTACCATGTGCTCTCCCTGGGCACCGAGGAAGCCAAATTCTGCGATTGCTTCGGAGGCGTTTGCGAGGAGACGCGATTTGTAGGCGGGGTCTGTCCAGGCTCGGGCTACTACTCTTGCGCCGTTGCGGGGGCCGACTTTGTTTTCGTAGGTGTCGACTAGGGCGTCGAGGGCAGCGGAGTCGACGAGGCCTTTTTCGACCAGCAGGGACTCGAGCGATTTGACGCGGAGACTGATGTCTGAGGGGACTGTCTGATGCTGGTGATCTTGTGGCTCTTCCATTGGACTTCTCCCTTTACAGATAAAAGCCGGCAGACGCACCGACCCATTCGAGGTTCTTGTTGTGGTCGACTCCCATTTGCTTGCCGCGGCCCATGCGGACGATCATGTTGGCTGCTACGGGCACTTGCATCGAAGGTAGCCAGATGTACATCATGCGGACTTCGGCCATGGTGGGGCCGTGCGGAGTGATTACCGTTGGGGCGAAGCGGACTCGCTCCTGCAGGATGTAGTTGCGGCGCTCGCGTACGGGGATCGCTTCCAGTTCTTCCAGCGTGGGGCCTACGATTACGCCGAGGCCGGCAAAAGAATAGAGCGGCTTCAAAACGTAGTTCTCGGGGTTGCCTGGCAAATCAGTCACTTCATGGAAGAAGTGGCTCTCGGGAACCGTTGGGTGCTTGAACCAGGGGATCGAGAACTTGCTCAAACGGAAGAACCAGTTGGGGTGGCCGGCCCACTCCACTTGTAAGTCGTCGGTCCAGTTGAAGGGGATGACGGCTTTCTTGCGCTCGAGCTCGTCGAAGATCGCGCGGTTGTAGATGCGGTGGATCGGGGTTTCGACGCCATCGCGATTGTAGAAGAGTTTGTTGCCGCGCTTGATCACTTTGGTGATGCAAACGGCGCGGACGCCGTAGATTCGCTCGGTGCAGATGAAGTCGCAGACGGTTTTCTGATTCTCGGGGTCGATCTCGAGAAGCACTACGTTTTCGGGGGAGTGGCCGTTGAGGATCGCTTCTCCTAGCAGCTTATGATAGGCATCGAGGTCAAGGTCGCTCAGTAGATGGCGCAGGTTGGGGTTGAGGTCGTAGGCCCGCATGTACTGCCGGGCCATCTCGGTCTGGTAGCCGTAGAGACTCGGGAAGCCCTGGATCTCAACCAGCTTGGGCGCGTAGCCGCCGTTCTCATGCACGATGCCAAAGTCGGCCTGGATAAACATGGGCTCGCGGGCTTCGTTCGGCACACGGTATTGAGCGGGAATCTCGCGGTCTGAGGCTTCGAGATAGAGCTTGTTGTTGAGGAGCTGGCCGACGAGATCGCGGCCGGCACGGGACATTTCCTGCAGGAGATCGCGCGGGAAGAAACAGGGTGTTTCGGAGTGGCGAAAGGCTACGTGCTGGCCGATGGCGGCATCGAGCGAGGTCTGGAATTGCTGGTATTTTTCAGGCGTCCAGCGGCGGTTGAAGTCCTCGCGTAGTTCCGTGATCATTTTAGTGTTCGATCAGGAAGTGGCCGTCACGCATGATCTGACGGTCATCAGCCCAGATGTTGAACTTGCGGCCAACGACGTCGATGTGGGTGGAGGAATACCAGTCAGCTCCTGTGTGTGCGCCGTAAGGATTGCCAAAGGCGATGTGGATGCCGGGGATCTTTTCGTCCTGCAAAATGTTACCGATGACGTCGTTGAGGGCGAGGTTGGTGCCGATGGCGAATTCGCCGACGCGGTTGGAGTTCTCGTCGGTGTGGCAATAAGCCCAGAACTCATCGCGCAGTTCTTTGTTTTTCGATTCGGCAGAGACCATGCGGTTCTTCTCGATCTTGACCGTAAGGGGTGTCTCACGCAGATCGCCGTACTTGGCGCAAAGATAATCTCCCACTACGCCATCAATGACAAAGAGGCCGTTGACCTCCCCTGGTGAGGTGAAGCACTCGCCACCCGGCAGGTTGCCCCACTTGGCAGTGGAGATGATGCCGCTCGTCTTGATCCACTTGTAGTCGGGATGCATATCGGCGATGATGTGGGTGCCGTTGGCCGTAGTGGCGCGGATCTTCTTTGCGGCAGCGGCGATTTCGCGCACTTGAACCGAAAGGGCGTCCACCTTGAGGAAGTCAGCGCGCATGCCCTCCATCATGATGCGCTTCTCGATGTTGACCATGTGGGCGTGGCGCATGCGGTAGTGGTTGACGACGTCGGTCATCTGCATGCGGCTGTGGAGCTCGCCTTGTTGCGCGACGACGGCGAAAATCGAAACCTGAGACATCTCCATGTCCGAGAGCACGACCTCGGGCATATTGGTGAGCGGGCGATCGGCGAAGTCTTCCAGGCGGAAGGCGTTGAACTCGCAACCAAGCTTGGTAAGTTCGTGCGCGATGGAGGCGGCAATCTCTTCACAAGCCTTGTCGGTGATGAGGGTGACGCGCTCAGAGGGCTGGATTCTTAAGCATGTGTGGACCGCGTTACGGGCGCCTGGCGTGAGTTCGGGATCGAATGTAGTGGGCAGCAACTTAAAGGCCAGCCTCCGTTTCAGAAATGATGTAATCGACGACGGCTTTGAGATCGCCTGTTTCCCGCCAGACCTTCAGTTGCCGGTCTGCGCCGGTTCCGTTACGCATCATCTTGTAGATGTAAGCGATTTCTTCGCGGCTTCCCAGGTCGTCCACCACGTCGTCGACAAAGTGGAGCAATTCAAAGAGCAGGTCCTTCAGGGGAACTTCGGTTTGTTTGCCAAAGTCGACCAGCTTGCCGTCGAGGCCGTAGCGCGCGGCGCGCCACTTATTCTCCATGATAAGCGCTCTGCGGTAGAGACGGAAGCCCTGGTTGTTGCTGTGGAGTTTGTAGAGCTTGGCGACAAGCGCCTGGATGAGCGCAGTTACTGCAAGCGTTTCATCCATCCGCATCGGCAGATCCATGATGCGGAACTCAAGCGTGGGAAAGTGCGGGTGGGGGCGGATGTCCCACCAGATTTTTTTCGCACTATCGATGCAGTTGGTCTTGATCAGAAGGTTGACGAAGTTGGTGTATTCGCCCCAGCTTGGGAAGTAGTCGGGGATGTTGGTGCGCGGAAACTTGTCGAAGACTTTGCAGCGGTAGCTCTTGAGGCCGGTTTCGAGGCCAAGCCAGAATGGGGAGTTGCTGGTTAGGCCGAGGATGTGTGGGACAAAGTAGCGGGCTGCATTCATGATCTGAATGGCGGCTTCGCGGTCTTCAACGCCGATGTGGACGTGGAGCCCAAAGATCAGGTTGGAGCGGGCGACCGACTGCATGTCTTCGACGATGGTGGCGTAGCGCTCGTCGGGGTAGATTTCCTGCTTGCGCCAATCTGCGAAGGGGTGGGTGGAGGCGGCGGCGATGCGGAGGCCATTGTTCTTGGCGAGGCTGATGATGCCGGTGCGAAGTTCGTGCAGGTCGGCGCGCGCTTCCTGCATGTTGCGACAGATGCCAGTGCCAACTTCGACGACGCTCTGGTGCATTTCCGGCTTGACTCGTTCGGCGAGGATACGCTGACCCTTGCCGATGATTTCGGCGCTGATGTGCGAGCGCAGGTCCCGTGTGACGGGGTCGATGGTCTGGTATTCCTCTTCGATGCCGATAGTGAGGGATGGCTGGCTCATAGATGTGATTATCTACCAGACTTGGTCTTTAACGGAGTGCGTTCCTGCGCGATTCTTTCGGTCAAGTAAAGCTTGAGCAGGGATTGATACGGAACGTCTTGCCGATTTGCCAGTATCTTCAAGTCCTCGATTACTACCGCGGGCAGGCGGAGGGAGATCGTCTTTAAGGTTGGTTTGAGATTGGGAAGCTTTACAGGCTTTGCCTGAGACCAGTCGATGTAATCGGTGGAATCGGCTTTAGCCCAGAAGAGCTGTTCTTCTTTTTCGTCCTTAAACTTAGGAATTCGCTTTTTCGCTGTGCTCATAAATCACGCTTTCAGTCGGTCCGCCGCGCCTCGTGTGAAGTAGCGGGTTTTGCAGGGATAAATTCTTCAAGCCAGCGCTTGGCGAAGGGAATCAATTCTTTGCTTTCAAAGAGGAATGCAGAAGTCTGCCCGAAAGAAATCTTTGTTCCCTTTCCACTTTCTAGAAAGGACTCAGCGATCTGCTCGAATACGTTCTCAGGTAGTTGGGAGTTGACGGGTTCGCTGGTGTCGAACTCTTCAAAGTTGATCCATTGCTGGCCTGATGGTGTCGGCATGAGGTGCCGGTACTGAACGACTTGTTTGTCAGGGATGTTGGCAAGGTGCTCGGCGTAGTGGAGCAGGGTGATGGTGTCGAGTGGGGCTCCTAGCATGAGGATTTTCGCGTTGACTTCGACTAGTTTTTCGAAGGGGGTGCCAGGGCCGTAGCCGTAGTGGAAGGGGTGGTGGTCTGTGAGCCATGCGGCTTTGGCACCGATGGCGGAGATGCCTGCGCCGGGGTGGTCGCTGCGGAGTGAGCCGGGCCAGGTGCGGATGAGTTCGTGCAGGACGCCGTGATCGCGGGCGGCTGAGGCCGTTAGTTTATTGAAGACGGGGATCTCGTCGTCATCCTCTTCGAAGAAGGGTTCAAAGTCGACGTATGCGACGAGAGTGCCCTCGTGGCCGATGGCTTCGAGGATGGCGTTGATGATTGTGGCTGCGCCACCAATGACAGGGCCGATCTGACGCAGGCTGGAGTGCACCATTACGGTGTCTCCCTGCCTGATGCCAAGATCGGCCAAGTTTTTCAGGATTGAAGATCTAGTTGTTGGAGCCAATACTAAAACATTAGCTTGAGAGACAACTGGATGGTACGAGCGTCGCGGGCTGAGGTGATTACGCCGAAGGCACCAGACTGGTTGAGGCCAGTTGGGCCAGGAACGAAGTTGGTGTTGGGAGCGCTGAGATTTACCTGGTTCATGAAGTTGAACATCTCAGTGCGGAACTGAAGATTAAAACGCTCGGTGAAGCGGGTGTTCTTGATGAAGGACAAATCCCAGTTGACGGTGCCGGGGGTGCGGACGTTGGGAAGTACGCGGCCGACGTTGCCAAAGGTGAAGGGTGCAGGATTGACAAACTGGGTTGTGTCGAACCAGCGCTGGGCGGTTGGATTTTCCAGTTGTGCCGATCTGCCGGTGGAGTCAGGACGGTTTGCGCGCTGGTTGTTGGCACCAGTGATGAGCAGGGGAAGTCCGGTCTGCATGATGCCGATGGTGTTTACCTGCCAGCCACCGATGAGGCGGCTCCATGCGTTGTTGCCTTTGCCGAAGGGCAGTTCGTAAACTGCACTGATGGTGGCGCGCTTGGAGACGTCGCTCGGGTCGACGCTGCGCTCTGCGGCGCGGTTGAACTTGCCGTTCTGGTAGCCCGTTACGGAAGCCTGTTCGATGGGGCCGAAGTTGACGGGAGTCTGAAGGCTGTCCGAGATTACCTTGCCGCCCGTGAAAGAGAAGAGGAGAACGAGGCCCTTGGACATCCGCTTCTCGGCACTCAGCAGGAGCAGGTGCGAGTTGTAGCTGCCCAGACGCGGGTTGCGTACCGAAACGCCGCTGAAGTGGGGGAAGGGACGGAGGGACTGTTCGCGGGAGATGGTTGCGCTACCCAAAGCTCCAGGGACGCGGCCTGCATTGGGGTTAGGTACCTGCTGAGTCAACGCCTGGCCGAGGGACAGGAATTGCGGATCCAACTGATTGAGATCATAGCTGCCAGCGGTGAGGCCACGGCCAAGGTTACCGGCGTAAGAAGCCTCAAAGAGCCAGTTGTTCCAAACCTGCTGTTGAAGGCTGAGGGTGAACTGCTGGATGCGCGGGATGTTACCGTTGGTTTCATCGTAGGCGACACCCTGGCCGAGGAAGGCTGCGGCACCAAGTGCACGGCCCTGGGGCTGAATGGGTGCCGAGGGGAAGCCCTGCCGCAACTGGAATGCGGGAAGGTTCGGATTGGACTGCGGATAGTTGGTGTTGGTCTGGGCAAAGCCGTTGGCGTTGCCGTAGTTCTCACGCCACATCTGCGAGGGATACATCATGCCGTAGCCAGCGCGGAGGATTGTCTTGGTGTTACCAAAAACGTCATAGGCGAAGCCAAGGCGGGGGCCCCAGTTGCCGTAGTCTTCACCGCGCCAGTTGCGCGGTTGACCGTCAACACCAGCAAATACCGTGCAGCCGGGCAGGCCGTTGGGGAGTCTGCAGGTTGGGTCGAAGTTGGTAGCGCCATTGTTGCGCTCGACGGCCTGGGACTGGAAGTCATAGCGAAGGCCAAGATTCAGGGTGAGGCGGCGGGTGATCTTCCAGTCGTCCTGGAAGTAGCCGCTGAGAGAATGAGAGACCTGAGATTCGCCAACGTGTGTGCTGACGCTGGCACCGCTTACTGCACCGAGCAGGAAGGTAGCATAAGAGCTGCCCGTACCCGCCGGGGTGATGGGGTTGCCCGTGAGGCCAGCTGCAAAGCTATAGCTGCCCGAGGGGGCAGAGCGCTGTAGATTATGACCTTGCAGGAGGCGCAGGTCGAAGCCGATCTTCATCGAGTGCTTGCCGCGAACGATGTTCACCTGGTCGAGGAACTGCCAGTTAAGGCTGCCACGAACGCCAGCGGTGCCGGTGTTGAAGCCGAGCAGGCCGTTGCCGATTGCGGGGAAGGTGTCAGCAGGAACGATGGAAGGAAGGCCGAGTTTCTGTGGCCAGCCGCCGCCGAAGCTGCGGACGATGAAGGGGAAGTAGCCGCGGGTGGCACCGACGCGGAATTCATTGACGATCGTCGGAGAAACAACGTGGGTGTCGCTGAGGACAACGTTCCAGTTCTTGAGGTCGTCGTCACGTTTGCCAACCACTTCGTTGGGGTAGACAGCAGCGCCGCCGCCACCGTTGTCAGTCTTGTGATTGAAGAATGAATAGCGGCCAAACATCGAATTGTTGCTGGTGAACTTGTGGTCGGCCTTCATGGTGTACTGGCGCATGGACTGGATTTCTTTTGCCGTGCCAATAAAGTTATTGGCATTGGTGAATGGATCCGAAGGCGTGCGGTTGGGCAGCGGATAGAACTCGTTGATGGCTCTTGCTACAGGGTCGATCTGGGTGGCCGGGATGATATTGCCAGGGTAAATCTGACGGGTGATTCCGGTGCCGGAGCCCTGCGTTGTGAAGGGGTCAAAAATCGGGATCGGCGTGCCATTAGCGTTGAAGAGGTCGCTGAAATTGCCTGTGCGTTGGCCAGCAGTAGGGAAACTGGCGATGACGGGGCGCGAACGGCGGAAGCGGTATTCTTCCCAATTGCCGAAGAAGAAGGTACGATCTTTGATCACCGGGCCGCCTACGCTGGCTCCGAACTGGTTGTAGCGGAAAGGCGGCTTGGAGGTGGCAAAAGTGTTGCGGGCGTCAAGGGCATCGTTGCGGAAGAACTCATAGACGCTGCCGTGAAGCTTGTTGGTGCCAGAGCGGGTCACCATGTTGATGACGCCGCCAGCGGTGAAGCCGTATTCAGCCGACATGCCGCCGGACTGCACTTTGAACTCTTCTACGGAATCGACACCAGGGTTGATAGCGACTTCGCCGATGTAGCTTTGGATGTTGTTGCCGCCGTCGAGAAGCTGGCCGTTCATTGCATTGGGGCCACCATTGATCGAGATGGAGGAGAGCTGGATGCCGCGATCAGCAAAGCCTGAGGATGTCGAGCCGGCGTTTGATTTGACACTAGGGGTAAGAAGCGTGAGGGCTAGGGCGTTGCGGCCGTTGAGGGGAAGCTCGCTGACGCGCTTCTGATCGACGACCTTACCGATGGAGGTGTTAGAGGTGTCGATGAGAATTGCTTCGCTTTTGACTTCGATCGACTCAGTTACCTGGCCGACTTCAAGCTGAATGTCGACCTGGGCGCGCTGGTCTACCTGGAGTTGCAAGCCGGAGCGAACAACTTTGCGAAAACCGGTTTTCTCGACCGTAACGGTGTAGTCGCCGACCGCGAGGTTGGGGGCTTGGTAGAGGCCATCGGTGGTTGAGGTGGTTTCGATGCCAGCGTTGGTTGCCGTGTTAAATACACGAATCTTTGCGCCAGCAATGGCTGCGCCGCTACCGTCGGTAACGGTGCCGAGAATGGTGCCGCGACCCTGTTGCGAAAAGCCTGGCAGCGAGGCCAGCAGGAGAAGCGGAAGAAAGAAAAGTCTGGTCAGTTTAGTCGTCATGGAGATCCCTGAAATCTGAAATAATCTATCACAATCTTATGACAAGTTCCATGGCTAGGTATACATGAACTCGGCGTTGGCAGCAATTGACGCTGGAATAACGTTTCCGGGATCTAGCCCGAGCACGTTGATTGTAATCTCGTTTGTGATTGTTTTGTCGCTCTTGCACTGGGAAGGGGCCGCGCTGTACCGGGCGATGCAACGGGGCTGATCGCGCGAGTTGCCAATGATCCCTGTTTGTTGATACACACTATGACGAAGCCTCGTAGAAACCGCCAGTCTTTCAATGTTTCGCTGAAGTTAAATCGACTAGTGCTTTAAATGGAATCAGTTGCCGCCGGTTACAGAAACGTTATAAAGTTCGATTTGTGAAAGCAGTCGTAGTCTCATCACCGTTGGACCGTCGCCGTGTGGTTGATGCCATTTTGGGGAGCGAGACTTTTCGGCGTGCTGATCAGCTGAAGCGGCTGCTGAGTTATTTGATTGAGCAGGATGAACTGGGCCGGATTCACGAAGTGACCGAGTATGAGCTTGGCACTCGTGCCCTTGGCCGTCCCGAGAACTTTTCGCCAGAAACCGATTCGTCAGTTCGAACACGCATGCATGGGCTGAGGCAAAAGCTGGAGGAGTTTTACCGCGATCAGTCAGTGCCCGATGAGTTGAGGCTGGAAATCCCGAAAGGTACTTACCGCCCGCACTTCCACTTGAAGCCTGCGATTACTCCAGCGGCAATTGAGCGGATTTCCCGCAGAAAACTTTATGCCGGAATCGGATTGATGCTGCTGGTCGCGGTAAGTGTCTTATGGGGGGTGACCAGGCCAACTCCGCTGGAGCGGCTGTGGATGCCGATCGTGAGTTCCAAGCGGGTTCCAGTTTTGGTGGTGGGGCAACCCTTGCATGTGTGGGTACGCGATATCAGTGGCCAGGTTGAGCCGCTGCAATATGAGCACTTCCCAGACCCGGTTCCCAATTCGACAATGTTTCGGCAATATACGGAGCCGAGACTGGCGTTGCAGCCCAAATTGGTGTTACATGCCAGCCCCAATGCAACTCTTTGGGGAGACGCTGCCGGTGCCGCTGCGGCCGGCCGCTTTTTAGCGTTTCGCAAAATACAGTCAGAATTCTTGCCCGAGTCTACGCTCAAGAGCGAAGTTGCTTTCCGGGGGAGGCCCATACTTGCCTTTGGCCGGCCAGAGTACAGCCCGGCAATTCAGCGATATCTGATGACTTCTGCAGGCTACACCATCGGGATGCTGAACGAGATTCGACAATATTCGATCTACCGCACGGGCAACCGGAATGACCGGTTCCTGAATACAAATCCTCCCCATGAAGTGAATCACGGGTTGATTACTGTTCTGAATGACGGAGGCTCGCGTGTCTTTGTCTTTTCTGGAATTACATCGGATGGATCGATGGCTGGTCTGGACTATTTCACCAACGAGGAGGCGGTTTCCCAGCTCTGGGAGAAACTGAAATCTGAAGGCCTGAGTGATTGGCCGCAGTACTTTCAAGTTGTGGTGCGTGTGGCTTCCAGTTCCGGGTATGCAATGGCTGCTCAATACGAGAAACATCTGGTTTTGCGAAAATAGGTTATGGCCGTCCTCTTGTTGCAGGCGTTGGTTATAGCGCAGGTCTTGGAGTGCCCTATTGAGACTGAGTTCCGGCTGCCTCCCGTGCCTGATTACAAGCCTCTGGACTTGTTCAGAACGCAAGCCTCAAAGGGCTTTGAGGCTTGGGCTGCGGCTGATTTGGAACTGACTCGACGCCTGGCTGATGGCGCAATTGGATTAAAAGTGGCATCACAGGTAGTCCTGCTCAAGCCGATGGGGATCCTTGGCGTTGAGGGCGTGGCCAAGGTGGGTTCAAAGCCGGTTGGCTTCCGCGTTTACCGCGCGGCGTTGGGCTACGGGGCACCGAAAGTGACCATTCAGAGAACTGCTGGCGTTTATGCTGCGGCGCAGTGTGGGGGGAGGCTGGCTCTTTTTGATCTGGATCTAAAGGGACCGGTTGGGCTCGACACCAATGGGGATGGGAAAGTGGACGTGAATTCCCCGGCCGAGTATGCAAGAGTGCGAGGGGGAGCTTTTGAGTGGGATGGGCGGGCATTCGTCTTTGACCGTGTGGACTGGAAGCGCAGAGTGCTCCTGATGCGCGAGACTGCTCTGGGGCCGAAATTCGTCGAGGGCGAAGTTCTGCCGGATTTTGTCTATCTCGACCGGTTAAAGGAGAGTCGCAGGTTGAGCGGGCATGGGAACTCCTATACGCTGGTTGATTTCTGGGCCGCGTGGTGTGGGCCTTGCATCGGGGCGTTTCCACAGTTGAAGGCGATTGCCGAGACTCATGATGTAAAGGTGCTGGGTGTCAATGGGGATGAGGATCCTGCCGCTGCATCGCGCGTGCTTGCGCAGTTTGAGGTCTTGTGGCCGGATGTGCAATCCACCGAGCCAGGACTGTTGTTTGACTACCGCACGCGCGTGGGTTTGTATCCCACATATCTGTTGCTCGATGCGTCCCGGAAGATTGTCTTTCGATCAGAAAGCACCGTCGATTTGATTGAAGAGATCCGTCGGGTTGTGCCGCTAAAGAAAATGCGTTGACCATTCTGTAACCATTTTGTAACATTACAGAATGCGCTGGATTGCGCTCCTTCTGCCGCTTGCCTGTGGGGCGCAGGATTGGGGCAGCTTGCATATCGCGAATGCCAACTTGCCTTTCGGTGAGAAACTGCTGCTGCAATTTCATTCGCGACTGAGAACCAATGACAGGTTTGGCGACTATTTTCAATCTCGTGGTGGTGGAATTCTTTGGTACAACATCAGGCCTCGTGTCAGTTTGATTAGCGGCTACTACTTTGCTGATGCAGAAGCCCCGAGCGGCGAGCGGATGGACTTTCATCGATTCTTTGGCGGCACCAATTTTGTATTGCCGACTTCGCCGAAGCTGAAGCTTGAAGCTCGTAGTCTGTTGGAGCGATTTGTTGGGACACGCTCTGGCAACTATTTTCGCGCCAGGGAACGGATCCTGACGACTTTTGGCAAAAAGAAAATGCGGCCTTTTGTGCAGCTGGAGGGACTGGCGCAGCAGGGGGTGTTAACGGGGCGTTTTGGCGGTGGTGCGCTCTTAGTAATGAGTGGGGGGCGTGAGGCGTCAATCGGGTTTGAGTACCGGCAATTGCCCAGTGGCGGCCACATCAACCTCATCACGACCAATCTTCAATTCCAACTTCGAGCGAAGAGCAACTAGATTCGATTGAACTTTTTAACTGTTTCGCCCAGGCTCTTGAACTGCTTGATGTAGGGCACCATCTTTGTTTCGCGATCGTCGATTTCCTGAGAGCGCTTGAGGATTGCTGCTTCCTGTTCCTTGGGGACGACCACCACGCCGTCTTCTCCGGCAACGATGATGTCACCGGGTTTGACCTTGATTCCGGCGCAATCTACTTCGATATCTTTTGCGACGCTAGCCCAGCGGCCGACACTTGAGCCGGGGCTTACCGAACGGGCGAAGACAGGAAGTCCGAGGCTGCGGATCTCCGCCAGGTCTCTGATGCCGCCGTCGAGGATGATGCCGGCCATGCCGCGGGCTTTAGCTGCAGTAGCCATCAGGCCACCCATGCCTGCGAGATCCAGCGAGTCTGCAATTACAATGATGCCGACTTCTCCGGGTTTTGCCGCGTCGATCATCGCCACGCTGTCTCTGGCTGAAAGCGCAGCAGTGGCTTGTTCCGGTGTTGCTGGTTTGAGCAGCGCGGTAGTGGCGCGGCCTACGAAGCTTTGACCTACGCGGGGGCGCATGTCGTGGGACATGTAACCGCGCTTGCCGGTGATCTGATCTACAGCGTCAGCGACTGAGGCGACCGTGGACTTCGAGAAGCCATTGAGGAGTGGATCGGCGTAAGTGGGCTTGGTTGCCTGCTGAAAGCCCATCAGGAGCAGGACAGCTACGGGGATTAATAGGAGCTTCTTCATATTGTTATTCGCCGTTGAGGAATTTTGCCCAGCGGTATTCGGTCTGGGGTTTGTCGTCACTGAGCGCCTTTTTGACAGCTAGCTTGGCAACGTGTTCGACGATCCAGTCGAAGTTCTCCTGGCCTACGGATTCAATGCCTGCGTCGGGGGCGGGGTTCATGAAGTCGATCGCGTAAGGAATGCCGTCTTCGACGGCGAATTCAACGGTGTTGAGGTCGTAGCCCAGAGCCTTGCAGATTGTGAGGCAATCCTTGGTGAGACGGGCCAGCATCTCGGGCTTGAGGGGCTCCGGGTTCCTGACGTAGCGATCGGCGTGAGGGGCGCGCGGGTCGTATTGCATGATGTGTACCTTCTCCTGGCCTACGACGTAGCAGCGATAGTATTCGGTGAAGTTGACTGCGGCCTGAAGGGTCATGCAGAGGGTGTGGGTCTTGTTGTACGCCTCGAAGAGTTCTTCGGGTGAGTCTACTTTGTAGACGTCGCGCCAACCGCCGCCATCAAAGGGTTTCAGAAAAGCGGGGAAGCCGACGTAGTCGAATATCTCCTGCCAGTTGAGCGGGAAAATGAGGTTGCGCATCGATTGCGCGGTAGTGCCGGGCGGGTGGCTGTGGTGCGGCAGGATGACTGTTTTGGGGATCGCGATGCCGATTTTCGAGGCGAGGGCGTAGTTGAAGAACTTGTCATCAGCACTCCACCAGAAGGGGTTGTTGATAACGTGTGTGCCACCGAGGACAGCGTTCTTGAGATAGGCGCGGTAGAAGGGGATGTCGTGACTGATGCGGTCGACAATCACTTTGTAGCCGGTGGGCTCGGCCATCTTGATGCCGCCGATCTGCAGGTGCTCTGCACTCACGCCGGGTACCTTCATGCCGTTGATGTAATCGACCAGCGCAGGTGGGAAGCTGGTTTCCATTCCGTATACAACTGCGATTTTTCTCATTGTGGTTCGGTTCCTTAACTAGGCGAAGTAGGCCCGCGCCATGAGGCGCCAGAGTGGCCAGTCGTGGGGCATGTTGTTGTTCCAGACGTCGAGACGATGGGGGATGTGTTTGCGGCCCAGCAACTCGGCTAGCCGGTAGTTGTCCCCGAGGCAGATATCGTGATTGGAGGCAGCCAGGATCATGAACCAGTCGCCATGATAGTGGCCGTGGTACCAGGCTTCATCGTTGCTCTGGATGTAGTCGACGGGGTTGTGGAAGTAGGCGAGATCGTCGAAGTAACCTTTGAGGAAGCTGCGATTGTCGAAAGCTCCAGACATGGAGACGCACTTGGTGACGGCGTCGGGATGACGGAGGGAGAAGTTGGTGGCGTGATAGCCGCCGAAGGAGCAGCCATGGACGGTGAGATCAATGCGACCGGAGCGGTGGCGGATCAGAGGCAGCACTTCGTGGAGGATGTATTTCTCGTAGGCGTCGTGGCGGCGAACGCGGTCTGCCGGGTGGATCGACTTGTTGTACCAGGATTCGGCATCGACGCTATCGACGCAGAAGAGCATGAGTTGGCCGGAGTTGAGGCGGTCATACAGCGTTTCGACCATGCGTTGGTCTTCGTACTCGTGGAAGCTGCCCATGGAGGAGGGGAAGACGAGGACGGGGTGCCCGGCATGGCCGAACTGTAGGAGCTGCATGTCCTTGTGCAGGTGGGGGCTGCCCCAGCGATGATATTCACGGTGCATGAAACGACAGGATAACAGTCAGAGTATCCTGTACCAATGAAGATTGCGCTGATGTTGCTTGCTGGAGCTCTCGGGCTCTCTGCTGCCAAGAATGTGGAAATTCTCTGGGACTCATTTGGGGTGGCTCATGTTTATGCCCAGGACAAAGAGGGCATGTTCTACGGCTATGGTTATGCGCAGATGCAGAGCCACGCGAATCTCATCCTGAAGCTCTACGGGGAATCGCGCGGGCGAGGGGCTGAGTATTGGGGGCCCAAGGGGCTGGAGCTCGACAAGTGGGTGCATGTGAATCAGGTGCCCGAGCGGGCTGAGAACTGGTACCGCATGCAGTCGCCCGAGTTCAAGAAATATCTGACTGCCTTTGCCGACGGCATGAACGAGTATGCCAAACGGCACCCGGAGGTGATCGGGGCTGAGTACAAGCAGGTTCTTCCAATTGAGCCAGTCGATAGCCTGATGCATGTGCACCGGATTGTCCACTTCAGCTATGTGTCGTCGCAGGCTCGCGTGACTGCGGCTGGAACGGGGCGGCCTGCGAACCTGGGGGCGCTGGCATCGAATGCCTGGGCGATCATGCCGAAGAAGAGCGAAAAGGGGAGCCCGATGATGCTGATGAATCCGCATCTGCCGTGGCAGGACTGGTACACGTATTACGAGATTCACTTGAATGGGCCGGGCGCGAATTTGTATGGGGCTAGCCAGATCGGTTTCCCGGTGTTGCGGTTTGTGTTTAGCGATTATCTGGGCTTTACGCAGACAGTGAATTCGCTCGACGCGAGTGACCTCTACAAGATCACGCCGGATGGGGATGGCTATCGCTTTGATGGCGAGAAGAAGGCCTATCAACACGTGAAGGCCGTGATCAAGGTGAAGGGCGGGCCTGATGTGGTGATGGACATCAAGAAGACTGTTCATGGCCCGGTGGTTTGGGATCAGGATGGGAAGGTGCTGGCGATGAAGACGGGTGGGCTGGATCGACCCTTTTTGCTCGAGCAGTACTGGAAGATGGCGATTGCCAAGAACTTTGCCGAGTATCAGGCACAGGTGGCACGGCTTGAGGTGCCGACCTTCAACATCACTTATGCCGACAAGGATGGGCATGTGATGTATCTGTTTAACGGGACGCTGCCGAAGCGCAAGAGTGGCGACCTCGCTTACTGGGCCGGGGTTGTGCCGGGCGACACCAGCGATACGTTGTGGACCGATTATCACTCTTATGGAGAGCTGCCGAAGATGATTGACCCGCCTTCAGGCTGGGTTCAGAATACGAATGATCCGCCGTGGACTTCGACGTTGCCCGCGATGGATTTTACGAAGTATCCGGCCTATGCAGCCGGGACGGATTACACGATGCGGTCCCGGTCTTCTTTGCGGATGTTGAGCAAGGATGAGAAGTTGAGCTTCGAGAAGATGGTGGCTTACAAGCACTCAACGCATCTGGAGATGGCTGATCGTATGCTGGACGACTTGTTGGCGGCTGCGCCTGATAGCGCGGCGAAGAAGGTGCTGGCGGCGTGGGACCGGAACGCGGATAACGCGAGCCCCGGAGCTGTTTTGTTTGAGACGTTGATGCGTGGGTTTCGGCCCGTGTTCACGGTGCCTGCAGACCCGAAGGATCCTTTGAAGACTCCGATGGGGCTCAAGAATACTGCGGCTGGGGTTGAGGCTTTAGCTAAGGCGGCTGTTGAAGTTGAGAAGAACTTTGGCAAGTTGGATGTGGCTTATGGCGATGTGAACCGCTTTAAGTTACGTGGGGCAGATTTTCCTGGGAATGGCGCGGATGGGGCGCTTGGGGCCTTCCGCGTGATTCGCTTCGGGCCGAACCGCGCGCCCGTTCATGGCGATACTTTTGTGGCTCTGGTGGAGTGGTTGAAGACGGGGCCTCATGCCCATGTGCTGGTGAGTTATGGCAACTCATCGCAGCCGGGCACGAAGCATGATGTAGATCAGTTGCCGCTGCTGAGCCAGAAGAAGCTTCGCGAGGCATGGCGTTTGCGTAAGGACGTCGAGAAGCATCTCGAATCCAAAGACGTGTTCTAGTTAATGATCTTGTCGAGAAGCTCGTAGCGATTCCGGGTTTGATCGGTTTTTACTTCGGGCTTCTGGTCGAGATTCATGTATTTGTCTTCTTTGACTTCAGGCCATTTGGGGAGGCCTTTGCCGTTGGGGTTGCCGGTCTTGATGAAGTTGGCGAAGTACTCTTGCATGGCCTTGGAGGTGGCAAAGTCGGCTGGTTCCCAGGCGTAGACTTTGTTTGATTCGAGGTTGCCGAGGGCGTATTCGATTTCGGCTGAGTGGACAGCGCCTTTGGGGCGGGGTGCTGCTGGAGCGCCACTATTTCTCGTAACGCCTCCGGCCATGTTGGCAGTGGCTCCGGCGAATTCGGGTGTCATCTTGGGACGGGGGCGTGTGTAGTAGTAACGATAGACGGGCTTCCCACCGGTCTTGGCGGCGTTCTCGATCCAGCGCCAGGTGGAGAGGCCGGTGAAACGGTCTCCGGCGAGTTGGGTGGCGACGGCTTCTACTTCTTCGTCCTTGGTTACCGGGTAGGCTTTGAGGAGTTCTGCAGCGTGTTCGGGGTAGAGCCTTTCGACGGCGGCTTTGAAGCTGGCGACGGTTCTTGGTTCATTGCCGAGGACTGTGCGGATGTTCTGTTCTTCAGAGTTCCAGCCGGCGAGGAGGGGGACGTGGGCTTGCTTGCCTGCGGCGAAGAGCTTGGCTGGAGACTCGGGGAAGAAGTAGCCGTCGGTGATGACGTTGAAGCGGGGAGCGCCGGGTTTGCCTACGGCTTCCAGGAGTTGCTTGGCGGGGATCTTGCGGAGGTCTTCGAGGGTGTTGAGGTTGAGGGACTTGGCGAATTTCTCGCCTTGCTCTTCGGCCTGCTTGAGAGTGGTGCGGGCGTTGGCGGAGAGGGCGGAGCCGCTTTCGCCGATGGCAGCGACAATGAGGTCTCGCGATAGGGGCGAGACCATTTGGGCGCTGGAGGAAGTGGAGCCGGCAGATTCACCGGCGATGGTGATGTGATTGGGGTCGCCACCGAAGGCGGCGATGTTGTTCTTGACCCAGCGGAGGGCTGCGGCTTGATCGAGAAGGCCCCAGTTGCCGGAGGCTTTGTGTTGTGACAAGGCTGTGAGGGCTGGGTGGGCGAGGAAGCCGAAGATGCCGAGGCGGTAATTGACTGTGACGGAGACGATGCCTTTGCGGGCCATGCTTTCGCCGTCGTAGCGAGGCTCTGAGGCGTCGCCAGCCTGGAAGCCGCCGCCGAAGAAATAGACGAGGACAGGGAGACGCTGGTTGACCTTCTTCATTGGCGTCCAGATGTTGAGGTGGAGGCAGTCTTCACTCATGCCGTTGGCGCGGAAGTTCATGTCGCCGAAAAGGGGGAGTTGCATGCACTGGGGGCCGAAGCTCTTGGCGTTGAGTGTTGCATCCCATGGGCCTGCGGGGACGGGTGGGGCGAAGCGCAGGTTGTCGACTGGGGGCTTGGCGTAGGGGATGCCCCGGAAGACTCTGACGCCTGAAGTCATTTCGCCTTCGATTTTGCCGAGAGGGGTCATGTGCATTGATCCTGGCTCGGCGGAGAGCATGAGGAGTGCGAGGTGGGCGATCATGTGCCCGACTTTATCGCATTTGGCGGCGGAATCAAGGGGGCCTCTTTGGCGGTGGCTAGAACGATGGTGGTTCTTGTGCGGGCGAGGCCTGGTATGGACTTGAGGATTTCGCTCAGGAAGTGGTCGAGGTCGCGGGTGGAGGCGGAGACGACTTTGAGTAGATAGTCTTCGTTGCCGGCAGTGTGGTGGATCTCGAGGACTCGCTCTAGCTTCATGACTTCTTTGAGGAAGTCGGCCCGGCGGGCGGGGCGGTCGAGGATTACAGAGACGTAAGCGGTGAGGGGGTAGCCTACTTGTTCGGGGTCCAGGCGTGCGGAGTAGCCTAGGATCACGCCCCGCTCTTCAAGACGGTGGACACGGTCTGCGGCGGCTGGTGGGGAGTAGCGGATGAGCTGTGCGAGTTCTGCCCAGGAGGAGCGGGCGTTCTTGACCAGTGCTCGCAAAAGTTTCGAATCTAAAGTTGAGATTGGCTCCATCTTTTGAATCGTAAGTCATTGTGAGTGGTTTCGCTAGGATATGGGCATGGAAGATTTCATCAGCCGGTTTGAGGCCGGAACATTAACGAAGGAAGAATGGACTCATGCGGCGCATCTGCGGATGGCGGCCTGGTATGTGTTTAACTTTTCGCCTGAAGAAGCAGGGGAGAGGATTCGTCGCGGGATCCGGCATTTGAATGTTTGTTTGGGTGGGCAGAATACCGAGGATTCGGGGTTTCATGAGACGCTCACGGAGTTTTGGATTCGTGAGGTGCGGGCTCATGGGCCGGAGGGGGTGACGGAGTTGCCTTCTGATCTGTGGAAGCGTGATTATCCGACGGACATAGTAAAGGACCGCAATGCACGGCGCGAGTATATTCCCCCAATCAATCCGTCTATATAATGATCAGCACGATGCGATGGATCCTGGTCTTCCTCACGGTCGCGGCGCAGGCCGCTGACTTTCAGCTTGCGGCGCTTTCGCTAACTCCGGAGCCATGGAACAAAGCGGCGAACTATGCGAAGTTTGAAAAGTTTGCGCGCCAGGCCAGGTCTCAGGGCGCGGACCTGATCGTTGCTCCTGAAGGATTCCTTGAGGGCTACGTGGGTAACCAAGGGCGAACCCCAGACCTGAATTGGGATCGCTACTACGAGGTGTCTGAGCCGCTGGATGGCCCGTGGCTTGTGAAAGTGCGGACGCTTGCGATTGAGCTCAAAGCAAACCTCATGTTGGGATTCGCCGAGAGGCGCGGGAAGGAAGTCTTCAACTCGGTTGTCATGTTCTCGGCTGCAGGAGTAAAGCTGATCCATTACTCGAAAACCCACACCATGAATGATGAGCCTTTGAATACCAAGGGTGATTCGTTTCCTGTCGTCGATACCGACTTCGGGAAGATGGGTACGCTGATTTGTTTTGACCGGCAGGTGCCTGAGACTGCGCGAATCCTCGCGCTCAAAGGAGCCCGCCTGCTGCTGGTTCCAGCGTGGGGTTCATCTGGCGAAATGAATGATGTGATGATGCGCGTGCGCGCTTATGAAAACAATGTCTGGCTGGCATTTGTTCATCCAGACAGGGCACTGATCATTGACCCTTCCGGCAAGATCGTCGCACAGAACACCACGCGAGGCGATCAGATTGTGCTGACGCGCGTATCGATTCCCGAGATAGCAAAGCCTGGATTGCTTCGCTTCAGGCGGCCAGCGCTTTATGGAGACCTGATTCGCTAGACCTAGGCCAGGAGAGGCTTGACGACTTTGCCGAAGACGTCGGTTAGGCGGAAGTTGCGGCCCTGGAATTTGTAGGTGAGTTTGGTGTGGTCCAGACCCAAGCAGTGCAGGAGAGTGGCCTGGAGGTCGTGGCAGTCTAGCGGGTCTTTGACGATGTTGTAGCCGTAGTCGTCGGTTTCTCCCCAGACCTGGCCGGGCTTGATGCCGCCGCCGGCCATCCAGATGGAGAAGCATCTTGGGTGGTGATCTCGACCGTAGTCGGCTTCCGTTAGACGACCCTGGCAGTAGACGGTGCGGCCGAATTCTCCTCCCCAGACTACTAGCGTGTTGTCCAGCATTCCTCGCTGTTTGAGGTCTTGCACCAAGGCGGCTGAGGCCTGGTCTACTTCTTTGCAGCGCTTGGGGAGGCCGGTTTGCAGGCCGCCGTGGTGGTCCCAATCGCGGTGGAAGAGTTGTATTGTTCGCACGCCTCGCTCGGCCAGACGCCTTGCTAAGAGTGCGTTGGCGGCGAAGGTGCCGGGCTTCTTTGCGTCTTCGCCGTAGAGGTCGAAGGTAGACTGCGGCTCCTTTGATAAGTCGGTCAGCTCGGGGACACTGGCTTGCATCTTGAAAGCCATTTCGTATTGGGCGATGCGTGTGGAGATCTCTGGGTCGGCGTAGCTGTCTAGCTGTTGCTGGTTGAGTTGGTTGAGCGTGTCGAGGTAGGCGCGGCGATCGTCGCGGGTCATGCCTTGTGGGTCGCTCAGGTAGAGGACTGGGTCTCCTACAGAGCGGAATTTCACTCCCTGGTATTTGGATGGGAGGAAGCCGGAGCCCCAGAGCCTGTCGTAGAGAGGTTGGCCGCCGACGCCCTGGCCGGGGGAGATCATGACTACGAAGGCGGGGAGGTCTTCTGATTCAGCGCCCAAGCCGTAGCTGAGCCAGGAGCCCATTGAGGGACGGCCGGCGATTTGCGCACCGGTGAGGAGAAAGGTGACGGCGGGGTCGTGGTTGATTGCTTCGGTGTGGAGGCTGCGGACGATGGTGATGTCGTTGGCGATTTTGGCGGTGTGGGGGAGGAGGTCTCCGATCCAGGCGCCGTTTGAGCCGTGTTGCTTGAAGCCGAAGCGGGAGGGGACAACGGGGAAGTTGGCTTGCGTGGCAGACATGCCCGTGAGGCGCTGACCGTTGCGGATCGATTCCGGGAGGTCTTGACCTGAGTACTTCGCGAGTTGGGGTTTGTAGTCGAAGAGTTCGAGCTGCGAGGGGCCACCACTCTGGAAGAGGTAGATGATGCGTTTGGCCTTGGCGGGGAAGTGCGTCGGGAGGCCTTTGCCCATGAGTTGGGTGAGGGCGTTGAGGCCGAGGGCGGAGCTGGTTAGGAATTTGCGGCGGTCCATCATTATTGCCTTGTGATCGTTTCGTCTAGGTTGAGCAGCATGCTGGCGATTTGAGTCCAGGCGGCTAGCTCGGTGCGGGGGAGCTTGCGGGGCATGGGGGCTTCGCCCTGGTCGAGCAGAGTGTTGGCGTCTTTGGGGTTGGCTTCGAAGCGTTTGGTGAAGCGGGTTTTGGAGGCTTCGATCAAGGTCTTTTCTTTCGGGGTTGGTTTGCGGTTGAGAACCAGCTGGTAGGCGTAGTCGATGGGCCTGGGGCCGCCTTCTTTGATGATGCGCTCGGCCAGCTTTCTTGAGGCTTCGAGGAAGGTGACGTCGTTCATCAGGTTGAGGGCCTGGAGGGGGGTGTTGGTGCGGGTTTCGCGGACGGTGCAGGCTTCGCGACTGGGGGAGTCGAAGTTCATCATGGAGGGAGGTGCGATGGTGCGCTTCCAGAAGGTGTAGAGGCTGCGGCGGTAGAGGTCGCCGCCGTGGTCTTGCGGGTATGCGCCGCCACCGGAGAGTTCTTGCCAGAGGCCAGCGGGCTGGTAGGGCTTGACACTCGGGCCGCCTTGCTTTTCGACCAGCAGGCCGGAGACGGTGAGGGCGTTGTCACGGATCATCTCAGGGGCGAGACGGAAGCGGGGGGCGCGGGCGAAGAGGCGGTTCTCGGGGTCTTTTGTCAGGAGCTCCTGGGTGAGCTTTGAGCTTTGCCGGTAGGTGTCGGTCATCACGATTTGCTTGATGGTTTGTTTGACGTTCCAACCGCTGTTTACGAAGTCGACGGCGAGGGTGTCGAGGAGTTCCTGATGGAGCGGCCATTCGCCCTGGGAACCGAAGTCTTCGACGGTCTTAACGATGCCGATGCCAAAGAGCATTTGCCAGAAGCGGTTGACTGTCACTCGGGCTAGGAGAGGGTTGTCTTTGGAGACGAGCCAATTGGCGAGGCCAAGGCGGTCTTTGGCATTGCTGGCGGGGAGGGCGGAGGGGGTGGCTGGCTCGACGGGGTCGCCATGTGCGTCGTAGGCTCCCCGCTTGAGCAGGTAGGCTTGGCGCTTGGGGCCTTCGCGCATGATCATCAGCGTGGGCAGGGTCTTGAGGTAGCTGTCGTATTCGGTCTGGACTGCGCGGAGGGCGGTGAGCTCGGCAGGTTTGGTCTGATCGAGGTAGGCCAGGCGGAGCTTTTCTGGAGACGCTGAGGGGGCGAGGGCGATCACTTCTTGTAGGGTGAGTTCCCGTTTGAAGATGCGGACGTCTTTGATCTCGCCTTTGAAGGACATGCCGTTGCCAGCGCCGATCTTGAGCGGGTGCTTGAAGTTCATCGGCCAGTTGAGCTCGTCGAATAAGACCTTGAGCTTTTGGGGCTTGCCATCGATGTAGATGCGAACGCCTTTGGCGTAGCGGCTGCCGTCGTAGGTGGCGACGATGTGTTGCCACTGGTTGAGGGCTACGGGAGCTTCGGTTTCGATGCGCATGCCGATGTCGGTCCAGCGGAAGACGATGTTGAGTCGGACGTGGCCGTTCATGATGTAGAGGCCGTGGCCGTTGCCTTCGGCGTAGTCTTCGGCGATGGAGAAGATTGCGCCGGTTTTTTCTTCGGGCTTGGCCCAGGCCGAGAAGGTGAAGGGGCTTAGGTAGTCGTAAACGACGGTGCCGCCTTTTTCTTCAACTACTCGTTTGCCGTCGAATTTGGAGGCCTCACCTTCGAGCTTGTTCTGGTAGGCCAGGTCTTCGGTGGGGGCCCAGTCGGTGGTGGGTTTGAACTTGGCGAGTTCTTTTTGCCAACGGGATTCGGCCTTCTCGACTGCCTGGCGGGCTTTGGCTAGCTTGGATTCGAGCTGGGCTAGCTTGGCTTGTTGCTCGCGGGTGGGGGCCTTCATCAGGGGTTCGTCATTGCCCCAGTTGTAGACGAGGCCCTTCTCTTCGAGGTTGTTGAAGAAGGCGAACATGGAGTAGAAATCGCGCTGGGTGATGGGGTCGTATTTGTGGTCGTGGCAGCGGGCGCAGCCCATGGTCATGCCGAGAAAGACTGTGGCTGTGGTTTCGGCGCGGTCGGCTACGTATTCGACGCGGAACTCCTCAGGTACGATGCCGCCTTCAGCGCTGGTGCGGTGGTTGCGGTGGAAAGCGGTGGCCATCTTTTGTTCGAGCGTTGCGTTGGGGAGAAGGTCTCCGGCCAGTTGTTCGACTACGAATTGATTGAAGGGCTTGTTGGTGTCGAAGGCTTCGAGGACCCAGTCTCGCCAGCGGTACATGTCGCGGACGCCGTCGGATTGGTAGCCGTTGGTGTCGGAGTAGCGGGCGGCTTCGAGCCAGCGCCAGGCCATGCGTTCGGCGTAGCGAGGGGAGGCCAGGAGACGGTCGACTTGTTTTTCGTAAGCCTTGGGTGAGGTGTCTTTCTCGAAGGCTGCGATGTCGGCTGGAGTGGGCGGGAGCCCGGTGAGATCGAAGCTGAGGCGGCGGAGGAGGGTGGCTTTGTCGGCCTGGGGCGAGGGCTTCAGGTTGAGGGCCTGGAGCTTCGCCTGTACCAGGGTGTCGATGGTTGCGCCTTTTGTGCGTTCTGGGGGGAGGAAGGCCCAGTGGCGTTCGTATTTGGCTCCCTGGTCTGTCCAGGTTTTGATTTTGTCGATGTCGGCGGCGGGGAGGGCTTCGCGGCCTGCGTAGGCTGGGGGCATGCGGAGGCCCTTGTTTTTGTGGGTGATGCGTTCGAGGACTTTGCCGCTTTTGAGGGCGGGGTTTTCGATGTCGAGCCGGAGGCCGGCTTTGCGGTTGTTGGGGTCGGGCCCGTGGCAGTGGAAGCACTGTTCGCTCAGGATGGGCCGGATGTCGCGGTTGAAGGAGAGCTCGGCTGCGCTGAGGGCGACGGATAAGAATACTAACAAGAGCTTCATGAAATCTGACTTGATTCTATCGCCACGGCTATCCTAGAGTAATGGGCTTAACCGAGATTATCGAAGCTGAAGGCCACCTGATCGATTCGCACATCATGGAGCGGATCTTCGACACCGTTGTCGAATACCAGGGGCGGTTTGAAGTTGAGAAGTTTCACATTGGACGGACAAACAGTGAAGCGTCGCAATTGAGGATGCGGGTGGAGACGCCGACGCAGGGGCAGATGGATCAACTGTTGAGCCAGTTGCTGGGCCTGGGATGCGTGCCTGTCGATGCCGGGGATGCGGTGATTGAAGTTGCGGTGAAAGACAGATGCGCGCCTGAGGACTTCTACTCGACAACGAATCACCGGACGCTGGTGAGGATTGACGGGCAATGGGTTGAGGTGGGCAAGCAGCGGATGGACGCGACAGTAGTTATCAGCGGATCAACTGCTGAGTGCCGGAAGCTTCGGGATTTGAAGGCCGGGGAACAGGTTGTTGTCGGAATGCGTGGGATCCGTGTGGTGCCCGATACGAAGGACCGCGACCGCTTGAGTTTTGGCTTCATGTCGAACGAAGTATCGAGCGAGCGGCAGGTAGAGACGGCGGTGCAGACGACGGTTGCGATCATGAAGGCCGTCCGTGAGCAGGGAAAGAAGGTTGTTGTTGTTGCCGGGCCGGTGGTGGTGCACACAGGTGGATCGAATCCCCTGTCTGAATTAATCCGGATGGGCTGGGTGGATGCTTTGCTTGCCGGGAATGCGCTGGCGGTGCATGACATCGAGGCTGCTTTGCTAGGGACGAGCCTCGGGATTCGCCAGAAGGATGGGCGGCAGGAAGAGCACGGGCATCGCAACCACATGCGGGCGATCAATGCGATTAACCATTGCGGCGATATTGCCGGGGCGGTAGCGCAGGGGCGGCTGACGACGGGCGTGATGTATGAGTGTGTAAAGCACAAGGTGCCGTTTGTGCTGGCGGGGAGTTTGCGTGATGACGGGCCGTTGCCGGATACGGTGACGGATATGAACGAGGCGCAGAATCTCTACACGAAGCATATTGAGAATGCGGGTGTGGTGTTGTGCCTGTCGAGCATGCTGCATTCGATTGCTACTGGCAACATGTTGCCGAGCTGGGTGAAGATGGTGTGCGTGGATATTAATCCGGCGGTGGCAACGAAGGTGAGCGACCGCGGGAGTTCTCAGACGGTGGGCGTTGTGACAGACGTGGGGCTGTTTCTCGACCTGCTGATTCGGAAATTAAAAGAGCAATGAAACAATACACAGACGATCACGCCTCTAGCGGTGTGAAGGCGGAATTACCCGAGATTGAGACCTGGCCCAACCAGTTTCCTGGCCGTGATTATGAGATCGAGATTTCGAGCCCCGAGTTTACGAGCGTTTGCCCGAAGACCGGGTTGCCGGACCATGGGACGCTGACGGTGCGTTATACGCCGGATGCGGATTGTCTTGAGCTCAAGGCTTACAAGATGTATTTACTGGCCTATCGCAATTTGGGAATCTTTCAAGAAAACATCGTGAACCGGATTCTTGAGGATGTTGTGCGGGCGACGAAGCCGCGCAAGGCGACGGTGGTGGGTGACTTTACACCTCGGGGCGGGATTTATTCGAAGATTTCGGCGACCTATGAGCGAAAAGACTAGTCCGGGGCAACTCACACACGAGGAAGAGCTGGAGCTGGCGATTCGAGAGATTCGCGAGCGGGTGATGGCGCGCTATCCCAGTGGGCTCTGGCACGGGCTGGAGTTACCGGACTTTACGCCGGTGCTGGAGGCACGGGATCAGGCCAATGCCAAGGTGGCGGCGATTGGGCGGGTGAATCCGCGGCCCGGCGGGGCTTTGAATGGGTTGATCCAGCGGGTGAAGCAGACGATCGCGCGGAGCCTGGGTTGGTTTGTGCGGGATCAGGTGGATTTTAACTATGCGATGGTGCGGAGTCTTGACTCGGTGCTGGAGGGTTTGAATTCGATCAACCGGACGCTGAAGACGATTCCACCTAAGTTTGAGCCGCCGATGGAGGAGATTCGCCGGGAGACGGCTGAGCTTAAGGATATTCGTTCGAACTGGCTGGTGTGGCGCCGGGAGTGGGAAGAGAAGTTGGGCCGGAATGAGGTGCAGTTTCTGCGGGCCGTGGCGGATTTGCAGGCGGCTTATGCGCAGCGGACGGCGGTGCTGGAGCAGCGCTTTGAAGAGAGGATTGTGGCGCAGCATAAGGATTTTGAAGGGGCGCTCGAGCGGTCAAACTTTGCGATGCAGCAGAGGTTCTGGAAGGAACTGGAGAAGGTTCGCGTGGAATATGAGCGGATCATCTATGCCGAGATCCGGAGTGTGCGTCAGAAGCCGGCTAGCGTAATTGCTGGTGGAGGCGGGACGGATGCATCGATCGATATCGACTGGGTGCATTTTGCGAACAAGTTTCGCGGGGATGCCCCAAAGATCCAGAAGCACTTTGAGGGGTATGTTTCGCGGTTTGAGGGTTGCGAGCGGGTGCTGGATATTGGATGCGGGCGTGGGGAGTTTTTGAGTTTACTGAAAGCTCGCGGTGTAGGTGGAGTTGGGGTGGATTTGTACGAGGAGAATATCGCGCTGTTGCAGGAGCAGGGACTTGAGGCGCGGCAGGCGAATGTGTTTGAGTATCTGGCCGAAGAAGGGCCTGGATCTTTTGACGGGATCTTTTGTGCACAGGTGATTGAGCATCTGCCGCCGGCTGAGGTTTGGAGGCTGGTGCAGGCTTGTTCTGTGGCCTTGAAGACGGGTGGGGTGATTGTGTTTGAGACACCGAATCCGGAGTGTCTGGCGATTTTTGCGACGCACTTTTATGTGGATCCGTCGCATACCAGGCCGGTGCCGCCAGCGCTGCTTTGCTTTTACCTCGAAGAGGCTGGCTTTGGGCGGATCGATGTGCAGCGGTTTGCTCCGGCGTATGAAGAGAGGCCGGAGTTGAATGCGCTGCCTGCAAGTATGAAGGAGTCGTTCTTTGGGGGACTCGATTATTCAGCTTTTGCCAAGAAGCTTTAGTTGTTCCGGCCCGCTCGGGGGCGGGCCGGAAGACACCTCGGGCTTTGGTTTGTTTTTAACATAACTGGCAGGATGTCAAAGAGCGGGCCTGGCGTTGTTTTGAACTGTCCCGGGCGGGTGTGGGTTCGATTCTGTTCGATTCTAGGATTTTAGTTCTGGCGGAGATTTGAGTCCGTGTTTGGATTCCATTTTTTCAAGGAAGTCGCGGATGATTTGCTTGGCTAGTTCGACGCCGGCTTGTGGGTCCGTTTCCATCAGTTTTTTCACTTTGGGAATAGAGTCGACGGCGATATCGCCCTTGTCGGTTTTGAGGCGCAGGTAGACTTCGTTGGGAGGCCGGCCGGGGAGTTTTTCGGCGTCGGCGATGGCTTCGATTTCTACGTTGTCGCCGTTGCCGATGTAGGCTTCGCGGAGGGCGATTTCGGTGCGGATTGTTTTGATGAGTCGTTGGATTTTGGTGGGGAGACGGTCTAGCTCTCGCATGATGGCGGGGAGGAAGTTGACCGGTTTGGCGAGGATGTCTTCGACGCGGAAGCGCATGGCTTCGCCGTAGAGAAATTCCATTTGCAGGAAGCGGATCTGCATGTGAATGAGTTGGTGGACCAATGTCACCTCTGTAGGTGTGACGGGGTTGAACTGTTCGATAAAGTTGGTGGCGACAGCTAGGGCCTGATCGTGGTCTGCGATGAAGTTATCGAAGTTCTTCATCGAGTAGAGGCCATGCTTGAGGGAGTTGGATGCGGCTTTGAGCTTGCCGGAGGGCGTGCGGGGGCCAGTGGATTTTTGTGCGTTTGCGCGGTTGGCGGCGAGGGCCGCTTCGGTCATGGTTTTCTTGCGTGGTGCTTCAACTGGCGCTTCCACGGTCGATGGATCGTTGGCAATGGTTTGTTCTTCAGTCAGATGGTTGTTCATTGGATCACTCCTGAGCAGAAATTAGCAGGCGGGTTGAGAGTCTTCATGTTTGGGTTGGGCTGGTTTTGTCTGGAATCAACGGGTTAGGCGGAAAAGAAACTTGAAAATACCTGCGAACCACTTTGGGCTTAATCTTGTGGCGGGCCATTGTGGGGTGCTAAGGGCTGCATAAAGACTTAGCAGGACGGGGGGATTGACGGCTTTGAGCTCGACCTTTCCCTTACAGTTCTAGAGTCAAATTTGGGTAGTCGGACGGATTAGAAAGAGAGCGGTTGTATTGGAGACGTGGCAGAAAAGGCTATTACTTGAAGCGCGTTAGCCACAGACATGCGATGTCGGACACGACAATTTCGGTGGGGCTAGTTGATTGGCAATCGCTCTGCTCCGGGTAAACGTAAAAAGAGCAGCCCGTGTTCAGACCGCACAACTTTGCGGTGTGAGTGCCAGCTGCTGTGTCAGGCCAGAGCACCTAGTACTCGACGCCGAAAGCGACTGGAAGGGGCCCTGGTTTATGGACCCATCGTTTTAACACGCTAAAAGATCTGCCCGGTCTGTCCGCAAAAGCAATATTCGCTTGACTATACCCCCATGGGGTATTATTATACCGGGTAGGGGTATGCATGAAAAAGACCAAAGAGCAACCAGATTCGGCCGCTTGCGGCTGTGGTGTAGAAGAGACCAGTGACAAGAAGGCGGCGGGCGTTGACCCACAAATTAAAACTTCCAACCTGAAACGGTTGCGCCGCATTGAAGGCCAGATTCGGGGTATTCAAAAGATGGTTGAAGAAGACCGGTACTGCGCCGACATCATGATTCAAGTCTCAGCAGCGCAGGAAGCGCTGAGGACAGTTGGGCGCGAGCTGATGCGGAATCACCTTTCGCATTGCGCCCTGCAGGCCATATCAAAGGGGAGCCCGGAAGAGGCGAGGGCCATGCACGACGAGTTGATTGAGCTGATTTACAAGCACTCGCGGTAAAGATTCCAAACGAAAGGTCAAACCATGACTGAAACCAATTGGCTAACCAACAGTCAGGAGAACAGAAGCATATGAATACCGGCACCACACTACTAGAAACCACGGGAAATAATCTGGGCCATCTCGATCCCGTTTGCGGCATGACTGTAGAACCAGCTTCAGCGGCAGGATCGTACGAGTTTGAAGGCAAGACTTATTATTTCTGCAATCCTTCCTGCCGCAACAAATTCAAGGCTGATCCCACTAAATATTTGAAGGGGGAAAAAGCGGCACCGCCTCCGCCGCCCGGAGCCGAGCAGATTGAATACATTTGCCCTATGGATCCCGAGGTACACCAGCTTGGCCCGGGTAGCTGCCCGAAATGCGGCATGGCACTTGAGCCAGCAACGATCACGGCTGCGCCGACCCGCTCAGAATACACATGCCCAATGCACCCGTCAGTGGTACGCACAGAGCCGGGTGCATGTCCGATCTGCGGGATGGCGCTTGAAAAAAGAGAGTTTGAAGCGGGCGAGGTGAATCACGAGCTCATCGACATGACACGGCGCTTCTGGGCCAGTCTCGCTCTGACGATGCCGCTACTCCTATTGATGGTGTCCGAGTTTATTCCGTCAGTGCCGTTACAAAGTCTGTTGGGAGCAGAGACCGTTTCCTGGCTGCAGTTCGGGTTCTCTTCTCCGGTGGTTCTCTGGGCGGGCTGGCCATTTTTCAAGCGCGGTTGGTTGTCAATTCAGAACCGCAGCTTGAACATGTTTACGTTGATTGCGATTGGCACGGGAGCAGCTTTTGGTTATAGCCTCTTCGCGTTCTTTTACCCTGCCTTGATTCCCGAATCGTTTCATGAGCACGGGGTGGTGCCAGTTTACTTTGAACCCGCAGCGGTAATCATCACGCTCGTGCTGTTGGGGCAAGTATTGGAATTGCGGGCGCGCAGCCAGACATCAAGTGCCATCAAAAGCTTGATTGGAATGGCACCAAAAACTGCACGCATTCTACGGGAAAATGGCAACGAGGAAGATGTATCGCTGGAAGAGGTGGTAATTGGCGACAGGCTCAGGGTTCGTCCCGGTGAGAAGGTACCCGTTGATGGGCTCATCCTAGAGGGCAGGAGCACGGTTGACGAGTCGATGCTGAGTGGCGAGCCGATGCCGGTTGAAAAAGAAGCCGGAAGCGCAGTAACCGGAGGCACTGTGAATGGGAACGGCAGCTTTGTGATGCGGGCCGAGCGAGTGGGTCTTGACACAATGCTGTCTCAGATTGTGCGGATGGTGAGTGAAGCGCAACGGACCCGAGCACCGATCCAGCGGCTGGCAGATTTGGTGTCCAGCTGGTTTGTTCCCGCTGTGTTGTTGATTGCAGTGGGCACCTTTATCGGATGGGGATTCTTTGGCCCCGAACCCCGGATGGCTCACGGGTTGATCAACGCCGTTGCTGTGCTGATCATCGCTTGTCCTTGCGCACTTGGCCTGGCCACACCGATGTCGATCATGGTTGGTACAGGCAGGGGTGCGCAGGCAGGAGTTCTGATTCGAAAGGCAGAAGCGCTGGAGGTGCTTGAAAAGGTGGATTGGCTGGTGGTGGACAAGACGGGAACACTCACAGAGGGTAGCCCCAAGCTGGTCTCAGTCATAGCTGCGGCCAATCAGGACGCAGCAGAACTTCTTCACTTTGCGGCGAGCCTGGAAAGGAGCAGTGAGCATCCACTAGCCCAGGCAATTGTTAAGGGAGCGGAAGAGAAAGGCATCAAAGTATTGGAGGTGGAAGGTTTCGAGTCGATCACAGGAAAAGGCATTAGCGGCACTTTGCAAGGAAAGCGAATCCAAATCGGTAACGCCGCTCTGATGGACTCGGCAGGCGTCGATCACGACGAGTTCGACAGTCGTGCAGAAGAGTTGCGAAAGACAGGACAGACCGTGGTGATGGTGGCAATCAATGGCAAAGCAGCAGGATTGCTTGGCGTCGCCGACCCGATTCGGGAAACAGCGGCGGAAGCTCTCGTGGCCTTGAAAAAGGCAGGCATTCGGGTTGCGATGTTGACTGGAGATAGCCGCTCCACGGCTGAGGCTGTTGCCCGTAAGCTTGGCATCGAGGAAGTACATGCCGAGGTTTTGCCGGAAGGGAAGGCAGCGATCGTAAAGGAATTGCAGGCAAAGGGGCACAAAGTGGCAATGGCTGGGGATGGAGTGAATGACGCTCCGGGACTTGCGCAGGCCGACGTTGGAATGGCGATGGGTACGGGAACCGATATTGCAATGGAGAGTGCTGGCATTGTGCTTTTAAAGGCCGACCTTCGAGGGATAGTCCGGGCAAGGCAATTGAGCGAAGCGACGATGAAGAACATCCGACAAAATTTGTTCTTTGCATTCGCCTACAATGCGTTGGGAGTGCCGGTAGCGGCTGGTTTGATTTACCCAATCTTTGGAGTTCTATTAAGCCCGATGATCGCAAGCGCGGCAATGACGTTTAGCTCTGTCTCGGTGATTGCCAATGCACTGCGGCTGCGCCGGACTACGCTCTAAGGCGAATGGGATTGCTCAATACAAAAAATAGGATTAGGATCAAAATAGGTGGCAAAGTTTTTCCAACTCGTGGCCGTTACGCTTACTGTTGCCGTTTTGGGCAGCACGCAGTGTGTAGAGGCATGCTCATTTCTCTCGACAAAGAGTCATGCAAAGACGAGTCAGGCAGCGGAGTATGAGATGCCTTGCCATCATGAGAATGGACATGAGGATTCAAAGCTGCCGGCGAACGATCCCCCGTGTTCTCATCGCGAGTTCGTTGCCGAGAAGCTTTCAAAGGTTTCTTTTTCCGATGAGCTTCAGAGCATTTGCTTCATCACTGTTAGCAACATAGCCCAATTCGTGCCGGTTGCTCTCCATTCACCAGTAGTCGCGGGGGATGAGACTTTCCCCCGATTCAGTCCCCTCATTCTTTGCTCAATCCTTCGGATCTGAGCGCCTCTTCTCTTCTCACACAACAAAACCAGGCGGAACCGGATTGCATTCAGCGCGGAACGCAATTTTGGGCTGCTGGCTTATATTTTCGCCGTGCAGGTATTTTGCACATTTATGGCCAATGAAACTCATGGCGAGTCCATGCGTTCAGAACATTGAAGAGGATTTTGACAATGACGATTTTGACTGGGACAGAGAGACGAACATTTTTTACACGTTTAGCGGCGGCAAGTGCAGCGCTTTGGGCTGGGCGAAATGCGGCGGGGCAAAAGCCCGATCCACATGCCGGCCATAAAGCAATGCCAGCCGCGCAACCGGCAAAAGCACCACCAGCACACAACATGGAAGGCCACTCAATGCCTGGGACCCAGAAGGCAGACCCGCATGCGGGGCACCGCATGAGTTCCAATCTGCCAGTAGAAATGCCAGACCTCTTCAAATTGCCGTTCCAGATGGTGGATGGCGTGAAGGAGTTTCGGCTGATCGCAGAGGTTGTTGAGACGGAATTGATGCCCGGGCGCCCGATGACGGCCTGGGGATTCAACGGGAGCATTCCAGGCCCAACGATCGAAGTGAATCAGGGGGACCGGGTAAGGGTAATTGTCGAAAACCGGCTTCCGGAGATGACTGCCATACACTGGCATGGGTTTGAAGTTCCGATGGAAATGGATGGGAGCGTTGGGTTGGGTCAGGACCCAATTCCTCCTGGCGGGAGTTTTGTTTACGAGTGGGAGCTACACCAACACGGAACCTTCTTCTATCATTCTCACTTTGCGATGCAGGAAATGATGGGAATGATGGGGATGTTTATTATGCATCCCAAGCAGGCCTATGAACCCAAGGTGGACCGGGACTTTGGGCTTGTTTTGCAAGAGTGGGCGCTGCTGCCGAATAACAATGTCCCCAATACACTCTCGATGGAATTTAACTGGCTCAGTCTGAATGGAAAGTCCGGACCGGACTGCACTCCGATGATTGTGAAACAAGGAGAGCGAGTGCGGCTGCGGATGATCAACATCGGCATGGACCACCATCCGATGCACTTGCATGGCATGCAGTTCGTGATGACGGGGACTGAAGGCGGGCGGGTTCCGCAACAGCTTTGGTATGACATGAACACAATCATTGTCGGAGTGGCCCAGGCGAGGGTTATCGAGTTTGAAGCCAAATACATTGGCGACTGGATGCTGCACTGCCATTTGCCCCACCACATGATGAACCAGATGGTGTCGATGGTTGGCCCGGTTATGCACAGCGGACATGGAATGCATACGGGCGGCAGCATGACCGACGGGATGGGAATGCTGAGAAAAGGCGATGCGCTTTCTGAAGAGTTTGGGCCTGCTCTGGGGCGCGGCCTTGGCATGAGCGCAGACAGAGACAGGGCTACTTCGCATCTGGTTGGAACGGGGAGCGGCGAAGTTGCCGCAACACAGAAAAAGGCTCCGGCCGACCCGCATCAGGGGCACGAAGGTCATGTGATGGCCAAGCCGGGCGATCCGATGGAAATGTATCCGAAGGATGATCCCGAGAAGAAAAAGATACCCGGCTATCCGCAGGATATGTGGATGGTGATGGACGAAATGATTCCACCAAAGCCTGAAAACTACGGGCTGCGCAAGGGCTGGACAGGTTCCATGATGGGCATGATGACACTGGTCCGCGTTGTCAAGCCTGATGTCTACGACAAGATTATGGAGCTAAAGAAGGCTGAAGAGGCCAAGCCCAAAGGCAAGAAGGCCCCAACGGCCATGCCACATCACGATCACGGGAAGCAGGATTGAGATGAGCAGTAAGGATTATATGAAAATCTCAAGAATTGGCTTGTTGGCCATAGTTTTTCTGGAATTGCCGGGATTCGGCCAGGAAAAGCCCAAGAGCCTTCGGCTCGAAGATCTGGAACGGATGGCGCTGGAAGCCAACCCAACAATTGGACAGGCAAAGGCATTGGTGGATGCAGCGGCTGGGCGCGCACAACAAGCCGGTATGTGGCCAAACCCGACCATTGGAGCAAACGGGGAACACGTTTCTAAAGTGACTGGCGGCGGAGCCATTGGCGGCTTTGTGGAGCAGCGCTTCATCACAGCCGGCAAACTTGGTCTGGATCGAAAAATTGCACAACAGGATCAGGCGGTGTATGCCGAGCATCAGAATGCCCAGAAACAAAGACTGCTCAATTCCGTCCGGGCACTATATTATCAGGGCCTCGGGGATCAGCTTCTGATTCAGGTACGCACGGATCTGGCGAACCTGGCAACACGTGCGGTGTTGGTATCCCAGGAAATGGCAAACGTTGGACAAGCCGACAAGCCTGATCTTTTATCCGCAGAAACGGAGTCCGAGCGTATTCAACTGGAACTGGTAAGTGCCCGAAATGGACGAGATCGAACGTGGCGACAGTTAGCTGCAGTGTTGAACAACCCAGCGCTCAAGCCCGTGATACTTGAGGGCAATCTGGAGGAGATACCGATGCTCGATGCAGATCAGGCGCTGGAGTCGATCTATCGGGATAGCCCTGAACTTCGAGCTGTTGAGGTGGCTGCACGTCAATCTGAATTTGCAGTGCGGCGGGCAGAAGTAGAGAAGATTCCTAACCTCTTCATTCGTGGTGGGCTGCGGAACAATCGCGAGTTTGGCGAGGTTGGGCCGCTTGGCCCTACGCGGCGGCGTGGGCTTGAAGGGATATTTGATGTGGGAGTAGAAATTCCGATTTTCAACCGGAATCAGGGCGGAGTAAAAGCGGCAAAAGCCGGTGCAGAATATGCGCGTCTGGAAGTGCTACGGACGAAGCTTTCGCTCAGAGCTCGTTTGGCATCTGAGTACAAGGATTATCGTGACGCCGCAGCGGCGGTAGAGCGATACCGAACCCGGATTCTGCCCAAGGCTCGACAGGCTTATGACATGTACCTCGCAAACTTTCGCCAGATGGCTGGAGCTTATCCGCAAGCTCTAATTGCCCAGCGGAACCTCTTTCAGTTTCAGGACAGCTACGTGGCGGCCTTGGTCAACACGTGGCAACGCGCCATCGAGATTCAGGGACTACTGCTCGGAGGCGGTGCCGATCCCGGAATGACTCAGTCGATGGGACAAGCTCAGCCGACCTCGAGCGGCAGTGAGCAATAGGCGGATGCACTGCCATACCGCGTCTGCGTTCGTTGTCATCGCCGAAAGGTGATGACGGTTCGCAAATCAAAGGCAACTCAAGAACAAAGGGAAACGAATCCATGAAAATAACCATCCTGACACTGATTACTATGGCTGCGCTTGCGTTGGCCCAACACGATCACGGCGACCACGGAAAGGAGATCACGATGACCAGCCTGGTGATCGACACCGGCTGCTACATGGCACATAACAGCAAGGGCGAGAAGCATGAAAGCTGCGCCAGAGCATGCGCAAAGGCGGGAGTTCCACTCGCGCTGCTGGATGAGGCCAGCGGAACGATCTACATCCCGGTCGCGACAGACCACAAAAATCAGAACGACAAACTGATGGCTTTCATCGAAAAGAAGGTGAAAGTTACCGGAACGTTGGTTGAAAAAGGCGGGGTCAAAGGGTTCTCAATCAAGACGGTAGAAGCGGCAAAGTAGTTGCGATTTCAATACTAGGGATTGGCCAGGAAAGAGACCGAGATCAAGATCTTTAATGCCTGGCCTCCATTCAATATTCACGCAGCAAACCATTGGCATGAAGCCGGAAGTCTAAAGGAGACTAATCATGGAACAATCGAATTCAAAGCGCCGCGCGTTTGCGTTATCGGCTCTGATTGGCGGAGCTACAATGCTTTCGCAAACCGGGAAAGCGCAGTCGTCCGGGCAAAGCCTGAGCAAGAAGCATCTGGCTGACCTGGTGGCAACTGCAAAGACCGCTGCAGATCACCGCAAACTTGAAGCGCACTACCTTGCTGCGGCGGCAAGACATGAGGCTGAGGCACAGGAACATCTGGAGCTCGCTGCGAAATACAAGGCGAATCCGACACTAAGCGAATCCAAGCACCCTGGCGCCCCGGATACCGCATCACACTGTATGACATTCGCCGAACACTGCAAGAAGGCAGCGAAGATGATGCGGGATATGGCCGCCATGCATGAAGGAATGGCCAAGAACTCAAAATAAGGTTAACGGGATTCCGGATGAAGGGCTGAGCCTTCATCCGGAAATCTGGTGTTTGGGCTGGATTGAGGATTGACCTAGTCTTTGAATTGAACTATGCCCATCATCCCCATGTCCTCGTGGTCGAGGATGTGGCAATGGTACATGGCGAGGCCTGCGAAATCGCGAAATGCGCTACGGACGCGAACCCGCGAACGAGCTGGGACAAGCACCACGTCTTTCCACTCCGGGATTGGAGCTCCATCGGGCCCGATTACCTGAAATGGGTTGGTATGGATATGCATCGGATGATCCATGCTCATTAGGTTGACGAAGTCCCAGTCTTCGATGTCATTTAATTTCACCTGAGTGTCGATTCGCCGGTGATCGAAGCTGCGTCCGTTTATCGTAAAGGACATGCCGCGCTGCATGGAGCCCATGCCCTGACCAAGGGTGAAAGTTCTGATTCGCGAAGGCGGCGGAAGCAAATCGATCGAAACAAGCCGTGAGGGCAACGACACTAGCTGGGATGCTTTGCCGTCATAAGCGAGCCTCAATAAAGTAGAGCTAGCTGCTGCGGCAGAGCCATTGCCACGGGCCCCCATCATTCCCGTTCCGCCGCGGTCATAGGGCAGATTCAAGAGCCGGTAAGCCCCTGGAGGGCGCGAGCCCTGAATCATCAGTTCTGCTCTTTCGCCTGGGACGAGCAGCAGTTCGTCCATCGCCTGTGGCTGAGGCAAGGCTCCTCCATCCGAGGCTATTTTATAGAGGGTATGCTCTTCCATCTGAAGGCGATAAAAGCGGCTGCTTGATGCATTGATCAACCGCAGGCGAACCCAGCCATCCTGTGGAATAGGAATCGTAGGGTTTAGCTGACCGCTCACTGTGATGAGGCTGCCTTCGCGACCGGTCATACGCTCCATATTGGAAGGCTCGATTGGAAGTCCGTCTGGACTAAGGTTGAAGTCCTGCAGGACGAGCAAGAAGTCTTGAGCGGACTGGATCTCAGGGATTTCATCCAGTTCTCCATGAATAATTAAGGGCATCGCCAGTCCGCGTGACACCTGCCGGGCAGCGCTTTGGTGAACGTGAGGGTGAATCCAGAATGTACCGCCGGAATGGCTATGAGGGAGCGTGAAATCGTATGCGAAGGACTCTCCGTCAGGGACTATCCGGAAGCTGTTGTCGGCAGCGCCGGTGGGCGGGATGTGCAGCCCATGAAAATGAAGATTGGTTGGCTCGCCGAGAGAGTTGTGAAAGTCAATTTGTACGGTATCGCCGGGCCGGGCGTGGAGGGCTGGGCCTGGGACGATCCCGTTGAAGGTTTGGAGGAGGGCTTGTTGACCACCAATCAGCGTGCTCGATTCCGAAGCTTCGAGGGATAGGGTTACGAGGCCAGATTGACCTTTATTTGAGGCTGCAGCGATTGCTCGCGTGGCAAATGCAACGGCATGGAATGATCCTGAAAGGGCGACGAACCCGCGACGGGAGAGCAGGGGTGTCATACCTGTCTAAGAGCAATTGGAGTACCAAGGTGTGTTTTTCTTTGTTTGGACGGGCTTGCAAATTCATATGTGGAAATGAACGGTTGAAAGATGGGTGAGATGGCCCCGTCCTTGGTGAGTTGCCCCAGTAGATCGGAGTGGTATGGTTGGGCAAAATCCGGATGTGTCAATAGTTTTGTGTAAGTCAGTCCTTTTGGGTTAATTGCCATTGCCCAGAGCTATACCGGATGGGGGCCCGGGCGGCTGAACTGCGCTCTCAAATTGCCTCATTTCCTCACGCCAGCCCTGCACCGTCGTAACACTGGCTTCATTTCGATTTGTGAGGTCAACGTTTACAGCCAAGCTGGAATCGCTATTGAACTGAATCTGCATAGAGTCTTTAGAGCAGGTGGTCTCCAGCTGAAAGCCTTGAGCCTCGGTTGCAACTGGGTATAAGTGCGAGAATACTGGCAGATGAAGTGGTGGGTTCTTGTTTGGATCACATCTTCGGTTGCGGCTCAGACGGGGCTGGTGAATGCTGGCTTTGAGGAGGCTGGTGCGGACGGGGTACCGGTGGGGTGGACGGGGTCGCCCGGGTTGCGGTTGAAGCAGCTTTCGGTGGGTTGTAAGTTCGGTAGGCACTGCGTCGAGATTCAGCCGGGGGATGGGCTGGGTTGGATGGAACAGAACTTTGACGCGGGAAAGATGCGAGGGGTGGTGGTGAAGTTTCTGATGCCGATGCGACTGGTGGATGGGGCTAAGGCGGCGCTTGAGGTTCGTGGGAATGGTGCTGACGGGAAAATGCTCTTTCGTACCAACAATGCATTTATACCTGTTACAGGGGTTGGGGCTTGGGGCTATGCGGAGATTGACGCCACAGTGCCAGCGGAAACGGCCCGCCTGAATCTGAAGGTGATCGTGAGCGGGGGACGCTTGCTGGCGGACGATGTTTCTATTTTCAACTCACCCGGATTAAAGCACCAGACTATGTCGGAAGGTTCGATTCCTCTTAGCCCGCTGGCACTGAGTAACCTGGTTGCCTTTGCCAAGGTGGTTCGTGCGGCGCAGGGTTTGGAGGTGGCTCATCCAGACTTCGACTGGGCCTGGTTTGTGATTGAAGGCGTGCGCAAGCTGGATTATGCCGCCACGACACTAAGCCTGGCCCGGCGAATGAATCTGCTGCTTGAGCCCTATATGCCGGGCGTGCATGTATACAGCGGCCTTCTACCCAAGGGTTTACCAGACAATTCGCAGAGACTTGATTTGGGCAGGGGCATGACTGCGGTTCTGTCGGGGGTGAAGGCCGCGCCGGGCAAGCTGCTGGAATCCGCAGTGCAGCAATTTCGCAGCGGTAATGAGAGACCGACTCGGCTGGCCGGGGTGATTCTGCTTTGGAGCCGTCTGAGTGAATGGGGGCTTGATACGTTGCCGAGGTTCTTGCAGCAGGCGGCGTTGGATCATCATGGAGGCGAGTTTCAATCGACATTGAGCCAGATGATGGCCACGCGCATGGACCCCTATGCGCAGGTAAACAACCGGAGACGGATTCAAGTGGGGCGAGTGCCGCTTGGTGTGGAATGGATCGGCGGGAAATTGACTGTGAAGTGGGTAGGAATGCGATTGGCTCAAAAGGTGAACGTAGGCGACAAGATCGAACAGATCGATGGCAAACCGATTCAACTGGTGATTGAAGAGCGTGAGCGGAACTTTTCTGAAGTGGTAGTTCAAGGAAAGCGGAAGCTGGCTGCACGTGAGGCCTTGAGCGGGCGGCGAAGCGATCCAGCTGATTTGCGGCTGGAGGGTGGGGAGATTGTAAAGACCTTCTACGAAGATTGGATCGAGCGTCCTGTCGAGTTGGAAGACGGGATCTGGTATGCGGACCTGACGCGGATGAATGCGCAGGATTGGGCGGAGGCGCTTTCACTATTAAAAGGGGCTCGGGGGGTGATTCTGGATGGGCGTGGAGATTGGGACCGGAGCTTTGATTTGAAGGCTTTGGGGGCAGTGAAGGTGGCGTTGCTGGAGGCGCCGGTGCCGGTGCAGACGCTCGATTTGCCGGGGGATTATCGGGTGAGCTGGAGCGGCTTGCGGGGCGTTGCGGTGGAGCGGGATGAGGCCTTCGAGAGGAATTACAGAACTCTTACACAGAAAACTTCGCCAGATTGGTAGCTTGGTCGATGTAGAAGATACATCCATGGCAAATACAGCTTCTCTCATCCATACCAACGCGAACAAGCCGAATACGGTGACCATTGTTGCGTTTTCGATTTTCCATATTGGCGCGATTGCTGCGCTGTTCAACTTTAGTTGGATCAATTTGTGGGTCTCGCTCGGGATTTACTGGCTGACGATCAGCTGGGGCATCGGCATGGGATACCATCGCCTGCTGACCCATCGCGGCTACAAGTGCCCGATGTGGTTTGAGCGTCTGGTGGCGATTCTTGGAGCCGCTTGCCTTGAGGGTGGGCCGATTTTCTGGGTGGCGACGCACCGTGTGCATCACCAGAAGAGCGACCAGCCGGGTGACCCGCATTCGCCTCGCGACGGGGCCTGGTGGGCGCATCTGATCTGGATGTGTGTGGGTGATGCCAAGCATAGCGACACCAAGGGTTTGTCGAAGTATGCACCGGATTTGGCTCGCGATCCGTTTATGGTCTGGCTGAATAACTGGCACTGGCTGCCGCTGGCCACGATTGGTGTGGTGTTGTGGTTCTTTGGTGGCTTCTCGATGGTTCTGTGGGGTGTGTTTCTGCGTGTGACTCTGGGGCTGCACTCGACTTGGCTGGTGAACAGTGCGACGCACTTGTGGGGAGCTCGCCGCTTTGAGACCACCGATGACTCGAAGAATAACTGGTTGGTTGCGATTCTGACCTTTGGTGAGGGCTGGCACAATAACCACCATGCTCACCCGGTGAGTGCTCGTCACGGGTTGGCATGGTATGAGATTGACATGACCTACATTCAGTTGTTCTTGTTGTCGAAGCTCGGGATTGTTCGTGATCTGCAGGTGGCTAGTGTGGAAGGGTATATCCCGGTTCGTAAGGCTGCTTAGGATTTTGGATTGGGAAGGGGGCCGTCTGCGGGTGCAGGCGGCCCTTTTTCTATTGGGGTGGGAGTTTGGATTGGATGCGGGCTAGGAGGGCTTGGTCGGGGGGCTGGGAGGCTCGCTGGGATGCCTGTAGATAATCTTGGGCTAGTTGGAGCGAGAGCGAGCTAAAAGCTTGTGGATATTGCTCTAGGAAGGGCGCAATAAGTGTAAGTGCTTCGTGAAGTGTCGCTACGGCCAGATCGTGCTCTTGGCGGTCAGTGTGAATCTGAGAAAGCGCTCCTAGCGACAATGCCAATTTCGGCAGGAAAGCTTCCCGGTTCCGTTCTGCAAGTTCCCTCGTAAGCTCTACCGCTTCCGTCGCCGCCGCTAGCGCCTCTTCCCGCTTCCCCATTTCTCTCCGCCGATTCGCCAGATTGTTCAGCGACCCAGCCAGTTCCGGCAGGAAAGCTTCCCGGTTTTGCCCCGAGAGTTCCTGATACTTCTGCTCCGCTTCCTCCGCCGTTGCCAGCGCCTCTTCCAGTTTCCCCACCTCGCTCTGCAGATTCGCCAGATTGTTTAGCGACCCCGCCAGATCCGGCAGGAAGGCTTCCCGGTTCCGTTCTGCAAGTTCCCGCCTTAGCTTCACCGCTTCCTCCGCCGTCGCTAGCGCCTCTTCCCGCTTCCCCATTTCGCTCTGCCGAATCGCCAGATTGTTTAGAGACTTCGCCAGTTCAGGCAGGAAGACTTCACCGTTTTGCCCCGCAAGTTCCTGATACTTCTGCTCCGCTTCCGCCGCCGTCGCCAGCGCCTCTTCCCGCCTCCCCGCCGCGCTCTGCCGAATAGCCAGATTGTTTAGAGACTTCGCCAGTTCAGGCAGGAAGATTTTCCTATCTTTGCTTGCAAGCGCCTTGAATTGGCGGAGAGATTCCTCGGCAGGAGCAAGTGCTTCGGATCTCATTCCGAGGGCGCTGTAGCGCAATGATAGATTGCCAGCGGCGGCGGCAAGAATTGCCTGCGAGGATGTACTCAATGGGTCCAGGTTGGCGCGAGCGCTTTCGTAGGAGGCCAGGGCCCTTTCGAGTGATCCCTCTCGAAAGTGAATTGGCTGCACCCGCAGCCGCTCAAACGTATCCAGTTCCGAGTCATCCAATCCAGGTGAGGTAATTTCTCTCAGATTTAGCCTCAGCTTGAACCATGAGGTAAGGTCAGGGGCAACATTTTCTACAAGTGGCGATAAGCGTTCTGCCACCCACCAAATCTGAATCAGCGGACGCTGGATGAGATCTTCCCGGCGCAAATTGAGCGAGTACATCGCATCCAGAAGTTTTTGTTCTGAACCAGAAAGAGTGATCGGGAATTTTACGCAAAGGACTGGTAAGGGATCTGAAGGGGCAACTTGATTTAACTGCTCTTCGAGCCAGATGGAAGCAAAGGCCGGATCGGGCGGTTGAAATTGGATTGTCGAAAATCCCAGGTCTGAACCAAGCCTTTCGATGCACAGATCGCGGCTGACATCACTTACGTACTTTACCCAGACAACACCCTGAGTGTTGAAACTGATCCAGTCTTTGAGGATCGCGAGAACACCGTCAATGGAATCAGTTTGCATTCAGGTGGCTTCCCCCAGGAGATCCTTGAGGAAGGCGGCCGAAATCCATAAGTAAGTCCACCGCGAGGGGATGAACCCCCATCCAGGAAACTCCATTGCACTGCAGAACAAATCTCTGGCGCAAGAGGTTGTATAGTGTCGCATTCGCGATGTCCGCTGTTGCATTCTGACGTTCGTAGATCGTGACCAGAAGTTTGAGCTTTTCGTCCAGACTTGGCTCGTTGGGGTTGGGCAGGGTTGAGCCAAGGCGCTGCTTGTAATTGTTCTTCATGTCGAGGACCGCTTTGTTGGCGTCGACCATTTCAATTTGATCCAGCCCTCGAATTCTGGCGAACATCGTAGCGTCGACAAGGAGCGAGAAAAGATCTCTGAGAAATCCGCCGGAAGCCAGGATGCAGCGCTCCAGGACGCCTGGGGCCATTAGACCCAGACTCATCCGCGCCTCTACAACTGCGGTGAGCGCGTCTACGGTGGCGCGATCGACGGCGTGAGTGCTGGTGTAGACGGAGATATCGGGCACTACGCAACACTTGAAATCGTAGGGCTGGATTCCCTGGAACTGATCTGAGTAATAAAGCCACAAGGGAATCGTGATGATCAGGTTGGCGCGGAAGCTTTGCAAGCTGGGCCGCAAGCCTTGAAAGACATCCAAAAGGATCTGTGTTGGCAGATTCAATTTGTCGAAATCCTCCACCAGCACGATCCACTGCTTACCCTTGTGCCGATAGAGGATGTCATTGCAGCTTTCAAGAACGTCATTGATGAGCTCGGTCAGCTCGGAGACGAAGGAAAGCTCATACTCCTGCTCCCCCACCTCACGGTTGCGGCCTTGCCTAAGATTGCCAAATAACTTGAGAAAAGGAAGGTCGAAGCCTGCCCCCCAATCCGTCTGACTGGTTTGAAGATGCTTTGTCCATTTGGTAGACAGATGAGCTCGAACTCTGGCTATCAACGCTTCGAGGTTGTTGTCCGCAAAGTCTGAGATTGCAGGGCTGGATGTTTCTTTCACCAAGCGGATCAGAATTAGCAGAAGGATATCGTAATAACGCAGAGCGCCGGGATTGAGCTCTGATAAGACGCTGATGCGGAGTGGCTCCAAATTCAAAGAAGGCGAATTCACCACCCGCATTAATTCTGTGGTCTTGCCAACACCAGGGTGGCCGAGTACAAAGCCTTTGAAGGCAGAATGGGTGCTGATTGCGTCCTGAAGTCCTAGCGAGAGGCGCGAAATTCGATCTTCCCCTCGTACCTGTTGCACTTCCTGCCGGTAGAAGGCAGCAATTTCTTCCGGGCTGAGCAAGGGGGCGGAATCCAGAGTTTGTCCGACTTCTCTCAGGTTTGCTGCCTGCTTGAGCAGAGTGATTTTGGAAGTGGGAGCCATCGTTGCTATCGTACCGAATGGAAATGATAAAGGAAATTTCGCAGAGGCAACTCAACCGGACACTGCTTTCGCGGCAGATGCTGCTCGGACCGGTTTCGCTCAAAACGGACAAGGCTGTGGAGCGGCTGGTGGCGGTGCAGGCGCAGGTGGCTAGTCCTCCTTACTTTGGGCTTTGGGCGCGCGTTGCTAGCTTTGAGCCCTCGCAGTTGATGTCGCTGCGGGACTCGGGGAAAGTTTTGCGGGCGCCATTGTTAAGGTCTACGCTGCACTGGGTGACGGCGACCGATTACCGCTGGATTCGGCCTGTCATCCAGCCGGCGCTCGAAAAAGCGTGGCAGGGCTTCTTTGGGGTTCGCAAGTCTGGCATCGAAGTAGAGCCGCTTTGTGAGGTGGCTCGGGGGATTTTGCGGGATGGGCCGATTTCACTTAGCGCTTTAAGTGATGAGTTGCTTCGGGAGTTTCCATCGTGGAACAAGGAAGCGATGGAGTATGGAGTGCGGACTCATTTGCCGCTGGTGCAGGTGTCTCCGGCTGGATCCTGGAAGGGCGGGACGGCGGCGCGCTACCAGCTCGTCGCCGTGGATCAGGCTGCGGATTCGGCGAGGCTGGTGCGGCGCTACCTTGCCGCTTTTGGGCCTGCTACCGCTCGCGATGTGGCGGCCTGGGCTGGGTTCACCTCAATTGGGAAGGCGCTGCCGGACGATCTGATTGAGTACCAGGATGAGGCGGGGCGGGTGCTCTATGACTTGCCCGGGCAGGAGATCGTCGATGGCGACTTCCCTGCCCCGATCCGCTTTGTCGCTGAGTACGACAATCTGGTTTTGTCTCATGCCGACCGCAGTCGCATTGTGCCCGAGGTGCATCGCAAAAAGGTGTTGCTGACAGCGGGGCGGGTTTGCGCAACCGTCCTGATCGACGGCTTTGTGGCTGGGGTTTGGAAGCTGGAGCGCGACAAGAAGCTGCTGCGGCTGAAGGTGGAATTGTTTGCGGAGCCTTCAAAGAAGTTGAGGAAAGAGCTGGATCAGGAGGGGGCAAAGTTAATGGCATTCGCCGAAGCTCATGAACTTGATGTTAGATGGATAGTATGACGATGCCCGGACGGCGACGGCAGGCGATTCTCTTCAGTGTTCTGGGGATCATCACCATCGTCCTCACCGTTGCGCTCAATATCAGCTGGGTGGTGCTGAACTGGCGGACCGGAGTCTTCTTTGTTTTTGGGGTGATCTTCTTTTTGCTGGTGATCGCTGGCATGGTGCTGAATACGATTTTTCTGGTTCGCGAGATTAAGAAGAACGAGCAGCATGATGCGTTTTTGAACGCAGTGACTCATGAGTTGAAGACGCCGGTGGCATCGATCCGGCTCTATCTCGAAACTTTGCAGCGGCGTGAAATTCCCGAGGAGAAGCGGCGAGAGTTTTATCGCGTCATGCACGACGATACGAATCGCCTGATGGGCACAATTGAGCAGGTGCTGGAAGCGAGCCGGGTGGGCAGCCGGAGTGATCGCGGTTCACATAGTGTTTCCCTGGCAGAGGTGGTGGCCGAGTGTGTCGATATGGCGCGAATGCGGCATCATCTTGAAGACGATGCCCTGCATGTCGAGAAGAAGCTGCCGACGGGAGATGCGGCAATTGTGCAGGGCGATGCGCCGGAGCTGAAGAGCGCTGTCAGCAACTTGCTTGAGAATGCGATCAAGTATTCGGGGGGCAATGTGAAGGTGTCGATTGAGGTGGAGCGGTTGGATCCGCAACGGGTGGCAGTGCGCGTAAAGGATCAGGGCATGGGGATTGCCACCAAGGAGCTGAAGCGGATCTTCAGCCGTTTTTATCGCATCCCGGGCGTGATTTCGCAGAAAGTAAAAGGGACGGGGCTGGGTTTGTTTATCGTTCGCAGTGTGGCTCGCAAACATGGTGGGCGCGTCTATGCCACTAGCGACGGCGCAGGCTTGGGCAGTACTTTCACGATGGAACTGGAAAGCGAATTTCGCCCTAAGGGAGTGGTGAGCTGATGCATGTATTGGTTGTGGAAGACGAGCAACATCTGGCGGAAGGGTTGCGGTTCAACCTGGAGGCAGAGGGCTTTGATGTGACGGTTCGCGAGAACGGCGAGGATGCGCTGGCGGATTTTGAGGGCAAGAGATCGGGTTATGACTTGCTGGTGCTGGATGTGATGCTGCCGGGGATCGATGGCTTTGAGGTGATCCGGCGCTTGCGTGAGGCGCGACACTTTCTACCCACGTTGATGCTGACGGCGCGCAGCCGGCCCGATGATGTGGTGAAGGGGATTGCGGCCGGGGCGGACGATTATCTGGCGAAGCCTTTTGACCTTGGGGTGTTGATTGCGCGGATCAAGGGCTTGATCCGGCGGCGGGTATGGATGGGTGCTTCTGAGCCTGCAGAGCAGATCCGGATCAATGGGCGGCTGATCGATTTCAAGACGCTTGAGATTGAGGTGGATGGGGAGAGGCAGCCGCTGACGCTGATGGAAGTGAATTTGCTGAAATACCTGATTGAGCATGAGGGCGAGGCGGTGAGCCGGGCCGATTTGCTGGATAAGGTTTGGCAGGTGCAGAGCGATACCGATACGCGCGCGATCGATAACTTTATCGTGCGGCTGAGGAAGTATATCGAAACGGACCCGGCTCATCCGGAGTGCTTACTTACGGTGCGCGGCGTTGGGTACCGGCTGAACCGGGGCTAGCCGAAGACTTCTTTGAGGGTGTCGAAGAAGAGATCAATGTCAGAGCGACGAGTGTGGATGTGCGACGAGATGCGGATCTTGGGCCCGCGGAGGGTCCAGACCTTGCGCTGGGCGAGTTTGGTCCAGAGGGGTGCGTAGTCCGGCCGGTCTACCTCAAAAGCCACCATGCCCCCGTAGAGGGCGGGGTCGGATGAGCTGAGGACTTTGAGATAAGGGACTTGTTTGGCGCGGGTGTAGGCGTATTGGGCGAGGTTGTGGATGCGGTCGTAGATGCGCTGGGGGCCTAGCTCTTCGATAAAGCGCAGGGCTTCGAGCGTGCCTTCGAGTTCAGCGCGATTGTTGCAGCCAAGCTGCATGTACTTGACTGCGTCTTTGGAATTCTGCCAGCCGTCGACAACGATGGTGGGCCAGAGTTTGGACTGGAAGTTTTTGTTGACGTAGAGCACGCCGCAGCCGGGCGGGGTGAGCATCCATTTGTGCAGGCTGCCGGCGAAGACGTCGCAACCGAAGTCATCGATACGGAAAGGGATCTGGCCTGCGAGGTGTGCGCCATCGACCACTGTGATGACGCCTTTGGCGCGGGCTGCGGCGCAGATCTTTTGGATCGGAAAGAGCAGGCCGGTGTGGGTAGTGATGCCGGAGAAAGAGATCACCCGCGTCTCTGGGCGGATTTGCGAGAGCAGAGCTTCGGCGATCTGATCGGCACTATCGGGCGGGATCGGGATCTTGGCTTCGCGGATTTTGATGCCGGTGCGGGCCTGTTTGAGCAGCCAGCAACCGCGGCCGGAGGGGTGTTCTTGATCGGTGATCAGCACTTCGTCGCCGGGCTTGAGATCGAGACCGTTGGCGATGAGGCTCATCGATTCGGTGGCGTTGTGGGTGAGGGCGAGTTCTTCTTTGGTGGTGCCGAGGAACTTGGCTAGCGCTGTGCGGTGCGCGTCCATGGGCTCATAGCCCCAGCGCGGGTATTGGTCTGTCGCGTAAGAAGCACCCTGAGCAAGATAGTCGTTAGTTGCTTTGACAACACGGTTGGGAGCGGCGCCGACACTGCCTGTGTTGAGGTAGGCTCGCCAGTCTGGCAGTGAGAATTGCTCTTCGCGGATCTTGAGCCAGGCTGCATCGTCATCGGCGGCGGGTGCGGCGGCAGCTAAGGCCAGAGACGACGATTGAATAAATTGACGGCGTAACATCTATGAGACAATAAAAATTCTCTCACGAATTGGTATGAATTCCATGGAAAACACTCTGCCGTTGAACCCCGATGAAAATCTGGAAACAATGGAAAACCTAGCGGACTCCGGCTTCGGAGACATCCTGCGCGAATTTGAAACGCAGAAGACGCCCGAGCGCGAAGATGTTGGACGCGGCATGCTGAAAGGCCACGTCTTGCGTATTACACCCGACGGGGTGGTGGTCGACATCGGTCGCAAGATGGAGGGAATGCTTCCTCTGGATCTTGTCACCGGTCGCGATGGCCAGGTAATCGTGCAATTGGGTCAGAAGCTCGAAGTGAGCGTGGCCGGCCGCACCGATGACGGTTATTATCGACTCGCGGTGCAGAAGGTAGAAGCCCCCAAGGACTGGAGTGGCATCGAGCAGGCCTTCGAGAATAAACTCACGGTCAGCGGGACAGTGCTGGAAGTTGTCAAGGGAGGACTGCGCGTCGATATCGGCGAGCGGGCCTTTATGCCTGCTTCTCGCAGTGGCGCTCGTGATGTGAGCGAGATGGCCAAGCTGGTGGGGCAGAAGATTGAGTGCCGCATCACCAAGTTCGATAAAGAAAAAGAAGACGTGGTGGTGGACCGCCGCGTGTTGCTTGAGGAAACATCAGCCCAGCGCAAGCAGGAAGCCTTTGCTTCGCTTGCGGAAGGCACTGTGCTCAAGGGCCGCGTGCGGACGCTGACCGACTTTGGGGCTTTCGTCACGATTGGCGAAGTGGATGGCCTGTTGCATGTCAGCGACATGAGCTGGACCCGGGTTACCAAGCCGTCTGATGTATTAAAGGAAGGCGATGAGGTTCAGGTAAAAATCCTGAAGATCAACCCCGCAACTCGCAAAATTTCTCTCGGCATGAAGCAGTTGCAGCCTGAGCCCTGGACGGCAGCCGCTGAACAGTTGCAGGTGGGTCAGCGCGTCAACGGCAAGGTGATGAGATTGGCTGATTTCGGCGCTTTTGTTGAGTTAATGCCTGGTATTGAAGGGTTGATCCGAATGATCGACCTGACCTGGGACAAGCGCATTCGTAAGCCGGAAGATGTAGTGAAGGTAGACGATATCGTTGAGGTTCAGATCCTCGACATGAAGCCGGCAGAGCGCAAGATTGGTCTCGGGCTGAAGCAGTTGGTGGAAGACCCGTGGGCAGCAGCCAAGGCGAAGTACCCGTTGGGTTCGGTAGTGGAAGCAGCCGTAACCGACCTCCAGATCTTTGGCGCATTTATCGCGCTGGGGCCTGGGGTTGAGGGCATGGTTCATGTCGCCGATATCACTCGCGAGAAGCGCATCGAGCATCCGAAGGATGTCTTGAAGGTGGGCCAGATTGTAAAGGCCGTAGTAACTGAGTTTGAGGTGGACCGTCGTCGCATTCGCCTGAGCATCAAGCAACTGGAACCGACCAGTGCCGATCACTTCATCGCAGAAAATGCGGTTGGTGATCTGGTGACGGGCCGTGTGAGCGATGTAAACAACAACAAGATCAAGGTGCAGCTGGCAGAAGGCGTAACCGGTGTTTGTATGTTGCCCAAGGCTCAGGGTGGCGGCAGCGAGAGCGCGGGCGGTGGCGGCAAGGTGGATATTTCCTCGCTTGGTGCCATGCTGAATGCACGCTGGAAGGAAGGCACCGGCAGCGATACTGACAAAAATCAGGTTCGTGTCGGACAGATCCGCCAGGTGAAGATCGTGGCGATGGATCCGGAATCCAAGCGAATCGAAGTTTCGCTGGTCGACTAACGACTTAATTTTGTTTCGATTCCGGCGTTACGGAATTCAACTAGAGCCGTCCAACAAATCGGTGAGCTCTCAAATTTCAGGGCAGGCGGCGCTTGCGGCACCGCTCCGGCTGCCTCTTACACAAAAGTCTATGGACGAAGCCGCACTGATTCGCGCCGCGCAGGCGGGTGACCACGAAGCATTCGAAAGCCTGGTGGTTGCCTACGACCAACAGGTGCTGCGATTGGCCTTCAATCTGCTTCGCTCCAGTGAAGAAGCCTACGATATCTATCAGGAAGCATTCTTGCGTGTTCACAAGAATCTTTCGAAATTCCGTTTCGATTGCAGCTTTCATACCTGGCTTTATCGCATCGTCACCAACCTTTGCCTCGACGCTTTGCGCAAGAAGAAAGTACGTAAAGAGGAGCAGGCTGTCATTGAAACCAGCGATGGGCCAAAGGATCGCCTCGAACTTGCCGCCGAAGATCGCGCTGAACTGGACCCGCAACGCAAACTGCTGAGCCGCGAATTGCGTGAGCGGATCGAGGGTGTTCTGTCTGGGTTTACGCCGCGTGAGCGGATGGTTTTTGAGATGCGGCACTATCAGGGGATGCGCTTGCGTGCGATCGGCGATAGCTTGGGGACTACCGAAGAAGCTGCCAAAAATTGCCTGTTTCGGGCTACCCAGAAGATGCGCGTGGCGCTAGGGGATTTTGTATGAACTGCGACAAGATTACCCAGCAGGTTGAACTTTACGTATTTGGCGAGCTCGACTTTCACGAGGAAGAGCTGTTTGAAGCCCATGTCGGTTCCTGTGAGCATTGCAAGGCATTGGTCGAGGAACATCGTGCAATTCTGCGATTAATGAATGAGGCTGAGGCCGAGGCACCGCCCCAGCTGCTGAACCAATGCCGGCAGGGTTTGAAAAGGACGCTTGCTGCCGAGCAGGCCAAGCCTGTGGGTTGGCTGGACCGCGTTAGAAACCTGATTCCCGCCTGGCCTGTTTTGCTGAAGCCAGTGTTTGGATGCGCGATGCTTGCCTTGGCGTTTTACGCCGGGCAGCAGGCCGAAGAGCGCAAGTCAGTTTCAGCTGCTGGATTGCCTACTTCGCGAATCCGGACAATCCAGGGTACGGGCAACGGCATGGTGCAGATCATGCTCGAAGAACCACGTCAGCGAATGATCGAAGGGGCTTTGACGGAGTCTGGAATTGAGCAGGCATTGATGGCGGCGGTAAGGCAGTCGCCTGACCCTGGGATGCGTCTGGAGAGTGTCGATCTGTTGAGGAACCGCTGCAATCGCGATGATGTTCGCAAGGCAATGTTACAGACTCTCGAAAAGGACGATAGCCCGACGGTGCGTTTGCGTGCTCTTGAGGCCCTGCGGCCTCATGCTCAGGAGATTGAGGTTCGGCAGGCTTTATCGAGGGTTCTGCTGAAGGATACGAGCCCCAATGTCCGCGTACAGGCGATTGATTTGTTGGTGGACCGGCCACCAGCGGAGATTGTTGGAACCTTGCAGGAAATCCTTCGTCGCGACGAGAATGATTATGTCCGTGCGCGCTGCCTGCGTGTGTTGAGCCAGATGCGGGCATCGCCCGGAGTGTTCTAGGATGACGCCGTTTCGGCACTCAGTTCTTGTTGGATAGGTGAGACGATCCAGCCTAAAGCCCGTCGATAAAGGTATGAAGATGCAAACTACGATTTTTGCCAGCGCGTTGCTGCTGGCGGGTTTTTTCAATCAGGCTGATGCTCAGGTTGTTGTTGGCGAGCCTGGTGAGGTGATACTTCTGGGTCAGGTCAATCCTCCGGCTCCGCCTCCTCCACCGGCTGCTCCGTTGGCACCGATGGGCGAGCTGGTGCGACTTATGTCCATCAATGGCAGCTACCTTGGAGTTGGGGTAAGAGATGTAGATGCCGAGCGAAAGAAAGTACTGAATCTTAAAGAAGAGCGTGGTGCTGAAATCACCAGCGTAGAAGACGACTCCCCGGCAGCCAAAGCTGGCCTCAAGACGGGTGATGTTGTGATGGACTATGCAGGTACTCGGGTTGAGAGCATGGAGCAATTTATCCGGATGGTGCGAGAGACCCCTGCCGGACGCGAAATAAAGATCGGCTTGATTCGATCTGGATCAGCAACTACGGTTACCGCAAAGCCTGAGAATGCCCGCACCAGGGCAGGACGCAGCATTGGTATCGCGCCGATGGCACCGATCGACATTCGGGGCTGGGTTGGATCGATGGACAGCCCTCGCGCCGTTATGTACTGGAAGAGCAGCACGCTGGGCGTCGAAGCCGAGTCCCTTGACAATCAGTTGGCCGAGTTCTTTGGCGTAAAGCAGGGAGTGCTGGTTCGCTCCGTTGGCAAAGAGACTGCTGCTGACAAGGCTGGCGTTAAGGCCGGTGATGTAATTGTAAAGGTAGAAGAGACCAAGGTTGGCTCGCCGAGGGAAGTTACCAGTGCTGTGCGCAGCGCCCGGGCATCCAGCAAGACAGTCAACCTGAGCATCGTTCGGGACAAGAAGGAAATGGCACTGAAAGTGGCGTTCGAAGATGAGCAGCCACCCGCAACGCCTCTGCCCCGGGGCCGCTCTGTCCAAAACAAATTTCAGGAGTAATTAGCTCTTTTGTGCGGCCCTCTCGAGCTTCATTAGAAATTCTACTTCGGGTTTCGGCAGTGAAAGAGCTGCCGAAATTTTTGTGCTGGATTCGCCTCGCTTCACCATCTCGATTGCTTTGGCCTTGGTTGCGTGACCCCAGAGGGTAGAGGCTGATGCAGCGGCAGAGGCACGAAGCGGGAAGGCCACCTCGGCACGCAGCGGCACCTTGGGGGTGAGGATGGCGTCCTCTTTGCGGACAGCTTGAATCCAGTTGCTGCGTTGCTCATTGAGCTGGAATCGGACTTGTTCGATTTCTTTCTGCCAATTGAGCTCACTACGGCGCAGCTCCATCTTGATCTGTAGCGTCAGATAAAGCGAGGCAAGCAGGCCAAGGGCCAGGAAGAGCATTGCGATCTGGTTTTCCATTTGAGTCTCCTAGTTCACGGTGCGGAGCCGGTCTTGCCGGCTGACGATTTGCTGGATGCGGACGCCGTAGTTACCTTCGACAACCACAACCTCTCCACGTGCGATTACGCAGTTGTTGACAATCACCTCGACGGGTTCTGTCACGGCCCGGTTCAATTCCACGATGGAACCGGAGCTGAGTTTCAATACTTCTTTAAGTGGTACAAGAGCGCGCCCGAAACTGACGCTGACGGGCAGTTCGACATCAAGCAGCAGATCAAATTGCGAAGTGCTGGCGACGCTTTCGACTGGAGCGGACGGGCTTTGTGCGACTGGTTCAGAGGATGGAGGAGGCTGCAGAAGTTCGGCCAGCAACTGAGACGAAACCTGCACCCAGATCGTGGCCTCACTCTCGCCCATCGGAAAGCGATAGCCCCAGCTGGGAGCGGCAGGGTCAGAATTGGCTCCAGCCGCAGTGCTGTCGGTCTCCCATTTCTTGCCAGCCATCCCGGAAAGATCGGGCGCCCAGGAAGTAGCAGCCTGGGCCATCGTTTCTGTGTACGTGCTCTCAAGCGTTGGATCGTCGAAGGTATCGACACCGGCAGCTTCGAGAATCGTCTTGCCAATCAGCTTCCAGTCGCTGGCTGAAGCATAAATTCGCAACTCAACGTGAGGAGCTGCCGAGTATTTTGCAGTCCAGCCAAACACCTCTCCCGCCTGTGCTTCCTGGTCTGAGGATGGGATGAGGTAGCAACGCTGGGTGTTGCCGGTCATCGCCTCCATGGCCTGAGCGAGTCGTGTCGACAAGCTCTCTTTGAGCTTGGCAAGAACCTCGTCTTTCGTGAAAATTGTCTTCATGCCAGCCTAGGCTCCCCTGACAACCGGCCAACGTTTTTCTAAATAAGAGCGCAGACGCAAGACGGCCTGGCTCTTGAGTTGAGAAATGCGGGATTCGTGCAGGTTTACCACCTTCGATATCTCGCGAAGAGTTAATTCCTTTTGGTAATAGAGGCTCAAAACGGTTCGCTCGATTTGGGGCATGCGCTGGATGGCTTCGGCCAGGAGACGTTCCAGTTCGGAACGCTCGACAAGATTGGAAGGCCAGTTTTCTTCCTTGTCCGCGATGAAGCGAAGCAAATCTCTGTTCTCTTCGTCGCTGCCGCCAGATTCCAGACTGCCGAGATTGACCCCTCGGACCTCAACGAGCCAGTCATGATATTCCTGGAGCGAAATATTCAGCTCGGAGGCGATTTCCTCTTCTCGAGGGGAACGCTTGAGGCGCTGTTCGGCAGAGCAGATCGCGGCTTCAATCTGCTTTGCCTTTTTGCGCTGTTGCCGGGGAGCCCAATCGAGGCCACGAAGGCTATCAAGAATCGAGCCCCGGATTTTGTACTCCGCATAGGTCTTGAGTTTGACGTTCAGCGTAGGATCGAAACGGTCGATCGCATGGATTAGCCCAAGGATTCCCGTCGAGACAAGATCTTCAAGGCTGACACTCTCGGGAAGGCGTTCGTGGATACGACGGGCGATGAGGCGAACTTGGGGCAGGTGTTCAAGAATCATTCGTTCTCGATCCTCTACACCCGTTGCGGTTTGTGTTGGGGAATAGTACATTTCTTGGTCAGCTCCGATCAATGGCTCTTGCTCGCGTCTCATGTTTAGGTGCGCCTTCTTGGTGCTGTTTTCCTAGGCCGCGCTGGATTTCTGCGTGCCTGAAATCGGAGTCTGGATGTCCGATTCGTTACGACGGAACCGGGCCAGGATCGATTCAATTGCAGTACGGGCTGAAGCGTTAGCGGCAACAGCCATACTGTGCTTTTCGGGGGCTGGAATTTCAACTGCGGCAATCGCAAATTCTTCTTCAGGTGCCGCCATTGCGGCAGCCCGCTCGACGACCTTTCCTGCGTCCTGGAGATCTTCAGGCACCGCACGGCCCGTGCCACACCAGCGGATGGTTAGAGCACTGAGATCCTGCATTTCGGGAGCAGCGAGATCCATGCGGGCCTCGTCGAGATGAGTAGGCAGCAGGTAGTCTGGATGGAATCGCGAGTAGGCCTTGCGGCAAGCCATGAGATAGCTGGAGGAGTATGTTCCAGATAGAACAAGATGGATTTCAGCTTGTGAGAGCGAGTCGATTGCCGACTGTGTCTCGGCCGAAAGAACTTCGTTGCCTTCCAGCGCAGCCGTATCGACAAGTACCAGATCGGCATGGTTAAACTGCCTTAGCGCCGAACGAAAGCCTTCCTGGCTATCGACCTCTGAAAAGGGGATGCCCGAAATTTCGCAGTAGGACCGCACGAAATCCGAGCCCCCTACGCGACCCGCATCCCAGCTCAAAACCGCTGGGGACAGACCCAGGGTGAACTTGGAATGAATCGCAATCTTTGAGCAGGCTGAGCTTTTGCCCGCGCCGCTCGGCCCAACGAGAAAGACCACACGGACTGCCCGGATCGGAGCCTGGGCTGGGAGTATGCGGGAAGAGGGAGCAGGCTTGATTTCCGCAGGCGGCACCGCATCGGGATTGTCTGCTACGGCACAGACAACTTCATACTTGCCATAATGCCTGAATTCGGCAGGGGCCTCCCGGGTATTGAGAATGAGCGCATCGTCGCCCATTTCTTTACCAGCGCTCTGCAGCGCCACGTCCATCGAATCTGCGTAGAAGGATTTGATTTTCAAAGTCGTTTCTCTTTTCGCTTAGATTTGGCCCAACGAAGTGACGTGGATTCCTGAGGCGATTTCAGAATGGGAAATCACCGTCAGATTCGGGAATGTCGATTCGGTCAGCTGCCTCAGAAAGAATCGGGCATTCGAACCGGTGAGGATCACACCCGAGGCAAGCGGATTCTCAAAGGCCTGCTTGAAGCGGGAGAGCAGGTCGCGGACGCGGGCCGGAGGAGCTGTCAAGTTGCTATTGAATTCACCATGGTCCACAGAAGATTCGAGCTCCTGCTCGAGCTCAGGGTTGAGAAGCCAGGCGTTGAGTTCGGTTCCTGCGGTAAGAAGCTGCTTGGTGATCGTGCGGCGGATCGCCTGACGAACAAACTCCGTAATCAAGGTTGGGTTCCTGGTCATGGCCCCACCCTCGCTCATTGCTTCCAGAATGGAAACGCCATCCCGGATTGAAACGCGTTCTCGCAACAAATTCTGTAATATCTTCTGCACGGTACTCAATGGAAGCAATTTGGGGACCAAATCCTCGACCAGCTTTGGAGTCTCCTCGGCCACCCGGTCGACGTAGCGTTTTGCGTCCTGCCGGGTGAAGATTTCCGAGGCCGAGCGCCTCATCGTTTCTGAGAAGTGTGTGCCGACAATGCTGGCCGTATCGACGATTGTGCAACCTTCGAGGCGGGCGGCTTCAACCTGGTCGGCGGGGATCCAGAGTGCATCGAGATGGAAAGCCGGTTCCTTCGTGGGAATGGCACCCTGGGCCATGAGATTCGTGGTGAGCTGGCTGTGATTGCGTTCCTTGGCATCGCCTGGGAGTAAGGCGAGTTCGTAGCCGCGCTTCATTTCAAAGCGCGCCATTTCGTTGCCTTTGATCAGGATTCGATATTCTGTGGCTCGAAGGGATAGGTTGTCGGTTACGCGTACGGCTGGCAGCACAAAGCCCAGGTCGGAGGCGAGCTGTTTTCTTACGCCTGAGATGCGTTGCAAGAGGGTGCTTTGCCCACCACCCTCTACCAGACGAACCAGCCCAAGGCCCACTTCGACAGCAACGATATCTACACGCAATAAAGTTTCGATGCTCTCCTTGGCCGTCGCCGCAGCTACTGCCGGCTCGGGCTTTGCCGTGGCCAGTTCATGCTTCTTTTCGAGCATTTTCTTGGCTGCAAAGATAGCCAATCCGCCGAGGGTCAGGAAGGGGATCTTGGGCAAGCCTGGTACCATTGCGAGCAAAATCAGAACACAGCCGGCCAAGCCAATCGGTTCTGGGACAGCGAAGATCTGGCGCCGAATCTCAGAATCCAGTTGGCCTTCGCTGGATCCGCGGGTCACGATCAGTGCGCCAGCCAGAGATATCATCAGAGCGGGGATTACAGTCACCAGGCCATCACCGATCGTGAGAATCGTGTAGGTCTCAAAGGCCTTGCCAATATCCATGCCGTACTGGAATACGCCAATCAGGAATCCGGCAATGATATTGATCAACAGGATCATGATGCCGGCAACGGCATCGCGCTGCGTGAAGCGGCTGGCACCGTCCATCGAGCCGTAGAACTCGGTCTCTTGCGCCAGCTTCTTGCGACGCTCTCTGGCTTCAGTTTCGTCGATCAGGCCGGCGTTTAAATCCGCGTCAATCGACATTTGCTTTCCTGGGAGCGCATCGAGAGTGAAGCGCGCCGTGACTTCCGAGATGCGAACCGCACCGTGGTTGATAACCACATACTGGATTCCAATCAGGACGAGGAACATGACAAGGCCGATGATGAAGCTGCCTCCGACAACAAATTGCCCGAAGGATTCGATCACGTCTCCTGCGGCAGCGGTGCCCATGTTGCCGTTCATCAGAATCAGGCGGGAGGAGGAAATGTTGAGCGCCAGCCGAAACATCGTCAGGAGCAGCAGCGAAGAAGGGAAGATCGAAAACTCGGTTGGCTTGAGGATGTACATCGAGACCAGCAAGACCAAAAGGCTGACCGCGATGTTGGCCGAGATCAGAAGGTCTAGCAGCATTACCGGCAGCGGCAGGATCATCGCCATCAGGATTCCCAGCACGGCCACTGGCACGCCGATTTCGGCGCGCTTGAGCATTTGCCAGTTGAAGATCGACGGAATCGAGACAGGCCTGATCTGGGCTCGCGGCGGGGCAGCGGTGGGCTTTTGAGAGATGGGTAGAGAGGGATTCATATTGATTCTTTAGCGGGCTCCATTGCGCCCAAGGACTCGATAGACGTAAGCAAGGACTTCGGCCACAGCCCGGTACAGGTGCATCGGGATTTCCTGGCCAATTTCGACGGACTTGTAGAGAGCCTGCGCCAGCGGCGGGTTCTCGATGATTGGGATCTCGCGCTCCAGGGCGATTTTGCGAATTCGCAATGCAACGTGGTCCATGCCCTTTGCGAGCACGATCGGAACACTCATGTCGTCAGAGTTGTACTGGATGGCGATCGCGTAGTGAGTTGGATTGGTGATGACGACGGTTGCCTTGGGGACTTGCGACATCATGCGCTTTCCGGCAAAGTCTTTCATGATGCGGCGGATCTTGGCCTTTACTTCAGGGTTGCCGTTGCCCTCTTTGTACTCTTCCTTCAACTCCTGCTTGGTCATCTTGAGCTCTTCTTTGTGCTTGCGCATCGCCATCATGAGGTCCGCCGCACCAAAGAGGAAGAAGACCAGGCAGCATAGCTTGCCGATGCTCATCAGATGGGAAGATTGTTCATAAATCTGGCTGAGAAGAGAAAGCCGGGTCAGGAAGATACTCCAGGACAACAAATCCTCTCCGTAGTACCAAAGCGCGATCGCGACGATGGCGAGTAGAAGAAGGCTGGCGCGAAGAGACTTTAAGCCTTCTTTGAGCTGGCCACTCAAGCGGTTAGTGCTGAATATTTTGGAGATGTCGGGCTTGGCCCGGGTCAGGCTGAAATAGCCCTGACTTACCACCATTTGCGAGACAAAGACCGAGCCCGAAGTCACCGCGCCCGCCCAGAGAAAGTAGGTCATGGTCTGCCAGGACCAGTGCATGGTAAGCGTGAGGAGTTGGTCAGCGTGAACTGTGAGATCAAATGAGGAGGCAAGCCAGGTTTTCCAGTGGCGGAGAGCAGGCCCAGCCAGTTCATCGAAGCCGCTGAAGTAAAAGAATCCAGCTATGAATTGAACGGCGATTGCAAGATAGCGGCTTGAGACGATTTTGCCGTCTTCACGCGCCTTCTCGAGCCTTCTGGGCGATGCGTCTTCTGTGCGTTCTCCACTCTGCGACATGGCTTAGTTGTGAGCCCCTAGGAATTGGAGGGCCTGCTGCGAGAGCCTGGCTTCAAGATGATGGAGGGTATAGGTGGAAGCCATTAGGATAAAAAGTGTTGCTGCCCACTTGAGGGGAAACAGGAGCATGCTGAGCTGGAAGCGCTCGGCGAAGCGCGAGCCGAGCGCGGAGGCAATATCAAGCAGGAGCATGCAAGCGATGAAAGGCGCGGCCAGACGCAAGCCAGTGCGAAAGCTGAAGCCGAGCATCGACTTGAGAATGCCTGCCAGAGCACTGGGGCGGCTGAGGCTCTCCCAAATCTTGTCCGATTCCAGTAAGGCGCCAAGGAATTCCAGATGGACTCCTGCGGTAAGAAAGGTCAGCAACACGCAGAACTGCGTGATGCTGAGGAGTGAGCCACTTTCCGTATCGTTTGTAGGGTCGATAATCGAGCCATAACTTAGACCGGACTGTATACTGGCCATCTGAATCGTCAGCGAGCAGGCCTCGAGTACCGTATTCCAAAGCAAGCCCACGAGCAGACCAGCAATCAGGTTGCGGCCACAGACGAGCCAGAAGCCAGCAGGTGCGAGATCAGATGTGCCAGCGGCAGCCCATTTGCCCGCGAAGCAGGCGCAAGCGATGCACAGCCCAAGAAAGGCACGCGCCGGAGCGGGAACCTGTCGGAAGCCAGGAAGATTCAACACCGCAACTGCGGTGACCGCCCGCGCAACTTCGGTGGCGAATAAGGCCGCTGCTCCTTCGAGGCTGACCATAGCTATCTCACAACCCTCGGAATCATTTCTGCCATGCGTCCGATATAGCCGGACATCTGATTCAGCATCCAGGGCAGAAGCAGCAAAAATGCAAAGGCGCAGACAGAAAAACGGGGGATCGAACTAAAGCCAGGGTCCTGAATTGAGGTTGCGACCTGGATCAGGTTAAACACGATTCCACAGATAAGGCAGATTCCGAGCAGTGGCGAGGCAATCAGGATCGAAGTAAGAATGGCCCCCCGGACGATTTCGACTGCAACTACGGTTTCCATCAGCGCACGACCTCAAAAGATTTCATGACGGCGTCAATGATCACCGTCCACCCATCGGCGATTACGAAGATCAAAATCTTGAAAGGGGCAGAAACCATGACCGGCGGTAGCTGGATCATGCCGAGGGTTACGATCACCGCCGAAACGATCAAGTCGACAATCAGAAACGGCATGTAAAGGAGAACGCCGATCTTGAATGCACTCTTGAGCTCGCTCAGCATATAGGCCCCGGCGATGACGGGAAAGGCGAGATCGGCGGGAGTCTTTGGCGCAGGGCCACGAGAGACACGCAACATCATGGCAATCTCCTTTTCACCGAGATATGGCACCATGTAACTCTTCATTTGAGTGCCACCGGCAAGGAAGGCTTGTTCTTCGCTCATCGTGCCCTTGTTGTAAGGCTCGATGACGCCCTGGTATATGGCGGAGAGCTGCGGCGAGATCGAGAGCACGGTCAGCAGGGCGGAGAGCGCAATGATGACCTGATTGGAGGGCACAGTTTGCGTGCCGAGGGCTTGGCGCAAGAAGTGAAGCACAACGCTGATTCGAAGAAACGGAGTCATTGTGACAAAGAGCATCGGAACCATGGCGGCGATGGTGAGTTGGATAGCTAGGCGCAACGGCGTATTACTGGAATCGATGGCAGAGCCGGAGACCGGCGCAGCAACAACTGCACCGGCACAAAAGCCAAGCGTGAGAAGCGCTCTTAGCAAACCGCTTCCCTCGCTAGCTGAGACTTGGCACCGCCGTCTGCCAGTTCTAAAATCTGGCTGGACTTGGCACTATTCCAGACCACAAGCTTGTGGCAGACGCCATCGATTTCAACTTCGACAACACGCATCGACTCGCCCGGGCCGAACCATTTCTGGCCAGCCTGACTGATTTTCGCTTTGGGCGGTTGTGCATGCTGGACCTTGCCCAGCATGCGCCCTTTGTTGATCAGCTCTTTCGCAAAGTTCCACATCGTATTGTCTTTCTCAGTTGTCCAAGGCCAAATCAGTGACTCGAACACCCATCGATTCGTCGATAATCACAACTTCAGCGAAGGCCGCCGGGTTGCCGCCGATGATGAGATCAATATTCTCGCCAGCCGACCGGTTGAGCTTGATCACGCTGCCTTCTTCGAGGGCGAGAATCTCGAAAATCGTCATCGTTTTTTCGTCGAGCACCGCCTCGACACTTAAAGGCATGTCGAGGTAGTGGTCGAATTGCTCAGATTGATTCATGAATCAGGACTTCCTCAGGGCCTAGCGCTTGAGGTTGATCGTTTCCTGGCTGATTTCGTCAACCGTAGTAATCACTCGGGTATTAGCCTGGTAACCGCGCTGCAGCACAATCAAACTGGTAAACTCGCGGGCGATATCAACGGTTGAGGCTTCAACGGCACCTCCGAGAATCGAGCCGCGTCCGCCAGTGCCAGGGGTTCCGATTGCCGGCAGCGCACTTTTTTCGCTGAGCTGGAAGGCGCTGTCGCCCACCGCCACCAGCGACTCCGGATTACGGATCGAAGCCATAGCCACCTGGCCGACGGCTTCCTGTACCCCATTCGAATACTGCGCGAGAACACGGCCACCATCCCCAATACCCACACGAATCAATGCCGCTGAGGGTTCGCCATCCTGCGAATTTGCACTAACCGCAGACGGCTGGGCGTATTGTGTGAGACGAGGCGTGAGGCCATTGTAAATGTCCCACCTCAGATTGATGTCAGAGGCACCGTTGGCAAGTCCGGCAATGGCAAACGTAATGTCAGTCGCTGCGTCAGGCGTGGTGAGTCTTCCATTGCTGTCAAACTGCAGGGTTCCTGTCAATGGAGCAATCGGAGCAGTAACATCGCCATCCGGAATCGTAATGCTGTAATCCCAGGCGTTGGCTGTTGCTGACTTGGTAAAGCCAACGGACACAACGTGGCTGCTGCCAAGAGAATCAAAAATTTCGATCGAAGACCGGAAATTCTCGGGAGGAGGACCAAGCGAAGCTGCCGCATTTAGATTCATGTCGAACTGAAATCTTGTTGAGGCAACAGGAGCCTTAATAGAACCTACCGGAACAACAATGTCTCCCACCGGACCATTCGTGTCCAGCCTGCCCCCTCTCTCCGTCCAGCCCTGCACCTTGTAGCCTTTTCCGGTGAGCAGGTTGCCAGACTTGTCCACGATCAGATTGCCGCCGCGAGAATAGACAGTAGCATTTTGGGGACTCTTGAGCACGAGAAAGCCATCGCCCTGGATCGCCGCATCGAGGGCACCGCTGCTGGCCTGAATGGCACCCTGCGAGAAGTTCCGTAACGTGACCGGTCTTCCTACGCCGAACCCCACCTGTGTTTCTCCCAGACCCGCGCCCAGAGATTGGGTGACTAGGTCATAGAAGGAAACCGTGCTCGACTTAAAGCCCGGGGTATTCAAGTTGGCAAGGTTGTTGCCAACGACGTCGACTGCTGTGGCGTGTGCGCCAAGAGCAGAGAGTGCGGTTGAGAATGATGTAAACATTTATTTCTTTCGTGTCTCCTGAGAATATTCTTGTGAACTGGTAGGACGGACTAAGGTGCCGGAGCTTCTGCCGGGGTTAATCTGGCGACCAAAAGCTTCATCTGGTTCTTGATATCCACAAGTTGTTCTGTTCCGGTAAATTGATTGAGTTGGGTGATGTACTGCATGCTGTCAGCAGGCTTGCTCGGGTCCTGATTTTTGATTTGCGCAATCAGCAATTGCAGGAAGACCTCCTGATTTGCCAAATCATTGGGATCTGCTTCACCTTTCTTCTTGGTGCCGGCAGCTTCAGTTCGCTCAGCCAGTCTGGTCGTGTCAAATGAGGGCTGCTGGATGCCGGTCAAGTTTAGATTCGAACTCATGGAATGCTCCTTTTCTGGTTTCTTTGGTTTGAGCCTATGGCTCAAGCTGTTCGTCAAATTCGTTTTGCCAGGCCTGTTCTTTTTTGCGGCTTCGGCCTTGCTGGCTTTGATCCTGGGCATTCTCGCGGTCTGCCGGGGAATCGTCAAAATGGAAGCCTTGTGGGGAGGTGCTGGCAATCGCAACCGGTTCGCGCAGCGAATCGAATTGATTCGCAGATGGCAAGATACTGTCGGCGCGGCGACGGCCATCAAGTCCCAGGTCAGTCTGCGCCGCACCAGCGGAGAGTTCTGCGGGACGCGCGGCCCAGTTCTCGGTCTGAAGCTTGTTAAGAAGCGATGGCATCGACTCTTCGATCCTGCTTTGAATCTCGGTATTCGGCGAATTGAATTGCAACGTGAGATCGTTGTTGCGCTGATTGAAGATCAGATCGAGATGCCGGACAGGGGTGCCTGTTGCGGCGCTCGAATCGTTAAGCGGGATGCGAATCGAAATGGTTTTCGCTTCACGTGAGGCAAGCGGAGACGGAGGCGGTTCTGGCACAAAGGCAGGCTTGGTACGCTGAGCCGCCGGAGCAGGGGGGGGAGCCTGGGGGGGAGTTGTACCTGTTGCTGCACGAGCGGCAGGCTCAAGAGCCTGTGGAGCCGACGCTGGAGCGGGTACTTCAGAAGCAGCCTTTAAAACTGGATCTTCCCGCGTTGGCGCGGAATCTGGAACCGTTGGCTCTAGTGCCAGCTTCGGTTCTTCAATCGCAGTTGACTCAGATTCAACTACTGCTTCAGGCAGCTCGGTTGTGGCGGCTGGCTTTGCCAACTCGGGCTGTAAGTTTAATTTGGAGGCTGGCTCTACCTTCGATGGCTCCTCAACTGGTTCATTCACCGCCGGTTGAACCTCAACGCTTGCAGTCTTTGGCAGAATCCTCTCACTCACCTTGCGCTTCAGGTTGACGACAGTTTCCAGTGGTGGTGACTCAACAGTGGGTACCAGCTTTCCATCCGTCGGGGTGGGTGCCGGATTTGTCGTGACGACTTTTTCATCGACCGTACTTTCTGGGGCAGCCTCGGAGCTCTTCAACTTCTGTGGAGCAGAAATCGAGGGCAGGGGCTCAAAGGCCGCAATCACCGAAGTCAGCCCGGGAGCTTTGGTATCCGCTTCCTTCTTGAGCGGCACTGCCATCGCGACCGTAACTGGAAGCTCTGTCTTTGTGGTTTCGACAACCGGAGTATTGGTCTCTATCGCTTCCATATCTGAACTTACAACCGGCAATTCTGGCTGACTTAGCCCGGGATAGAATGCGGGACTGGCCAAAGCTTTCGCCGCCGGCTTGATGGGAGTGGGTTCAATTACATTGGCTTCAACTGCTTCTGGAATCGGTTGCCAGAGGATCGAAGCCTGCACGGCTTGAACACCAACAAGGCGCAGGATATCGGCGGCCGGGACGGATGCCGCTTTGCATCCGTGAGAGCTGTCCTCGGTCGCACCGGAAGCAGGAGTAGTTTGAGTCTCAGATACAGCGGAGCTTACGCTTCCTTGCCATGCTGAACCAGCATCAGCAGCGATCGGTTCTGGAAGCACTTGCTGTTGGAAGATCGTTGCCCACATTCCAAGCAGCGCGGCCATGCCTGTATCGCTGACGGCCCCAATGGCACCTTCGGTGCTCTCGCCAGAACGCCCGAACTCCGGCTTGGCATCGAAACTGATCGACGCGCCCGTCTGAGGTAGAACGGCTTCAAGGCTGGTCATGGATGGCATCACGCAGAATCCTTTTGCACGCGCAATGCCAAAGATGAAAATCCTTTTGGTCACCAGATTGCTCTCCCCTCTCTTAGAAGAACCATGGACACAACCACCAGCATCCTCGCCAGCGGCCTTCGCGCCCGCGCTGAGAGCCTCGATATTGTGGCTAACAATCTCGCCAATACAGGCACTCCAGCTTTCAAATCCGAGCTCGAACGCTATGCCCTGTATGGCTCGGAAGAAGCCACTACAGCCAATGGCGGCCCTGAATTTACAGGGCTTGCACCAGATCTACGCAAGTCCTGGATCAACTTCAGCCAGGGGCTACTTGAGCCTACTGCGCGGCCGCTTGATGTCGCCCTCGAAGGCAACGCCTACTTCGTCACAGAATCGCCAGATGGCAATTTGTTGACACGCAATGGCAGTTTCCAAATCGGTACCGACGGCCAACTTCGAACCCGTGAGGGGTTCAAAGTGAAACTGACTCTTCCCGATGGTCAGCCAATTCCACCAACCTTCCGATTCGATCCAGCCCGCAATCTCGACATCGACCGGCAGGGAGTTCTACGGCAGGATAATGTCGCCCTCGCGCGGATTGATTTGATGGAACCCTCCGAGCGCGACCTACTGACCAAGAGCGGGAATTCCTACTTTGCTCTTAGCGAGACCAACAAACTGAAACGCGCCGCTGGAGTAGAGGTACATCAGGGCTGGCTTGAGAAGTCCAATATAGATCCCACCACGGGAAGTATTCAGATGGTGAAGATCTCGCGTCAATTTGAAATGCTGCAAAAGGCCCTGCAATTGCACGGCGAGATGGGGAAGCGATCCACTGAAGAAGTGGGTCGGGTATAGGAACCAAGCATGATACGAGCACTCTATAGCGCTGGCTCCGGCATGTCCGCCCAGCAACTCAACGTGGACAATATCGCCCACAATCTGGCCAACGCCAATACGTCAGGCTTCAAGGCAAGGCGAGCCCAGTTTCAGGATCTGATGTATCAGACACTAACGCAGCCGGGAGCCTCAGCCGGAGCACAGACCAACATTCCCAGCGGATTGCAACTCGGCTTGGGCACGAAGACCGTCTCAAACGAAATTCTCTTTTCTCAGGGTGATTTCGCGATGACGAACAATCCGCTCGATCTGGTGATTCAGGGCAAAGGCTTCTTCCAAATTCGGCGTCCGACGGGCGAGACGGCCTATTCGCGCTCAGGTGGATTTCACCTCGACCGCGACGGCAACATTGTCACCAGTGACGGTGATGCACTTGAGCCCCAGATCACGATTCCGGCTGAAGCGCAGGGGGTCACCATTGGCGCCGACGGCACAGTAAGTTATGGTCTTCCCGGTCAGACTGCGACTCAGGTTGCAGGCCAGATTCAGATTGCCAATTTCGCAAACCCGGCAGGACTTAATAGCGTTGGCAAAAACCTTTACATGCCGACGGATGCCTCCGGGGAGCCGCAGATCGGCACACCCGGTGGACAGGAAGGTATGGGCGCTCTATTGCAGGGTTATGTCGAGCAATCGAACGTGAGCGTAGTCAGTGAGTTCATCAACCTGATCGTGGCTCAGCGTGCCTATGAGGCGAATTCAAAGATCGTCAAGGCTGCCGATGAAATGTATCAGCAAGCAAACAACGTGACAAGGTAATGATGTTTCTTCTCCTTGGTTTCGCTCTGAGCGTTGAGCCCGGCTGCCTGATCATCGACCGTCCACAAGTGCTGGCCGAGGATCTCGCCAGACGGCTGCCCGAATTTCAACGCCTGCCCGCAGGCACAGTGCTTACGGCGGCTCCAGGATTTGGTGTTCGGCGCGACTTGCCGTCGTCGACACTTCGAGCATGGGCGCGGAGTTATGGCGTAGAAGCGGAGCAGTTTGAGCCACTTTGCTTGTATCGGAGCGCGGCGTCCGAGCGCGACATTGACTGGGAAACGGAACTTCGCCTGGCGCTTGACAGCCTATTCAAATTGAAGCCCGGCCCAAAAGAAATTGAGATTCTCGAACACGCCATCGCACCAGGCCCTCAGGGCAAGCTGAGCCTTGAGCGAAGCGGGCTGATTTTTGAGGCACAGAGGCAGCAGTACTTGTGGCGAGGCAAACTGATCGGGGCTGGCTCTTATGCTGCAGTTCGGATTCGATTTGCATTCCATCGACGGCAGACGAGGCTGGTAACAACCCGCCCCTTGAGTTCCGGCCGCATCCTTGCCATTGAGGACATCACAACCATCGAAGAAGCCTGGCGGCCGGGAAATGACAAGGGCGAAATTTTGATTGAGCCTCCAGTAGGGAAGGTCTTGCGACGCTCGCTGCCCAAAGGCACCATCCTCGAGCCGCTCCACCTGACAGAGGCTCCTCTAATTCAGCAGGGCGATGTAGTCGAGCTTTCGAGCATCGTAGGAGAAGCCACGATTCGTATGAGCGCCGTTGCCAGGGGCAAAGCCCGCCTGGGCGATTCCCTCCTCATTTCGGCCCTCGAAGGCAAAAAGCTGTTGCGAGCGATCGCTGTCGGCCCTGGCAAGGTTGAGATTCAATCGGGAACCGGAAAGAAGAACAGATGAGAATTGCACTTCAGATTCTATGCCTCTTGCTCAGTGCTGCGGCGATTGGCGAAAGCCAAAGCGCTCCTGGCTCCATCTACTCGGAGTCTGGCAGATACAGTGACCTCTCAAGCGACCTGAGAGCGCGGCGCGTAGGAGACACGATCACGATCGTGGTCTCCGACAGGCTAACAGCCAGCAGCCAGGGCGATTCCTCATCGAGCCGCAAGTCCTCGGCAGATTCGAGTATCAGCAAATTACTTGGCCAACCTGCAGCGCTGGGCGCATTAGTGAACCTCGCCACACTAAGCGGCAATCAGAAAATGGACGGGTCAGGCTCGACCAGCAGATCCAATGTCTTGACAACCACGTTGACCGGGCGTGTAGTCGAGGTCTTGCCCAACGGAGATCTCGTGGTACAGGCCATCAAGGATGTTGGGGTCAATTCAGAGAAGCACCAGATTGCACTTCGCGGCATTGTGCGATGGAACGACGTCTCGCTCAACAATCAGGTTCGCAGCGATCGCCTCGCAATGATGAGCATCCAGTTAAACGGCAAGGGCCTCGTGTCGGACGCGATCCGCCGTCCCAATATCCTGTACCGAATTCTGCTCGGGATCCTACCCTTCTAATGAAACTACTTCTCATCATCCTCATTGCCCGGTCACTGTTTGCAGCAGTGGATTCTAAGCCCATTCGCGTGCGTGAACTGGTGGCGCTTGAAGGGGCCCGCGACAACCAGCTCCTTGGATATGGCCTGGTGGTCGGTTTGAACGGAACGGGCGACAAACGACAGACCTTTTTCTCTTCGCAGAGCCTGGCAAGCATGCTGGACCGCATGGGAGTGCAAATCAACCCAACCGCAATCCTGGTCCGAAACATTGCCGCTGTCATGGTAACCGCGACTTTGCCCGCATACGCACAGAATGGGACCAAGATCGACGTTACGGTGGCAGCCATCGGCGACGCTCAGAACCTGCAGGGCGGAATCCTGATCCAGACTTCAATGCGCGGCGCCAACGGCAAAGTCTTTGCAGTTGCGCAGGGGCCACTGGTGACCGGAGGATTTGTTGCCGGAGGACGAGGCAATCAGCAAACAACAAATCATCCCACCGTAGGCAGGGTAATCAATGGCGGAATTATTGAAGCGGATGCTCCGTCAATTGCGCCTGGACAATCTCTCAAACTGCAACTCCTCAAGGCCGACTTCAGCACGGCAGCCAGAATCACTGCAGCGATCAATCGAAAATTCCCACGAGTGGCTGGAAAAGAAGCAGTGGCTTCAGCCCCGAACCCGGGTTTGGTAAACGTGCAAACGCCTGAAGAATTTATTGGTAAGGAGGTTGAGTTTTACGCGCAAATTGAAGACCTTGCCGTACCTGTGGAGCGCCTCTCCAAGGTAGTGATCAACGAGCGCACAGGTACGATTCTGATCGGCAAGGATGTGAACCTGCGTCCGGTTTCTATCCTGCACGGCCCCTTGTCGATCGACATTTCCACTTCCTTCATCACCTCTCAACCCGAACCGTTGAGCGGGGGCAAGACAGTCGTAACCCCTCAGATTGGAGTTGGCGTAAAGGAAGACAAGGCAAAGTCGATCTCGCTCAGTGCAGGAGCGACAGTAGACGAATTAGTGCAAGCTTTGAAGCAAATCGGCTCTACGGCTCGAGATGTGATTTCGATCCTGCAAGCACTCAAAACTGCCGGAGCTCTTGAGGCGGAGATTGAAATTTTATGAAGATTGAGACTGGTGCACTTACTCCACAATCGATGGAGAAAGCAGCGGCAGCCAAGCCCGGAGCATCCAGGGAGTTGACTGCCGCGCTCGAAGACTTTGAGGCTATGTTTGCCGCGACACTCCTGCGGACAGCCAGAGAAGAAAACGGTACGAGTTGGCTAGGTGGTGAATCCAGCCCAGGCGGAGACGGAATCATGGATTTTGCCGAGCAGAACATTGCCAAAGCAATGGCCAGGCAAGACGCGTTTGGTATTGCCAAAACTTTGTCAAAGTCTTTAAACCGCTAGGTCGAAACCAGAGCCTGGTTCAGACTTGGAATGCTCAGCGGGGGCGGGAGCTATTTCGCGCCAGGCCGAATGTAAATCGACCATGAGCTGACGCACCTCAACAAGCGGCTCGGATAGTTGCTGTGCATGAGCCTCTGTGAGCTTGCCAAGCATGTAGTCATAGAGTAATCCGAGGCGTGCGGCAAAATCGCCACCCTTCTTCCGGTCCAGGCTTTCGGTCAGCTCGACGAGAATACCCTGAGCCCGAGCCACAGCCCGGCCCCGCGCAAGTATGTCGCCTCGCTTCAGAAATATCTGCGCTTGCTCTAGTGCCTGAATTGCACCCTCGTAGAGAATACAGGTGAGTTCAAGGGGGGTTGCCTGTTCTACCCTTTGCTGCTGGTAGTTTTGCTCTGTCTCTAAATAGCCTTGGGGCGAAACGTATGTCGTCATTGCTTCTGAAATGCTTATCGGGCGTGGCTGCGGAAACTAGAGTCAAATCAGGACCGGTTTAGAGGCCGGACAACTCACGGTAGTAACGCGCTCGCTCAACAACATCTTTGCCAGGAATCTGCTTGACCACCTCGCCACTGTCACGATCCACAATTTGGACAATACTCTGCCGAGTCTCGCGATCGTAAGAAATATTGAGCCCTCGATTCAATTCAGCCAGATCAGGCAAATCCAGTTCTTTTAAGGCCGCCAGTATCGCCCGCTTGTCTGAAGCCTCCAGACGCGCTTCCAGACCCGAGCCAGTTGCATCGACCGCTTGTACTCCAGCGGATATGCCAACAACGTCTCCTGTATTCACGGTTCACCTACTGTAAATGCGCCAAAGCACCCAGGCTGAAACCTGAGCCGGAAAGCTCAAGCATCACCTAAGTGAAACTTTGACTGTCTTTGTGTACCAAACTTATCGGAGAGAGGAGAGAGAACTTGAAGAAATTATGCGAGATTCAGTGTTTTGAGCAGGGAGCCCTGCTCCTTCTGAATCTTTTCCTGCAGCATCATCAGGGCATAAATCAACTGTTCGGGGCGAGGCGGGCAGCCCGGAACATAGACATCCACGGGAATCACCTGATTGACAGGTACCAATGCATAATTGCTGAAAACGCCAGTAGATGTTGCACAGGCCCCCATCGAGATGACCCATTTCGGCTCCGGCATCTGTTGGTAAAGCTGACGAGCCACCGGAGCCATCTTGTTAGACAAGCGACCGGCGATGATCATCAAATCCGACTGGCGGGGAGAACCGCGAAACACTTCTGCACCAAAACGCGAGATGTCGTAACGGGAGGCGCTCATCGCCATCATCTCAATCGCGCAGCAGGCGAGGCCAAACGTCATCGGCCAGATCGAGTTCTTGCGCGCCCAATTGATAGCGCTGTCAAGCGTAGTGGTAATGATGCCGTCGCCGTCGTTTCCAGAGAACTCTTGATCCACACGGGTAAATAAATCCGATGGTTGAGCGCCGAGATTAGTACGATTCTCCATGTCGACATTATCCCATGCTTCCTAGAATAGAGAAGGAGCACCTTTTCTGAACGATCATGATTCTCAACCCGCAGCCGGCGCCCGTCTCGCCCAAAGACTTGGCCTCGAATTGCGATACCAGACCATTTGGGGTCACCTGCGGCAAGTCGATCCGGCAACAGCAAACGCCATCGTCAATTCCATTACCGGGCAGGCGCTTTCAATGGAAAACGAAGAGCAAATCGCCGCCTATATCGAAGCCGATGACGCTGCTTATGACGCAAAGCTGGTTCGGACGCAGACCCTGGTAGAAAGCGTAAACGCTCCCCTAGCCCAACTTAAACTGCAACTTCGGCCGCAGGAACTGGCAGCCCCGCCGACCTTGCAGATTGAGTGGGAGAACGGCTCCCAGACCATCTGCCCGCTCGGCGATGCAAGCCTTCCAGATCTCGCCACCGCCGGCTATCACTGGCTCACTTTAAAGACAAGCGAGCGGGAGCAGCGCATCCGCTGGATATTGGCTCCGGATCAATGCCACTTCCCTACCCTCAAAGAGCCCGCTAATGGCATCAACTGCTTCCTGCCGTCCCTGCGCAGCGAGCGCAACTGGGGCGCAGGCGATCTAAGCGACCTGCGCGATTTCGCCAGACGTTTGGCCGAGCACGCCAATACTGACTTCATCGCACTCAACCCACTACATGCAATCCACAACCGCACGCCTTACAACACCAGCCCTTACCTTCCATTAAGCATCTTTACTCGTAACCTGCTTTATCTCGACATTGAAGCAACTCCGGAGTTCGCTCATTCCGACATCGCAAGAAAGATCGCCGGAACTACACAATTTCAGACTCAACTGGCAAAGTTGAGAGCTTCGGAATTCGTCGAGTATGAAGAAGTATCCAGGCTCAAGACCTTTTTTCTGCTTCTGCTATATCGTGAATTTCGTCGTGGCTCGCGCGAAGAGCTCGATCAGTACAAAATCTCACGAGGCCGCTGGCTGGAAAACTATTGCACTTATATGGCCTTTGATCGTCACTTTCACGTCCGCAATTCCGAAGTCTGGCACTGGCAACAATGGCCCTCAGAGTATCAGTCCCCGGACAGTGCCGAAAGCCAGTCACTCCGAACGCGCTTGTCCCGTCAAATCGACTTCTACGCATTTATAGAGATGCGTCTCGATCAACAGCTGGCAGCCGCGCAAAAATATCTGATCGAATCCGGTTACTCCCTCGGCCTTTATCATGATCTTGCTCTGGCAACTGACCGGGTTGGTGCCGACTATTGGGCCTATCAGGATCTCTTTGCACCTCGAGTGCGCGTCGGTTCGCCACCGGATGATTTCAACGAGAATGGCCAGGACTGGGGCTTTCCCGCGCTCCATCCACAGCGCCATGCCGACTCACGCTATGAATACTTCATTGAATCGATCCGATGTGCGGCAAGGCACGGCGGAACCATACGCCTGGACCACGTGATGCGTCTTGCCCGTCTTTACTGGATTCCGGATAACATGAGCGCCCGTGACGGGGCCTACGTGCGAGACCATTTTGAAGATTTACTCCGCATCCTTGCCCTCGAAAGCCAGCGCAACAAGTTCATCGTCGTCGGTGAAGACCTCGGCACCGTTCCTGATTACTTCCGTAAAGCACTCGACGAATTTCACATACTCAGCTATCGGCTCATCCTTTTCGAGCGCAACGGCGACAGTTTCAGACCCGCACTGGACTATCCACGCGATGCCATTGCTTCATTCACCACTCACGACCTTCCAACCTTTGATGGATGGTTGACCGGGATTGATCTTGAGTCCCGGGTAAAGACGGGAATTCTGCCCGCTTCTGAACTCTCACCCTCGCGACAAGCTCGCTCTCACGCACTGGCAAATCTTCGCGAGGTATTTCACCTCAACCCCGAAGAGACGAACCCAGAGGTATTCTTCGCTGCGCTTTGCAGTTTCCTGGCAAATACTCCGTCACAACTACGTCTTCTCAATCTTGAGGAGCTTACCGGCGAGCGCGAGCAGCAGAATCTTCCGGGCACGACGAGCGAGGCGCCCAACTGGCGCCATCGCGTCAGGCAGCCACTGGAAGCATTGTTCACCGAATCAGGCTTCCGGCGTCGCCTTGAAATCTATGCGGGCTCGCTTGGACAGGAACAAAAGCAATGAGGGCCATCGTACAGCGTGTCCTGTCGGCAAACGTCAGTGTAGAAGGGGAATCAATATCTTCGATCGGCCCGGGATTAATGGTGCTTGCCGCAGTTGGGAAGGGAGATACAGAATCGGATATCTCGATAATGGCCAACAAACTCTGTGAGCTGCGTATTTTCGAAGACAGCGACGGCAAGATGAATCTCAATGTCTCGCAAAGTGGCGGGGCGGTCCTCCTGGTCAGTCAATTTACTCTTTATGGTGATGTGCGCAAGGGCAACCGGCCTTCATTTGACGGTGCTGAATTACCAGTCGAAGCAGAGCGTCTCTTTGAACAGCTTGTGTACAGAGTCAGCCAACGTGGCCTTCCGGTAAGCAAAGGCAAGTTTCGATCTCATATGAAAGTGTCTTTGATCAATGACGGCCCTGTTACGATCTTGCTCGATTCTAAAAAGTTATTCTGATATGCTGAGGTCAAGCAGTAACAAAAAAACAACAAGGAACAAACATGGCTCGTCCCTCATCGCAAATGCAAGATCCGGCGCTTCTCGCCGCAGCTCTCGAAGGTCTCGAAATGCAGCGTAAGCGCATCGAAGACCAGATCGCAACTGTCCGCGGCATGCTCTCCGGTCGTAAATCGGTAGCGTCCGCTCCCGCCACCAGCTCCCCCGCAGCCTCTGGCTCACGCCGCAAGCGTGTCCTCAGCGAAGAAGCCCGCCTCCGCATCGCAGCCGCTCAGAAGAAGCGCTGGGCTGCTTTCCGCAAAGGCAAGAAGTCGGAATAGTGCTTTTGCTCTCACCTAATGTGAGGTCGACACGCTAAAGTAAAGGCATTTGAGATAGCTTGTTTCTGGAATCGAAATCACTTCGCGGTGATCGAGAGCCTGGCTTCGCTTCTCAAGTAATGTTAGGGTTTTGCGGCTTTGCTGAGCAGCTTCTCGAATCACATTCAGCAAATCGCTCTCACTGACAGCACGAGAGCAGGAACAACTCACAAACATCCCTGAGGGGGCCACCGCGCTGAGCGCTCTGAGATTCAGATCGTAATACGCACGAGTGGCCTCTTCTTTTTGTCGTACTTGTTTGGCGAATGCCGGCGGATCGGCAATTACACATTCGTATTGCCGCCGTGCTTGCCCCAATCCCCGCAAGAATTGCTTGACATCGCTCTCAATCGCACGCACGTTATTGAGCTCATTTCTCCGTGCATTCTCCACTATTCCAGTAACAGCCGTCTTTGAAGAATCCACAGCATCTACTTTGTCCAGCACTCCTGCCAAATGCAGCGCAAATCCCCCATATGATGAATAAAGATCGAGCCCGCGCCCATAAATCCCCAGAAGGCGGATCCAGTTAGTGGCAGCGAAATAGTTTTCCCGTTGGTCCAGAAAGGCCCCGGTCTTTGGCCCCTCCAGCAAATCAGCTTCAAACTTCAACTGATTCATGCGATAAATAGGCTTCGCTTTTGCCTCATCTCCGAGAAATAATGTCCGTTCGCCACCAAGCTCTCGAACCACACAGTCAATCCTATCCTCCGGCCCTAATTGTTCCTGAATCTTGCCTACAATTAAGTCAAGATACTCGCCATAATTACGAACATTGCACTGAATGCCTAAGCCAGCTCCAAAGCGGTCAATAGTCAATCCGGGCAGCCCATCCGCCTCGCTAAAGACAAGACGGTATCCAGTACTTGCCCCAAGGGCCAGGCGCTTGCGCCATTCCATCGCACCCTGCACTCTGGTAGCAATCAAGTCTCCGTCGAGAACTTGCTCCCTTCTCGAATAGAGGCGCACAGGCACAGGAGATGCTCCGTCTACCAGAGCACTCCCAATCAGGCGCCCACGATCGTCCACCAGCAGGACAGTATCCAATGTTTCCGCCGTCAACTCTGCCTCTACCTCGCCGCGATAGACCCAGACTTGCCCCGTTTCGAGTCGTTGCGAAGTCTTGCGGCTCAGCTTCCAACGCTTCACTGCCGCTGACCCAGGAGTGCAGCAATGCGCTGCTCTGTAGTGGGGTGCGTCGAAAAGAGTCTTGCTAGGCCACCCATCGCCGGGGGATAGATATACATATGCGACATAGTGGGCGAGGCTTCCATCGGAATACGTTGCGACCAGGTGTCGAGCTTTCGCAAGCCGTTTACCAAGCCTACAGGCGAACCCGTATATTTGGCTGCTGCTGCATCGGCTGAATATTCACGCGTACGCGACACAGCCATCTGAATCAGAAGTGCCGCAATTGGGGCAAGAAACATCATCAAAATATTCGCCGCCGGGCTATCGTCTTCATCGCGCCGGCTTCCTCCAAAAAACATGCCAAAGCGCGCAAGGCCCGTAATCGCCGCACCCAAAGTTGCCGCAACAGATGAGATCAAAATGTCGCGGTTCAGGATATGGCCAAGCTCATGGGCGATAACAGCTTCTACTTCCTGATCGTTCATGATCTCAAGCAAGCCGGCACTGACGGCCACTGAGGAATGCGAAGGGTTGCGCCCGGTTGCAAAGGCATTGGGGGACTCCTCGGGCAGCACCCAGAGCCGAGGCATGGGTAAAGCCATCTTCTCAGTGAGGCGGGCAGTCATCGGCCCAATCCGGTTCCAGATATGGGGATGCTCTGTCTCGCTAACGCGCTGCGCCCCAGACATGGAAAGAGCCATCTTCTCCGAGAAGAAATAGCTGAAGAAGTTCATCAAAACGGCTCCGCCCAGCGCCATCAGCAAACCGCTGCGGCCGCCAAAAGCCTGTCCTATAAACAACAAAACGCCAGACATTCCGCCCAGCAAGAGAACCGTCTTCATTCCATTCATCGCCATACTCCTTTTAAGTCACCAAAGGGCAGAAGCTTTAGCCTCTGCCCTTAGTGTATTGGATTGCTGCCGCAGCGTCTTAGTTGCTAACTTCTACCTTGATTTGACGCGGTTTGGCAACTTCCTTCTTGGGAAGGTTCACAGTCAAAACGCCATCCTTGAATGTCGCCTTGACTCCATCGGCTTGCACCGTATCCGGCAGCGTAAAGCTCCGGCTAAAGGCACCATAACTACGCTCAATGCGATGGTATCCCTTTTCGTCCTTGACAGTTTCAAACTTGCGCTCGCCGCGCAGGGTCAGCGTACCGTCTTCAACACGAATGTCGATCTGCTCCTGCTTCACTTCTGGCAGGTCTGCCTTCAGAATCAGCTCATTCTCAGTTTCGAGAATATCAACTGCAGGTGCCCACGGGCGTGCCGCATCCGGCTGTGTCACGGCCGGCAATGCATTCTCAAACAAACGGAATGCCTGGAAGGGAGTCAAATCAAACGGATTGTATCGAGTGAGGCTCATATTCTTATCTCCTTGAGTGATGGTGATCACAATCTAAATATAAAACCTGCGCGCATTCTTGTCAAGTAATTTTCTAAAATGACAATATATTTTACCCCTTGATTACCGAGGAGAACTGATTTAAGCTGTACTCGATAACCGAGAGAAGCATATGAGCAAACCATCTGATCTTGTACAGGGAACCCTTGACCTGCTGCTGCTGAAGGTAGTTGCCCTCGAACCCCTGCATGCCTGGGCGATTGCGCAGCGCCTCAAGCAAATCTCAGGCGATGTCCTGCAGGTGAGCGACGGATCGCTCTACCCCGCACTGCACAAACTCGAACAAGCCGGCTGGATTTCTGCCGAATGGAAACAGACTGAAAGCGGCAGGCGGGCCAAATACTACGCGCTCACAGCTCCCGGCCGCCTGGAGCTCAACCAGGAATCCCTCAAGTGGGATCGACTCTCGGAAGCCATCACCAAGGTGATGAGAATCGAGGAAGCCTGATGCTGAGACTCTGGCGCCTGCTGTATACCCTGCCTTTGCGATTGAGGTCCCTTCTACGCCGAGACCAGGTGGAGCAAGAGCTCGACGAGGAACTGAACTTCTATCTCGAAGAGCGCATCGCCCACGAGATCGCGCAAGGGCAAAGCCCCGAGCAGGCCAGCCGCATCGCCCGCCGCGCTCTCGGCTGCATCGAGCAACGCAAAGAAGAATGCCGCGATCATCGCGGAACGCAGTGGATCGAGAACTTCTCGGCAGACCTAAGGCACGGGTTTCGCTCGTGGTGCAAGACACCCGGCATCTGGGCATTGGCCGCGATTACACTTGGCCTCGGAATTGGTGCCAATGCAGTTGTCATCTCGCTTGTGGACAAGATATGGCGACGCCCCATAGCCTTGCTGAATCATGAGTCGGATGTGGTTCTTCAAACGCGCATGCCAAATCAAAGCAACCCGCGGAACAACACGACCCTCGACGACTTCCTCGCCTGGCGCACGCTTCCGGCCTTCGACATTCTCTCCGCTCATAAGGCGGTGGAGCATGTCGTCATTAGCCGGGGCGAGCCTGAACGTATCCTCGGGCAAGCAGTATCGCCGGCTTTCTTTGCGCTGGTGAAGGCAAGGCTTGCTGTGGGACGATTCCCCCTCGAAGCAGAGCACCAAACCGGAGCACCAAAGGTATTGGTTCTCAGTCACGACTATTGGAAAAACCGCTTCGAAGCGAAGCCGGAAGTCGTGGGGACCACAATTCGTCTGGATGGCGAAAGCTATAACGTAATCGGAGTGACAGAAGAAGGCTTTTGGTTTCCCAGTCTCGACGCAAAGTTCTGGACGCCACTCATACTCTCAGCCACAAAGACAAGCCACAAGGAAGGCGGAGTGCAAGTGATCGGCCGCCTGAAGGCAGGCGTCACACGGCAAGATGCAGCGGCCTTGCTTGCGCCGTTCAGTGCTGAGCTCGAGCGGCGCTTTCCGGACACGCACACCGGTGCGCAAGTTCAGGCCCAAACCCTTTTCAATGGTTTTTACAACGATGCGGACACACAAGTGATTGTGCTGCTCTATTTGATCTCCGGCGGGGTCTTGTTGATCTCGTGCGCGAATGTAGCGAACCTGCTCATCGTTCGCGGCCTCTCGCGCCGGCGCGAGATGACAATCCGCATTGCTCTGGGCGCAGCAAGGTCTCGCATCATCGCTCAGTCCCTGACCGAAGGCCTGCTGCTGGCAGCTCCGGCACTGGGTCTCGGGATCCTTGCAGCTGAGCTGTCGTCAAGGCTGCTGCTCTCTCAGGTGCGTGTACCATTCCCGATGGACGGTCCTGTTTTGGATGAGCGTTTTCTCGTGATTAATCTCGGGATCGCCCTGGCTTCGATTCTTTGCTTTAGCCTCTTTCCGGCCTGGGCTGCCAGCGGCATGCAGGGCGATGAGGGCCCGCGCACCACTCAGGGCCGCACGACACAGCGGGCTACCAAGTCTCTGGTGGTGATCCAGATCGCTTTAGGTCTGGCCATGGTGATGACGGCAATCCTGGGAGTCCGGGGAGTGCAGATTTTGCTGGATATCCATCCCGGCTATGATCGCAGCCAGGTGCTGCGCGCTGAGTTTTATGCTTCTCGCCGGGCTGGCCTTAGCAATGAGGCCATGCAGAGGACACATGACCGATTGCTCAAGGCAAGCGCTGCTTCAGAGAACTTCGAGTCCGTAGGCTTGATTAGCCCGGTGCCTTCGACTGGAGCAGGCGATGGCACTCCAACGAAAATCGCAAAATCGACCCAATCGCTGGAGCGGAAGGACGCCCCTTCCGCCCACTATGTCGTTGCCACTTCGGGCGCATTCGATACGCTGCGCATTCCCATTCTGCGAGGCCGGCCCATCCTCCCAACCGACACTGCAGCTTCTCCGCGTGTGGCGGTACTCAACCAGAAACTCACCGAAGAGCTCTTTGCCAACAGCGACCCCATCGGTCAAACAATCCGGGTGCAGGCACTCGGGGGCGAGGCCTTCGAGATCGTTGGCATCTACCCCAACCTGCAGAGCGACAGCATCGTGACAGGGCCCAAGCCCCAATTCTTCGTCGCCTTCGAGCAGGCTCCACGTCGCGCCATGCAGTGGATTGGGCGCATGAGGAATGAGAAGGCCGCTGTCGAGGCCCTGCGCTCGATTGCCCGGGAAATCGACCCCGAGGCGCCTCTCGAGATGGAGACCCTGAGCCACCACCACGCCGAAGGCTTGAAGAATAGCTGGGCTCTCATTTACCTGATCGGTGCCTTTGCGGTTCTGGCACTCTTCTTTGGCGGATGCGGGCTCTTTGCGGTTGTCTCACAGACGGTCAGCCAGCGCATGCCCGAAATTGGCTTGAGAATGGCACTGGGGGCTTCCACCGGCAACATCGAGAGATGGGTGGTGGCCTCCGGGTTGCGGCTCCTGGCCTTCGGCGCGCTGCTCGGCCTGGGTGGAGGCGTCCTGCTGGGCAGCCTGCTGGCAACCCAGTTGGTAAGAGTCGCACCATATGATTGGCAGGTGATTCTGCCGTCTGCACTTAGCTTTGTGGCGGTGGGCCTGCTGGCTTGTCTTGCGCCAGCGCTTCGGGCATCTCGCACCGATATCACTCGAGTGATTCGCCAGGATTAACGCAAAAAGGGCCAGTCCCGAAGGACTGGCCCTTTTTGTTGACTACCACCAAAAAACTAACTGGTCGCTTCGTTGCCTTCGGCGCCCGGCTCGCGGCCTTCTTGCAGTGCCTTGAGCTTGTCTTCACGACGCTTGGCACGTTCGCCTGCGCGGCGTACCAGTTCGCTACCGACCAACTCGAGTTTGCAGGTTTCAGCGCCATCGCCCTGGCGGAAGCCCACGCGTACGATACGCGTGTAGCCGCCATTGCGCTGTCCAAAACGGGGTCCCAGCTTGTCGAACAACTTCTTCACACTGTCGGGGGTCAGCAGGAATGCTGCCGCCTGACGGCGCGAGTGAAGTGTACCTTCCTTGGCGAGCGTGATCATCTTCTCAACCAAAGGCTTCGCAGCCTTGGCCTTGGGGATGGTCGTTTCAATACGTTCATCGAGCACTACAGCCGTCACCAGGCTGCGCAGTAACGCGCGGCGCTCACTAAGGCTGCGTTTGAGTTTGAAGCCGCCCTTACGATGTCTCATTTCCTAACTCCTTCTAATTGCCGTATCGTTTAGAGGTCATCGTCGCCCAGCGGCAACGGCTCCATGGACATACCGCCCGGGGGGGCGATGAGGCGGCCGCTGGCATCGATCTTCATACCGAAGCTCAAGGCGAGACCACCGAGGATTTCTTTGATTTCGTTTAGCGACTTGCGCCCGAAATTCTTGGTGCGCAACATTTCGGCTTCGGTCTTCTGTACGAGATCGCCGATCGTTTGAATGTTGGCATTTTTGAGGCAGTTGTAAGAACGGACGCTGAGTTCGAGCTCTTCCACCGAACGGTTCAGAACTTCGTTCATCTGACCTGCTGCACGCTCCACCGGCTCTTCCACCGATTCTGGCGTCTCTTCGAAGTTGACGAAAATCGTCATGTGGTCCTTCAGGAGCTTGGCCGCCATGCCGATTGAGTCGGCAGGCGAAACAGCACCGTTGGTCCAGACTTCCAGAGTCAGCTTGTCAAAGTCTGTCATCTGCCCGAGGCGTGCGGCCTCGACGTTGTAATTTACCTTGCGTACCGGCGAGTGGACCGAATCGATCGGGATGTAACCCAAAGGAAGATCTTCGTCGAAGTTACGGTCCGCGCTGACATAGCCGCGGCCCATCTTCAGACGCATTTCGATCGTCAGGCTTCCGCCCTCGCTCACCGTCGCGATGTGCATGTTACGGTCCAGAACTTCAACGTCGCTGTCCGTTTCAATCATGCCGCTCAATAGTTCGTTAGATCCGTCCGACTTCAATCGAACGGTCTTGATCCCTTCTCCTGCCATCTTGAAAGGGATCTGCTTCAAATTCAGGATGATGTCTGTCGCATCCTCAACGACTCCAGGGATCGGCGAAAACTCGTGCGCGACTCCCTCAATACGAACGGCTGTGATCGCGGCACCTTCGATCGAGCTCAACAGAGCGCGCCGTAGCGCGTTCCCGATCGTCGTGCCGAAGCCACGTTCAAACGGCTGTGCCGTGAACATGCCATACCGCTCGCTCAATGTTTCCGTATTGGCAACCAGACGCTTTGGCTTTTGAAAACCTCGAAACATGCGCCTCCTTGTAGTTAGAAATTGTTAGTGTGTCTTGCCAATTACTTCGAGTACAGTTCGACGATTAACTGTTCGTTGAGCTGTATTTGAACCAGGTCTTCCCGCTTGGGAGCCTGTGTGACGCGCGCTTTGAAATTCTCGCGATCCACATCAAGCCAGTTAGGGGAAGGATAGTGTGCTGTGGCGTCGCGCGAAGCAATGATCGAAGTCACCTTGCGGCTCTTCTCCACAACTTCGAGCGTGTCGCCAGGCTTGGCTTGAAACGAAGGAATATTGGTGCGGCGGCCGTTCACGCTGATATGGCCGTGACGGACGAGTTGGCGGGCCTGGGCCCGGCTGGTAGCAAATCCGGCGCGGAGTACCACGTTGTCCAGGCGGCTTTCGAGCATGCTCAGCATGTTGTCGCCAGTGACGCCCTTCTGCGCGGATGCCTTCTCAAACAGGTTGCGGAAGTAGCCTTCCAGCACGCCATAATAACGGCGAGCCTTCTGCTTTTCACGCAACTGCAGGCCGTAGCCCTGAATCTTCGACTTCCGGTCCTTGCCGTGTTGGCCGGGAACGAAATTGCGCTTTTCGATCGCACACTTTTCAGTGTGGCAGCGCTCGCCCTTCAAAAAGAGCTTCATGCCCTCACGCCGGCAAAGCCGACATACTGGGCCGTGATAACGAGCCATTGTTTCTTCTTTTCTCCTGGTTACCTGAATGGTTCCGGATCAGGTGCAGTTTACAACCCCGAAAGGCTTTCGTCCTGCTTCCAAATCACATACAAAATTCTTGAATATCAGACACGACGGCGTTAGACTCTGCGGCGTTTTGGCGGGCGGCAACCGTTGTGTGGGATCGGCGTAGTATCGCGGATCGAACGCACTTCGATGCCAACACTGCCAAGAGCACGAACAGCCGATTCGCGGCCAGCGCCGGGCCCGGACACCTTGACGTCGACAGTGCGAAGTCCGGCATTGTCCTTGGCTTTGGTGGCGGCCGTAAAGCTGGCTTGCTGGGCGGCAAACGGTGTGCCCTTGCGGGAGCCACGGAAGCCAAGCGAACCGCTTGAACTCCAGCTCAGCACATTGCCCACCAGGTCGGTGATCGTGATGATGGTGTTGTTGAAAGAGGCCTGAACGTGCACCAAACCGAGTGGGACGTTCTTGCGCTCTTTCTTCTTGAAAGACTTCTTCTTGTTGCTTTTTGCTTGCGCCTTAGCCATATTAATTCCTCGTTAGCCGGTCGACGGCTTACTTGGTCGCCTTCTTCTTGCCGGCAACCGTGCCCTTGCGCGGTCCCTTGCGGGTGCGGGCATTGGTGTGTGTACGCTGGCCGCGGGCCGGAAGCCCACGACGGTGACGCAAGCCACGATAGCTGCCCATTTCCATCAGGCGCTTGATGTTCATCGAGATTTCCTTGCGCAGGTCACCCTCGATGGCGCCTTCTGATTCCAGCAGAAGACGAATCTTGTTTACTTGGTCATCGCTCAGGTCGGAAATTTTCGTTCCGCCTTCGATGTCGCAACGATGCAGGATGGAGGCGGCGCGTGTGCGTCCCACTCCATAAATGTAGGTCAGCCCAATGTCTGCCCGCTTCCGGGCCGGTAGATCAACGCCAGCTATACGTGCCATATTTCTTCGCTCTCCTTGACTCTTTCCCGAACTAACTAACCCTGCCGCTGCTTATGCTTCGGGTTGGAGCAGATCACGCGCACGACGCCTTCGCGGTGGATGACCTTGCATTTATCACAAATTTTCTTAACCGACGGACGAACCTTCATTACTGTAAACCTTCGCCTTTTCTAAAACTCAGTATTTGCTGCCGGCAACTCTACAGCGCCAGCAACTTCACAATCCGGCCCCGCGACTTATCGTGCGGAGACAATTCCACCAAAACCCGATCGTTGGGCCGCAGGCGGGTAAAATTCACCTTCACCGGGCTGGCCGGATGCCCAATTACTTGAGCCCGGCTCTCCAACTCCAATTTCACTGCCCCGTTGGGGAGCAGATCCAAAACTTTGGCCTCTACTGTCTCAACGTCAGCCACTTAAGGCCTCGTCAAAACCCACGGCCCGTTTGCCGTGATCGCCACTACATGCTCAAAGTGGGCCGAGGGCTTACCATCGGTAGCCACTGCCGTCCACTTGTCGCTCAACACATTCGTTTCCGGTTGGCCCAGGTTCACCATCGGCTCGATCGCCAGAACCATACCTTCCTTCAACTTCGGGTTTTCCTGCTGCCGATCCACATAGTTGGGAACTTGCGGTTCCTCGTGCAGCTTCGTCCCGATTCCATGGCCCACAAACTCGCGAACCACAGTAAAACCATTTTTCAGAACATGTCCTTCTACCGTTCGGCTGATGTCGAAAAGCCGGTTACCAGGTTGCGCCTGCTGGATTGCCAGTTCCAGCGACTCTTTGGTGACATCGAGCAGCCGCTGCGTTTCAGGTGAAATCTCACCCACCGCCACCGTCACTGCCGAATCTCCGTAATAACCATCGAGAGCAAGCCCGGTATCAATCGAGACAATATCGCCCGACTTCAACTGCCGCTTCGCCGATGGCATCCCGTGAACCACCACTTCGTTGATCGATGTACAAAGAACATAGGGGAATTTCGTCCCCGCCGCTTCCGAGTAATAACCCTTGAACGCTGACTTGGCGCCAGCACCGCGGATCATCTTCTCAGCCTCGACTTCCAAATCCATCGTCGTAATGCCTTCCTTGACCATCTTGGAAAGCTCACTCAGAATCTGATACACCAGGAGTCCAGACTTGCGCATTTTCTCGAGTTCGGATTGGCTCTTGCGAATGATTGCCATTAGAGGCCCTCTCCGCTCGCGGATCCTTCATCGGTAATGGTCGTCTGAATCCAGTTCACAATTTCGTTCGACAAATCTTCCGGCTTCCGGTCGCTACCGTCCACCTCAAAAAACTTCACATGTTCAGCAAAAAACTCCAGCACCGGCATGGTTTGGGCGTCATAGCCAACCAGCCTCTGCCGGATCACCGATTCCTTGTCATCCTCGCGGATGATCAAGCGGGACCCTTCGATATTGCACCTTCCAGGCACAATTGGGGGTTTCAGGCGAATGTTGTATAAGGTTCCACACTGAGGGCAGATGCGACGTCCCGTTAACCGGGCTGTAATCACATCATAATCTACTTTCAAGTGGATTACCAACAGGCGAAGACCGCGACCCTCCGCCATGCCCAGCAACATGCGGGCCTGGTCGATGGTTCGCGGAAACCCATCCAACAAAACTCCAGCCTTACAATCTGGCCGGTTTAGCCTATCTTCCACCAAACGGATCACCAGATGATCTGGCACCAGGTTGCCCGCCTTGATGACTTCTCGAACTTCAATTCCCAGTGCATCTCCTAAAGCAATATGCTCGCGAAGCATATCACCGGTTGATACATGGGGCAGACTCAGCTTCTCGGTCAAGAGCTTGGCCTGCGTCCCTTTTCCCGATCCCGGCGGCCCGAATAAGACCACCGTAGTCGGAATCAGTTCACCATTCAAAACTTATACGCTGCTCCGGCGTCCGCGAATGCGACCCGCTTTCGGAGTGAAGCCCTCATAATGACGCATGATCAATTGCGCTTCCACCTGGTTGACCGTGTCCATGGCCACACCTACCACAATCAGCAGCGAGGTACCGCCAAAGTAGAAGGATACGCCGAGGCCGTCGAGCAGCCATCGGGGGAAGTTTCCGTCGATAAAGTTGCCGATCAGTGGTAGCCGCTGCAACTTGATACCAGAAATCATGACTTCCGGCAAAAGGCTCAACAGGGCCAGATACAAACCACCGACTACCGTAATACGGGTCAGGATGCGGTTCATATAATCAGCCGTGTTTTTGCCAGGGCGAATGCCTGGAATAAAGCCACCGAATTTGCGCATGTTGTCAGCTGCTTCGTTCGGGTTGAAAATGATCGAAACATAGAAGAAGCAGAAGAAGACAATGAGAGCGGTGTAGAGGATGAAATACAACGGCTGGGTATGCCCGATCGACTCAAGCAATCCTGAAATCCACTGGTTGTTCTTGATCCATTCCACCTGCAGGAAGCTTTGCGGGAAGGTCAGCAAGCTCTGCGCGAAGATTACCGGGATAACGCCACCGGCATTCACCTTCAGCGGCAGGTGCGTTTGTTGTCCGCCCATCACACGACGTCCGACCACGCGCTTGGCATACTGCACCGGGATGCGGCGTTCTCCGCGCTCTACCAGTACAATGAGGCCAATCACGGCGACCATCATGACGAGGATGATGATCATCTGCAGCGGATTCCACTGCCGTGTGACAAAAACGTTGTTATAAATTTCGAGGATCGCTGTCGGCAAACCAATCACGATGCCCGTGAAGATGATCAGCGACATTCCGTTGCCGATGCCGCGCTCGGTGATCTGCTCCCCTAACCACATAATGAAAGCTGTGCCGGTCGTAAGACTGATCATAGTCATCAGAATGAAGCCGATACCAGGATTCAGCACAAAGCCGCCACCTGAGGAACCGGCAGATTGCAAGGCTGCAGCAATACCGAAAGACTGAAACAGAGCAAGGATCACAGTCAGGTAGCGAGTCCACTGGGTGATCTTGCGACGGCCCATCTCGCCTTCCTTGGACAGCTTCTCAAGCGTAGGCACAACTACCGTCAACAACTGAAGGATGATGGACGATGTGATGTAAGGCATAATGCCTAAAGCAAAAATGGTCAGCCGGCGGAACATGCCGCCGCTGAACAAGTCCATGAAGCCGAAGATGCCTCCGGCGTTTTGCTTGAAATACTCTTCCAGACGATTGGCGTCAATCCCCGGTGTGGGGATGTGGCCGCCAAGACGGTATACGGCCAACATGGCGAGCGTGAACAGAATCCGATTTCTTAGATCGGGGATCCGGAACACGTTGGCGAAGGCTTCGAAGAACTTCATGGATTTTACGGTCGATCCTTATAGGAACAGGGTCAATTGCTGCTTACTTCTTTTTCGCGGCTTTGCGCTCAAGGGCGGCATCGCGCTTTGGGTTTTTGATCGGAGCGGGCACGAAGGGAGGAATTACTTCCACCGTCCCGCCTGCTGCTTCGATCTTGGCCTTGGCTGCTTCTGAAAACTGGTGCGCCTTGATTGTGATCTTGCGGGTGATCTCACCCGTGCCGAGGATCTTGAGACCCTTTTCGAGTTTCTTCAAGACACCGGCGGACTTCAGGATTTCAGGTGAAAACTCAGAGATTTCCATTTTATCGAGACGGCTGAGGTTCAAAACCACATACTCTTCACGGAATGGATTGGTGAAGCCACGCTTTGGCATACGACGATGCAACGGCATCTGGCCGCCTTCAAAGCCGCGCATCTTAGAATAACCACTGATCGAGCGGGCACCCTTGGCACCGCGACCCGAGAACTTACCCCGGCGGGTACCCATACCCTGACCGACGCGTTGTTTCTTCTGCTTTTGCCCCTCAGGGGGGTGGAGGTTGCTTAAATTCATCGCGATAACCTATTCCTTGACACCTATTACTTCACGATTGCCAGCAAATGCGGCACTTTCAACACCATACCGCGGAAGGCTGGCGTGTCAGGACGCAACGCCACCCGGTTCATCGTGTGCAGGTTGAGACTGCGGACGATTTTCTTTTGATTCTCGGGGCAACAGATCGGACTTCCAATCAGCTTGATCTTGATCATATTGTCTGCCATTTCAGTTCCTCATTCGACTGGCCAATCGGCCAGTCTAGACCTTCTCCATGCCGACGCCGCGCATGTCGGCGGTGGCTTGTTTGTCGCGCAGTTGTTCGAGCGCATTCACGGTTGCCTTGACGGCGTTGTGAGGGTTGCGTGAACCCAGGTTCTTGGTCAAAATATTCGGGATTCCCACACTTTCAATGACGGCGCGGACCGGGCCACCGGCGATCACGCCAGTACCTTCAGGAGCAGGCTTGAGAAGCACGACTCCCGCGCCGAAACGGCCTTCTACCTTATGCAAGATAGTGGTCGGCAGAGTATTAATCTGGCGCAAATTCTTCTTTGCCGCCTCAATACCCTTCTTGATTGCGGATGGAACTTCCTTCGCCTTACCTGTGCCGTAGCCGACAACGCGCTTTTCTGCGTCGCCCACTACAACCAGAGCTGCGAAGCTCATATTCTTACCGCCCTTGACTACTTTTGTGACGCGGTTGATCGAAACTACTTGTTCCTTAAGGTTCAAGCCGCTCGCCTCAACTCGCTTAATGCCATGTGTTGCCATGCGTTTTTCCTTACCGGCTTTCCTTTAGAACTCGAGCCCGCCCTCGCGAGCGGCATCGGCCAGGGCCTTGACCCGGCCGTGATACAAGAAGCCACCACGGTCAAATACAACCGCGCCGATCCCTGCCTGCTTGGCCCTCTCGGCCACCAGCTTGCCTATTACTTTGGCTGCCTCTACGTTGCCGCCGGATTTCAATTGGACACTCTTTTCGGCAGACGAAGCTGCTGCCAGGGTGTGCCCCGTGCGGTCGTCGATAACCTGAGCGTAAATATGATTGAGACTGCGGAATACCGCGAGCCTTGGCCTCTCGGCCGTACCCTGAACACGTTTCCGAATGCGGGTGTGAATTCGGCGGCGAACTGCGTCGCGATCTACTTGTGCTTTCATTTCGTTCCTCGCTATCCTCGCGCCTTACTTACCCTTGCCACCGGCGCCGCTCTTGCCGACCTTCTTCTTCAGGATTTCGCCAGTGTAGCGAACACCCTTGTTCTTGTATGGATCTGGCGGACGCAGCCCGCGCATGTGCGCTGCAATTTGTCCCACCAGTTGGCGGTCGTGGCTTTTGAGCACAATGTGTGTCTGCTTTTCAACCGTCATCTCCACACCGGCTGGCAACAACAGCTCGATCGAGTGGCTGTATCCAAGAGAAAATGTAGCCAGATTTCCTTTGAGGTCACATCGATAACCGATGCCGACGATGTCCAGTTCCCGGGTCCAACCAGTCGAGACGCCAGTGATGGCATTTGCGGCCAGAGCGCGCGTCAAACCGTGCAGAGCGGCTAGCTTGTCGCTCTCCCGGTTGATTTGCACAGTACCGTTGGTGTTTTCCACTGTGATGCCCTGCGGAATCGGAACCACCAATTTACCCTTGGGGCCTTCTACCAGCAGCTCGCTTCCGATCTGGAGTTTGACTCCAGCCGGCAGAGCAATGGGCTTTTTACCTACACGTGACATATTCTGTTTCCTTCAATCGCTCTATTAGTAAATGTGACAGAGCATTTCGCCGCCGACGTTCGCTTTGCGCGCCGCATGGCCAGTCATTACACCCTTCGGTGTCGTGAGAATGCTAATCCCCAAACCGCCCAGCACCTTTGGTACGTCGGTTGAGCCTACGTATCTCCGGCAACCAGGGCGCGAAATGCGCTCCAGATGGGAGATCACGCTGTCGTTAGCAGGCGTGTACTTCAAATAAATCTTGATGGTCTTCTTCGCGCCCTCTTCTGCCAGTTTGAAGTTAAGGATATAACCCTCTTCCTTCATAATGCGGGCAATCTCGAGCTTAAGCTTGGAGGCCGGGATATCCACTTTTGAGTGACGCGCCTTCAGGGCATTGCGCACCCGCGTCAGCATATCGGCAATTGGATCGGTCGTCATCCTGTTTCTTCTCTCTTCTTTCGCTTCTCGCTACCAGCTTGACTTCGTCACGCCGGGAACTTCTCCAGCCAGGGCGAGCTGACGGAAACAGATACGGCACAGATTGAATTTGCGCATGTATGCACGCGGCCGGCCACAACGTCCGCAACGATTGCGGTGCTGGCATTCAAACTTTGGCTTCTTGTTGTCCTTGGCGATTTTTGCGGTAGTTGCCATCGTGTATCTCTGTTTCTTCCTTTATTGGCGGAACGGCATTCCCATAAACTTGAGCAACGCGAGCGCTTCTGCGTCGTTGGTTGCAGTGGTCGTGATGCAAATGTTCATACCCCGCGCTTTGTCGACCTTGTTGTAGTCGATTTCGGGGAAGATCAATTGGTCCTTGATGCCCATCGTGTAGTTGCCGCGGCCATCGAATGATTTCGGGTTCACTCCGCGAAAATCGCGGACGCGAGGGAGTGCAATATTCATGAAGCGGTCTAGAAACTCGTACATTGCATCGTTGCGCAAAGTAACCATGCAACCAATCGGCATGCCTTCGCGCAGCTTAAACGCTGCAATCGACTTCTTCGCTTTGGTGACGACCGGCTTTTGACCGCTGATGGCAGAAAGTTCCTGCACCGCAACGTCCATCAGCTTCGCATTTCCGGTTGCTTCACCCAGGCCAAGATTGATCGACACTTTGTCGACCCTCGGGATGGCCATCGGGTTCTTGTAGCCGAACTCCGCCTGGAGTGCAGGGGAAACCTGCTTGTTATAAACTTCTCTTAGCCGCGCTTTCATTGCTTCATAACCTCATTCGTGTTGGGAGGGACCTGGCTAACTTTGCCTCGAAAGGCCAAGTTACTTGGAATCCAGCACCTCACCGGTTTTCCGCGCGATGCGCGTGCGGCGAGTTTTTCCACCCACCGTCTCCACCTTCGTACCAATGCGGGTAGGAATACCCCCTGCCGTAAGAATCATCACGTTCGAGACGTGAATGCTGGATTCCTTTTCCTGGAAACCACCCTTGATTCCCTTGGCTGGATTGGGCTTGGTTGCCCGCTTGACCATGCTGATGCCTTCAACCAGGACTCGACCCAGATCGTGATTTACTTCTAACACTTTGCCGGTTTTGCCCTTGTCTTTACCAACAAGCACTTTGACCATGTCGTCTTTTTTAATGCGAATCCGTTTTGGGATTCCTGCCTTCTCAGAGGCATTCATTTTGCTGAGCGAAGCCATATATTTACACGACCTCCGGAGCAAGCGAAACGATCTTCATAAATTTTTTATCGCGCAGTTCGCGGGCCACAGGGCCGAACACGCGGGTACCAACGGGTTCGCCCAATTCATTCACCAATACCGCCGCGTTTGAGTCAAAGCGGATGTAGGTTCCGTCCTTACGACGGGCTTCTTTTCGCATGCGGACGATAACCGCGCGCACTACCTTGCCTTTTTTCACTGACGAGTCGGGAGCTGCTTCCTTGACGCTGGCCGTGATGATGTCGCCCAAACCGGCTGTTTTGCCTTTATCGCCGCCGCGCGGCAGAATGCACTGGAGCTTGCGGGCGCCACTGTTGTCCGCCACTTCCAGCATTGTTCTCATCCCAATCATTGCGTATTCTCCGTAGCTCTCTTAAAACATCTTTCGAACGGTTCGGCTAGAGCCTACTTGTTCTTCTTCTTGGCCGCTGCGGCACGAGCAAGACGCTCGGCGGAGGGCTCATCCTGGATCTGAATGCGAACTGCCGTACGCAGAACTTCTTTCAGTTCCCAACGCTTCAACTTGCTCAAGGGACGGCTCTCGATGATACGAACCTGATCGCCTTGCTTGGCCTTACCCTCTTCATCGTGGGCGTAAAACTTGTTTCGACGGGTCAAAATTCGCTTGTACAGCGGGTGCTGCACTTTGCGGGTCACTTCAACCACAATCGTTTTGGACATCTTGGTCGAGACTACTTCACCGACCTTTTCCTGCTTATTCGGGGTCTTAACGACTTCTTCGGCCATTGGCTACTTGCCTTCCTTTTTGGCGGCCAGTTCGCTCTGGCGCATGACGGTCAGAATGCGTGCACGATCTTTTTTGAGATCGCGAAGCTTCTTGATGCCTTCCATCTGGCCCATCGACATCTGAAAGCGCAAACGGAACATGTTCTCATTGCCCTCGGCCAGTTGCTTTTTAAGTTCAGCCTCATCGAGGCCGCGAATTTGTTCAGCTTTCATTGTTCGTGTTCCTTACGCTTACTGCCTATACCGCCGAACGCAGCACAAGCTTGGTCTTGATCGGCAGCTTCATTGCAGCCAGACGCATAGCTTCCTGCGCGATTTCCAGCGAAACGCCTTCCATCTCAAACAAAATCTTACCCGGGCGAATTACACATACCCACCCGTCCGGAGCACCCTTACCGGAGCCCATTCGGACTTCGGCTGGCTTCTTGGTGACGGGCTTGTCCGGGAAAATCCGGATCCAGACCTTGCCACCGCGCTTGATGTGGCGGGTCATTGCGATTCGGGCAGCTTCAAGCTGGCGATTGGTGATATAACCACAAGCCATTGCCTTCAGGCCGTATTCGCCGAAGTCCACACTGGAGCCGCGATGAGCCATACCGCGCATGCGGCCGCGCTGCTGTTTGCGGTACTTGACTTTCTTTGGCATCAACATAGGTCATGTTCCTCTTTTGAAAAATCTTCTGTGGCTTCTCTAGTTACTCAGCCGGCTTTTCAGCTTCGGGAGCGGCCTCAACTACGGGCTCCACGACAGCTTCAACAGCTTCCACCTGCGGCTCAACGCTTTCAGCGCTCATTTCCTGCTTCCAGTTCGGGGCAGGGGGAGCCATTGGCGGTAGGATCGGGCCACCGCTCTTGATTACGGACGGAACCTCTGGAGCCGTTACAACAACCCCTGAATCTGCCACTGGCGGAACTGCCGCTTCGGTACGGGCGCGTCCATCGGCACCACGGCCTTCGCCGCGAGGCTCATAAGCGCCACGAGGACGATCGCCGCCGGGACGATCACCACCCGGACGGTCACCACCCGGACGGCGGTCACGATCACGGTTATCACGCTTCGGGCGTGGTTGCGGTTCGTTATCGTTGCGCAACATTACGCGACGCTGGCCTTCGCCGATGTCACCCTTATAAATCCAGCACTTAACGCCGATCACGCCATAGGTCGTGTTGGCTTCGGCAAATCCGTAGTCGATGTCGGCACGCAGTGTGTGCAATGGCAACTGGCCATGCAGATACCACTCGGTACGTGCGATTTCAGCACCGTTCAGGCGGCCACTGACACGAACCTTGATGCCTTTGCACCCGAAGCGCTGGGCGCTGTCGACAGCTTTACGCATCGCGCGGCGGAAGGCCACGCGCTTTTCGAGTTGCAATGCGATCGATTCTGACACCAGCTGGGCGTCGAGCTCAGGCTTGTGCACTTCCTGGATATCGATAAAAACTTCACGCTTGGTCTTTTTGGCCAGATCCTGCTTTAGCTTTTCAATTTCCGCGCCTTTGCGCCCGATGATGATACCGGGACGCGAGGTGCGAATCGTGATGCGCAGTTTGTTGCCAGGACGGTCGACTTCGATCGAACTCACGCCAGCGCTCTTCAAGCGGCTGCGCAACGATTCCTTCAGTTCGAGATCTTCAAAGAGAAGCTTGGCGTAGTCTTGCTTGGCAAACCAGCGGCTCTTCCAGGTTTTGGTGACCCCGAGACGGAATCCAAAGGGATGTACTTTCTGACCCATTCGCTTTTTTCCTTATGCCTCAGCCTTGACTTCGGCGGCAACGCCGTCGGAGACCTTGACCACAATATGCGCAATCCTCTTCTGGTAACGATAGGCACGGCCCATCGGAGCAGGGCGGATGCGCTTCATGCGCGGGCCTTCATTTACGTATGCTTCACTTACCGTCAGGTTGTCTACATCAACATTGCTGTTCTTGTTCTCTGCGTTAGCGATGGCGCTGCGCAAGAGCTTTTCGACGACAGGCGCCATGCGCTTGTTTGTCATCTTGAGCAAATTGATTGCCTCGCCAGCATTGAGTCCACGGATCAAATCGATCACCAGACGGCATTTTTGCGGGCTCACGCGGACGTAACGGGCTTCTGCTTTGGCTATCATGATTCAGTCCTATTTGCCTTTTTCGTTGGACTTGGATTTTGCCACGTGACCTTTGAAGGTACGCGTCGGTGAAAATTCGCCCAGCTTGTGACCAACCATGTTTTCGGTCACATAAACCGGGATAAACTTTTTGCCGTTGTGGACGGCGAGGGTATGACCGATAAACAAAGGCATGATTGTCGAGCGGCGAGACCAGGTCTTCAAAACCTTCTTCTCGTCCCGGCTATTCATTGCCTCGAGTTTCACGATCAGGTGCTCGTCGGCGAACGGTCCTTTTTTGAGTGAACGGCCCATATTATCTTCTTACCTGTTCCCTAGCTCTTCTGCTTCCGTTTGACGATCATCTTGTCGGTACGCTTGTTGTTGCGGGTCTTGAAACCACGCGTGGGTTGACCCCAAGGCGTTACCGGGTGACGGCCACCGGACGTACGACCCTCACCACCACCGTGCGGGTGGTCTACCGGGTTCATTGTGACGCCACGGTTATGAGGACGCTTGCCAACCCAGCGGCTGCGGCCAGCTTTGCCAAGTGTTTGATTTTCGTGATCGAGATTTCCGACCTGGCCAATGGTTGCGTAGCAATCAACCAGAACCTTGCGTACTTCGCCGCTCGGCAGCTTGAGCAAGCAATATTCTGTTTCTTTCGAAACAACCTGTGCCTGAGCTCCGGCGGTTCGTGCCATTTGGGCACCCTTGCCTGGGCGGAGTTCAATATTGTGAACGATGGTACCAGCAGGGATGTTTTTGAGCGGCAGCGCATTGCCAACCAGAATGTCAGCTTCTGGGCCACTCATGATTTTCGACCCAACTTTAAGGCCTACCGGTGCAATGATATAACGTTTTTCACCATCAACGTAGTTGAGGAGTGCGATACGAGCCGTACGGTTCGGGTCGTATTCGACTGAGGCAACTGTGGCTGGGATGCCAGCCTTGTCGCGCTTGAAGTCGATTTCACGATAGGAGGTCTTGTTGCCACCGCCGCGAAAGCGCATGGTCGTGCGGCCAGTCGAGTTACGGCCACCTGATTTGACTTTGCCGCTGGTGAGACTCTTCTCCGGAGTCTGCTTGGTAATATCCTCACGCGTAACTACCGTTCGGAAGCGGCGAGTGGGAGTAAACGGACGATAACTTTTAATCGGCATTAGACGACCTCGGAATATTCAGGGACCTTTTGGTCCTTCTTGAGCTTCACGTAGGCTTTCTTCCAGTTCGAACCGTAGCCGGCGAACTTGCCACGACGGCGAAGCTTGCCCTCGTTGATGACGGTTCGAACATCTTCAACCTTGACCTTGAAGATCTTTTCAACTGCCTGTTTGATTTGGGTCTTGGTTGCGGCGGGCTTTACTTCAAAGCAAAGTGTACGTTCGCCGTCCTTCTTCATGACACCTTTTTCGGTGACAATCGGACGCGTAATTACATCAAATAGAGTCATTTACTTCAACGCCTCCGACAATTTCTCGGCAGCCGACTTACTCACCAAAACATCTTTGTACTTGAGGATGTCGTAAGTGGTGACATTCTTGGTGCTCACCAGTTTGACTCCCGGGATATTACGTGAGCCCAGCGTCAGGTTGCGATTTTCGGCGTTCTCGACAAGGAGCACAGTCTTTTCAGCCTTGAGCTTACCGAGGGTGCCGGCAAAATTTTTGGTCTTGGCATCAGCCAGTGTGAAGCCGTCCACAATACGCAGCTCGCCATCACGAAGCTTTGCGGTCAATGCCGAGCGTAGAGCGCCCAGGATCATTTTCTTGTTCAGGCGGTAGCTATAGTCGCGCGGCTGTGGACCGTGCGTTGTGCCGCCGTGGCGCCATAGTGGCGACCGGATGCTGCCCATACGAGCGCGGCCGGTACCCTTCTGCTTCCACAACTTCTTACCGCTACCAGCAACTTCGTGACGGGTTTTGGTTGCAGCCAGGCCTTTGCGTTGCCCGGCCATATAGTGGCGGACCGATTCATACAGCAGGTGCTCGTTCACATCGGCGCCGAATACTTCGGCGGCGAGTTCGAGTGAACCGACTACTTTGTTTTCGAGATTGATTACGTCTACGGTAGGCATCGTATTAGCCCCTCGCCTTTGTACGACGGATCATGACGTAAGAGCCATTGGCTCCCGGGAGCGCGCCCTTCACCATAATCACGTTCTCTTCAGCGTCGACCTCGATAATTTCGAGGTTGCGTACAGTTACCTGATCCGTGCCCATGTGGCCGCCCATCCGCATGCCTGGGAAGACACGCGAGGGAAAGCTCGAGGCACCGATCGAACCAGGGGCACGATGGAACATCGAACCATGGCCGCCAGGACCGCCGCGGAAGTTATGGCGCTTGACCACACCCTGAAAGCCACGCCCCTTTGAGATGCCGATAACATCGATGATCTCTTTGGGCTTGAAGTCTTCAGCCGTGATTTTGTCGCCAGCCTTGAAGTCGCCGTTGCCACGGTTCAACTTGAACTCGCGACTATAGCGAACCCCGTCCGCGCCAGCCTTCTTCAGGTGGCCCGTTTCGGGCTTGTTGATTCTGGCAGGCTTGACGTATTCCATCAGCCCAAGCTGAATGGCGTCGTAACCGTCAGTAGCAGGCGTCTTGCGCTGTGTGACTACGCAGGGACCAGCCTTCACCAATGTGACAGGCACCACCTGCCCATCGGCGCGGAAGATCTGCGTCATGCCGATTTTTTTACCTAAAATTCCTGGGCTCATTGCCAACCTCTCCAGGTTCTAACCACGAAG
>JALHNH010000016.1 GCA_022843625.1 Bryobacter sp. | reverse complement strand
GGCGACCTGCGTTTCTTGAAACAGTTTTAGGAGCCCCCATTGAAGTTCTCCTACCAATGGCTATCGGAGCTGGTCGAAGATCTCGACATTGACGCGAAAGAAGTTTCGCGCCGCATCACGCTGCATACGGCAGAGAGTGAGGGCGTTGAAGTTCATGGCGCACTGCTTAAGGGTGCGTGCCCGGCCACTGTCCTGACAGTGGAAGCAATCCCCAATTCGCATAACGTAAAAGCAGAGGTTGAGACCGAGCTTTACGGCAAGAAGACGCTGGCCTGTGGCGCGCCCAATTGCCGCGCCGGGCTGCGCACGATGTATGTGCCGCTGGGCGTGAAGCGTGTGAGTGGCGTCGATAGCGACGGCATGCTGGCGAGTGCGGCCGAGCTTGGCATCAACGGAGATCACGACGGCATCATTGAGCTGGAGGGCGAGCTTGGGCTTGAGGCCGATTCGATTATCGAGATCGACAACAAGAGCCTGACCCACCGGCCTGACTTGTGGGGTCATTACGGGATGGCGCGAGAGCTGGCGGCGATTCTGGACAAGCCGCTGGTGGACCCGGTAAGCATGGAGATGTTGCCGGTTGGCGCGCCTGTGCAGCCGGTAGTGATTGAAGAATTCGGATTGTGCCCGCGTTATTCGGCGCAGGTCTTTGAAGGTGTGACTGTTGGGGAATCGCCCTGGTGGTTGCAATATCGACTCGGCAGCATTGGGCTGAATTCGATCAGCAATATCGTCGATGTGACGAACTGGGTGCTGGCCGAATTGCCGCAGCCGACGCACGCCTTTGATGCAGACAAGATTCAGGGCAAGATCATTGTGCGTCGTGCAACGAAGGGTGAGCGCTTGCTTGCGCTCAACGGCGAAGAGTATGAGTTGACCACCGAAGATCTGGTGATTGCGGATGAGGCTGGTGCGCTGGCGATCGCCGGTGTGATCGGTGGCAAAAGTTCGGCGATTGGACCGGGCACGAAGCGGATCGTTTTTGAAAGCGCGAATTTCAATGCAAGTGCGATTCGGAAAACGAGTTCGCGATTGAAGCTGCGTACGGATGCATCGATGCGCTTTGAGAAGGCGCAGGACCCGCACAATACGCTGCGAGCAATTGCGCGTGCGGCGGAGTTGCTCGAGATGGTGTCTCCGGGTATTGTCGCTGTGGGCGGGCCGACTGACATTTGTGCCGAGCTGAAGCCGATGCCGGTAATTCACCTTTCCCTGCCCTGGCTCAATCGAAAGCTGGGCCGCGAATTGCCGAAGTTGCAGGTGATCGGGATCCTGGAGCGTTTGGCCTTTGGAGTTGTGGATCAGGGTGAGGTGCTTGAAGTAACTGTGCCGAGTTGGCGTGCCACCAAAGACGTTTCGATTCCTGACGATCTGGTGGAAGAAATTGGCCGCACCGTTGGGTACGCAACGATTGACCCGGTGGCACCGGCAATGCCTGTAGTGCCTCCGCCGGTGAATGAGGAGCGCCGTTTCTATAATCAGTTGCGCAGTGTTGCGACGCAGCAGGGCTTTCATGAGGTTTACAACTATTCGTTTTTGAGCGAGGCTCAGGCAGCGAAGCTGGGTGTGCCGATTGAGGCGCATATTAAGGTGTTGAACCCGATCGCTTCGGATCAAAGCTTGATGCGTACGACGTTGTTGCATGGCGTGCTCAAGAACTTTGAAGACAATCTGAAGAACTTCGATCAGTTCCGCTTTTTTGAAATTGGCAAGGAAATCCACAAGCAGCCGGAAGGCTTGCCGAAGGAAGTGGCTCATCTTGCAGCGGGCTTCTATTCTTCTGGTGGCGATGGGGCGGAAGGTTTGCGAGAGCTGGAGCGATTAGCAAGGGCTTTTGCGACGACGCTGCGCTTTCAACCGGCGGCTGAGGCGCGCCCGTTCGAGCATCCGTTGCGCTCAGTTGAGCTTTACCTCGACACGATGTTGCTGGGGCGGATCTTTGAGTTTCATCCGAACTGGGTGGAAGGCCGTGCGGCAGTGCTGGATCTGAATCTGGGGCCACTTGCTTGTATGCTGGCCGGGATTCCGAAGAAGTATCAGCCGATTCGCAGATTCCCGTCGAGTGAGTTTGATTTGAGTGTGCTGACGCCGGCGAGAACTTTTAGCAACGACGTCGAGAAAGCGTTGCGGAGTTCAGCAACGTCTGCGGTAGAGCAGATTCAGTTTGTGCGCGAGTTCACGTTGGCCGACGGGCAGCGGAGCTTGTCGTTCCGAGTGACTGTGGCCAATCAGGAACGGACCTTGACTCAGGACGAGATCACAGCTGAGCGAGACGGGATGATTGCAGCGATTCGCAGCGCAGGGTTTGAGCTTCGGTAGGGCTGTGATCAAATTATTGCAACTTGCATTGGTTTCTGTATTCTCATAGCTCGAATCAACGGTACGGAACTCTTCCCGCCATTGCGATAAACTTCACCTTTGGGATACTTCACCTAAACAAACGCGAAGGGAGGCTAAGATGGCAGAAATCAACTTGCCCCAGGCAGAAGCCGACCAACTCATTGCACTGGAAAAGAAGCGAAAAGACGACTCGGAATGGTCCTTTGAAGTCGGAAAGCGTGTTGCGATCCCACTCACTTCGATGGATGGTCGCGTCGATTTTTGGCTTGACATTTCAAGGGCTCAGATTAAGCTAACAAAAGCCACATTTCAGAATCGAGCAAGACAGGTTGTGATTTTGATGAGACTGGACTTAGATGGACCACCGCACCGTAACCCCGACGGAGTTGAGATCCCCTGCCCCCACCTGCACATCTACCGCGAAGGGTATGGCGACAAATGGGCATGGCCTGCTCCTCTTGAACGGTATCCAAATCCAAGCGACATGATGGCAGCACTTGATGCATTCATGAGAGATTGCAACATAACAGAACAGCCTTTTTTCCAGCTAGGACTCTTCTAGATGGAAACCCTAGAAGAGATCAAAACACTACTCGACTCTTATTCCAGTTGGATAAAGGATAAAACTTCGCTTCGAGCAATCAATGAATCTTGGGTTGAGATCACAACGCCATTCCTAGATCGACACAATGATGCCCTTCAAATCTACGCTCGGCGGGACAATGATGGAATCCTGTTGACAGACGACAGCTACATTATTCATGACCTTGAACTTTCTGGCTGCATCTTGGGATCACGGAAGCGACAGGATTTGCTGAAAATGACCCTCGGCGGATTTGGGGTCAAGCTCAACGAAGCTGCACTCGAGGTTCATGCTTCGCCGGAGACATTTCCGTCCCGAAAGCACGATTTGATTCAGGCAATGCTTGCAGTCAACGATTTATTTTATCTAGCCCAGCCTGTGATCGCCAGCCTATTCTACGAAGATGTAGTTGCGTGGCTTGACACGCATGAGGTGAGATATACGCCAAAGGTTAAGTTCACTGGCACTAGCGGCTTCGACAACCTATTCGATTTCGTAATCCCAAAGTTTAGAGCCCAGCCAGAACGGATCGTGCAAGCAATCACTCGTCCAGACAGAAATAGGGCGCAGGCATTTATTCACATGTGGACAGACACGCGCGAGGTAAGGTCCAGTGAATCCAGAGCATATGCTGTCCTCAACGATCAGGATGAGCCGGTTTCTGCTGAAATCCTGGATGCCTTCAAGAACTATGCAATAAAGCCAGTGCTATGGAGTAACCGTGCCGAAGCTGTCTCTGAATTGGCAGCTTGAGGATTCTCGGGGCGGTGTGGCAGCCAAAGTGAGCCTTGGCTTGCTCATTACTCCTACAATTTTAAAAGCATCTTGACTAATGTAACTAGACGAATCCCTTGGCCTACATACAAGTACGAATATTCGACATCTTTCACATGGAAACATCAATGCAACCATCGATTTTGATATCGGCGAAAGATGCTGGAGTTATCCTATGCGTCATCGCGATACAATCGATTATTGTTGCATTCTACAACGAAGCGTCAAGATTAATAAACCTATTAAGATCTTCTGAAATAAACATTTTCCTGAGAGTGTGGGCTTCTTACACAAGTTCGTTGTTGTTCTTTTATGCGGCACCATCCTTCATTGGCTCAACATTAATAATTATTGTTTATGGAGTGGATTTTCTGTTATTTCAATTCGGATTTGAACACTGGCTCAGTCCGAGCGAAATTCGATCCATACCATTTTTCGTTTTTGTTTCTTTTGTATCTGGCATAATTTCATACCTTTATCTACGGAATGTCAAGTCGCCTTCATAGGACTATTTTTTTGAAGATAGCGGTAGATTTGTATCTTTAGGAATGGTGCATAAGAATGAGAGTTTCTCTTGATCCGAAATATCAGTGCGTCCTGCAAATTCCTGGGACGTTAGACGAAAATGCAATGTGTGATTTTCATCGATTGGTTGAAGCTGCCGGTGAAGTTGACATTCGAGGTCTCGCTCAAAGAATTAGAGCCGCCGCATGGCTTGGTCAAGTCTCGTTTGGCAATGAGCTATGTGGAGTTGCGGCGATTAAGCACTTGTCACACAAAAGGATTAAAGATCTATCTGAAGAGTCCGGGGCAGAGATTCCAGAGAAAGGACTTTACGAACTTGGGTGGTTTCATACTTTGAAGCACCATCGATCACAAAAGATTGCCCAGTACCTCGGCATCCAATTGTGCGAGAAGGTGAGCGAAGGCGCAATTGTCGCTACCTGCCGCGCAGACAACATTGCTATTCAAAAAGTGCTCCGCAAACTCGCATTTAAACCGACAGGGTCTCGCTGGAAAAGCAAAAGGGGCAATTGGGAACTGGAACTACATATTCGAGAAGCACACGTCCAAGAAGCGGCATGACGCTCTTGGGTGTTTCCCTCAGAATTGGCTTGCTGAGTCGACATCAGTTATTTGAAACTCGAATGCCAAAATTGCGTATTAAAAGACGACTACAAGAATCCATCTCTATGCTTCTCAAAAAAACACCTCTGACCTTGACCTTTACTCTGGCGGCGCTGACCCTGTGCCCGCTGATGGCTCAAAAGAAACCGGCGGCAGCCACGGGCCTGCCGCCCATCATCGACCGCGAACTGCTTTTTGGCAACCCTGAAATTGCGGGCGCTCAACTTTCACCAGACGGAAAGTACATTGCTTTTCAGAAGCCCTATAAAGACACGCGCAATGTCTGGGTGAAGAAAGCATCAGAGCCCTTTAGCGCGGCCCGCCTGCTGACCACCGAAACCAAGCGCCCCATCGGCGGATTCTTCTGGAGCCGCGATTCGAAGTTCATCCTCTTTGTCAAAGACAATGACGGCGACGAGAATTTCAATGTTTTCGCGGTAGACCCGGCGGCGGAAACTCCAGTGGCTCGCGATCTTACTGGCGTCAAGGGCATTCAGATCCAGATCTACAGCCTGCCGAAGAACGACCCGGATGTCGCCTACATCGGCCTCAACGATCGCGACAAGGCCTGGCACGATCTCTACAAGCTGAAGATCTCCACCGGCGAGAAGACGCTGCTGCGCAAGAACACCGAGAAGATCGCGGGCTGGGTATTTGATGAGCAGGGCCAATTGCGGTTAGCCGCGCATGTTGCCGATAGCGGTGAACAACAGATCCTGCGAGTGGATGCTAACGGCTTCACCAAGATCTATTCCTGCGATGTATTCGAGGCCTGCGGGCCGGCGCGCTTCCACAAGGATGGCAAGCGCGTTTACATGGAAACCAACAAGGGCGATCGGGACCGGATCGAGCTAGTACTCTTTGACCCGGCAACGATGAAAGAAGAATTCATCGAGACCGACCCGATGAAGCGGGTAGACCTTGGTGGTGTCGTTTTCTCGGAGGTGACCGAAGAGTTAGCCCTGACCACTTACACCGATGAGAAGACCCGCCGCTACTTCAAGGACAAAAAGCTCGAGGCGGATTACAAGTGGCTGCAATCGAAACTGCCAGGCCGGGAAATCGGAATGGGCTCCCGCACCAGCGATGAGCAACTGTGGCTGATCTCGGCAACCGGCGATACCGAACCCGGCTCGACATACCTCTTTGACCGTAAGAACAAGAAGCTAACGCTGCAGTATGTCGTGCGTGAGAAGCTGCCGCGCGAGTCGCTCTCGTCGATGCAGCCAATTCGCTACAAGTCCTCCGATGGCCTGGAGATCCCGGCTTATCTGACCTTGCCGAAAGGCCTGAGCGGCAAGGGCCTGCCCACGATAATTGTGCCGCACGGTGGCCCCTGGGCTCGTGATTTCTGGGGCTATAACTCTCTGGCGCAGTTCTTCGCCAACCGTGGCTACGCCGTGCTGGCACCGAACTTCCGCGGCTCCACCGGCTATGGCAAGAAGTTCCTCAATGCCGGCAACGGCGAGTGGGGCAAGAAGATGCAGGACGACCTCACCTGGGGCGTCAAGCACCTGATTGCTGAAGGTATTGCCGACCCCAAGCGCGTGGCAATTCTGGGTGGATCTTATGGCGGCTATGCGACGCTCGCTGGCGTTGCGTTCACTCCCGATGTCTACCGCGCCGGTGTCGATATTGTCGGCCCCTCGAACCTGAACACGCTGCTTGAAGCGATTCCTCCCTATTGGGAAGCTGGCAAGAAAATGATGTTCTCGCGTATGGCCGACCCCGGCACGGCAGAGGGCAAAGCATGGCTCAAAGAACGCTCCCCATTGACTGCAGCCGACAAGATCAAGACCCCTCTGTTTGTGATTCAGGGCGCAAACGACCCGCGCGTGAACAAGGCAGAAGCCGAGCAGATCGTGATCGCTTTGCGCGACCGCAAGTTCCCTGTCGAATACATGCTGGCCCCCGATGAAGGCCACGGCTTTCAGCGTCCTGTGAACAACATGGCGATGTTTATGGCGATTGAGAAATTCCTAGCCAAGCACCTCGATGGCCGCTATCAGGAAGGCGGCACGCCTGAAGTGCAGAAGCGTTTAGCCGAGATCACCGTAGACCCGGCGACCGTAAAGCTGGCACCGAAAGTAGATGCTAGTGCAGCCGCGATTCCGAAGACGGCAACAGGCCTCACGCCGGGCGTCTACAAGTATCAGGCCAAAATTTCTGTCGCAGGCCAGGAGATTCCGATCAAGCTTTCGACCACGATCAAGGAAGAAGGTGGAGTCTACATTGCTACCGATTCGATGGACACGCCGATGGGTCAAGTGAGTGACGAAGCCACGCTCGACAAGGCAACGCTTGAGGTAAAGAAGCGTAGCGTGCGTCAAGGCCCGATGGCTCTCGATGTCACCTACGCCGATGGCAAGGCTTCCGGCAAGATGGCCATGAACGGGCAGGATCGCCCGATTGCCGCCGACACCGGCGGAGCGCTGTTTGCCGACTCTGCAGCCGCGCAGTTCTCTATCGGCGCGCTACCGCTGGCCGACGGCTACAAGGCGACCTATCGCAACTTCGACCTGCAACGGCAGAAGCAGAAGCTGATGCAGTTGCAGGTGGCAGGCTCGGAAAGCATCACCGTACCGGCTGGCACTTTTGACTGCTACAAAGTCGAACAGAGTTCTGCCGAAGGAGGGCCGGAGAAAGCCACCATCTGGATCGACAAGGTGACACGCAAGTCGATCAAAGTAAGCTCAATCATGCCCGCGATGAATGGCGCAACGATGGTGATGGAGTTGCTGCCCTAACGGGCGAGCGGATAAGTAAGACCTTCCATCAACCAGTCGCGATTGAGCTGGACAGCCTCGGTGAGAGTCTTTACCAGCTCTTCGCGTTTTTCGTAGAGGCGATAGCCGGTGCGGGGGCGCAGATAACCGCGCGCCTTCGGATTGTGTTCAAAGAGATGTTCTTCGCCCACTTCTTCGGCCTTCTTCTGGTAGTAGGCGCGATTGTCGAGCAGGGCCTTGATGATGAAGGGCATGAGCAGCGAGTAATCGCTCTGCAGGCTCTCTGTCGCCTCAGTGTAGGTGTCCTTGTCGACCTTGCCCCAGGTGACGGCCTCAGCCGGGAAGCAACTGGAGAGTGAACCGTCAGTAACTGGCGCGGTCACAATTTGCACGTCGAAGTTGTAGCCGCGCACGTTGGGCAGCCCCAGGATCTGGCCAAGAGCGGGCTCGGGTTGCAGGTTGAAGTTCTTGGGTACGCCACCGCCAAGCACAAGCGTTGCGAGGGCTTGTACGGGGTTCTGAAAGAGCCCCCAATAATGATAAGCGCAGGCTTCAAAGACTTCGGCATGGATGTCGAGATCGAAGGCGTAGTCGTCGATGAGCCCAGCCTTCTTCATCGCCCAGAGTTTCATCGAATTCAAGAAGACACTGCCATCGCCCGGCGCACCCACAAAGACGGGAACTGCGAGACGGTTGCAGGCAGCGAGCAGGCCTTCTTCCACTCCGTTTGCTTTCTCCTGCCTGGCATAGAACTTGCCAAGCAAATTACGAAGTTCGGTACCAGTCATCTTGCGCTGAAAGTCGGGCAATTGAAGCATTGCCGTCAGGAAGCGGTCCTGATCGAGGAGGACGTCTTCGTCGAAGGCCATGTCGGTAACACGGATCGTTCGCTCGTCACGCAGCGCGCCGTCGTCCCCAAAGATCGGTACTTCGTGCACGGGGTTCTTGTGGCCGTCGAGGCTGCGGTGGCCATCGTGATAGCAGACGGCGTCAGTGGTTGAGAGATAAGCAACCCAGCCGGTTTCGAGAAGCGGCAGCAACCAGGTCTGGTGCTGGCCGCTGACCGTAATGGGGCCAGCGATCGCGACCGTAATTGGGCAACCCATACCGATGGCTGTATCGAGAATCGAATAGACGCGACGCAGGAACGCTCCGCCAAAGGCGGGCAGGCAGTTAATAAAAACTTCGTGCAGGCTGTTGCACTCGTCGACACGCTTGGTCAGAACAGTGCGCTTGTCAGGGTGGTGGTGTTGGTTCATTGGCTTACGACGTTCGTGAGTTGTTGCAGGATTTCCTGAAGTAAAGGGGATTGCGGATAGGGATGGCCATGATACTGGCGGAAGCCCTCACCGAAGGCGAGGCCCGCGAGGCTACCGCGCTTGGCCGTCCAGCGGGTTGCGGTTTCGACGTAGTCATCCATGCCGTGTTGCTTCTTGAGCCAGTTGCGCTGGGAGGCATGGCAACCGACGAGAGCTTGTTTGAGTTCGATCACCTCAGAGACGTCCACAACAAACTCGGGACGCAGCAGGTTGCCGTCGCGGTCGATGCCGTCGGCGGAATCCATAAAGTAGAGATGCGGGATGCGATCGATTGCGGTGAACTCGCCGGTTGAGTAGTTGGGGGCAGAGGCACCGAAGCAAGCGTCGCGAACGAGCGCGTGTGTGGCTTCGTGATCGCAATGATAGTCGGGATTGTTGGATGTGATCACGATATCGGGACGCGTTTCACGCAGGATCTGGGTGACGCGGCGGCGGCCCGCATCATCATTAAAGATGGCCAGATCGCGGAATTCTGCGCAAAGGTAATCAGCCCCAATCATGGCGGCTGCGGTGGCGGCTTCCATACGGCGAATCGATGAAATTTCAGAGGGCCCCATTTCGGCGGAGCCACAATCGCCGGGGGTCATCGTGCAGATTGTGAGTGAGATTTCAGTACGTGCCAACAGGGCGAGAGTACCGCCCGCAAGGATTTCGACGTCGTCTGGATGGGCATGGATGGCCAAAATTCTCATATTTTTTTGTGGGGAATTCCCATTCTCGCATGCAGCTTGAAGTCGCGGGATTGATAAGATCAATGGTTTATGAGTCTCAGAAGCTACACGATTACGCAAGGGCGCGACCGCGCACCGGCCCGCTCCATGTTGAAGGCCATTGGCTTTACTGACGAGGATTTGCGCAAGCCGATTATTGGCATTGCCAATACCTGGATCGAAACGATGCCGTGCAACTACAATTTGCGCGACCTCGCCGTCAAGGTAAAGGAAGGCATTCGCGCCGCAGGCGGAACGCCGATGGAATTCAACACGATCGCGATCTCAGACGGCGTGACGATGGGCACCGAAGGCATGAAGGCCAGCCTCGTGAGCCGCGACATGATCGCTGATTCGATTGAGCTTTGCGCTCGGGGCTATATGTTTGACGGCATCATCGCCCTGGTTGCCTGCGACAAGACGATTCCTGGTGCGGCGATGGCACTGCTTCGGCTGAACGTACCTGGCGTCATTATGTACGGTGGCACAATCATGCCCGGCAAGCGCAATGGCATTGACATCACGCTGCAGGACGTATTTGAAGCTGTAGGCGCCAACGCAGCAGGCAAGATTTCTGACGCTGAATTGCTAGACATCGAGAACAAGGCCTGCCCCGGTGCTGGTGCCTGTGGTGGTCAGTTTACGGCCAACACGATGGCCACGATCATGGAGCTCATTGGGCTTGCACCGATGTTTACCGGCAGCACACCGCAGGTGGATCCAGCAAAGAATGATGTCGCCGTCCGTTGCGGCAAGATCATTGTCGAAGCCGTAAAGCGTGACCTCAAGCCCCGCGACATCTGTACGCGAGCAGCCTTCAACAATGCCATCGCGAGCGTTGCAGCCACTGGTGGCTCAACCAATGCCGTACTGCACTTGCTCGCTATGGCGCAAGAAGCTGGCGTTGAGCTGAAAATTGACGACTTCCAGGAGATCAGCGCGCGTACGCCGCTGCTCAGCAATCTCAAGCCTGCCGGCAAGTTCACCGCAGCTGACGTTCATACTGCTGGCGGAATTCCCGTTGTTGCGAAGTACCTGCTTGAGGGTGGCTATGTCGATGGGACCACGATGACGGTTACCGGCGAGACCTTTGGCGAGGAAGCCATGAAGGCTGTACCAACGCCAGGACAGGAAGTGATTCAACCCACTACCAACCCGATCAAGAAGTCAGGTGGCCTCGTGATCTTGCGTGGTTCGCTTGCTCCTGACGGTTGCGTGATCAAGGTAACCGGTATTGAGCGCAAGGGCCAGCGTGGCCCGGCGAAGGTTTATGAGCGCGAAGAAGACGCGATGAAGGCCGTTACCAGCGGAGAGATTCAGGCTGGCGACGTTGTAGTGATTCGCTACGAAGGCCCGAAGGGTGGCCCCGGCATGCGTGAGATGCTGGGCGTGACTGGTGCCATCATGGGCGTGGGTCTGGGCGACACAACAGCGCTCTTGACCGATGGCCGCTTCAGCGGCGCAACTCGAGGCTTTATGGTGGGCCACGTGGCGCCTGAAGCTGTCGACGGCGGCCCAATCGCCTTTGTCGAAAACGGCGACATCATCAACATCGATATCGAGAATTGCAAGATCGATCTGGAAGTGGATGAAGCTACGCTCGCTGCGCGCAAAGCCAAATGGACCGCACCGGAACCGAAGTACAAAACTGGCGTTTTTGCCAAGTACATCAAGACGGTAGGTTCGGCCAGCGAAGGCGCGATCACCTCCAAGATCTTCTAGAAAAACGGATTCACATCTATGTACTCGATGGACAACATGAAGAAATTCCCCAAGATGGGGAAGCTCGCGCCAGACGCTATGGCCGCGTTTACCGCCTTCGACAAGGCGGCAATGGCCGATGGCGCGATTCCAAAGAAGTACAAGGAACTCATGGCTCTGGCTGTCGCGCTCACTACACAGTGCGTGTACTGCCTCGAGATCCATCGAAAAGCAGCATTGCGAGCAGGTGCCACCGAGGAGGAACTTACTGAGGTGGCACTTGTAGCAGCCGCTTTGCGTGCCGGAGCTGCCATGACTCATGGCACTCACCTGATTTCAGAAGAAACTGTGATTGAATAGCAGAGAGGATTTTTGAACCAGATGAAACGATTCGCGAGCGCAACCCTTTGGGTTTTCTTGTTGGCAGTAGCATGGCACTTGTCCCCGGGTGGACCCAATGCAGTGATGGGGCAGGCCGGCGGGGCCGGCGTGAGTGGCGAGGGTAAGTACAAGTTCCGTGTACTCTATACCTCTTCCCATTTGCCTGAAGAAGCCCAGAAGGTACTCAAGGCAGCCCATGGCGGCTTCGCAATCGACCGTCGTCCGGGCAAGGGCGAAGTCTATTTCTCGTTGCCCGGCGCGGGAATCGTTCAGATCAGCTCAGACCTCAAGACCACAAAGATGCTCGCCACCGACCCTTCGATGCGCGACACCAACATGCATAACGCGATGTTCTGGCAGGCCAAGGACGGCACACCCTTTCTCACCTTCCCGGGCAATGGCGTGGGCAAAGTCTTCACCACCAGCATTGATGGCAAGCTGATCCACACGCTCAACGCTCCGGACGGCAAGACGGACATGGGCCACCCCGTAGCTACCGATTATTTTGCTGGCCGCGGCAACTTCATCCCAACCGACGTCGAACAGCTCGACGGCATGTTCTACATCCCCACCGGCTACTCGAATCTTGATTTCGTATTGACGGCAAAGATCACCAGCACCAACCCTTTCAAGGCCGCCTGGCACGACCTTGCCTTTGGCGGACGCGGCACGGCAGCCGGGCAACTTGGCACTGGCCACGGTATCACAATTCCTCCTGGCACGACGCGCATCGATGTATCAGATCGCCCCAATTCCGAGATCGATCGCTACACCCGCTACGGGCAATATCTTTCGACCCTGCGCCTGCCACTGGGCTCCTTCCCTTGCGACGTCTACTACATGGACAACTACGCCGTGGTTGGTGCGCTTCATGGTTCTGACCGCAGCAAGGGTGCACCCGTTTACCTGCTTGAGAACGACAAGTTAGTTTCGACGGTGATGCCCAAGGAAGACCTGGGCCTCGTCAACTTTCAGCACATCCACAATGCCGTTGTGAAGGAAGTGAACGGCAAGATGTATATCATCGCCCAAGCCTGGAACCCGGGCGACTTCGCAATCCTCGAGCAGATTAAGTAGTCAGAATTGGAAATGGCCCGGCGGTGGTAACGACTTCATTGTCGTCGCCCTCGTCGGGATCCAGATAGCGGCTGTCCAGCAGTCGCTGCAATTTTACGTTACCCATCGCACTCAGCAGTGAATCCTTGAGATTCGGGTGATCCAGCTCCATCTCGGCAAAGAAGTCACGTACGCTTCGGCGCACTGTGCCAGTCTTTTGTGAACAACCGCAAGGAATTACCGGGCAACCCAGCATTTGCGCGTAGGCTTTGGTGAGGGTCTCGGGGGTGTAAACCAGGGGCCGGATGAGACGGAAGTCTTTGTCCTTGGAATAGGTAACCGGCGGCAGCGAACTCAGCGCCCCGGTAAACATCGCATTGCGCAACAGCGTCTCGCAGAAATCGTCAGCAGTATGGCCAAGCGCGATGACATTCACACCGAGGCCTTTGCAGACTTCATAAACAGCTCGGCGGCGGAAGCGTGAACACATGTCGCAACCGTGATCGGGCTCATCATCGATCAGACGCAGGCTCGGCGGGTCAGTAAAGCAATGCCACTCGATTCCGCGTGAGAGCAACCATTCCCCATACGGCTGGATTGGCGCCAGAAACTTGCCCTGCTCAATCGTGAAGGCGCAAACAGTGAAGTTGATAGGAGCCCGCCGTTGCAACGCAAGCAGGGCCTCCAGCAGAGTCACCGAGTCTTTGCCGCCAGACACACCAACGGCAACACGGTCTCCTTCACGGATCATTTTGAATTTGGTTACGGCCTCTCCGACTTTACGGAGCAGCGCTTTTTCGAGGTCCAAGATTCTATTATCGGCGACTTTAGAAAGCTGCGGGCAACTGGATCACTTCAAAGTGAGAAAGCTGCTGGCCTTTGGACTTTAAAGCAGCAAAGCATTCAGCAGGAGTCTTGGCCACGGCAGCAATCTTTCGCAATGGGAGACGGTGAGCATCGTAGAGCTCCAGCGCAACCCAGTAGCCCGTGAGTTGTTCGCGTAAGGGGAGACTCAACTCTTCGGGCGAATGCCCCAGAGCATCCGAAACTGTCATTGCCGGTTCAGCTCTTCCAGCAGTGCCGGCATGCCGCGACGCCGATAGATGTCCGACAGACGCTGTTCTTCGAGGCTACCCGGGATCAGCTTATTCAGTCGGGCTTCATCACGAAAAGCGCTCGGTGGAACCCAAACATCGCCATTGGCAAACTCAACCTGCTGCACGAAGCCGGTTAGACTTTCCACTTTTAGCGGCAAACCCATCGGACGATTCAGCGTAACGTTGGCCGAAGGCTGCACAGAGGCTCCGCCTTTGGGCTTCATCGACATGGCTGCAGGCAAGGATCCAGCCGAGAACTCACGGCCTTCCTGATCTCGAACCAGCAGACCCAGTTCAATCGAACGAACTTCACGCTTGTCGCGATTCTCGAAGGCTAGCTCTAAAATTTGCAATTGGTTGCCGCTACTAACAGCAACGGCTTTGATGCCCTCCACCGGCAGGTCCGGTTGCGCCAGAAAGGCGGTTTCGATATTGCGTGAATTGGCAAGCGTGGCAGAGGAGCGTGCCAGGCGCACGTCGAGTTTGGGACGACTATTATCGCGAGCCAAAACATCGAGCATCGTACGACGCAGGGCATCTTCGCCGTTGCGTGCAAGGATCAGACGCAAGTGCTGGCGGTCGCGCCGAGCCTCGGTCTCCCAGGCAGTCAACTGCCGTCGGCTGCCCAAACGATTGGGCCCAAAGAAGGAAAGATCCTCAAACAGGACACCGTCGAGTTGAACCTGAACCACAGCTGCGCCTGACCCACTGTTGGGCTGCAAGAGTCGAAGATCGATCTTTACCGGAAATTCCTGCCCAGGGTAAACATCGAGACTCGGCACAGAGACGCTTGCTTTGCCGCCTGCTGCAACTTCCTGAGAGCTAACCTGCAAACTGATTCCGCGCAAGCGCAACCGGCTATTGTTTTTGAGCTTCAAAGAAGTGCGTACATCCACCACATAAGCGCCGCCTCGTGCGATCGCACGAGACTCGCCCCAGCCCGAACTCACCACCGAAATGGGAGCGTCGGCCGGGAAGCTTACCTTCAACCCGTCCTGAGCTGCGAGCGACAAGGCTAGCAGCGAAATCCCGAACAGAGTTTTATTCCACATAGATTTGACTCACAGTCACCTGGCCTGAATCCTGATCGACAACGGAGGAGCGCACGCTTCCTTCGAGGCCAACTTCAATCCGGTTCGATCGCGAAGCTACGTTGCGAAGAATCATGCCCCGGCCACGATTTTCGACACCCACGCCATTTTCATCGCCACGCAGCAACAACCCCCCACTGCGGACCTGGGCCACCGCAGAAGCAGTTGGCCGGGAGCCGGGGCCGGTCAAAAACCAGCCCGTCATGACGATTACCGTCATTGCAAGAATCGCTACTGCAGCGCGCCAGGGTATGTAGCGCGCCTCTGTCTTCTGCACACTCCCCTGATGGACGGCGTCGACATCGAGCCCAAGACGGATATTGCCTAGCATCTCCGCTTCGAGTTGATCCCATTTGATCGCTCGTGGTAATTCAAAGCTGTCCACGGCCACATCTACGCGAGACCGATCCGACCGGAAGGAATCTACTCGGGCACGGCAGTCGGGGCAGACCAGGCAGTGAGCATGAGATTGCAGTTTCAGCATCAGGGGAAGGTCGCCGCTGGAAGCCAGTGCCGCCTCGTGTTCAGAAAAATGTCTCATTGCGCCTCCTTCCTCTTCTCGTAAATGGCTCGAAACTTGGTACGCGCGTTGGCAATGTGTGAACGCACAGTAGCTGGCGAACAGCCCAGAATTTCAGCAACTTCATGCGCCGGCATATCCTCAACATCACGCAAGACCAGGGCAGTTCTCTCCCGCACGCTCAGCGAATCCAGGCAGTGGTCGAGGTAAGCGGCTTCTTCGCTACGAAGCATCTCGACATCGGCGCGGCGGCTTACCGGGTCAGGCAATGGTTCGACTAAGGAATCGATTTCGGTAAAATTGACACGGGCCTTGCGGCGCAAGAAATCAATCGCCGTATTGCTGGCCACACGGCCCAGCCAATGGTTGGCTTTCTCGATGTCTTTCAACTGATCTTTGCGCTGTAGCGCCTTGATGAAAGTGTCCTGGGTCAGATCCTGCGCATCGGCCACATTACCGACGATTCGATAGATTAGGGCGAACACACGGCGAAGATTTTCGCGTACGAATTGGTCCTGAAGTTCACGCTCTGAGGCGCCGGAACTCGAATTGGGTGCGGATTTGGCCGACAATGGTGACTCCACTTCCCGTACTATCGCCACAAAGCTCATCTATCATTACTTGACGCTCGAAGATTCCAAAGCGTGCAGAGCGGCAATTCAGGACTACGATTGAATTATATGAGACCCGTCCATGTTGCCGGAATCGGCAAGACCGCTTTCGGTGCCCTTGCCGGTCGAAGCCTGAAGGATCTGGCGGTGGAGGCGATCACCGCCTGTCTGTCAGATGCAGGAAAAAGCCCTTCCGATGCCGAAGCTGTTTACGTTGGCAATTTTGATGCCCCGTCGTTCACCGGTCAGAACCATCTTGCACCGTTCATCGCTGGCGCTGCCGGGATTCATGGCGTCCCCGCAACTCGATTCGAGGCTGCTTGTGCCTCTGGCGGCAGTGCGCTATTTCACGCAATGCAGGCAGTAGCAAGCGGCAGCTACAACAACGTCCTGGTATGCGGTGTAGAGAAGATGACCTCGCAGACTACGGCCAGGGTCGCGCAGATACTGGCCGGGGCTGGCGATGCCGAGCTTGAATCCAATATCGGCGCAACCTTCCCGGCGATCTTCGCCATGATTGCCCGCCGGCACATGCACCAGTACGGCACCACGCGCGAGCATCTGGCGGCAGTAGCCGTGAAGAATCACTACAACGCCAGTCTCAACCCGCACGCTCACCTGAAGAAGGTGATCACCCTCGAACAGGCGCTAGCCGGCAAACCCGTGGCCGAGCCCTTCACGATTTACGACTGCTCGCTGGTAAGCGACGGCGCGGCCGCAGTCTGGATCAGCTCAGAACCCGCAGCGATTCGGATCGCGGCCTGCGCACAGGCCTCAGGCCCAGTCTCGCTTGCTGACAAAACCGACATCACCACACTCGAAGCAACCCGGCTTGCAGCAGCCAAGGCCTACAAGCAGGCCGGGATCGCGGCAAGCGACATTGACATCGCCGAAGTACACGACTGCTTCACGATCGCCGAACTCATTGCCATGGAAGATCTGGGCTTCATCGAGAAAGGCGGCAGCGGCCCTTGGGTGGCTTCGGGCGCAACCGGCATCAACGGAAGCCTCCCCGTGAACACCTCTGGTGGCCTCAAGGCGAAGGGCCACCCGATCGGCGCCACCGGCGTTGCCCAGATCTGTGACCTCATCTTGCAGATGCGAGGCGAGGCTGGCCCCCGCCAGGTAGCCAAAGCCAACACCGCACTGGCACAAAACCTGGGTGGCAGCGGAGCCACCAGCGTTGTCACTATTCTTCAGAGGAACTAGTATGCGCCAAGCCATCGTCTACACAGAAACAATGATCCACTCGGCACCCGAACAGTTTGCCGCCGAGGCACCCTACCAGATCGCACTTGTTACATTTGAAGATCAGTCTCGACTTCTCGTTCGTATCTCGGGCCAGCGCGTCCAGATCGGCGACACGGTACGAGAGATTGAATCTTCGTTGACTTACCCAATTTTTGAGGTCCTTTCGTGAAACCTGCTTCCCGTGTTGATGCGCTTCAGCTTGAAGGCGCGTTTTCCGTTCTGCAAAAAGCCCGTGCGCTTGAGGCGCAAGGCAAGCACATCATCCATATGGAGATTGGCGAGCCCGATTTTGATACGCCGAAGCATGTAGTGGAAGCGGGCAAGGCAGCTCTCGACGCCGGCTGGACTCACTACGGGCCGACGCTCGGCTATGAAGACTTCCGCCAGGCCATCGCCTCGCACATCGCAGAGACGCGCGGGGTCCCCGTCTCAAGCGCCGAAGTCTGCGTTGTACCCGGTGGCAAACCGATGATCTTCTTCCCAATCCTCGCTCTGGTAGAGCCAGGCGACGAAGTGATTCTGCCGAATCCAAGCTTCCCCACCTACGCAAGTGCAGTTCGCTTTGCCGGGGCCACGCCGGTATCGATTCCGCTTGTAGAATCGCACGACTTCAGCTTCGATATGCAGAGGCTCAAGGACAGCATCACGCCCCGCACGAAGCTGCTGATTCTCAATTCGCCCGCCAATCCAACGGGCGGCGTGATCCCGCCTGAAGACATTGCCGAGATCGCGCGCCTCGCCATCAAGCATGACTTCTACGTCTTCTCCGACGAGATTTACTCGCGGATGTACTTCGACGCTCCGCCCCGGTCAATCCTGTCTGAGCCCGGCATGAAAGAACGCACGATTTTGCTCGACGGCTTCTCCAAAACCTACGCGATGACAGGCTGGCGCCTGGGCTACGGCGTGATGCCGACGTGGATGATCGAGGCGATGCAGAAACTGCTCGTCAACGGCGTCAGTTGCACCGCGAGCATGGTGCAGCGAGCTGGCCTTGCGGCGCTCACGGGCGATCAGTCTGACGTCGACAAAATGATGGCCGAATTCCGTGAGCGCAGACAGCTCTTTATCGGGATGCTGAACGAAATCCCTGGCGTGCAATGCCGCATGCCGAACGGGGCGTTCTACGCCTTCCCCAACATCACGGGCACCGGCTACACGAGTGAAGAACTCGCAACCCGGCTGCTGAATGAAGCAGGAGTTGCCGCTTTAGCCGGAACCGCCTTTGGCGAATACGGCGAAGGCTACCTGCGCTTCAGCTACGCCAATAGCCGCGAGAATCTGGCAGAAGCCGCCCGTCGCATGCGCGCCTGGATTGAACGCTAGCGAGCGCCCGCCGGCAGATGGTCGAGAAAGTAACGGCCAATCAGGGAATGCAAATGCAGGCTTGTACCTGGGCCTTCATTGATCGAATGAGATCGGTTTGGGTAAGACATAAAGTCGAAGGGCTTGCCGAGTTCGATGAGCCGATTGACCAGCTTCTCTGCACCCTGATAGTGCACGTTGTCGTCCCCTGAGCCATGCACGAGTAGCAGCTTGCCCATCAGGCCTTCAGCGAAATTGATGGGCGACCCCAGACGATAGCCAGAAGCATTTTCGTCTGGCAAGCCCATGTAGCGCTCCTGATAAATCGTGTCGTAGAGACGCTGATCGGGAACCGATGCTACCGAAACGCCCACCTTGTAAAGGTCTGGCGAACGGAACATCAGGTTGAGCGTATTCGATCCTCCACCGCTCCAGCCCCAGACACCAACACGGCTTAAGTCCACGTAGCTGCGCGCGCGCCCGAGGGCAAGCAGAGCCTCACTCTGGTCTTGCGCAGACAGTAAGCCCACAGTGCCATAAATCATCTTGCGCCAGGCACGCCCCTTGGGCGCAGGCGTGCCGCGATTGTCAAAACTCACCACTAGATAACCCTCATTTGCAAGAGCACGATGAAACAATCCGCGTGTACCACCCCAGGCATCGGTCACTGTGACACTCGCCGGCTCACCATAGACAAACACGATCACCGGATATTTCTTCGCCGCGTCAAAGCTGCGAGGCTTCAGCATCCAGCCATCCATGGTGACGCCTTCGCCAGTTGTGACCTTGAAGAATTCAGCGGGCGGATCTGAGATCGTGGCAATGGCCCCGCGCAGGGGAGCGTTTGATTCGAGCACACGCGAGGACTGATGATCGGGTAAACGAATCAGATCGGTCACCACAGGCCGGTCCATGCGCGAATAGGTGTGGAAGGCCCAGCGGCAATCGGGTGAGATGCGGTAGCCGTGGGTTCCGGGTTGATCGGCAGGGGTGAGACGCACCGCCGGTGAGCTGCGATCGATAGGTGCCCGATAGAGGTATCGCTGCGTCGCATTTTCGGGCGAAGCAATGTAGTAGAGCCAGCGACTTTCGGGATCTACCGCCAGGACGGCGATTACATCGCTGTTTCCGGGCGTCAGCAAGACAGGCGCACCACCGGAAGCGGGTACGGAATACGCGTGCCGCCAGCCGTCGCGCTCGCTCAACCACAGCGTGTTCTTGCCGCCATTCAAAGTGAATGCTTCGTCTTCCAGCTCGTGCTTGTCTACCCATGCTTCGTCGACATCGCGAAAGACTTCCTTCACTTGACCAGTGCGAACGTCGCCAGCAAAAACGATCAACGTGTTCTGCTTACGATTGAATTGTTGGATCTCGATCTCGCGGCTGCCGTCGCGCCACTCCATGGCGGCCAGGTAGTGGTTGCGCGGGTCGCCTGGCACTTCCATCCAGCGGGCCGGGCCACCCTCGGCGGGTACAACACCCAGGCGCACGGAAGAGTTTTTTGTACCTGCTTTGGGGTAGGCGATTTTCGTCAACTTCGGGTAGACGGAATCGGTATTGTTGATGAGCGTAAACTCTTCAACGCCGGTGGAATCAAATTGCCAGAAGGCGACACTCCTACCGTCCGGGCTCCAGCGAAAACCATCGCGTACGTAGAGTTCTTCCTCATAAACCCAGTCCGAGGTGCCATTGATCAGAGTGGCAGACCCATCGCTTGTCAGCGGCTTCACCACACCTGATTTCAGGTCTTCGACATAGATATTATTTTCGCGAACGTAGGCCACACGGCTCGCGTCGGGTGAAAACTTCGCAAACATGAGCGTTGAAGCAGGCGCACCCGCACCAATTTTCTTCAGCGAATTTTCAGTCAGATCCAGCACCCAATAATCGCCGCGAGTATTGAGCCGCCATACCTTCTTGGTGTCTGTAAAGATCAGCAGGCGCTTGCCATCTGCCGACCAGCGGTAATCTTCGATGCGAAGCGGCTTGGCGTCTTTGGGAGTCAATTGAGCGGCCGAAACCAGTACAGTGCGCTTGGCCGTAGCCGTGTCATAGCGAACGATCTCAGAATTCTCGACTGTCGAGTAGGCCGCGCCTTTCTCAATCCAGCGCGCCGGGCCGAAACTTCGATTGGAGAAGGCACTATTAGTGGAGAAGATCCGTTTCAGCTGATGCTGGAACTCTTCAGACCCAAACAATTGGGACGCAAACAATAAAGTGACAAAAATGTTTCTACGCACGAGACCCAGCATAAAGCAAATCTGTCCTCAGTTTGGGCTAAGATAGGTCTTTCGCAACCATACGCTCATGAAGATCCTCCACGCCCTGATGCGCTTTTACAGCTACCTGTTTACGCTGTTTCTCTCTGTTTTCCTTACCGGCTTCGGCGTTGTCGCCTACATCTCCGGCCTGCACAACTGGAAGCTCGACACGTTTATCTGGACCGGCGAAGATCTATCCAAGGCAATGCTGATTCTGGGAATTCTCGGCGGCTTGAGCGTGCTGCTTGCCTTCTTCAACATCTTCAAGGGACTGCTGCCGGTAATGGCTCTGATTTTCTTCGGCCTGATGGTTTATGGCTTCTTCTATCAGGGCTATCGTTTTGCGGACGCAGAAACATTTCAGGGCACCGCCGCTCTCGCGTTCGGTGCCCTCGGTAGCTTCTTCTGCAGCCTGATGATGTTTAAGCGCGAACGCTAGGCTATTGCCAGAGTTCGTGAATCGGCCCGTATAGATCCTGCTCTGAGAAGGGCACGTATTCAAAACCTCGGCCTAGGGGATCATCGCGGCGAATGGTTGTCCAGTCAATTCCAAGCGCTGAGTAAATCGTTGCTTCGAGATCTTCTGCACGAATACTGCGTTCGCGGCTCCAACCCGGATTCAATGTGTCGCGACCGTTCGCGTCAGTGCTGCCGATGGCTCTTGAACCCTTGATGCCCGCACCGGCGACAAGCGCCGCCTGCTGCAGGAAGTGATCGCGACCCACGGTTGTATTGGGCATCCCGATCGTGCGACCGAATTCTCCCATTGCGACAACCAAAGTTTGCTCAAGCAATCCACTGGCCTTCATGTCGGCAAGAAGAGTGCCCAAGGCCGTATCAAACTGGCGGCCAAGTGAGTTTGCGTTGGCCGGATTCAAGGGGCCAGTGTAGATGGCGGCGTGATTGTCCCAGCCACCTACATTCACCTGCACAAAGCGGGTACCCCGATCAGAAGCCAGCAGGTTCTTTGCGACGATCAGCGCGTTGCCAAAACCGGTATTGCCGTAGCGAATACGTTCGTCGGCTGAAAAGCGGAAGAGGCTATCGATTTCGCTGCGATACATCAACTGTCGCGCCGCAGAATTGAAGGCAGACATCTCATCGCCTTTGGCCCCCAGAGTGCCCTTGCCACGCATTTCGGAATCGAGATCATTTAACAACGCGAAGCGGCGATCAAAGGCCGGCTGGAGGTCGGGGTGAGTTGTGCCGCTCGGCGGATTACCGCCGGGGCTGAAATAGAACGGAGCGAAGGCAGGTGGCAAATATCCACTACCCACCCCACCACCGGCATTGAGGTTAAAGAACGGCGGAAGCGTCTTGTCTCCACCACGAGTGGCAAACTCAAGAGAAACCACCGAGCCGATGTGCGGCGCAATCCGGGACAAACTATTCACAGGGTTGCGGCCCATCTGGAGCCAGGTGCTGGCCAATTCATGCACTGCAGCCCAGGGCTTGATGCTGCGAACCAACGCAACTGACTCCATTTGTTCGGCAATCTTCGGAAACAAGCCACGGGGCCAACGGACATCTCCGTAATTGGTCGGCTCGTAGGACGAAGGAAGCCACGGGCCTTCCTTCAGGTCGAAGGTATCGATATGGCTAGGGCCTCCACCCATCATGATGAAGATGACGTTCTTGGCGCGATTTATCGGCGTCACTGCCGCCTTGGCCACGGTCTCCATCGGGCGTGACGGCATCAGAAAATAGCCGCCCACCGCCGAGCTCATGTGTTTGAAAAACGTGCGCCGGTTGAAATGAGGCGCCTTCCAGAAACAAGTTCCCTTGATCCCGGTCCAGTCTTTGCCGAAGCGGTCTTTACCGGCCGGCAGTTCTCCGCAAATTCGATCCATGATGACGTTTCTCCCTTGCCCTTAATAGCTAAAGATGAACTCTTGTTTGTTCATCATGACCCAAGCCAAGTCTTCGACTGCGGTGTTTTTGGCGGCTTGCACGGTGCCAGCTTTCGCCAGATGTGCCATGGTTTTTGCCTTCTCGGTTTCGCTCGGCATGCGGCCTAGGAAACGCAAGAAGAGTTCGTCGGCCATAGAACCGCGATCTGTCATCAAGGCGATACTTCGTAGAGAAGTCGAGGCAGCTACTTTTGCCCTGGACGTCACGAAGCTATTGTTCATCAGGTTGAGTTGCTGCAGGATGCTACCATCCTGGCTGCGCTGCTGCGTGTTGCGATTGCCGCGCAAGAAGAGATTCATGAAGTCACGCACGCCGCCGTTGCTGTTCGGTTCCACCGGTTCGGGCATTTGCATGGCCCAATTCACAGGTTCTGCCCAGCCGCCAATCGTGTAGCGGCCCAAAACGTTAGTCGCGGTCTGGATTGCATCGTGCACTTCTTCGCCTTCGAGCCGGCGAACATAGTGACGGGCAAAAAGCGGTACATACTCTGCCTTCCACCCGTCCCCATAATCGGAACTCAATTGGTAGGCGTTTGATTCCACCAGCTTGCGCATGAATTCACGCAGATTATAGTTGTTGTCGATCAAATCCTCCGCCAACTTTTCAAGCAGCTCGGGGTGGGTCGCCTGCAAGCTCCATTCACCCGTGGGAGGGTTCTTCGGGTCGAGGCGAGCGGGATCGAGTTGATCCACCGGCTCCACCAGCGCCATGTTGAAAACTTCTTTCCAGAGCCGGTTTGCAAAATTACGGGCAAACATCTTGTCGTTCACTAGACGTGTTGCGAACTGGGCACGCCAGTCTGCACCGTTTGGTTCGGCTTCGCCCATGCGCCAGGCAGGATTGGCTGAGCGCAGCGTTCCAATCTGAACACGACGGGGACGGTTCCCGAAGGTGGTGTTCATGTTGTAGTTGCCAGCCGTAGCATCTGTAATATCTGTCGAATTCGGTAATTCAGCCGCCATTGCATTCCGGTCTGCAAAGCGAACCCGCGAGAAGTAGGCAGCCATCTGGTAGGCTTCCATGCGAGTGGCACGGCGGCCCCACAGGCTCAACTGTTCGAGACGCCCACGCCCGTCGTGACACATGATGCAGTCATAGTGCCCCATACCCATGAATGCAGTCACACTACGAGAAAACAGTGTGTCGTAAGTATCCTCGATCGGCCCACCCGGCGTGCGCCAGCGGTTAATCCAGGTTGAGGGGCCTTCGCTTCCGCCACGTTCGGTATTACCTTTGGCAGTGATCGCTTCAAAAACGATATCTTTGATCGATTTGTTCTGCGAGACGCTTTGCGCGATCCAGCCAAAGAAGTTGTTTCGGGCGCCTACCTGCTGATTACGGTAAGCGTTAGACGCAGCATTCTGCAGCAGGTCACCCCACCACATCGTCCACTTGTCGGTGAATTCACGCGAGTACAGCAGGCGGTCAATCAGTTCAGAACGCTTGCGCTCATTCTTCTCTTCAATAAAGGCGCGGTACTGTTCGATGGTCGGGATACGCCCTGTCAGATCAAGGTAAATACGACGGACGAATTCTTCATCCGTGGTGAGGCGAGCACTCGGCACCCCAGCCGATGCAAGCTTGCCAAAGATCGCTTCGTCGATCATTCCCTTGAGCTCAATAGTCCCGGGAGCAGCCGAGCGAGCTGACGCTGCTTGACGGCCGCCCTTGAAGTTCATAGCCCGGGCTTGTACGGTTTCCCGCACACGTGCTTCCAGTGCGGTGTATTCGTCAGGATCTGATTTAAAAGTACAATTGGCACCGCCCATTTCGGTCAAGGGCAGAACGGCCTCTTGTTCCTGGGCTATGGAAGATGGAAGGATGCTGAGAGCGAGCAGGATCGCTGTCAACTGATGAGTGGACAAGTTTTTGTACGTCACGATTCCCCGTTTACCTTTCGGCTTGCCAACATTATAGCCGAACAAAAATTTTGCGGATGAACCGAAAGTACTAAAGAGTCCCGATTAGCGGATGATTCCCGCAACAAAAGCGTTGGGCGAGGGTGCTGCATTGGCGCGCGTCGTTCCGTCGGTGGTTTGCAGGTCGCTCGATGCTGTATAACCGGCCACATAGAGCAGCCGGGGGTTCGCAGGATCGAAGCTAACGGAATTGATGACGTCGGTTGAAGATCCACCAAAGTAAGACAGGTATTCCAAGCCAGCGTTTCCAGATGTAGAAGAGTTAATCACTGCCACCATGCCATCGGCAAAGGCCGAAGCAGGAACCTTCTTAACCGCAGTTGCCGTGGTAGGAAGAAGCCCGGACATTGAGTAGCCGCCCACGGCCACTCGACTTGCGTCGATTAGCGTTAGCCCGTAGACAAATTCATATCCAGTGCCACCAACGTAGCTGCAATAAAGCAGTGCACTTATACCGCTCAAAAGCGGATCCACTTGCATCACGAAGGCGTCAGTTCCGCCTGCCAGGCTGCGCTGTGCGGCGCGTTCAGTGACAGGCAGGTCCCTGCTGAAGGTAATCCCTGAGACCCACAATTTACCATTGACATCGATTGCCAGCCCGCGGGCTTCGTCGCTGCCACTCCCGCCGAGAAGCGAGCCGTAGGTGAAAGAGGCCAAACCGGTCCGCGAGGGATCAACAGAAGCTACATAGCCATCAAAGAATCCAGTTGAAAACATCGAAACGCCGTTTTCAGTGAGCGGGAAATCATCAGAGCCGGTAGCCCCGGCAAACCAGATTTGATTGTTACGATCAATCACAACCGCTACCGCTGTGTCGTTCCCATTCCCACCAAGATATGAGGCATAGCTCAGAGTGCTTTCACGAGGGTTGAAGTAAAACACAAATGCATCAGAATTGCCACGAACCACAGGCTGCGCGCCGTTGCTCACGCCTGGCAGCCCCTCTGCGGAGGTTGTACCTACGACAGCAATATTCCCTGTTGGCCCGATGGCCAGCGCTTTAGCCAGTTCACGGCCAGTGCCACCGTAATAGGTGCTGTAGGCGAGCGAAATCGCGCCACCTTGGTTGGGGTCAATGATCGAAACAAAGGCGTCAAAATCTCCGCCAAGCTGATTTTGGAAAGGCGAAGCCGCCACGGGGAAGTTCGCAGAGTTCGTGATCCCGGTCAAAACAACGCGGCCCTGGGCATCCAGCTTCATGTCCACCAGTTCTTCGACGTCCACTCCACCAAGCCAGGTAAAGAATAGGGTTGTCGCGCTCCCATCGGGATTGATGCGGAATTTGGCGACAAAAATGTCAGTGCGTCCGGCATTGCTCAACTGAAAAGGCTCATTCGGCCCGAAGGCTTCATACTTGCCAGCCGAGTGGCCACCCACCCACACGTCACCAGACGGTTCTACCACTACACTCGTGGCAACATCATAGCCGCCACCCGGAAGGTAACGAGACCAGCCTAGTGTGCTGGTAGACTGACCCTGCATCGCGGCAAGGCAAACGATCATCAAAGCGGAGAAGCGAACGGAGAAATTCATGGTTAAACAAAAAGAGACGGAACTACCATCTACTAGGTTGCCACAAACCGAGCCATGACATCGATTGAGACTTTCTTAGGATTTCTTTTTGCGGCTATCCTGATCGCCCTGATCGCCAAGCGGCTCGACCAGCCTTACCCGATTGCGCTGGTGCTGGGCGGGCTCGGCATAGCTTTGATCCCTGGTGCACCCCGAATCGCCCTCGACCCCAACATGGTCTTTTTCCTGCTTCTACCCCCAATTCTGACCGAAGCCGCTTTTTTCACTTCCTGGCGAGATTTCTGGCGCTGGCGCCGCGCGATCTTCCTTTTGGCCTTTGGCCTGGTGACCGCAACCAGCGCCCTGGTGGCCTTTCTGTGCGTACAATTCATTCCCGGGATGAACTGGGCCACCGGCTTTCTGCTCGGTGCGATCATTTCTCCTCCCGATGCCGCAGCGGCCACCAGCATCACACGCGGCCTCGGCCTGCCCAAGCGCGTTGTGCAGATTCTCGAAGGAGAAAGCCTGGTCAACGACGCATCCGGGCTCACCCTCTATCGATTTGCCGTGATCGCAATCGCCGGAGGAGGCCTTTCCTGGTCGAGCGCCTCACTTTCCTTCCTGTGGATTGTCCTCGGTGGCGTCGCAATCGGTGCCCTGCTCGGTATCGTCTTCGTCAAACTCTACAGCTTTCTTCGCGACCCGGAAGTGGAGGTTCTCTCCACCTTTCTGCTCAGCTACTTCTCGTATTTTGCTGCCGAACAGGTACATTCCTCGGGCGTACTTGCTACCGTCACCAGCGGCCTCATCCTGGCCTGGTACGCACCAGAACTCTTCAACGCCAACTCGCGCATCCGTGGCTTCGCCGTCTGGCAGACCTTTGTCTTCATCGTCAACGCAACCATCTTTCTGCTCATCGGCCTGCAGATTCCCTCCGTTCTCGAGGGCCTCGGCGGCTATCCGCTCAGCCTGCTGGCCTGGTGGTCCGGCATCATCCTGTTTGGTGTGATTGCGCTTCGGCTGATCTGGGTTTTTCCCGCAGCATATCTGCCCGCGCTGCTATCCGGGGGCGAACCGATGCCCAACTGGCGCGCGGTGCTGATTGTTGGCTGGACGGGCCTGCGAGGCGTTGTCAGTCTTGCCGCTGCGCTGGCACTTCCGCTGGAAACCGAACGCGGGCTTCCCTTCCCCTATCGCAACCTGATCCTGTTTCTCACCTTCGCGGTGATCCTGGGCACGCTTTTCCTGCAAGGTCTCTCGCTGCGCCCTATTGTCCGCTGGCTGGGCCTCCCAGCAGACAAGGCCAGCGAAGAAGAACAGTTGAACGCCCGCATTTACGCGGCAGAAAAGGTTCTCGAACATGTTCTCGAAGTCCAGGACAGCGGCCAATGCACGGGCTCTGCCTTTGAACGAATCCGTGGTTACTACGAAGACCGTCTGGCCGACCTTCGCGCCCGGCTCGAAATCGAAACCGGCATCGAACGGCGCGATGAGCCGGAGGACTTTCAAAGCCTCGCCGAACAGCGCCTCTGGTGGAAACTGGTCAAGATCGAACGCACAGCCATTCTCGACCTGCGCAAACAGCTTAAGATCGGAGACGAAGCATTGCACGAAATCGAGCGCGACATCGACCTGCTCGAAGCCCGCATCACGCCCAAACACTAACCAAATGCGCCTCCTCTTACTCCTTGCACTCGCCTTGCCGCTTGAGGCTCAGCCCATCCGGGCCCTCATCATCGACGGCGTAAACAATCACGACTGGCAGGCCGCCACCACGTTTCTGAAAACAACCCTCGAGCGAACCGGGCGCTTCACCGTTGACGTCTCAACCGCTCCTGCCCAAGGCGAGAATTGGCGCCCCAACTTCGAAAACTATCAGGTAGTGATCAACAACTTCAACGGAGGCCATCTCGAAAACGGCATCCGCTGGCCGCAAGCCGTCGAGCAGGATTTCCTTCACTATCTCAACAAGGGCGGGGGCGTCGTGATCTTCCATGCCGCCAACAACGCCTTCCTCAAATGGCCTGAATACAACCAGCTCGTTGGGCTTCTGTGGCGCGACAAATCCTTCGGCCCCGGCCTGGTAATCGATATCCAGAAGAAGCCAATGCTCGTAGCCGCAGGTGACGGCTTCGCTCCCGGCCATGGCCCCCGCCACGACTTTCGCGTCGACATCCTCGACACTAAACACCCCATCACCAAAGGGCTACCCGTCTTCTGGCAACACAAAGCCGAGCAACTCACCCACGGCCAGCACGGCCCGCCCGAGGCCCTCAAGCACCTCCACATCCTCACCTACGCCTACAGCAAAGACTCCAAACGCAACGAGCCGATGGACTGGGTTCGCAAATACGGCAAGGGCCGCGTCTACACAACCATGCTCGGCCACACCTGGAAGAACGAAGCCAATCCCAACCTCGACGTCCCCGAATTTCAGCGCCTGCTCGTGCGCGCCGTCGAATGGACGGCCACCGGCAAAGTTACGCTTCCCGCCAATTGAGCTCGGCATCCGTACGCCGCACATAGTTAGCGTCAAGAGCCGCAGGATCCGGCCGCTCCCCGGCCAGCCAGCGCTTCTCAGCCAGCTTGCCCACAGCACCCGCAATCACACGCGGAGCAAGAGTAACAGCCATATCGTCGACCGCTTCAAAACTCACCCACTCCACTTCCCGGCCAACCAACTCCCGCACTCGCGCAAGCGGCATCACAACTTCGGTTCCGTCAAGCAAGCGTGCATAGACATCTCCGCGGCGCGCATCATAAAACGGCACCACCAACCCATCGCCAAAGCCAAGCAAGGCCTCAAGATTACTCACGCCATAAACTGGCTTGCCTAGCGCCTCACCCAAACCCTTCACGGCTGTTAGCCCAATCCTGACGCCGGTAAAGGTCCCTGGCCCGCTCGCAGCAGCAAAGCCGTCTACGTCCTTCATCTGCACACTCAAAGCCCCCAGGGCCTCAAAGAGCAAGTGCCCATAGCCATCGCCCCCGTCGAGCGTCACTTCTTCTAGAATCTGCCCGCCTTCAACCAGTGCCAGACTCCCCACCTCATGCGTTGTATCGATTGCCAGAATCACTTCACCAACCTCACAATACGATCGATAAAGTAGACCTTGCCATTGGAATTGATTCCGGTAAAGCGCAGATTCAACACGGCCGGGAACTTTGTAGCCAGAGCCGACGGCAGCACCATCGGGCCTTTGTCTTTGGTTGTAATCACCCGCATGCCCTGCAACTCCGTTGGCACATCGGCTGTAACCAGATACTGCATAAACCGCGTGGCGCGCGAATCCTTGGTGATCGTCACAGTGAAGGGCACAGGCGAATCCGCCTTCAGGTCTGCATTGTCTTTGATGTCGACGGTAAAGGGGATGCGCTTGGGGTCGATCTCGAACTCCTGCATCATGATCACTTCGCTCTCAAACTTGTAGCTCTTGAGCATGCCTTCCTTGCGGCCCTCACGCGACAGGTGCAAGATCCACTCGCGATCCTTGCTGGGCGGCTCTCCGATAAAGTGCTCACCTTTGTACTCCTTCATCGGCGTGCGCTCGCCCGTCGCTGCATCCACCCAGGCAGCGTCATAGGTGTGCTTCTCTACCTCCACTTCGACGATTCCCGGCCGATCCACATAAACCAGATAATCGGTACCGATCAGCGCCAGCCCGCGCCCGTTCGACACATCAAAATAAGGCTCAAGCTCCCAATAGCGCGTCTTTTCCAGAATCTCCGCTATCGCCTTCGTCGCCCCGTAGCCGAGGTAGCTGCCAGCCGCAATCGCATTCCATAGCACCTTCGAATTCATCTTCTTGCCAACGCTGACAATCGGCATGGCATACAATTGATGCTCAATCGCCGGCACGGCTGGGTCTTCACCATTGCAGACGATGTGCGTCATCCAGCCATCCCGAACAAAGGCCGACGTGCTACCCACCGGATATGCGCTGCGTGGGTGGTTGTAGGGATCGATCTTCATAATGAGCGACCCGATATCTTTCAGCAGCGTACGCGCATCTTTGTAAGTCTCCCAATCCTGCACCAGCTCCCAGGTCACATTCAGAGGTGCCAGCCGCGCCAGCGCGTATCGAAAATACTTCTCACGCGTGCCCCAATCCGGCAGAGCCTTCACAAGTGCGCCGTTCGGCCCGGCCAGCACAACATCAACAATGATCCCGTCGGCATTCAGCTTCTGCACCCGCTTCTCAAATGCTTCAAAGCGCTTCGGGTCTGGCGGCCACACCGGCTCAAGCACCGTGCGTACATGCGTAGCCTTCTGAGCCTTGACGGTCTCAAACGATTCTTCAGCCGCATTCGCAAGATCCCACACCTCCATGCCCAACCACAGATGCGCTTTCTGGCTTCCGGAATAGCGCCAATGATGCACATTCGCTTTGTGGATAAAACCAGGCAGTTCGCTTACCAAACCATTGAAGCTAAGAGTCTGCTTGTCAAAGCGAGCCAGGTTGCTCGTGATCTTCAGCTCCCAGAGGCCGTCGTCGGTCGGTGCCACACGCACCACCATCTTCCCGCCGCCATCCCAGAAAGCATCCGCCAGGAAGGTACGAAAACGAGGGCTCTTAACTTCAGCCGTAATCTTTACCGTCTTCCAGGGCTCGGGATGCGCCTTCGCTTCAGCCGCATCCAACTCAAAGACAATATCGCAAGCGCTGTACACCAGCGTGTCCGGGCAGACTTTCTGCCCCCACGCTGCAATCGTTAATAGCAAAACAAGCAATCCGACCCGCATAATAACCAGTATGATGCGTGCGCTCCTCATTGGATTACTGCTTTCTCTCGCAACCTTTGGTCAATCGACTCTGACCACAAAAACCGCCAGCCTCGAAAAGCAGGAAGGCTACTTCCCGCTTTACTACGACACCAAAGCCGGCAAGCTATTTCTGTTGATCGACAAGTTCAATACAGACTTCCTCTACTACGAAAGTCTGCCCGCAGGCCTGGGCTCAAACGACACCGGTCTCGACCGCGGTCTGCTCGGCCAGGAGCGCGTCGTCCACTTTGAACGTGTCGGCCCCAAAGTCCTGCTGGTGCAGGAAAATCTCGACTACCGCGCCATCTCGCCCGACGCAACAGAACGTCAGGCCGTCGCCGACAGCTTCGCCAAGAGCATCCTCTACGGCTTCACGGTAGAGGCAGAAGAAAACAACAAGGTCCTCATCGACATCACCAACTTCGTCGTTCGCGACGCGATGAACGTCGCTGGCCGCCTGCGCGACATGAAGCAGGGCACCTTCCGTCTGGACCCCGCCCGCAGCGCCATCTACATGCCACGCACCAAAGCCTTTCCCAAAAACACCGAAGCCGAAGCCACGATCACTTTCGCCGGTGAAGGTGTCGGCAACTTCGTCTCCAGCGTCACCCCCACGGCAGACTCGCTAACCCTTCGTGTCCATCACAGCTTCCTCGAATTGCCCCCTCCCGGCTTCAAGCAACGCGCTTTCGACCCACGCTCCGGCTACAACCAGCTCCGCTTCAAAGACTACGCAACTCCTGTCGAACAACCCGTCGACAAGCGCTTCATCACCCGCCACCGTCTCGAGAAGAAAGACCCGCGAGCCAAAGTCAGCGACCCCGTCAAGCCCCTCGTTTATTACATCGATCGAGGCGCACCAGAGCCCATCCGCACAGCCCTCCTCGAAGGCGCCCGCTGGTGGAATCAGGCCTTCGAAGCCATCGGCTACCGCAACGCCTTCCAAGTCGAGATCATGCCTGAAGGCGCAGACTCAATGGACGCCCGCTACAACATCATCCAATGGGTGCACCGATCCACTCGCGGCTGGTCTTATGGGGCCAGCGTCACAGATCCACGCACGGGAGAAATCATCAAAGGCCACGTCACTCTCGGTAGCTTGCGCATCCGTCAGGACTTCATGATTGCCGAAGGCATGCTGGCCCCCTACATTGGCGCGGACGCCTCCACCAAGCGCATGATGGATATGTCGATCGCTCGCATCCGTCAGCTTTCCATTCACGAGATCGGCCACACCCTCGGCCTCGTCCATAACTTCTCGGCCAGCGCCTTCGGACGCACCAGCGTAATGGATTACCCCGCGCCCCTCTTCACCTTCAAGCCCGATGGCTCAATCGATCTCAGCGACGCTTACGCTGTAGGAGCAGGCGATTGGGATAAGGTCACCATCGAATACGGCTACCAGCACTATCCACCCGGTACCGACGAAGCAGCCGAACTGCGCAAGGTACTGGATCGCGCCCACGAGCGAGGCATGTACCTGATTGCCGACACAGATTCGCGCGCCACCGGCGGTGCTCACCCCACCGGCCATCTCTGGGACAACGGAGCCAATGCCGTCGACGAACTAAATCGCATGATGAAGATTCGCACCAAGGCACTCGAAACCTTCGGCGAAAAAGTGATCACCATGTGGACGCCAATGTCTGAGCTGGAAAACAAACTCGTGCCCATCTATCTGAGCCATCGCTATCAGGTTGAGGCAGCAGCCAAGGTAATCGGCGGTGTGGACTATCGTTATGCCATCCGGGGCGACAAGCAACCCATCGCCAACATCATTGCTCCTGAAGAACAGCGCCGTGCCCTGAGCGCACTGCTGGATACGCTCAAGCCGGAAACCCTCGCTCTGCCAGAACGCATCCTCGCCCTGATGCCCCCACCCGCCCTCGGCTACCCCAGAACCCGCGAAAGCTTCAAGGGCCGCACCGGCCTGACCTTCGATGCCTTGGCCCCGGCCGAAGCGGCCATCAACCTCGCCGTTGGACTCATCCTTCATCCCGAACGCGCCAGCCGAATCACTCAGCACAATGCTCGCGACAAAAAATACCCGGCAATGAGAGAGATATTCAAGGCGCTCAACGACGTCGCTTTCGGCGACAAGCCGCTGGACAATGGCATGGAATGGGAACTAAGAAACCTGCTCAGGGTTTCGATCGTTTACCACCTGATGGCGCTTGCCGCAGACCAGCGCACCGCCCCAAGGGCGCGTTCCCTGGCCTTCAATGAACTTACAAACATCTCAACCTCCAACTACGACCTCTGGCTCAACAACGAGATCAAGCGATTCATTGAAGACCCAAAGGTCATCCCGCTCCCTCGCCCGATCGAAGCGCCGCCCGGGATGCCGATCGGAGACGAAGAATCGCGTCTTTGGTAAATCGCTCCACCTCAGGATAGAACTCGGCCACATCCTCCGCCAGCGCTTCATAGTGCTGGCGGAGTTCTGCTTCTGCCCCTGCCAAACCAACGATCCGCTTGCGTCGCGCCTCCATCCGCTCCAGCACCATGCCAATTCCCTCCACTGTCGAATAACTCCCAAGCCATCGCCCGGTGATCATTCGCTCCGGCAAGCCCTGCAACTCCTCGGGCAAGCCTCCTACATGTTCGATCAGCCCGCCCCTCAATTGCTCAACATCCACACCCTGGGCCAGAAAGTGATCGTAGAAAACATCCACCAATACACCGCCCAGTCTCCGTCTTTCGGGGCCCAGCCGGGCAACACTACGCAGCACCACCGGATGACTGTCTGTGAACCTGTCGATCTCACGGTGCAAAGCCACACCGAGACGCAAATCCATCGGTGCAATGCCCTCCACCCGCCCCTTAAAGAAATCACCCAGCAGATTCCCGAGAGTGGTTAGCCCCGCATCCGGCAGCACCAGCAAATGCCCTAAATAGTTCACTCCTTCCAATCTAGCGTTAGCCTGAAGACTGCACCACAATGATCATCAAATCGGAAGACACCAGCCCCAAAGACCTTTACAAGCTCATGATCGGCATGGTCGTGCCCAGACCCATCGCCTGGGTCTCAACTGTCGGCGAGGACGGAACCAACAATCTCGCCCCCTACAGCTTCTTCAACGCCATCTCCGGCGACCCACCCGTCATCTGCTTCGCCCCTTCACGCAAGCCCGCAGGCGACAACAAAAAAGACACTCTCCGCAACCTCGAATCGAGCGGCGTCTTCGTTGTCAACATCGTCAGTGAACACCTGGCCGAGGCGATGAATCAATCCGCTGCCGACGTTCCGCCCGAAGTCGACGAATTCGCCCTCGCAGGCGTTAGCGTCGAGCCTGCAACGATGATCCAGGCACCCATGGTCAAAGAAGCTCTCGCCAAAATGGAATGCAGAGTAAGGCAGATCATCCCACTCGGAGACCGCCCCACCAGCGGCATCCTCGTCCTCGGTGACGTCCTCTGCTTCCACTTTGCCGAGGGCCTGGTAGATAACTTTAAAGTGGACCCCTCAATGCTTAACGCTGTCGGCCGCATGGGTGGCACAAGCTACTGCGACACCCGTCACCGCTTCGACCTCACTCGCCCGGGCGGCAACACAAAACTCTAAATTCCACACCTTTGTAAGAAACAAAGGGCAAGCCGTTACTAACGGTTTAGACAGTGACTAGAGAAGAACAAAACTCGATTTTTGAATCCTGGGCGAATGCCCATATGACGATTCTGCATCATGCCGTCAATGCCTTCGCCCAAGGCGATGACAGAAAAGACTTGATGCAGGAAATCCTTTTAGCCGTTTGGAAGTCGATCCCGGCCTTTCGTGGCGACGCTCAGCCCACGACCTTCATCTACCGTGTCTCTCACAACACTGCCATGACCTGGCGGCGCAAGCAGCAACAATCCAGGCCACCAGCTGACCTGCCCAGGCCGGAAGCTGCGAGCCCAAAGCTCGACCAACTCTACGATGGGATCCAGACCTTTCCGCCACTGGACCGGTCCTTGTTGCTGCTCTCACTCGATGAGGTCAGCTACCGCGAGATGGCAGAAATTCACGGGATCACTGAAAGCCTGGTTGGCGTACGTCTGCTGCGCGCTCGCGCAAAACTAGTCGAACTAATGAAAGAGGAAACACATGAATCTCGATGAACTGAAAACTCTCTGGAACTCTTCAGCAAACATCCCAACCGCCGAAACTAAGCGCGTCTTCATCGACGCCGCCATACAGTCCCTCACGCGCGAACAGGCTCAGGCAAGAGGTATGAGCATTTACGTGATCGGCATGACGGTTGCCACCACAGGCTTCTCCGCATGGCAACTCCTAAGAGCAAAGGGAGAAGGCATCGAAGCCTGGTACGCCCATCTGATGCTGGCAGCCACCTGGGTTGCGGCAATCTCTATGGCAACCCATTACAAAAGACGAATGCAGGCGATCCCAGCAGCCGCCAATAGTTCCATCCGGGTCACGCTCGAGACACTCCTCGATCACGCCAGAAGCCGCTACCGTGAAACACAGATCCTGCTGGGCCTCTTCGTTTCGTTCATTCCGCTGCTTGCCATTGCCATTAGTCAACTCCAGGCTAGCGGCAAGATGCGCCCGCACGAGGCTTCTTCGGCCGCCACCGTGGCTGGCGTCATCCTGACCGTTGGCATCGGTTGGTTCCTCTTCGACCTCATCGCTCGCAAGCGGCCGGAACTCCGGCACATCCAAACACTGCTGCGCGAGTATCAGTCCTGACTGGCAAGCAAGGCCTTGGCTGCGGGTGCCAACATTGCCTTCTGTTCTGCAGACAAAGCGCTGACAAATGGCGGGATTGCCCCTGAAGCGGCAATCCCGGCTAATTCCATCGAAGCATGCAGAACTCGCGCTGGCCCCCAGGCATCGCGCAAATCTTCATGAGGCAAAAACAACTCTCGTAGTGGTACTGCACCGGCAAAGTCTCCCCGGTCCAGACACTCAAAAATCGCCTGTGTCTTGGCCGGAGCCACACATACGGAACCCGAGGTAAATCCAGCCAGCTGAAAATGCTCAAGATGAACAATCGCCGGACGCTCCCCAATCCCACTGATCACAAAGCTACGGTCAACCCGCTTCAACAACTCATCGAGGTAAGCATCCTTCGATGGATCCGCCCTCACCACTGCATACTTGATTCCCACACAAACCCCATCCCGCACCAACCGCGCTACCGCATCCAGCCCCGCCATCAAATCGCCACCAAAGTTCTGTTCTTCTTTGAGATATACAATCAACGGCATCTCCGCCGCAGCCGAGAACCGCCTCAAGCCATCTTCAATTCCACGGGCATCCCGCGGGTCCGCGCAAGGCAGCGCCATTACGCAAGGGAAGCGATACTTCTTGAGCAGCGGCGCCTGATCCATCAATCGTCCAAACGAAGGACCTGCACTCGGAATACACCAGAACTCATCCCCAAGCCCGCTCATCCACCCAAGCAACTCTGCATACTCAGCCAGCGTGATGTGATACAAAAACGCGTTGCCGCCATACATCAGGCGAGTCACACCGCCAGCCTTCAGATGAGCAACAATCTTCGCACTCTCATCCCAGTCCAGCGACCCATCCATTCGGCGGCAAAGCGGCGGCACAGCAATCACGCCATGGCGATCTGCCAGGCTGACACTCGAAGTCTTCATAACCGTATCCTACCCGCAACCGTCGATGCCGCTGAACTTTCGGGCTTCCTTCGTCCATCCCACTTTGCCGCTGCGAGTACGAATCAACACCCACCACTCCGATTCTTCAAGCATCTTCTTCTCGTCTTCGGCCACCACAAACTCACCCCAACACTCGCTTCCACCCACCCGGCACACATTCCGAACCCCTATCTGTTCTCCATCCAAAATCTTTCCGTTTACCCAGATATTCCCATGCCCCTCTCCCTTGCGATCGAGTAGAAAGACAATAGAACCAACGGGCGAATTAAAACCGTAGGGGCTGGCAAAGCGCACCAGCACCGGAATCGGCTCCAGATGCACCTCCCCCGTCACTGCCAGCACCTTTTCACCCCTGGCGACGCGTAGGACTTCGGCACTCCCACCGGGCCCACCGGGCCGGTCATAAAGCACAACACCCTCCGTGGCCTCCCACTGGCCATACCGGCAACACTCAAAAGGACAAGCACGTTTCGCGACATACTGCTTTGCGGGCCCAGCCATCGCAGCCAGCTTGAGCCTCGCTTCAGCCTTCCGCTTCAGGGCAGCTTGACCGTCCGCTTCCAATTTCGCTGAAAACTTTGATTTCTTGAATACCTCTGAATCGATTGGCGTCTTCAGCTCCACGAGTCGATCCTCAACCGAGTTGCTGCCTCGGTCATAGCCTGCCTCAATCAATGCCAGAGCGTCCTCCGGCCGTTTCAGTTCCGCCATCAGGTCCACAAGTTGAAAACGCCAGTGCTCGTTGGAGCAGCGGTTACGCACAATTTTCCTTGCAACCTCAACGGCCTCTGCCAGTCGTCCAGCCTTTCTCGCTTCGCGATACTGCGTCGCCCAGTTGTTAAAGGCTTGAACTTCTATCGGGCCCATTTTAGCTTCCGCAAGACAAGCCCCACCCAGCACACTTTGCTCGGTAACCGGGGCCTGTACAAACAGAAATAAAAAAAGAAGGCTTGGATTCATTCTGGGCTCTCGACTGCTAGTGCGACGCTAGCACCCCGAATCGATCACCGCTATTGAGGCTTCGTTGCCGCCTCGTAAAGGGAACACGCCGCCCGGCTATTCTGCCAGTATTCACTCTCGGAATTGAGCACTCCCAGATGATCCCAGTTCTGATCCATCGCATTCCGCGACCAAATGCCGCAAGCCTTTGCACGTTCGCCTTCAGTGAATAGATAGGTCGCTACCCCGCTGGATCGCAGCAAAAAGTCGCGAGTACCCTCGTTCGCCCCAACCATCATCTCGTTCACTTCTTTGACCCCCTTAAAGAAGAGCAGTGAATCATAGAACGAAGTCGAACTGGTAATTGTCATCTTTGAACTCACCTCTTCGTCCAGGTACTTCTTGGAACCAGCCATATCCCCACTGCGACGCAATGCAAGAAAGCGCCAATACTGCAAAGGAACCAGCCAATTCACGTCATCTTTCATCGCCTCACAACTCCTGCCGCCAAGCAGATCCTTCTTTGTTGCAAGCGGTTTCTTGATCTGATCCTCACACCGGCCAAGTTCAGCGGCTGCCTTGGCATGCTCGCCACTAAAGTAGTAGGCCAAGCCAAGATAGTAGGAGGCCTCAAAGGAATTGGGCACCATTTTCACAGCCTTTTCAAGATCCTCAACGCCTTCACGAAATTTCCGAACCGATAAATACCGGTGCCCTCGATATCGCAAGAAGCGGTAATCAGCTGGAAACTTTTCTATTGCCTCTGTGTACGTACCAATAGATTCGTTAAAACGAAGCAAGGAATCCTGCATACGCCCGGCGGCAAGATATGAATTCGGGTCATTCGAGTTTTTAGCCAGCACCGCAATCGCGCTAGCAATTCGCCCGTCATTGTCTTTGAAGCCAAAAAGTGAGTTGCCGTTCAGGCTGCTAGCCTGCGGCTGGTCTGCATCCTTGGCACTCTCTTCAGACTTCGGAATGCTCAGTTTTTCGAGCGGCACAAGAACAGGTGGCTTCGCCGCCTGCTGCGCCATCCCGGCCATCGCAACCATCAAAATCAGACTAAATCTCATCATGAAACTGAAAAAACCTCAAATTCGGTTGATCAGCGTTGCCACATAAGCCGCGCCAAAACCGTTATCAATATTTACCGTCGTTACGTTGGACGCGCAAGAATTCAACATGGATAGCAAAGAAGCGAGTCCATTAAAATGCGCGCCATATCCGACACTGGTCGGCACACCGATCACGGGGCAGCCCACTAGTCCACCAACAGCACTTGGCAAAGCTGCTTCCATCCCGGCGCAACAGATAATCACCCTTGCTGCCCATAGCTTCTCGCGTTGCTCCAGCAAACGATGAATCCCTGCCACTCCAACATCGGACACAGCAACCACATCATTCCCCATCAGTTCTGCTGTGAGACGGGCTTCTTCGGCCACAGGCAAGTCAGCAGTACCGGCACACATCACCAAAATTTTTCCCTTCCCCAGCATCTTCACTTCGCGCTTCAAGATTAGCAATCGGCTCAATGGATGATACACAGCTTCGGGAAGCACTTCCTGGATAGCCCGTGCCGAGACAGGATCCACTCGCGTCGCCAAAACATTCTGCCCATGCGCAGCCAGCCGTTCTGCAATCGCAGTAATCTGCTCTGGCGTTTTCCCCTGCCCGAAAATTACTTCCGGCATCCCGTGCCGTAAGGCTCGATGGTGGTCTACTTTCGCAAAATCGATATCCTCAAACGGCAGGTGCTTCAATTTTTCAGTCGCCGCGTCGGGGCTCAAATCGCCCGACCGTACCTTCTCAAATAAATCACGGATCTGTTGTTGATTCATATACTTAAAAGTCTATCTTGGACCCAACGACAACTCCATATTTCTCTGCCATGCCCGCGGCCAATTCCAGCACGAACTGGGATTGCTTCACCCCTCCGTGCGTCGGGCATTCGCTCGACTTCGCCGACGGGCAAGGTGGCACATGAGCCAACACCTCAACCACAGTCTTGCTCTGATCCAGCCAGATGATATCGAGCGGCATCTTCACCTGAAACATCCAGTACGGGTAGCTGCCAGTCTTGTTGTGCAAAAACAACATCCCACGGTCACTGGCGATACTTTCGCGGAACATCAATCCACGCAGCATTTCAGTGTATTCAATCGCCATCTCGGCGTAGACTGTTTTGCCATTGGGCATAGTTACAGCCCGCAAGCCAAACCGTTCCGCCTCGTCATTTTTTGAGCAGGACATCATCAGAACCATAATCGTGCAACAGAGAACAAAGAATCGCATCCATTAAAATGGTAGTTGATTCTACGCATGGCGCAAACAGAAACAGTTTCGGTTGAACCCGGTTTTGTCGAACGGCTCCGCCGTACCCTCGACATGATCAAGTTCGAACACTCGATCTTTGCCATGCCATTTGCCCTTACCGGAGCCCTTCTCGCGTGGCGCAGTCTTAATTTTAACGTCGACACCCCTGCACTCAAACTCCTCTACATAGTCCTGGCAATGATTGGCGCTCGCAGCGCCGCCATGACCTTTAACCGCATCCTCGACGCCAGAATCGACGCAAAAAACCCGCGCACCGCCATGCGTCACCTCCCCAGCGGCCAGCTGAGCCAACGCTTCGCCTGGGGCTTTCTCATTGCCTCAAGCGCCCTCTTTTTTCTCGCCAGCGCCCTTCTCAACCCTCTCTGCCTCATGCTCAGCCCGGTCGCACTCGCCATAGTTCTTTTCTACAGCTACACCAAGCGCTTCACCTCGTTTGCACATCTCGTCCTCGGTGCCAGCCTCGGAATCGCTCCCAGCGCCGCCTGGATTGCCGTCACCGGCTCGCTCGATTTGCCGATAGGCTTCCTCAGCCTTGCAGTTATGCTTTGGACCGCAGGCTTCGACATCATCTACGCCTGCCAGGACACAGACTTTGATCGCCGCGAAGGCCTCTTCAGCATTCCAGCCCGCATCGGCATTGCAAACGCGCTCATCCTGAGCCGCCTATTCCACGTCTTCACCCTGATTTCACTTACAGCACTCTCACAATCCCTCAGCCTTTCGCCCTGGCCTGTGCTTCCAGTGGCTGCCCTTTTGATCTATGAACACTCACTCGTCAAGGCGAGCGATCTGTCTAAAGTCGATATGGCCTTCTTCACCGTCAACGGCTTCATCGGGATGACATACTTTGCCAGCATGGCAATCGAGGTTTACAGAAATGTTTGACGATACGCGTCTCGCGTCGATCCACCAAAAAGTCCTTGCCGGCGAGCGACTCTCCTTCGAAGACGGCGTCACAATGTACCGATCCCCCGACATCCTCGGCATCGGCCATATGGCCAACATCGTCCGCGAGCGCATCAATGGCAACGACACGTATTACAACGTCAACCGCCACATCAACCCCACCGACGTCTGCGTCGCCCAGTGCAAGCTCTGCGCCTTTGGCAAACAAGTGCGCGATCCCGATGGCTACACCATGTCGCACGAGCAAGCCTGGGAAGTCGCAGGCAAGGGCTGGTCTGAAGCGGTCACGGAATTCCACATCGTCGGCGGTCTCCACCCCACGCTCACCCTCGATTGGTATTGCGAACTCCTCCGTGGTTTGAAACAACGCTTCCCCACAGTACACCTCAAGGCCTTCACGATGGTCGAGATCGGCTACTTCGCCACACGAACCAAGCTCACCATTCGCCAGGTCCTTGAAAAACTAAAGGCCGCCGGCATGGATTCCCTGCCCGGCGGAGGTGCTGAAATCTTCGCCGAACCCGTACGGCGCATCATCTGCGACCACAAGATCGACGGCAATGTCTGGATCGAAACCGCGCGCGAAGCCCACAATCTTGGGCTCCACTCCAACTGCACCATGCTCTACGGCCACATTGAATCGGAAGAAGACCGTGTCGATCATCTGGTCCGCCTGCGCACCCTGCAGGACGACACCAAAGGCTTCCAGACCTTCATCCCGCTCGCCTTTCACCCGGCTAACACACCGCTTCATCACGTACCGGTAACCAGCGGGTTTGACGACATCAAGAACATCGCTATCTCCCGTCTGATGCTCGACAACATCCCACACATCAAGGCCTACTGGATCATGATGACCCCCCGCATGGCTCAACTCGCCCAGCGCTTCGGCTCAGACGATCTCGACGGCACCGTCGTCGAAGAGAAGATCTACCACGATGCCGGCGCCACTACCAGCCAAAGCCTCCGCCGCGAAGAACTCGTGCGCCTAATTCGTGAAGCCGGCCGGGAACCGGTTGAGCGCGACACGCTGTACCGCCGTGTCGAGCGTAGCCCCCAACCCGACACCGCGTTCACGATTCTGGTCTAGGAATCTTGCTGCTCCGCCTGCTCCCATATAGCGCTCAAGCAGCCGCTTATCGGTTCGCGCCAGATCCACCACGATCAAGCCGTCGAGGCAATTGCCAAACTTTGGGTCGACATTAAAGGCAAGCAACCGCCCGCCCATCTTGAGATACTGCCGCAGCAGCACCGGGATCGATTTGCCATCCGCCTCAAGATCGGCGATCAAATCTCCCAATTCATCCAGATCGCACGCAATCGGCTTCAGCGAGTCCCATGCTGGCCGCAATGGCCGCCGCGCACTCACCAGACTCGACAGCTCCAGATTCCCGTTCTGCTGGCTCAGCACACTGGCCATCAACTCGCGCGAAGCCCTTGCGTAATCGGCACTCACACTTACGGGTCCAAACAAGACGTGTGCTGGTGCATGTTCAAGCACAAAGCTTCCAATTCCCTTCCAAAGCATCAACAGCGGCTGATAACTCTTCTGGTAAGCCGGAGGAATGAAGCTACGACCCAGCTCAATCGACGGCCCCATTCGAGTCAAAAACGCCGCATCAAAATCAAAAAGCGTATGCGTATAGAGTCCCTTAACGCCACTCGGCTTCACCAGCTCATCGACAAGTCCTAACCGGTAAGCCCCGGCAATCTCCTGCTTCTCGCGATTCCAAAGATAGAGGTGATGATAAGTTTCGTCAAAGCGATCCAGATCAAGAGCCTTGCCCGTCCCTTCGCCCACCTGCCTGAAACTCTCCTCGCGCAAACGGCCAATTTCCCGCAAAGTCGCAGGAATCTCCGCACCCCGCGCTGCAAACACCTGAAACTCGCCAGCCTCCACCAGCGGCCTGCGGCGCATCTCCAGCAACAGCGCCTGTCTCGGCATAGCGGTCGCGATCGCGCGGCCTTCCGTCACACGCCTTACCCGCTGCCGGTCGCGCTTGCGCAGCAGATAGGTTCGCCACCGCAGGTGTTCCACCAGAGCTTCATCCGATTCCAGCCGCGCAATGCGTGCCGCACCAATCACCGCCCCGCAGCGCAGTTCAATCCGGCTCTTCCCTTTGTTCAACAATTCATGTGGCAGCAGCGCCGTGCGCAATCTCGGATGCACCAGCCCAGCCAACTGAAACAACACACTGTTGCGCCCATCGACAAACATCGGCAGCGCCGACGCCTTCGACTTCCTTAACAGCCGCGCAATCGATTCACTCCACGCCGGGTCTGCCACCTGCCACCGCGGAAACTGAAACTGCAACTGCGACACCTCACCCGCCGGAAACACCAGTAGCATCCCGCCCTGCAACAACCAGTCCAGCGCCTCGCGCATCCCTTTGGCATTGGCTCTTCGCGCCTCGGGGCCTCCAAACGGGTCCACACAAATCACCCGGTCCGCAATTTCAGAAAACTCACCCAACAGTTGATTCGCCATGATCTTCACATCCGGCCGAATTTTTGGCAAAAGTTGCGCCAGCGCCACTCCCTCAACAATCCCAAACGGATGATTCGCCACCGCTAACACAGCACCGGCCTTCGGAATCCGCTTCAGATCTTCCTCGGCCACTCGAACCTCAACCCCAAGCGCCTCCAGCAACCGCTGGCAGAAGGTCTCCGGCGGCCCCTGGTGTAACCCTTGGTAAAAATCGTCCGTCCTCTCCACTTGCAGCACCTTCATCAGCGCATCAAAAACCGGCTGCGGCATTTGGCGGGCAAATGCTTTGGCAAAAGCTCCGCGAAACGGGGCGGGAAGCACTACCTCTGACTTTATGATCTGCACTCCCCAACAGCATGCCCCGCAAAAATGTCACCATCACAACGGATCAGTAACAGTTCTGTCAAACCCGGCTTGCATGCTGGGGCTACACTAGAAAGAATCCTTTAATCTAATGCTGCGCCATATTACCCCTCTTCTTCTGGCACTCCTGGTGCTCCTCACTTCCTGCAATAAGGAACAAAAGGTCGCGGTGACCAAAAAGGAATCCGGTCCGCTCAAGGTCCGCGCCGTCACCGCCACCCAGCGCGTGGTCAAACGCAGCATCGAGAGCGTCGGTACTCTCTTCCCACTCGATGAGACGATCGTCAGCGCCGAAATCGATGGCCGCGTCGATCGAGTCGATGCCGACCTCGGCGACTTCGTCAACAAGGGCCAGGTCATGGTTCATATTTCCGACGAAGAGCAACGCTATCTCCTCGCCCAAAACGAAGCCCAGCTCCGCTCCAGCCTAGAACGCCTCGGCCTCACCAAAGATACCGACCGTGTTCAGGACGTAAAGACCACCCCGGATGTCCGCCGTGCCGAAGCAGACCTTCAGGACGCCGAACAGCGCTACAAGCGCACCCGCGAACTGCGGGACCAGGGCATCGGCCCACAAGCCGATCTTGATCAAGCCCAGGCCCGTTACAATTCGGCCAAAGCTGGCTACGACGCCACCGTCAACCAGACCCGCAACCTAGTACAGGAAGTCGAACGCTTTAAGGCCATCGTCGACCTGCAGCGCAAGAAACTCCGCGACACCACCGTCTACGCCCCCTTCGCCGCCAGCGTCAAAGAACGCCAGGTCACGGTCGGGCAATACGTCAGAGCCAACACGCCGCTCATCGTTCTCGTCAAAACCGACCCCCTCCGTCTGCGCCTCGACGTACCAGAGCGCATGGCCCCCTGGGTAAAGGTCGGCCAGATCGCTCAGGTAGAAGTGGAGGCCTTCGAGGGCCAAAAGTTCAACGGCAAAATCTGGCGCGTCTCCCCCTCGGTAGACCAAGCCAAGCGCACCTTCATCGCCGAGGCCCTGATCGACAACCCCGGCATGCGCCTCAAGCCAGGCTCTTACGCCAAAGCCCGCATCCCCACCGACAAGTCAGAAACGATTGTCCTTCTCCCCAACCGGGCTATCCAGTATGTGCTCGGCTCCAACAAAGCCTACGTCATCAAGGACGACACCATCGAAGCCCGCGAAGTAAAGATCGGCGAGCGTTTCGAAACCGAAATCGAAATCCTCGAAGGCGTAGCCGCTGGCGAGACGGTAGCCACCACCAACCTGCCCCGCCTCGACACTGGCAGCAAGGTTTCGATCGACACGACCGCGATGATTTCACAGAAGAAAACCGAGTAAGCTTGGGGGTATGACCCGTTTTGTAGTTTTGGGATTCATACTCAGCTCCATCGCCTCACCGCAATCCATACCAATGGCTTCGTCCGCAGACGGAGCCATTTTGCATTTCGCCACCAGTAACGCCCTCAAAGGAGAACCGCTCGCTCTCTCCTCTGTCCGTGTCTTTCGTCATGCCGAAACACCAATTCCGCAACCCGTTGACCTCCGCGATTCCCGCGTCATCACCGGCCCCTACCTTTCGAGCGACGCAACCACCACAGGCGTCTTCGCCTATTACCCCTGCTCAGGCTCCTGCATGGGCGAATCCCCGCCTAATAGCTTGCAGCTTCAGCGCAACGGCAAAGAATACAGCTTCCAGGCCGCAGGATTCCGCGTCAGCCGTAACGGCCGCTTTGTCCTCGAAACCAGCTTCGGCTTCGGCCTCATCGCCCCAACGCTGCGAGACCTCGACACCGGCACCTCCGGCAATCCGGCCAGAATGCTCAGTGGACTCCCAGCCCAATCCCTCACCAATCAGGGGACTGTTCTCTCTTTCGACTATTCGCAGGCAAGAATCACTCCCCTCGGCCGTCCTCCACTGATGGTCTTCGATAACCAGAATGCCAATATTGTGGATGCCAGTATCAGCGCAGACGGAAATGCGGTCGCCATCCTCACCGAGGTTCCGCAAGGCAAACTCGTCTTTCGCTCTTACTTCAAATTGTTCCTGATCGAGGTGGCTAGCCTCAATTCGACCACTCTCTTCGAAGGCTTTTCTACCATCAGGGGTCTGATGATCTCCGATGATGGTCGCAGGCTGGTATTGAATCGTGGAGAGGAACTCGTCCTCTGGGATCGGTCTACCGGCTGGCGCAGTCTCCTCACCCATCGGGAAAAATTCGCGGATCTTCTCTTGTCTGGCGATGGCAATACCGTCTTCGCAACCACCAGCACCAACCGCATCTACCGCATCGACGCGAGCTCCGGCGAGTCCAGCCAGCTTTACGCACCCTTCCCAACCTATCTAAGGGGACAAACCGGCTCCACCTATCCCGGTTCACTCTTCCGCTTTTCTACAGACTATGCAGGCCCCGAACTCGAGCTTCAAGTCGACTCGAAAAACTATCCGAGAATTGAATCCGAAGCCAATCTTCTCGACTTCCAGGTACCCTGGGAGGCTACCGGCCTGAAGGGCGATTCGAGAGTCATGGAGATCCAATCCCCAGACTCCCCCTTCGTTCTGCGCAGCAAACTCTTCTTTGAAGAAAAATCAAGCCCAAGGCTTTTCGTCGATCTCAGAACGCAGTCGATAACCGCTACCAATCAAGACTTCACCGCTTTCATCAACGAACAGAATCCAGCCCGCCCCGGCGAAATAATCCACTTCTGGGCAACCGGATTAGGCCCGCTAGACCGTCCAGTGCCAACCGGCGCCAAAGGCCCCTCAGATCCCCCGGCCAAGCCACTAGAACCGGCAGCCTGCTACATCTTCGGTAAAGACGGCATCCCCGCCCCACGCGGCCTGGAAATCCCAACCCAAATCTACGCCCCCAACTTCGTCGGCCTCTACCAATTCGACGTGATCATCCCCGAAGACTGGCCCCCAGGCACAGCCAACATCTTCTGCAAAGGCCCAGCAGACTTCGGCTCCGGCGGCGACATCCTGATAGCCGCCAAACCCTAAGCCTGCTCTTCCCCCCGCCGCCCATACCGGTCCAGATAAACACTAGCCATCTGCACCCCCACCCCCATCGCCATCCACACCTGCCAGTGGCTCAACAACCCGTTCTCAAAAATAAACGTAGTCGTGATATTCAAATCCGCCAGCAATCTCCACAGCGCCAGCACAAAACAAAGCATCGCCCCGGGGGTGAGCAAACTCGCCACCGCCAGCGCCACCTTCGCGTCCATATTCCGGTTCGTCGCAACCTTCGGCCCAACGCGCAACTTGATCCGGACAATCATGAATTTTCAGTCCCCATTCTACCAATTCATGTATCGACCACTAAGGTGGCGATACGATAGATTGTTAAGGTCAATTCCATGCAAAAAATTAGAACCGCCATGCTCGGCACGGGCTTTATGGGCATCGTGCATACAGAAGCGATCCGCCGCCTCGGCAACGTAGAAGTTACCGCTGTCGCCGGCTCCTCAGATTCCAAGGCAAAAGCCTTCGCAGACCAGCTTTTCATCGAAAAGTCCACCGGTGACTGGGAATCCCTCCTCAAAGACCCCAACATCGACGCAGTCCACATCTGCACCCCCAACGCGCTCCATCACCCCATGGCCAAAATCGCCATCGAGAACGGCAAACACGTCCTCTGCGAGAAGCCCCTCACCATGACCAGCGCCGAGGCCCAGGACCTCCTCACCCTCGCTGAAGCCAAAGGCGTCGCCCACGCCACCAACCACAACCTCCGCTACTACCCCGCCGTCCAGCAGATCCGTCAAATGGTAGCCGCCGGCGACCTCGGCGAAATCCTCGCCGTCCAGGGCACCTACTCGCAAGACTGGCTCCTCTACGACACAGACTATAACTGGCGCATCGAAGCCGAACACAATGGCAAACTCCGTGCCATGGGCGACATCGGCTCCCACTGGATGGACATGATCCAGCACCTTACAGCCCTCCCTATCACCAGCGTCTGCGGCGAGCTCACCACCTTCCACAAAACCCGCAAGAAGCCCAAGGGCAGCGTCCAGACCTTCTCCGGCAAAACCCTAAGCCCCGACGATTACCAGAACATCCCGATCGACACCGACGACTTCGGCGCCGTCCTGCTCCACCTCGGAGACCGTGCCCGCGGCTGCTTCACCGTCAGCCAGATCTCGGCCGGCAACAAGAACAGCTTCCGCATTGAAATCTACGGCACCAAGTCAGGCGTCGCCTGGAACCAGGAAAAGCCCGACGAACTCTGGATCGGCCACCGCAACTCCCCCAACCAGGTCATCGTCAAAGACGGCAGCCTCTTCTACCCGGCAGCAGCGGCCTACGCCGAACTCCCCGGCGGCCATAGCGAGGGCTACGACGACAGCCACAAGAACCTCTTCAAGCGCTTCTACCGTCGCGTTGCAGACCCCAAGGCAGCCATCGACTACCCAACCTTTGCCGACGGCCTCCGTGGCATGCTCCTGCTCGAAGCAGTAGCCGCCTCAAGCGAGCGGCGCGGCTGGGTTGACGTCTCGCTCTAAAATCTCAATCGCAAAACCAGAGCCCGGCTCACTCACAAAATCGTGAGGGGCCGGGCCTCCTTTTGTCGCGATACAAAGTTTCCAGCGATCCCCACGCAGCTCATAAATCCCGTGGTTCACATTCCCCTTCTCGGGCCCGCGAGTGAATTTGATCGAAAAGCTCTTCGGCCTCCGGCTCACATCCACCCGCATCAACCCTTCAAAGGCAGCGCCCATTCCCAGCGACTGAAAATGATCGCCATCAATCACAACGCGAGCCGCACCAATCATGCCGGCACTTAAGGCAGCACCATCCACAATCAGCGTCTTCACGCGCCAGCTTCCCTGCAGTCGATCCAGATCCGTCTTCATACGGACCTACATTTTATCTGCCTAGAACCGGTAGCGCACCGCCATCTGCATGATGCGCGGGTCACGGGCTGAAGTAATCCAGCCGAAATTCGTGCCGCCAAGACCCGTCGAGGGGTTGTTGAAGTTCACCGTATTGAAGAAGTTAAACGCTTCCCAACGGATGTCCACCGACTGGCGGTCCGTGATCGCGAAACCCTTCGACAGGTTGAAGTCCGTATTGAAGAAGCGCGGGCCGTAGGCGGTGTTGCGAGCAGAGTTGCCAGGTGTGTTCAATGTCTGCACGGCGTAAGCTGCAGGGTTCAAGAAGCGCAGGCGATCGGTCTTCGGGTCGATGCCAGTATTGGCCTCGCCTACGCGATTCGCCCGCAAGCCACCCCCGTTGCGATTGAGGAAGGTATAAGCCCGTCCCGTGGCCGGGTCGATCCCATTTCCGTTCAGCGTTACGTTGATCGGCAAACCAGTGCGCCAGTTCACGATGAAGGCACTCTTCCAGCCCGCCAGCACCCACTTTGCTGGTCCACTCCAACTCTTGCCAAAGGGCAGCTCATAGGTCACCGCCGTCGTGTACTGTAAGATCGGGGTCTGTGTCATGCGGCCATTCTCCTGGTCAAAGCGATCCAGAAGCTGCGGCGACGCACCTGCATCCCACGTGCCAACCTGATCGATCGCGCTAGCCCAGGTAAAGCTGGCCAACACGAAGAGGCCCTTGTCGAAGTTCCGTTCAAACTTCGTCTGTAGCGAGTTGTACCAGCTCTTACCGCGGCTGGCACCGGTCTGAATCCCCTGCCACTGCGGGAAGGGTCGATTCGCCGCCACCGATCCATCAACACCAAAGGCCGTCTGGTTGCGCTCATAAAGCCCAAAAAGATTCGTACCGCGATTGCCAGCATAGGCAACTTCAAACGTACTCGCCTTGCTCACGCGATATTGCACAGCCAGGTTGAACTGCTGGATGCGGCCCGAGCGCTGATTCTCTTCACGAGTGCGAAGCCCAATCGTGCGACTGTCAAAGTTCGACAGAACACCCGCAGGCAGCGGATCGCTCAAGCGTACCGGAGCGGGCCCGGTACCGACACGAAGAAGCGTCGGCTGAATCAGTTGCGGCGGGTTCAACGGCAAGTTGGCTTCCGAGCCATAGATGTCTTCCGTGTTGTAAAAGATCCCGTAGCCGCCACGCACTACAAGGCGCTCCGGCATTGCCTGCCAGGCGAAACCCACGCGGGGCCCAAAGTTGTTACGGTCAGGCGTGGTCAGATACTTGTCCTTGTCTGAAGCAAATACGAGGCCACCCGTCGCTGGATTGAAGTTGATGTTCTTGTTCACGCCACTGCCATAAAACGGAGTGGTGTACTCATAACGCAAGCCAAGGTTCAGGGTCAGCGTCGGGCTCAGCTTCCAGTCATCCTGCATAAAGAAGCTATAAGCCTGCTGCAACTGCTTCACTTCCGGCACAGTATTCAACTGCACGCTCTCAGGGAAGCCCAGCAACAGATCGCTCATCGCGTCGTTGGTGTAGCGCCCCTGGAAGTTGTAGGCAGGCGAGCGGCGTGTCACATCGACAAAGCTGTTGTCCTTCATGCGCAACTCAAAACCACCGCGCACAAAATGCCGTCCCGCTGTCATTGAAATCGTATCGACAACCTGGTGCAGCTTGGGAGTCTGAAACTGCGGACGGAAGTTGCGAGTGCCCAACTGGTTGTAGTTGGTCGGGTTGATCAGTGGCAAGCCACCCACCTGCAACATGTCGGCAGGAAAGCCACGAAAGCCAAACGCATCCGCCTTCTGCTCGTTCACGGTAGCGTGGGCAAACTCGGCGAAAGTATCGTTATTGCCGTAACGAAGCGTGTTTACGATACGAGGTGAGATCGTGCTCGTCCACGCCACAGCAAGGCTGCGATTCTCGTTAAACTGCGCGCCCTGATTGCCTACGCCATCACCCAAGCCAGGGAAGATCGCGTCGCGCAGAAACTTCTGACGGATATAGCTAAAGCGGCCCATGATCTGATTCTTGTCGTTCAGATTGTAATCGGCGCGCGTATCAAACTTGTGAGTGTCTTCCTTGCCATCGCGCTGCAAGCTGTAATTGTTTGTGGGACGCCCGTTCTGGAAAGCACCCGGCGTGTTTGGCTGAGGATAGAGATCGATCACCTTCTTGGCGAGGGCATCGATCTGCGAAGCCGGTATGATGTTGCCGGGGTATGCCATGCGTGTGGAAGGGTCGATTATATTGAGCGCGCCAAACTGGCCGGCCCGCTGCCCTACCGTCGGCACTGTCGTCAAGCCGGTATCGGCAAAGCGCTGGGCAAAGCCTTCATAAGCGCCAAAGTAAAACAGCTTGTTCTTCTGAATCGGGCCACCCACCGTGCCACCATACTGCTGCCACTTCAGATTATTTTTCGGTACATTCTGCAAGTTGTTGGTCCAGCCGCGAGCAGCCAGCGCGGAATCGCGATTGTAGTAATAGCCTGTCCCGTGCGTCTCATTGGTGCCGCTCTTAATCGACACGTTGATTACGGCGCCAGCGCTTCGGCCAAACTCAGCCGAGAACGAATTCGTCTGCACCTTGAACTCAGCGATCGCATCCGGATTCGGCTGCACCACCTGTGCGCTCAAGCTCTGTGCGTTCTGCGTTCCCTGGTTGTTATCCACACCATCGAGCAGGAAGTTGTTTTGCGTATGGTAGTTGCCGTTAGCCACAAACCAACCCGGGCCACGCGTCGTCGGGTTCAGCGTGCTAGCCGCCACACCCGGGCTCAACAGCGCCAATTCTGTATACCGCCGACCTGCCAGAGGCAGCTCCACCGCCGTCCGTCCACTAATCACCTGTCCCAGCGAACCCTGTTCTGTCTGGATGGAAGCAACATTCGCCGTCACCTCGACGGTCTCGCTCACACTCGATACATCCAGCTTCACGCGAACCAGCCGCCGCTCATCAACATTGATCTGCACTGCCGTCAGCTTGACGGTCTTGAATCCAGACTGGATCACTTCAATTTCATAATTGCCGCGAACAATCGGGCTAAACACGGCGTAGCCATCGGAAGAGGTCTCGGAAGCCACTCGCAACCCGGTCAAACGGTTCAGCAAATTCACCTTGGCCCCAGCCACAGCAGCCTGCGAGGGATCCTCCACCAGCACTCTCAAAGAAGCGGAATCGGTCTGCGCCCACAGCGCAGCCGAAACGGCCATCAAAGCGATAAAACTTTTCATATTTTCTGAGAGTAGCGGCCAAGAATTTCAATCTCATTGGCATTGGATGTAAATCTTGTGACGATAGCCCTTCAGCGCCACCCTTCTTTGAAATGTGCCAGAATCAGGCAACTGGGGTGTTAGTTCAAGTGACGTCAAAAACAACTCTTGGCTTTCTAATAGGCTGCGCTTTATGCATGATTCTGACCTCCACTGGTCTTGCTCAAAACAGGGCCAAGACAGGCGATCCGATCCGCCCCTCAGAGGCGCTAATCTTCGTATCTCCAGCATTCGTTCCTGAGACGATTCCTGAATTGATGACAAGCTCAGATCTGGTTATTTCTGGAGTTGTCATTCGAAGTCTTCCATCAAGGATTCTTGGGGCCGAAAACGAAGTTAGCACCCCAGTGACGGATCATCTTGTCAGAGTCGTCCAGACATTCAAAGGCAAATCAAAAGCCAGCGATGAGGTCTTGGTGACTCAGATTGGCGGCCTATGGCGAGGGACGGAGCACAAACCTGCAGAACTTCTACCTTTTCAGCCACAACAAGAAGTGATTTTGTTCCTCAAAGAGGAAAAAGAAAAGAAGCCAGAAGGCACAAAGCTTCCTTGCTTTTGGGTCAGCGGAGTTTGGGCAGGCTTATTTCTGACGAACGACAACGAAGTCCTCGTTTCAAGATCGGCACCCGAGCCAATGAAAGCTGCAGCTAGAAAAGGGAAAACTGCATTCCTGCAAATGCTGAAGGATTCCACTGGCTCGCAAGCCCAGTAAACACAAGCAGCTCTAGCGATTTTCGCTAAGCTATCAAAATGCGCTTCGCCTTCTTCCTCGCCCTAACCCTCTATGCCCAAGCCCCGCCCAAGTCCATCCATCCTCAAGTCAAAACCATAGTCGAAGGCGTCACCGAAGAACGCATCTCCGCCATCATGAAACGCCTCGGCGAATTCCCCTCCCGCAATACCAACTACGAATCCGGCAACAAAGCCTCGCGCGAATGGATCTCCGAACAATTCAAATCCTTCTCCCCTCGCCTCGACGTCCAGTTCGACACGCACAAGATCACCAAACAAGGCCGCATCGTCCGTGACCTCGACCTCGTCAACGTAGTCGCCACCCTCCCCGGCACCACCCAAAAAGACCACGAAATCATCATTTGCGCCCACTACGATTCCCTCAACGTCATCCGCAAAAAGGACGCAGTACCCGGCAGTGGCGACCCCACCGACTGGGTGGCCACCGCCGACGCAATTCCCGCCCCCGGAGTCAGCGATAACGCAAGCGGCGTCGCCCTCGTTCTCGAACTCGCCCGCCTCATGAGCCAGCATCAGTGGCAAAAAACCATCGTCTTCATCGCCTTTTCCGGCGAAGAGCAAGGCCTCTTCGGCAGTCGCGCCTATTCCAAAGCCGCCAAAGAAGCCAGCCGCAAAATCGATGGAGTCTTCAATTCCGACATCATCGGTAACGACTATTCCGGCGACGGTCGCCGCATCACAGACCTCGTCAACGTCTACTCGGCCGACCCCGCAGACTCCCCCTCCCGCGCCCTCGCCCGCTACGTCCGCGAAATGGCGGAGCGCTACGTCCCGGCCATGAAAGCGAACCCCGTCTTCCGCAACGACCGTTTCGGCCGCGGTGGCGATCACACCCCCTTCCACGACGCTGGCTACGCCGCCATCCGCTTCACCACCCCTGTCGAGCACTACGGTTACCAGCACTCCGCCGGCGACACCTTCGAACACGCTTCCCCTTCTTACGCCACCCGCGTCACCCGCATCAACGCCGCCGCCGTCGGCAGCCTCGCCCTCGCCCCCACCCTGCCACAAGTCATGCGCACCAATGCAAAAGGCGAAACCACCGGCCCCAACCTCGCCCGTGGCAAAGGCTACGACGCCGCCCTAAAATGGACGGCCTCCACTCCAGACGACGAAATCTCGGGCTACGCCATCACCATCCGCTCCTCCACCTCACCCAATTGGGAACGCGAAATCGTCGTCGGCAAAGTCACCGAATACACTCTCCCCGGCCTCTCCATCGACGACATAATTGTCGGCGTAAGAGCCATCGGCAAGAACGGTGTCGAATCCCCGGTAGCCGCCTACATGCTGGTACCACGCAATTTCAACGCCGCACCCTTACCCTAGTAGCCGTTACTCTAGTAAGTGAGCATGGCTCAACCAAAACGCAAGACCCAGGCGACCACCGCCCCCACACAACCTACTCTCTCGCTGGATGACCCCACTCTATTCATCAATCGCGAGCTCAGCCTCCTCGGCTTCCAGCGCCGCGTTCTCGAAGAAGCCAATGACCCCGCCAACCCATTGCTCGAACGTGTAAAGTTCCTTTCCATCCTCGGTTCCAACGTCGACGAATTCTTTATGGTGCGCATCGCCGGCCTCAAACATCAGGTCGATGCCGGCCTAGAAGAAGTAGGCCCAGACGGCCTTACTGCTTCCACTCAGCTTGAAGCCATCCGTCCCGTCGTCGCGCAACTGATGATCGACGCGCGCAAGTGCCTCCACGAATCGCTCATCCCCGCTCTGGCTGAAGAAGGCATCGAATTCGTCCATATCCAGGATCTCGACGCCGCAACCCGCCAGCGCCTCCACGACTATTTCCTCGACAAGGTTTACCCAGTCCTCACCCCGCTCGCCTTCGACCCGGGCCGGCCCTTCCCGCACATCTCAAATCTGAGTCTCAACCTCGCAATATTAATCCAGGGTGCCGAAGGTGAAAACCACTTCGCCCGCCTCAAAGTTCCAGACACCCTACCGCAACTCATACCCATCGAAACCAGCAGCAAGAGCCGTCGAGCTCACAGTCAGCGCTTCATCTGGCTGGAACAACTCATCGTCGCTCACCTTAACGATCTCTTCCCCGGCATGAAGGTGCTTGAAGCCCACCCCTTCCATGTCACCCGCGACGCCGACGTTGCCATCCAGGAACTCGAAGCCGACGACCTCCTCGAAACCATCGAAGAATCCGTCCGCCAGCGCCGCTTCGGCGACGTCGTCCGTGTCAAGGTCAACCAGGAGATGCCAGACCAGATTCTCGAAATCCTTGTATCGAACCTGGAGGCAGAATGGAACGATGTCTACCGCGTCCAGGATCCACTCTCTTTCGTACGTCTCAAGCACGTCCTGCAAGTGGACCGACGGGACCTTCGCGACAAAACTTTCGTCCCCAGAATCCCTCCGGCGCTCGACCCCAAACTCAACGATGGAGCCAGCATCTTCAGCGTCATCCGCAAAGGCGACATCCTCCTCCACCATCCCTACGATTCCTTCGACCCCGTAGTCGACCTGCTCCGCACGGCTGCCCAGGACCCCGCCGTCCTCGCCATCAAGATGACACTTTACCGGGTCGGCCGCAATTCCCCGATTATCGACTGGCTGCTTGAAGCAAACGAACGGGGAAAACAAGTCGCAGTGCTGGTAGAACTTAAAGCCCGCTTCGACGAAGAGTCCAATATCGAATGGGCCAGACGGCTGGAAGCCCAGGGCGTCCACGTTGTCTATGGTCTCCTCGGCCTCAAGATCCACTCCAAACTTCTGCTGGTTGTCCGCAAAGAGGGCGATAAAATCCGCCGCTACACCCACTTCGGCACAGGCAACTACAACACCGTCACCGCCGGCCTCTACACTGACCTCAGCCTAATGACCGTTGACGAAGATCTTGGTGCCGACGCTACAGACCTCTTCAACCACCTCACCGGCTACTCGGCCAAGAAGCACTACCGCAAACTCCTCGTAGCCCCCATAGATCTCTTCGAGCGCACCCGGCAACTGATCGAGCGTGAGATCGTCCACCAACTCGAAGGCCGCGGCGGCCATATCGTCTTCAAGATGAACGCCCTCGCCCACCAGGGCATCATCCGGCTCCTCTACCAGGCCTCGCAAGCGGGCGTCAAGATCGACCTCTTCATCCGCGGTGCCTGCTCCCTCCGGGCCGGTGTCCCGGGCGTCAGCGACAACATCACAGTCCGCTCTCTCGTTGGCCGCTTCCTCGAACATTCCCGCATTTACTACTTCAGAAACGCTGGTGCCCACGACCTCTACCTCGGCTCGGCCGACATGATGCCGCGCAATCTCCACCGTCGCGTAGAAATCCTCTTCCCCATCCAGGACAAGCGCCTCAGCAAATACATCCGCGAAGACATCATCGGAACTTATCTGCAGGACGAAACCAACGTTCGCCTCATGCAGCCAGATGGCAGCTTCGCCCGCAATCCCCGCCGCAACGCCCCAGATGCCTTCAGCGCTCAGGCCAAATTCCTTAAATCGCGCTAAGACCCCGCCAACCAAAGTACTAAGTAAACTCCGTCAGTCTCGGTACTAGGTCCTAGTCCATGTAGTCCCAAAGATTAGTAGGAATCGTGAAACAGAACGCTTACCTTCAAGTTGTTGGGAAGCGATCAGCTTCCTGTAATGAAATCTGCTGGATCGATAAGGACTGAACAATGAACACCCAAACGCTTAACTGTGTACTGATTGCCCCGGAAGGCTCCCATGTAAATCCCCTCCGGGAGGCCATCTCCAGTTCCTACACGTTTGAGCTCATCGAATGGCTGAAGCAGTACCCGGAAGAGGGCGGCCTCCTCCGCTTGTTGCGCTTGAGCGCTCCCGATATGCTCATCGTAGACTTCACCGAGCAACCCAAAGCCCTGCGCGTTGTAGCTCTCGCACAGCAGCACGCCCCCAATACAGAAATCCTCGCCCTTTGCGAAGAAAACATCTCAATCCTCTCTACGCTGCTCCGTGCCGGCGTCCGCAACTACATCACTTCAAACTCTACCTTTCACGAGATTTCCGAAACCCTCAAGGAACAATCCGAAAAACTTTCCAAACGCCCCGAGGCCCCTCGCACCGGCGGCGACATCGTAACCTTTTTGCCCGCCAAGCCAGGTTCCGGTGCCTCAACCATCGCTGCGAATGCATCCTACGCCGCCTCCAAATTCCCAGGCAAGCGCACACTACTCGCAGATTTCGACCGCAACTCTGGTGTCCTTTCTTTCTTGTTCAAACTCCGCGCAGAACACAACTTGAGGGACGCACTCCAAACCGTTCAGGATATGGACGGCGACATGTGGGCTCGCCTTCGTTCCCAGGTGGGCGAACTTGACATTCTGCCGGCAGACATCGACTCCACAACCCCAATGGATGGCAACCGCGCCAGCCGCCTCGTTCAATTCTTCCGTCGCGCCTACGACCTGTCCTGTATTGACCTCTCAGGCCAGCTTGATTCCACCGCTATCGAGGCCCTTCTGGAATCGAGGCGCATCTACATTGTCTGCACTCAGGAACTCGCCTGCCAGCATCTTCTCCTCCGCAAGGTCGAACGCCTCCGCCGCGCCGGTATCGACAAGCAGATGCGGCTCATCGTCAACCGGTTTCTTCCACGCCACGTCATGACTGCCGATCGCATCTCAGACCTGGTCGGTGTACCCGTCGAGATGACCATCGCCAACAACTACGAAGCCGCCAATTGCTCGATGGAAAACGGTGCCCTCATCAAGTCCGACACCAACCTCGGACGCAGCTACAAGAAGCTGGCTGAAATCATGCTCGATGACCGCATCGAGATCCCCAAGTCCAAGCCACGCTTCCTCGAGTTCTTTGCTCAGCCCTTCATGAAGTCTGCAGAACAGGCCTAATACTTACATCATTACCGCGCCGATCATGTATCGGCCCTGAGTCTGCTTGAACGCAAGGCGTAGATCCTCAAAACGGTCTACGCCTTGCTCTACAAGATAAACGGTTCCATCGGAGCAAAGCGTAATCAGCGTTGCATCGGCCGGAGTATCAAAGCCCGGCCCGTCCAGAATGATCCAGTCAAACTGCTCCCGCAATCCAGCAATCAAGCGCTGCAAACCACGTAAATCTACTGCCTCATCCTGATACTTCGTCTTCTGTCCAAAGGGCAGCAAATAAAGCTGCGTCCCCGAAATCCGCCGAAAGCAATCCGGCAAGTCTTCTCGATGAGCACGGGTTGCCTCACACAATCCACGCCCGTCATTCAGGCCCAGGTGTAAATCCAGATCCGGCCGGCTTGTCTTGGCATCAATCAGAAGTACTTTTGTCTCCTCCATCGCCGCCAGTGCAAAGGCCAGATTTCCAGCCAGTCCCTTACGAGGCCGCTGCCCGTTCATGCTCAGCAGCGATATCACTTGAATGCCTGATTTCTCCCGGGACTTCACTTCATCGTCGAAGTGTGTCAAACGGTTCCGCAACTGCCTTACCTGTTGCTTCCAGCTCACCGGATACTTGGGGTCCACGCAGGTAAACGCCTTCTCCGCATCTCCAAGCTTGATCTGTGGAACCAGATGCAAATCGAGAATCCTCTGCCTGCGCGCCTTATGCGCAGCACGCAAACTCTCGACAGGTTCTTCATCCCAGGCATCCTGCAATGCCGCCAGAGCTTCAGGCGCTTCGATTCCTAAGTCTTCTCCAAGCCTTGAGATCATGAATTCTTCTCCTTCCGGCTTTTCTGCCTGACGCTGGCCAGCAGCTTCTCTACACGCGGTTTTTCCGGCCCCGGCAGGTAACTTAGCATCTCTTCATAAACAGCCTCAGCGCTCCGAAGCATCGAAAGCCGGGTATACGCTTCAGCCAAAGTGCCGTCCACTTCACGAGACTGCCTTACCGTCCGCTTGGCCCGCTGCGCGAGATCCAGCGCTCGTTGGCTATCCGTTCCGTTCTTTAGCAGCAACCAGGCCAGATTGTTCAATGCGTAGATATTCTCATGATCCCGGCGCAGCGCCTCTTCGTAAGCTTGGCGAGCCTGTTGGTCCCGCCTCATCTCACCAAGCAAAGACGCAGGTTGCAACCAGACTCTCAAATCGTTCTCATGCGTCTTCTGCAGATCTGAATACAGCTTTAGTGCCGCCTCACGCTCCCCGGCCAATGCCATCGCTCCGGCTTTGCCGAGTTGAAACTCAAGGCTTTTGGAATTGTTCACAAGCAACCGCTCAAAAGTCTTTTTAGCTCCAACGCCATCGTTCAGCTGAAGCTGCAAATCGGCCAATCGCTCAAGCAGCAATTCACTCTGCCCGCCCATCTCAAGCGCCGCCTCCAGCGTCTTTTTCGCGCTGTCCAGTTTGCCTTCCCGGGTCTGCACCGCCACTAGGGCCAATGTCCATCGCGGGTCCTTCTCGTCAAGGCCTTTTCCTGCTTCCAACTGACCGATGGCATCCGTGATACGCCCTTGCCGCGCCTGGGCCAGAGCCAGGCCAAACCGGGCATCGGCATTCTTGGGTTCAGCGGCGATCACTGCCTCAAACGAAGTCTGTGCCTCAGCCAATTTGCCCCTCTGCACCATCGCCCGCCCGCGCACCATCATCGCCCGTGGCTGCCGCGGGTTCATTCTCAAAACATTGTCAGCCCGCTGTTCAGCGGCCCCTGCATTGCCTTGCGCGAGATCCAGCTCTGCCAGCGCCAGCCAACCCGCCGTATAATTGGCATCCAGTTTCACAGACCGCTCGAATTGATCTGCCGCAGGCTGCGCTTTACCTTCCAGCAGATAAGCACGGCCCAGGTGATAGCGCACAAATGGCGAGTCCGGCATCCGCTGCAAAATCGATTCCAGGCGCTTACGCTCCTCCATCCTCCTCTCAGCCGGTACTTCCCCTAACCGTACAGCGGCCAGATATGCCTCAAGCACAACACTCTGATTGTTCTTTTTGTATTCCGCCTCCACCAGAACCTGCGCCTCTTTGTTCTGGCCCTGCGCTAGATGCCATTCCGCAAGCCGTCCTACATAATCGCCCCGGTGCAATACTTCTGCATCCCGGCCCATCACATACGCATTCCAGGCAGCCTTCCATTCCGCCCGTTGCATCCAAAAGTCTCCAATCTTGGCCATACCAAGCACCTTGCTCAGAGCCAGCGGCTTTAAATCGACCAGCATCTGCGATGCCGCTTCTCGCTGCCCCCGGGCATCGTCGTGAGCGGCCAACTGTAAAGCCGGCTCCAGTTCCCCGCTCTTCTCCCACTTCAACACCAATACTTCCCGCGCTTTCTCACTCTGCCTGCTTTGCATCCGCTCCAGATACAAAAGGTCGTAAGCATCCAGATATTTTGGATGTTCTTCAATCAGACTTACCAGTGTCGACTCAGCCTCTTGCGCCCGCCCAACTCGAAACATTGCCGCTGCCATCTGCGCCCGCAGCGTCGCGTTTTGTTTCACTTTTCCACTCGCTTCTGCCAGCAACACGATCGCCTCATCCGTACGATGACGCTCCATCAGCACCTGAGAAAGAATACGGTATCCATCCGGGCTTCCAGGCCACTTTGCCTTGAGTCTTGCCCCAAGCTCCTCAACCTCGCGCAGCAAAACAGTCGGTCGTCCAGGATCTCCAAAGTAGATCTTATAGCTGGTTTCGGCAAGGTCCTTCAACAACTTCTCATTCTCAGGTCGCAATTCTACAGCACGGGCCAGAGATTCGCGCGCAGGGATCAATTCACCCATTTGCAGCGCAAGCCTCGCTAAACCTACATGCGCTTCAGCACATCTGGCATCCCTTCCAAGTGCCATACGATATTGCAGCAGAGCAGACTGGTATTGTCCGGCTTTCTCAGCCTTGATCCCCTCTTGCACCAGCCCAGCCGCATCCTTCTGCAACAATCCGCAACCACTGGCAAAAATCAGCGCCAGACAAGTCAGCGCCGCTGCACTGCCTCTGCCCAGATTCCGGCGTCCCTGCCCTTCTGCTGCAAAACTGGCCAGTACTTCGATTCCAGCCCAATTTTCCAGATGTCCGGAATGCAATACCTTTGGATCACGAAGCACAACCATGAGACACGCAAAGCTGCTCAGCAAGACACCTAGCCCGGCCGCAATCGCCACCCTCATCCACCAGGTTGGCTTCTGTGCATCGCTCGGCCTCGACGCCGCTTCCAGTGTCTCTACGCTCTCACCTTGCCCACGGCGTTCCATCTCTGAAGCCGACCTTGATTCTTCGTGCTTCTTTTGCAGTTCGTTGTGGTGCTCCTTCGCCACATCGTATTCACGCTTGGCCACCAGCAACTCCACTTCCTGTCCAGCGGGGCTTCCTTGTTGCTCACGCAACTTCTGCGCTTCGGCACGCAATTCCGACTCTTCCCGCATTTGCTCGCCAGCCTCTCTGTCGAGCGCTTGCAGTTCCAGCTTCGCCAGCGCAATCTTCCCGGCATTCGCTTCAAGATCGCGATTCCTCAAACGGGTTCCTCGCTCTTTGTGAAACCGTTCCACAGCAGCTTCAGCCTCTTTGGTGTCATTTTGTGCTGTCACAACTTCCGGCATCGTGGAATTGTATCGCTCGTTTAACCGTTCCAGTCGTGATCTCGCTGCTATAAACAATTCCCGTAAATGCCAATAGTTCGGCATCCCTTCAAACTCAGGTATGTAGAACTCCACAGGCCGCGTTTCGATCCGTCTATGCAGCATCTCAAGCTGCTCCCATTCCGCCTTCTTCGCGGACTTCCTCTCCTCCTGCAACCTCCGGTCATGTCTCAAATCCCTCAACCTCGAGTCCACAACATAACTCCGCGCCGTCGACTGCCCCAACTTTGTCTGCGATACCGTTAGCCCGATCGAATCCTGAATTTCCCCAAGCCGTTGCTCGGTCTCGAGCACCTTCTCCTCGGCCGCAGTCAGTTGTTCCAGTAGAAATTCGGTTGTCCCCAAAGACTGGTCTCCACGATACTTGCGGTTCTCCTCATAGATCTGTTCCACCAGCTTCTGCACAACCTTCTGCGCTTTTTCGGCATCCGGATAATGAAACGCGATTCGCAAAGTCGGTACCGCACGATGGTCATCTCCCTGCGCATTACCAACCTGGACGATCTGCAAATCCATACTCAGTTTCGCCGTCAGGTCTTCTACGGTCTGAAAGCGCCGCCGCTCAGGATAGAGTGAGTACGCTTCAATCAGTTTCGCCGCAGTCATGCGGCTGCTTAGCAATTGCGACAGCGCAAACATCCGCTGCCCAACTTCCATAGAAAAATTCGGATTCACAAAACGGCCAGCCACCTGCGGAGGCAAAAATCGCACCGTCGCCTGGGACACAAACAGCGGAGGAAAGTAGTACACCCAAACCACCCCTAGCAATCCAGACACGATCCCACTCAGCGCAACCCATACCCAATACTTTCGAGCAAACCACTTCAGGTCGCGGACTTCGGCGATCTCCAGAAAATTACTAACCCCAGGCGCTTGCGGCGGCCATTCTGGCGCCGGCAAGTTCATTTCACTCCACCCATCCGTCGGCGTCGGCTCATCCATCCAAGGAGTACTAAGCCACCACCAAGGAGACTCATTGTACTTGCTTCAGGAGTCGGGTTCCCAATCGCCCCCAGATTAAAGCTCAACTGCGACCCTAGTGCAGACCCTCCACTTCCTTGAAGCCCGCTAAACCGGATCGTGCCGGACAAGAACCAGCTCCCCCCATTAGCAGCCGCATTTAGCACTAACGGAGACGACAAACTCGCATTGGTGCCTACTCCAGGCGTGAAACTCGCAGCCAGGCTGGGCGGTAACGACCCGCTTAACAAGGCCACGTTTGGTGACAACGTCAGACCCTCGATTGCGATCGAAGACGGACCAGCAGAACTCGCCACACTCACGTTGAAGCTGGATGCCGGCAAGGTCCAAATCGTGTTGCTCGGAATTGCGCCCGCAGGATTCGTCCTGGACACTTCCGTCCAGTCCCCTTGAAAGTCTCTCACCCTTGTGACCGCCCTATTGGTTAAGGCGTCATAGCCAACTTCAAATTGCTGCGTTCCGTTGCTTGCCCGCCAGTGGTTATCCGATGGCGACGAATTATAAGAAAATTGTCCGTCTGTCCAGGTGGCATTGGAATAAGCCGGCGTAGTTCCCGTGGCTATTTCCCAGCCATTTCCCCCTGCCGACCCGCCACCGTTGCGGCCTGCCCGTAGTGTGGAATAAAAAGAAAAACTCTGAGCCGATGCACCCATCGCACTCACAATGATTAAGATTCCTAGGACAACTGAGTTCCGTCTCATTTGGCTCTCCTGCCGCAACTACCATCCACAGCGGAACGGCTTCTGCTTTACACCTTAGATTGGTCTGTATAGATTAAGTCGGCAGAATTGCTTAGCTCCTTTAGACCAAAGTCCTAGGCCAAACGATTTTTTCGGGCTAGCCCGATGACGAGGAGCCCACTCCCAAGCATGCCCAGCGTCGAAGCTTCTGGAGTCGGATTGCTAGTCGCACCAAAATTAAATTGCAGTCTCGATCTTGTTGCCGTTCCAAATCCGTTTAAGGTCACCGTCCCGGCCAGAAACCAACTTCCCCCGTTCGCTGCGGCATTGATAACGATAGGTGCAGGCAAATTCGTAGTCACTCCGGTTCCGTTCTGGGCAGCCGTAAGGCCTATGGGCAGAGCGCCGCTCAAAACACTTACGTTGGGAGACAGAGTCAGGCTAGCCAAACTGATGCTTGAAGCTGTGCTTAGCCCTGCAGCTCCCAGCCAAAAACTCGATGCAGGTATGCTCCAATTCGTATCCGCCGCCACCGGTGCTCCGGTATTGGCAAGAGTAGCTTCTGTCCATGCCCCATTGAAATTCTTGACCCTCGAAAAACCCAAATTACGCAACGCATCGAAGCCAATTTCGAAGTCCTGGCTCAGTCCACCGCCACGCCATGAAGCATCCGACGGACTGTAGGAAAAGTACCTCGTATTCCATGTTGATGCACTATGTGTGGAACTAGGCCCTACCCCAACCTGCCAGTCCGACCCGGGCACGCCTGACCGCAAGGTCGAATAAAATGAAAAGCTCTGCGCTGATGCTTCCACAGCACAGAAAGCCATCAGGAAGCCGCCTAGCAATGCAGAATGTCTTAGCTTCACTTGAAATTTCCCTATGCTCAGCTCTCGGCAGAATTGCTTAGTTCCTCTAGGCCATTGGTCTACAAAAAAACAATTTCCCCTCTTCACACCCCAAGCGCCGTTACAATAGGAAAAGTTTGGCCCGGGTGGCGAAATCGGCAGACGCAACGGACTTAAAATCCGTTTTCTCGAAAGGGAAGTGCGGGTTCAAGTCCCGCCCCGGGCACCACTCAACAAAAGACTCGAACAACATCACAGGTAGTGCTCTACCTGAAGAGAGCTTCAGCTCTTTACGTCAGCATAAAGCGCATGTAGTCTTTGGACGTGGACTTCAGTGCTCCATTCGCGAATCACCTTGGCCCGTGCCTTGCGCCCAAATTCACGACAAAGTTCTGGTTTAGACCAGAGAAGCTCTACTTTTTTGGCAAGGTCATCTGCATTCCCTGCTTCAAAAAGGAATCCATCCTCCCCATCGTTGACCAGGTCGGTTCCGGTCCCGATACGGGCTGCTACCACGGGGATACCATGGCTCATACTTTCGGCAGCAACGAGGCCGAACGTCTCAAACCACCGGCTCGGGAACACAAGCAGCCTGGCCTTGCGATAATACTCATCCAAATCTTCTCGACCTCTCGTCACCACCACTTCCATCTCAGGCGGAAGTGGGACATTGACAGGGTAACTCTCATTGCGGGAAAGCTTGAATGGAATGCCTAACTTGCGACCGGCCTCGACAAAGAGGTCAATTCCCTTCTCCATCACAAATCGTCCGGCATAGGAAACATAGGTGCCCTCGGCAGGATCGGCAACTGTTTCTGGAACACGAACCGGGTAAGGGATGTGGACTACTCGCTCGGGAGCAATTCCAGCATTCTCCACAATCCACTGCCGCGTAAACTTGGACCCGGCAACAAAGCGCGTGACGTTTCGAGAAAGTATTTCTGTTTGCCGGATCATTGTTGTGTAGGCAAAAACAACAAGGCTTTCCGGAATACTGCCGCGGCAATTGTACTTCAACACATTGAATTCGTTCCCACCAACACACTTGGTGCAAACTGCACCTTCTCGAAAATGATTTCGATTCGGGCAGGTAAGAAAATAATCATCGCAGTTTAGAATTACCGGGATCTCAAATTCCTTACAGACGGGCAAAATCCAGGGGGAAAGCAGCGGGAACAGCTCGTAGGCATGAACTACATCAGGGCGAAATCGTGTCAATACTTCCCGGAACGCCCTAACGGATTCGGGAGCATAAATCGCACTGGCGGCAGCCTGCAAACGACCAGAAATTCCTTCAGGTAAAAGTCTGCTATCTCGAGTAAAAGTTTCAACTTCAAAACCTGCTTGGCGAGAGAGTTCAATACTGTTTAGAATTGCGTTGGTGGCTCCATTGCCACCTCGGTGGTAGTTCCAGGTGTAAAGAATTTTCATGACAGAGATGCGCGCAGCCATTGAAGCAGTGCACGAATAGCGAAGTGACTATTGTGGAACAGATATCGGGCAAATAGGCGGCGAGGCTCCTGCATCAGCCGAAATAACCACTGCAAACCTGCTCTTTTCATCCAGTCCGGCGCTGGCAACGTCTGCCCTGAGAGTAAATCAAAGAGACTTCCGCAGGCAATCATTGGCACATGTACTCCCGGCGCGACCTCTCTCATCCAAAAATCCTGCCAGGGAGTTCCCATTCCTACCCAGACCAGATCGGCGTCAGACGCCCGAATGGCCTCAACAATCCCGGCAGAGTAAGCCGCAGGGACGGGGCGCTGAGGTGTCGAGCTCGCTCCGACGATTTGTAGCTCGGGAAAACGCTTTCGTATTCCGGCGCAAGCCGCTTCGATCTGCCCTTCACGCCCACCAACAAAATAATGACGCCAATGCGTCATTCTCTCCGCTAGTGCAAAGAAAATGTCGTCATTGTGAACTCGCTCGGCGTGCTTATAGCCCAATGCATGAAGCAGCCAGACGACTGGCATCCCGTCTGAGGTTACAAATGATGCACCGTTCAGACATGCCTGATACGCCGCGTCTCCAGAGGCCAATGACAGGGAATAAGCGTTGGCACAACTCACATATCCCGATCTGCGATTCGAAACCAGCGTGGAAAGGAATTCACAAGCACCACTAAAAGTCTCGGCGTTTACTGCAGTCCCCAGAAGATCGACTCGCACAGCTCCACTCATTAAGCCAGCGCCTCAACCACCGAAGGCATTGGCAGCGGAAGTATAAATCCTCCGCGATAACCATGTTTTTCCCTGAAGGTCTGAATGATCTCATCCTTGAAATTCCACGCGCCGATCATGATGTAATCTGGACGGCTTTCGATCAATTGCTCTGGTGAAACTACAGGAATTCGAACACCAGGACAAAATAGACCCTGCTTTCGTGGATTGGCGTCCCCCATGAGTGGAAGCAAATCAGGAGTGATGTTGCAGTAATTCAACATCGTCATACATTTGGCCGCCGCACCGTAGCCAACAACCAGTTTCCCCTGATGCTTCAGGTCTGCAAGAAGTCCAACAAAACGCTCCCGCTGCAGTTCAACCGATCGAGCGAACTCATTCCAGCCAGCGAGGCTATTGAGCCCAATCAGACTCTCGAAATCGATGATCGACTGAACACCGGTTGCCGAAGGAAAATCGGCATGGCGCACTTCAAATACGAACGAGCCGCCGTTCATCTGAACAAAGGTCGCATCCGTAAGCTTTAATCCGAAACGTGCCATTAGATTTGAGACCGAGCCAGCCGTAAGGTAAGAAGGGTGCTCATGAAAAATCGTGTCGTATTGAAGCTCGTTGCGGAGAAAATACGCGTAAGGGCTCTCTATTACGCAAACTCCGTCTGGAGCCAGCAACAATTTGAGGCCAGCCGCCAGATCCTGCAGTTCGCTCGCGTGACCCAGCACATTACGGGCAACAATCACTTCAGCGTGACCGCGATCACTCACAATTCTGCGAGCTACCTCCTGACCAAAAAAGGCACGAATGGACGGTACACCCCGTTCGTTAGCTTCGGCCGCAAGATTACTTGGATCCACTCCAAGTACGTCGAAGCCAACTTCACGATAATGTTCAAGAAAGAATCCGTCGTTACTGGCAACTTCAACCAGCTTTGCACCAGCTTTCGCGAGATATCGTTCGGCAAGCCTTGACGAAAACCACTTTGCGTAGCGGCGCGTGGTTTCGGACGTGCCGATAACCCAGAGGTAAGAGGAAAACAATTTGTCGCGGTCCACTTCATCGCGAATCTGGACCAACTGGCAGTTGGCGCACATAACCAGACGCAAGTGTTCCCGGAAGTCATCGGAATGGTCATCTGCCCCTGTGGTGAATGCGTTTGCAAGCGGAAGCCGGCCCATATCAAGAAGGAGGGGAGTGTCGGGCGAATCACAAGCACGGCAGCGAAACGGGCTAAGGGATGAATGGGGATTCATAATTATTGGACCTCAGCTTCAACCATTGCCCGGGACTCCGCCATTGCCCAAAGTACTTTTTGCTGGATTGCACTGGCCGTGTATTTTTCGATTTGCTCAACCGTAAACTCATGCATATTCGGGAATCCATCTTCGTAATAATGACGGTACCAAGTCACGATCGCATCCATTGTTTGGTCAGCGAACCAGGCCGCTTTCCACTTCAGATGATGGGCAGCCTTGCTGCAGTCCAGCCTCAGCAACATGGCTTCCTTCACTGAGTCGTCACTTCGAAAGATAACCTCAGTTTTGCTATTCCATCGTTCGATCACACCCTTAACCATGTCGCCGACATTCAGCACCTCGGCATCGGCAGGCCCAAAGTTCCAGGCTGCACGAAGCTCACGCCGTTTCGCAAGCAATGCGCCAAGCCAAAGGTAGCCGCTAAGCGGCTCCAGCACATGCTGCCACGGCCTCGTCGCGGTTGGATTACGCACTTCGATATTTTGCCCGCTCGTAATTGCCCGGACGGCATCGGGAATCAATCGATCATTTGCCCAGTCGCCGCCGCCAATTACATTACCAGCGCGTGTTGCGGCTATCGCAAGATCCCTCGTTGGCGGTGACGATCGCTGGAAAGCCTCAGACTGGTAGACCGCGATAGCAAGTTCAGCGCATGCCTTGCTGGCGCTGTAAGGGTCTGATCCGCCCAAAACGTCGCTTTCGCGGTAGCCCCATTCCCAATTAAGATTCCGATAAGCTTTGTCGCTCGTGATCATCAAAACTGCCTCAACCGAGGGACAGGCGCGGGCAGCTTCAAGAGCATTGATCGTCCCCATGAAATTAACCTCAAAAGTGTATCGGGGCTCTGCAAATGAGGGTCGCACAAGAGGCTGCGCGGCCAGATGGAATACAATTTGAGGCTGATATTTTTGGAATGTCCGGATCAGCCGGTCCAGATCGCGAATATCTCCAAATTCCTGTGTGATCCGATTCTCGATCCCACAGGAGCGGAACATGGATGGATTCGACGGCTCTTCAAGCGAGTAGCCGATTACTTTAGCACCGAGGTGTTCAAGCCAAATGGCAAGCCAGGAGCCTTTAAATCCACTCGATCCTGTCACAAGCACGGTCTTGCCGCGGTAATGATCGCCAAAACTACAGTTCATAGTTCTCCCAGTTGCGCTCGAAGCGCGGAAGTTGATTCTGCCGCCAGGCCAAAGGCGGCAATAGTTTTCTCGAGTCCTTGCATTAAGGACTGTTGTGGCTGCCACCTAAGAAGGGCTAGAGCCTTCGCAGAGCTGGAACAACGCCTGGAAGGAGCAGAAGCTCCAGATCCAAGGACGATTGGCTTTAGGTGAGTATGACCAGTCAAGGCCAGTATTGTTTCTGTTAACGAACGAATGCTGATGGCGACACCTGACGATACGTTAAGTACTTGTCCGCCAAGCCGTCCTTGAAGAAGGGCACAACCAGCGGCTAGATATCCATCGGCAGCATCGTCTACAAATAGAAAATCTCGTTCCGGCGTACCGTCGCTTTTGAGAATCGGCGACTCGCCTTCTAAACAGGATGAAACGATCGACGGAATGAGTCGATTCGGATTCGGATCCAAGGGGCCAAAGAGGTTGCTTGTACGCAAACCACAAACTGGCATCCCATACGTTAAAGCATAAACCTGCACAGCATGCTCGGCAGCCAATTTGCTCGCTGCATAAGGCGAACTACCGGCCACTGGACTCTCTTCTGTGAATGGAGTTGGCTCTCCCTCCCGGTAAACAGCTTCGCTCGAGGCAACTACTACGGGCATAGTGCGCTGGCTAGTTCGCACCGCCTCAAGGAGCCGCCACGTACCGACAGCGTTTACTTCGAAAGCAGCAAGAGGATGTTGCATTGCATATCCCGGCTGGGAGACTGCGGCCAAATGAAAGATGAGATCAGGGCTGGTTTCGGCGAGAATGTCGCCCATATGCGCAGCATCTGCGACATCGCCCAAAACGTATTGGATTCTTGTAGTTTGGCCTACGCCCGGCAATTTCCTTGCCATCACAAACACCCGGGCTCCCAATGCGAGCAGCTTTCCCACAAGCGACTTTCCAAGCAGCCCGGTACCTCCGGTTACAAGCACTCGGAGTTTTGGCCATTGTGTCGAATCGTTCATCCTCTTACTGCCCTTATTGTGCGATTGCCTGTATCAGCCGGAAGTTCACATAGAGACCAAAAACACCCTGAACAGCATTCAGGGGACGGCTGACAAAGTCATCAAGCGCCCGAACGACTTGGCTACGGCCATTCTCGGGGACGAAGATAATGTCATCTGCTTCAAGAGGAAACGAACGCATTTGCATCAACGGACCCAATTGGCCGTCTTTGCTATCGGACACGAAGATTGCCTGAACAGAGCCATCGTGGTCCAAACGAATGACAGCAACATCACGAGTTGCACCAGTTCTACGCAGCCCACCCGCAATCGTCAAAGCTTCCGCTACAGTTGCAACATTTCGAAGCGGCACAGACATTGCATTTCCAACATCCCCAACAACGTAAATCATGGGTTGCCGCAGCTGTGTGCCAATCACATTCACCTCGGGGTCTTTTAGCCTTTGCTTGAAACGGTTCGTGAGATCCTCACGCAATTCCGGCAGGGACAATCCAGCAGCTTTGACTTCATCGACAAGCGGTAAAGTGATCATCCCATCCGGGCGAATTGCCAATAATCGAGATGCTGTAGGCACACCCCGAACAACTACTTCTATCTGGTCCCCCGGAACCAGCAAGTACTCTTTGCGATATTTCACACTGGATTGTTTCAAGATTGGCGATGGGGCCAACTTGGCTTGTTGGGCCCGAGGACTGACACAGGCGGAAGTCCAAAGAATCATCAGCATTGTGCCTGAGACTCGAAGAAGGTCGTTGCGCGAAAGAGCCATGATTGAGTGTACTTTAAGTGTTCGACAGGCAGCCGATAGTACAATAGTGGGTCCCAGTGAATATGTGCTCTTCATCTGACGTCTCACTCGTGGTCACTGTGATAATCCCAGCCTTTGGGCAGACAGATTTACTACGCAGGGCCGTGGAATCCGTCTTGGCTCAGGATCTGGAACCAGGTGAGTTTGAAGTGATCGTCGTGGATAGTTCCCCCACTAGAGCCAATGCTGAACTGATCGAATCCATGCAAAGCGGAGCAACTTGTCGGCTTCGGGTCTTCACCAAGATTCCAGAAGGCCCTGGCCCTTCCAGAAATCTGGGGGCACGGAATTCAAGAAGCCTCTTTCTCGCCTTTCTCGACAGCGACTGCGTGGCTAGTCCTTGTTGGCTTCGTGAAGGGCTCAAGATGTTCAGCGACAGCAAAGTGGGATTTGTCCAGGGCCGCACACAGGCTGATCCAGCAGCACCCCACAGCGTCTTTAATCGCAGTCTTGTCATCGAGACTGAAAATCATATTTACGAGACAGCCAACATCTTCTACCGTCGAAAGATATTTGAAGAATTTGGCGGATTCCTTACAGATTTGAGCCCCGATCCGACAAAAACTCTGGTTGGTGGCGAGGATGTCGATCTGGCGTGGCGGGTAAAACGAGCCGGATGGAAGAGTTCATTTGCAGCGAATGCTCTGGTCACGCATGCAGTTTTCAGAATGAAGCCCTTGCGCTGGTTCTGCGAAATGAGGCTCGGCACTTTGCCCATGTTGATGAAGAATTATCCCGAATTAAGGCAGTTCTACTATGGTGGATATTTTTTTGACCAGTATCAGGCCAAATTGACTCTTCTGCTGGGAGGCCTTCTAGCCAGCCTCCTGCATCCAGGATTTCTGCTCTTGTCGGTGCCTTACCTGCTAGCTCGCGGCTCACAACCTTCAAGAACGCTTAAAGGTCCTCTGCGACTGCTGCGAGCCGGACTGTACTTTCCCCGAGACCTTTATACGTTTGGAACACTCCTTGCTGGTAGCGTCCGGCACCGCTCTTTGCTGCTTTAGCCTGTGCGGGGAGACATCATGCGCCCTACAGCGTTGGAAACAATTATCATGTTGCTGGGGCAGTCCCGTTCCACAATCGCGGCGAGACCAACCTTGATTCGATCCCCCAAAACAATTGGCCCCATCAAGACAGCGTGGCCACCAAGCGTTACGTTGTTCCCCAGTATCGGCGCTCTCATACCCGAACTGCAATCTGAAAGAACCAACGCGCAGCTAAACACTGTAAGGTCGTGACCGGCTACCCCATGAAATGTGACCCCGGCAGGATGAGGCAGAAAGCATCCGGGACCAATGCAACTATCCGGTGGCATGTTGACCTTGTGGATCAAAAAATTCAGACAGGAAATAGTTTGCGCCACTCGCTTCCACCTCCGCACATACAGCAGGTGGCTGACGCGGTAGAAAATCAGGCAGGATATATTTGCAGTGAGTGAAAGGCTAATTGAGGTCTTCAGCCCTCGTTCTGGCCGATAGTTGGGCGCGAATGTGCGCACCCGCTCAATATCTGCTGAAAGTGAATCAAAAAGCACACGCCAGCTTGCATGCTCTTCGGGTATGGCGCAAGTGCAGGGGGTCAATTCGGCTCCCTGTCTTTCAAAATGCGAATACGATGTGCCGAAACGATTGTGTCGTCGGGGACATTCGAAATCACATACACACCTCCAGAGATGCGCACCCTGTTGCCGATCCGAACGGGACCAAGAACTCCGGAGTGAGGCTCCAAAGTCACATCGTCACCAAGCCAGGGAAGACCGGGGGAAGCGCCCACGTCCTCCCTACGCCCCACTTCCCCGCCCAACCCCGAACAGGGCATCAACGTAAGATTTCGGCCGGCCCGGCCAAAAATCGAAACGCCCGATGGCGTAACCAGAAGTAGGCCAGGCCCAAGTTCAGCAGAAGGAGCGATGTCAGCTCCAGTAATCAAAATGTTCAGCTGCCAAAAGAAACGGGCAGCAAGTCTGCGATCGCGCTCGTAAAAAAAATGCGAAAAGCGATAAAACAATGCCGCCCAAAAAGAGGGATGGTACCAGACGCTGCCACCGCCCGGGAATATTAGCAACTCGACGCGCGTGGCATCTGCGGAAATATTCGCCTTTGTCTCGGCCCACGTCATAGCCATATTGCCTCAGTTTGCCGCCTGTTCCAGTTTGACTTCATGCTTTTCTGAATGCAGCCCAAGTTGATGAAATGTTCGGCTAGCCCACAGCAAAAGAACGTAACTTAGAGCGGCGCTTGCGCCGGACCAGAAGGGAATAGCGGTAATTCGCATTCCTACGAAAACGGAGACTACTCCACAGAGAAATATCCGTGAGGGTAAATTCCAGTCGACACGGAAACCACTCAGCAACCCAAGCAGCCATATCCCGATCGAGGCAAACAAAATTTCCAGGCCCAAAATTCCCCAGGCCACCCCTATATATCCAAACGCCGTTGCAGCAATGGCGACAGTGAGTGCTTTGGCAACAATTAGAAATCCAACAATCCGCAAGGCGTGATTCTGTCCATGTACAACCGGCAACACCGCTCCTAGCGTGAGAGAAATTGTTTTGACAAAAACAGCAAGTGTAAGGATTTGAAGCGCTGGTGCCCCGGGTACAAGATCCGGGCCAAAAAGGTTCATCAGAAACGGTGCACCAGCAAAGACAGGCGTCAAAATCAATGCTGACAAAGCGAGCACTATGCTGATTCCGCGCTGGCACGCCGCATAAAAACGAAGTCTCTGGTCGGGCCAATAGCTGGCTGACACTGAGAAGAGCGTAGAACCAATGGCAGCCATCGGGACCAAAAGCGGCCACACCAGCTTTTGTGCGCCAGAGTAGTATCCAAGATCGGAAAGGGAGGCAAATCGGGGGAGAAGCAAGAAATCAAGAGAGTCACAGAAAATCATTCCAAAGCCCGCAGCACCAATCGCCCACGAGGATTTGAGGCCCCAAACGATTTCATGCCACTGCACACCCAACATTGAGAGCCGGAATTGGGGCAAAGCCAATACCGTACAGATGAAAAACATCAGGGCACGTGAACCGGCATACACAAGAGCAAGCGAAGAAAGAGACGCCTGAACCTGAGTCGCAAAATAGGTCGCTGCAATCATAACAGCTACTGAAATGAGTTCGGCAATGATCTCAAACTGCATGGTCAACCTTGACCGGAAAAGTACCCGATAGATTGAAATGCCAGCGGAAAAGAGAAGACTGATACTGGCAAGGGCCACTGCCTCAACGACATTTCTACTGTAGCCAGCGAGGATACAAACTGCAGAAAGCAAGAGTGCAGCCATCGGCAACTGAACTGCTTTGGTGGCCGTAAGCACGCGAAGCAGGTGATCTCGACGCTCGGGGGCACTGCAGGCTTCTCGTACGAAAACGTCGCCGGTCCCGAAGTCAAGAACCCACTCCGACAATGCAACCAGGGTAAGAACTAGCGCATATTCACCGAAGATTTCGCGACCGGATGACCGTACTATCAGACTCCCGACGGCAAGCCGTCCAAAGGAAGCAAATACCCTTCCCAAAATCTGGGCGGCCGTATTGACGAACGCTTTGCGTCGAAGATTTGAATCAGGCCTATCCATTTGGGTGGCCTTGCAGGGATTCACGTTCCGTTCGCAATCGCAAATAGCGGATTGCAACAATGATCGCCGCCAAGACCCAGAATACACGTAGCATGCTGTTGACTCGTAGAGTGAAGCTCAGGAAGGAGTCGGGAATTAAAGCAATCATGGCAGCCAGACATGCAGCATTCAAAGTAAAGAGAAGTTGATCGCGAATGCGCAAGTTTTGCAGGGCTTCGTAGATCACCCACGCCCAGAGTGAGATGAACAGCATCATCCCGATAACACCGGTCTCAGCCCACCAGAGATAAAAGATGTGATGGACGGGCGGTAGCCAGGTGCCGTAGGACTTCATGGAAACCCTGGTAAACCGCGGCAACTGGATTACATAGGTGTTTAGCCCATGGCCCAAAAGAGGAGCTGCATCGATCATTCGCCGTGCATCCTCCTTAAAAACCTCACGACCGATTGTGGCGTCATTCTTGCTCTCGAAAAGGCGTTTTAATATCTGGCCGGAAAAAACTCCTAGAGTGATACTGCCAAGCACCGTCAGCGCGCAGGTCAGATAAAGGGCTCTTCGCCGGATGCCATGATGGAGTATCAAGAATACAAGGATGAGTAGACAGGCCAGCGAAAAACTGAGCCAGGCTGACCGGGAAAGAGTAACTACCATACCCGGAATCCCGGCAAGTACGGTAAATAAAAAGATCAGCTTATAGATCCTGTTTGTGCGAAGTAACAGCAAAGCTAAAGCCAGAGGAACCAATATAGCGAGATAAATCCCGAGCAAATTCGGGTGCTGCATCAATGCACTAGCCCGGAATGCCTGCTCGTCGAGCAAAGAAGTGAGCTTCAGATGCCGGACGGTATCGGCGGTTGTCTCACCGAGAATCTGCAATCCGAGGACGCCTTTAGCGCGGTACTCCAGTAGCGCGATGATAGATTCGGCGAGCGCACCCAATGAAAGAGCGGCTGCACAGTGAAGGATCCGCCGTGGCCGCTCAAGTTCATTTACCAGAATCAGAAACAGCAGCATAACCTTAAACATCCGGAAAAGTTCATGAGCTGCAGAAAGACGCGAGGGCCCAGCCAGAAGCCAGGCAAACCCTATAGCAATGAGCAAAACCCAGGGAATAAGCAGCTTTGGTATACGAAATCCGCGGCGGACTCCGATGAAAATGTCCCAAAGCAGCAGTACTGCGAGGCAATACATGAATACGTCACATAGGTCAATTCGAAAGCTGTTTTCCCCTCCATCCTTGCCAAGCAGCATTGGGCCGATCTTTTTACTCAAATCCAGGGGCAGCGTTAGCATAAGCCCCCAAAGGCAAAGCAGCCTTGGATTTCCTGAGGCGATGCATGCTAGGAGGAAACCAAATCCACCAAGTATGGCAAGAGCAACTTTTTTGTCAGAAGCGAGGGCTATGACTCCAATAGTGGCCGCAAAAGCAACCGCCAACGCTGCAAAAAGAAACGATAAAAAATGTTCCCGCCAGAACTCCGGAGCGAAGGGAGTCTTGGGTCTATCTATCGAAATGGCGCGAATACGCACGACACCTCAACCTGGGTCCGCAAGCAGCATTCCTGCACGCTGAACGCCAGCGGCAGCCAGTACCTGTTCAAGATGGCGTATGGCAGAAATCTGCGTGCTCATTTCCTGCACCACAACCAGAACAAGACCTACCTGGGGAGCAAGGGCCATAGCCACAGGGCTGGACAGCAAAGACCCTCCCGAAACTACAAGCATCGAATCGCCAGCAAGGCCGTAATTCAGCAGGGCGCTTGTGGTTGAAGCGGGAAGCGAGCGAGTGACTTCGCCACCGGAAGGCAGAAAACGGATTGTGGGCGAAGAGGTTGGTCGCAGAGCGCGAGACAAATCGGCGGTGTCAGCGCATTCAGCGAGTCCAAAGGCGCTAGAGCAATCGAGTGCCTCGCTGAGCGAGAGAGCTCCCCCGGTAACATCGGCAAGCACTACATTTTGACCAAGAATACCCGCGAACGTCATCGCGAGTGATAGGCTCGCTGATGTCGAAAGGCCCGGCTCAGCCGCACTAACGAGCAAAACCGAACGGCTGATGCTGCCAACTGGCATCTGCTGTAGCAATTGAAAAGCGAGACCAGTGAAAGGAGCGTTTGAGACGGAACCGGACTTCTCTCCCAATATGAGTTGATTCCGCTCTATATTTGAAATTTTGGGTTCCGTGTTTGAATCTTCCAAAAGCACTTTTATTGTTTCTCCCTTTGGTGGTCATATGCACGCGAAACGGTAAGCAAGGTTTTGGGACCACCTGCTGGAATTGGAATTCTGGCGTACAAAGGTAGCGAAATTCCGTTGGTTTCCAAATGGACACTAAGAAGCCGGCCGCTGAATAGAGTGCGAAAATAAGCAGCAACCGCGCCTAAAAGCATACCTGTCAGCAGAGCGGCCGGATAGAGCAGTTTCATCCGGGGCCAATACTTGGAAGAAGGTGGCATTGCCCTGTCTAATATACGCACGCTGGATGGGCCAGACTTCGCAGTGACCATAGAAACTTCTGCTTGCAGGCGACGCAACATAATTTGTTGATATTTCTCACCCGCAAGCCCATATTCCCGATCATAGTCTGTAGCCATCGCGGATAGGCCGGGCAAGCGGTTGACACGCTGGCGGAGTGATGCGGCTCGTTCTTCCAGTCGGGAAAAAGCAGCACGGGCACCGGCTACGTCCGAGCCTAATTGTGTGTCGCTGGTGCGAAGATGCTGATGCAGCGCGCTAATGCCGTCGGTGCGGCTGCGTTCGATCTGGGCTGGTTCTGCGGCAAGTAGTTTTTTGATCTCGGCGAGATCCTGCTCAATCTCGCGCACTTCTGGTGAATCTGACTTGTACCGGTTTTTCACCTGAGCAAGAGTGGTTTCCAGGTCTAGCCGCTTGGTGCGGAGATTGTCGCGCACAGAACTGGCTTCCTGAACAGTTGAAACTGTCCGTGTCTCGGGCTCCTTAGCCAATTGGAGTTGCACCTCACGCTGGCTCGCCTCAAGTGCAGATATTTTTGTACGCTGATTGGCAAGGTCTGTCTCGACATCGGTTAGTTCTTTTAGATCTTGAGTATCTTTCTGGAACTGCAGATAAAGACCGTTGCTCTGGTTGAATTTCATGCGTCGATCACGTATGAGAACCAGTTCCGCCCAGGCGGTCGTCATTTGCTGGCTAAGGGCGTCATAGGCTTTCTTTGCTTCCTCCGAATTCCATTGGGCCCGACGCTCCAGGTAAGAGTCCAGCAGCGTGTTTGCAATTTCCGAAGCGCGGCGACTGGGAGCCTTTACCGTGACTGTCGCAATGTGCATGTCCTGCTCTTGAGTTACATTGATACCCGCTCGAAGGTCCCCGAGAATACGGCCCAGTTCCATATTGTCGGTTGGCTGGTCATCTGGATCTGGCAGCAGTTGTCGCTTTAATTGTTTATAAGTGCGCCCAGGCCAGGATTTCTCCCATAGGTAGCTGGCGTGGGACATAAAAGGATGATAAACGTCATCGTATTTCAGGTTCAGTTTTCGAACCACATCGTTAAGCACGTCACCGGACGTAATAAAGCCAATTTCGTCACGACCATCGAATTTGCGAAAAGTCTGCCAGTTCGAGTAGAAGGTGTCACGCGAGGGGTCAAGCTCTCGTTCGGCTGCGATGCGGGCCTCAACCTGATAGATCGGTGGCCAAATCATGACGTAAGCTTGTACCAATACAAGTAATGCAATCGTCACCGCAACGACCAACGCTTTATGGTGCCGAATTGCATGCCAGAGCGTAACAGTGAAAATCCGGATATCGAATACATCCGGATCTCGGAGTTCTGGTGATTTCCATTGCCGGAGTGAGCTCACTGGTTAGCCTCAAAATTCTGCCTAGTTAGAATCAAAATCATTGGTGTCTCCCAGGCCACTAGGCGCTCAAGGGCACCAGTCGCGATGGGACTTCAGTCCAGGGAGCGGTTCCATTCCGCAGAATGGCTTCAAATTCCTGCTGATCTTTGCTCGTATCCATCGACTTCCAGAAGCCTTCGTGGAGGAATGTGTATAGTTTTTCTGAAGCAGCCAGTGGAGGAAGTATGTCCGCTTCCAGGTTCTGGCCGCTGGACTGCTCGAAAACTTGCTTGTCAAATACGAAAAAGCCTGCATTGATCCAGTAATCGCGCACCACCGGCTTTTCTTCGAAACGGATCACGCGCTGATCCGGCGTGAAGTGTACTGTTCCGTACTGGGAACGAAGAGGCACGCTGGTTACGGTTGCCAATCCTCCATTCGCTTCATGAAAGTCTGCCAAAGCATGAAGATCCACATTGCCAAGTCCATCGCCATAAGTTCCAAAAAATCGGTCCCCGGCGTAGGGTAGGCAGCGCCGGATTCGCTCCCCAGTGTCGGATTCCGCCCCCGTGTCGACAATCCGTACATCCCATTGCGGAAAGCGTCCGTCAAAATAGTCATAGAGCATTTCTTTGCGGTGGCCCGCAGCCAGCACAAACTCGGTGAAGCCCTGCGCCGCATAAATCCGCATTAGATGGATGAGAATTGGCGACCCGCCAACTGGCATCATCACCTTGGGATAGAGGTCAGTGAATGGGTAGGACCTGGTCCCCTTCCCTCCGCACAACACGACAACTTTCATGATTCAGTCTTCCTCCGAAAATTTGTAAAGATCTATCAACTCGCCTAGTAAGCCCCACGTCCGCTGAGCACAGCTGGAATCGTCCGTAGAAGCAAAACCATATCCGTTCCTAGAGTCCAGTGATCGACATATTCAATATCTAACTGCATCCATTTTTCGAAAGAAATATTGCTGCGGCCCGCCACTTGCCAGTAGCAGGTTAAGCCAGGGCGCATCGAAAATCGGCGACGAAAGGTTCCCTGAATTACTGTTGCTTCATGCAGCGGCAGAGGCCGCGGACCAACAAGGCTCATTTCGCCCCGGAGGATATTCCAGAGTTGGGGGAATTCATCCAAACTGAGGCGACGCAGAATTCTGCCAAGGGGGGTGATGCGAAGATCATTAGGATCTTTGAAAGTGGGCCCACCCATAGAATTCCGGGCAGCAACCGAATGCAGGAGAGACTCGGCACCATCCACCATGGTCCGAAATTTAAACATTTCGAATCGACGGCCATGAACGCCCGCGCGAAGCTGGCGAAATAAAATCGGCCCCGGAGACGAGAGCTTTACCAGGATTGCAATACACAGCATGATCGGCGAGACAAGTATAAGCAGGGTTGCTGACAGGATAATGTCCATTCCGCGCTTGAGTATTCGGGACGCAAGTTTATGTGGCAATCCCGAAACGGTCATCACCACCTTTCCATCCACGTTCTCAACCCTCTGTGCCGGGGCTTCAAACCCAGGACTGAATTGCAGGCGGCACTGGAGCCCATGGCTGCGGCAAAGCTCGATAGCATCGAATTCTTTGGCTAGGTCGTCTGCAGGCTTTGCAATTAGCAATTCATCGATCACTTCACGCTTCAGAACCTCTTCCAGCGAGTGGCTAATTTCATTCGTATCGGGAAATGTTACATATATGCGGTTCTCAGGGGAACCGAGCCCAACGGCGGAGACTCGCAAGCCCCACTCAGGAAACCGCTGGAAGCGTTCAGCAATTTCTTCCGCCTGATCCAGTGATCCAATAACGCAAACCTGGTGCTGATCAAGGCCTCTGCGGCGAAGGTGATGAAGCACCGCATATGCAGAAGTCCTTAAGCACACCGCATACAAGAGCCACAACAGAGAGAAGAGTCCAATGGCAATGATCAGTTCTCTGCAATTGAGCAGCCACAGCGCGAGCGCAGCAGAGGAAAAACCAAGGGATGTGGCGGTAAACGTGCTCGACACAACCCGGGAAATCCCTTCAACCCGGTAGGATCGATAAAATCCAAAATAAGAATGGAGAAAATGCCACCAGGGCACGATTAAAAGAAGTACCAGAACTTCTCTTGTTCTGACCGGGTGAACCACGTTGCAAGCCACCGCCAGAAGCAAAGCAGTGCTAACCTGGTCGACCCAGCTTAGCCCAACCATCCATTCTGATGAATAAGATCTCATATTGAACAACTCAAGAGCCTCGGTCCCAAAACGTGCTGGTCGAACCACTTTTGCAGATTTCGATCTTAGCATCAATACCTTTTAGGTACAAGAACTTGGCTCCTTTCCTCATGAAGTTTCATCAACCGCTTGCACAACATCTGTGCTTCGAGTTTCGAAGTAAACTATCGGTCTAGTGTCTCCAATTCTTCAGATCTCAATCGTGATTCCGTCTTACAATCGTGTCGGAATGCTGCGAAGGACCGTTCCTGTACTATTAGCGCAAGATTGTGAAGACTTCCAATACGAGGTAATCATAGTGCTCAATGGCTCAACCGACACGAGCGAGGATTATCTCCAGGAAATGGCTGCGCGCCACCCTGAGCGGCTCCGCGTGTTCAAGATCGAAGGATCAGGCAGTCCTGCAGCTCCCCGCAACGTGGGCATCCGTAAAGCCCAGGGGGAGGTCATAGTGATTCTTGATGACGATGTGGAGCCGGATAAGGATCTGGCCAAACAGCACTGGCGATTTCACCAGCAAAATCCACATCAGGAATTTGCAGCCGTCGGCGAACTGGATTTGCCACAAGAGGTGCTTGGAGACCCCTATTCTGTATTTCATGAGTTTCCTTATCATTTGCTGCGTCAACGCGAGAAACTTCACTATCTGGATTTTTGGACCTGTAATGTGAGTGTCAAGCGCAAATTCATGCTGCAGCATGGAATGTTCAATGAGCGGTTTTTATATTTTGAAGATGGCCTGTGTGGCTATCAGTTAAGTCTTGCCGGGATGGAGTTGCGATTCCTGCCAGAAGCTCGTGGTAAGCACTGGCACGAGATACGGGCCTTCGACGTCCAGGCTAAGGGAAGATTTATCGGGAAATGGCTTTTCGAGTTTGAAAAACTGGTTCCCGAAAAGGCGGCGATTCAAGAACGTTACGGCATTCTGAGCATGGGGTTGAGAACCCCTGTGCTGCTTCATAGGATGTTGAATCGGGTCGGCCTGATGGCATTGGCAATCCCGCCGCTCTCAAGCTTGTTGAATGCCTACGTGGCTAACCCCCGTCCTCGAAACAGGCTTACAGATTTGGCCCTTTACACTGCATTTCGATGGAGCATGCTGGCCGGGTATCGGGCAGCCAAAAGCCAGCCTAGCGCCGACGCTGCAAAATGAGCGATGTAGCGGAATGCGCCGGAAAGGAGTAGCGAAACGCCCGTCCTTCGATTTCGACAGGATTGCTGCTGAATGTGATTTCAGACTGATTGCCCTTGCTGTAGCGAGGATTGACAGAAGCCTGTGCCTGGGTCGGCACTCGCACCCCCGGAGCGCGAATGATACCGGTGCCTGGATGCGCATCGAGACCAGCCCCGTTTAAAACCCAGGCTTGCGCCTTGCCTTGGGGCACAAACGCATCGAGTTCGATACTCGCCGAAACGGCCTGCGAAGAACTCTTGTTTATCCCAATTATATAAAGCGTGTTCCCGTCGTCGCTAAGACTTGAGACGATGTCAAGATAGGGAACCCCTTCAACGGCATCGGTAAAGCCAACAGCCCTTGTATTGAAGCCGGGGACGTCTACGTTGCTTCCAATCAGTTGCGAGCCAAAATGCTTGCTGAAAAGTTGAATGGCGTAATAACGTGGCGTGGGCACCCAGTTCGGGCGTGGCGGAAAGCTGGTGTCGGTTGAGCCAATGGCGCCGAGAGCACTGAAGTCGTGAAGCATCCAAAAGTTAGCTACGTCAGTATGAGGCGACTCAATGAAGGCCTTCAGTGTGCTGGCGGTAAACAGTCCAGCCCCGAGTGTTTTGACGTGATCCACCCAACGGCTATTGAGGTCGAAGCGAAAGGCAGGGCCCCATTCTGTGATTGCCAACTTTATTTTCCCTGCACGCTGAGGCGAGTATTTTGCGATATCGTCGGCCACTGACTGCAACCGGTCCTTGATCAGCACAGGCGCTCCCAGCATCGCTTCATACACGGCTTCAAAAGGCACCTTCTCTTCACTCACCAAAGGTGCATATGCATTGTGAATACTGAGGAAATCTATTTCGTTTCCCGCGCGCTGCAGCAAAGTCTGAAGCCAGTCTGGGTAGCCCACGAATGCGTATCGACCATGATTCTTGCCCCCAATGGCGGCCAGGCGAATCTTAGGGTCTGCCTCACGCATAGCCTTTGAGAACGCAAGGTAGCGATCGGTATATGTTTTCGCGTCTACGGTAACGGCCTTGGCCGCATCTGAAAAATCTTTAATGTAGAGTTCGTTACCCACCTCCCAGTAGCGGACCTGAGGCTTTGCCCCATTCACATAGCGAACCCAGTCGGCCGCCTCCTGTGCAGTGCCATCGGCCGCATTAACGGAAATCCAAACTTCACTTCCCGTTTGTCGTGCAAAATCGAGGGCTTCGTCGGTACCAAAATTTGCGCGGGATTTATCCGGCTTACCAGCTTCGTGTGTAACGATGGGCCTTTGGTTGCGGGGCCCTACACCATCGCGCCAATGATAAAAATCGGAATATATGCCACCCGGATAACGGATCAGACTTAGGCCCAGATCCCTGGTAAGACGAACCAGATTCGGATCCAGACGGTCTTCCTTCTCTTGCCAAAGCAACGTGGCATTCCAGCGCCATTCGATATTGGTTCCATAAAGCGTGCGCGGAATCTGCCGGATGATTTTGGCCGCAGAAATACGGACCTTCGCATTCAGATCTGTGCCTGCCGGTATCGTGGCGCTCGCGGCGGCTGGATCGAGAACGCGGACCGCAAGATCGTCAAACCAGGATGCTCCCGATTTACCGTCTGTCATGCAAATCAGCACCAGCTGAACGTTTGGATCGTTGGGAACTTTGTAGATCTTGCTCTGACGGACCCAGTCTCCACCAGCCACGCCAGGCTGGAAGAGCATTTCCATCTGCTTTACTCGCCCTTTCACCAGGCTCAGCATTCCAAGAATCCCCTGAGTTCCTGGCTCGCTCAGCAGATATCCAGAGAATTCGACCGTCTTGCCCCGGTACTTGTCGGCTGGGATAATCTGCGTAATAGCAAGGGGATCTTTGGCAACGTTGCCGCCCGATGGCACAAGTTTGATCGAGGCCATTCCAGATCGTTTCCGCTCCAGATCGCGCATGATCTGGCCTTTGCCTGCGGTCCGCTGCTCATCGCGAGTCCAGCCTTCAGCTGGATTTCCACCCTGCTCGAAACCTGGATTCGTGGTAAGCGAAGGTTCTTGAGCGTATACAATCCGAACGAAGGCGTCCTCATTTTCGCCAGTGTAGGAGATAATCCAATTCGCGACTAAAGCGATGAGGGCTACACAACCGATTGAGTACATTACATAGGAGGGCTTAAGTTTAAAGGTCATTTGATTCAATGGCTCCAACGATCGTCGCTAAAAGTATAATCCGAAATGGCTGAGGCACTGATCAACCAACTGGAAAGGGAGGAACTGTGGTTAGTATTGTCATGAATATCCGCAATGGCGCACCTTATCTGCGTGAGGCGATTGACAGCGTCTTGACCCAGACACACGCCGATTGGGAATTGATTGCTTGGGATGATTGGTCTACCGACGACAGCGCTTCCATAGTCAAACAATATCAGGACTCAAGAATTCGCTACATCTTCGCCCCTGAAGATACGCCGTTGGGTCGCGCACGGTGTCTGGCTTCTCGCCAGGCAAAGGGGGATTGGATCGCTTTTTTGGATCAGGATGATGTTTGGACAAATCGAAAGCTGGAATTGCAATTGGCAGCAGCCGGTGACGATCCTCGTATTGGTTTGGTGTACGGTCGGACCATTCGCTTCGGCGAATCCATAGAAGTTCAGGATTTCGACCACCGGCACGAATATAGTTTATTGCCTGAAGGAAACATCTTTGATGCCCTGTTCATCGATTCATGTTTTCTAGCGATGAGTTCGGCGATGTTTCGGCGATCTGCGCTCGAAATGGCAGGGGAAGTACCAGCGAATGTCCGTATGTCACCGGATTATTTTTACTACCTTGAAGTTTGTTCCCGTTTTGAGGCTAGGGCGGTAGAAGAAGTGGTTTGCCGTTACCGGGTTCATGGCAACAATATGACCCGCCCAAGTTGGGTACAGATGCATGAGGAATGTCTGTGGCTCGTGGAAAGATGGGCCCACCGAATCGATCCTGGGCTTGCCGAAACTCGCCGGCGCGTACACCAGACTCTAATTGCCGTCAATGAATCCCAAAATGTCAGTCCCTCGGTAGGCTTGGCTCGCCTGCTCCGCTTTGGTTCGATTCCTTACCTGCTCTCACGGCCTGTGGCAATTGGCTTTCGTTCGCTTCGAAGAAAAATCCAGAAACCTCAATGGAGGCGCCGGACCGAGCAACTTGGCTGCGAAGCAAATCCGCATAAGGCATCAAATTCATGGACCTAGGTTTGAGTGCACCTTCTGAGATCCGCGCATGGAAAGACCTCGCGTTATTTGGAGGGGAGCCAGCTTTTAGCAATTATCTGTACGTCAATAGGCCAAATCCAGTCAACCGCCCGGAACTGTTTGAGCGGATAGGACAAATGTTGGATTCGGGTTGGCTTTCTAATGGCCCCTTTGTTTTGGAGTTTGAAGAGAAAGTAGCCCAGTTTCTGGAAGTCAGGCACTGTGTGGCAGTGACAAATGCGACTGTTGGTTTGGAGTTGCTGGTTCGTACCTTGGGCTTGCGCGGCGAAGTCATTGTTCCCTCTTATACTTTCATCGCAACTGCCCTTGCTTTGCGTTGGATGGGCTTGACACCCGTATTCTGCGATGTCGATTTAGTCACGCACAACCTCGACCCACTCGACGTGGCAAAACGAATCAATCCGAGCACTGCGGCTATCCTGGGCGTTCACCTCTGGGGACATCCGTGCGATATTGATTCGCTTACCACGTTGGCAAAACAATACTCGATACCTTTGCTCTTCGATGCTGCGCATTCGTTTGCTTGCACCTACAAAGGGAAGCGGATTGGAGGGTTCGGGCAAGCAGAGGTCTTTAGCTTCCATGCAACCAAATTCTTCAGCACAGGCGAGGGAGGAATTATTTCAACCAATGATGCCAGTCTCGCAAAGGAGTTGCGAAAGGCCAGAAACTTTGGCATGAACGAAAAGAGAATGGTTCTCCGGGAGGGGACCAACGCCAAAATGTCCGAGATGAGCGCGGCCATGGGACTAGCCGCCTTTTCATCGATCCCGGCGTTCCTTGCCCAAAATCGAGCGAATTCTGATTGCTACGGTGCCGCTTTAAAAGATGTTGCCGGCATCCGGCTGCATAATTGTAACCCCTGTGGAGTTAACAACTTCCAATACATTGTCGCCGAATTGGACGAGCACCGGGCCGGAATCGGCAGGGATCAGCTTCTACGAATTCTAAATGCCGAACATTGCATGGCACGCAGTTATTTTCATCCGGGCTGCCACCGCGAAACACCATTCGAGAATTCGATTCAATACGAACTGCCCAATACGGACAAGCTTGCGGCGAGAGTCCTCGTACTCCCGAATGGAATGACGGTGGCAAAAGAAGATATCCAAAAAATTGGAAGCATTATCCGGTCGGCAATTGTGCAGGCAAAAGAACTACCTTGGCAGTCGCTGGATCTTGCTGGAAAGTCACTATGACAGGCGTTACTGGTGCGGCGGGGTTTATCGGCCAATTCATGGTGCCAAGGCTGCTCAAAGCGATTCCCGGCTCGTTTCGAATTCTGGTGCGGAGTCGGGCAACGCAAGGATTACTTTGGCCAAATACGATGCAGGGAGATCTGGTATCGGCAAGGGATTGCGAAAAATTTGCTGAGGGACTCGATTGCATCTTTTACTTCGCGCACCATAACTTCCCTCTGAATTCTAATTCAGATCAATTTGCCGACGTCCAAGCCAACCTTCTGCCTCTATTGCAGTTGATTCACGCAATTCGGACGGCCGGAAGAAAACCGCATTTAATCTATCTCAGCAGCGGTGGGGCCGTTTATGGATCGGGGCAAACCCGCGTCCCTTTTGATGAAGAGGCCACCTGTAGACCTTCAAACTCGTACGGTGTTCAAAAACTGGCGGCAGAACAATACATCAGGATTGCAGCGGAGCAGGAAATTCTGAATGCAACCGTACTTCGCGTAGGGAACGCCTATGGTACTCCTTTACCAGAGCAGAGAATGCAGGGATTGATTGGAGTAGCCGCATCATTGGCGATGGCTGGAAAGCCGGTAACCGTCTTTGGCAACGCAACAAATGTTAGAGACTACATTCACCTCGAAGATCTGGCTGAAATGATTTTGCGAGCGGCAAAGCCTAGAACATCATTCAATCTGGTGAATGTGGGGAGTGGAGTAGGGCATTCCGTAAACGATGTCCTCAATTTGGTAGGGGAAGCCTGCGGACGCCCACTTGAAATTTTACAGGCAAGCACCCCAGAGGCCAATGCATTACCCGATTGGGTTGTGCTGGATATACAGAAAGCCTTCCGGGAGTATGGATGGAGGCCAACGATCGATTTAAGGTCTGGAATCCGGATTTTATTTGCTGATGCGGCAAACCGGCAAGCTTAAGTTACTAACGAACAGGCAGCGTAACTCCAGCCTGTGAGCTGACTGAACCAATTCGCAACTGGAGCGGGTGCTCACCGCCTGGAAGACTAGCAGGGACGCGAATCACGATCTTGCTCGTACCCACAATTGCACCGCTCAATGCTCCAGCCCACTGAACTTCAGCTGAAGACCCCAAAATCGTAGCCGAAACTGGAAACTGAGCTTGTGGGGCGGGACTCGACGCTACTGCTGCAGCACTACTTCCCGGCAATCTTCCAATTCCAGTGCCATAAAGTGTAACTAGATCGCCAGCACGTGCAGGATTGGACCGATCAATGAGGCGGCCATCAGACGAGTGGGCGAGGACTGTTCCAGTGCCGTTTCCCGCAGCAGTGAATAGGCCGGGACTGGCCGCACGAATTTCAACTTCTACAACATTTGATGCCTGTCCATTCACTCGCACCACAGCAGGTACGGATGCCTTGGATTCAATGCCGTATGGAGCGGCCATCACAACACAATCACGATGAACCGCCAGAATCGGTGCGGGAATTCCATCGAAATGCACTTCCACTCCTTGCCAGCGTGTGGGATAAAACCCACTGATCGGCGTGGATGCGCTACTTCCAGTCGCTTGCGTGTTCACAAAAAGCACGAGGATTTGTCCCGCTGAAATCGGCGCAACGGCGAAGGAGGCATTGTCTCGAAGTGCCCCCCGCATAAGTAATTGTGCAGACGGCTCAAGCGCCCTCCGAAGGGAATAGTAAGCGGGTTTCGCTGCATAGTTGGAATCAAAAGGTAGCGCGGCCGACGTGCCCGGAAAAAAATCGGGAATCCAGCTATATCGATCCGTAACACCCCATGTTTGAACCGCCGTACAGGCTGGCGATCTCAAGCAACTCTGGGCCACTATGGCATAGATATCAGCTTGAAGACTTAGCTGGCTCAGCGTGGGTGCAGCCCCAACAGGAACGGGCAGGCGTACGTCCAACTCAGTAATCTGCACTTGCAGCCCGAGAGCAGCGAATCGGGCAATATTTTGCTCCAGGCTCCTGATATCGATTCCGTTTAGATCCAGATGCATCTGCAGTCCGATGCCATGAATCGGAACTCCACGCTGTTTGAAATCCAGTGCCATCCTGTAGATGGCATCAGACTGGGCATTGAGAGTTTCAGCATTCGTGTCGTTGTAAAAAAGGAGCGCATTCGGATCAGCTTCGTGAGCCATCCGGAAAGCAGTTTCGATGTATTGTGTTCCAGCGCCGCCAATTCCGGGGTGACTCAACCATTGCGTAGCTTTTAGTTGTCCTGCACCATCGAATGCCTCATTCACTACATCCCAGGCATAAATCCGGCCAGAATATCGTCCTACAACAGTGCTGATGTGCTGTCTGAGGATTTCTCTCAATTGCGCTTGTGAAAAATTGCCAGTCGTAAGCCAGCTTGGGTAGCCGGATTCCCCTATGAGTACGTGACCACGCAGGCTCATCCCATTGGCAGTTGCAAAGTCTACCAATGAGTCAAATTTAGTAAACGTATATGTTGCTGCCGAAGGACGCAGTACCATCCACTTCAATTCGTTTTCGGGTTGTACCTGATTGAATTCGTTTCGAATCAGGTTCCGATAGGTTAGATCCCCAAGGCGCGAGACATCCACTGCAGTACCAATACGAAATGGCCGGGATGCCACGGTTTGCCGTAGCGACTGGCCCGAGGCACAAACGCAAAAAATCAAGTTGATCAGCGAAAAATAATGCAGCCAGGCCATTGCTCTCCCGAGGCCAAGGGATTTCCAAATTTCCAGTGTCATTTCAGGGGTATCGGCGATTCTGTCCGTCGTTTGAGTGTTTTTCGCAAAACCGTGCGCCACTGAGTTAGTATCGTCCTTCCCTTAGCCGCCCTCCACTGGTTTGCATCGCAATATTGCATTAGAGATGACTTCTATTTTACCTAGAAAAGTACTGGTAATTTAAGGCTTGAAGTCCTAGCCCACTAGTGCTAAACTCACTACCAGTTCAAAACGAAGTACTGCTTTTCTAAGCACAGCAAGGAATCAGACAGATGGTCAAAAAAATTTTACACAGCACTTTCTTTTTAGGCTTGTCGATGTTGTCTCCAATGTTTGGAGCCACCCTCACACCGTCTTCGGGCACGATCCAGGCAACCGTCATCATCGATGTATCGCTCAACATTATCGATGCCGATTTCCGGACACCGGGCGGCGGTGCCATTCTGACAGATTCAGTGAATTCCACACTCCTCACAGATTTCTTCGCCAATGCTGCATTTGGAAATTTAGTATTGCGTGGTTTGGATTCTCCAGTTCAGGAAAGTTCGTTTGACTTGACCTTCGACAGGAACACGATCTCTTTTTCAGGCGGAACGTTTTTTGTTACAGCCACTGGAGCTCTGCTATCTGGTTCTGTAAACCCTTCGATTGCGCCCTACATCGGCCCTGTTCAATTCCAATTTGCCGTTAACTCGACAGACGTGATCGCTGAGACAAACTTCTTTGCAGTTACCGCCTTCCTTGTTTCGGCTGAGTCTAACAACACTAGTGAAGTGCCAGAACCGTCAACAGTCGCTTTGTGTACCATTGCTATCGCAGGCGGCTTGAGCCTGAAGCGTCGATACAAGAACTAAATCTGGCTTTTTGCGGAACCTGCGATTTATAAAAGGCCTCGCTTCTTGGCGAGGCCTTTTTGCTGTTCTTGGCCTCCGGCGCAGCTTATTCTAGGTGTGTCGTTAGCTTGTGTAAGCCCTCTTCGCCCGCCGTGCGGGCACTCCCTCCGCCGTTCCGTTGGATCTGCGGACGAATTTTCATTCCAACCTACCTTTTCTTTCCCAATACAACCTTACGCCCGCAAATCAGAAGAGCCAGTGTGCCGGCGACCATGGCATACGTGGAAGGCTCAGGGGTCTCAACGTTCTCGGCAACCGGAACCTGCGAAAAGTAAGATATCTCTACAGGCCTTCTGAATGGGCTGCTGATGTCAAACGCCCTTAAGTCCAACGTAGAAATTCCGCCGTAATTCCAAAATATCCCGTTATTGTTGGCCATCGCGGACAATCTACCGCGGTACGGCCGGCCAAACAGGATCTCGATATTTTGAAATCCGCCAAAATCCATCCCGGGCCTCATCCCGGACCCTGCAAGCTGGATTTCCGAATCCAGACCATAGATGCCAGCAGATGCATTGCCATCCTTCGTGTAGATTACTTCCAATTCACCAAGTCTAAGAGGACCTGAAACTTGAAAGATAAAATCCACCTGCACCAGGCAAGATCCTCCACTGGGAATCATATTGTAGCCTGCAGAAGCGATTAACCGAGGAAGATCCGACGCCATGACGTTACATGGACCTGGACCTGAAGACTGAACCACAACTGCTGCATTTATTTGTGGGGCGGCGCACAAAACAAAAAGAACGACAAATGATTTCACGGTAGACTACCTTTCTTGAACGGGAAGGGTGGATGTTTCGGCGAGTAGCATCGCCAGGGCGAAATATTGAGGCCGGGAATCTATCTTCACTGGCCCACTTTTATAGGAGCTATTGCGGAGATCGCTCTCAGCCAAATTTGTATTCAGTACCGGTACGTTCAATTTTGTGGGAAGACCTTTGATGGAGGTTATTCTCCCCATTTCTCTACAGACGGGTGTATGCTGGATACGAAAAGAGGTCGCAAACATGCGGTATCTTACACTGGCTTTAATTTCCTCTCTCGCGGCATTCGCCGCAGATCCTCCCGAACAAGCAAAACGCGGAAAAGAACTGTTCGCCCTAAAAAGCGCCTCCGGATCGGCTTGCTCCACCTGCCACCAACTCGATGACCTTGGTTCCGCCGTAGGCCCAGACCTCAAAACCATGGGCCGTTTACACCCCCGAGCCGTCGTCATGGGAATCCTTGCCACACGCACCCAGTACGTCAAGGAGATCTCGCAGGAAACGCGTAAATCCTTCCCGGCCATCAAATCCGGCGAAGACTATTTCGATCTGTCGAAGAATCCTCCCGTAAAAGTCGCTCTTTCTCCATCTGATATCAAGAGCGCCAAAGACAATGGGAATTGGAAGCACCCTCCAGAATCCCGAGGCCTCAAGCGCGAGCAACTCGCCGATTTGATCGCCTATATCCGTTTCGCAACCTTCGGCGATACAAAAGGCGTACCAGTCTCAGATATCCCTTAGCACTACATCGTCACTCCATCGTCTAGGGTGAATGAGTTCCGCCATCCTTGAGACATCCTTGCCATCTGATTGAAAGTAAACAAACAGATCCTGCAGCCTGGCATCCAGTACTAGGACTTTTACAGAATTAAACCTAGTACTGGATAAACTTTTAAGCCATAGTACTAGTTCTAGCCTATTCCTAATATCAGGTTGTGAACTACATGAAACAAATATTCTTTGCGATCCTCGCCCTAACCACCTCGCTCTCTGCCTCCACCATCAAAGTCCAATTCATCAGTGCCCCCAACAGCGGTTCCGCCCAACGCACTGTAGACGGCGGAGCAAATTGGACAAGCCCCGGATTCAGCATGCTCAACATGCGAATCGATAATAGCTTCAACTACCTCACGTTTTGTCTTGAGCCCCTGCAACCGGTCTCCCCATCGATTCTCGACTACGACGTCGTTTCCCTCGATCAGGCCACAACAAACATCGGCGGAATGGGGCTCGCTAAGGCTGACTTCGTGCGTGAATTAATTGGCCGCTTCTACCCGAATCTCAATGTGGCACTCCCCGACATCCAGGCAGGTGCAATGCAAATGGCTCTTTGGGAAATCATCCGCGAAGACAAAGCGGCTAATGGCTTCAATGTTTTGACAGGTCTCGTCCGCTACAGAAACGAAAACATCGCGATGATGGCTCAGGCGCAGATCTACCTGGATGCTCTCGACGGCACTGGCCCCAAGGCAATGAATCTGATCGCCTTTAACAATGCCGTCCAGCAGGACATCCTCTTTCAAACTCCGGAACCGGCCACCTTCGCCCTCATCGGCAGCGCGCTCATCAGCCTCGGCGCATTCCGCCGTCGCACAAAAAACAAAGCATAACCACCTACTTCACGTAAGTTCTACCTTAGAGGGAAGTCTTTACAGGCTTCCCTCTTTTCTTTCCCGACACGCATTTCCATTTCGAATCAACAACTTAAGAAAATTTTCCACTTTGGCACACAACTTGCATATTTCCCTTATGCAATGACTTCGCTTCTATTCACGCTCGGAGGCAGCAATCGGCAACAAAATGCCGATAGCGTGAATAGAGCCTCCGGCAGTGGAAACACACCATTCACTGCCGGAGCCTTTGCCTCAGACGAATATCAAAGCGCCTTAAACCCCAGGAGCAAAAAAATGACCAACACAATTCTCCGTACCACTTCTTTCGCGGCCTTGGCACTGGCGCCATTCATCACCGGCTGCGCAACGAAGAAATATGTAAAAGCAACTGTCACCCCCATTGAACAAAAAGTCGGGGATCTTGACGGAACGACCAAGGCTCAGGCCAAGTCCATCGAAGAACTCGAACGGGGCGTATCACGCGCCGACGAGCGCGCTCAGGGGGCTCAAGGCAAAGCAGACGCCGCAGCTGAGCAGGCAACCCTCGCTCGTAAAGAAGCCGCCGACGGCAAGAATCTTGCCGAACAGGGTCTTGTCCGTGCCGACCAACTTGGCAAAGATATGACCTTGATGGGCAAGTCCATTAACACCCGCATTGAGGGCATGCAGAATTACAAGCTAGTCAGTACAGATCAGGTGCTTTTTCGCAGTGGTCAATCCGAGCTTGGCAAGGAAGCCATGGAAATGCTCGATTCAACTGTCGCAAAAGTCACCACACAAAAGAACTTCGTGGTCGAAATCCAAGGCTTCACCGACAACACCGGCCCCAAGAATCTCAACCTCGAGCTCAGCCGCAGACGCGCCGATTCCGTCGTCCGTTACCTGACGGCCAAACACAGCCTCCCCCTCCATCGCATCTTTGTAGCCGGCTACGGCATGGACAATGAGACTGCCGACAACAAAACCCGCGATGGGCGTAAACTCAACCGCCGCGTGGAAATGAAACTCTATGTCGCTGGCGACCAAGCCCCGGCACAGGTCTCCTCCACTGGCACACCTTCCAACTAAGCCTTGTTTTTCTCAACACTCGGGCGCCTGCCGCTTCCCTCGCGGCAGGCGCTTTTTTCTGTTTACCAGTGCGTTAACGAACCATCCTTACGCAAGTAGAACAACTTGTTCCCCGGCGCAGTCACCTCTCCGATCATCGTCATCTGGCTCATCTCGAGCGTCACCCCAAGCCCCGGCCGGTCATTTGGCCAACACTTTCCGGCCTTAAAATCAAGCCCTTCCTGGATATGGCTGGGCAACTTTGTATTCGAACCAATCTCGACAATCACCGGCCCCGAAAACGGCCCTAGAGTATGTACAATTGCTGCCGTGGCAATGCTCCCCGTAAAGTGCGGCGCAATTCCAACGGCGTGCGTCTGACAAAGCGCAGCAATTTTTGTCATCTCGGTAATCCCGCCAACATTAGGTAAAGTCGCACGAATATAGTCGATATCCTTCTTCTCAACCAGTGGGAAGAAATCCCACCTCTGACCCCATTCCTCCCCATGCGTCAGCGGAACCGTCGTCAATTGCCGCAACTTCGGAATCTCCGATAGCGCCTGCGCATCCGCCACTGGGTCTTCTACAAAGTAGGGCTCAAAATCCTCTATCCCCCGGCAGGCCCGCAATGCATCGGCAAAATCGAATCGCTGGTGAAAGTCCACTATCCAGTCCCCATCAGGACCTACACCTTCACGAGCCTCCTTACAAGCCTGCACCGTCCCCCTCACCTGCGCATGCGTCTCAAAAACTTCTCCCGCCCGCGGGTCTCCGCTTCCCGCCCCCATCCGGAACGCCCTAAAACCAGACTCCATTGCCCCCTTGGCCCTCTCTCGTACCGACAACCGCCCGCGAGAAGCCCCCAGCGGCCCGGTTCCGTAGCACTCCAGGTGATCTCGAATCATCCCGCCCAACAACTGATGCACAGGCACCCCCAGAGCCTTCCCCTTGATATCCCACAGCGCGAGGTCCAGTGCCCCCAGTGCGTGAATCTTCTCCCGCCCCGGCGGATAAAACCACGCTTTATACATCTCATGCCAGATGCGTTCGATCTTGAACGGGTCCTGCCCGATCAAGCTTCCTGCACACTGCTCGATCATGTCTTTGGTCCCGCCCTCGCCAATACCGATAAGCCCGGTATCGGTTTCTACAACGACAACCATGTTGCTCTGGTTGAAGGTCGGGTTAAATTCTTTGGGCTTGTAAATTCGGACCCGCGTAATTTTTACTTTCGGCAGGGGTGCTGCGAGAGCAGCGGCACCAGCTAGTGTGGATAGAAACAATCGACGTTGCATAGGCAAGCCGACGCTATCACAAATCCCCCTTAGCGCACCAGTCCCCGCGACAACACTTCCGCGCGCTCAGCCAGATTCTCCGCCCGCACCAGATCCACCCGCCGTGCATCCTCGGCCTGCTGCAGGAAGGTCCGCACCTGCGAAATCAATTCTTTAGTCTTCGCGTCCGGGTTCGACCTCTCCGCCCGCAACACCACCAGCCGCGCCTTCTCCAGATACTGCTGGATCCGCTGCGTCCGCTCCTGCACTTCCTTGGCCCCCAGTATCGGCTGCAAACTCGGCCCTGGGTTTACTACCAATGGCGGCAAATTAGCTGGCGTTGGAGTCTCCACCTCCGGACTCGCAACGGCAGGCGGCGTCTTGCGCGCTGGCTTCGGCTTGGGTTTTGCAGGCACAATTACCGGCGGCGGCAAAGTCGGCAGCGGCGCACTCTTCACTACCGGCTTCGCATCGCTCGGCGGCAATTGCGGTGGCGGCGGCATCGGCTGCGGAGGCTTTGCCTGTGGCGTGGGCGGGATCACGATCGATGCCTTTGGCGGCTTCTTCCTGAACCAACACCCCTGCTCCAGCATCATGCTCGCCAGCATCACCAACCCGCCACTGATTCTCCATCTCATCTTCAGTCTTCCTCTAGCCGCGGGAACCGCAACTCAAACATAGTCCCCTCTCCAGCTTTGCTCTCAAAGTGGATGCTTCCATTGTGCAACTGCACGACCCTATACGTCACGGCCAACCCAATCCCGGTCCCTTGTGTCTTGGTCGTAAAGTAAAGCTGAAAGATCTTGTTGTAACTCTCAGGCGGGATCCCGATCCCATGATCCCTTATCTCCACCACAATCTCCACGGGCTCTTTGCGAATCTGAATCGACAGCGGGCCCCCTTCCGGCATCGCCTCCATTCCGTTCCGCAGCAGATTCAAAAACGCCTGCTTCAACAAATCCGCATCCCCGCGAATCCGGCTCCGTTCCGCGTCACACACAATCGCTAGCTTCACATTCTTCGACTGTGCCTCAGGCATCAAAAACTGCGCCAGATTATTCACCAACTCAAACAAATCAAGCGGGGCCAGCTTCAACTCCACAGGCTTTGTAAAGTCGAGAAACGTCTTCACCACCCGGTCCAGCCGCTTGGTTTCATCCCGCAAAATTCGCAGCTCTTCCTCAGCCACCGGGTCAGCCCCACCCACCCGCTCTTTGAGGATCTCTAGATGCAGTCCAATCGAGTTCAGCGGGTTCTTGATTTCATGCGCCACCCCACCCGTCAAACGATTCAGCGCACTCAACCGCTGCGACACATCGAGTTGCCGCGAAATACTCTGCTTCGCCTCCGCATCGCGAATCGTAAGCAAAAAACCCTTGGCTTCCAGCACCTCCAAATCCAGAACCGTCCGCCGTGCCCCAAGCGTCAACTCCGCATTGGTCACATTCTGCTTCAGCGCCATAGCCCCCTGAATCAAATCCCCCGCAGCCGTCCCGGGCGCAAACAATTCGCTCACATGCGCCCCGCTCATTTCCCACCGCCCACGGCCCAAAAACTTCTCCAGCGCCCGCCCCGCATTCACCAGCTTCTCTTCCTCGTCAAACAACAACACCGCGTCTTCCATACGCTCCAGCAACTGTTGCACATTCCCGCGCATCTGCTTCAGGTCTTCCTTCGCCCCGCGCACCTGCTCTCCCAACAAACTCAACTTGCTCTCTACGATCTGCACTTCCTGCGCCTCACGATTTACAGGCTCATGCAACGCCTCCCCACGAGACACCTTGTCAATCGCTTCACTCAATCGTCTCAACGGCACAAAGGCCAAATCCGCCGTTAGAACCGCAATTCCCAGTGACACCAGTAGAGACATCGCCAGCGCAAACAACAGATTCCCCACTTCAGGCTCAAGCGTATTCCGCAACAACTCGCTCGACACCAGCACCCTCACCTCAAACGTGGGCTTCTTACTCCCCGGCAGCCCCAGCGGAATAATTGTCTCGTACTCTTCCTTCTTGGTGAACACGCGCCAGATCTGCCGCGCCCGCCCCATCTCCGCCCAATCCCGCATCGGAAATGCAATCCGCGCCGCCTTACCCTTGCTCATCGGATTCGACGACGACAATATCCGCCCGTCCCGCCCCTTGATATCGATCTCCACAGCAGTGCGCGTCGAAGCCATTGTTTGCTCCAGCATCTTCGCCAGCGCCTCGTCCTTCAGGGCGGATTCCATCCACATTTGCTCGGTCTCGCTCAGACTCGCCCCGGGCTCTCCCTGCCGCCCATACTCATCCACCCGCTGCACCAGCAGTGTCTGCGCCTGGCTTGCCAGCAGCATCGATCGCTCCGCCGCTTCCCGAAACAACACACTCGCCCCAGTCGAGAGGCTCAACAGTGAATACCCCACCGCAACCGCCAGCAGTGGCAGCAGGATCGTCAGCCTCAATCGGCTCTTCAGTGTCATGGATTTCTAGGCATCGCTATCGTCGGCGCCATATTGCTTCAACTTGTTATGGAGTGTCTTCAAACTACAACCAAGGATCTCCGCCGCCCGCGTCTTGTTCTGTCTGGTATGTTCCAGCGTCTTAAAAATCAACACCTTCTCACACTCATCCACAGTCGTACCAACCCGGATCAGAATTGCCTCAGGGTCATTAGATACAGCAGGGCCACTATCTGTTCCAGGCACAGGAGGTAAATGCACCATCCGGATCGGCCCCTCTCCCGCCAGAATCACTGCTCGCTCCAGCACATTGCGCAACTCACGAATATTCCCTGGCCAACTCCGCCGTTTCAACGCAAGCATCGCCGCATCTTCAATTCCGGGCACCCGCACCCCATGCTTGGCGTTCATCTGCTGAATCAGGGTTTCCACCAGCAGCGGCAGATCCTCCATCCGCTCCCGTAGCGGCGCCAGTTCCAGACGAAACACGTTCAACCGGTAAAACAAATCTTCCCGAAACGTTCCCTTGCTGATAGCATCTTCCAGCTTCCGGTTTGTTGCAGCCACAATCCGCACGTCCACTTCAATCTCGCCCTTGGCCCCCAGACGCCTCACCTTGCCGTCCTCAAGCACTCGTAACAACTTCGCCTGCGTGCTTACCGGCATCTCACCAATCTCATCCAGCAACAAGGTTCCCCGATGCGCCAGCTCAAAACACCCGGCCCGCCGCTCCAGCGCTCCCGTAAACGCCCCCTTCTCGTGCCCGAACAACTCGCTCTCAATCAGGCTCTCCGGCAATGCCGCGCAATTGAGGGCCACAAACGGATCCTTCGCGCGTGGGCTCAATCCATGGATCGCCCGCGCCAGCACTTCTTTACCCGTCCCACTCTCGCCGGTAATCAACACCGAGGCCCTTGTCGGTGCCACCTGTTGCACCAGCCCAAAGAGCTCGTGCATCACCGGCGTCTGTCCCACCAGCCCGCCCAGACGCCCTTCATAGCCCAGTTGCCGCTCCAGAATCACCTTGTCTTCGCTCAAACGGCGAGCCGACAGTGCACGATCCAGCAGAAGCTTCATCGCCTGCGGGTCAATCGGTTTCTCAAGAAACCAGAACGCCCCCAGTTCATGAATTGTATTGAGCGCAGTCTCAAGGCTCCCAAACGCTGTCACCACAATCGCCAGCGGCGGGTTCTCCTGCTCCTTCAATTTCCCCAGCAGCCCCGCCCCATCCATCACCGGCATCATCATGTCGGTCACGATCAATTGCGCGGGCCAGGTCTCCATCACCTCAAGCGCCTTCGCCCCATTCTCCGCCTGCCTTACTTCATACCCCCAGGCAGAAATCAGCGACGACAAACCACGCCGCTGGTTCTCCTCATCATCCACCACCAGCACGCGAGCTTTATGTTCAACCATGGTTCTCTCTTAAAAGCGATCGAATACGACACCAACAAAGGCAAGGCACATCTCATCCTCAGTACCCTCGCCCCACTTCACATTCTTCAATGGATTGCTTGGATTTTTCGGATTGTTCACCGAGTTGTCAAAAGTGCAGCGAAGGCTCAACTGCGATAGCGCGGGCATCTTGACAGGTTCCTCAAACGTATAAGCCCCCTGCCAGTTAAAGTCCCACTTATCGATCAGAATCATCCGCTCCTTGTCGCCGCGGAAACTCTTTTCAACTTCAATCTTGGTCCCCAGCAGATGCATATGCGGAAACACATTGATCACCTTCATCTCAAGGCCAGGAAATATTGAGAAACTCGCCGTCACCACATGCGCGGGATCCCCGGCGGGAATGTTCAAACGCGTCTGCACGACAGGCACAAAGTAAAGCTGCTTCTCCACCTTCTCTTTGTTGAAGTAGATTCCAACTGAGGTCTGATCCTCACCACTCCGCCCCCCGGTGTAATAGTGAATCTGCATCACGACGCGAGCAGTCTTGCCCAGCTTCATACCGATCCCCGTTGGCAAATGCTCAGGCCGCGCCCCCGGAGCCCAGCCACCTAGCGTATAGCCATTCAAGAGCAGGCTCTCCAGATTGCTGACACCGATCTCAAACCCAGGCCCGCCATAGCAGTCATAACCAGGCTCTTCATCCTTGGCGTCGAGCCTCTCGGAATCACCCGTCGGATCAAGGTAAACGATTACGTGGTGTACGATCTTCCGGTTCCCCGGCACGATGTCGATCGCACTCACAAATCGGTCCGCGTCAATTCCCGTAGGCAACACAAAGCAGCGATAGACATCCTTGCCCCGAGCAGGCGTATAGGCCATCGGCATCTTCACCGTCAGGTCAGGCTCACCCAAAATCCAAACACCCTTATCCTCTGGCGCAGGAGGCAGATCCGCCTCATCCCCGAACGGTGTCCCATTCTCGATCCACGCAAGCAAGTCCAGCTTCTCTTCCGGCTTCAGCGCGAAAGCTCCTTTGAACTTTCCATGGCTCTCGCTCGGCTTCCACGGCGGCATAATGCCTTCCTCGATCACACGCTTGATATCGGGAGCATAGTTGAAAGCATCGCCGTAGTTCATAAAAGCCATCGGGCCTATATCCCCAGGCCGGTGACACTGCTGACACCGAGCCGCCAGAATTCGCGACACTTCCTTCGCGTAGGTCACCTCGGCCCGTGCCGCAACACTAGCCAGCCCCAACACAAAAATGACAACAAATGCCCGCATCAATACCTCGCTTATGATCCCGCTCCAACCAGGACTGTTACTTCCGGAACGCATCTAACATTGTCGCACCAGCCTTCACCCGTCACATCCAGTCTTGTGCGCCATGATAGATACGCAAAACTTCTACACCCTGTGGCATCACGCGATAAACAGCAATGTAAGGAAGTGGCGAAAAAACAAGTTCCCGAGTCCCATCCTCCGCCCCAACCCGCCCTCGCTTCGGTGAAGCTTTAAGAGCCTTGATTTCGGCATACAGCCTTCGCAGCGTCCGCAACCTGAATTGCGGGAAATGAATTTCAAGGTACTTGCTGATTTGTTCCAAATCCGCAACGGCGGCGGGCGTCCATCGAATCTCCTTCACGAGTTCAAGGGCTTAGGAGCGCAGTAATTCTTCAAAGCGCAAGTCCATTTCGGCTTCCCCAATCAAATCTCCCCGATCGGCTTGGGCAATACCCTCTTGCACCGCAACGCGGAAATGAGCATCACGATCAATGAGACGTAAAGCGGCATCCATTACCAGCCGCTTCGCATCAATCCCCTCATTAGCGGCAATGCGTGCAAGCTTAGCTTCTTGCTCAATCGTGAATTCTACTTCCATTCCCTGAAGATAAGTGAAATCTACCCGTCAGGCAAGCATCAACTCAGGATTGATGCCGCCGCAGCATCACAATCGCCTGCGCCTCCGCACTCTTCCCCTCACCCACCGGCCCCACCTTCTCCGCCGTCTTGAACTTCACCGACACCACATCCACATGCAGTCCCATCTGAGAAGCAATATGCTCGCGAATCCGCACCCGGTAATCCTTAAGCTTCGGCCGCTCTAGAATTACAGTAGTGTCGAGGTTCACCACCTCATAACCCTTCTCTTTCACCAGCCCCAACGCGTGCAGCAAAAACTGCATACTCTCCGCACCCTTCCATCTCGGGTCCGTATCCGGAAAATGCATCCCGATATCCCCCAGCGCCAACGCCCCAAGCAAAGCATCGGTAATCGCATGCAGCAGGATGTCCGCATCGGAGTGCCCATCGAGGCCAAACTCACTCTCTACCAACACCCCACCCAGCAACAACGGCCTACCCACAGCGATGCGATGCGAGTCCCAGCCCAGCCCACTCCGGTACTCGTGGCCCACCCTAGCTACCACTCTCTTCAGCCAGAAAATGCCGTGCCAGATCCAGATCCCGAGGCCGCGTAATCTTGATGTTGCGATCACTCCCCGGCACCACCTGCACTTCTACTAAATCAAGCCGCTCCACCAGACTCGATTCATCCGTACCAATAAACGCATCCTCGCGAGCCTTCAAAAAAGCCTGCTTCAGCAACGAAGTCTTGAACACCTGAGGCGTCTGCGCCAGCACCAGCCGGTCCCGCGAAATCGTCGTCTGCACCTTCGCCAAATGCACCTGCTTCACCGTATCCACCGGCACAATCCCCACAATCGCCGCGCCAGATTCCGCAGCCGCCGCAATCACAGTACGGATCATCATCTCGTCCGCAAATGGCCGAACCGCATCATGCACCGCCACCAGATCCACATCATCGGCCACAGTAGCCAGCGCATGCTCCACGCTCTCCTGGCGCGAATCCCCGCCCTCAACCAGCCTCACCGGCTTAATCAGCGGAGTCCCGCTCAACATGCCCTTCACATCAGCCATGTCTTCTTCGCGGCAAGCCACAATAATCTCGTTCACTTCTGCAATCCCGGCAAAGCGCCGCAGCGTATGGATCAGGATCGGAACCCCGTCCAACTCAAGAAACTGCTTCTTTGCCGATTTGCCCATACGCGTGCCGAGTCCGGCAGCAGGCAGAATAACGCTAACTCTCATATTTTCAGCCACCTTCATTGTAATGGACGAATTCCCTTGACGAATGGAGAAGAAAAGGCGAAATTAAATCCATTCTCCCTATGCAACTCGTCGGTATCGCGAAGGCGGCCGAGGCCGCACCGCTCTTGGAATCCAAGCGCACCGTGTCCTATAGCCACCTCGCGACCGGCAAGTGGATCAACCACGTCGCCGGCTCCCGCTTCCCCTTCAACTGGTCCATCAATCCCTACCGTGGCTGCGAAATGGCCTGCCAATACTGCTATGCCAGATACACCCACGAGTTTATGGAACTCCGCCGCCCCGAAGACTTCGAAACCCGCATCTTCGCCAAAGTCTGGAACACCTCCGAATTCCGCCGCGAACTCATGCGCATCCCCAAATCCCAGGCAATCGCAATAGGCACAGCCACAGACCCCTACCAGCACGCCGAGCGCAGATACGAACTCACCCGCCGCATGCTCGAAGTCTTCGCAACCGTAAGCGGCCACAAATTCTGGATCACGACCAAAAGCGACCTCCCCACCCGAGATCTCGATCTCCTCAAACAAGTAGCCAACCGCAACGTCCTCTACACCAACTTCACGATCACCACGCTAGATCCCGATCTGGCCCGCGGACTCGAGCCCAAAGCCCCAACCCCAGCCCTCCGTCTGGCAGCAATGCAAACCCTAACCCAAGCCGGCATCCGCTGCGGCGTCATCGCCTCCCCCGTCCTCCCCGGCATTAACGACACAGAGCCAGAACTCCTGGCGCTAGCCCAGCAAGCAAAAACCCACGGGGCCCAATGGTTCGGCGGCGGCGTCTTGTTCCTCAAGAGCCCCACCAAAGAGGTCTTCCTCAACTATCTCGATCAAGACCACGCCCATCTAGCCCCCCGCTACCAGGCCACCTACAAGCAATCCTCCCGCCCTTCCCGCGAATACCACCAACAAATCGAAGCCCGCTTCGATGCGATCCGAAACCAAACCAACCTCGGTAGAAGAGCAACCCCCTACCTGCCCCCAGACTGGGAGCAAGGCCAGCAACTTTCCCTCCCTCTCTAAGCTGCTGGCCGACGCTCACCTAACGCACCTGCTGCGCGAAGATCCCTCCCTTGCCCTTGTGCGTACGGATCACCGTCCCGCTCTTCTCATCGATCACATAGTCCGGCTCGCGATCCTTGAAGTACAACTCGCGCTCCACCTCTCCATTCTCCAGATTCACGCCCACAATACCCGGGCCATCCCCGTCATCGGTATCAACATCGGTCAGCATATAGGCGTACTTGCTATTCAACGCCGCCGCAGAATACCGCTTCGCCATCGCCTTCTCAAACTGGTTGATCGCACCAAAGCGCTGATCATTGTGCCAGCGATTCTCACTCGTCCCGTAATAACTCGAAGCCGCCTGGCTCGTGTGATACGCATAAGACATCGCAAACGCCGCCACCGTCATCACTTTGGCAAAATTCGAAATTCCAGGCGCCTTAAACGCACTCCCCCAGCCAGTCTTCTTCGCCTGCGGATCAAACAGCAACAGATGCTGCTTCCCGCGAACAATCAACTGCCCATCCGCCCGCGGCACCAGAGCAATCGGCTGATCCTCATCACTCTTGTCCTTGCGAGCCATCCCGGCAATCCCGCCCATCGCAAAGCGCCCCGCCATCTTCGCCGCATTCTTCGCCCCACTCGACTTAAACTTAAACTCCAGCGGCAACCGGTAGCTCTCCTTCACCTTGTTGCCAGACGCATCCAGGCTCAACCCAATCAGGTTCTTCGCATCCGCCACCAGCAACACTCCAGCCTTCGTATCAAGGTGCATATTCGTAATCGATTCCTTAGCACCCTCATACCTCCAGCGAACAGACCCGGCACCCGCATCGAGCGCCACCACACCCACCGGCTTCTTCAACTGATAAGCCCGGCTGGCAGGCTCCAAAAACACTCCCCCCATCCGTCCATAAAGCGTCCCCTTGTCATGAATCATTTCCGGGATAGCCGCACCAAAATCGGTCGAGGTCCACTTCAACTGCCCACTCGCATCGTCATAAGCCCGAATCACCCCCTTGGCGCTGCTATAAACCAAGCCACCCGCCACCACCGGCGAGGCATTCGTATTCTTCAGAGACTTCTCGGTGACGTCAAACCCAAAGCCCCATTCAAGCTTCCCCGTCTTCAGATTCACCTTGTGCAATCCCGCATAAGCGAGGTACAACGAATCCCCCGCAATCGTCGGCGCTGCATGGCCATTCAAATCCATCCGGGGCGAAAACTTGCTCCCCTTCTCCGACACATAAAGGTCCACCTTCACCTCCAGCGGCAACTCCCAATTCGCCTTGCCTGTCCCAAAATCGAGATGCAACACCTGCAGCCGCGCCTTCCCCGTATACGCCGTCGCCACCAGCACCATCGCATTGTGCTCATAGTCCGGAAACAGATCCGCCATCTGCCCCTGCAGTTTATCCGTCTCCCAAATCGTCTTCCCCGTCATGATGTCGAGCGCATACAGCTTCGTCGACTTCATGATCTTCCCCTCATCGTCAGCCACAAAAAGCAGCGGCACTCCCGGCACTTCTTCAATCGCAAAATCGGGAACCTTCTTCAGATCCTCCCGCTTCCAAAGCTCCTGTCCCGTCTCGGCATCGGCAGCATAAACGCCGTTGTCCGTCGCATACAGATAAGTCCCAGCAGCGGTCACCCGGTGCCACTTTACATCGCCATTGGCCTCAAGGGTCCAGGCATATTCAGGCTTGGCGGCGAACATCATCGCAGGCAAGCAAAGTAGAAGGAAAAATCGCAACATAGCTTGGCAAGCATCCCATCGGCAGGGTCCAGAGCGCCAATCATTCCTTCTTAATTCTTCTTAAATCCTAATGATTTCAAACACTTGCGATACACTAGAGAATTGTCCAAGTTGATTTACCGCTTCCACGAATTCACCCTCAACCCAGGCGCCCGTACCCTCCTCTGGCGCGACCAGGCCCTCGTCCTCACCGCCAAACAGTTCGATTTACTCCTCGCCCTGGTCGAGCGCGCCGGCCGACCTGTCGACAAACAAGAACTCCGCGACCTAGTCTGGCCCGACGTCCACGTCGAAGAAAACAACCTCACGCAACACATCTTCCAGCTCCGCAAAGCGCTCTCCTCCGTTGCCGGCGACACCCCCTTCCTCGAAACCCTCCCCAAGGTCGGCTACCAGTTTGTCGCTCCAGTCCGAACCGTCGAACCCACTCGCAAGCGTTTCCCCACCTGGATTTGGGCCAGCGCCGCCGCAGCCATCTTGCTGGTCACCGTAAGCTACGGTCGCCGCCAATGGGAATTCTGGATGGCAGACGATCCACCCGCCACCAAATCCCAGCCCACCGTCTCCATCCACCCCCTCAACGGCCCCTCAGGCGCAGCCCTCGCCGCAGAAGTAGCCGCCGGCCTCGGTCGCATGGATGGCATCCACGTCCAGGTAGTCCAGCCCATCAGCGGCACCTCCACCGGCGACTTCATCCTCACCGGCGCCCTCAACAACCAAACCCTCACCGCAGACTTCCGCCGCAGCAATGGCGACCTCCTCTGGCATCGCGAATGGTCAGACACCCTCCCCGAACTCACCGCCGAGCTCATCGCCCAAACCGCCATCACCCTGGAAGAACAAGCCGGTGCCCGCCGCCGCGCCCTAGCGGGGCGCAAGCCTCCCAAAAACCAGGAAGCCTACACTGCCTACCTCGACGGCCTCCAGCGCCTCCTGGCCCGCAAATCCACCGAAAGCCGCCCCGCCATCGAAGCCTTCCAGCGGGCCCTCCGCGCCGACCCGGACTTCTCCTCCGCCTACACCGGCATGGCCCTCGCCTACGCCTGGCAAGGCATCAACCAGGCCGAAGCTCCAGACCTCGTCTGGCCCCGGGCCCGAGAGTTATCCCAACGCGCCGTCGCCCTCGACCCCGACAACGGAGAAGCCCGCATGGTCCAGGCCATGGTCCTCGCCTACGCCGACCAGAACGAAACCGAAGCCGAACAAATCGTCCGCGGCGTCCTCGCCAGCGACCCCTCCAGCGTCCACCTCCAACTCCTCGGCGGCCAACTCCTCTCCCGCTTCGGCCGCTTCAGCGAAGCAGAGACAATCCTCAAACAAGCCATCCACGCTGACCCCACCTTTACCCTGGGCCGCCAGATCCTCGCCTATCACTATTACCAAAGCCGCCAGTTCGATCTATCCAAGCGCGAAGCCTGGCGTATCATCCGAGCCAATCCCCGCAGCGGCACCGGCTACGGCCTCCTGGTTCCGCCAATGTGGATGACCGGCGACTGGCGCACCGCCGCCTGGCTCGCTGGCCGAGCCGAAAGCGCCGGCCTCAACCAGCCAATGGTCGCAATGGGCCTCGCCTACACCTACGGCCGCAGCGGAAGAAAAGAAGACGCCAAACGCATCCTCCTCGCCATGGACGATCAGTCCAAAATGATGTACGTCTCCCCCTACCAGCGCGCCGTAGCCCACATGGGTCTCGGCCACAACGACGAAGCAGTCAAGCTCCTCCGCACCTGCCTCGCCACCGGCTGCATCAACCCCAGCGCCCCACGCTTCGAGCCCGTCTTCGACCCACTCCGTCAAAGAGCAGACTTCGCCACCATAGTTCGCTAACCTACAGCGTCTTCAAAAACGCAATCAGCGCCTTGCGATCCTCCGGCGACAGCTTCAATCCAAACTCATGCCCCTCCACCGGCCCCGGCTGCATCCAGTAACCCTTGGGCACATAATCACTCTTCACCCGCTCCGGATCAAACCACTCCTCAAGCGTATCCACCCACCCGCCGTGCCCAAACGCATTCCGGTACCAGACCCCACGCAACGAAGGCACCTTATAAAAACCAGTCCCACGCCGGGCCTTCAGCGCAAGCGTCGTATCCGTCCCAACACTCACGTCCAAAATCTCATCGGTCTTGCGCAAATCCGCCGGCACAGTAAAGCCCTTAGCCGGCGTCAGCTTGTTATTCGTATAGAGCGGAGGCGTATGGCACCCCGCACAACCCTGCCGCGAAAACACCTTCTGCCCGCGCTTGGCCAAATCATCTACCGGGTTTGGATTCTTCGGCGGCTCAAGCGAATAGATATAAAGCGCCAGCGCATACAACTGCTCATCGCTATACCGAGTCCCCTTCTCAGAGCTAAACGGAGTCTCATTCACACTCGGCTGAAAATCCCCATAATGCGCCATCGTATCGAGCCCCTGATTCGTAACTGCATAACGAGCCAGATCCCCAATCGACCGATGCCTTCCAAAGCCAGTGGAATCGAGATACTTGTGATTCTTCACACCAATCAACGAGGGGATATGGGGCGGATGGCTCCCGCTGGTTCCCTGCCGCGCAATCACGCCAGAGTGGCTAGCGGCTACTTGCCGCACCAGCTCCTCCTTCGACAGCCGCTCAAAAAACTGTTCCTTACTCTCCACCCAGGGCGCACCAAACAAAACCCAGGCCGATTCCCGTCGCCGCGCAAGCACCTCAGGCTTAATATTCTTCACCCGCTCTATCGTCGCCTCATCATTGCGAAAATCCACCACTCCCTGCGCACCAGCCAAATAACTCCCATCCGGCATCACCCGCGTATGGCAGCCCGAACAGGAATTGATACCAACCTCAAGCACACCCTTCTTGCGAATGATGTAGCGATTACCCGGGATGAAGTCCGGCAGCACGCCTTCCTTCGAAGCTGGCAAAGGAGTCTTGAAAAACACCCCGTTCATCGGCAGCGGAAACACAAGCGGCTCATGTTCAAACACCAGCTTCCCAGCCGCAATCCAGTCCTCTTTGGTCTTAAGCTTAGCCGGGTCAAACACCACCTCCGGCTCCTGTTGCTTCAACCAGTCAAGATACCCGGCCGGCTCCTTCCCCGCCTCATACATCGGATAAGTCTTATAAATCGGACGCACCTTCAGCGCATAGTATTCCGAGGAGCTCATATGCTTCGGCGAGCGATCCCGCTGCGCCAGCGGCAACTCAAACCGCTCCACAGCTTCCTCATCCCAAACCTTCGGAATCTCAGGCTTAAAGCCCTGCCCGCTTGCAGTCAAAACCACCAGCAACCCAGCCGCCAACTCGAATTTCATCCGTATCATTGCCAGACCAAATTAACATCTTTGCCCGCCTAAAGTAGAAAACGACTCGAGGCCGCGTTTGATAGCCTATGCCATATGCGCCCGCTGCTCGCGTTTCTTTTCCTGACCTCCCTGCAAGCTCAGCCGAACTTCCAAACCGACATCCGGCCCATCCTCAGCAAACGCTGCCTCGCCTGCCACGGCCCTGACGAAGCCAGCCGCATGGCAGGCTTACGTCTCGATACCGCCGAGGGCGCGACACAGAAGGGCGCCATCATACCCGGCCGCAGCGCAGAATCCAAACTCATTGCCCGCATCACAGATCCCAAACGGCCAATGCCACCATCGGGTCCACGCCTAACCCCCGCTGAAGTCGACGCGTTAAAAAACTGGATCGATGCCGGTGCCACCTACACCGCTCACTGGGCATACGAGAAACCACAAAAGGTTGCGTTCCCACCAGTGAAAAATCCGGCCTGGCCAAAGAACGCGATCGATCATTTCATCCTCGCCAAACTCGACACCTTGTCCCTCACTCCCTCAATCACCGCCGACGCTCCAACTCTAGCCCGCAGAGCCGCCCTCGACCTTACCGGCCTCCCGCCCAATCCCACCACCCTCAAAAAGTACCTCGCCAACCCCAGTGCCAAAGGCTTCGAAGAATATGTCGACACCCTGCTGGCCAGTCCCGCTTACGGCGAGCGCTGGGCCAAGATCTGGCTCGACCTCGCCCGCTACGCCGACACCCAGGGCTATGAGAAAGACAGCCGCCGCTCCATCTGGCCCTATCGCGACTGGGTCATTCGCGCCTTCAACGACAACCTGCCCTTCGACCAGTTCTCCATCGCCCAACTCGCTGGCGACCTGCTCCCCGATCCTTCCGTCGACGACCTGGTTGCCACCGGCTTCCATCGCAACACCATGACCAACACCGAAGGCGGCACCGACGACGAAGAATTCCGCGACCTCGCCATTCGAGACCGCATCGCCACCACCGGTCAGGTCTGGATGGGTCAGACCTGGGGCTGTGCCCAGTGCCACTCCCACAAATACGATCCGCTCTCGCACAAAGAGTTCTATCAGCTCTATGCCTTCCTCAACCAGACCGAAGACAACGACCATCCCTCCGACAGGCCAGTCCTCAAACTAACCAACTCCACCTCCACCCTGGTGCTGCGGGAACTGCCTGCAGACAAGCAACGCAAAACCCGCATCTTCGACCGTGGCAACTTTCTCACCCCCGGCGACGAGGTGCAAGCCGCAACCCCGGCCTTCCTCCACGCCATGCCCGCCGATGCTCCCCGCAACCGTCTCGGCTTCGCCCGCTGGCTGATGAGCCCGCAAAACCCGCTCACGGCTCGCGTCACCGTCAACCGTTTCTGGAGCCGCGTCATGGGCCGCGGCCTTGTCGAAACAGAAGAAGACTTCGGCCGCCAGGGCACCCCGCCCACACATCCCGAACTCCTTGATTGGATGGCCGTCGAATTCCAAAAGACCTGGGACATGAAGGCACTCCTCAAGATGATCGTAATGAGCGCCACCTACCAACAGTCCTCCGCCGTCTCGCCAGAACTCCTTAAGCGAGACCCGCAGAATCAGTGGTACGCTCGCGGCGCTCGCTTCCGTCTTGATGCCGAATCCGTGCGAGATCAGGCGCTCGCCTCCGCCGGCCTCCTCAGCACAAAAGCCTACGGCCCACCAGTGATGCCCTGGCAACCCGAGGGCGTCTGGCAAGTCGTCTACAACGGAGAATCCTGGAAGACCTCCAAAGGTGACGATCGCTACCGCCGCGCACTCTACACCTTCATGCGCCGCACCAGTGCCTACCCTTCGATGACCAATTTCGACGCGCCCACCGGCGAGACATGTACCATCCGCCGCATCCGCACCAACACTCCTCTACAAGCTCTAACCACCCTGAACGACCCCACCTTCATGGAAGCAGCCCAGCGTCTCGCACAGCAGGCACTCGAGACCTCGCCCCGCGATCCAGCCAAAGCCATTTTCGAATCCGTACTCCTGCGCTCGCCCTCGCGCGTTGAACAGCAACGCCTTCAAGCTCTCTGGAAGCAATCCGAAGCCGAACTGCGTGCCAACCCAGACAACGCCCAAAAGCTCGTCCGCTTCGGTGAAGTGCTCTACAAAGAAGACCGCCCCCTCACCATCATTCCCGACGCCCGCACTTCTCCCCGCGAATGGCGCTTCGCCATCTCAGAGCCAGCCAAAGACTGGCAGGAGGCCGCCTTTGACGACTCCGGCTGGAAGAGCGGTCCCGGCTATTTCGGATACTTCGAAAAGCCCGACACCCCGTCCGCCCAGGCCACTCCCCTCAAGAGCCCCTGGAACACCGAGAGCATTTTCCTCCGCATCGCCTTCGACCTGCCCGAGCGCATGCCCTCGGAATTCAGGGTTCCCATCCGCGCCAACACTTCCTTCGAAATCTGGGTCAACGGCGTCCCCGCCCTCACCAACAACGTCTACGAACGTGCCGGCCACTTCGAATACGATCTGACAGAACCAGGCCAGAAAGCCTTCAAGCCCGGCCGCAACGTAATCGCAATCAAAGCCACCCGCAACAACAACGGCAACGCCTTCTTCGACGCTGGCCTAGTTGCCACAGCTCCTCTCGACCTCAGCAAGCCCACCAGGCTCGATGCCGCCCGCGCTGCCTGGGTCGTCGTGGCAAACACTGTATTAAATCTCGACGAAGCACTAACAAGGCGCTAACCACCATGCAAGACACCCTGAACTCCGTCAAACAAGCCACCCGGCGCCACTTCCTCCGCCAATGCTCTCTCGGCCTTGCCCCCATGTTCCTGGCCGGAGCCCAGGAAGGCGCCCGCTTACCCAATGCCAAAGCCAAGTCCATAATCTATCTCCACATGGCCGGTTCTCCCAGCCAGTTGGAACTCTTCGACTACAAGCCAGAGCTGCAGAAGTACAACGGCAAACCCTGCCCCGACGAGTTACTCAAGGGCAAGCGCTTCGCCTTCATCAAGGGCGTCCCCAACATGCTCGGCACGCCCTATCAGTTCAAGCAACACGGCCAGTCCGGCACCTGGATCAGCGAACTGCTCCCGCACTTCTCACAAGTTGTCGATGACGTGACGATGGTGCACTCCATGAGCACCGATCAATTCAATCACGCCCCCGCCCAGCTCTTTGTCCAAACAGGCAACCCGCGTTTTGGCTACGCGTCCATGGGTGCCTGGGCCACCTACGGTCTCGGCACCGAAAATGCTGACCTACCCGGCTTCGTAGTCTTGACCAGCGGCGGCAACAATCCCGACGGCGGCAAAAGCCTCTGGGGCAGTGGCTTCCTTCCCAGCGTCTATCAGGGCGTCCACTGCCGCTCTCAGGGTGATCCCGTCTTGTTTCTCAGCGAGCCCGAGGGCATGACCCGCAGCTTGCGACGCAAAACTCTCGACACCCTCAACGACCTCAACGCCATAGAAAAGCAACAAGCCGGCGACCCCGAGATCGATTCCCGCATGGCGCAGTATGAGCTGGCCTTCCGCATGCAGATTGCAGTGCCGAAGGTCATGGACATCAGCAAAGAGAAAGAAGCCGTCCACCAGGCCTACGGCACCGAGCCCGGCAAAGTCAGCTTCGCCAACAACTGTCTGCTCGCCCGGCGTCTGGTCGAAAACGGGGTTCGCTTCGTGCAGTTGTACCACTGGGGCTGGGATCATCACGGCTCCAGCCGGCGCGAAGACATCCGCTATGCCCTCCAGCCGCAAGCCAAATCCGTCGACCAGCCGCTCAAAGCCCTCATTCAGGACCTCAAAGAGCGCGGCTTATTTGATCAGACCCTGATCGTCTTCGGCGGTGAGTTCGGCCGCACACCGATGCGAGAAAATCGCGGTGGGGTCGAGGGCCCTTACCTTGGGCGAGATCACCATCCCCACGCCTTCACCATGATGCTGGCCGGCGCTGGCCTCAAGCGAGGCTTCAACTTCGGCGAGACCGACGACATCGGTTACTACGTCACAAAAGACAAAATGACCCCGCGCGACCTGCAAGCCACCATCCTGCAGCAAATAGGCCTCGACCCCTACCGGCTCCACTATCCCTTCCAGGGCCTGAACCAGCGCCTGATCGGCCCCACCGATGAAGGCCGAATCATGAAGGACCTGCTCCGCTAATCAGGCTACTGAGGCCCAGCGGGAAGATTCTGAAGCAAGTACCGGATCATCAGCATTCGAAGGTGCACATCCGTCCCTTTGCCATCACTCAGGCTGTGATCCCGGTTGGGATAAACCATGTAGTCAAAGGGCTTGCCGAGTTCAACTAGCCGGTCCACCAGTCCTTCAACAATCTGGATGTGAGTATTGGTCTCCCCCGAGCCGCTAACAATCAGCAGCTTGCCCTTCAGGCCTTCAGCGAAATTAATAGACGCCGCCCGCGCATACCCTTCTGGATTCACCTCGCGCGTCCGCATGAACATCTCCTGAAACCAGGCATTGTAAAGATGAGGCTGCGGCTTGGGCACCAGCGAGATACCCACCTGATACGAATCCGGCTTGCGAAACAAAGCATTCAGTGTGTTCGTTCCGCCACCGCTCCGTCCCCAAATCCCAACCCGTGTCAGATCGACATAAGGCCGCATCCTGGCCAACGCTTTCAACCCCGCTTCTTGCTCCTCTGTCGAGAGTGGCCCAAGACTCCCAAATATCGCCCGCCGCCAGGCAGCTCCCTTAGGCGCTGGCGTGCCCCGATTATCGATCGACACCACAAGATACCCCAAATCCGCCACCAAACGATGAAATCTCGCGTGAGACTTATCCCATTCATCCAGCACCGTCTGAGCATGCGGCTCACCGTAAACATAGATGAAGACCGGATACTTCTTCGAAGCGTCAAAGTCTTTCGGCTTCAGCAGCCATGCATCGAAACTGATTCCCTTGCCAATATCCAGTTGTAGATACTCAGTCGGTCGCGACACAAATTCCTTCATCCGCTCGCGGATTTTGCTGTTGGTCTCAAGAACTCGAAGCACCCGGTGTTTCGGTAGTTCCACAATCTCAACCAGCGGCGGAGAATCCGCTGTTGAGTAACTATGAATGGCCCACTTGGCATCGGGCGAAAACTCATAGCTGTGCGTCCCCGGCTGATCCTCGGGCGTAATACGCTCCAGCTTGCCCGACCCATCCAGCGGCACACGATACAGATATTTCTGAGTCCCATTGCGAGGTGAGGCATAGAAGTAATACCAACCCCCGGCCTCATCAATGGCACTGCGGTCAATCATGTCGTATTCACCGGGAGTCAGTAAATAGAGTTCCTTGCCTTCGCGAGAGTAGAGGAAAGCATGACGCCAGCCATCTTTCTCACTCACAACTACAAAAGCCTTCCCGCCCCGAAGCCACACCAGTCCCGAATTCTTCCCTTCGCTTGATTCCACCCACGCATCATTCACTTCGCGATAAATCCGCTTCACCTCACCCTTGGGCTGCACCAGCAGAAACTCGCGCTCATCCCGAAATCTACTGAACTTTTCAACCAGCACCTCATCAGAATTTCGAGCCCAATCCACCTGGCCCAAATACATCCCTTCTTGTGGCGATTCGATAGGCAGCCACGACACACTCGTCCCACCCAAATCCACTACACCGACTCGAAGTTTTGCGATCACTCCTCCGACGCGAGCAAACCGATTATGCCGCAGGCCCGGATAGGACGGGTCATCAGGCACCAGCACAGCGCGTTGCCGCACGTCGGTCAGGTCAGACTCGACAAACACAACTCGCCTCCCATCAGGGCTCCAGCGAGGGTTTTGAAATCGAAGATCACGCCCAGGGGAACGCTTCGTCAACTGAGTCCTCTGGCCGCCTTCCAGATCGCGAACAAAAAGTTCCTGATTTTGAAACTCCAGCACCCGCTTACCATCCGGTGACACAAGCCTCATGTCATCCCCGGGCTTGGATCCAATGCGCTGGCCACTGCGAACATCAAAGTCCACCCTCATCGTTTTTCCTGTATTCGGATCACTCTCCAGCACCGTGTATCCAGAACTATCGGGCAGCCATTCCACCTGCAAATTCCGGGCCGCAAACTCGCCTCGTTCGTAAATCGCCTTCAGCCGGTTCTCAGTTTCCTTTTCGCGGGAAGCTTGGGCATGGCAATAGACTGCCACCATTGAAATTAAGGCAAATAGGCGGACATAAGTTGTCATTGAGATGCGACGAACATATCACAGCGCTGCCATCAGACCGCATCTTAAGGACATGATCCGATAAACTACTCCAATGCCGCTTTCGACGGGCGATAAGCTCGGGCCTTATGAAATTCACTCCCTCCTCGGAAAGGGCGGCATGGGTGAGGTGTATCGTGCCCATGACCCAAGAATGGGCCGCGACGTAGCGATCAAACTAAACTCCGAGAGCTTCAGTGATCGATTCTCCCGCGAAGTGCACGCCGTCGCCGCAGTAAACCACTCCAATGTGTGCCACCTCTACGACGTCGGGCCCGATTACCTCGTCATGGAACTCTGCGATGGAGAAACCCTCGCCGCCCGCCTCAAGCGCGGCAAGCTCACCATGGAGGAAGCTCTCCACTACGCCTCACAAATTGCCGATGCCCTGTCAGCCGCCCACGCCAAAGGCATCGTCCATCGCGATCTCAAACCCGGCAACATCATGCTTACAAAGTCCGGCCTCAAGGTGCTGGATTTCGGGCTCGCAAAAATCGAGCACAACATCACCGAAGACCCCGACATGGAAACCATCACGGCCAAGGGAACCATCCTCGGCACCATGCAATACATGTCGCCCGAACAGGCACAAGGCAAGAAGGTAGACGCCCGCAGCGACATCTTCTCCTTCGGCCTCGTCCTCTACGAAATGATCACCGGCAAGCGCGCCTTCGATGGCTCAAACCCAGCCAGCATCATCGCCGCAATCCTTGAGCGGGAAGCACCAACCCTCGAACCCGAAGGCCTGAACCGCCTCGTCAAAGCCTGCCTCGCCAAAGACCCCGACGCCCGCTTCCAATCTGCCCGCGATCTAAAACGAGCCATCGACTGGAGCGCTAGCAACTCCGGCGAAATGCCGCTTCCCGCAGCCGCAACCAGCCGCCCCTGGCTCGCCTGGAGCTTGACTGCCGCCCTCGCAGTGAGCCTGGCAGCAGTCGCCTTCGTCCGCTCGAACGAAAAGCCAACAGCCAATGCAGTGCCACTGCACCTCCAGCTCGCGTCGCCGGTGGCGACCGATGCTCCGCCTCTGATTTCGCCGGATGGCCGTAAGCTGGCCTTCAGGTCAGGTGGCCGACTGTGGATTCAATTCCTGGAGTCGGGAGCATTGCGCGATTTTTCTGACAGCGAAGCCGGAGTGCCCTTCTGGTCACCGGACAGTCGCTTCCTCGGATACATATCCGAGGGGAAGCTGAAAAGGATCGACGCAAATGGTGGCCCTCCACAGACCGTAACAGAACTGCGCAGCCATTACATTTGGGGTGGTGGTGCGTGGAATCAGGACGACGTAATTATCTTCGGAGACCGGCCCATCGGTTTGTTTCGCGTGCCGGCCTCGGGCGGCGTTCCGGTTCAAATCACTTCCCTCGATTCCACACGCCACGAGAACTCCCACTACTGTCCTTCCTTCTTCCCGGATGGAAAGTATTTTGTCTACATGCGCGGCTCAACCAACGAAGGGAAAAGCAGCATTTATCTCGGTTCTGTGGACGCAAAGCCAGAAGCGCAGATTGCCAGTCCGCTACTGGCTAGCAACTCGCAGCCAGTCTACGCGCCCTCAACGGACCCGAGTACCGGCTACCTGCTTTTTGTCCGCGAATCTTCTCTGATGGCTCAAGCCATCGATAATAGTCGCTTCGAACTGAAGGGACAGGCTACGCCTGTGGCCGAGCAGTTGAGCGATAGCCGCCCGGGTGCCATTTTCGTTAACTTTTCAGCTTCTGCCAATGGCGCCATCGTTTTCAGAAAATTCTCGATTTCAGAGCTCATGCTCAGTTGGTACAACCGGGATGGGAAAATGCTGGGAACAGTCGAGGAATCGGGGCGCGCCGTATCTCCTGCTCTTTCGCCTGATGGAACGAGACTGGCAGTTTCGAAGCTCACTGGAGGCGCAGACTCAACCAACATTTGGCTCGTGGATCTCTCTCGACCCGGCGCGGGCACGAGACTTACCTTTGGCACGCTGGTAGATTCAAGTCCGGTCTGGTCGCCGGATGGCAACACTATCATCTTCAACTCCAACCGGGACGGCCCTTACAATCTGTTTCAAAAACCAGTGAACGGCGCGAAAGAGGAAGAGCTATTGTTGAAGTCCAGCGAAGACAAGACTCCCACAAGTTGGTCCAGGGACGGACGATTCCTTTTGTACTCAACGCTTCACTCGAAAACAAAAGAGGATATTTGGGTACTCCCTATGTCAGGCGACCCAAAGCCATTTCCTTTCCTCAACACCACATTCAACGAGACTTCGGCTAGCTTTTCGCCTGACGGTCGCTGGGTGGCATACACTTCAAACGAGTCGGGCCAAGTGGAAGTTTACGTACGGGCCTTTTCCCTCAACTCCTCGCGAACTGCATTGGAGCCGGGCGGCAAATTGCCCATCTCCAATGGACTCGGATCTGCCCCGCATTGGCGAGCCGATGGCAGGGAACTCTATTATCGGGGTCGCGATGGGAGGCTGATGGCCGTTCCCATTTCAACTAATCCTGCCTTTCGGGCCGACGCGCCACAGTCGCTCGGCCTCTCTGTTTCTGCAGTGTGGGACTCCAGCGCCGACGGGAAGCGTTTTCTCGGTCGAGCCAGCAGCAGCGGACCCCTCTTGTACAACATGATCCAGAACTGGCAGGCCGGCCTCAAAAAGTAGTTCCTCTCCATTCCCAACCAGCGCCTCAATCCGATAAACTTGGCTGACTAAGTCAGATGTACCTCTCACCTGGGACCAAACTTGGCCCGTATGAAATCGTAACGTCCATCGGTGCCGGCGGCATGGGTGAGGTCTATCGTGCTCATGACCCAAGAATGGGCCGCGACGTCGCCATCAAACTAAACTCCGAGAGCTTCAGTGACCGCTTCTCCCGCGAAGTCCACGCCGTCGCCGCACTCAACCACTCAAACATCTGCCACCTCTACGACGTCGGGCCTGATTACCTCGTCATGGAACTGTGCGACGGAGAAACCCTCGCCGCCCGCCTCAAGCGCGGCAAGCTCACCATGCCGGAAGCCCTACACTTCGCCGCGCAAATCGCCGATGCCCTCTCAGCCGCTCACGCCAAAGGCATCGTGCATCGCGATCTCAAACCCGGCAACATCATGCTCACAAAATCCGGCCTCAAGGTACTGGATTTCGGTCTCGCAAAAATCGAACAGAGCCACGCCGAAGAGCACGACATGGAAACCATCACTGCCAAGGGAACCATTCTCGGCACCATGCAATACATGTCGCCTGAGCAGGCACAAGGCAAGAAAGTAGACGCCCGCAGCGACATCTTCTCCTTCGGCCTCGTCCTCTACGAAATGATCACCGGCAAACGCGCCTTCGATGGCTCAAACCCAGCCAGCATCATCGCCGCAATCCTCGAGCGCGAAGCCCCAACCCTCGAACCAGAAGGCCTGAACCGCCTCGTCAAAGCCTGCCTCGCCAAAGACCCCGACGCCCGCTTCCAGAGCGCCCGCGACCTGAAGCGAGCCATCGACTGGAGCGCAAGCAGCTCCGGCGAAATGCCGCTTCTCGAAGCCGCCCCTCGCAGCCCCTGGCTCGCCTGGAGCCTGGCCGCCGCAGCTCTGCTCGGCGTCCTCACGATAACCACAACACTCTACTTCAAAGCACCTTGGCGCACCTTGTCGCAGTCGGCAGCCTCCTCCATCGCAGACATGCAGGTCACGCTATTAACCTCGACGGGCACCGCTTCAAGTCCAGGCATCTCACCCGACGGCAAATACGTCGTGTACACCCAGCGTGAGGGCAATGCGTCCAGCCTCTGGATGCGTCAAATCGAAACCGGCAGCCAGATGCAACTCGCCCCTCCTCAGCTGGGGATAGTTTCCTTTTCTTCAACCATATCGCCAAGCGGCGGCTTCGTTGATTTCATTCGTTCTGCTATGACCGTGGTTCATTCAGACTTGTGGCGTGTGCCTTTCCTCGGCGGAACACCAAAGAAGCTGCTCGACAGCTTTGTTGGCGCTTCGGCTTGGTCGCCCGATGGGCAGCACATTGCTTTCATACGTAGCATCGATCTGAATACAGCTACAGCTCTAATAATCGCCGACGCTGACGGAACCCATGAGCGGCAACTGGCCACGCGGAAGTCCCCCTCGCAATTTGTGATTACCGGAAGCTCACCCGCCTGGTCGCCCGACGGCCGAGTGCTCGCCGTAAATGGTTACGACGCACCGGGAGGCGTGCCAGCCCAACAGGTCCTTGCAGTAGACGTCGCATCGGGTAAAGAAAAAGTGCTGCCCCTTACCTTGCCACTGATTGGAGTAGCCGGTCTGGCATGGCTAGATCCTGAAACACTCGTTGCCAGCATTTCCATCGAAGCTGGCGCCCCAACGCAGTTGTGGCGCTTGGCTTACCCGGGCGGACAGCTTTCCCGGCTGACAAATGATTTGAACAACTACGGATCCGTAAGCCTTACGGCAGATCGAAGGAGCCTCGTGACATCGCGATTAGAGTCCCGCGTTGGTATCTGGATCGGTGACGCTTCCGGAAAGAATGGCTCAGAGTTGCTCCCTCTAGCCGCTGGGCCAGGGCGAGAAGGAGGGGTATCTTGGGCCGCTGAGCGGCTCATCCACACCAACTACTCTAACGGGCACACTTCGATTTCAGCCTTTACGCCGTCTACCATGTCAGACGAGTTCATCACAAGAGGGCTCCACCCTACGGCAACTTCTGATGGCCGGACAATCATCTTCCAGTCTGCCGAGAATGGCGATCGCGCGGGCCTTTGGAAAGTGGATGCCGACGGTCGTCACCCTGTGCAGTTGGTGTCCGGTCACGCCGTCTGGCAAACTCTGACGCCAGACAACAGTAGAGTAATATTCATCTCGAATCGAAGCGGCCTTCAATCCATGTGGAGCGTTTCGATCGACGGCGGTCCACCGGCGCAACTGGCCAAGGTGTTTGCGTTCCGCCCAAGTGTTTCGCCAGATGGAAAATTCGTCGTATTCGGCGCTTCAACTATCACGCGAGGTCAGCTGGGTATTTGCGATCTGCCTGCTTGTACGACGGTGCGACAATTTACAACGCCACAGGGCGGCCCGATTTCCCGATTTACACCGGACGGGAAGGGTATCGCTTATTACGAGAATGGCAGCGGAGGCAATCTTTGGGTGCAACCATTGGACGGATCGGCATCCAGGCAAATCACCCACTTCGCCGATGATCGCGCCATCGTGGACTTCGCTTGGTCGGCCGACGGCAAACGGCTCGCAATTGCCCGCTCCACCAACACCAGCGACATCGTCTTGTTCAAGGGCATACAGCCCGTCAGGTAGCAGGTCAGGACAATTACACAGGCCCAACCAGCACTCCGATCACTTAGACTTGTGCGGCCACTCGGAAGCACAAGTCCAACCGACATGTCGCGAGCCTTCATAAGATGATGAAAACCACTTGGCAGCCTACGAAATGGGATAGGCCTTTCTTCCTTTCAATGCTCGTTGCCGTGTGGTTGGCGATCCTGTCCGGCTTCGCCTACAACAACGTCCAGAAGTACCTGAAAGGAAACCTCACCTACCCCTGGATCGTCCACATCCACGCTGCCTTCTTCATGGGCTGGCTCCTGCTCTTTACTGCGCAAATGGTCCTCGTACATCGAGGCAAAGTCAGTACCCATCGCCGCTTGGGAATCTACGGTGCTGCGTTGGCCGCAGCGATGGTAATTCTCGGCGTAATGACCGCAATCATGACCGAGCAAATCAAGTTCGGCACCCCTGCCTCAGACCCGCCCTTCCTCAGCGTAATGCTCGCTGACATGCTCGTCTTCGGTGGCCTCATGACAGCCGCAATCCGAGCCCGCCGCATACCAGCTGCGCACAAACGGCTCATCTTAATCGCAACCCTCGTACTCACCGATGCCGGCTTTGGCCGCTGGCTCAGCCCAAAGATTGTAGAGTGGGCGGGGCTAAAAAACTATTGGGACCTCAAGACCTTCGCCGAGGGAGCCTGGCCCTTCATCCGGTTCCAGCTACTCCCCGTCTACACACTCATCGCCGCCCTTGGTGTCTTCGACCTCTTCACCCAAAAGCGCCTGCACCCAGCATATGTCCGCGCAATTGCCTTCTCTCTCCCCATCCACATCCTTGCCGGGTGGCTTTACTTCCAACCCTTCTGGAGATCAATCGCTCTGCAAATCTTGGGCCGGTAAGAAGCTTCGCGCAATGCTCCCCAACTCAGCTAACCTTAGCTGAGTTGCCTGCATAAGCGGAGCGTTTTCAAAACCGAGGAGGTTGCATGATTGAGGGACAAGATCCATTCGCGAAGTTTCAGGGTGTCATCCACAGTCTGGAAGAAATTCGAGAAATCATCGGTGAGCCGCCACCGCCTGTCATCGCAAAGGTCATGGATCACATCGACTCCGTATCTCGTGCCATTATCGAAAAGTCGCCCTTCATCGTCATGGCCTCCGCCACGCCTGATGCTTACCCTGATATCTCTCCCAAGGGCGATCCCGCCGGCTTCGTGAAAGTGCTGGACGAAAAGTATTTGGCAATCCCAGACCGGCCCGGCAACAAGCGGGTCGACACCTTCGGGAATCTCCTTCAGAATCCCTACCTCGCGATCCTCTTCATGATTCCGGGCAAAGGCGAAACACTGCGGATCACAGGGGAAACACGCATCGTGCGCGACCAGACGCTGCGCGAGAGCATGGCAATCGACGGCCGCGTCCCGGACTTCGCGATCGTGATGCATGTGGAGCGCATTCTGATCCACTGCCCAAAGTGCGTCTTGCGAGCGAAGCTCTGGCAGCCCGAACAGTGGCCGGATTCCTCGGCTACAGCGGGAATCGCCGAGGCCATGATCGCCCACGCCAGGCTCGACACGACGCCGCAAGAATTGGAAGCCATGGCAGTGCGAGAAGGGCTGACCAGGTTGTACTAGGTCCAAGCCTCAAACCCTATCAAGGACAAACTGGGATCTGCAGCCATCACAATGTTCGTTTAGTCTGGATACAGACCCATCTGCAAGGCGATTGGTATTCTTGCGCGTCTACAACCGTAATTGGCACAACCGCATGATCCAGGGCACTTGCGGAAAACAATTCTACCCTTGATGACAAATCGTGAGCGGATGTGCCCCCCTTGCGATGACTGCCTTAGGAGTGTCAGGCTGAGGGAGTAAGATGTGGAAACTGATTTTCTATTCGAGTGCCATCTTGCCGCTGGCCGCCGCCCCGGTGGGCACACCTGTCCAGGGCACTCCATTTTTTCGATACACAGTCGACCACGGGCAACTGACGTTTTACCTGTCCGGGCAGGTAGAGAGCAGGCCACGCCCAATCGTGCTTTTCATTCAAGGCACCGGTTGCGGCTCTCCATTCGTTCAAGAGAACGGGCGAATCCTCAGCGGCCTGCAATCTGTCCTGCAAGAAGTCAGTGCAGGGGAGGCCCGAGTCATGGTTGTCGAAAAGCCAGGCGTCCGCTATCTGGACAACCCCGCCCAACCCGCTAACCACAGGCACTGCCGCCCAGAATTCATTCGGCAATATACCCTCGATACTTGGTCGGCCACGCTTGTTCGTGCGCTGAAAACCGTGAGAACCTTCGCCGGGATTGACCGAACACGCATGCTTGTGATTGGGCACTCCGAGGGCGCGATCGTTGGACTGCGCCTCTCGAATCTGGCTCAAGACATTACTCACGTGGCCGCCCTTTCAGGAGGAGGGCCAACCTATCTGTTTCACATGAGCGAGTTCTTCCGAAAGAAGGGACTCGACCCGGAAAAGGAAGTTTACCCGTGCTGGAATGAGGTTCTGAGCGACCCTTCCAGCACATCGCGTTTCTGTTGGGGCCAGACCTTTCGACAATGGTCGAGTTTCATGAAAACCTCGCTCGTTCAAGAGGCCTCCCGCTCTCGAAGTGCCCTCTACATTGGGCACGGCACCCGTGATGACCAAAACCCCATCAGCGCATTCGATGTCCTGCGTGCTGAACTCGCCGCTCGCGGGCGAAAGGCGATTTTCGACAGAGTTGAGTCTGGCGATCATGGCTTTGATCTGCCTGGTCAGCAGCCGCCGGAAGGATTTCTCAGTGTGTTTCGGCGTATTCTTGTTTGGTTTGGATCGTGATCCACGCCCACAACTGTTTGCCGCATGGGTTGAGCTCTCGGTGTTAAACTTCACCCCATGCTCCGAGTCTTATTACTCGTCGTCACCATCCAGGCCGCCCTCCTGGCAGACTTCCGCGCCGCCGTAGTCAAAGTCGACATCACTCCCACCGATCCCCAGCCCCTCCTCGGCTACCAGGCCCGCACCTCCACCGGAGTCCACGATCCCCTCTTTCACCGTGTCCTCGCCCTCGACGACGGCACCCTCCAGTTCTTCCTCGTCTCAACCGACATCGCCCTCATCTCCCCCTCCGTCTACGACGACTTCTGCCGCGAACTCAAAGCAGCCACCGGCATCGACCGCCACCAAATCTGGTGGACCAACACCCACACCCACTCCGCCCCCGAAGTCGGCCCCGCCGGCCTTCCCCAGGCCTTCATGCCAGAGCGTTACAAACACACCCGCGACAACACCTACACCAACCTCGTCAAACAAAAACTCCTCGACGCCATCCGCCAGGCCCGCACCCAACTCGCCCCTGCCCGCCTTGCCGTAGGCTCGGGCTTCGCCATGGCCAACATCAATCGCCGCGCCAAAGACATCGATGGCAAAATCAAACTCGGCCTCAACCCCTACGGCCCCGTAGACCGGCAAATCGGCCTAATCCGCATCGAAAAAGCCGACGGCTCGCCACTAGCAATGGTAGCCAACTACGCCATCCACGGAACTGCCCTTGGCGGCGGCAATCTCCAGATCTCAGGCGACGTCCCCGGCATCGTCGCCTCATACATCGAAGCCAAACTCAACACCACCCTCCTCTTCGTAAACGGAGCCGCCGGCGACACCGCCCCCATCTATTCCGCCCAGGACTTCCGCGCTGCCCACATCACCGAGTTCAACGTCCTCCTCGGAGACCGCATCCTCGAAGCCATAAAAGGCCTCCCCCCAGCCACCGAGAAAGTCAGCCTCCGCGTAGCCGAAACCATCGTCGAATCCCCTCGAAAACCAGGGCTCGGCTGGGCCGACGACCTCGCCGCTTACTTAACTCCTACAAATATGGTGAAGCTCCCCATTCGCTTCCTCAGCATCAACTCCGAAGCCCTATTCTGGGCCGCGCCACTAGAGCTCTTCTCAGAAATCGCCCTCAACATCCGCCAGCAATCCCCCTTCCGCCACACCTTTTTCTGCGGCTTCACCAACGGCTGGCTCGGCTACCTCCCCACAACCAAAGGCTTCGCAGAAGGAGGCTACGAACCCAACACTTCACCCTTTACAGACAAGGCGGAACAACACCTGACCGAAGCCGTGCTCAAAGTCCTCCACGGCTGGCGTTTGGATCGGTGAAATAGCCCTTAGCCTCCCCCTCATCGAGCACTCCCTTCACCAAGCCCCATAGCGCCTGTGATCCCTCTCCAATCGGACTCAGCCGCACATCAGCCTTGGCCCGTGTAACCGCAAAGTCCCTCCACGACCCACCCTGATTCTGAATATTCTGAAAAGTCGGCAGAAAGCGGTCCACAGCATTCGCATATCGCGATTCCGCCGTCTCCCTTCCCTCGAATTCCCGCCAAAGCCCGATAAACTCGTCCCGCTGATCCTCTGGCAACAAGCCAAAAATCCGCTCTGCCCCAGCGGCCTCAAGCTCCTCCTTGCTGCCCTGTTCTCCAAAGGCCGGCGTGTCCCCGGCATCAATCTCCACCACGTCGTGTACCAGCAACATCCGGATCACCCGCACCAGATCCACCGGCTCATTGCTGTGTTCAGCAAACACAACAGCCATCAAAGTGATGTGCCAACAATGCTCCGCCGTATTCTCGAATCGTCCCAATTGCTTCCCGCCATGCAGCAGCCGCGTCCGGCGCATAACCTGCTTGAGCTTGTCGATTTCGAGAATAAAGTTGAGTTGTTGTTCCAGTCGCGTCATCGATAATAATTTTAGTTGCTTTGCAAGACAAAGTACTCTACTATCTCCTCATGGGCCTACGCGCCGACATGCACGAGCACGCGCTCGACAATCTCAAATACATCCGCTCCACGATGGAGAACACGACCGAGTTCACCGCCGTCCCAGGCTACGGGATGGTCCTGGTCGGCCTCTCAGCCCTCCTGGCCGCCTGGCTCGGTAACGGTGCCAAGACTCGCGAAGCCTGGCTCGCGATCTGGACGGCCGAAGGCATGGCCGCAATCCTCTTCGGTTTCATCGCGCTGATCTGGAAGGCTAACCACTCCGGTGTCTCGCTGCTTTCAAGCCCGGCCCGCCGCTTCGGCCTTGGTTTCGCCCCACCCTTGCTGGCTGGTGCTGCCTTCACTGCCGCGGCTGCGCGCTCCAATCACTATTCCGAAGTCGCCGCCCTTTGGCTCCTCCTTTACGGTGCAGGTGTCATCACCGGTGGCATGTCCAGCGTCCGTCCTGTCCTGATGATGGGCGTTGCCTTCATGGCACTCGGTGCCGGCGCACTATTCACGCCAGAGCAGTACAACGACATCTACCTGGCCGCCGGCTTCGGCGGCCTCCACATCGGCTTCGGCCTTTGGATTGCGAGAAAACATGGGGGCTAAACCGAATCTCGTCCCGCTGCCGCAAAAAGCGATCGGCCTCGACCAGCTCATCCACGAGCGCGTCCGCCTCGGAATCGTCAGCGCTCTGGTCTCAACCAAAAAACTTAGCTTCGGAGAGCTGAAGGAAATCCTCAATCTGACCGATGGAAACCTAAGCATTCATGCGCGCAAGCTCGAAGACGCTGGTTACGTTGAATGCCGCAAATTCTTTGAAGGCCGTCGTCCTCAATCCGAATACACTTTAACCCCTACCGGGCGTAAAGCATTCGAGAAGTACGTCAACCACATGGAAGCCCTGATTCAGGCTATGAAGCCGAAGGAGAAGTAGACACTTTGCACGTCGCGATCATCATGGACGGTAATGGCCGCTGGGCCCAGCGCTTTGGCTGGCCTCGCCTCGCAGGCCACAAGCAAGGCGCAGAGTCCGTGCGCCGCGTCATCCGCCACTCGCCCAAGCTCGGCATCGACGTCCTCACTCTCTACGCCTTCTCTAGCGACAACTGGAAACGCCCCGCCGAAGAAGTCTCCGGCCTCATGCGCCTCCTCGCCCACTTCATCGAGAAAGAAGTCGCCGAGTGCCTTAAGAACGGCGTCCGCCTCGAATTCATCGGCCGTCGCGATCGCCTTCCAGCCAACCTCATCCCGGCCATGGAACAAGCAGAGCGAGCCACCCTCCACGGCAAGCGCGTTCATGTGCGCATTGCTCTTGACTACTCCTCCCGCGACATGCTCCTCGCCGCCCTCCGCCCTGGGATGGACCGCGAAGAGCTCAGCCGTAGCCTCGGGCCGGACGTCGACCTGCTGATCCGTACCGGAGGCGAAAAACGCCTCAGTGATTTCCTGCTCTGGGAATGCGCATACGCCGAATTCCACTTCACTCAGGTTGCCTGGCCAGACTTCGACGAGAGCGATCTTGAGTCGGCAATGAACGAATTCCGCGCCCGCGAACGCCGCTTCGGTGAAGTTGCCCAAACCAGCGCCGCCTAGGCCGTTATACGATCAAGGGGAATGAACCGTCGCACCTTTTTTGCCAGCAGCGCTGCACTTAGCGCATCCGCCTATGAGCCTACCCAGAAAAAGTCCAATAGCCTGATCGAACTGCGCTACTACAAACTGCGCAACACACTCGACAGCATGCCCAAGCGACTCAACGAATTCCTTGCCCAAAAGCAACTCCCTGCCCTCAAGAAAGCGGGCATCTCAAAAGTCGGTTTCTTTGGCAACGTCATCGGCAACTCGAGCCCGCTTGTAATGCAGGTAACCGAGTTCGCAAACATTGCACAACTCGAGTCTGCCTGGGCCGCTGTCCCCAATCAGATTGCCGACTACGTCCGTATCGAATCAAGCTTGCTTCGTAGCTTCGACGGCTTCCCTGCCCTTGAAATGCCCGTCGCAGAAGCCGGACGCGCCCCGCGCACCTTCGAACTCCGCACCTACGAATCCAACCACTTCGATTCTCTCGGCAAGAAGATCGGGATGTTCAACAACGGCGAGATCGCCGTCTTCCGAAAGACTGGCCTCAACCCCGTCTTCTTCGGTGAAACCATCTTTGGCACCAACATGCCCAACCTCACTTACATGCTCTGGTATGACAACCTCGCAGCCCGCGAAGCCAACTGGAAGAAGTTCGTCACCCACCCCGAGTGGGACAAGCTCAAAGCACTACCTGGCCTTAGCGACGGTGAAGTCGTCTCGAACATCTCAAACTCGATCCTCTCGCCAACCGCCTATTCACCTATCCGCTAATAGTCTATGAAGTTACTCTTCTTCCTCTTCGCGCTGATCCTCCAGGATCAAGGCAAGCCGCCTGAAAAGGCGGCTCCCTACTACCCGACCCCTCAAGTGGTGGTGGACCGAATGCTCAAACTCGGGGAGTTAAAGAAGGGCGAAAAGGTCTACGACCTCGGCTCCGGCGACGGCCGCATTGTTGTTGCGGCCGCCCAGAAATTTGGCGCGACCGCTGTCGGTGTCGAGTTCGACAAGTCTCTGGTGGCGCAAAGTCGCCAGCGTCTTCTGAGCCTCAATCTGGGCAAGCTCGCCAGCATCATCGAAGGGGACATTTTCGAGCAGAACTACGCCGACGCCGACCTGATCACCGTCTACCTGTTGCCAATCACCAACATCAGGCTCTCGCCAGTACTTGAGAAGACCATCAAAAAAGGGGTCCGAATTGTTTGTCACGATTTTGAGTTCACCGAGTGGAATCCCGAAAAAACTGAAGTGATGGAAGACACCGAAGGTCGCAGTCACACTCTCTTCTTCTACAGGCGCTAACTAATGAACGTATCCGAGCCCAAATACCTGTCTCCGCTATGGTGGCAGAGCCTCGCCGTCATCAGGACGATCCTTGCACTCGCATTCCTCGCCGTAGGCAGCGCTGCGGCGCGGCCGATTCCCTGGCCAGTAATGGCAATGGCCTCAGCATTTACAATCTATAGCCTGATGGCTTTGCTTTGGCGTGATGTTGAAAGACGCTGGCCCCCCATCTTCAGCCTCGGCGTTGACGTCGTCGTCTTTTTGATCTTTGCCCACTTCTCAGCAGATCAGAATATCTGGTTCAACTCCCTCTTTTATGTTTACCTTTTACTTGAAGCGGGCATCCTGCATAGCTGGAGAGAAGTCTTCACCGTGCTTGTGCTCTGCCAGGGATTCTTTCTGCTCATGCGACCGCCTCAGGGGGAAATCCTGCAGCCGCTGGTCATGCTCTCGGGGATCCTTGCCTGCACTTTGTCGCTTGAAAAACGGGTACTTTCAGACCGACTTGAGGAAGCTCAGTTGGACGTGATCAAGTTGCGCAGCGAAGCAGAAAAACTCCGCGAAACCGAGCGTCAGCGCATTGCCGACGACTTCCACGATGGCCCACTCCAAAGCTTCATCAGCTTCCAGATGCGTCTCAACGTCGTTCAACAAATGCTGGGCCGCGAACTCGCCGCCGGGCTTAAAGAATTGCAAGACCTGCAGATGGTCTGCCGGGCACAGGTTGCCGAGCTACGCGCTTTTGTTCGCAGTATGAGGCCTCTTGAGGTGGAAGGCGAAAGCCTCTCGACAGCGATCCGCCGCCTGGTTGAGAACTTCAAGAAGGACACTGGCATCTCAGCCAGCTACTCCAGCCAGGAAGTCACCGGGGAGCCCGAAAGCTTTCTTGAAGTACTCCAGATTGTCCGTGAGTCTTTAAACAATGTTCACAAACATTCCAAGGCATCTCGTGTCGCTATTGCACTCACCATGCAAGGTGAAATGCTCCACATCGATATCGAAGACGACGGCACAGGATTCCCCTTCAGCGGCAACTATGACCTTGCTGAGCTCGAAGCTCTGCGCATCGGCCCAGGCAGTATCAAGCGCCGCGCCCGTAGTCTTGGCGGTGAGTTGGTAGTTCTCAGCCGGCCGGGTCATGGAGCTACGATCCGGGTTCGCATTCCGCTATGAGGTATTTGCTGTTTGCCCTTCTCCTTTGTAGTTGCGGCCGCTATGACGACTTCGCACTGCCCAAGCCACAAGGCCCTGCGCTTGACCTTCGCTGGAAGCTCACCGCCACGCCTGTCATGGAGCGAGGTACGTCGCTCGATGTGCTGAATCCTTCAGTGGTGCGCTGGCGTGATCAATACATCAACCTCTATTCGCTCTTTGATGGCAAGAGCTGGCATACTGCCCTTGCTACTTCAAAAGATGGCCTCTCCTGGCAGGATTCAGGCACAGTACTCAACGCAGGTAACGATTACATCGCGGCCAATGGCGGGGCTTTGGCGCTGGGCGAAGAACTACTCTATGCCTACCAGGCTGGCCCCAAGGGCAAGACCGTCATTCATCTCGCACGCTCGAGAGATGGCCGTAACTGGACCCAGGAGCCCATCCTCCCACTGGGGCCGAACATGAGTTGGGACGAGATCAGCATCGGAGATCCCTATCTGCTCAAGGCATCCGGTGAGCTCTATCTCTTCTACCTCGGTGAAGACCGTGCCCGCCGGCAGAGGCTTGGAGTTGCCAGGTCTAAGGACGGCAAACAATGGACCAAGCATCGCGGACACTTGCTGGAACTTGGTGGCGCAGGAGACTTTGATGAGAATGGGCTCGGCGAACCAGCTGTGTTTGAAGCCAATGGCCAATGGGTGATGATCTACACCGGGCGAGATCGAAAAGAGAAGCGTGCCATGGGTTACGCTGTCTCGAAAGATGGACGCCATTGGGAGAAGCTCAAGGAACCCGTTCTGAGAGGCGATCAGCCCTGGAACTCAGCAGTGGTCTGCGACGCAACGGTGCTGGTTGAGAACGGCAAAGCGAGGATCTGGTTCGGGGGCGGCGACCTGCCCAAGCCCGACGAGCGGCTCAACGGGCAGATCGGCTATGCCGAATTGCTCAGGCGCGATTGAGCGAATAGCGACTCGGGATCAGTGAGAAGTACTCGACCTTGCGCTTGGGCTTGGGGCCCCGCTTGACGCCAGACTCTGAAGCAAGCCAGGAAGCTAGATCGGCAACCTCCCGGTAATAAGTGGAGGAGGGGTCGAGTGCTCCCCCGCGCATTACGGACTTGTAGACCTGCTCGGGCGAGTCACTTAAGGTGATCTCAGCCGGCACCCCGAGTACGCTCTCGATGTCAGCGATCGTGAGCGGAGCATCCTTACGCCAGCGGTTGATCACAAGAGCCACCCGGTCTTGCAACTCGCGAGCTTCGAGAAAGCGCATCTTCTCGCGAGCCATATGCACTCCAGCGAGTTCAGGCTCAACGACCAGCAGGATGCGGCGAGATTGTTGCAGTATGTCGAGCGAGAAGTTCTCCATCATGCCGCTCAGGTCAGCCAGGACAATACGGTAGCGCCGGCGGGCGAACTCAAATAGATTCCGAATCCGCATCGGTTCAATCTCGAGGCAAGGCTCAATCAGACAAGAGGGCAGTACGTCCAGGTCTTCGACACTCGACTTGATCTCCATCCACAGGCCATCATCCATCTCACTCATCTTGGCCACAGCATCGCGGACCCCAAGTGGATTAGCCAGTTTGAGAAGAAAGCGACTCAAGCCACAATTTAGGTCGAAGTCAGTCAGCAGGACACGGCTGTGCGGGCGCTGGGCCAGCTCAAGAGCGGTATGAATCGCCGTTGTCGACGCCCCAACGCCTGGCTTGGCCGGAAGAAAGCTAAACAACAGGTCGGTCGATTCACGCTCAGCCGGTGCGCTGGCCACAATGTGCTCAATCCGGGCCACCGAAGCCATGAGCTTATCGGGATCGAAAGGGAATCGCAAGAACTCACGGACACCCAGATTCATCAGTTCAATCAGCACTTCAGGATCAAGGTCACGAGCGACGGCAACCAAATGGGTGTGCGCCGACCCGCGAAGCAGCTCGGCGGCTTCGTTCAGCCCTTCCCGACCCTCACTGATGTCAAAGAAAAGGACCTGAGGAGAGTAGGCTCGCACATAGTCCAGGAGACCCTCAGGTGAGAGGAAGTGATCAAAAGCTCGCAGGAGCAAAAGGCTCTGGCAGCGCTCGAGGCCAAAGGCAATGGATGTATCGGGTGCGAACAAGGCATAGCGCAGCATCTTAACCAGCCTTCTCAAGACGAAGCATCGCGTCACGCATCGCCTCACCGCGAAGAGGCTCAACCACACGGGATGTGCAGACCATGCCGCAGGTCTGCGATAGAGACCGCTCCATGGATTCCGCTTGGCCAGCATACTCCAGCAACTGGCATTGCACTGCAGCGAGAATCACACCTGTCTTGGGGACGACGGCCTTCACAAGATGACCCAGCCGCTCAGGTAGCGCATCGAGGATCGCCTTCTCTTTGGCAGACCAGACATCAGTGCCTGCGCGGGCGTGAAACTCATAGCGCACCAGGCAGTAACGGTCCCATCCGCGTACGGCAAGCTCAAGAGTGAGGAGGCTGTCTGAAGCATGCTGTGAGCCAGGGCCGGGGATGGAACGTTGCTTGCGGCTGTCGCTCTTGGTGAGGTCTTCGTTCAGTCGTTGCATCGCACCTCGTGTATCTCGCTGTTGTTCTTCAAGACACTTCTCGAGCTGGGTGCATTCGGCGCTGAGCTTGGTTCGGATCTCGCCGAGGTCGTTTGAGGTGGCAAGGAGCCGGAGCTTCTTGGTGATGCCCTGCAGGCGGACGGCGTAGCGCTGGTCAAAGCTCGAAAGGGTCTCGGTAAGTTGGGCGACGGAGTTCAGGACGGCCTTCGCTTCCTTGTCCTGGGAATCGATGAACGAACCCATTTGCGCACCATAGCTTTTGAGGATCTCCATCGTCTTCTGCTTGCGCTGTTCGATGACGTTGGGTGCGGGCTTATTGGGCATGTCCTCCACCAGTTGCTTGATGCTCTTGCGGTGGGGGTCACAGATCTGTTTGGGCGAGGAGGGCATGGCTTCGCTCATGCTGATCATGCTGGAACGCCAAAGCTGGATGGCCGCGTCGCGTGTAGCTTCGATCCACTCCAGGCTGCTGAACTGCTCGGACAGAGAAGTGGATTCAGACTCGGGGCTCTTCTGAAAGAGGTTGCTAAGGATACTCACTGTTCGGTTGCTCAAGACACATATCGGTCTTGAGGCCGGAGTCTTAGAGCAATTGGCGTAAATCGTCGAGCTTGACGTGACCCGTGTAAATCGCCATCCCCATCGCCGAGTGGATTCCCATCGACATTAAGGATTTTACATCTTCAAGAGTCGTAATCCCACCGGCTGCGGTGATAGGCAGGGTGGTTGCGGCACGGAGGCTGCGGAACCAATCGAGGTCTGTGCCCTGCATCATGCCTTCTTTATCGACGTATGTGCACAGGAAGCCGCCGCAGTAGGGCTCAAGCGACTTCAGCACTTCGACGGCGGTAAGGTCAGTCGACTCCTGCCAGCCCTTGACTACGATCTTGCCGTATTTGGAATCGAGGGCGATGAGGATTTTATCCTTGCCGATCTGCGCGGCAATGGATTCAAGCAGCGGGACGTTGATACCAGTTCTGGTGAAGGCGGCAGTGCCGACGATGACCTGGGCAGCACCCTGGTCGACGAGGGTCTGGGCTCGCTCGGGGGAACGAACACCACCACCGACACGGCAGCGGGCGCGACCAGCGAGGAGTTCGACGATGTCGTCATTGGCTCCGCGACCGAGGGCGGCGTCGAGGTCGATCACCTGGATCTCAGGGAAGCCCGCGAATTTCGCGAGCATCACGAGTGGCTCTTCGCCCTCGAGGGCCTTCTCTTTGCCTTGGATGAGTTGGACGACTTTGCCGTCCATGAGGTCGATGCAGGGTACGATCATGCGTTCTTTCTTACCGGGATGTTGTGTTTGTCGAGGAACTCTTTGAGATCGTTGACGGTGTAGGTTCCGTAGTGGAAAATGCTGGCAGCCAGGGCGGCATCAGCTTCGCCGTCGGTCAACACTTCGAGGAAGTGTTCGGGGATGCCTCCACCACCGGAAGCAATCACCGGGATGCGCGTGGCACGGCTAACGGCGCGGGTGAGAGCGCAATCGAAGCCCTTCTGGACGCCGTCGGTATCCATCGAGGTGAGCAGGATCTCGCCAGCTCCAAGCGCTTCTCCGCGCTGGGCCCACTCGATCACGTCGATCGATTCATCTACACGACCGCCCTTGGTGTGGACGCTCCATGAGTCGCCCTTGCGGCGAGCGTCGATGGCAAGAACAACGGCTTGTGCGCCGAATTCGTTGGATAGCTCTGTGATGAGCTCAGGCCGGCGGACGGCGGCAGTGTTGACGCTGACCTTGTCGGCACCTGATACGAGGATGCGGCGTGCATCGCGGACTTCGCGAATGCCGCCACCGACAGTGAGCGGGATGAAGACTCGCTGGGCAGTGCGGAAGACCACATCGACCATGGTATTGCGCTCATCTGAGCTGGCAGTGATATCGAGGAAGACGACTTCGTCGGCGCCCTGTTCGTTGTAACGCTGCGAGAGCTCAACCGGGTCTCCAGCATCGCGGAGGTTGACGAAGTTGATGCCTTTCACAACACGGCCGGCAGTGACATCAAGGCAGGGGATGATTCGTTTGGCTAGCATCAGGCAAGCTCCAGGAAGTTGCTCATGATCTTGAGACCGGTGGGGCCGGACTTCTCGGGGTGGAACTGTACGCCGTAGATGTTATCCCGCTCTAGCACCGCACTGAAGGGGAGCTGGTAGTCGCAAGTGGCGGACGTGGCCTCAATGGGAGGAGCGTAGTAGCTGTTGGCGAAGTAGACGTAGATGGGTTCGTTCAAGCCCCTCAATAGCTTCGAGTCTGGACGGGGCTTGAGCGAGTTCCAGCCCATATGAGGTACACGTGCACCGGCGGGGAAGCGCTCGATGCGCTCGGGGTAGATGCTGAGGCCTTCGAGATCCGGGGCTTCGGCGCTGCTCGAGAAGAGGGCCTGCATGCCGAGGCAGATACCGAAGAAAGGATTGCCGGCGGCGATCTTCTCCAAGATTGGCTGGCGGAGTTTTAGTGCATCGAGGGACTGCATGAGCTGACCGAAGTGGCCAACGCCGGGCAGCACCAGCTTGTCCGCGGCACGAATGGCTTCGGGCGTATCAATGAGCTTGTAGGTGGCACCGAGTTCAGCGAGAGTGTTCTGCACCGAACGCAGGTTGCCGGCCCCATAGTCGATGATCGAGATCACAGAAGCTCCTTGGTGGAAGGGAGCTGATCCTTCATGCGGACGTCTTTTGAGCAGGCGTATTTCATGGAGCGTGCCCAGCACTTGAAGATCGCTTCGATCTTGTGATGATTGGAGCGGCCATAAAGCACCTTGACGTGGAGGTTGCCCTTTACGTGAGTGACGAAGCCGTCGAAGAAGTCGGGCAGCAGCTCGGTTTGCAAGTCGCCAACGTGGACCACCTTGACGAGGTCTTTGTAGACGAGGGCAGGACGTCCACCGAGGTCGACGGCGGTGACGGCGAGGGTTTCGTCCATGGTCTGGACGAAGTAGCCCGCGCGGTTGATGCCTTTGCGATCCCCGAGGGCCTGGCTGAAGAGTTGGCCGAGGACGATACCCACGTCTTCGACGGTGTGATGCTGATCGACATCGAGGTCGCCGGTTGCTTCGAGGTTCAGGTCAAAGCCGCCGTGCCTGGTGAAGAGTTCGAGCATGTGATCGAGAAAGCGGACACCTGTCGATATGGCGTACTTGCCTTTGCCTTCAATCTTGAGGCTGCCTCGGATTTGAGTTTCTTTGGTGATGCGTTCGATCTTTGCGGTGCGCATTAAAGGACAGTCTCCAGTTGGTTGATGTTGTCAATGAAGTGGGCAGGGCTGAAGGCAGCGAAGTTGCCGCCTGGGGCAGTGATGGCGATGAAGGGGATTTTGGCAGCTTTTGAGGCCTTGGCATCATCGACTGTGTCGCCAAGGTAATAGGCAACGTTGTGATCGGCCATGAGCTTGAGAAGGCCCTCGGGGTTGGGCTTGGAATGAGTGACGTCATCGTCGCCGATTACTGCGACCCAGTTCAGGTGGGTAGCGAAACGGCGAAGGGTGATTTGCGCTTCTTCCTGCAGACGGCCGGTGAAGATTGCGAAGTCATAACGCTGATTGAGCCGGGCGAGGACGCCTGTGGTGTCGATCCACTTCTCACGTTCGATCAGGCCCGGGACGCCGTTGTGGCCGAAGAAGTATTGGTTAAAAACTTCAACGATGGTGTCGTAGGGGACTTCCTTGCCGTAGACACTCGCGAGCTCTTTCGAAAGCTTCCAGTCGTTGTTCCAGCCGCCCTGATTCTTGTAGTGCTGGATGAGGCTGTGCTCAACCGAGCGTCCAGTGAAGTGAAGGACCGTGGCGCGGATCGATTCGCGATAGGACTCTTTGACTTCGACGAGGACACCGTCCATGTCAAAAACCAGCATGGGTTTGCTCATCGTTGGATTTCCTTCCAGAGGGGTTCAAATGCCGCGAGGAAGCGGCGGGTTTGTTCCTGCGTCCCTACAGTGACACGGACGCAGCCAGGGAGCTCATAGCTACGGTTGCGGACCAGAATTCCGGCAACCTTGAGTTTGTCGCAGACTTCCTGAGCGCGCGGGCCGATGTGCATGAGGACGAAGTTGGCCTGGGTGGGGACATAGGGGACGCCGAGTTTTTCAAGGCCAGCGGTGAGAACTTCGCGGGCCGCGAGCACTTCAATTACGAAGGACTTGAGGAAGGCCGTATCTTCGACGGCGGCTTTGGCGGCGATTGCGGCAAGGTAATTGACCGAGTAAGGTGAGTGTGACTTGTGGATCGCCTGCATGTTGTCTGAGCAGGAGAAGAGGCAACCGACGCGCAGGGCGGCCATGCCGTAGACCTTTGAGAAGGTACGGCTGACGAAGAGATTTGGGTATTCGTTCAGGTAAGGCAGCATGGTGATACCGCAAAACTCAAAGTAAGCTTCGTCGATCAGGACCGCAGCGCCAGGGGCCTTGTCGAGGATGCGCTCTATGCCTTCACGCTTAATGGCGGTGCCGGTGGGGTTGTTGGGGTTGGAGATGAGGATCGCTTTGGTGTCAGGACGGATAGCAGCGAGAAGCTCATCAAGGGGGAATTTGAGAGTGTCTTTCTTGTAAGGAAGGGTGCGAACACTGGCGCCAGCCACTTCAGAATAGAAGCGGTACATGGCGTAGCTGGGGGTGAGGATCAGGACGTCATCGTCGTTGTCGACATAGGCGTTGATGAGGACCTGAATGGCTTCGTCTGTGCCGTTAGTCATCACAAGCTCGTCTTCGCCCACTTCGAAGAATTTAGCCAGAGTGGGCAGGACTTCGGTGTATTCCGGATAAACGGTGAGGGCGTCAGCGGTGAGGACTTCCTGGATCTTGGCCAGAACCTTGGGGCTGGCGCCTGAGGTGTTCTCGTTGAAGTCCAGGCGAAGCTTGCCGGCCCGGCCCGCACTAGGCGGGTGATAGGCGGCCATCCTGTCGATGGCGGGGCGTGGGACGGGGCGTGGGAATTCCATTAGCGGAAGCGCTCCTCTACAGATCGAGCGTGGGCTTCGAGGCCTTCAGCGCGGGCGAGTGTGGTGATGGAGGGGGCGAGTTTGGCCAGGGCGGATTCACTGATTTGTTGGATGGTGATGACCTTCACGTAATCAGCCGCAGAGAGGCCGCCTCGGAGGCGGGCGGCGCCGCTGGTGGGGAGGACGTGATTGGGGCCGCTGGCGTAATCACCTGCGGCTTCGGGTGAGTAGCCGCCGATGAAGATGCCACCGGCGTGCTTCAGGTGCTTGAGCAGCTTGTCGCTTGGGATCGAAAGGTGTTCGGGGGCGAAGCGATTGGATAGCTCGCAGGCTTCCTCTAAGGTGTCCACCAACAGGATGGCTGAGTTGCGCTTGAGGGCAACACGGGCGACTTCGGCGGTGGGCAGGGTTTCGAGTTGACGATCTACTTCAGCGGCCACCTCTTCGGCCAGCTTGGTGGAAGTGGTGAGCAGGATCGCTGCGGCGTCAGTATCGTGTTCTGCCTGGGCCAGCATATCGGCGGCGATCCAGCGGGGGTTGCCTTTGTCGGCAATGATCAGGATCTCGGTGGGGCCAGCGACAAAGTCGATGCCTACGTCACCGGCCAGAAGCTTCTTGGCAGCGGCGACATAGATGTTGCCGGGGCCGACGATGCGGTCTGCCTTGGGGACGGTTTTGGTGCCGAAGGCAAAGGCGGCGATGGCATGTGCGCCGCCGAGGAGGAAGGTGTTGGTGACTCCCAGCAGATGCGCCGCGCCGAAGATCTCAGGCACAAAGCGCGGGCTGGTAACGCAGATGTTGGGGACGCCTGCGACCTGGGCGGGCTGGGTGGTCATCAAGAGAGTGGAGGGCAGGGGGTAACGGCCTGAGGGGATGTAGCAGGCAACCGTGTCGAGGGGACGTACGAGGTAGCCGAGCTTGAGGCCTGGTGCGACTTCGACCGAGGCGGGCTTGGGAATCTGGAACTTGGCGAAGTTGCGGATGTTGGCTGCAGCGGTTTTGACTGCCTTGACGAAGGCGGGGGTGAGTTGTTTGGCTGCGGCTTCGCATTCTTTGGGTGAGACGCGGGGAGATTTGCGATCGAAGTTATCGAATTTGCGGGCGTATTCGAGCAGAGCCTTGTCGCCATCTTTCTGGACAGCGGCGAGGATGGGTTCGACCACTTTGATTGCGTCGTCCATCTGAACCTGGCGGCGCTTGAGCAGGCTTGAAGCCTTGGTGCGTGGAAGGATGCGTAGGATTGGCATTAGAGGATGATCTTGTTCAAGGGGTATTCGACGATGCCCTGGGCACCGGCTTCTTTGAGTCTGGGGATGATGGTGCGGACGGTGGTTTCGTCGAGGATGGTGTGGACGGCAACCCAGTCTGGGTCGGAGAGCTGGCTGATGGTGGGGGTCTTGAGAGCCGGCAGGGCGGCAATGACCTTGTCGAGATTTACCTTTTCGACGTTGAGGATAAGACCGACCTTGCCGAGGGCGGCGATGGCACCATCGAGGAGGAGCTTCATGTCAGCGAGTTTGCGCTGCTTCCAGGGGTCAGAATAAGAGGCTTTATTGGCGATGAGCTGGGTGTTCGATTCCAGGATGGTCTCGACGATGCGGAGCTTGTTCGCGCGGAGGGAGTTGCCGGTTTCGGTAACTTCGACGATGGCGTCGCAGAGGATGGGTGGCTTGACTTCGGTGGCACCCCAGGAGAATTCGACTTTGGCGGTGACGCCGTTGCGCTCGAGGTAACGCTTGGTGGCGCCGACCAACTCGGTGGCAATGACTTTTCCCTGGAGGTCTTTGACGGAATTGATGGTGGAGTTCTCAGGAACTGCAAGGACCCAACGGACTTTACTGAAGCTGGCGCGACTGTAGATCAAGTCGGCAACAGCAACGACGTCAGAGTTGTTTTCTTCCACCCAGTCTCGGCCGGTAAGGCCAGCATCGAGGATGCCGTCTTCTACGTAGCGGGCCATCTCCTGGGCGCGGATGAGCATGCATTCGATTTCGGGATCGTCAATCGAGGGGAAGTAGCTGCGGGAGCTGGTGGTGATCTGGAAGCCGGCGCGGCGGAAAATGTCGATCGTGGCGGACTCAAGCGAGCCTTTAGGAATACCGAGTTTGAGCTTCATGGCTAGTGTTTGTAGACCTCTTCGGGGTTGTAAGACTT
>JALHNH010000015.1 GCA_022843625.1 Bryobacter sp. | reverse complement strand
ACCACTGGGAGCGCATGTTCAGCCTCCCCCGCCTGATCGAATTCAACCGCAACACCAGCACCTATTGGCTCAAAGACGATCACGACACCCTCAACAACGACAGTTGGCCAGGCCAATCCCAGGGCGATCTCACCTTCGCGCAAGGCCAGCAAATCTTCCTCGAACAAGCCCCCATGAGCAACGGCCCCGCCTACCGCACCTTCCGTTGGGGCAAAGACCTGCAGATCTGGTTCAGCGAAGGCCGCGACAACCGCTCCCCCAACAACATGCCGGACGGCCCCGAGAAAACCATCTGGGGCACCGAACAAAAGCAGTGGTTCAAGCGAACGGTCCTCGAGAGCGACGCCACCTGGAAAGTCCTCGTCAGCCCCACACCCTTCGTCGGTCCAGACCGCAAGAATAAAACCGACAATCACTCCAACAACACCTTCAAACATGAAGGCGACGAGCTACGCCAATGGTTCGCCGCCAACGTCCCAGACAACTTCCTCGTCATCTGCGGTGACCGCCACTGGCAATACCATTCCGTTCACCCACAAACCCAACTCAACGAGTTCTCGGTAGGCCCGGCCAGCAACGAACACGCCGCCGGCACCCCGGGTGAAGACAAAAAGATCCACCGCTTCCACCGTGTCCAGGGCGGCTTCCTCTCGGCCAAAGTAAGTGCCCAAAAGATCCAGCTCGACCTCTGCGATGTAGGTGGAAAAGTCTCCTACACCTGGTCGAAGACTCGCTAACCCCGGCCCACCAGCGGCATCTTGGTTGCCATCACCGTCATCGTCAAAACGTTGGCCTCCAGTGGCAAGCCTGCCATGTACAAAACGGCATTCGACACATGAGGGAGATCCATTCGCGGCTCAACAGCCATCCCGCCATGCGCCTGCGGCACACCCTCGGTCATGCGCGCCGTCATCTCGCTTGCGGCATTCCCGATATCGATTTGCCCGCAGGCGATATCAAAGGCCCGCCCATCGAGCGCGATCGACTTGGTAAGCCCGGTAATCGCATGTTTGGTAGCCGTATAGGGAGCCGAATTCACCCGGGGCGTAGTAGCAGAAATCGACCCGTTATTGATGATCCTGCCGCCCATCGGCTTCTGCCGTTTCATCAACCCCATCGCCGCCTGCGCGCACAAAAAGGCACCCGTCAGATTCACGTTCACCACCGCCATCCACTGCTCAAAGGTCAGCTCATCCATCGGAATTCCAGGGGCACCCATGCCAGCATTGTTAAACAAGACATCCAGGCGCCCGTAGCGGTCCTCGATGCGGCCAAACAGCGCCTTTACTTCCTCAGGTTTTGTAACATCTGTGGGCACGGCAAACATTTTGGTGCCTGCTGCCGTTTCATCGAGTGCAGTTGCTCGCCGGCCCGCCAGCACCACCTGATACCCCGCACCATCCAAAGCCTTCGCCACAGCCCGGCCAATGCCAGACCCCGCACCCGTCACCAGAGCGATCTTCATTACTGCACCTCCACAGGCAATTCCGTCCGTCGCGACCAGTCTTCATAGGACCCGTCATAAAGCCGCACATCCTTACCGGCAAGCCGCGCGCTAAAGTAAACCACCGTCGCCTGCATCCCGATATGGCAGTAACTGACAATCGGCTTATCCCCAAGCTTTGCGGCCAGTTCCGCAACAGGCAAAAACTCAAGCCCCGGCGTCATGAGGGTAGGAAAGGGCACATTACGGGCACCGGGGATCCGCCCAGCCCGAGGCATGTTCCCGGCATTCTTACCGGTATAAAACTCATCGAGCCGCGCATCAATCAGCGCCATCGATGAATCCTTCAAATGCCCGCTCAACCACGCCGCATCCACCACCAGCTCCGGCCGGGCTTTCACTTTCAAATCCGTAGACGCCACAACTTGCGGCACCTCTTGACTAACCGCAAAACCGGCCGCCTTCCAGCCCGCCAATCCACCATTCAGAATCGAGGCCTTCAGCGACAGAAAATCAAACGTAAACCAGATCCTCGTAGCCGATTGCATCGAAGCATTGCCCGTGTAAATCACAACGCGAGAATCATTGGCGACACCCATTTTCATGAGCTTCTCGCGAAGCACCTCAACCGGAGGCAACTGCAATCGCAAGTTGTTTTCTCCAGGAACAGACAGATCCGCCAGCGTCACAAGCTGCGCCCCGGCCACATGCCCGGCCGCATAATCTGCAGCCGCCCCAACGTGCAAAATCACCAAACGAGGGTTCTTCAGTTCCGCCTGCAACTCAGCAGGAGAGACCAGCATTTCTGCCGCGTGACTGGAAAGTGTAAGGGCGAGCATCGCCACTATCGTACGCATCTCTCCATTTGAACCTATTTCTGAATCCACAGTCGACTGGCAATTTGGGTGCGCCACCTCCCCCACTTCGCGTCAACTCACCCACCTAAACGCTAAACACCGCACATGGCGCCCGCCGGATGAGCGACTGCGCGTGATTCCGAAACCTCCCCATGGCCGTCCTCTCCTCCCCCCTGCCAATGACCAGCAGATCAGCCTGAACCTCAGCCGCATGACGCAGAATCGTCTGTTCAATCTCTCCACCCACGAGTTCACAAGTTCCACGTTCCCGCACCAAACGTCGCAGCTCTACCAGCGCTCCATCGCCGTGCCCGACATGCACCACAGAAAGCTCCGCCCCAAACCCTTCGGCCAGCCTTGCCGCCCAGTCCAGAACCTCCTCTGTTGCCGGCGACAAGTCCACGCAGCACAGGATCTTTTTCACCTCGCTCGCCGCACCTACACCCTGACCTTCCGTCCACACCGGGCAGCTAGCCTTATGCAAAACCCGCTCAGTATTAGACCCAAACAGAAATGCCTCAAACGGGCTCCGTCCCCGCGACGGCATGGCGATAAAGTCAATCGCTTTGTCGTCCACCGCCTTCAGAATCTCAGTTGCCGCATGGCCGTTTCTTACAAGTTTTTCGCAGTTGACGCCATCGGCAAATACAGCCAGAAACTGCTCCAACTCGCTCTCTGCGGCCTCATCGACTCCCGCGGGAATTGCCGCAGTCCAGCGCCTACCGGCCCACCTCGATTGCTCCAGTGCATGAAGTGCCACCACCCCGGCACCCAGCCTGCGCGCCATCCCAAACACCTCGATCGCTACCTGCGCACAATGCTCCGAAAAATCAACCGGAAACAGAATCCTTTGAATACTCTTCATGCTCTTTCACTTGCATCTGAAGTACCAATCGAGTGGCAGGCAAATTGCATAACTGCTTATAGGAGATCATCATGTTACCAGTCCGCCAAATCCTCTTCCCCGTAGATTTCTCACAACCTTGCCGCGACATCGTGCCTACGGTCATCGAGCTCGCGCATTTCTACAAGTGTCCCATTACGCTCCTGCACGCCTATGAGCTGCCTGTGGCCTTTTACGGAGACCTGGGGCCACTTGACGTTCTCATTCCTGCCGATGTTCAGACTGCGCATGAAGCCAAACTCCGCAACTTCGCCGTCGATTATCTCCCCGGGGAAGCCCACCAGCAAATCGTGCGTCAGGGAACTGCCGTTGAGGTTATCCACGACTTCGTCAAGCACAACGGAACCGATCTTCTGGTTATGCCGACAAGTGGCCACGGTCCGCTTCGCCGCCTGCTTTTGGGTTCGGTCACGGCCAAGGTGCTGCACGATGTCTCCTGTCCGGTCTGGACCAGTGCTCACGCCGCACAGAGCCTGCACTGGCCCGTCCGCAACATCCTCTGCGCTGTCAGTCTCGATGAAGAATCCGTCCCTCTCGCCAAAGCAGCGGCAGCCATTGCCAAATCATTCGGCGCACGCCTCACGCTTTTCCATGCGGCCGGCTATCCTCACCCGGCCATCGACGTGGACTACGAGCACTACCGTAAGCAACTCCTCGACGAAGCCACTCAAAAACTCCAGGCCATCCGCTGGGACAACCAGATTGAAGCCTCCATCGTCCTGGTGGAAGGCAGCGCGGTGATGGCCATCGAACAGCAGGCCAAAGAACTCAATGCCGACCTCGTGATTGTCGGCCGTGGCCACGCCCAGGGCGCCGTCTCACGCCTCTGGTCAGACCTCTACGACGTCATCCGCGAATCCCCTTGTCCCGTCCTCAGTATCTAGGAGTTGCCATGCCCAACCTTACGCTTGATTTCGCTGACATCAGTCTTGCTGACATCCCACGCGTAGGTGGCAAGAATGCCTCTCTAGGCCAGCTCTTCAATCGCCTCAAACCGCTTGGCCTGGGCGTCCTCGATGGCTTTGCCCTCACCGCTCAGGCCTATCGTGACTTCCTCGATGCCACCGGCCTCAGAGCCCGCATCGAAACAAAGCTCGCGGGCCTCAAGCCAGAGAACCTCGCAGCCCTCGCAATGTGTGGTGCCGAGTGTAGACGCATGATCCTGGCCGAAGCCATTCCACCCTCAATCGCAACAGAGATCCATGACGCCTACAAGCGCCTCATGCACCGCCTCAATCGCAGCGCAGAGATGGCCGTCCGCTCTTCTGCAACCGTAGAGGATCTCCCGGACGCCTCCTTCGCCGGCCAGCAGGAAACCTTCCTCAACGTCTCTGGCGAAGCCGCCCTGCTCGAAGCCATCCGTGCCTGCTTCGCCTCCTGCTTTACAGACCGCGCCCTCAGCTATCGCGCCCGCCACAATTACGATCATCTCGCGGCGGCCGTCTCGGTTGGCGTCCAACCGATGGTCCGCTCCGACAAAGCCAGCTCTGGCATCATCTTCACCCTCGACCCCGAATCCGGCTTCCGAAATGTCACCGTGGTCGCAGGCTCGTACGGTCTTGGCGAGTACATCGTCCAGGGCGTTGTCAACCCCGACGAGTGGATCGTCTTCAAGCCCACGCTTCCCACAGCCAGCTGTCCAATCATCAGCCGTCGCCTCGGCTCAAAAGAACTGCGCCTTGTCTATGCGCGAGGCCAACAAACCACCCTGCGCGAAGCCGTCCCAATGGAAGCCCGCGCCACTTTCTGCATTAGCGACGACGAAGTCCTCACACTCGCCCGCTGGGCAGGTGAAGTCGAAGCGCACTACTCGGAAGTCAACGGCCGCCCCACACCGATGGATCTCGAGTGGGCCAAAGACGGCATCACCGGGGAACTCTTCATCGTTCAGGCCCGGCCGGAGACGGTTCACTCCGCCCGCAAGCCCAGCTACAATCAGCAACACTTCACCCTCGCCCCCACCGCCTCCAAGCCCATAGTCACCGGCCAGGCCGTCGGCGAACGCATCGCCACAGGCCCCGTCAGAATCGTCCTTGATCCTGCCAATCTCGCCAAAGTCCAACCCGGTGAAATCCTGGTAGCCCCTCAAACCGACCCCGACTGGGAACCCGTCATGAAGCGAATCGCTGCCATTGTGACAGACCACGGCGGCCGCACCGCTCACGCCGCCATCATCTCTCGCGAACTCGGCCTCTGCTGCATCGTTGGATCCGGCGACGCCACCACAAAACTCTACGATGGCCAGATCGTTACTGTCTCCTGTGCCGAAGGCCCCACCGGCAATGTCTATCCCGGCCAGCTCCCCTTCACTGTCGAAACTCACGCGCTTCAGGCCGCACCTCTAACCCGCACTGCCGTGCTGCTCAACGTCGGAGATCCCGCACAGGCCTTCCGCTTTTCGATGATCCCCAACGATGGCGTGGGCCTCGCCCGCATTGAATTCATCATCAACAACCACATCGGCATCCACCCCATGGCTCTGGTCCGCTACTCCAACTTGAAAGACCTCGACGCCAAGACCCAAATCGCCGCCCGCATCGGCACAAAAAATCCGCAGGATTACTTCATAGAGCGCCTCAGCGAAGGCATCGCCCAGATCGCCGCCGCCTTCTACCCGAAGCCCGTAATCGTGCGCACTAGCGACTTCAAAACGAACGAATACGCTAAGCTCACTGGCGGCACCGAATTCGAACCCACAGAAGAAAATCCCATGTTGGGCTTCCGTGGTGCCTCCCGTTACTACGACCCCCGCTACGCTGAAGGCTTCGCCCTCGAATGCGCTGCGATAGCCAACGTTCGAAACCAGATGGGTCTCGACAATGTGATCGTAATGATCCCCTTCTGCCGCACGATAGAAGAAGCCAAGCGAGTCCTGGCCGCAATGTCCGGCTATGGCCTCCGCCAGCACGACAACGGTCTGCAGGTTTACGCCATGTGCGAGATCCCCTCAAACGTTTTGCTGGCCGACGACTTCCTCAGGATCTTCGATGGTTACTCGATCGGCTCAAACGACCTCACCCAGCTCACCCTCGGTCTTGACCGGGACTCAGGCACCGTAGCCCACCTCTTCGACGAGAGAAATCCAGCGGTTAAGGCGTTGATCGCCCAGGCAATCGAAGCCGCCCACCGTGCCAACAAGCCGATCGGAATCTGTGGTCAGGCCCCTTCGGACTATCCGGAATTTGCCGCCTGGCTGGTAGAGCAGCGAATCACCTCGATCTCTCTTAACCCCGACACGGCTCTAAAGACACGCCTCAGAATCGCCGCCAGCGAAGCCGGTGCAAAAACCAACTAGCTTGCCGGATTCAACTGCGCAATCGCTGCCTCTCTACTGGCATCGGGCGCAAGCACATCATAAATCTTAGTTACCTTGAGAATTGTCTTTACGCGTTCTGTGGGATTGGCCAGCCGCAACTGTCCCGCCGCAAGTCCAACCTTTCCCCGGCAATTGATAATCACTCCAATGGCAGAGCTATCCAGATAAGCGACGTCACTCAGATCCAAAACGATCTGTTTGCGCTCTTCCTGCAAGAGCTCGTCAATTGTCCACTCCAGCTTCAACAATTGGTTGCCCATTGTAAGGGTCCCCGACAGAGCAAGAACGACGGCTCCGCTTTCATGGTCAATACGCTGTTGTTCAAATGGCATTTCAGCTCCTTCAGATACCCGAGATCCGGGGCATGGTTCACTCTAACAAAGCGTAGCCTTGCGGCAACCTCCGCCAAACAAAAAATAAAACAAGGTAGAATCCAATCCAGCCAATGCGAAAAGGGTATACAAGACAACCAGCAGCCGACTCGCCCGCCACGCCCCTCAAGAACTACATCACCCCCGGAGGCCTCGCCCGTCTCAAGGACGAATACCACTTCCTTTTGACCAGAGAGCGACCGGCGGTCACAGCAGTCGTAACGTGGGCCGCTAGCAACGGCGACCGCAGTGAAAACGCAGACTATCAATACGGCAAGCGCCGGCTGCGGCAGATCGATTCCCGCCTCCGCTTTCTGATGAAGCGGATCGAAGCCGCCATCGTCGTCGACCCCGAGGCCCCCAGAAGCGGTCAGGCCGCCACCCGCGTATTCTTCGGTGCGACCGTCCGCTATGCCGACGCCGAGGGCACAGAGCGAGTGGTCAGCATCGTCGGGGCCGACGAGGTTGATTTGGAACGAAAGCATATCAGCTGGGTCTCGCCTCTCGGGCGTGCCCTGATGAAGTCTGAAGAGGGCGACCGTGTCGTGCTTGAGGCACCCGGAGGCAGCGCAACTTTGACCGTGCTCGAAATCTCCTACGAGCACATTCCAGTAGAACCCTTCCGTGAACCCCTTGGCGCCGAGACTACGTTAAAAAAGCCCGACACTGGAACCGCAAAGGTTTAGCCCTTCAGGCAATGCTGCCTCAATCTGAATTGCGTGGCCCGTAACAGGGTGCTGAAAGTTCAGATACTGCGCATGCAGCAGATAGCCTCCATCTCCCGGCAGCCCCGGCAGATTTTCGAGCGGCAGGCCAGTGGGTCCATACAGAGGATCGCCCACCAACGGATGTCCGATCGAGGCCAAATGGATTCGGATCTGATGTGGGCGGCCCGAATAAAGACTCACCTCAAAGGTTGTCGTGCCGCCGCTGCGTGAAACCACCTGGGCCACTGACTTTGACGCTTTGCCCCTGGCATCGGCGGCCCAAACCGAACCGATGAGAGGGTGCGGTACCAGGCCAATCGGCGTGAGGATTTCGTAAGTGTCAAGCTGCGCTACGTTTTGCGCCAGCGCCCGGTAGATCTTTTGAATTTTGGGAGTGTTCCAGTCGGCAAATAGCTGTGAGGCAGACTGTGCTGTTTTGGCAAACAGAACGATGCCGGTAGTAGCCCGGCCCAACCGGTGCACCGGGTTCGCGCTGGGGCATTGCTTCTGGACCAAACGCAGAAGAGTGTTTTCCATAAAGCCGCCGCCCGGGAGTGTAGGCAGTCCGCTGGGCTTATCGACGGCCAACAGGTATTCATCCTCAAACAGAGTTTCGAAGTGCCGTGGCGCGTCCGGTTCAACCCAGGGGGGCCGATGCCAGATAAGACTCTGGCCTAGCGCGACGCACTCGCTCCCATCAGCGACCACGCCGTCCAGCAACACTTCGCCCGCATCCAGTTTTTCCTGCCAGCCTTCAGCACTGGAATGCGGATACAGGCTAGCCAGGTGAGAGAGGAGCCTTTGTCCATTGTATTTGCTGCTGATGATCGTCGAGTAGGCATAGCCCTGGTTGAGCATGTTGTTTAGTGTAAGCCGTGTCAATCGCAGTCCTGATCACGTCGCCGAGCAGAGCCGAATTTGCCGGGAGGTAGGACTTCCATCGACAGGCATCGAAATCTGCTTCTAAAAAAGCAATTGCGCTCAAAACCAAGTCATGAACCTGGAATGAGCGCAATTGCGTCTACAAGTGGTTTTCAAGTTAGCGGCGACGGAGTTTGATACCGAGGCCGACCATCGCCGCGCCGATGAGGGCAAGGGTTGAAGGTTCCGGAATCGTTTCGCTAGTTCCATCGGTGGTCCGCTGCAAAAGGGAAACGGTGTCGAGAAAACCGCCGAGCTGGTTGTCTATTCCAGTGGCTTCGAAGGTCACATTCTTGCTACCTGCAGAAGTTACAGAAAAGAGGGCGGAGTATTGCGTCCAAGCGTTCGACGTACTCGTGACTGCATTCAAATTCAGCAGCACGTCGGTGCCGATACGTGCCTGGATGCCGTTGTCGTTGGCGGTATCGGTTCGAGGGCGGTAGTAGAAGGAGAGGATATAGTCTCCGATACCGAGGTTTACGGTCTGGAACATGATGCTGTTGGTGCTGCCAGTGGTGGTGTCGTTGGGGTGGCTGTCAAGCTCGATATAGAGGTTGCCGCTATGGGCATTGAAGACAGTGCCGCTAGCCTGTACTTCGATGCCGCGACCGCTCTGAGTCGTCCAGCCGGGGATAGAAGTGTAGACGTCCCAATTGGCGCTTAATTGATCGAGGCGCCTACCGTGGACCAGACCGGTACGGCTATCCGTTTCATCGAAGTTGCCGTTGGTAAGCAGATTGGCAAAGGAGGGTATCGACATTGCCGTAGTCGCTAAAAGTGCAAATATAAAATTCTTCACAACTTAATCGTGACTGGGAACTGCAAAACAAACAATACGGTGTAGTACCAGAAACGGTGCAGCTTAGTTTGCTATAGGGAGTGCAGTACCAGGCTATACCTTGACGCGGAGCTGGATGCCGAGTTCGCGGAGGTTCTTGTCGGGAACGGTGCTGGGGGCCTCGCACATGAGGTCTGTTCCCTTGCTCGTCTTTGGGAAGGGGATGACGTCGCGGATCGAGGTTTCCCCGGCCAGCATCATGATCAGGCGGTCGAAGCCGAGGGCGATGCCACCGTGTGGCGGGGCACCATATTCGAGGGCGTCGAGGAGGAAGCCAAAGCGGTTTTTCGCTTCGTCCATCGAGAAGCCGATGGCCGAGAAGATCTTGGACTGGATGTCGCGGCGGTGGATACGGATTGAACCGGAGGCGATTTCGACGCCGCTGATGACGAGGTCGTAGGCTTTGGAGCGGACGCGCGCGGGATCGGTTTCAAGAAGCGGGATGTCTTCTTCGAAAGGTGAGGTGAAGGGGTGGTGGGCGGCCTGCCAACGCTCGTCCTCAGCATCCCATTCAAACATCGGGAAGTCGGTGACCCAGAGGAGACGGAGGTCTTTGGGGTCGAGGAGCTTGTGACGGTCGTTGAACTTCTGTGCCAGATGCAGACGGAGTGCACCGGCAGCGAGATAGACGGTTTGTTCGGGCAGGTGGCCGGTGGGCTCGGAAGGCCAGGCGGCGATCATGAGTGTGTCTTCGTCGGTGGCACCGGTGCGCTTGCGGACTTCAGCCATGGCTTCGGGCATGTCGCGATCGAGGCGCTTCAGGTCGTCGAGGACGCGGAGGCCCTTCTCAACACCGAAGGCTTTGGCGTCGTCGCGCTCTTTGCGAGAGAGGGTTAGGTTGGGGATCCGGATCGCGACCATCGGGAGGCCTTCTGTGGCGAGGCCTTGCCCCAGGAAGAGGTCAGTTACGTTGACGAGCGGTGGTACGCGGAGGTCGGGCTTGTCGATGCCGTATTGCTCGATGGCCTGCTTGTGAGTGAGGCGGAGGAAGGGGGCTTCGATCTTGTAGTCGGCGGCGGCGAAGATGGCGAGGACCAGCTTTTCGACCGTTTCAAAGATGGTTTCCTGTTGGGGGAAGCTCATCTCGATGTCGATCTGGGTGAACTCGGGCTGACGGTCTGCACGGAGATCTTCGTCACGGAAGCAACGGACAATTTGGAAGTACTTGTCGAAGCCGGAGACCATGAGGAGTTGCTTGAAGATCTGCGGGCTTTGGGGCAGAGCGTAGAAGCTGCCGGGGGTCATGCGTGAGGGGACGAGGAAGTCGCGCGAGCCTTCGGGAGTCGACTTGGTCATGAAGGGGGTTTCGATTTCGAGGAAGCCCATGTCGTACATGGCCTTGCGGGCTTCGAGGGCGACCTTGGAGCGCAGCATGATGTTGTTCTGCATGCGGGGGCGGCGCAGGTCGACGAAGCGGTACTTGAGTCGGGCTTCTTCGCTGATGTTGCCTTCTTCTTCCATTGGGAAGGGAGCGGGCTTGGATTCGTTGAGGATCCAGAGCTTGTCGACGACGACTTCGACTTCACCGGTGGGGATGCTGGGGTTGATGGTGTCGGCGCTGCGGTTCTCGATGATGCCTTCGACGGCTACTACATATTCGGGGCGGATTTCTTCGGCGCGGGCGTGGACGGCGGAGTTCTCCTCGACACGGAAGACGCACTGGGTGACGCCGGCACGGTCGCGGAGGTGGATGAAGATGAGTGCGCCGAGGTCGCGGCGGCGGTGGACCCAACCCATGAGCAGGACACGTTCGCCGACGTTGGCGAGGCGGATGGTGCCGCAATCGTGGGTGCGCTTGAGGTCACCGAGAAAATCGAGCTTTAGAGCGTCTGACATATATGTTTCTTCAGGTCTTCCTTGGGAACGGAGATTTGTTCTCCGGTGGCCATGTTTTTCAGGCTGTATTGACGGTTGGCGACTTCTTGTTCGCCAACGAGGAGGGCGTAGCGGGCGTTGAGTTTGCTCGCCAGTTCCATGGAGCGCTTGAACTTGCCGGCGGCGGCGAGTTCGACTACCAGGCCATCGTTGCGGAGGTCGCGCGCGATGAGGCTGGAGTGGCGGAAGCTGGGTTCATCCATGGGGGCGATGAAGAGATCGAGAGTGTGGGTGTATTTGCCGGGGTGGGCTTCTTCGACCGTCATGACAAGACGATCTTCACCGATAGAGAAGCCGATGCCGGGTGCGGCAACGCGGCTGCCAAGAGCTTCGGCGAGGCCGTCGTAGCGGCCACCACCGAGGACAGAATTCTGAGAACCGAGGGCACCTTCGTGGACGATTTCGAAGGTGGTGCGGGTGTAGTAGTCGAGGCCGCGGACCATGCGCGGGTTGATTGTGTAGGCAATGCCGCGATCTTCGAGGTATTCGCGGACACGGGCGAAGTGGGTCTTTGAGTCTTCGTCGAGGTAGTCGTGGATCGAGGGCAGAGCGTCGATGTGGGCTTGGTCTTCGGGGGCCTTCGAGTCAAGGATGCGTAGAGGGTTAGTTTCGAGGCGGCGTTGCGAGTCTGGACTGAGCTGGTCGATGACCGGAGTGAGTTGCTGGCGGATCGCCTCAACAAAGGCGGGACGGGATTGGGGCGTGCCGACGCTGTTGAGCATGAGCTTGTAACCGGTGACACCGCAGGCGTCGAGGAGGTTGCAGACCATCTCGATGACTTCGGCGTCGACGGCCGGGGATTCGCTGCCGATGACTTCTGCGCCGATTTGTGAGAACTGGCGGTAGCGCCCCTTTTGAGGACGCTCGCGGCGGAACATGGGGCCGATGTAGAAGAGTTTCTGGAGGCCGGGGATTTGATCGAGACGGTGTTCGATGTAGGCGCGGATGACGCTGGCTGTGTTCTCGGGGCGGAGGGTGAGGAGGGAATCGTCACGGTCTTTGAAGGTGTACATCTCCTTGGTGACGATGTCGGTATCAACGCCCACTCCGCGCGAGAAGAGGGCGGTTTCTTCAAAGATGGGGGTGCGGATCTCCTGGTAGTTGTAAGTGTTAAAGACTTCGCGGGAGATGCGCTCGACGTGATTCCAGACCGAGATGGAGGGCGGGAGGATATCGCGGGTGCCTTTGACGGCTTTGATCATGCGGGTTCCTCACGGTAGATGGCGCGGGCCTTGACGTAGTGTTGGGCGTTGACGCGGAAGCGTTCTGATTCTTCGGGGGTTACTTCGCGGCGGACTTTGGCGGGGACGCCCATGGCGAGCATATTGGCGGGGATCTCCATGCCTTCGGGAACGAGAGTGCCGGCGGCGACGATTGCGCCTTTGCCGATTTTGGCCCCGTTGAGGACGATGGCGCCGATGCCGATGAGAGCGTCGTCTTCGATGGTGCAGCCGTGGAGGCAGCACTGGTGGCCGACTGTGACGCGGTTGCCGATGATGAGGGGGAAATCGGGACCTTCGACGTGGAGGACGCTGTTGTCCTGGACGTTCGATTCTTCTCCGATTGTGATGTGATGCACATCGCCCCGAATCGTGACCAGCGGCCAGACGCTTGAGCGTTCGCCGATACACACGTTGCCGATGACTTGTGCGCTGGGGTCGATGTAGCAGGACGAGGCGATCTTCGGCACGATGCCGCGATATGCCCGTATCATTGCGTGATCTTCGATTTTAGCATGGGCTGAAGGGGGGCTAGAATGGGTTTGATGCGTTTCATTCTTGCTTTGTCGTTGCTGGCGGTGAGCCCGTGTTTGTTTGCCCAGAAGAAGATGCTGGACGCCGAGGCGATCTGGAAGATTCAGCGGATCGGTGAGCCTGCGCTTTCTCCGGACGGGAAGACGGTGGCGTTTGTGGTTCGCAAGTTTGATCTGGATAAGAATTCATCGACACGGCATATCTATACAGTGGCGATGGAGGGTGGAGAGCCGAAGCAGATTACGACCGAGGGGTCGGTGAATGAACGGCCTCGCTGGACGCCGGACTCGAAGCGGATTGTGTGGGTGTCGAACCGTGGGGGGAGCGGGCAGGTTTGGGGAATGAACGCCGATGGAACCGGGGCCAAGCAGATTACGACGATTGCTACGGAGGCGGGCGGGATTCTGGTGAGCCCGGACGGCAAGAATATCGTTTTTCAGAGCAGTGTTTATCCCGATTGTGCGGATGAGGCTTGCAACAAGAAGCGAATGGAGGAGGAAGCGGCTTCGAAATCCAAGGCGAGGGTTTATACCGGGTTGCTGTACCGGCATTGGACCGAATATCAGGGTAAGCGGCGGAATCATTTGTTTGTGGTGGGGATTGATGGGGGGAAGGCTAAGGATTTGACGCCGGGGCCACATGATGTGCCGCCGTTTTCGCTGGGTGGGCCGGATGATTATGCGATTTCGCCGGATGGGGGCGAGCTTTGCTATGTCGTGAATACAGATGAGAATCCTGCGCTTTCGACCAATAACGATCTGTACGTGGTGCCGATGGGTGGGGGTGAGGCCAAGAAGATCACGGTAAATACGGCGGCAGATGCATCGCCTTTGTATTCGCCGGATGGGAAGTTTTTGGCTTACCGGGCACAGGCGAAGGCTGGATTTGAGGCTGACAAGTGGCGCCTGGTGGTGATGGAGCGGGCATCGGGGACGGCTACGATTCTGACCGAGGGGCTGGACCGGGCGGTGCAGTCTATGACGTGGTCAGGAGATTCAAAGCGGCTGTTCTATACGATCGAGGATCGGGGGCGGCAGACGCTGCAGATGACGCCGGTGACTGGTGGGGGATCGCAGACGGTGGTCAGCGGGGCATCGCATATTGACGATGTGCAGTTTTCGCCAGACGGAAAGGTGATGGTTTACGGGGAGCATTCGGCGTCGCAGCCAATGGAGTTGTTCAAGACGACTTCACGGTCGAAGCCGGTGCCGCTGACGAAGTTGAACGACGCGTTGCTGGCGCAATATGAGGTTCCGGCACCTGAGGAGATGGTTGTGGATGGAGCGGAAAAGGCGAAGGTGTCGAGCTTTGTGTTGAAGCCAGCGGGGTTTGATGCGAAGAAGAAGTATCCGGTGCTGTTTCTGATTCATGGCGGGCCGCAGGGAGCCTGGGGGCATAGCTGGAGCTACCGGTGGAACCCGCAGGTGTTTGCGAATGCGGGTTTTGTTGTGGTGATGCCAAATCCTCGTGGGTCAACAGGTTATGGGCAAAAGTTCACAGATGAGGTGAGCGATGATTGGGGCGGTAAGGTGTATGACGACATTATGGCGGTAGTGGATAAGGTGGAGGCTGAGCCGTGGGCGGACAAGGAGCGATTTGCAGCGGCAGGGGGGAGTTTTGGTGGTTATATGGTGAACTGGATGCTAGGGCATACGAACCGGTTCAAGGCATTTGTCAGTCATGCAGGGGTTTATGATTTACGGTCTATGGCGGGAGAAACAGAGGAGTTATGGTTTGTGAACTGGGAGTTCAAGGGGATGCCTTGGGATCAGCCGGAGACGTACTCGAAGTGGAGCCCGAGCTATTTTACGAAGGACTTCAAGACGCCGACGCTGGTGTTGCATGGGGAGCTGGATTACCGGGTTCCGGTGGGCCAGGGGATGCAGCTGTTTACGGGGTTGCAGATGCAGAAGGTTCCGTCGAAGATGGTGCTGTTTCCGGATGAGGGGCACTGGATTCTGAAGCCGGCGAATAGCTTGCTTTGGTACAAGAGCTTTATTGACTGGGTGACGGAGTTTACGGCTAAGAAGGCGGAGTAGGCAAAGGAGCCGTTTTACAAGCAATAAAAAAGGCATTCCATCCGCTTGATTTTAAGAGAGATAACCCTTGATCGGGTTGGAATCTATTCTGCGGAATTTTCGATCTTTGAAAGGGCTTCAAGCGGATGGAATACCGGGAGACACACGTATGGCGTGGTCTCCCGAGAAGGGTAAAGCCTTGGGCAAATTGTCAAAGAACTGCTGGCCGGCGGGGGCTCACATAGATGAACGCGTTCCATGAACACGTACAAGGCCTTAGCTAACGACCCAGGATGAACATGGTGATCGGATTGGAGCAACCATCTTGCGGAGGAGGCCGGTTCTCGCCAAGCCCTTCATTCTAAATTTTGTTAGAAACGGTTGTTTCCGAAGGAACCGCTTTGAGCTTCATGTTGTGGCAGGTTTATCCGGAGAACTGGGGCCGAGAGCACTGGGATGGATTTGTAGCTGTGTTGACCAGTAGGGAGAGGGTCTCCCTGGTCTATCCCTTGGCGTGGTTGCTTGAGGGGGGATTTTGAGTTGAAAGGGGTGTTCCCGTCCCAACGGCGATTTGGGTAAAATTCAGTCTTTTGGGGGCTTGTGCTAAGTTTTAAATTCTATGCAACTCAGGGCGTGGTGCCGGATTTGATCGGGAAGCCTGGAGGCATGCTGCGGCTGAAAAATTGGAGAAAAACTCTCGATAACATTGACGAGTAGAAAGAGATAGCGCTGGGGCAGATTAGTCTGACGGCTTTCGACGCCATTCCCGGCCTTCGAGGTTCACGTGCAAAACCCTAATGCCGGAGCGCAGGGAACACTGCTGCAATACACGCCAACCGGAACGTCAGCCAACAGCCCTGGCGCTCTTCTGACGAGTGTAAACAAGAAGGTGCGAGGCAGAACCACGTTGCCCGACAAGCCGCAAAAGTCATGCCCAGATCAGTCGAACTGCCGATGACACTCACCAACTATTTGCTGTTTGGCATCTTGGTGGCTGTTGTGGTGGCTGTTGTGGTGGCTGGTGTTTCTTGCGGAGTCCGAGCAGGCGATATCACTTTGATCCCTGACGGTTTCGAGGGATGGGTCGTGAGTGCCCGGTGAGCCATCGCCTGGCCGTGAAGGTGCTAAGACAATCATCGAGGTGCCTGCATCCGGGTCCTTGATCACCAGCAGCGGCAGGCAGAGCGGATACGGTATAGACGACTACTACTTCGTGGGGGCCGATGGGAAACGAGTGCCCATTCAAAATGAGGCAGTAGGCTGCAAGCTGCAGAACGCAGCTTGTGTACAACAGTTTGAGTTCGTGACAAGTCCGATAAAAGCAGCCATATTCTTTGTGGGGCAAAAGCCAAACCTTGGGCTGTATCCCAAACCCAAGGTGCCCTGATTGATGTTCCGGCCGCTCAAGAATCAGCAACGGACCACACCACGGCGCAGCTCTTCGAGCTTGACAGCATTGGGGTGCGGGACAGCCTCCCTTACGCCGGATGACCTCGAAGCCACGAGTCAAAGTATGAAGCAATTGGCGATGCGCTGGATGCCAATTCAGCAAGCAGTTTGGCCACATCTGAGCCTCGGCCAATTCCTACGCAAAGCAAACGAATTCTTCAAGAAAACCCGTACTGCAAAAACTATGCGGAAAATCTAGCGCGAGGATGGGACTATCAAGTACACGCGAAATCGGCGCTAAATTATTGTCGAAAGCTAGAATCTAATCCTCTCATTCGGCAATGCCAGGTGAACAAAAGTGATGCAACCAAGTGAGCTTTCGATCCAAGTGACCCAGCGGTTTAATGACCGTTCTCATTTGAGTTTTCGACCGCTGATATCAGCAACCTAGTACCGCTTGACGACGACATCCACGAAGAGCTGCATTTCCGTATCGAGATGTACCTTAGCGGCATTGCCGGATACGCCAGCGGAGCGTCACGGCTTCATAAACACCCGATCCAGGTCTTGGAAGAGGCAAAGGCGTTTCTAGCCAAGCCGTTCTTCGAAAAGTACCCCAATCTCGGTCACTTCAAGCGTCTGATAACACCGACTGCGACACCTGACTTGTTCCATCGGATGGAGGAAGCGGAGCTTGATCGGGCAGAGCTTGTCCAGATTGTTGATGGCCTCCTCTCGCCATAGGATAAGCCGCCGGGAATTATATGAATTGCGCGTTATCGGGGGAAGGAGACAGCCGAGCGCCGTCATAAACCGGCAGTTTGTATCGGATGAATGAGCCCCACAGGAAAGGAGAAGCAACTCCATTCTGACCTCGAGTCTTGCAGCGCTCCTCGTGAGTTGAAGATTGAAGCGCAGATAGAAGAAGTGGTGGGTTGGATATCGCGCTTCGAAAATCAAGAACCGGGCGCAGGACCTGTGGATGCAGCGGGAAGCCAACATTGGGCAATGGCGCAAAATCGCGAGTCACAACTGGGGCCGGCGATCCGATCCGCAGACTGATGGAATGTTGGAGGATGGATACCGGAATCGGCCATACAATCGATGGATTCATCGACGCCAGCGGTGAGGCTTGAATGGTCCTCGCTCGGGGAGAGTCCAACGGTTTGGCCGAAGCTTAGTTCGCCTTGAGGTTGGACGCCCAGTCAAATTGGCAAGGCTTGCTATGCGGACGGTTGGAAATTTTCCCGGTTTCGTATTCGCGGTAGTAGAGTTCCTGGCAAGCGATGGCACGGTACTTGCTTTCTACGAATCGATAGTGGATTTGGGTCGATTCTGTAGCAGAGAGGTGTCCCTGGACAAAGAGGTCGGGTTCAAGCGCTGCTTGATTCGACTTGTACTGAATGGACTGTCCCCATGCCTCCAGCACCAGATTCCATTGTTGTCGACTGCCTATGTAAACCAGGATTGGTCCATTCTGGGGTGCGTCGAGGCAAGCACCGGTGGTCTGCACAATCTGCAGTTTTTGCTTCAAATTGAGACGCACGGATTGCAGCCGCAAATGTTGGTTTAGTAGTTCTAGACAGTCGATTGGGCCGTAGCGGCTCTGGAGATCGCGGCGAATCGCTTCAAGCAGGCCTGAGGGGAGAAGAGGTGGCCGTTGTGAAATTTGGAGCACTAGCAGCAAATTGATCATGCCGGGGGTGGTCTTGCTGGGAGGTTGGTGTGAGCAGAGTGGATCGAGTCGTGGATGAAAGCCGTCCCATGGGAGGCCGCAGGGCGATTCCCACGGGACAGCTTTGAGTTGAAATTGGCCTAATTGAGCCGTTTCACAACCATCTGTGCACCAGCGCTTGGCCCAAGAGCCAAAGTCATGGCGACGGCACTGTTATTGCGAATGGTGATTACATCGCCGGCGGCAAGTTGCAGAATTGTCCTGCCGGAAATCAGCCCTGTTGCAGTCAAAACCGGAACCACAGTTCCCGCATCAACATATCCGTTGACTGCTACTGCAATAGCGCTACCGACTCCGGAAGTGAAGGAAACCGAGTAAGCAACTTCGTAAGCTCCCGCAGTCAGAACGATAGTTGATGAAGATCCAGCGGTGTGAATTATCCCTACTAAGGGTCCATTGTTACTGAAACCAATATCTGAACCACCAACAACTGTCGCGCTGCCAATTGTGGCGAGTTGATAAATGGAGCCATATGAAGAAAGCCCGCCGCCTGAAGCACCAGCCGGACCCTGAGGGCCTGTTGGGCCAGTGGCGCCAGGAGTTCCTGGTGTGCCCGCAGCGCCAGGGATTCCTTGCAAGCCTTGGATTCCCTGGGGGCCAGCGGGCCCAGTTGCACCTGCTGGACCTGCAGCGCCAGCGGGACCAATCGGACCAGCGGGACCAGTTGCCCCGGCAGGACCGGCTGCACCAGCAGCGCCGGCTGGTCCTGTAGCGCCGGTAGGACCGATCGGACCAGTGGAGCCACTGAAACCCTGGTCTCCCCTAGGCCCAGCAGGCCCAGTAAGTCCCTGGGTGCCTTGAGGCCCGACAGGCCCCTGGGGGCCGCTTAAGCCGGCTGGACCGGCCGGACCTTGCGGGCCCACTAATCCCTCAAGAGCTTCACTTACAGCGGGGACTACATTGGCCTGAAGCACTTTCCATTCGGCACCAAATCTGCCATCGGCAGGAGACTTCAGAACAAGAATTGAAATACCGCTCTCAACAGGGCTGTTCATCTTTAGCGTCAATTGAACGCTATCGGCCACCGACCAGGACGTTCCCGGCCCGGCATAAGTCAGGCGGAGGACTCCGCTTGAGTCAATATTCGCCGTAAGATTATCACCGGCCAAACCAGGCCCTTGCAACTGGATAGCCGGCGTGGAGCGGAGACTTCCCCCGCGGAGGTCGGTAAAGATTTCAAATACATCGCCCGTTCTCAGAGGCGCACCTGGCCCGGCGGTTGAGCCAGTAATCGTAAGCACGATTTCGGAGGTTTTCCCAACCTGGAGCGTGTGGGGTGAAACCAGCATTCGGAGTTCCTGTGGGGAACTTTGCGCCGTAGCGGACGCGGGAATCAGAAGCGCGGCACCAATTAGCAGGTTACGCCAGACAGTGGCTTTAATCAGTTCTTGTCCTCAATTCATGCGTGTTTATGCCCGAAGTTGAAACTCGTTATTCAGTCACTCACGGTTAATACGGGCATGCAGCAATCGCTCTCAAGTATAAGCCAGAGCTATAACTTTTTGAAGGGGAGTAGAGACGGCCGAGAAGGCTTCAGGCCCGATTGAGAGGGCAAAACAATTGGAGGCCGTAACAATTGTGGGCTGTCCCGTTGGAGTCTTTGTAGCCGGTTGTTTCGCTCAATGGATGCAGAATAGGCACCCTTGAGGCGGCTGAACTATCGTCCCGATCGTCGTTAGAGCTCTACCGCATTGTTCGACATTTCTGCGCAAAGCCGGTGTGTTGGATTGAAACGCAATGTTTGAAGAATTTGTCCGAGCGATGCAAAGTGGTAATTCAATCAGTGTGAAGAAGGAGAAGTAGAATGACGAAATTGCTCGTTGGGCTCTTTTGTTCGTTCTTGGCATTAAGGGCGACAGATGACGCCGCAATCCTGGGAGGCTACAGTTTTTCTTGCTCCGGGGTAGCAGGCTCGTTCAACCTTACAGAAGATGGGGTTCGAAGTATTCAGCTTAATGGAAAAGTTTATGCTGATACCGATCTGGGCAATAAGGGTCGATTTGGTTATACGGGAGTTTATGAGATTGAACTCGAAACAGCGCCAAACACTCGAACCATTCAGCTCTTTGTGCTGTTTGATGAAGATGATCGAATTCAGGGCTTAACCGGCTACTATATGCGCAGTGCGGCAAGGAATGGAAGACAAAATGATCCCGCGTTGATTGACAGTTGCGTTTTGCGTTTTAAGCGAAAGACTTTAGCCATTGGCAGAAGGTCCGGTAAAGTCAAGAACAAGTAACAGAGCCGCGTGGTGAGGAGCATGGCAGAAGGAAGTAATTTCTTGTAGTGTGGAGAGAGAAGACATGAACGTCAGCATTGAGATTTCCGAAGAGAAGGCAGCCCTGTATCAAAGTCAGGCTAAGGCGCGTGGACTCACCATCGAGAGTTGGTTTTTGGAAATTGCTGACCAAAACGCGGCTGCTTCCTCCATTGCGCATCTCCAGAGCAGCAACCCCCAAGAATGGACACGTCAGTTCCGGCTTTGGGCGGGGGGTCACAGTCCAAAAGTGCCGGTTCTTTCCGAAGAAGCGATGAGCCGGGACAGCATCTATAACGACTGTGATTGATCCCATTCTTGTCGACACCAGCGTCCTGCTGCGGACATTGCAAGTTGAGAATGGTGAATACGAAGTGGTTGCTCGTGCTTTTGAAGGGTTGCTGCGACAAGGGAAGCGACTTCAAATCGTTCCGCAAAATCTTGTTGAGTTTTGGGTGGTGGCTACCAGGCCTGTTGAGCGAAATGGCCTTGGGCTTAGCACTGCACAGGCAGCCGAAGAGTTGACTAAGCTGCAGTCCATGTTTGATCTGTTGCCGGAAACGTCTTTCATTTTTATGGCCTGGGAAGCCCTGGTAACGCAATACGGGGTGTCGTGAAAACCGGCGCATGACGCGCGAATCGTTGCAGCGATGAAGGTGCATGGAGTCCGTTCGATTTTGACCTTCGATCAGACGGGATTTTCTCGTTTCTCCGGTATTCAAGTTATAAATCCCTCCACAGTGCAAGCCTAGGTGCAAGTGGTCGATGAAGAAGCCTGAGACTAAAAACATAATGCCTACTCGCAAAGTCAGCGAACTCATCCGGCGAAGCCGCCGGTGAAACAGCAACTAATTGCATAGCTCGGGGAGGAGAGCCGCGGCCCAACAAGTGGATTGTTGGCTCTGCTCTTGTGGGAAAAGCAAGAAAGGCGGCGGGCAGAGATCTTGGCCGCCCTTGATGAGACTGAGGCTTCATTTGCTAGTGGGGAAGGCCGTATTCTCAGAACTCAGGAAGATGTTGTTCAGCTTGCTTCGGAGATCAAGCAGCGTGGATTTGCGCGGCTCGCCGCTGAAAACGATCAGCAGTTACGGGGATCTGCGCTTTAAGACTTCCTGCTTTGCATTTGATTCCAGATGGCGCTTGAGGCTTTGTTCTATCTCCTGGGATGAGTTGCCGCTCTTCAGGCCGAAAAGAACTGATCGCGCGATTGCGTGAAGCTCGAGCGCGTAGAAATCCTGTGGGTCGCGGGGCGATGCTTCTCTGGCGCTTTGCGTTGCGACGAGGATTGAGGCCATGGCTTGTTGCAGCTGCCCAGGACTTGCGTTTTCTGCTGCGATTCGCGGCATGATGTTTTGCAGGGCCTCCAGCCGCTTTTCTGAACGCTTTACCACTCCATAGGTATCTTCCCCGATTACTGTGTTGTCTGCGAAGGTGATGGAATCCAGTGTGAGCTCCCTGCGCGCGCCCGGCTCATTTACTCGCAATCCTCCAGCAGTCTCGGCACAGAGGCTCCAATTGAAGTTTCGAGTTGAAGGAGACGGTGTGGGGTTCAGGAAGTCGTTGACCGCTGAAACGGGAGAAACGATTAGGAGCCTGGAAGAGGTTGTGCCGAAATTCATCATCGTAAAGCCGATGGTTGAAAGAGCTGAGCCCCGGTATGTGGCTAGTTTGACTACAGCCGACTGGATCCTCGATTCCGTGGGACTCACAATCCCAATCGAAAAGGGGAGCATTTCAGCGCAGGACTTAAGGCGTTGAGACTGGGTGTCCTCAAAACTCAATGCTTTAGCTGTATCTGTGGCCAGGGAGAACGCAGCGACATTCTGACGCTTCAGATCTGGCGGGAACACAAAGTCCAGTTGCTGGGCTGAAGAGAGGCAGACTCCGGCCAGAAGAATTGGAATTAACCTATGCGTCACAACAAGCTCGATTCTGAGACGAGTGTAACCGAAGTGCAGGGTTGGATCTACGACGAAAAAAGTGTTAGTTTGTTGCGGGTCTTTAATGCTTCAGTACCATTCCGTCTCCTATCTGGATCGGATAAACTTCTAGGATCAGATATGCTCGGTAAATTCCGTCCTGCTTTCGCTTTCATGTTGCTGGCTTCGATGCCTGCTCAATCTGCTGATCCTGGTTGCCCGCGGTATCCGTCGGCGATGCGGACGGAGCAGATGGATATTTTGGAATTGGACCGGGCGTTCCAGGAATATGGTGCGCGGGCTCGGAAGGCTTCGGTTGGGGCCAAGGCGTCTGAGGGGAATTATTCCAACTTCATCGATCAGAGGCTGTTTGCGAAGATGGCTGGCGATAAGGTGGCTCCTGCGCCGAAGTCGAACGACGTTGAGTTTTTGCGGCGAGTATATATCGACGTCACGGGGCGGATTCCTACGCCGGAGGCGGCTCAGGCTTTTCTTGAATCCACAGACCCTGAGAAGCGCACGAAGCTGATTGATCAGTTGCTGGCGTCGCCCGCTTATGCCGATCAACTGACTACCTTCTGGGCGAACAAGTTTAAGGTGACGCGGAGTCATGAATCCATCGGGACGCTGGGGCGGAATGCTTTTTATGAATGGTTGCGGAAGTCGATTGCCGATGACCGGCCTTATGATGCGTTTGCTCGCGAGCTAATTTCTGCGGCCGGTGAAGTGGATACGGTGCCGGGGACGCAGTTTTTTGCCCGCTGGATGGATGTGAATGGGCCGGTGCAGGATTCCTGGGACGATATCACCGATAAGATCACTACTACTTTTCTTGGCTACAAGACAGAGTGCATCTCTTGCCATCACGGGCGATCGCACCTCGAGAAGATCAATCTGTTTCTGACCAAGCGGACGCGGAACCAGTTTTGGCAAATGTCTTCGTGGCTGAGCCGGATGCAGTTTGTGCGCTGGTCTGACGACAATATCGGATTTCGGCCACGGGTGATTATCAATGACCGCAACTATGGTTCGTATACAGGATCGGTTCCGCCGACCAACCCCGGGAATCGCCCGATCCGGATCAATGCGATTACCGAGCCGGTTTATCTGACCACGGGCGAGAAGCCACAGAGCGGGAACTGGCGGCAGGAATATGCGCGCATTCTTACGGCGGATAAGCAGTTTGCTCGGGCAACGGTGAATCACATCTGGGCTTATCTGTTTAGCCACGGGATTGTGGATCCTCCAGAGGCATGGGACTTTGAGCGGACCGATCCGAACAAGCCGCCGCCGGGAGACTGGCCGCTGCAGAATACGCACCCGGAGCTGCTCGATCAACTGGCTGATTTCTTTGTCACTAACAATTTTCAGTTCAAGCCGCTGTTGCGGCAGATTCTAAATTCCGAGGCTTATCAGTTGTCGAGCACTTACCAGGGCAAATGGGAGCCGGCTTATGTGAAGTACTTTGCGCGGCATGAGGCTCGCCGGCTGAGTGCCGAGGAGCTTTATGATTCGCTGATTACGGCCACGCAGACCGAGCAGCCGATGCAGGCTGCGGGGATTGATCGCGTGCTGTGGTACGCAAACCAGTTGCCGGACCCGACGGAGCCATCGACCGACTTTCGCGTGGTGGACTTCATGAACAATCTGGGCCGGGGGAACTGGATCACCATTGACCGAACGTCCGAGCCTACAATTCTTGGCTTGCTCTATTCGATGAACGATACACAGAATGTGAACCGGACGTTGGGGAATTCGAGTGCGAGTGTGTCGAGCCGGAGCCGGATTCTCGAAGTGGATGCAAGCAGCCCGACGGACGAAGAAGCGATTCGGCGACTGTTTATGGCGACACTTTCGCGCTTCCCTAGCGAGGCAGAGCTGGGCACCGCGCTGAAATACCGCAACGGGGTAAGAGCGCAGTGGCTGAGCGACTTGCAGTGGGCATTGGTCAACAAACTGGACTTCATCTTTAATCGTTAAGGCAGCCAACATGAACTTCATTCGCAAAACCTGTTCCGGACACCTGCCTTTTACTCGCCGCCACTTTTTGTTTGGCACGGCGACGGCGGGACTCCTTGGCGCTCATGCCGATGCGGCGGTTACGACACTACGTGGGGCGTCGATGCGCAACACGGCGAAATCCTGCATCTTTATCAATCTGAATGGTGCACCGAGCCACCTCGATACCTTCGATATCAAGGACGCGGCCTGGAATCCACGCGACGTCGATGCTCGCGATTACTCGGGGAACCTGCGGATGTCGCGGCGGTACTTTCCGAAGTTGTCGACGCTGACCAATGATTTGCTTGTGTTGCGGAGTTGTTCTTCGTGGGAGGCTGCGCATGAGCGTGGACAATTCTACATGCAGACGGCGCACTCGCAGAACCCGGCGCTGGCTTCGGAGATCCCGCATATTGGTGCCGTGATTGCGAGGGAGCGTGGGGCGAATGGGTTGATTCCTCCGTTTCTGAGTTTCAATCAATCGAATTTGCAGGGCGCTACGTTTTTGGGTGGGTTGTTTATGCCGATGATGCCTCCGGCTTCAACCGGCGGGATCGGGACACTGACGCATAATTTCTTTGGCAACGCAGAGCAGTCGCAGACGCGGTTTGAGCGGCGGTTCAGTTTGCTTAAGGAGATTGACGCGGCTTTGCGCGAGGTGCCGGCCAATGACGCGATGGCCGCTTATGGGGCGTACTACGATCGCGCGAAGGCGATGATGTACAACTCGGCTGTGGATAGTGTTTTCAAGTTTTCGACCGATGATCAGAACCGTTACGGGAACAACAGTCTGGGCCGGTCGTTGATTGTGGCTCGGAATGCGATCCGGGCTAAGAATGGGGCTACGTTTATCAACGTGACCCAGGGTGGCTGGGATACGCACGTTGGGCAGTTTGATATGGCGCAAGCGCCGAATATCTATACGCTGACCAATGAGCTGGACAGGGCCGTGGGGAACCTGGTGGACGACCTGAAGGCTTCTGGCGATTTTGATTCGACACTGATTGTGATGATGGGTGAGTTTGGACGGACGCCGGGGGTTTTGAATTCCCGGGCTGGCCGTGACCACTACCGGGATGTGATGAGTGTGGCGATGATGGGTGGCGGGGTGAAGGGTGGCAGGGCGATTGGCGCGTCTGATGCGAACGGGGCGAGGATCACGGATTTTGGCTGGTCGCAGCAGCGGCCAATTTATGTTGAGGACATTACGGCAACGATTTACTCGGCACTGGGGATCGACTGGACGAAGTCGATTGACGATACGCCATCGAAGCGGCGTTACTACTATGTGCCGGGTGCGCCTGAAGGTACTTATCAGCCGGTGGAAGAGGTTTTCGGTTGATGCGCTTCCTGGTTTTGTTTGCGGCGTGTTTTGCACTTTATGGGCAGACGCCTGCTACGGTGCAGATTCTGTCTGATAGCTCGCAAGTGCTGGTGGGGCGGACGCTGCAGATGCGGGCGGTAGTGCGTGATGCGGGCGGGAACCGAATCGAGAATGCCAACATCACCTGGAACACGAATAACGCTACAAATGCGACGGTATCCAATACAGGTTTGGTGACTGCGAACCGGCTGGCAGTGGTAAGGGTGACGGCGCGGGCGGGATCGATTACGGCGGAGACGGCGATACAGACCATTCCGAGCAGGGTGGAATTGACGCCGGGTGGCGGAGAAGTGCATGTGCTGTCGACTGCTCAATTTGCGGCTACCGCATACGACGCGGATGGCAATCCGATTCCTGGGGTGGTGTGGGCGTGGTCGATTACTAATCTGCGGAACGGCACTTCACAAACGGCCCGGATCACCAATACGGGGTTGATGTCGGCGACGGCCGAAGGTAGCAATCTCGTGTGGGCTACGTTTAACTACGGCGATGTGCAGACGGGTTTGCAGCGGCAATGGATTGCGGTGGCCCGGATCCAAACAACAGTGCCGAAGACCTACACCGTGAAGCGGCTTTATCACAACATTTTGCAGCAGCGGAACAAGTATGAAATTCGGGCGCGGCAGTCTATGCTGTGGGCGACAGACGATGGGGATCTGTTCTTCAATGCGAGTCTGGACGGGATGGCGGGCGGGTTGATGAATTATCGCGACGGCAACTTCAAGATGGTTTCTGCGGCGGGGCAGCCCCGGTTTGCGTCCGGTTCATTTGCCAATGAGTTTTTTGTGCACTCGATTACGCGGAATGGCCGGATTCTTTCGCATGAAGATACCAATATCAATGGGCGGCAGCTGTCGCTGGGAAACCGCGATGGGCTGGTGCCGTTTTTCTCGAACAACACACCGCTGGTGGCGGGAACCGAGGCGACCTCAGGGGTAACGGCGACGCGGCACTCGATGTCGACTAACGGGCAGTTGCTGATACGGGCGAGTTTTCGATTTGAGAATAATCCGACGACTTATGCCGGAATTTTTCGTGGCTTCAACAACCGGATCATTGAGTTGCTGATCAGTTCGCAGGAATCGGTACCGGAGCTTCCGGGGACTGGGCTGATCTCGATTGACAACGACTACGGCATTGCCGATGACGGGACGGCTTACTACAGCGCGACGCTGGGGGCCAATCGTGTGTTCTACAAGCATGCGCCCAGCGAGGATCGCAAGAAATTGCTGGCGATCAACGATCCGTTGCTTGGATCGACGGTTCGCAGCTTTGTGGGCGGAAGGGGGAATCAGCCTACGTTCTGGGTGGAAGAGACCAACAACACCGTAGTGATGGCGGTGGCACTGAATAACAGCACCAATCACTTCATTTCGATTGATAAATTGGGCAAGGTTCAGAATCTTCAGTATTCAGGCCTGACGGGTGTACTTTGGCATCATCCGGATCATGGGACTTTGATCCATGGAAACCCTTTCAACAATCGGGGAAACGGTGTTTATCTTTGGAAACCCGGTGAGGAACTCAAGAACGTGTTTCTGTACTCGAGGCCGAATGTCGCGGGCACGAACCTGGAAGATATCGAGTCTGGAGCGATTACGGCATCAGGTCAGGTGTATCTGATGGCGCGCACGGCTACGGCTAATATGGCAGTGGCCAAGATGGGGGAAAACCCGGAGTATCTGATTTATTCAGGGCAGGCCGTGGAGGTGGAAGCGCCTCTGAATCTGGTAACACTGATCTTTGGTGGGCGCACCGGGCCGCCGCATGTGCTGGCGGGCGGAACAACAGGTGGGGTGGCTGAGTTTAACGGGACTGAGTTTGTGTCGCGGCTGTCGATTGGAGAGCGACTTTTTGGCAGCATGTTTTACGGGGGATTTCATGGCGGGACGGCCAATATCCGGAAGGCCCCGAATGGGGATATCTATGCGATTGTCTCTGCCGGTGTTGTGCGAGTTTCAGGGAATGGAACGCCGGAGCTGCTGATTCCCTTCCCGCTTCGGGTAGGAACTTTTACCTACAATTTGCCAAGCCAGATTGAAGTGAATGCTGCTGGAGATGTACTCATGCAGGGTTCGACCAGTGCTGGCGATAACCGCATGTACATCTGGTCGAACGGGACAGTGACCAGTATTGTCAACCTGTCGAACACCGCGGCGACGGCTTCGACGATTGATAACCGGATTGTTTCGAGTTTTGACAGCTTTACCTTCTCTGATGACGGTAGGGTGATGGCGTCGTTGCGGTTCCGCAATTTGAACGTGCCAGTGCTGTACCTGTATGAAAACCAGACCTGGACACGACTGGCAGAACCGAACCTGACTGTGGTTGGGCCACACCGGATTACCGGAGTGCAGAACCTGCACCGGACGGGGTCTGGCAAGTTGTATGCGGTGCTTACGACGCAGGCTGGCGGAAATATCCTGACCGAGTGGAAGGGTAGCGACTGGGAGATCACGGTAAACAACTCCAGTGTGATGCCGAACGGTCAGGTAGCCAATTCGGTAACGACGCTGGATTCCAACCGGCGCGGGGATGTTTTGTTTCAACAATCCAATGGCGGCAACAACTTTTTGCTGGTGCGGCTGGCAGATGACCCCACCAAAATCCGTCAGGTAATCAATCTTTTCCGGCCCACGGCGGAGGGGGATTATCTGGTGCGAGTCAACGCAATCGACTTCAGGGACGACGGTACTGTGTACTTTTTGGCGATGACCTCGGACGACGAAACGGTGCTATACGAGGCAAAACCAGCCAACTAAGTGTTAACCTGAATTTTCCGGCCTATTTGAACCATGTCCATTCAGATTTTTGTTGAAGGCAAGATTGCGCCCAAAGGCGAGTTTTTGCGTCCGATTGAGGGGCGCAACAGCGCGGAGCTTCTTGGCCGCCACCTGTACCTCAGCCTAGCCGGCGAGGTGATTCCGCGCACGCTGTTGGACCATCTGGGTTTGTCGAAGATGTTGCTTGGGGCATCAAGCGGGTCGAGCTTTCTGTTGCTGCTGCCACAAGAATTTCAGGAAAAGACTGAGGCGTTTCTGAGTTTGGCTGCCGCAAACATCGATGAGGTGAGCGCGGGGGAATTGGCTTTCCACTGGGCGATGACGGAGAATCTGGGCGACTGGTCTGTGGTGCGCAAGCGGCTTTTTGAAGAAATGCAGCGTGGCAAGGGGACCAAAGCAACGGCAGAATCGTTCCTGCCGGTGGAGGCGGGCCATTACCGGGCGGACTACAATTTCTTTGCCGCGCTGGCTAACGACGGGCCAACCGCTACATCCGTTGGAGTTGACGATGAAGCGCCAGGGCGCTTTCACTTTGGCGAGTCGAAGTTTAGCTACAAGCTGGGTTATGACATGGATTCGCTGCCATGGACGGCGCATCTGGATCTATCGAGCCTGAAGCGACGCAAGGGTGCGGCGATGACGGTTGCGGTGGATGCGCTGGAGATCCGGTTGCGGCGGGCGAATTCGGTGGAAGAGCATCTGCGGCTCAGCCATCTGTACAAGAATTTCTTTGCCGGCGAGTTGCAGACTCTGTTGCTGAGGCTGCCCGATTGCACGGGCAAGATTGCGATTATCGATTCTGGAATCGAAGGCTTTACCGTATACGGCGATATTGATGCGTTGCTTAAGGTGTCGCAGGAAATTCATCGACTCTTCCAGACGATGGCAGAAGTAAGTTTGAACGAAACAACGGGAGCAGAAGGTAAGAGCATTAGTGCTGCACTTGCTGCCGGAGATCAGGCAGCGGCTGTCGCGGAAGTGCATGCGGCACTGAAGCTGGCGCAGGCCTCGTCTCGCGATTCGATTTATATGTTTGGCCGGGTGCTCGATTGGAAACAAGTACCCGATGCTCTGGAGATTCGTGAGCTTTGCTTGCGGATGATCCGTAACTATGGCGCAAGTCCGCAATTTGTATCTGAGTTGTCCGGTTTCTTTCGAGAGAGTGGATACCAGAGCCTGCGGCGCAAGACCGGGCGCTTTGAGAGGCCCTGGCGGTTGTACCGGCGATTGAGCCTCGCGCTCGAAACCGAAAATGAATCGCGTGATTTTGAACGCACGCGCAACCGGCTCCTTGCTGAGTTCATCGGCAAGAATGCTGGCCAGACCAGGTTGAGGCCTTCGGGCCGAGTCGGCCTGGAATTAACCCGAATCTCGATCAACGCTTAAACGCGAGGACACACCTATGTCGGAAGAAGCAGTCAAGCAAGAAGCAGTCAAGCTGGAATCTCTGGCCTCGGAAGCACCGAAGGCGGATAACAGACCCCAGAGAACAGGACGCCCGCCGCAGCAAGCGCAGGGTGGACGGCCTCCACAACAAGGAAACCGGCCGCAGGGCGGGAGACCACCGCAGGGTGGTGGAGAGCGTGGCGGTGATCGCGGTGGAGACCGTGGTGGACCACGACCGCAGCGATTCGGTGACTTTGCGCCCGATATCGACCTCGAAAAACTGATCGCAGACGCACTGTATCTGGATAACCAGGCACACGCGGTTGTAGCCCGTTTGCGCGATATGGATTCTGGTACGAAGAGCCAGTTGCGCCGGTTTTATAACGCCGTTCGCCGGGCCTGCCGTACGGTAGAGAGCGAACGCCAGCACGAGTTTGTCATGCTGCGTGCGCGTCTTGCCTATACGATTGCCCGCCACGGGCTGCGCAGCCTGGACGTGCTGGAGCGCCTGCTGTTGCAGGTGACCCGCAAGAATGACCAGCGCGGCTACGAACGCTTTCGCGATCTCTTCGAGGCCATTGTGGCCTACAACGAATAAGGGGAACCTCCATGAGTTCACATACTGCACAAACCGAACTGAGCTTCCTCGGCAAGCTCCTGATTGAAGGCGAACTGGTTTGCGAGACCGGCCTGCACATTGGTGCCGGCAAAGGGACACTCGAAATCGGCGGGGCCGATAATCCAGTAGTAAAAGATGCTTTTGGCCGCCCGTATGTACCGGGTTCGAGCCTGCGTGGACGCTTGCGTTCGTTGCTCGAACAGGCGATGGGTCTGGCTACGCCGAAACAGCTTGTATATGTATCGAAGCGGAAGGGTCAGGAAGTGCGCATTCACGCCTCTGATTCGCCGAGCGACGAGATCTGCCTGCTCTTTGGGCGTGCGCCTGGACGTGTAGAACGCGTCGAGGGCGAAGCGCTGAGCCAGAACACGATTACTCCAGCTCGGCTTACCGTTTATGATGCGGCGCTCAATCTGGACAGCATTACGGCGCCGATGCGCGAGAGCCTTGACGATGAGCTGACCGAGGTAAAGAGTGAGTCGGCGATTGACCGTATCACGAGCCAGAGCCAGGCACGGACGCTGGAGCGAGTGCCTGCTGGTGCGAGCTTCAGGTTGCGTCTGGTGCTGGACGTGCTTTGCGAAGCCGATAAGGAATTGATTGCGACGATCATCCAGGGGCTTGCCTTGCTTGAGGACGATACGCTTGGTGGCGGCGGAAGCCGTGGCAGCGGGCGGGTGAGTTTCTCTGGCCTGAAGCTGACCTGGCGCAATGCGGGTTATTACAAGGGCGGAGCGGAAACGGAAGTTGCTACGGCTGCTGATGTGGCCGGGTTGCGCGCTGTATCCGCTGAGCTCGCTCAGAAGCTCGAGGCCTAAGAGCCATGCCGTCCACACCACGCGAGCCCGCGCTGCTGGTACGCCTACGCCCGACAGGGCCGTGGCGCATTGGAGGCGATAGTGGCCGTCAAGATGAACTGAATTCGACCTTCCCTTCAGACCGTGTGTTTAGTGCGGTAACGCAGGCGCTGGCCCAATTGGGTGAGCTCGATGCGTGGCTGGCGGCGACGGTTGCCGGTGGCAAGCCAGCGGTGCGCTTTACATCGATGTATCCGTATTTTGGACGGCAGCTTTTTGCTCCGGCCCCTGTGACGTTGTGGCCGCCTGCGCAGGCGACGGCCAAGATGAACTGGCATGCGGCGAAGCTGATTCCGCTGAGCGTGATCGATGAATTGCTGGCTGGTGAGCCGTTTCGCGAGGATCGCTGGGAAGTGGATGGCCTGAGCGGCTGTCTGTTGCCGGCTGGATCGCAGACGCCTTTCCGGGAGAGGGTGCGGGCAACTGCGCCGGTGGACCGGATTACGGAAGTCAGCGGCGAAGCTTACACGAGCGGATGTCTTGAGTTCAATCAGGGTGTTGGTTTGTGGCTTGGGATTTTGTTTGCCGACCAGGCCGCGCGCGAGCGCTGGGATGGGCCGGTGCGTGCGGCTTTCCGGTTGCTGGCGGATTCCGGATTTGGTGGTGAGCGGTCTCGCGGATGGGGCAGGGCCGAGTCTCCCGAGTTTCAACTGGGGAACTGGCCGGGGATCATTCTCGACCACAAAGCAGTGGAGTCTGAAGGCAGCGCTGCCTACTGGTTGCTTGGATCTTATGTGCCTGCGGCCAGCGACAGCGTGGACTGGAAGAGCGGCTATTACGAATTGAAGCGCCGCAATGGCAAGGTGGAGTCTCTTGCCGGTTGGGGCAGCGACAAGAAGAGTTTGAACATGGTGAGCGAAGGTAGTGTAGTTGTGGCTGCAGCCGAGCCCACTGGTACAGCTATCGATGTGGCGCCGGAAGGGTTTGCTCACCCTGTGTGGCGTGCCGGTTTTGCCGCTGCCGTTGCAGTACCGTGGAAGGCACCGAGCTTCCAACTGCCGCTGCCGCCCGCTAAGGCAGAGCCCGTAAAGCGTCGTGAGGTTGAGCCGGAGGCTGTGCTGGCCGACATTTACCTGACCGATGCGATCGTGGTGGAAGAGGCCAATGTGGTTGAAGAAGCCAACATCGTCGAAGAACCGCGCTACGTCGAGGAGGACAACTAATGAAGTATCGTGCCACCATCCTCACGCCTACGTTGGTAGGTGACGGGCAGGCGTTATCACCGATCGATTACATGGTGTGGAAAGACCACGTCAATGTGCTCGATCAAAGCAAGATTTTTGCTCTGATGGCCAAGCGGCCTGTGTTTGAAGGTTATCTGACGCAGTTGCGCAAGGCTGAGAAGTTTGACTTCCAAAACTGGGGTGGCCTGGCACAGAGTGCTGCGCTGCGCAGGATTCCATTTGAGAGCCCGGCCTATTCGCCGATCTGGGACAGGGCGCGGGCGGACGATCTGTTTATTCCGACTTTCATGAAGGGCGCGCATGGGCATTACCTGCCAGCAAGTGCGTTGCGTGGAGCCTTGAGAACCGCGATCGTGCATAAGTCGTGGACTGAGCGTGGCGAGAAGTTGTTTAGTGCGCTTGAGCAGCAGTTTCAGAATGAGCGTGGCTTCCGCTATGCGGCACAGGCTGAGGAGAGCGCGGCGATGGGTTCCCGAGGCAAGGACCGCATGCGTGCGGTAAGCATTGGAGATTCAAAGCCGGTAGGGGCTGAGAGTTTTCGGGTGTATCTGACCCGGACGGCGAAGCTGGTAAAGCAGGGCGAGAAGTTTAGTGTGGACTGGAAGCCTGCGCCGACCTTTGCCGAGATGGCTTTGCCTGGGACTCTCTTCGAGGGTGCCTGGAAAGAGAAGACCAGTCATCAGCCGATGGCGGATGCGGCCAATCTTTGGGCGTCAAATCAACTGCAAATTCAGAAACAGTATGCCGATCGCAGTGGTCTGCCTATTTTGAAGCAGATACTGGGCGAATTGGAAAAGAGACTGGATATGATTCGCGGCGGCAACCGGGGTTGCCTGCTGCAAATCGGGTGGGGCGGCGGCTTTTCCGCGAAGGCGGCGATTGGAGATACGAGTTCTCCTGCGTATCGCGAGATCCTAAAGAGGATGCCGTTCTATGCGTCAGCGCTGGCGACGGGCCTTCCCTTCCCTAAGACGCGCCGAGTGGTGTATCTCGAAAATACACCGGCTGCGCTTCCCGGTTGGATCCATCTGGAATGGATGGGTATATAAATTGTGCTGCATGTTACGATAAGTAGTCTCGACAGGCTTTTGAATGTATAACGGTTTTTTTGGTCTCAAAGAAGACCCCTTTAATCTGAGTCCCGACCCGGCGTTCCTTTACAGGAGCCCCATGCATGAGGAGGCACTGGCCAATCTCATCTACGGAGTGCAGTCGCGTAAAGGCTTTATAGTCTTGACCGGCGAAGTAGGTACGGGCAAGACGACCATGTTGGAGTGCCTTCGGGATTACCTGGAGCAGGCCGGTGTCGAGTTCGCCTTTGTATTCAATTCGCGAATTACGGCGGATCAGTTTTTTGAAATGATCGCCTATGATCTGGATTTGCGCTGCGACCGCACCTCAAAGACGGAAGTGCTTTTTGCCTTGAACCATCTGCTGATTCAACAGGCAAATGAGGGTCGCACGAGTGTTCTGATTGTCGACGAAGCGCATAACCTCGAATGGGATGTGCTTGAGGAAATCCGTTTGCTTGGGAACCTTGAGAACCCTCGCATTGGAAAGCTGCTGCAGATTATTCTGAGTGGTCAACCGGAGCTGGACCGCAAGTTGGACGCCCCGAATTTGCGCCAGTTAAAGCAGCGGATTGTACTGCGTTGCAACCTGCAACCATTAACGCTCAAAGAGAGTACAGAATACATCGAATCCCGGCTGTCGCATTGTGGCGTTGAAGGACAGACGATTTTCCCAGAAGCGCTGTTGGCGGAGATTCATCTTCGCACGCAGGGGATTCCGCGCCTGATTAATGCAGTATGTGACAATATGCTGCTTGGCGCCTTCGCTCAAGAGACGAAGGTCTGCACCACTGAAATGCTCGATGAAGTAAGCAAGGATATGCGCCTTGAATGGCCCGGCCGCCGGTTGAACCGTGTGCGTGGCCAGAGCGAATTCGAGCCGAGCACTTACCCTCAAGGCGACTAACCTCCTATTGTTGGGCTTCTTCTTTGTAGGATTGGGCCTTTTCTTTGTTTCCCAACTCTGCGTAAATACGGCTGAGCAAAAGCAAATTGTCGCGATTGCGTTCCCCGTGGGCGATGGCTTGTTCGAGTGCGTCGACGGCGGCCTCCTTTCGGCCTACCGCCATGAGCAGACCGGCCTTCTCGCGCCAGGCAATTCCCATAAACGGTTGTTTCCGAATGACCTGATCCAGTTGCCAGAGAGAGGCTTCAATATTGCCCTGGCGGATGAGAAAGGCGCTGTAGCGAAGCTGGATCTCGGCAGAATTCTTGGGGCGGAGGGCGCTTTCTGCAAGTGCGCCACGGTAAGCCTGGTCGGCGGCACCGGGTTGATCCAGAGCTTCGTAGCTTTGGGCTTTTGCTGTGAGCAGGAGGGAGTCTTCGGCGTTTTTGCCTGCCTTATCGAAAGCTGCGATTGCGTCGGAGTGGCGACGCATGGATTGGAACTGGCGGCCCCAGTGATAGCAGGCTCTGGCAACGCGATCGGGGATGGTGCAGGCCTTTTCGAGGGGTGCCAGGGAGGCGGCGGAATTTCCGCTGGCAGCCTGGGCGATTCCAAGGGCATACCAATACTCGCCCACCGCAGGTTTTTCTTTAGTCAGCGTATCGAGGATTGTGATTGCTTCTGGAAAGCGCTGCTGCTGGAGCAGACGCGAAGCCTCGGTGAACTTCGGTGAGAGATTCGGGTCATACTGTAACGCCAATAGGAATAGCAGGTGAATCATGCGATGCCAAGGGAAGTAACAAGCGGGCCGTGCAACCCGGTTTGCCTGTATTGTTCTTCAACTCCAATGTACCGCCATGGGCTTCAGCAATTTGACGGCAGAGCACCAGGCCGATGCCGCTGCCGCCCGGTTTGGTGGTGAAGAAAGGTACAAAGAGGTTGGCTGTGTTGGATAAGCCCGGGCCACCGTCTTCGATCCAGATCTCAAGTCTTGGACCAGCCAGCACGGAGGTGCGGCCCCAACCGATGCGTACGTCCCCACCCGCCTCTACGGCGTTTTTGGTTAGGTTGATCAGCACCTGTTCGATCTGATCGGCATCAGCTTCAATGGTGAATTCAGGTCCAGAGACAATCTCGACTTTTTTGCGAAGCTCCATGGCCGTGGCTCTTCGAACGAGAGGTTCTATGGAAGTGGCTGCAAGAGTGGGGCTTGGCAACTTGGCAAGACGAGTATAGGCACTGAGGAAACGCTGGAGGCTTTCTGCGCGCGAGCCGATGATGTTGAGGCCGTGGCGCATGTCTTCTTTCCAATCGTCTGGGAGAGGATCGCGCTCAACTATATTGCCGAGGCTGCCAGCTATCGATTTGATGGGGGCGAGAGAGTTATTGAGTTCGTGGCCGAGCACTCTGACGATGCGCTGCCAGGCCTGGAGTTCTTCTTCGCGCAGGGGGCGAGTGAGGTCAGTCAGGACGAGAAGTTGGTGGGGAATGCCACCTTCACGGAAGGTGCTGCAGCTGACACCCCAACGGCCGGTGCCACCCGGGAAGCTGCGAGTCATCGTGCGCATTTCACCTTTGAGGCAATCCTCGAGGCCAAGGCTGTCAGCGGTTTCGCCGAGAAGTCGCTCCACGGGGCGGCCAAGGAGAGCTTCTGCACCTTTGTTTACGAGGCGTAGTTTGTTTTCGCCATCGAAGGCGAAGATGGCAACGTTGATTTCTTCCATCACCTTGCGCAGCAGCGCTGTGGCTTCGAGTGCACCGAGGCGTTGCTGCTGGAGGGTGGTGCCCATAGCGTTTACCTGTTCGAGAACCTCGCCGAGAGAATCGTCGAGGGAGGTGGTACGGCCACGGATCGAATAATCGCCTTCACGAATGGCTTCGAGGAGATTGGCAACAGTGCGGAGAGGTGAGGCGACGAGTTCGCGGACTGAGTTGGCAAAGGCGAACCAGGCGACGAGGATGATGGACGAGAGGGTCCACTGAACTTTGGAAGTGTAGTCTCCTGTCCAGAGGATGCCGAGCGCAGTGACGATAGCGGGAAGGCCACCTGCCATCGCGGTGAGCTGGATGCGCCTCTCGTGAGCAAGCTTCATGTGGTGTATCGATGGAGATTGTATCGTTGCAGACGGCGATAGAGGGCACTGCGGCTGAGGCCGAGGGCACCGGCGGCGGTGCTGACGTTGCCGCCGAAACGGTCGAGGGCTTTCTTGATGAGATGGGCTTCGACGTCTTCGAGACTCATGTCTTCGAGCTTCTGGGCGGTGCCGGTGCTAGGGCGAAGGGCTAAATCCTGAGCGCGGATCTGTGTGCCTGCGGACATCAGAACGGCCCGCTCGACGACGTGGTTGAGCTCCCGCACGTTGCCGGGCCAGCGGTGTTCCATCATCGCCTGTACAGCACCTGGGTCGAAGCCAGAGAGGGCTTTGCGGTAGCGCTGGGCGTGTTTGTCGAGGAAAAAACTGGCGAGGGCGAGAGTATCTTCGCGTCGCTCACGCAAGGGTGGAATGTGGATCTCGATGGTGTTGAGACGGAAGAGCAGATCCTGGCGAAAACGGCCTTCTTCGACTTCTTTGTGGAGATCGGCGTTGGTGGCGCTGATTACCCGAACATCCACCTTTTTGGTGCGGGATGAGCCAACGCGCTCCATTTCCCCGGTTTCGAGAACACGGAGGAGTTTGGACTGGAGGCTCATCGAGACGTTGGCGATTTCGTCGAGGAACAGAGTGCCGGTGTCGGCAAGTTCAAAGCGGCCGACGCGGTCTGTCTTGGCATCGGTGAAGGCACCTTTAACGTGGCCGAAGAGTTCGCTCTCGAAGACGCCTTCAGCGAGGCCACCGGCGTTGACGCTGACCATGGGCTTTGAGCAGCGAGTTGAGATGGCGTGGAGCTTGTTTGCGACAACTTCTTTGCCGACACCGGGTTCGCCGGTTACGAGAACGTTGGCGTCACTAGGCCCTACGCGAGCGATGAGTTCAATGACCGGCTGCATGGCCTCGGACCTGGCGATCATGGTGGGGCCGGATGCATCGCGGAGGAGCAGGTTCTCGGCTTCGAGGCGCTGCTGGCGCTTGAGAGCGTTGCTGAGGTTGAGCTGGGTTCTTACGATTGAGACGAGGCGTTCGTTCTCCCATGGTTTGGTGAGGAAGTCGCGGGCACCGCGCCGCATGGCTTCTACGGCGAGACTGACAGTGCCCCAGGCAGTCATAACTACTACGGGAAGCATGGGGTCGATCTCCTGAACTTTGCTTAGGAGATCAAGGCCTTCCTGGCCGGAGGTGGTGTCGCGGGTGTAGTTGAGGTCCATGATGAGAGCGTCATATTCGCGCTTCTCAAGAGCGCGGATGACGTCGTCTGGACTGGGGAAGGTTTCAATTTCGTAGCCTTCGGGCTTGAGCAAGAGGCGCAGGGCTTCCCGTACGTCGATCTGATCGTCGGCAATAAGGATGCGCGGCTTGATGGCCGACTTCACTTCTCGATCCATCCGTCACGGATCTCGATGATCCGGTTGCCATAGGTGGCATTGACGTCAGAGTGAGTGACCTGGATGATGGTGGTGCCTTCGTTGTTGAGCTTCTTGAACATCTCCATTATTTCTTTGCCCTGGCTGGTGTGGAGGTTGCCGGTGGGTTCGTCGGCGAGGATCACTTTGGGCTTGGCGACCATGGCGCGGGCGATGCCGACAAGCTGTTGCTGGCCGCCAGAGAGCTGATTGGGGAAAAGGTCTTTTTTGCCTACCATCTGGAAGCGGTCGAGAGTATCGGCGACGATGGCTTCACGGTCGCTCTTTTTGATATTGCGGTAGGTGAGTGGCATCTCGATGTTTTCAGCAACAGTGAGGCTGTCGAGGAGATGGTAGCTCTGAAACACAAAGCCGAAGTTTTGTTTATAGACTTCGTTGCGGTCTTTACGGTTCATCTTGTGGACGGGTTGGCCCATCAGGTAGTATTCCCCGGTCCAGTCGCTATCGTGCATGCCGATGACGTAGAGGAGGGTACTCTTGCCTGCCCCGGACGGGCCCATGATGGAGACGAATTCGCCTTCTTTGATGGTTACGTCGATGCGGCGCAACACAAAGCTCTTGGATGGCCCATGCTGGTAGGCTTTTTCGATATTTCGCAGTTCGATCATTGCTTTATCAATCATGCCGCAATGCGGTTGCGGGGTCCATTTGAATTGCGCGTCTGGCGGGGAAGTAAATAGCGAGAGCGGCTACTGCTGCCAGCAAAAGGGCGCCGCTCGAAAGGCCCCAGAAGTCGTTTGAGTTGACGCCGAAGATGAGGCCGCTGAAGAGTTGAGCTATCGCGTATCCGCCCAAGAGGCCGATGGCGATGCCCGAGCCGGTCATGAAGAAGGCCTGGCGGCCGAGGAGCTTGAAAATGTCCGAGGGCTGCGCCCCCATGGCGAGGCGCATGCCGATCTCGCTGGTGCGCTCGGCAACGACATAGGACATGACGCTGTAGACACCGAGGCAAGCGAGAATGATGGCCACAGCACCAATGCCGATCATGAAAATGGCGATCATGCGGAGGCCTGCGAGGGTGGTCTCGATCAGTTCCTGATATGAGAACTGCTGACGAACGGGTTGGTCTGGGTCGACGGCGAGAACCGCTTTTTTGGCAGCAGCGAGCATCGGGAGGATGGGGCCGGTGGTGCGGACCATGAGTGCGACTCCACGGGAGCCATGTTGATCTATGGGGCGATAGATGGTGGGCCTTGGAGTCTTCTCCCAGGCAAAATGCATCTCTGAGCCGACGATACCGACGATTCGGCAGGTGGGCTTAAGATCATCGAAGAGCAGGACGAGGCGTTCGCCGATTGGGTTCGATTGCGGAAAGCGGGCCTTAGAGAGTTTGTCGTCAATGACACAAACGGGTTCGCGGCCATCGCTGTCTTCCGAAGCGAGGTAGCGGCCCTGGCGGAGGGGGATCTTCATCAATTCGAAGTAAGAGGGCGTGACGACCAGATTGAGGGCGCGGGGTCGATCTGAAAGCTTGGGGAGGGGCCGGCCTTCGACGTTGTAATGGACGGAGGAGCCGTCGTCGGAGAGCGGGACATGGTTCACGAGAGCAACGGTTGTAGCACCAGGGAGGCGTTTGAGTTCCTGCTCCAGGCGGCGGGCGAACTCAATGCGTTTGGCACGGGTTGAGTACGCGGCATCTGGTAAGACTGCCTGCATGGTTGCTATCTGTTCCGGGTGTTTGGCATCGAAGACCTGGATAGAAGCGCGGGCACCACGAACCATGAGGCCAGCGCCGATGAGAAGGACGATGGCGAGGGCCATCTGGAAGGCTACGAGGCCACCGCGGAACCACTGACGGGCCGAGGTGGCAGTTGCGGCGCGGCCACCTTCGCGGAGTGAATCCTGTGCGTTCGAGCGTGAAGATTGCCAGGCAGGAGCGACACCCGCGATGACGCCGGCGGCGACAGCCAGCAAAGCAGTTGCGGTGACTGCCGATACATCGACTCGCATGTAAGACCACATGGGAATGAACTGCCACATCTCCGTCGGGAGCAGGGCTTTTATGAGGTCGAGATACCAGATGCTAGCAAGGCAGCCGACGATAGCTCCGCCGCCGGACAGGATGAGGCTTTCGATCAGAACCTGACGCGCGATCGGCCAGCGACCGGCACCGAGCGCACTCATGATGGCGAACTCGCGCGCACGGCCGGTGACACGGGCCAGTTGGAGATTGGCGACGTTGGCGCAAGCAATGAGGAGGGCGAAGCCAGTTGCAAAGAGGAGCATGCGCATATATTGAGCAGCAATGTCGTTGGTGCCGGCAACCCGTTCGCCCAAGGGGACAAGTTGGACAAGGCGGCCTTCGTGAGAGGTTGGATTCCGTTTGACGATTGAGGACTGGAGGGTTGCTACTTCGGCGGAAGCGGTGGCTAGAGAGACGCCGGGCTTGAGGCGACCCACGATGCTGTATTCGAAGTCAGTACGGTTCTGGTCAAAGTCGGGAGTGCGCGGGTATGGACTGAACAAATCCATATAGGAAGGGAAGCGCGAGGTTTGATTGACGACACCGATGATCTGGTAGTCCTGATTGTTAAGACGGATCTGGCGGCCAATGACCCTGGGGTCTGAGGCGTAGCGGCGAGTCCAGAGACCGTGAGAGAGCACTGCGACACGATTCTTGCCGGCTTGATCTTCGCCGGGACGGAAGCCGCGACCGAGCAGGATCTTGGAGCCAAGCATGTCAAACCAGTTGGAGGATACACGCGCGGCAGAAACGAATTCGGGATCGGCGTCGCGAGTGATGGTGGCGTTCCAATAGTCTGCGAAGCCGAGAGATTCAAAGGATTTCGAGGAGGCCTGGAACTCGAAATAGTCGGCCGGGGACATATCGCGAATGCCCAATTGGAGGCCTTTTGCCGAAGAGTCGAAGGTGGCGAGGCGATCGAGGGATGGGAGTTCGAGGGGGCGCAAGATCAGGGCGTCAGCAATCGAGTACATCGCAGTGTTGAGGCCAATGCCAAGCATGAAGGCGAGGAGGCCGGCTGTCAGCGGGAGTGGATGCTTGAGTAAGCGACGGCAGGCAAAAACGATCTCATTCATAGCGCAGTGCCTCCATTGGACTGATGGTGAGGGCGCGGCGGGCAGGTGCGAGGATGGCGGCAGCGACTACCAGAGTGAAGCCGAAGGCGATGCCGAGGAAGAGCAAAGGGTCTCGTGGGTTTACGCCGACGAGAAATTCGCTGAGTTGACCGGCGGCCAAGAGGGAGAAGGCGAAGCCAGTGATGGCGGCGAAAATGGCGGCGCGGGCACCACGCCAGATGGTTTCCTGCAGGATCGTTTTGTTGGCTGCGCCGAGGGCCATTTTGAGGCCGATCTCGCGGGTACGGCGGGCGACCGTCCAGGCAATCAGCCCGAAGAGGCCAACGAATGCGATGAGGGCGGCAAGGGCGCTTGAGGTGATTGCGACGAGGCCCATAGCTCGCCAGGGCCAGGCGGCCTGGTCGAGTTGCATTTCCATGGTTTTGGGGTCATAAACAGGCAGGTTTGGATCGAGGGAGGAGATGGCAGCCTTGACCGGGTCCAGCATGGTGAGAGGTGCATAGCGAGTTCGGATGAGGAAGCTTTGCTGACCAAAGTCGAATTGACGGACGGGGACGAAGAACATGTCGCGTGGGGATTCGCCTATGGATCGATAGGAAGCATTGGCTGCGACACCGACCACCAACATTGCCTTGATCGCCTCGTCCTTGAGATAAAGATAGCGGCCGATGGGGTCCTGGTCTCCGAAGAACTTCCTGGCGAAAATTTGATTCAGGATGACGACTGGCTGGGAGTTTTTGGTGTCGGAGGACTGGAAGTCGCGGCCCCGCAGGAGCGACATGCCAATGGTTTCGAGATAGCGTGGGCCGACTACGCTGGCATCGCTGAAGATTGGGTCTTCTTTAGGGATCGCACCACCGTAGAGGGAACCGATTCCCAGACCACCACCAGCGAGAGGGAGCATGGCAGTAGAGGAGACAGACACGATGCCGGGCATGGACTCCAGGCGTTGCTGAAGACGGGTGTAGAGATCCTGACTGGCGGCATCTTTGTAGCCGTTTAGCCGAGGATTGATTGAGACGCTAAGCAGGTGGTCTGGCTTCATGTTGAGGTCGACGCTGCTGAGATTCCAGAGAGTCATACCGAGAAGACCAGCCCCGGACAAGAGAACCACGCTGACGAAGACCTGAACGAAGACGAGGCCTTCGCGGACCCAGGACTTGCGCAAGCCGACCGCGTTTTCGCCACTCTTGAGAGCAGGTTGCAAATTGGAGCGCATCGTCTGCCAGAGGGGAAGAGTGACGAAGGACAAAATAGAAAAGAGGCAGAGTGCCATGAAGACTGTGAGGGAGCGCCAGTCTGGTACGGTGTCGAGCTGGACGGTGAAGGCGTCGATGGGGAGTGAAGTGAGAAAGAGGTCTCCGATCCAGGCGGAGATCAGGAGGCCGAGCAGAGCGCCGGGGATGGTGAGCATGGCGGCTTCTACCAGCATTTGGCGCATGAGGTGGAAGCGGGTTGCGCCAAGAGAAAGGCGAACGGCGAATTCGCGCTGGCGGGCCATGGCGCGGGCCAGGACGACACCGCCGAGATTGGCGCAGACGCTGAGAAGAACGAGCGAAGCGAGGACTCCAAATACGCCGAAGACCTGGATAGCGAGATCGCGTATGTCGGCCTGGCCGAGCGGATGATAGGGAGTGACGCGGATGCCCTGGTCTTTCATTTCTTTGGGGTGGGCCTTTTGGATACCGGCAAAGAGGGCATCCATTTCGCGCTGGGCCGCACGTGGATCTATATTGGGCTTGAGTCGGCCGACCATGACGAGCAAGGAGAAGTCGTAGCGATTGAGCAGATCGGTAGAGTTTGAAAAGAGAGTAGTGGTGGGGATCAGGACCCAGAGGTCTCCCTGACGGACTTCGTGCCCGCGGAAGCCTTTCTCTGCGATGCCGATGATGGTGAAGGGGTGGCCGTTGACCTGCACGGACTTTCCGATGAGCGTGAGGTCTGAGCCGAAATGGCTTTGCCAGTAGGTATGGCTGAGGACGGCTACCGGGTCTTCGCCTGCTTTTTGGCCTTCGTCGCGACGGAAGAGGCGGCCGCTCGAAGGCTTGACTCCGAGAGTATCAAAATAGTTTTCGCTGACTTCGGCGCCCATAAGTCTCTCGGTACGGCCATCGACGGCGAGGCTGAAGGGGCGGAGGTCAAAGGCGGCCAAATCAGAAAAGAGTTGGCTGCCCTTGCGCAGATCGGAATACGTAGCCCACGAGGTGTTGTCAAAGCCCCGACCACTTTGGGTGCGGCCGACGACGGCAAGCATGTCAGCGTGCTTCACACCCGTCATGGGTTTGAAGAGTGCACAATTGGCAATGGTGAACAGGGTCATGTTCATGCCAATGCCGAAGGCGAGAAGGAGGATCGATACGACAGCAAAGCCTTTGGTCTTCAGGAGTAGACGCAAGGATACTCTTGCGTCGCTCAGTAGCGCGCTCATGTGGGATCTCCGAGTTGGAATTTAGGCTAACGAAAGATAAGGTGAGGGATCTGGGATTCCATCGAGGGAGCGCTGAGGTCGAATTCGACAGGATGAATCTTCGAGTGGCGACGCTCGCCGGCCATCATGATGAGGATGATGACGAGAATCGGGAAGAGTTCGAAGTAGCGCTCGAGCTGCCGTTTCATTTTTGGGCCTCAGTAGCGGTGGCCATTTCGCTGGACTCTTCGACGATACGACCGTCGAAGAGTTTGATGGTGCGGTCAGCATACTTGGCGTAGCGGTTGTCGTGGGTGACCATGCAGATAGTGGCCCCGCCGCGGTGGAGATCACGCATGAGTTCCATGACGGCTTCGCCGTTGGCTGAGTCGAGGTTACCGGTGGGTTCGTCGGCGAGAAGGATGGCCGGGTCGCCGGCGAGGGCGCGGGCCACAGCGACGCGCTGCTGTTGACCGCCGGAAAGCTGTGAGGGGTAGTGCTTGACGCGGTGGCCCATACCGACGCGTTCGAGAGCCTCGTGGACGCGCTTCTTGCGTTCAGCACCAGACATGCCCCGGTAGGTGAGCGGGAGTTCGACGTTTTCGTAGACAGTGAGGTCACCGATGAGGTTGAATGCCTGGAAGATGAAGCCAATTTCGCGGTTGCGGATACGAGCGCGCTCGCTCATCTTGAGGCTCTGGACGGGTCGGCCGTTGAGAACATAGGTGCCACCAGAGGGCGAATCGAGGAGGCCAAGGATGGCGAGAAGAGTCGACTTGCCGCAGCCGGAGGGGCCGGAGATCGAAACATACTCACCCTTTTTGATGTTTACGTGGATGCCGCTAAGGGCGTGAGTTTCAACTTCGTCGGTAAGGAATACCTTGGTGACGCCGTCCATGGTCAACAGGTCTGGTGCTTCGCTCATTTTGTATCGCTCCTCTTAGTTCAATCTGACTCGGTTATGGGCATCCCATTGACTCATGTCTGAGAGCACCACTTTATCGCCCAGTTTCAGGCCGCTTACGACTTCGATGGTGTTTACGGAACTGCGTCCGAACTTCACCTGCACACGCTCGGCTTCCTTGCCATCCGGGTTGACCCGGAAGAGACCTACCGTTGCATTTGCCTGACCGATGACGGGACGCTCGACATAGAGCACGTCCGTCAGTTTTTCAATCTCGATCGTGCCGTCTACGCTCAAGTCTGGCCTGGCGCCTTGCGGCAATTCTCCAATAAGACGTACGTCAACGGTTACCGTTCCGTTCACTGCAGCAGGATCTATTCTTGCTACTTCGCCTTTGATGATTCCGTTACGTGTATCAATGTCGGCAGGCATGCCGATGCGGATTTCATTCATCTGGGTTTCGGGGATCTTGAGTTCGGTCTTGAGGCGCCAGGGCTGGCTGACTTTAGCGAGGACAGTGCCCATGGTGACTCGCTGGCCCACCTGGACGGGGAGATCCTGGAGGACGCCATCGACGCCGGCACGGACGCGGAGGTCGGCTACCTGCTTCTTTTTGAGCGTATATGCGGCACGAAGCTTTTCGATATTGACGCGCTTGGCTTCCACCTGGGCGCGAATCATGTCGTCATTGGAGACGAGGCGTTCGCGCTCGATGTCCAGGCGATGGGAGAGTTCTTCGGCCTTGGCTTTTGAAAGTTTGACTGTGAGGTCTGCGGTGAGGCCTTCTTTGAAGAGTTTGGTGTCACGGTCGAAGCCGAGTTGAGCTTGTACCTGTTCACTTTGAACTTGAGCGGTTTTGGATTTCTGTTCGAGTTTTTCGCGATTGAGACGAACTTTTAGGTCCAGCATCTCGGCTTCGGCGGCTTTTACGGCCCATTCAGCGTCGCTGAGGGCGGTCATCAATTCCTGGTTAGAGAGTTCGATGATTACGGTACCGGCAGAGACTTTGCTGCCCGGGAGCATGAGGCGCTTTTCCACGCGGCCTTCACTGGTTGCGGGTACGAAGAGGATTTCCTGCGGGACTAGCGTGCCGAGACCGCGCACCTGCCGGAGCATGGCTCCGCGCTTGGCCGAGCCGAACCAGAGAGTAGCGGATTCGACGTTGGGGGCGGCGGGCTTGAGGCGGCTCAGCCCAAATGTTGTCGCCCCGAGGGCAGCGACGGCTACGATACCGAGAACCACCCGGCGGATCAGCTTCTTTCGACCTATACCTTCGCGCTTGATGTCCATGATTCTTGAATGTAGCAGATGCACGTGTTGCGCCAAGGTATTTGAATTGACTGAAATCGTTTGGATTGTTTGGGATAGAGATTGGATTGAGTTCCGGTGGACGGAATCATAGTGTCCGGTAATGGGACAGCGGTGCCGCCAGCGAACACGTAGAATAGCGAGTGGATGCAGCCACTGACCCAATTGAGTGAAGAAGAACAGATGTTCCGCGATGTTGTGCGGCGATTCGCACGGCAAGAGATTGCGCCGCTGGTTCGCAAGATGGATGAAGAAGCCAAGCTCGACAGTGGCTTGTTGCGCAAGATCTTCGCGCAGGGCTTTATGGGGATCGATGTGCCTGAGGAGTATGGCGGGCAGGGCGGAAGCTTTTTTCAAAGCGTCTTGATGATTGAGGAGTTGGCAGCGGTGGACCCGGCGGTAAGTGTTTGCGTGGACGTGCAGAATACGCTGGTCAACAACGCGGTGCGGATCTGGGGAACCCCTGAGCAGCGGGAGAAATATCTAGGCCGGCTGGCGGGCGATATGGTGGGCAGTTATGCGCTGAGCGAGGCTGGGGCTGGCAGTGACGCATTTTCGCTAACGGCGAGTGCGCGCAAGGTGGATGGGGGCTGGGTGATCGACGGGCAGAAGTTGTGGATCACAAATGCGGCCGAGGCAGGGCTTTTTTTGGTGTTTGCGACGGTTGATGCGAGCCTGGGCCATAAGGGGATTACCTGCTTTTTGGTGGAGCGCGAGAGCGAAGGGCTGAGTGTTGGAAAAAAAGAAGACAAGTTGGGAATACGGGCTTCCTCCACATGTGAAGTGGTACTAAACCGGGTTTGGGTGGGTGATGATGCGGTGCTGGGCGAGGTGGGGAAAGGATATAAGGTTGCGATTGAAACCCTGAATGAAGGCAGGATCGGGATTGGAGCCCAGATGCTGGGGCTGGCGCAGGGGGCGCTGGATCATGCGGTGGGATATGCCAAGCAGCGGAAGCAGTTTGGCAAGGCGATTGTGGAGTTTCAGGGGGTGCAGTTTACGCTGGCTGAGTGTGCGGTTGAGATCGAGGCGGCGCGGTTGCTGGTCTACAACGCGGCGCGGCTACGGGATGCGGGGCAGGAATTTGTTCAGCAGGCGGCGATGGCAAAGTATTATGCTTCGATCATTGCCGAGAATGTGGCCAGCAGAGCGATTGAAGTTTTTGGCGGGGTAGGATTTACCAAAGAATACCCGGTGGAAAAGCTCTACCGCGATGCCAAGATCGGTCGCATCTATGAAGGCACCAGTAATATGCAACGAGTCGTGATCGCCAAACATCTGATGAGGTAAGACGAAATGAAAATACTAGCGCTGGTTATTGCCACGGCCTTTGGGCTCTCTGCGGCTGTCAATCTTAAGGATCCGTCTCCGGCTGAGATCGAAGGGATCATCAAGAAGTTTGCCCAGAAGGAGAGCGAGTTCTCGAGGGCGCGGCAGAATTACATTTATCGCCAGGTGACCAAGATGAATGAGATGGATGCATCTCGCAAACGTGTGATCGGTAAGTACGAAACCACCAGCGATTGGGTTTTCATCGAAGGCAAGCGCACCGAGCGGGTGGTTTATGCACCGCCGCAAAGCTTGCAGAATCTCCTACTTGAGCCGGAAGACCTGCAGGACATGCGCGATACGCTGCCATTTGTATTGACGTCTGAAGAACTCGACTCTTATCAAGTTCGCTATCTCGGGCATGAACTGGTGGATGAGGTGCCCTGCTACGTTTTTGCCATCAAGCCGAAGAAAATTGAGCCGGGCAAGCGATACTTTGCCGGTACAGCGTGGGTGGACGACCAGGAGTTGCAAATTGTCAAGACTTACGGCCGGCCAATGGGCAAGAAGCGCAACGCTGGCAGCCAGTATCCGAAGTTCGAAACTTACCGCGAACAGGTGGATGGCAAGTACTGGTTTCCAACCTATACAGTGTCGACCGACACCTTAGTTTTTGATAATAGTATCGTTCCGATCAAAATGACGATAAAGTATCAGGACTACAAGCGTTTTGGAGCGGAGTCGGACATCAAGTTCGGCGATGTGGAAGAGGCTCCACCCAACAAGGACAAGCCGAAGCCACCGAAGCCCTAGCGCAATCGAAAGGAACCAGTCCTATGTCTATGCTGGAAGAATTTAAAACATTTGCCGTATCTGGAAATGTTCTCGATCTTGCTGTTGGTGTTGTAATCGGTGGTGCTTTTGGCAAGATAACCAATTCCCTGGTGAGCGACCTGATCATGCCGCCCATCAGTCTGCTCACTTCGAAGATTGCATTCAAAGATCTTCTGGTGAATTTGAGCGACAAGGAAGTGAAGTCGCTCGATGAAGCACAGAAGGCGGGCCTTCCGGTGCTGGCGTATGGTAATTTCATTCAGACCACGATTGAATTTTTGATCATCGCCTTCACGATTTTTATGGTGGTGAAGCAGATTAATCGTCTGCGCGGCAAAGCGATAGTGGAAGCCGGGAAATAAATCCAGCTTTAATTAAATTGAAACTATCGGGCGCACCAGTTGCGCCCGATATTATTTTTGGTATGATTTTATGGTGATAACGCGTCCGGCAGTAACCGTACTCGTAGTCTGTCTTGTTTTCTCATTCAGTCTGACGGCAGCGCCGGCAGCATCGAAAGCAAAGCAGGCTGCGGCCAAGGCCAGAACGGCGGCAAAAGTCTCTTCGACAAGAGGCCAGGCGAATCGACCTTCGTCCCGAAGGGTAGCCTACCGTAAGCCTGCACCGTACAAGCCTTCGGCTCCCGCAGCCCCTGCTTCCAACCGTTTGCGTGAAGTTCAACTTGCGCTCGTGGAGCGTGGTTATTTACAGGGCGATGGCAATGGTGCCTGGAATGCCCAGTGTGTGGAAGCGCTCAAACATTTTGAGGCCGACCAAAAGGTTCGCGTCGATGGCAAAATTGATTCCAAAATGTTGATTGCATTAGGGTTGGGCCCCAAATACGATAACAATCTGAATCTTCCTGTTCCTAGTGGTAGCACGGGAATCGTAGTGGCAGCCGATCAGGCCACCAACAACGACCAACCTCGGGACTAGCTTCCCTTCCCCTTCCTCCAAGCCCTTTGCGCTGCTTGAATTTGTATCACTTTTGTCACAAACTAATCCAGCACTAAACTAGTCCTAGATTTCCTGGCTGCCTCGGCGTTGAAATGATTTTGTTGCAAAACACTTTCAATGGATGTATCCAATGCCGGAAAGTACCTTATTTACCCCAGTTTTAGCCCTTCATTTTGGCAAGGGTCAGTCAAGAGACTTCTCCTCGTGATGATTCTGGGGCTGCTAAAAGCAGAAAGCCAATTCGATACCATTACCGGTCAGGTAAGGGATGAGTCTGGAGCGGCGCTAGTGAATGCGGAAGTTCGGTTGGTGGGCAGAGACAAGAAGTCGCTGATGAGTCGAAGCGGGGCGGATGGCGAATTCAGGTTTCAGTTGGACCAATCCCAGGCTGGAGACTATGAGCTGAGCGTGCAGGCGCAGGGATTTCAAAGCTACACGCGGGAGGTGAAAGTGCTTGAGACGCGCGAACAGCACTTTGACATCACGCTGGCAGTAGAGGGCTCCATTCTATCGATCACAGTGACCGACACCGCTGGCTACCGAAATCTAGCGACGACGACGGCGACCAAAGTGGCAACACCCGTGCTGAACTTGCCGCAATCGATCAGCGTGATCAACGAAGAACAGATGCGGGATCAGGCGATGATGAGCATGGCCGATGTAGTGCGTTATGTGCCGGGAATCACGATGGCGCAGGGTGAGGGACACCGGGACGCGCCGATCATTCGCGGAAACGCAACCACAGCGGATTTCTTTGTGAATGGAGTGCGCAATGACGTGCAATACTTTCGGGACCTGTACAACCTGGATCTTTGAGGCTCTGAAGGGGCCGAATGCGATGGTGTTTGGTAGAGGAGGAGGAGGGGGAGTTCTGAACCGGATGACCAAAGAGGCCTTGTTTTCGCCGTTGCGGGAAGTGTCAGTGCAGGGTGGATCCTTCGGTAACGAGCGGGTGAGGGCGGAAATCGCGCAACCGATCAACAGCTGGGCAGCATTTCGGATGAACACGATGTTTGAGGACTCGGGGAGCTTTCGACAGTTTGGCGATCTCAGGCGCTATGGAGTGAGTCCTACCTTGACGCTGCGGCCGAGTCAGGCGAGCAAGGTGAGGCTGAGCTATGAGCGCTTCCATGACGGTAGGCTGGTGGACCGGGGAGTGCCGTCGTATCGCGGATTGCCGTTGGAGGTGGACCGCCGGCAATATTTCGGCAATCCGGAACTAAGCCGGGCGCGTGCGGACGTGAATCTTGGGTCAGTGATCGTAGAGCAACAATTGGGGGCTTGGAATTCACGCAACCAGACGCTGTTTGGAGCCCATGACAAATATTACGGGAATGTATTTCCCGGGGCAGTAAACGCGGCTCGTACTCAAGTGAGTATGTCTGCTTATGACGATGCGACCAATCGAAACAATTTTTTCAATCAGACAGATCTTTCGCGGGGGCTGAAGACGGGCAAAATTAGGCACAGCTTGCTTGCAGGGGTAGAAGTAGGAAGGCAATTGACGGATAATCTGCGCAAGACCGGATATTTCGGCAATATAGGGACAACAATCACAGTGCCACTTGAGAATCCGGTTGATTTTCGGCCGGTGACTTTCCGGCAAGCGGCCAGCGACGCCGACAACCGGATTCGAGCACGTGTAGGAGCCATTTACGTCCAGGATCAAATCGAGCTGTCACGCTTTGTGCAGGTGGTAGCCGGACTGCGCTTTGATCGCTTCGATTTGAATGCATTCAACCGCAGAACGAATCTGCCGCTGAGGCGGGTGGACAACATCTTCTCGCTACGTATTGGAGTAGTGATCAAGCCTGTGCGCTCCGTCTCGCTTTTTGGAAATCACAGTGTTTCCTTTCTGCCAAGTGCGGGCGACCCGTTTAGTTCGTTGACGGTGAGCAGCCAAACGTTAAGGCCGGAGAAATTCAAGAATCTGGAGACGGGAGCAAAGTGGGACATGGGCCGCGGGCTTTCCTTGAGCTCCGCCTATTACTGGCTGGACCGTACAAATACGAGTGCACCCGATTCACAGAACCCGGCCATTCTGGTGCAGACGGGATCGCAGCGGAGCAGAGGGCTTGAGGTCTCGATGAATGGCCGCATCACAAGGATGTGCACGGTGGCTGGCGGGTAGCCTGGCAGGATGCACGAGTCACGAGCCGGACGACAGCGGCAGCGGTAGGGGCGAGGGTGCCTCAGGTGCCACGCAATAGCGCATCGCTCTGGAACCATTTTCGACTGCTGCCGCGGCTTGCTGCGGGGTTTGGGCTGATCCACCAGGGAGAGATGTTTGCCGCCTTTGACAACAGCGTGCGGATTCCTCAATTCGCACGCGCGGACGTGGCGCTGTTTCACAGCCTGAGCGAGAGGCTGAGCCTGCAGGTAAATGTTGAGAACCTGACCAATCGCAGCTACATCGTAAATGCACACAACAACAACAATCTGACTCCGGGATTGGCTCGGGCTGTGAGGGCCGGACTCACCGTACGATTGTAAGGCAGCGATTCCGATAGGCTGGTAAGTGCAATGATTATCGGCGTACCCAAAGAAATCAAAGATCACGAGACACGAGTGGGTCTTGTACCCAGTGGCGTAACCGGGTTGGTAGAACAAGGCCATACCGTTTATGTTGAAAGCGGGGCTGGACTTGGCAGTTCCATTACAGACGAAGAATATGCGGAGGCGGGAGCAAGTGTCGTCGCCAAAGCGGGTGATGTCTGGTCGAAGGCGGATATGGTTGTCAAGGTAAAAGAACCACAGCCAAGCGAGGCAGGTTACTTTCGGCCCGGGCTGAACCTGTTCACCTATCTTCATCTGGCACCGTTACCGGATTTGACTGCGCAGTTGCTGGAAGCAAGAGTAAATGCGGTGGCTTACGAGACGATTCGGGAGAAGGACGGAAGTCTGCCCCTGCTGACGCCAATGAGTGAGGTGGCCGGTCGAATGGGCGTTCAGATTGGGGCCCAGTATCTGGAAGGACCCAACGGCGGGCGCGGGATTTTGCTGGGTGGAATTCCTGGCGTGGCACCTGCAAATGTGGTGATCATCGGGGGCGGGGTGGTGGGTCACAATGCGGCCAAGATCGCTGTCGGGCTTGGAGCGCATGTGACGATCATCGATAAGAACCTGAACCGGCTGAGGGAGATCGACGATATCTATTCGAGTCAAGTGGTGACGCTGGCTTCGAACTCGTACACGGTTCGCGAAGCATTGCGGCTGGCGGACCTGGTAATTGGGGCGGTACTGGTGCCAGGGGCGAGCGCGCCGAAGATTGTGCGACGGGAAATGCTCTGTTCGATGAAGAAGGGGAGCGTTCTGGTGGATGTTGCCATCGATCAGGGCGGATGCTTTGAGACGAGCCGGCCGACGACGCATACAAATCCGATCTTCTATGTCGACGGAGTGCTGCACTACTGCGTGACGAACATGCCCGCAGCGGTGCCGCATACATCGACGTTTGGACTTACCAATGCAACGATTCCTTATCTGATGCAAATTGCCAACAAGGGATTGCAACAGGCCGCGCAGGATTCCAAGGCGATTGCCGAGGGGATCAACACCTACAAGGGCGAGATTGTGTATCCGGCGGTGGCTGAGTCGCAGGGGCGCCCCTGGCGCGAGCTTAGTTCCCTGCTCTAATAATCTGCTCATAACAGCCTACCCTTGGCCGATACGCTATGGGTGGAACCTCTACGCATAGCTAGTTTTTTAGTACTGGTGCTGACATTGCGAATGTTCGCCCAGACACCCTCAACTTCGAGAGTGGAGCCTGTCGAAGACCTTTCGGTGGAAGAAATTTTGGGGCTTCAGGTGACCAGCGTGGGGCGTAAAGCGCAGCAAGTGGCGAACGCCCCCGCGGCCGTGTATGTGATCACGCAGGAAGATATCCGCAGGAGCGGGGCAACGACGATTCCGGACATATTGCGGATTGTGCCGGGGCTGGTGGTGGCTAGAATTAATGGCAACAACTGGGGGATTTCTTCGCGTGGGGGGACACGACAGTTTGCCAACAAGATGCAGGTGATGATTGACGGGCGGCCTGTATACAACCGGCTCTTTTCCGGGGTGTATTGGGATTCACAAGACCTGATCATCGAGGATATTGACAGGATCGAAGTGGTGCGGGGGACCGGGTCGGTGATGTGGGGCTCGAATGCAGTGAACGGGGTGATTCACATCATCACAAAAGCCGCGCAGGATACGCAGGGCTCACAGGTGACGCTTGGGACAGGCAATGAAGAGCGGGCTTTTTCTTCGTATCGATTTGGGGGGAAACTGGGGGAGAAATTCTTCTACCGGGTTTGGGGAAAGCAGAATTACCGCCAGTTTTATGCGCCTGGGTCGCCGCTGATTCGCCGCAGTCTGGTGGCTACGCCAGGGCAGCCGCGAAACTTCAACGATGGTTCGGCGGACGACCAGGACGGCTCGGCACTCCGAATGGGTTTTCGGCTGGATTGGCAGAAGTCGGCGAAAGACATTGTTCAAGTGAGCGGGATGATATTCAGGAACTCATTGTCGCTGGAAAGTTGGGAACTGGGTGCGGGAGCGGTGCCAAACCGGTTGCGACTTGAGGAACGATCACCGGGTGGAAATCTGCTGGCACGCTGGGTGAGATCGAATTCCAGCAATTCGGAGACTTCCGTGCAATTTTGGGCTGACCGCTCGAGCCGGCAAAGCCAACTCTATTCGCTTCGGCTGGACGCAGTGGATCTGGACGTGCAGCATCGGCGGCAGCTTTCCGAGAGCAATGAAATTCACTTCGGAACGGGTTTCCGGTTGACAACAGACAACCTGACTTCGGCGCACGCTTTTCGCTTCCGTGAGCAGACGCGGACCGATTCCTTGTCGAATCTTATGGTTCGCGACGAACACCAGTGGTTCTCCCGCCGGGTGACTGTATCCGCCGGGATTCGAGTGGAACAGAACACTTACACGGGTTTTGAGTGGCAGCCTGCATTCAAGTTCTTATACACGCCTACAAAGTCTCACAGTTTTTGGGCTGGCTGGTCGAGAGCGGTACGAACGCCTTCCCGGGCTGAGCGTGACACGGAGACACTCTCCTTTGGGCGGACTGAATCGCAGGGATTGCCAGTGCTGATTGACTTGATAGGGAACCAGAATCTGAGGGCAGAACTTGTCCGGGAATGGTCTGCCGGTTACCGCTACCAGCAAAGGCAAAAGTGGTCGATTGACTTGAATCTCTTCCACAACCGGCTGACCCGATTGGGATCGCTTGAGTTGGGGGAGAGGAGCCTTGAGTTTGCGCCAAGCCTATTGCTGAGGCAAAGGGTGTTCGCGGGTAATGGGCGTGAAGGCAGCACGCGTGGGTTTGAGGTTGCAGGGTCGGCAAGCTTGAGGGCGTGGTGGAAGGTGCACGGGTCCTATTCTTATCTTTCAAACTTCAGCCGGGCCGTGCCGGGATCGACCGATCCGGTCCTTTACGCCAACGGAGAGGAACCTCGCCATCAAGTCAAGATGCGCTCCTTGTGGAATCTGTCACAGCGCTGGCAGTTCGATGTTTCCGGCTATGCCGTTGACAGCATTCCTGCCTATCAAGTACCGGGGCGCTTGCGCCTGGATTCACGGCTGGGCTGGAAGCCAACACGCAGTCACGAACTGAGCTTTATCGTGCAGGACTGGCTAGACCAGAGAAGGCTTGAGTTTCAGTCTGAACTTTTTATCTACGCGGTTCCTGTGCGCCGTTCGATGATTCTGCGCTGGACGGTTCGGTTCTAGTCTGAAAGCACCAAGTTGACGAGATCTCAAAGACAGTCTCGCTCGGGGAGGCCACTCAGGAGAGTGGTGTCGGTATTGCTTTGCCTTGCATTGGCAAGTGCGGCGCAGTTGTCGAGGGAAGAGGATCTAAAGGCGGCATTGCTATTGAGCTTTATCCGGTTTACGGAGTGGCCGAGTAGCACTGGGACAGACGTGCCGATCGTTATTGGCATTTTGGAGCAACCAGAACTTGTCAACTCAATGTCCCGGATTGCGGCTGGAAAACTGGTGCAAGGCCGACCGATTCAGGTTCGTGGGATTCGAAGTGTGGCGGACCAGAAGCTCTGCCATGTAGTCTACCTTGGTTCTCTCAACAGCAAGAAGCTGGAAGAGCATTTGTCGGTGTCGCGAGATACTTCCGTATTAACGATAGGGGAGGGTGATAAGTTTCACCAGGCCGGTGGGATCATCCAACTATTTGTCGAAGACGGGCGGCTAAGCTTCTCAGTGCATTTGGGCAAACTCGGGAACACGAAGCTGAACATCAGCTCTAAACTCCTGAGGCTAGGTTACACGGTGAAAGACCAGAGCGCGGGCCCCTGGGGCGGGAGGTCGAAACCGTGACGATTCAAAGCGGCCTCGGCCAGCGCTTCACCAACTTGCCACTGGCGCGCAAGCTGGCATTGATCATTTTGGGCACTTCGGCGATCGCGTTGCTGCTGGCCGGAGTGGCCTTTACCGGTGTTGAGATCTATTCAGCCCGGCAACGGGCCCACACCGAGCTGCTGACGCTGGCCCATGTTCTGGCAGAGAACTCAAGCGCAGCTTTGAGTCTTGAGGACAAAAGAGGGGTTCAGGAGATCCTGGTATCGCTTAAGCCGGACACAAGGATTGTAAGCGGACGGGTGATTGATGCCCGCAGGCAGGAAATTGCCCGTTACAGGCGTGAAGCATTGGACGAACAGAAGCGCTGGCAGGGTGAATCCATATTGGTGACAGTACCGATATCGGTGGACACGGAGATGGTAGGAACGCTGGAGCTGGAAGCCAGGCTGGAGAGCTGGCTCAGTCTGGCTGCTCGTTTCCTATCCATCACTGTCGCAGTTCTAGGGCTTGCGTTTCTTGCGGCGTGGATGCTCTCGATCCGCTTGCAGAGGTTGATCTCCCAGCCGGTACTGGATCTTGCGGCGCTGGCCAGCCGGGTGAGTGCATCCGAGGACTTCTCACTTCGGATTCGGCACACGCGCCACGATGAGTTGGGCCAACTGATGTCGGCACTCAACGGGATGCTCGACCATATCAGCCAGCGCGATGAAGAGCTTCTCGCGCACAGAAACAATCTTCAGGCGGAGGTTGCGGCACAAACCAGCAAGTTACGGCTGGCTAATGAAGAACTCCGCGAGGCCAAAGAACGTGCGGAAGTTACGGCAAGGCTCAAAAGCGATTTTCTGGCCAATATGAGTCATGAGATTCGTACTCCGATGAACGGGGTTTCGGGGATGATCCAGCTAGCGCTGGATACAAATCTCAATCCGGAGCAGAGGGAATATTTGACCACTGCCAGGAGTTCTGCCGATTCGCTGCTGGTGATCATCAACGACATTCTTGATTTTTCAAAGATCGAAGCGGGCAAGATGAGGCTGGACGAAGTTCCTTTCTTATTGCGTGAAGTAGTGGGCGAGACGATTCGCAGTGTGGCACTGCAGGCCAGTCAGAAAAGGCTTGAGCTGTTATGTGAGATCGACCCCGCAGCGGGCAGCACTTACCGGGGCGACCCGATGCGGCTGAGGCAAATCCTGCTCAATCTCTTAAGCAACGCTCTCAAATTTACGCTTGAAGGGAGTGTGACACTGCGGGTGACACGGCATGGGCAAGCCCTTCGTTTCGAGGTTGAAGACACTGGCATCGGAATACCGGAAGACAAGCAGCAGAGTGTGTTTCAAGCTTTTGAGCAGGCAGACGGATCCCATACGCGACGCTTTGGTGGCACTGGCCTTGGGCTGTCGATCACCAGACAACTGGTAGAGCTGATGGGTGGAGCAATGGCGCTATCGAGCAAGGCCGGCAGTGGGAGCCGCTTCTGGTTTGTGCTTGGGCTGGAGGAAATCGAGGCAACATCTACGGCTAGTGGACCGGTGATTCCGGCCGACTGGTCAGTTCTGGTGTTGAAGCAGAGCAGAGCGGCCAGGCAGATCATGAGCCGAGTGCTCAAAGCGCAAGGAATACAGTCTGTGCTGACTGCTTCGGTTGAGGAGGCGGGTAGAGCGATCGAGAAACATGGAGGCTTCGATGTATTGTTGATGGATCCAGCTTTTGGAGTTGACAAATGCGCTGAGCTGTGGGAGCAGCAGGGGGGGAAAGGCAAGCCAGTTTTGTTAGTGGATTCCCTTCGCCTGAATGAGTTTCTCGCGCTCAGCCGTCCCTACAATATGGATCAATACCTGCTCGAACCAGTCCTTGAAGGGGACCTTCTGCGGCTGATCGCGCATACCGGAGCCAGTGAGAATTCAGATGCCCCGCAGGCCGATCATTCAAGCGTTGCGAATCGAATTTTGAACATCTTGCTAGCCGAAGACAACGCCGTGAATCGAATGGTGGCCAGAGGAATCCTGGGGCATCAGGGGCACCGGGTTGTGGAAGCCAAGAATGGTCTTGAAGCAATTGAGTGTGTACGAGTGGAAGTCTTCGATCTCATACTGATGGACGTTCAGATGCCCGAGATGGATGGATACGAAGCAACGCAGCGGATTAGAAAGTGGGATGCAGCGATGGGCAAGCGCACGCCCATATTGGCACTGACGGCTCATGCTATGGCGGGCGACCGGGAACTCTGCATTCATGCGGGGATGGACGATTACATTACCAAGCCACTGGATGCGCGGAGCTTGCTTGCAAAGATTCATTCTCTGGTGGAATCGGTTGCAAATCGAGCCTGATTCTTAAAAGATAGAAGCCATGACTCCAAATTTATTGGGCGCTTATGGCGATTGGGTGGCACAGAGTGTAGCCGAGCCGGGGCGGCTTTCGTTTCGGCAGCCGGGTTTCCGGGATGTGAATGCGTGGAGGCCCGTGGCCCGGGCGCGCTACCGAGAGCTGATTGCGAGCCCTGCGGCATCGCCCACCCCTGTTGCGACCGTTCAACACAAGTTTGAGTTTGATGGTCTCTTGATGGAAGACTTGCAGTGGCAATTGCCTTACGGGCCGCCGACAGAAGCGCTGCTGATCAAGCCTGCGGGTGCCAGCGGAAAGTTACCGGGGATTGTCGGGCTGCATGATCATGGCGGCAACAAGTATTTTGGTTTGCGCAAGATCACCAGGATGTCGAAGGACCCCCATCCGGCGATGATCCGGCATCAAAATCTATTTTACAGTGGGCTTGCCTGGGCCAATGAAATTGCACGGCGGGGCTATGCAGTGCTGGTTCACGACACCTTTGCGTTTGGTAGCCGGAGAGTGCGTCTGGCGGATGTACCGCCCTACATACGGAACAATAGCGTTGAAGCCAACCCGGAGGCAGAAGATGAAATCGTGCGCTACAACCAGTTTGCTGCGGCACATGAGCATCTGATCGCAAAGAGTCTGGCTTGTTCAGGGATGACCTGGCCGGGGATCTTTGTGAATGATGACATGCGCGCAGTGGATTACCTTGCTTCACGACCCGATGTAGACGCTACCCGGATTGGATGCGCGGGACTTTCCGGGGGCGGGCTACGCACGGTGATGCTCAGCGGTGCCGATGAGCGCATTCGTTGCGCCTGTTGCGTAGGAATGATGACGACCTGGCGCGACTATCTGCTCAATAAGGGCCACACACATACGTGGATGTGTTACGTACCTGGCCTCGCGCGAGAAATGGATTACCCGGAGATTCTGGGGCTGACTGCACCAAATCCGGTGCTGGTGTTGAACAACAGGCAGGACACCCTCTTCACACTGCCGGAGATGGAGCGTGCAGACCGGATTCTGGCCGAGGTTTATCAGAAAGCTGGAGCAGCCGATCGCTATAAGGCTAGCTTTTACAATGGCCCACACAAATTTGATGCGGATATGCAGAAGGAAGCGTTTGCCTGGTTTGACCGCTGGCTGAAAGCTTAGCGATCCGGCAGATTCTCACGCTCGGTAGTAGCGATGGCATATGTTTCTCCTGCATCGTTCATGAGCGGAGAAGCGATGAGAGACACCTTGATCAGGGATCGGTCCTTCTTCACCTTGTCAATTAGAAGTGGCTTGAGCGATTGTGCCTGGTAACGCTCCAGCAAGGCTGCCATATATTCCGCTTTAGTAGCCTCCGGCATGAGCGCTAAAACATTCATGGCAAGTGCCTCTTCTTCGGTCCAGCCGAAGAGCTTAACCGCGCCTGGATTCCAGGCCAGAATATTACCGGCGAGATCCTGAACGAGGACGGCGTCGCGAGAATCGCGGACAATAATCGCAAGACGGCGCGTCTGTTCTGAATGGCGAAGAGATTCTTGCGCCTGCTTCATCAGCGTTATTTCGGTGAAGGTAATGACTGCACCCTCAATCACATTTTCGAGCGTGCGGTAGGGGCGTATGCGGAGCAGAAACCATTCCCCCTTTATGGTGCTTACTTCCAGTTCTTTAGGTACCAGGCTCTCCAATACTTCGTTGATATCGGCAGCGAAGCGATCGTAACCAACAAGATTGGAGCGAAGCTGGTCGATCGGACGGCCGACGTCTGATTCGATCAGATTGATCAACGATGAGACAGTAGGGGTAAAGCGAAGGATACGTAGGCGCAGGTCTACAAATACGGTGCCGATGCCAGTACCGCTGAGAAGATTCTTCATGTCGTTGTTTGAGCGGGACAGGTCGGCAACTTTGGCTTGTAACTCACTGTTGACGGTGGCAAGCTCCTCATTGACGGATTGCAGTTCTTCTTTTGAAGTTTCAAGCTCTTCATTGGTGGATTGCATCTCCTCGTTAACGGACTGCATCTCTTCGTGGGCGGAGCGCAATTCTTCATTGGCCGTTTCGAGTTCTTCGACCGTTGTCTGGAGGTATTCGTCCTTATCACGCAGTTCCTGTTTGAGTCTGATCACATAGTCGTTGAGGTTAGGACCAGTTGCAGGTTCTGCATCGGCAGTGTCAACGGCTGGCTCAGAAAGAAGCTTAGGCCCCTGATTGACTACCTCTTCGAGAATCACGAGGTAGAGATTGCGGGGAACAGGGTTTTCGAGGATCGCCGGAACGGGAATCACCGTTAGATTGACGTGACTGATTGAGTCTTCACTCTGAACCGTCAGGCCAAGTTGGCGAGTGACAATCTGCATGGACACCGAGCGATGCAGTGCAACGGTGAGGTCGGCCCGAAGACCGGCTCGAGCCATCTTGAAAATGTTGAGACTGGCCTCACCCGGTGTTGGTTCGAGATACTTACCTGTGCGGCCAAGAAGGTAGAGAATATCGCCGCGCTCGTTGACAAGCGCACCAACGGGAGCAAAATGATTCAGCACGGTGCGGGAGGCGATCTCCTGCAATGGGAGCCTAGTTTCAGTATTCGCGCCGGCCTTCACTAACCCTCCAGGTTCAATTAATCTTGTTGGTGGCAGAACTCTATGCAAAACAGACTGGCGAGAGGCTTGGTCGTCGGGTTTTCGCTGGAAGATCTTTGCCCCTCGGTCCACAATCGAAAATAGTTGAGAAAAGTCTCCGATGCTTTCAGAAGAGCCGAGCACGAGGATGCCCCCGGGCTTAAGGGCATAGTGAAACAAAGGCATCAGGCGCTTTTGCAAATCCGTGCCCATGTAGATCAAAAGATTGCGACAACTGATCATATCCAGCTTGGAAAAGGGAGGGTCTTTGATCAGGCTGTGTTCAGAAAAGATGAGCATGTCGCGGAGCGCCCGGCGGACGCGATAGGCGGTGCCATCGGCATCGTCGGGATCAAAAAAATGGGCTAGCCGTTCTGGCGAAACATCGGCAATGATGCTTGCGGGATAGATGCCAGCCCTGGCGTGCTCAATTGATTCCCGGTCGATGTCGGTTGCAAAGATGTTTACTTTTGAGCCCAGCTTGAGGACGTCCATCTGCTCGCGAAGGATCATGGCAATGGAATAAGCTTCTTCACCGGTGGAGCAGCCAGGAACCCAAATGCGTATGTCAGAGGCCTCAGTTTTTTCTTTTAATAATTGCGGGATGGCTTTGGCCTGAATCTCGTCAAAAATCTCGGCGTCCCGGAAGAAACTGGTTACGCCGATCATAAGATCTCGAAAAAGAGTATCTACTTCGGGTTTGGTGAGTTGCAAATAACGAACATACTCAGAGAGTCGCTGAATTTGATGAACCGCCATGCGGCGCTCTACGCGGCGGATGATGGTGTTGCGTTTGTACTGGGAAAAGTCGTGGCCGGTTTGAGCGCGCAGCAGTTGGAAAATTTTATCTAGCCCTTCGATAGGGCTAGATTCGTTGTCTAACGGTGAAAGCAGCGATGGAGTGAAAGCCTGAGAGACATAGGCCAACAATTGGGCGGGCATCTGATCGGGATTCAAAACAAAATCGACGCTGCCCGTCTGAATCGCGCTTCTACACATCCCGTCATACTCGGCCGATTCCGGCGTCTGCACCATTACCATGCCGCCCTCACCCTTAATGGCCCGTACGCCGAGGGAGCCGTCGCTGCCGGTGCCGGAAAGGATAATACAGATCGCGTTTTCGTGCTGATCCTGAGCCAGAGAGCGGAAAAAAAAATCAATCGGAAGCCGAATACCGCGCGAGTTGGCGGGTTCGAAGAGTTGCAGCTTACCCTCAACCAGGGACATGTCCCGATTGGGAGGAATGATGTAAGCGCAATTGGGTTCTACTGTAAGGCCATCCACGACATCGAAGACTTGCATAGTGGTGTAGCGGCGGATGAGTTCGGAGAGGATACTCTTGTGATCCCGGGCCAAATGCTGCACCAGGACAAAGGCCATGCCAGGACTGGAATCTGCGGGCATTTGAGAGAAGAACGATTCGAATGCGGAAAGACCGCCTGCAGAAGCCCCGATTCCAACAATGGGGAACTTCTGGCGTGCTGTTGCATTTTCTGCGGCCGGAGTTGAGTTCATAATTTCGTCCATACAAGCATCACCTGTTTTAGAGCGTAGACTATCCGGAGCCATCTAGCTGCACTATTACTGACTCAGCCGCGCGAAACGAGTATACAAAAACTGGCATCATAAACATATGACTGTTAACCGACGGGTCTTTCTTGCCGCTACTGCCACAACGCTTGCGGCAGCACCATCGAAAACGAAAAAAAACATGAACCCTCTGCTTGAAACCTGGAAGACGCCCTTTGGGCTGCCGCCTTTTGATCGCATCAAGGCTGAGCATTTTGTACCTGCCTATGGCGAAGCGATGAAGAAGGCCCTGGGGGAAATCGACGCGATTGCGAGTAATGCGGCTGCACCGACATTTTCCAATGTGGTTGAGGCGCTGGAGAAGCATGGAGAGTTGCTCAAGCGAGTGAACGGGGTCTTTCAGAACCTTACGTCGTCCCACACGTCGGATGCCCTGCAGGCAGCCGAGCGTGAAATGTCGCCCAAGCTGGCAGCCCATTCGAGTGCGGTGCTGCTGAACGGCAAGCTTTTTTCAAGACTCGACAAGGTTTTTGAACAGCGCAAATCGTTGAATCTGAATCCTGAGCAATTGCGACTGGTGGAGCGCTATCACCGGCGATTTGTCCTCTCGGGCGCGAAGCTCGCACCGGATGCCAAGAAGCGTCTCGCCGAGATTGACGAGCAGATTGCGACGAAAACGACGCAGTTCACACAAAACGTGCTCAACGACACCAAGCAGTACACGCTGGCGCTCGACAAGCCGGAAGACCGGGTTGGCTTGCCGGCTGAGATCAGAGAGATCAGTTTGCAGAGGTCTTCGATTGAGCCTTTCCTGATGCAGAGCCCACGCCGCGACTTGCGCGAGAAAGCGTTCCGTGCCTGGGCCAAGCGTGGTGACAACGATAACGAGTTCGACAACAAGGCACTGATCCGCCAGATTTTGACCCTGCGGATAGAGAAAGCGAAGTTGCTTTCTTACAACACTTATGCCCACTACGTATTGGACGATGTAATGGCGAAAACGCCTGACGCAGCCAGCGCGCTCATGGACAAGGTATGGAAGCCAGCGGTGGCGACAGCGCAGCGCGAGGCGGCGGCCCTGACTGAGGCGATGAGAAAGGACGGCATCGAAGGGACACTAGAGCCATGGGACTGGCGCTACTACTCCGAGAAAGTCCGGCTGGCCCAGTATGACTTGAACGAAGAAACGATTAAGCCCTATTTCACCCTTGAGAAGATGATCGAAGCAGCATTCTATTCGGCCAAACAGCTGTTCGGGATTGACTTCGTCGAGCGTAGGGATCTTCCTATCTACGAGCCCGATGTACGGTCGTGGGAGGTAAAGGGTAAAGATGGCAAGACGATTGGCATCTTTTATGGCGATTACTACGCCAAGCCAAACAAGAACTCCGGCGCTTGGATGAACGCTTTCCGCGAGCAGCAGTTTTTCGGTGGGTCTGTATTGCCGGTGGTGATCAACAATCTCAACTTCAACAAGCCAGCGAAGGGTGAAGCCTGCCTGTTGAGTTTTGACGATGCCAAGACGCTCTTTCACGAGTTTGGCCATGGACTGCACGGGCTTCTGTCGCAGGTAAACTATCCCTACTTCTCAGGAACCAGCGTTGCGCGAGACTTTGTCGAATTGCCGAGCCAGCTTTTTGAATACTGGGCGGCTGAGAAGTCTGTGCTGTCGAAGTTTGCCAAGCACTACAAAACCGGCGAAACGATACCGGATGCGCTGATTCAGAAAATCGAGAAGGCGCGGAATTTCAATCAGGGTTTTGCGATGGTGGAATTCCTGTCGAGCGGGATCATCGATATGAAGTGGCATTTGCTGACCGAGGTGAAGAATCTCGATATCCGGGAGCAGGAAGAGGCGTGGCTCAAGGAAATCGGGATGCCGCGAGAGATCATCATGCGCCATCGCTCCCCGCACTTTACGCATATTTTTTCGAACGATTACGCGGCGGGCTACTATAGCTATCTGTGGGCGCAGGTTCTCGATGCGGATGCATTTGAAGCGTTCAAAGAAGCCGGGAATCCCTTTGATCCGGCCACCGCAGCCAAGCTTTACAAATACATCTACTCAGCGGGTGGGGCGACAGATCCGATGGAGCTGTACAAGTCTTTCCGCGGACGTCAGCCCGACCCGCAGGCATTGATGCGAAAACTGGGCTTCGCGAATTGATAGGATATCGGCTATGAGCTCACGTCGCTCGCTGCTCCAGTCAGCCGCAATCGCCGCCACGGCGCAATCCCTGGCAACGCGTCTTGATGCCGCCTCACAGGCTGCACCCATGAAAGGCAACATACTGCATTCGGTATGTAAATGGTGCTATCCGAAGATTTCGCTTGAAGATCTTTGCAAGGCCGGAAAAGGGATTGGCCTTAGTTCGATCGAGCTTCTGGGCCCGGACGACTGGCCGACACTCGCCAAGCACGGACTGACTTGCGCCATTGCCACCGCACCCAACATCGATGGCCTGGGCGGAATTGCTAAATCTTTTAATCGGATCGAGCATCACGACAAATTAGTACAGGTTTATTCGGACTGGATTCCGAAAGCCGCAGCGGCCGGTGTTCCCAATTTGATTTGTTTTTCTGGCAATCGCGATGGGCTCGACGACCAAAAGGGACTTGAGAATTGCGCGATTGGCTTGAAGCGGTTGATGCCTCTGGTAGAAAAGTACAAAGTGAACCTGGTGATGGAGTTGCTCAATTCCAAGGTGAACCATAAGGACTACCAATGCGACCATACGGCCTGGGGCGTGGAGCTTTGCAAGCGGGTGGGGTCAGAGCGGATGAAACTGCTGTATGACATCTATCACATGCAAATCATGGAGGGGGACGTGATCGCCAACATCCGTCAATATCACCCCTACTTTGCCCACTACCACACGGGTGGAGTGCCGGGCCGGAATGAGATCGATGAATCTCAGGAACTGTATTACCCGGCGATCGTCAAGGCGATTGTGGCTACTGGCTTTAAGGGTTTCATCGCACAGGAATTCATTCCGAAGCGCAGTGATGCGCTGGGGTCCCTACAGCAGGGGATCTCAATTTGCGACGTCTAGGAACAACAAATTGAAGAATATATTTCTTAACACTGTTTTAATTAACCCCGATTTATTGCAGTAATTCTCAAGAGGTAGGCCGGGTGGGAAGACAGATCGAGCAAAGCTTCTATAGCACTGAAATAAATAAAGTTAATTTCTATTGGCCTCCTCAGACAACACTTTGATAGGATTGGTATACCTTGCGAATTCATCTAGTTAACCCAAGTGATATTTCCTTCGGAAGAGGAGTCATCACACCCCGTTGGCTCTACGTTCTGGCCGCAGCGACACCGCGGCATTATGGAGATCCTCAAATTGTGGACGAAACCCTTGTCCAAATCGACTTCAGCACGATTCAGAAGGGCGACATCGTCGGGATCGGTATCCACACGGCGAATGTATTGCGCGGTTACGAAGTAGGCCGCAAGGCCCGCGAGATGGGCGCCTGGGTCGTTTATGGTGGCATCCACGCCACGCTGTACCCTGAAGAGAGCTTCGAACTGGGTGGCGGCCATGCTGTGGTTAAAGGCGATGGCGATGACGTTTGGTCACAGGTAATCAGCGACTGTCTGGCTGGCAAACCCGAGCATATTTATGACGGTGGCAGAGTGGGCGCGGATCGCTTTCTCGAAGCACGTTGGGACCTGCTTCCCGAGAAGGGATACATGTTTGCGTCGGTTCAAACCGTACGCGGCTGCCCCAAGCATTGCTCCTTCTGCAGCGTTTGGCGCACGGATGGGCAAAAGCCGCGTCAGCGTTCAACTGACAGTGTAATTAACGAAATTGTCGAGCTTCGCCGGAGTGGTTACCGGTTTATTACGTTGTCGGATGACAACTTTTATACCGTAACGCTGACCGACATTGAGTTGGCAGAAAAGCAGGGCAACCCGGCCCGCATCCAGGAATTGAAGACCTTACGCGAAGAGCGCTTTGAGTTGATGGATGCGATGGCACAATTGCCGAAGGACATGGTGTTCTTCACGCAGATCACGATGGAAGCGGCTGAAGACCCTGAATTCTTGAATGCGATGTCACGGGCCCGCATCAAGGGCGCGCTGGTGGGTATCGAAGCCGTTACGCCTGAAGGCTTGAAGGCAGTGTTCAAGGACTTCAACTGCTCTGGTGACCAACTGGTTACGCGGTTGAAGGAATTCAGAAAGCACAATGTTCATGTGCTGGGTTCCTTCATTTTCGGATTGCATACGGATCGCGCGGAGACATTTGAAGCAACCGCGAAGCTGGCGCTGGAAGCCGACATTACAATTGCTCAGTTCGTCATGATGACCCCTTTCCCGGGCACGGTTGACTTCCAGAAGTGGGAAAAAGAACAGGGTGACAACGTTCCGAAGGTGGACGGCATCCCGATTACCCGCTACTGGCTGATTCCGTCGGAGAAGCGTCCGAAACTCTACACTCCTCACCCCACGATGAGCCCTGAAGAAATTCGCATGCGCACACAAGGCGTTTGGGACAAGTTTTACGAGAGCGGCCCGGTATGGAAGCGTGCTGGCTGCGTCAAGAGCCTGAAGGCGAAGCTGGCCTTCTTCCTAATCTCGAAGCTGTACCGCCAGATGTACGCCAACACCGGCATTGCTACCGATAGTGCGCGGCGCAAGAGTTCGACGAACTCGGCAAAGTGGCTGACGCTGCCACTGGTGTGGATCTTCCGCGCCAAGCCGATGCCAGAACTGAAGAAGCCTGCGCTGACAAGTTCAAAGCCGTTCGCGATTCTCGGCTAGATTTGATCGATCCAGGGGGGCGGTGCTCAACGAATTGAGCACCGCCCCTTTTTCGTTTCTACTCGGCATCCCAACGGAATCGAATCACCGCAAAGGTGCCGAAGACCAGAGTGCTGAAGAGCAGCACTCCGATTGGGAGCAGTGCCTCCTGGAGCCCAAGGCCGCGCCAGACCATGGCATCCAGACCATCCATCGCCCAGCGAGGCGGGATGAATCTGGTGAGGGTCTGCATCCAGGCCGGGAAGATGAAGCTGGGCACCCAGGCGCCGCTCAGCATCACCATCAGGAGCGTGGCGAGGGTGGCCAGACCGCGCGCGGCCTCAGGGGTCTTGCCGAGTGCGGCAATCAACATGCCATAAGCGGCAGTCATCAATGAGAATGAAGCACAGATGCCGAGAAAGCCGATCAGGCTACCCTCGATTCTTACGCCGAAGACGATTCGTGCGAAGGCGAAAACTACGGCCAGTATCAACATACCGACCAACATTGCGCTGAAGGCTCTACTGCCCAGGAGAATGGCCTTGGACAAGGGTGCAGCTCGAAATCTTCGCCACAGTCCGCGTTGGCGCAAGAGCAACATCCCCAAGCCTACATCGATCCCCATGAACAACATGAACTGAATCGCCATGCCGCCAAAAGAGTGAGCATAGGAGTTGTAGGGAACACCCGATCTGGCGGTAAGGGCTTTTTCTTTCATCTCGAAGGGAACAGTGAGGCCGGCCGCGCTAGTTCCGCTCTTTTGGGGACGAGCGCCAAAGCGCTCGACGCTGCCAAGGAGATCGCTTAAGGCTTTCTTCTCTTCTGGGTCGACGTTCGAGTTTTGGAGGCTCTTGAGCGCGTTGCCGGCGGTCTGCTGGCTGAGGGAACCGCCGAAAGCCTCGCGAGTTACCGCTTGCATCACTTGTCCGGTGAGGAGCCCCTGCGCCATGCCTGCTTCCATCTTGTGGGAAGGATCGTAGAGGACCGTCACCTCGGGCTTCCTGGATACACCGAAAAGTGCCTGCGCTGCCGCTTCTGAAAAGCCTGGGGGAAAGACAATTGCAACAGGTATGCGGCCCTTCTTCACCTGAGCCTGCGCGTCGGACAATTCGGCAAGCGAAACATCGAGCATCGCTTCTTTCTGTAACGACTCGATCAATTGTTTTGTGACCTTGTCTGGTTGCGGATCGACGATGAGGACTTTGACTTTGCCCTGATCCGCAGGCTTGCCCATCGATCCGAATACATAGCCGAAGAAGCTACCAATCAGAATCGGTGCGGCAAAGGCCATGATGACGGCTCGCGGGTCGCCAAAAAAGATCCGCAGGTCTTTTCTTACCAAAGCCCAGAATGCAATCATGCGTCTCGCAAGCTCCTTCCGGTTAACTGTAAAAACACGGTCTCGAGCGTGGGTCGTTCCGTGGCGACATGCGAGAAAGCTCCGCCGTTTGCATTGAGCCACTGGAGCAGTGCAGGGAGTGTATCCAGATGCTGAAGGCCCAATCGCAACTGACGCTGAGTCAGTGAGGCCTCCCGTACCATAGAGCGCAACACTTCGAGGCCTGCGAAGCCATCTTCTGCCAATTCCACGACAACAAAACTGCTGACAGGAACCAGTCGCAAAAGTCCTGCAAGATCATCGCTGGCGATTAATTTGCCGTGATCCATGATGGAGATGTGGTCGCAGAGGCGGGCAGCTTCCTCCATATAATGCGTGGTGTAAAGGAGGGTCTTGCCCATCGCCTTGAGGGTCTCCAGGTTATCGAAGATAGCGTTTCGGCTTTGAGGGTCAACACCGACAGTGGGCTCGTCGAGAAGGAGGACGTCGGGATCGTGAAGCAGGGCGGCGGCAAGGTTGAGACGGCGTTTCATGCCGCCTGAAAAGGTACCTGTCTTGTCTTTAGCCCTGTCGCGAAGGCCTACAAGATCGAGAACCCTGTCGCGATCTTTGGCCGAGGTGACACCATAGAGTGCACCGAATAATTCGAGGTTGGCTGTGGCGCTCAGCTCATCGAAGAGTGCGAGTTCTTGCGGTACGAGGCCGAGCCGGCGCTTCACGTGGCTGGTGTCGCCGCTGATACGCTCGCCACCGATTTTCACTTCTCCGGCATCAGGGGCGACAAGACCAGCCAGCATGCTAATGGTTGTGGTCTTCCCTGCCCCGTTGGGGCCAAGCAAACCGATCACCTGACCCCGGGCAGCTTCGAGGCTTACGCCATCGACTGCCTGCAAATTCCCGTAGGCTTTCTTGAGACCAATTGCCTGCAACATGCGTTGTTAGTTTAGCCGATCCTGCGGCGTAACAAGCTCGTCAACCCCCAGGGCAGCAATACGCCGCCGAGCCAGACGATGGAAAACTTGGCAAAGGCTGGCAGTTGCATCGGGAGCATCGCATATTGCAGCCAGATGACGGCTATGTAGTGGAAGAGGTAGATGCCGTAGGCGTTTTCACTCAAGCTATCCCAGATTGGCCCTCTCGCATTCATGAAGCGCAGAAAGACAGCCAACGCCGCCATTGAAATGGCCGCAGAGCTGAGGATAAAGCTGAAGTGCCCCATCAGCGACAAACCAAAGCCAGGCCCCCCCTTAGCCATTGTCGACATGATGGCGATGAAAAAGCCGATCCCAATGATGTAACAGAGCAGGGCTGAAGGCACCCAGAGGAACCATCGGCGAGCGAGCAGGCCCCCAGCGGCAAGAAGGCCTTGAGAGCCGAGCCCTAACCCAATTGCGAAGTAGACAAAATAATAGAGCAGTCGTCCGATCTGGATCCAGAAGATGCCAAAGTCGAGCCATTTTTCAGGACTCCACCACATCACCATCGGGATGTAGGCCAAAGAGGAGAGCAATACCAGAGAAACGAAAAAATGGATTGGCCGACCGGAAAAGCGGCCAATCCACGATTGCCAAAGCTTGAGCCAGTCAGGACAAAACTCGAAGCAGATTGAGGCAATGGAACTAAAGACAAGCAGAACCCAAAGGAACCAGACGGGTCCAGCCGGGTGGCTCGGGAGACTCCACCAAAGGCTGGTGAAGCCAGAGAGCGAAGGGCTCGCGCCGGTGACCAGCCAGGACGGAAAATACGCAAGGGGTGCAAGGAGAAGTGCGCCAATCAGGAAGGGTGAGCCAAGGCGCCAGCTTCGATCCCGAACGTAGGCCAACGCTCCTTTCCGTTGCAAACTGGGCCAGGTAAAGAAGCCGGCAAGCAGAAACAGCAGTGCCATGAAGAAGGTGTCGTTGAAGCCTACAAACAGTTCGAGGCCGGGTACCTTGACTCGATCGATGATCGGGAAAGCCCCCCAAATCATGGGCGGAAGATTCAGGTCCCTGGCAGGTTTGAGGCCAAGCTCAATATAAGCAAGTGCGGCATGGTGGCCAACTACGAGCAGGGTCAAAAAGGTACGCAGATATCCGAGGGGGATGTTTCGTTTGGATGCGTCCGGGCGCAGCTCCGCCATTGAGGTCATGTTGACTCCGTCTTTCGTGAATTTTGGATTGGGTTAGATGAAGCTGGTTTTGCGGCCGAGAATAAAGATCGTGAGGCTCAGCATGGTGAAAATGAGAACGGCTTCCAGTGTGATCAGGCCGAAGACCAGTGGGGTCCAGACGGCTACCGGGCTTTGCAAGGTGGCACCCATGCTGGTTTGGTTCGCGAGGTAGAAAAGGATTGCATTGAATCCGACATTGCCTACCATCAGCGCTCCGATGGTCCAGCCGTTGGACTCAGAGATCAAGGCGACCGAAAGCATGAGGCAGATGTTCAGCAGCACCTCGATCAGCATCACTACCGCCATGGGGATGAGACCGTCCGGTAGCGGGCTAGCCATAATTACTGCGATCGCACCCATGAAGAGGGTGGCCCAGGGCAGGAGAAAGCTCAGCAGAGTCGCAGAGATCTTGGCCGCCGAATAGTCTCTATAGGTGATCGGGAGAGTCATGGAAAACGCGAGTGTCTGCTCTTTGTGTTCGTTAATCACCATCGAGATGACCAGATGGGATCCGATTGAAATCAGCATGGTCAGCAAAAGAGTGACACCAAGAAAGAAGCTGAGCTGAGTGCTCCTGCTCAAGACCAACAGCGACAGAATTCCGCCAAGGAGTGAGCCCCAGACAGCACGCTGATTGAGTTGCCAGTCCTTGCGCACCAGGTGCACGATCATCGGATAGTTCATGCCGATACCTCCTCGCGTTTGCTATGGACGTTGGCGACAAAGATCTCTTCGAGAGTCATCGGATCGACGCTCTTCACAGAGACGCCTGCCTCTGTATAGGCTTCGGCAAGTGAATCGTTGTAGCGGGAGGTTGTGACTACGGCGATGCGGTCGCTGCCGCTGGTGGCAATGGTCCCCGGCAGCACAGGCAAAGTGACACCGGCAGGCACTTCAAGTCTGAATCTGCGCCAGCGGTCGAGAAAGGTCTCTTTATCATCTGATTCGATCACGCGGCCACGGTCGATGAAGGTGATCTGGTCTGAGATCTGCTCGACATCATGCGTGTTGTGGGAGGAGAAGAGGATCGTGCGAGTTTCGTCCTTCATGGCCTCCATAAGTGCGCCCAGCACTTCGTGCCGGGCGACAGGGTCCAGGCCAGTGGTGGGTTCATCGAGCACAAGCAAGCGCGGTTTTCGGGCGAAGGCCAGCATCAGAGAGGCTTTCACGCGCTGGCCGGTAGACAGCCCCCTGATCTTTTGAGCGGGCTTCAAATCGAAGTGGCGGCAGAGTTGGGCAGCATAAGCTGAGTCCCAGCCGGGGTAAATCGAACGAATGTAATTCATGTGCCACTCGAGAGTGGCCGCGCCGTAGAGGCGTAGGTCTTCTGAAACATACCCGATGTCCCGCTTGGCCAGGGCCTGCTGCTGCGGCATGCGGGAACCGAGCACAGTAACCTCGCCGCGATCCTGGTGCACCAGGCCCATCAGGATTCGTAAGGTGGTGGACTTGCCTGCACCATTGGCACCAATGAGGCCCGTCACGGTGCCGGGTTCGAGTGCAAGATTAATGTTGTCAAGACGGAAGTGGGGATAGTCTTTCCCGACTCCTCGAAATTCAACTGCCAGGTTACTCATTGCTCGATCTCCAATTCTTCTGTCGGCATCACCAGCGACGCCCGGATCAATTCGGAAACCAATTGATCTGGAGTCAAGCCGAGTTTCATGCCGAGGCGCACGACGGCTGCCAGATGATGTTGCAATTCCTGCTCGCAAATTCTGCGCCCGAGTTCCGCACTGGCGGCAACGGTGGACGCTTTGCCCTGCTGAGTGAGAATCACGCCCTCGCGTTCCAGTTCAAAATAGGCACGCTTCACCGTGATGACACTCACCATGAGCTCTATCGCCAATTGCCTGATTGAGGGCAGCTCATGACCTTGCTCCCAATCCCCGACAGCAATCTTCTGCTTGATCTGCTCCATGATTTGCAGATAGAGCGGACGGCCATCGGTTTGTGAGATGACAAAGTCGTTGAGCATTTGTGTTTCGAGAGAAAGACTATATACACAGTATACTCAGCTTCGGAGCGCTGTCAAGAGCAGTTGCCGCTATTGCGGCACCGGCCCCTGTTTGACTTTGGCAAGCAGAGCCGAAAGCTCGGCAACCTTGTCTGGCATTGAGGCAGACAAATCTTTGGTCTCGCCAAGATCGTCACTCAGTTTGTAGAGTTGGGCCTGGTCTCCAGACCCGATTTCCTGGTTGGTGTTGGCAGCAATTCGAACGCCAGGGTTCGCTTCGATCAACTTGTACTCGCCCTTGCGAATTGAGAGCGCGCGCGAATGCTCAACGATCCAGTCGCGGCCCACTTTGGATTTGCCCAGGATCGCAGACATGACATCCACACTATCGGCAGCTTGATCTGGAGCCAGCTTTTGCCCCGCGAAGCTGGCAAAGGAGCGGAAGAAGTCCTGCTGGCCGACGAGCGCGTCAGAGACTCCGGGTTTGATCCCGGCGGGCCAGTTCACGATCAGAGGTACACGCGTGCCTCCCTCGAAATTGCTGTATTTGCCTCCGCGCAGTTTGCCGGCCGGGCGATGCGAGCCTAACCTGGCTACGGCATCATCCTTGTAGCCGTCATCGACCACCGGGCCGTTGTCGCTGGAGAACATGACGATTGTATTGTTCACGAGGCCGTGACGCTTGAGGTGTTTCATGACTTCGCCGACGGTCCAATCCAGCTCTGCGATGGCGTCGCCCCGAGGGCCCATGGTGGTTTTGCCGGCAAAGCGGCGGTTGGGCACGCGTGGGACGTGGATGTCGTGAGTCGCAAAGTAGAGAAAGAAGGGAGCCTTGCGGCTTTCTTCGATGAACTCGCCGGCGGCATCGACAAAGCGCTGGGCCATGTCTTCATCAATCCAGAGAGCACTCTTGCCGCCCGTCATATAGCCAATGCGGCTGACACCGTTCACGATGGCCATATCGTGGCCGTGGCTGGGATGCACCTTGAGAAGCTCAGGGTTCTTCTTGCCGGTAGGCTCATCGCCAATGGGCTTGGTGTAGTCGACGCGAATGGGGTCTTTGGGATCGAGCCCAACGACGTTGCGGTCTTTGACGTAGACACAGGGGACTCGGTCGCCGGTGGCAGGCATCAGAAAAGCAGAATCGAATCCAATCTCAAGGGGGCCTGGCTTAATGTCTTCATTCCAGTTCAGGTTGCCATTGCCCAGGCCCAGATGCCATTTGCCGACGACGCCAGTGCGGTAGCCTGCCTGTTTCATCATTCCGGGCCAAGAGAGGTTTGCGGGGTCGATGATCAAACGCGCGTCGCCCGGTAGAACGCCTGTGCCCTTCTTGCGCCATGCGTACTCCCCGGTGAGCATTGAATAGCGGCTTGGGGTACAGGTGGCTGAAGAGGAGTGTGCGTCTGTGAAGCGGAGGCCCTGGCGAGCAAGACGGTCGAGGTTGGGCGTCTTGACGGCAGTAGCACCGTAGCAGCCTAAATCGCCGTAGCCAATGTCGTCGGCATAGATCAGAACCACATTGGGCCTGGACTGCGCCGCAGCCAAAGCTCCGGCGCTACTCATTAGAAAGGATCGGCGATTCATTCTTAGCATTCTATACGAATACCCCCAAACACCTTACAGTACTGGTAGTACTGTACAAAACTAAGATTCGCCCCTATTCTGGTCTTGTGAAAACTACTAGTACTTTACTGCTTTTGGCGCTAGCCTCCCCCATCTATGCGGTTAGTGTTAACACTGGAGGCTCGATTGTGACCAACCAAGGTCTCTTCACGCTGGTCAGCCAAACTGTGACGTTTCACTTTAACGACGGCTCATTGCCGTCAGCCAATGGAATCGCATACACGGGTGCGGGCACAAACGTTGTCACCGGCAACATTAGTGGGGTAACCGCTGCACCTCCGAATGACACATCAGCATATCTGACGATCGGTCCAGCGCGCGGCTCATCAGTCACCATCACCTCTGCCTATGCTCTGGATTATCTCGGCTTCTACGTCGGGAGTCTCGATGCGTACAACTATGTAGATCTTTACATGGGCAACACACTGGTAGCTGGCCTCACCGGGACAGGCATTGCGACGATCGGCGGGTTTTCTGCCAACGGAGATCAGGGCAGAGGGATTTACGTAAACATCTACGCGTCGAACTCATCCGAGTATTTTGATCGAGTGGTGATGCGCTCTACAAGTAATGCGTTTGAAAGCGACAATCATGCCTTTCGAAGTGTCAATCGAAGCATTACAACCAGCACCGAGAGCCCAGTTCCAGAACCAGGCTCAGCACTTCTGTTGGCTTCGGCTTTCATCGTTTTGGCCCGAAAGGGCATGAGCCGCTAGATTACGGTCGGCCAGATTTCGAGTTCAGGTACGGCCGCACGAGGGTGCAATTTGGCAACACCGAAGATCATCTCGGCTACGTCTTCGGGCTGGAGAGCCTTGCTCAGGGTTTCTGCGTCGGGTTTGACCGGGCGCTTCTCCATCAACTCAGTATCGACGAGGCCGGGGCAAATGACGCAGGTACGGATGCCGTGCTGGCGCTCTTCCTGACGGATCGCAAGTGCCAGACCAAACAAGCCACGCTTGGAGGCTTGATAGGCAGCGCCTGAAACGTCGGCGTACTTACCTGATATGGAGCCAACGTAGATGAAGTGGCCTTTTTTGGCTTCGCGCATGGCAGGCAACAATGCAGAGCTCAACGAGAATGCGCCATTGAGGTTGACCTCAATCAATTCATTCCAGATCTCGCGGGTGAGGCGGGTGAGGGCGCGGTCTGGCGTGTTGGTTCCGGTGACGTAGACAACAACGTCTACTCCCCCGAGCTTTGCAACCGCGTCAGCGGCGAGAGCTTCCATTGATTCGTGAGTCCCGGCGTCACTTACACCGTAGACAATCGGAAAGCCTTCTGCGGCCAACTCCGTGGCCAGTGAGGCCAGCCTTTCTTCTCGTCTGGCGCTGGCATAAACCTTTGCTCCGTCGCGCGCAAACATCTTTGCCGCCTCGCGTCCAATGCCGCTGGAGGCACCTACAACTAATACTCGTTCGTCTTTTAGTGAAACTGGCACCCTCAACGTATATCATTGTCAAATCCGTATGTCTCAGCCCTCTTTGATCTTTGACGCCCACCTTGACCTCTCAATGAATGCGATGGAGTGGAACCGGGATATCCGGCTGCCGCTGGTCGACATTCGCCGCCGCGAAACCGGCATGAAGGATTTGCCCGACCGGGGCAACGGCACAGTCTGCTTGCCTGAGATGCGCAAAGGGCGAATTGGACTTTGTGTCGCAACGCAGATTGCCAGATATTCGGCTCGCTTTAGCAAGCTGCCAGGCTGGCAGAGTCCTGAGCAAGCCTGGGCACAGACCCAGGGGCAGTTGGCCTGGTATCGAACGATGGAGCAGGCGGGGGAGCTCGTGCAACTGCGCACCTGGCAGGAAGTGTCGGCTCATGCCAGCCTTTGGCGCAACGCAACCAGCACGTCAAAACTTCCGATCGGGTATTTGCTGAGTCTGGAAGGGGCAGACTCGATTCTCTCGATGAAGCATCTGGAGAAGGCTCGCAACAGCGGGCTCATCGCTCTGGGCCCGGTTCACTATGGGCCTGGAATTTATGGGCACGGGACGGATGATGAGGGCCAGCTGACGGTGCGCGGACATGAGCTTCTGAAGAAGATGGAAGAGTTAAACATCATCCTCGATGCCACTCATTTGTGCGATGAGAGTTTTTGGGATGCGCTGAGCCGCTTCCGTGGCCCGGTATGGGCAAGCCACCACAATTGCCGCAGTCTCGCAGACTGGAATCGCCAACTTTCAGACGATCAGATCCGCGCCCTGATCGAACGTGGAGCGGTGATCGGGATGGCCTTTGACGCCATCATGATGGTGCACAACTGGGTGCATCACAAGTCGAAGGCGCAAGACTTCAACCTCAAGATCGAAAAGATCTGTGACCATATCGACCACATCTGCCAGATCGCGGGAAATGCCAAGCACGTAGGCATCGGAACGGACCTGGATGGTGGCTACGGTACCGAACAGACACCGATGGATCTGAACTCGATTGCCGACCTGGCAAACCTTTCTACGCCACTGGCCGCCCGCGGCTACAAGCCTGCCGACATTGACAACATCTTTGCCGGCAACTTCCTGCGCTTCCTCAAAGACAACCTGAAGTGAGCGAACCCACCAAAGTACGGTACGCGATCCTGTCGATTGCGACGGCCAATGCGTTCATCCTGTATCTGGATCGCGTGTGCATGGGTGCCGTTGTGCAATCGCAAAGTTTTCAGGCCGAGATGAATTTCAGCAAGCAGGATGTTGGGGATATTCTTGCCGGCTTTTTCTTTGCCTATGCACTGGGGCAATGCCCTGCCGGGTATCTGGCAGATCGCTTTGGACCGCGACGGATGCTGGTGGTTTACATTCTGGCGTGGAGCCTTTGTACGGCACTGACGGGCTTTGTGGGTGGCTTTGTTGGATTGATGGTGGTGAGGGCAGCTTGTGGGCTTGCGGAAGCGGGTGCGTATCCCGCGAGTGCGCTGCTGACCGCCAAATGGTTTCCCTTCGAACACCGCGCACGCGCTAATAGCGTGGTTGCTTTCGGCGGCCGGATCGGTAATTCACTGGCCCTCTGGCTTACTGCGATTGCGATTGCCTCGCTCGGTTCATGGCGCCCGGTTCTCTGGATTTACGGAACAGTTGGAATTGGTTTGGCGCTGGCCTCACACTTTGTGTTTCGCGATCATCCTGCACTTCATCCCTGGGCCAATGAAGCCGAGCGCAAACTGGTTCCTCCGCTGACAATTCAAAGTGCCCGGTCATTTCCGCTGCTGGCGCTGGTGAAGCATCCGGGGCTTTGGCTACTGAGCCTGGGGAGCCTGGGTCTGAACTTCGGTTGGGCTTTTCTGATTACCTGGCTTCCTGCATATCTGCAGGAAGTGAGAGGCCTTGATCAAGTTACTGCGAGCCGCTACGTATCGATTGCGCTGGCAACGAGCATGGTGGGAATGTTGTTTGGAGGCTGGTGGTGCGACATGTTGACCCGACGCTATGGGCAGCGCTGGGGCCGCAGGTTGCCCTTCATCATCGGGGGAACTACCGCTGCAATTTGCTACATCGTGTGCCCATTGCTGCCAAGTGCGCTGGCTGTCGTGGCAGCTTGCGCGCTGGTGGCGTTTGCAGCCGACAGCGTAATGCCTGCCATTTGGGCACTTGGGCAGGACATCGGCAATACACACGTTGCATCCACGATGGCCTGGGCCAACATGTGGGGGAATTTCGGGGCTTCGGCCGTTGCCAAGCTGATCCCATTCATTTTGGCAACTTCGATTCATCAGAAGGACTGGCAGGAAATCTTCTATTTCTGCGCGGCTGGATTTGTTGTGCTTGCACTGTCTTCCCTTTTCATTGACAGCACCAAAACGCTTAACGCCGCAGAAGCTCTCCGCTAACTTCGCAACTCGCCTTGAGGGTGTTGTAAATTGTTCCGTATTGTTCCAGATTCTTTTGAAGCAAGAGCAGGCGATGCTCCGACTCTGTTGTCGCAAGCCAAAGCCGGTAGCGAATCGCGACCATCCGCGGAGGCTTGTCTTCCCTGACTACGACAACTTCGATCTCAGCGTGGTCGCAAGTAAAATGGAGTAGTTCCTTAAATCGAGAGACATTCTTGAGGCAGCACGCAGCGAATGCGGCGCACAACAATTCCGCAGGTCCTGCCCAATCCAGTTGCCTTGTGGCCGACGAATCAAAAGTTATTTCTGTCTTTCCGAATTGCGCTGTCGAAACCGATCCATCGAGATTGGAAGCCACTAACCGATATTCAGTCATCACATCTCCTGACTCAGGCTAATCTATTAAAGAACCCGTGCACAAGATTCTCCGCCGCTCTTTCCTGCTATCACCCGCCGGACTTCTCGCTCAAACCACAGAGGCTCGCGAGATCCGGCTGATCTCCGCGGCCCCCAGCCCCTACACGCAGCGTCGCGATTCTTACCGGGCAGGCCACGGCATCCTGTTGAACTTACGCCGCCTGATCGAAGAACATAAACTACCCTTGACCGCGACTTACTACGATGCGTCGCCATTGCTCTCACAACCGGCCAAGCTCAAGCAACTTCTGCCCGGTGCGTCCGTCCTGCTGGTTGGTACGTCCGTCTGGGCTCAGGGGCCGTCATCGGTATCGCGCACCTTCTTCGAGGCTATCGATTCTGAATCTCTGGCTGGTGTCGCAGCCTCCACCTGGGTCTGTTCTGGAGGCGCTCATACCGGTGCTTCGCTTGCCTATGAGTCGAACCTGGCTACGCTGCGCAGTATCGGTGCGGCTGTATTCAGTTTTGGTCAAAAGCAGGCAGTCTTCACAACCGACGAACGCGTGGATGCGGAGAAGCCGGGAGAGTTTTCGCTTCTGGATCTATGGTTCATGGAGGGGCTCGCCAAGGCTGCTATTGTAAATGCCCTTGCCCTCGGCAACCCGGCACGAGCGAAAGGGTTATGGGAACAACTTGAGTCTCACCCCAATTACTACATGAAACATTTCCCCAGGAATGGCGCCGAGCTTGAGAAGAGGTTTGAAGCGTTTCGCAAACTCATCAACGAGGCAGCCAGGCCGCGCAGCGAAGCCCGCAGGCAACTCGACGCGCAACTCGCACGTTAGCCCATAAGAGGCAAGGACCGCAGACGCTTGCGGGTTGCAGCAAAGATTCCATTGGCAATCGCAGGCTCGATTGTTGTGATCGGCGACTCTCCAGCGCCGGCTGGCTTCACATCTCTTCTATCAATCAGGATCGTCTCAATCGGTGGAACATCGCTGAAGCGTGGCACTCGATACTGCGACATCTTCGCGTTCAAGATTCGTTCACCGTCATATTGCACTTTTTCAAATAGTGCCCCACCCATGCCTTGAACAATGGCACCCTCCACTTGATTGCGCAGGTTCCTGGGGTTCAGGATGGCTCCACAATCAAAGACACAGACGATTCGTTTGAGCTTCACCTGAGTCTTCACGACATCGAGTTCTACGAAGAGCGCAAGCCTTGCGTCTTTTTCGAGGTTGCAAGCGACGCCACCTTTGCCCTGCTTCCAGCCGAACTTCGCAGCCCCCCGTTCCAGAGCTTCTTTGAGCCTGGCATCCTCCAGGTTCTTCAAACGAAACTCTAGCGGATCGATACCGGCCAGAGCGGCCAACTCATCTACATGGCTCTCCCGAGCGAAGTTATTCGCGACGGCAGCTAGCGACCGGTAGGAACCTTCCCGCAGCGGTGACTTTGATTTGTGAAAGCCACAATAGAAATGCGGAATTGCATAAGGAGGTGCGAGGGACGAGGCACCTGAATTGAAGTTGTGAAAATCCCAACTAACTATTTTTCCGGATGCGTCGATGCCACTGGATACCTCGATCACACCTGCCGGTCGAAAAAATGCCCGTTCAAATTCTTCTTCGCGCGACCAGGCTAGCCGAACGTCTGCGCGCGCCAATTTGGCTATACGAGCTGCTTCGAGTTCACACTCCCCTCGCTGCTTGCCGCCGTAGCCGGAGCCTGGGTCAATAACTTTGACGCGCACTTGCCTTTCGGTTAGGCCGAAGTATTGCTTCAACTCATTGCGGACGAGAAAGGGTGCCTGACTGCCGCTTTCGACAGTCAACTTATTGCCCTGCCATCTTGCAACACTTGCTCTTGGCTCAAGAGGCACGTGGGCAATGTTTGCGACCACGTATTCAGACTTCAGCTTTTTTAAGGTCAGTGCGTTGCCTGCCGCCAAGTCTCCGCGCTTCACAATTGCTGGATACCTCGCACCTTCAACAAAGACGGGCATCTCGGAATCAGCCTTGAAGTTTGGCGGGCTAAGTCGGGACGGCTTCCAAGAGACAGCCACCTTCGTCGCCTGAGACTCTGCTTCACGGTGAGTTTTAGCGACGACAGCCAGGAGGTCGCCGTCTCTAACAACTCGCACTCCATCAGGAGCATTTACACTTTCCAGCGTTGCCTTGTAATACGGAGGACGAATCACTTTCGCAGCCATCACACCGGTTGGCATCCAGTCGCTGGCATATTTCTTGCGGCCCGTTACGATGTCCCGGCCATCGATTGCAGGCAAAGACTGACCGAGCACCTTCCAGGACGAAGGCTCATGAAGCGTGGATCCCGCCGCCTCTGCCGCAGCTTTGCGGACGGCGGGTACGGTCTCCGGGGTTGTCATGCTGGCCCACGTTCCACCATCGTCCGGACAGGTATCGGTGTCCCCCATCACCAGGCGAACTTTCGATGGAGCCACGCCCATTTCTTCAGCCACACACTGCGTGAGCAAGGTGCGGGAACCCTGGCCCAATTCCACCTTGCCTGTCCGCAGGACAACTCCACCGTCAGGAGTTAGTTCGATCCGCAGCACCGGGCGCTTTGCGGAAACGACATCGTCTTCTTCCTGCCAGCTATGCAAAGGTTCAACGACGACGACAATCAGCCCGGTTCCCAAAACTTGAACCACCTCGCGTCTGGTTGCCAATCGTTCTGTGGTTTGGCGAATGTATTCCTGTTTCGAATTCATCGCTTGCCACCGCGCGCGGCCAACTCGACAGCAGCCAGTATTCTTGGGTAGGCACCGCACCGGCAGACATGCCCGTTGAGCGCCTGCCTAACTAGCTCTGTTGGCGGCCTGGCAGATTTCGACAACAACGCAACGGTCGACAGGATCATCCCTGGCGTGCAGAAGCCGCACTGAAATGCCTCTTCATCGAGAAAGGCCTGCTGGACGGGATGCAGTTGTTCGCCACTGCTCAATCCCTCAATGGTCTGGATCTTCTTGCCTTTGAGCGCCGAGACAGGCAGGAGGCAGCTACGCTCGGCCTTGCCGTCCACCAAAACGGTGCAGGCTCCACAACTGCCTTCACCACAACCGTACTTTGCACCGGTCAATTGCAGGTCTTCGCGCAAGACCCAAAGCAAAGCTGTTGATCCTACAGCCTCTACGTTTTCAGTCTTGCCGTTGATCTCCAAATTCCATTGGGGCATAAGCTGAATGGTTAGCCCAGAGCGTCCTTGGCGTATTGCACGCACTTCTTCATCTCAGCCAGAACATCGGAACCCTGAGGCGTTTCGTATTCATACTCAATGCTGGCTGGGAATTTGTACTTCTTCTGCTTCATCAGCTTGAGGATTTCCTTGAGCGGAGTTTCGCCCTGGCCGAAGGGCATATTTGGTCCGCCCTTACCATCCACGGGACCTTTGCGATCCTTCAGGTGCAAGCTGGAAATGCGGTCGTGATACTTCTCGATTACTGGCACGGGAGACTGTCCGGTCACACCATAGTAGTGGCCCACATCCAGATTGAGCGACGTATACTTTGAAGCGGCTAGCACTTTGGCAAAGCCACTTTCCCCGCCCTGCCCATGGGTGTGGAAGGCAATGTTGAGTTTGCGTTTGGCTGCGAAGGCGGCCACACGATCGAGCAACTTGTCGTCGGTTGGAAGCTCCATCGTGATGTGATTGGCTCCAAGAGTCTCGGCCACATTCCAGATGTACTCATACTCGGCATCAGGCATCTCGAGTGTGGGCGGCAACTTGAACGCGTAAATCTTTACGCCCGCATCTTCATACATCTTGCGGAAGGCCTTGTACTTGTCCATCGATACCGACAAGCGCCACTTGCTGACATCTTCGGCTGCCTTTTTGCGCGCGGCCATCTGTTCGGGAGTGGGACGTTGCCGTTGGCCACCGCCAGGGCCCAATGGGCGAGCCACGCCTGCTGGTGAGCCGGCATAGGCCTCCGCAGACCCGCTCATCAGTTCTACTCCGCTAATGCCGCAATCAAGGCAATACTTCAAGGTTTCTTCAGCGCTTCCTGGAAGTGCCCGAAAACTATAAGTAATTGCACCGATCAACACGCCGTGAAAGCGCGAATCCGGCTTGCCCATCAAAGTCATCGCGGGCACAGCCATCGCGGCTGCCCTGGCAAAATCTCTACGTGTGTAGCTCATCTGCCCTGAGTCTATAATCAATCCCGGACTAATTGTTGCGGTGCAGGGCTGATTTTAAGGGCCGCTACATAAGGCCCATTGTGACGGGCACCTACTACGAGATCGCGCCCTGCCTGTTTCCATTCCAGTGCACCGGGCCTCCCCAGCATTTCTATCTTTGTGGCATCTGCCGCATAGACATTGGGCACTCGAATCGAATCGCCCGTAGAGGGCTTCATCACAAAGGCGTAGACGGCGTCGCCCTTGCGGGTGAAGCGCATATCGGCTTCCTTGTCTTTCACTGTGGAACGAATCCAGGGCTTGGTATCGAAGATCCCTTCGCCGTGAACCGCAAGCCATTTGCCAAGGGCAAGCAGGCGGTCTTTCTGAATCTCGCTGATGCTGCCATCGGGCCTGGGGCCAACGTTCAGGAGAAGGTTCCCGTTCTTCGATACGATGTCCACCAGAAGTTCAATCAGTTTGTCGGAGGCAATCACGTGCTCTGGCCCTTCAATCTGGTTGTAACCGAAGCTGAAGCCGAGGCCACGGCAGCTTTCCCACTTCTTCTCGACAATTGTTTCGTATCGCGAATACTCGGGTGTAGTGAAGTCGAAGTGATCGCGCCCGAAGCGATTGTTGACCAGCCCCTCTTTGTCGCGATTGTAGAAGTCGCTGAAGATCTTCTCCAGCTTGCCCACCTTGGGATAGCCGATATCGTTCCACAAGACCGAAGGCTGATAGCGGTCCATCAGTTCGTACCAATGTGCATCGGCGTAATCGGCATATTGCTGGCTCTGCACCACAGTGGTGCGGACATCCGCCATTGTGGCTACAGGCCGCTTCTCGAAGGTCCAGTCGAGACCACCGGAGTAGTAGAGGCCCATTTTCATTCCGGCTCCACGCACGGCCTGAGTCAGGTCTCCCACCAGATCGCGTCCGATTGTGGGAAGGTCTGCCTTTACCGGATTCTTCACCTTTGAGGGCCACAACGTAAATCCATCATGGTGCTTTGTCGTCAGCACGACGTATCGCGCACCGACAGAGCGAAAGAGCGAGGCCCATTCCTGGGGCTGCCACTTCATACTTGCTTTGGTAAAGGGCTCAGCAAAACGATAGTAATCGTAGTCTGCTCCATAAGTAGCCGCATGGTGTTTGTAAGCAGAGGACTCCTTGAGCCGAATCGAATTCAGGTACCACTCGGCATAAGGATTCTGATAGAACCACTTATTGAAATCAACTTTTCCAAGCTCACCCGAAGGCTGAGCCCAGGCGGGGACCGAATACAAACCCCAGTGCACAAAGATTCCCAGCTTGGCGTTGTTAAACCAGGCAGGAAGCGGATGGCGCTTTAATGAGTCCCAATTGGCATCGTATTTCGACGGAGGCCCTACCGGGTCAAACTGTCCAAACGCCGCGCTGGCACCAATCGTCTGTAAGAGATTTCTGCGGGTGAAAGAAGCCATACTTGCCAGCATGATTTCACGAAAAATTCCGCAGGGCAAGATCGAAGTGGTCTTGCCTCTTAGAAAATGAATTTCGCCGTCAACTGAATGCGGCGCGGATAGTTCGCCGTGTTTGAGGCAACTGCCTGTCCGAAGGCCGCCTGCGTAACGGAAGTGTTCGGGGCAGGCAGCAACTTGTGGTTCATCGCATTGAGGAATTCGGCGCGGAACTGGAAGTTCAGCCGTTCTTTGATTTGCGTATTCTTGATCACTGACAAATCGTAGTTGTTGATCTTGTCGGCTCGGATGAAGCCAAAACGAAGTGGGAAGGTGCGGATGTTGCTGGCCAATTGCTGCGCGGCGTTTCGATTGAATCCAGCGTCGGTGTTGAACCAGCGTTCTACCCGCTGCTGATCTCCCGAAAGCTTGATGTTGTTGATATCCCCGTTGAAGATGATGTTGCCAAAGTTGATGGGAGCGCCACTCTGGAAGGAATAAACACCAGACAACTGCCAGCCGCCAACCACACGTGAAACCACTGGATTGGATGCAGCGAGCCAGGTACGGCCAGGGCCAAAGGGCAACTCATAGATGCCACTTACAGTGAGGCGGTGCGGACGGTCTGCGTCGGAAATCACTTCCACCGGGCGCAAGTCATCGGCCTGATAGGTTTCTGTCGCCTGCATGAATTTAGACAAGGTGTAGTTGCCGGAAATTGTGTAGCCCTTGGAGAATCTTTTCTCAAGCCCGACCTGCAAAGAGTGATACCAGCTATATCCATCAAAACGGGTTTGATTCACTGCATCGAATTGCGGGTAGGGCCGCAGCAATCTTTCGCGTGCCATGTTGGCGCCAGTGAAAGCTCCGATGGCGCCGGCAGGAAGCAAGCCACGGAAGGGATTCAGCAGGTTCGCACTCAGGTAGTCGATCCTCGCCTGATCGCGAGTGGGGCTGGTGCTGAGATACCGTTGCGGTGTCACGTTGATGTTTTGGCCGATTTCGATGCTGGTTCCGCGATTGCCAACGTAGGTCACATCGAGAACATAACCTTTGCCAAGTTCACGCTGGAAGCCGGCCTGCCAGCGTTGCATGTATGGGGCGACGGGATTTTGCTGGAAGAAGGTCACAGACTGCCCAAGGAAAGTTTGCGCACCAGCACTGCTTCCCAAGGGCTCAAGAATCGGACTCGAAAATGGGTTGGAAAGTGTATTGGCAAAAGTCAGCCCGTTGTCCTGGCTGGCCACAAAGTTGGTGGTGCGGGTAAAGCCTGTCTGAATGACATCCCCACGGCGCTGTCCTAGGAAGCCAAAGAAGATGCCATAGCCACCACGGAATACCGTCTTTGGATTGATGCGGTAAGCGAAGCCAACTCTTGGCATGAAGTTTGTCTTTGGAGTATTAAAGAGTGCACGGGGATTGCCTCCCACACCGGCGAAGGTCAGACCGCCTCTTGTGTTGAATGAAGAAGCCGGCACTTCAGGAGTGGAGCTGTTTGCATAGGCAGCACGGGCTGCCGCTTCAAAGGGTTGTACAGCAGAAAAATCAAAGCCCTGGACGCTGCGATTGTATCGTTCAGTGAGTGCACCTTCGTACTCCCAGCGCAATCCGAGATTCAAAGTAAGTTTCGAGGTCACTCTCCAGTCGTCGTGGAAGAAGACACCCCAGCTAGTGGATTGCTCAGCGTAGTCGGCTGCACGGGTCACGCCGCCGCTTGAGGGTAAGCCCAGCAGGAATGCCGCAACGCTTTGTCCGAGGGACCCCGGAGCATTTGGCGCGTTGTCGAGCGGGCCACGAGTCCAGCCCGAGTCAAAAACAAATTGTCCTGTTTGTGTATTGGCGAAAAAGCGATTGGTCTCGCGATAAGACCGGAACTCCACCCCGGACTTCCAGGAATGTTTGCCCTGCACCTTTTGCAGAGTGACGTTGAAGGAGTGTGTATCGTTGGGACGCAATTCGCCACCAATTCCTGTCCCCTGGTAACCGGCAATGTCGAAGCGGGGAAAGCGCCGGATGTCTGGCGAAATCTGATTTGCGTAAGAGGCCGGAAATCCGAGCGTCGTGAGGTCAAAGCCACGTTGTTCCGGGTTCGCGTTGGTTCCGCGAATGAAGCGGTTATACCCGTAGCGCATGTTCATAACGGTGGAGGGGTTGATCGTCCACACGTGGTCCATGGTTGCCGCACGGGATGCGAAAAGGAAGTACTCACCGGTTGTCAGGTTATTGAAGTAGTTGTTGTAGTCACTATCGCGGTTGTAGTAGTTCAGGCGGGCGAACATGCGATGCTTCTCTGTCAAATTGTGGTCCACGCGGACGGAGTGTGTGAAGTAAACAGCCCGCTCCTGCAATTCAGGGCGCAGATAGTTGTTTGTGCCATCAGGATTTCCGGCAGTCAAGGGCTTGGGGTAAAAAGTGTCCAGCACCCTTTTTGAAATCGGGTTGAAGAGAGAGGCTGGAATCCTGTTACCAGGAAACGCATCCTGTTGGAAACGGCCGCCCCCCACCGCGCGTCGCGTTAGTGGATTGTAGATTTGGTAACTATTATTGAGCGCCAGCAGTTGCGAAAAGTCTCCACCCTTCATCGCTTCGGTTGGGACAGTTGGATTCCCGTTGTTTCGCGGCCTGGCTTCGCGGATGCCTTCATAACCCCACATGAAGAAGGTTCGATTCTTACCGTTGTAGATCTTGGGCAGCATTACGGGTGCGCCTACGCTGGCACCCCAGCGGTGGTAATAAAAGTCTGGCCGGGCAATGCGGTTTGCGTTGGCAAAGAAATCGTTGGCAAAGAGGCTCGGATTCATATTCACGTAGTAGGCTGTTCCGTGAAGTTCGTTCGTTCCGGACTTCATGCTGATATTGGTTACGCCACCTTCTGTATTACCCATGCTGGCGTCGAAGGTTGCGGTCTGCACCTTGAATTCGGCAACGGTATCGGCAGGCGGAACATAGGATGCGATCACTTCGCCGCCATTGGCAGTGGCTGTCGCCACTGCGCCATCGATCGTGATGTCACTCCGGTTGGCTCGTGTGCCATCCATTGTGTAGCCGACAATGTGTGTCGGTTCAAATGGCCTGTCCAGACGTGGGTCGCGCGTAAACGACACACCCGAGGCAAGGCCAATCAGAAACATGGGGTTGCCATGAGGCAGCGGCAGTTCGGCCACACGCCGGCGGTCGATTACAGTTCCAAGTGAAGCTGATTCTGTATTGAGCAAAGGTGTGTCGCCGGAAATTGTGACGCTTTGCTCAGCCGTGCCAAGTTGCAGAGCTACGTCTACAGTCAGGCGATCGTTGACACGCAGCTCGATTCCTTCGCGCACAAACTTCTTGAAGCCCGCATTTTCAACCGTGACCTTGTAAGAGCCGGGAATGAGGAAACTGGTGACATATTGTCCCGCTGCATTTGTGGTAAGGGCATTGCGAGTGCCCATCTCCATGTTAAGAATCTCAACGCTTGCGCCGGCCACAACGGCCCCTGACGCATCGCTGACAGTACCGACAATGGAACCGCGCGATTCCTGGCCCCAGAGCCCTGAAATGCATATCGAAAAAAGGAGGAAAGAAATACGAGTCTTCACGCGACTGAAGTTATCGCAGTTTCGTCGGCCAAACAACTCAGAAACACGGGAGTGACCGTTTAATTTTTCTAAACAATCAATCAGGTCATCGCAGACTTGCCTGCAGGAACTTCGCAATCGCATGAGTTAGCGGCCGGGAATAGGCACTTCTAAGGGATGCCAGAGCCTGACGGCGAAACAATCGTGCACCCTCAACGCGCATTGCTTTGAAGAATCGAGGGCTCCGCCTGAGAGCGTACTCTGGCAGTATGGATTGACCAAATCCTGCCTCAACCATTCGAAGAATCACTTCCGTATCGGCGGCCTCCATCGAGACCCTGGGAGTGACACCTAAGGAAAGAAAATGCTGGTCGATCAGTTGCCGCATGTTGCTGTCTGGCGGATACAGAATGAAAGGCTCGGAGTTGAGATCTTCGCGCTTGACTGAGCCTACCCTCCACCCACTCAACGCCTTATCGGAGTTCCTCAATAGAAGCAATTCCTCCTCGTAAAGCGGCGTGAAATTCAATCGATCATCCTCTACAGGCAGCGAAATCAGGGCCAGATCAAAGCGCCGCTTCAGGAGCCCTTCCACCATCTCTTCAGTATTAGCAACGGTTAGGCGAATTTCTGCCTGTCGATACCGCCGCCGAAGCGCTCTCAGTGGCCGGCTCAAGCCGTGAATCAGAGTCGTTGCTCCGGTTGCAAAGTGGAATGGGCTTGTATCGAGTTCAGCATCCCCTCCAAAGCTATGGCGTAACTCATCCACCTCTTTCAACAGGTGCCTGGCACGGTCGGCAAATTGCTCGCCCTCTGGTGTCAGAACAAGTCCGCGTCCTGCCTTTGTCATCAAGACCACACCAATCTCTGCGCTCAGCTTCTGTAGTTGCTGGCTCACCGCTCCTGCCGAAAGCCCGCGATCCTTAGCAGCCATTGTTAGATTCCCGGCTCCCACCACAGCGAGGAAGAGCTCCAACTGATAGATTTCCATTCCACAACATCATGTCACTCGAAGGCACTTGACGACAAAAGCGGGCCAGCAGTTAGACTGTAAGACATCATGAGGATCCTGATTTCGATCTTGATGGCCTGTGCCACGACCTTCGCGCAGCAGGCCACCAAGCGACCTGCCGCTAATCCGGCTCCTCACGCCAAACTGGACCTGATCCAGCTGGGCACTTTTCACCAAGGCGAGGCTGAGTTTCGTTCTGGAGGCGGATGGATCGGATTAATCCCTTCGCGCGATGGCTTCGCCTGGGCCAGCTTCCGCATCAAAACGGAGAAGGTCAACGATCCGATTGGCGACGATCCACCCACTCTCAAGCGTGCAACTCAAATCACGCTAGAAACACCAGCGGCAGCCGAACCACTCTTCCTTCTTCGGGGACTACCTCAACTCGCAACCAAACCCGTCCATACCTGCTTCGACCGCAGTGAGAACGGATCATTCCTCGAGCAGAACCCGATTCTGCTAACGTGCGATGCCACAGCCTACAGCGTTCAGGTGACAAACCGGAGGTTTCTGCAACTCAAGAAAGCAGGAAAGATTCAGACGCTTTTCACCTGGCCGCAAGCCCTGTCGGAAGAACACGCGGAGCTCATCTGGGCCGGGGATCTCGATGGCGACGGCAAGCTGGATTTGCTCCTCGATCACAGCGACCACTACAACGCAACCGGGCTCACGCTCTATCTGTCCACCTGGGCCGCACCGGGACAACTGGTGGGCCGTGCTGCAACATTCAAGACTGTTGGGTGCTAAGTAATGGCGATTAGCTCATGCACTTCAACACGAGGAACCTCCACCTGAATCCCACCGGGAATTGTGCTCCAAACAGCAGTTGTGCCTGCGGTCAAAAGCCGGACTTCCTTAGCCACAATGCCCGTGGGCAATTCCATCTCAACCACCAAAGCCCCAGTGGGAAAGACCTCTCGAATCGGCCCTTTCATCATCATGGGGTTGGTGAGATTCACCAAATGCAACGTCAGCGATTCTTTCTGCTGCCAATAGGCGATGTCTAGAACACCGGTTCCCTTCACGCGAATCGGACTGGCCTTGGGAGCAGCCCACAGGATCGCGTTTCTAAGGACAGAAAGATGGTCCGGGCTCAAGACTTCCCAAAAAGTGCGGTCAATATCCGCAGGGAAATAAACTACCCTGCCCTTTCCATGCGAACGCAAATAGACCGCTGGAATTTGCGTCCTTGGCACAGTGGTGAAGACTCGTTCCATCGGCAAATCTGGATAACTCGGAATGAGCGTGAGCGGAGCCCGATAGGCTGGATCGTTCGCACCCACTTGCACCTGCCGAACGCCATTTATGATCCTGGGTGTGCTCTCAAGCCCTGAACGCAATGGATTGCCTTCCAGCGAATGCTCAACTGTGAGATAGGAATTCTGCATCCGCTCGTCGATCTTGCCTGCGAACGAACAACCAAATAGTTTGCTCAAACCAAAGTTCTCCCGTCGCTTGCCCCATTCGTCACAAAGCGAGGTCTCCTGCGTCGCTACAATCGACCCACCCCGAGACACATAAGCCTCAATCTGGCGGCACTGTGCATCAGACAGCGCAGCAATATTCGGGAGGATCAGTAGCGCAAATCGATCCACATGCGCGGCATCGAGCAATCCATCATGAACCATCTCAAAGGGAATTCTCGACTCAACCAACGCCTGATAGAAGCCAAGCTGCGGATCCTCCACGCGCTCGCGGGCCTTCTCACCGCCATAGTAGTGAGCCGTCTGTTGTGAGTAGACAATCGCGACTCTGGCCAGATTCTGCTCATTTCGCAAGAACTTCTCATGCTTCCAGTGCCATTCATAGATATCGGCCACCACCGGCATCCATCGATCATCGAGCGGCTTGGCATTGAACTTCGTAAACCACGGACGCAGCCCGTGCGCAATGCCGTCATGAGCCCACATCCGGATTTCTGCACTCGATTGCACCGAATCCTTCCACCGGTACGGCTCCTCAAGCCCAATGCTGAAGATGCCGCCAATCGGCTTGCGGCCCATGGTGGCGCGATACTCCTTTCCATTCTTGCCGTTCGCCCATGGCGGCATCGTCCCGCGCCTTGCCTGCTTGTCTGCAAACAGGGTCTGGGAAAGTTCTCCCACCTTCTTCATATCCAGTTCCGACAAAGCGCCGCCGCCTGAGTTGGCAATAAAGGTTGCCTCTGGATTCACGGCGCGAATCGTCTTGTCCCAGAGCGTCCACAACTCAAACAGGCGTTGTTGATTCCACTCGATGTACTTTCGGCGGGCTGCATTGCCTGGATCTTGCGTCACTGGCAACTCCATTCCGCAAAAGGCCCTGAACTTCGATTTGCAAGATTCGCAAAAGCATTGTCCGCTGCCATGCCAGCGGTTGGAGAAGATCCCGTCCACTTTGTAGTTGGTCACAATTTCGCGGGTCACTTCGGTCATGAATTCGAAATTGTAAGGGCCAAGCGCGCAGGTCACATAGAGGTCCGGAGCGGCCCAATGACGCCTTGGTTTCCCGTCCGCTGTTCGTGCCACCCATTCGGGATGGGCGCGGAAGGCTTTCTCATTACAGGCATGAGGATCGGTGCGCGCAATCACATTCATGCCAAGATCCCGGCACCCGGCGGCAAAGTCACCAAAGCAATCGCGTTGCCCCAGGTATTTACTTCGATAGTGAAAAGGAACTTTTGTCGGGTAAAAGGCGACGCAGCCGCCCGCGCTCAGGCACGCGGCATCGGCATGAATTTTCTTGAAATAGCGAAGCCACATCGCCAGATCATAACTACCGGGATCATCCTCTGTGAAGGCAACCTGCGCCCATCGCATGGGGCGATCAAACCAACTGGTAGTTGTGACTGGATTCCCGTTCCTTTGCGCAATTGCTGCGGAAGGAGCCACGCTCATCATCAAGTCGCGTCGAGTGATCATACACACATAGATATTTCACAGATCAGATGGAAAGGGAGGAAGAAATCCTGAAGGTAAGAGAAAAATGGCTCCCCAATACTGGGAGTATTTGGAACTCTTGCGGTCTGAAATTGTCCTAGCTCGAATCAGGATAAGTTTTTTTCCAGACAGGACGATGCGAACGAATCCGACATAGTTTGGCCCGCCAAAGACGATCAATCCCGAAGACTGGGCGAATCCAGGTCGACTTTGGATTGCCGACGATCGTCCAGCCCAGCCTACCGTTACTACAAAGCCCAAAATCCGTCGACTTACTCTAACGGTGGCGCAGTTGGAAAGGTCCATTGAGTTCTACCGGAACCTCATCGGCCTGGAGGTGGAGCGTCCACGATATCGCATGGGTGAGGGGGTTGCAGAACTCTATGGCGCCCCGGGAATTGTGATGGAAGCAGGCGTTCTAAAGCTTCGCACCGCGGATTCCGAACTAATCCTGATTGAGGCACGTGGTGGCGCCAGCGAAGCTATGCCCGGACTCGGAGACCGCGGGGCGATTCGTCTTCTGTTCGAAGTAAGTGATTTCTCTGCGATGCTCAGCCGTTTGAAAGCAGCGAATGTCAGGAATCTGCTTCCTGAACGCACAGGGGAAACTCGGTTGGCTTTGGTTCGAGACCCGGATGGATTATTTGTGGAGCTGAAGCCGGCCCAGGCCGCTGTCGGCGAGGAACCGAGGAACATCACTTTTAGCGGTCTGTGAGTTACTGTTCGAAGCATCGATGCGGCTGTGCGTTTATACCAGGAGGCTTTTGGTTGCGACGCTCAAGTAGGGGGCTGGACGGCGACAAACCGCAATCGACTTGCGGTCAGAAGTGTCGTTGGAGCCGAATATCGTAGCGGCAAGTGCACGTTTCCGCGCGGAAACTATCAGATTGAGTTTCTTGAATTCCGGGAAAAGCGAAAGACGCTGGAAGGCACGATTCGGTCGCTCCAAAAAACCGGGGCGGCTATCGTTGAGTTCCTGGTCGCAGAAAACGGATACGATCGCAGCTTGGCTGCGCTGAGATCAAACGGAGCAGAGTTCGTTGTGCCTGACGGTCAGGTAACAGTGATCCAGGACAGAAAATCAGTTATCTTGCGCAGCCCTGATCACCTGTTCGTCGAACCTCGCTCGACACGACGATGAGTGTTGCGAGTGTCATCCCAGCGGAGGACTTTAATAGGCCAAAAGCGCTGGCATGAAGTCGCGTTTGTGGGCAACCGGGGACTGTTTTCTCAATACAGCCATTCTCAAACAAAGTGTCAACCAGCACTGTTGCAATCGATGTTATGCTCTCTCCAATGCCTACAGGATGGATCATTGGTGTTGCGCTGAGCACAGCGCTTGCATTCGCCGCGGAGCCAAACCTGCAGGACCAGACCGCGATGCAGGCCGCACTCACACGTTACTTTCGGGCAGTGAACACCTGCAACCCTGCGGCGGCTCGCCTGGAAACAATCGAGGGTTACTGGACCCAGCAGCAAAGCCTGCCCCCGGCGCTAGCTACAAAACTGGCCGGCAGGGGATGCGGTCAGTCAGTAAATCCGGTCGAGTTTGCCGTGCTGGCAAGGACCCTCACTTTGCTCAACCCGGATACGGCAATTGCCGATGGCTTTTTCCGGACCGCCCACTTCACGCCGGAGCGGGCCGGCCGGGTCTACATCGTGTTCGTGCGACAAAACAGCGTTTGGAAGATCGCGGCCGTACGCATTGCCCCTATGGCGTTTGAAGCACCGAACTACGCGGTCCCCGTTTCGAGTGCCCGCGAAGAGTCGGATGCCGAAGGCTGGGCCACCATCGACGCGAGTCAGGTGGTTGACTTGGGGGGCAATCCGGTTAGCTCGGTGTGGGAAATGGACGGCGGCACAATTCATGCTCTGCGAGGGAAAGGAAGAGGGCGCGATATACGAACGAAGAACTCCTACCGGAACTTCGAACTGCGCTTCGACTGGAAGGTAACGCCCGCCGCAAATGCTGGAGTCAAATACCGGCTGTTTTATCTCTTCAGTGATCCCGAAAGAGGGGCCAGTGCAACCGGCTACGAGTATCAAATCGTCGACAACGACGGAGACCCTGGCGCCAAGCAACACCCTGCGGAGCGTGCTGCGAGTCTCTACAATCAGCTCGCCTCCGGAGTAAGTCCGCGACCTGTGGGCGAGTGGAACCAGGGCGTGCTTATCGTCAAGGGCAGTCATGTCGAGCATTGGCTTAACGGTCAGAAAGCGGTGGAACTGGAGTGTGAATCTGCCGCGCCTGATAGCCCTATCGTTTTCCAGCACCACGGCGGGGGAGCCTCGTTGCGGAACATCCGCGTACGGCGTTTGGATTAGTACACGATCGCAACTCTGCCTTGGCGACAAGCTAAATTGCGGTGCTTAATTCTCCGCTCGAAAATCCTTCGGGCGGTCCCCCTCTCACAACCGGAGTGTCAACAGAGAAACCCGAGAGTTCGAGAGGTTGAGGGGCTCAACGATCAGAATTGAGAGCGAGGCCCAGATGAGTAAATTTCGAACGGGAGAAGTCCGCCAAAACGAAGGTACTGGCAAATGTTCGGGGTAAGGGGGGGAATTCGGACAAGGAGACGGTCAACGGAATCAAGCGGTGGGGAGTTCGCTCTAAAAAGAAATGGCTCCCCGGGTAGGATTCGAACCTACAACCCTTCGGTTAACAGCAGAAGGGGCTGAGAGTTCAGGGTTGCTCAGGATTTCGCTTTCTTCCGCTTTTTCATGCACTTGCGAGACATCCCAGTAACAGTTGGGCAGGATTCGATTGCAGGATTTGTAGGGATTGTGATGGAGTATCCCTACAAAAATCCCTACAGGAAACCTGATAGGCGGTGACGGCACAATCCCGTCGCGATTCTGTTTACTAGGCAGTTCAACTGCCTTCTGTTGAAACCGGATGAAACCACTAGTCGATCATCCTTCGAAAGCACCATCAACCCGCCCGAGTAGAGATCGCGCCCATCGTTTCAGCTTATTTTCAGAAATTGAAGCCACGATGGGAGACTTAGAGCATGCGGATTCTAGTGGTCGAGGATGAACCGGAGATGGGAAGACTCCTGCAATTGGGTTTGCAGGAGGAAGGCCACGCCGTAGTCGTTTCAGCCGAAGGCAAGGAGGCGCTCGCTACCGCCCTGCAATATCAATTCGACGCGATTGTCTTGGATGTCATGTTGCCGGGCCTCGACGGATTTGCAATCGCGACGCGCTTGCGTGCGGCAAGAATCACGACGCCGATTCTGATGTTGACGGCGAAGGACGCCATTCCGGAGATGGTTCGCGGACTCGACACTGGGGCCGATGACTACCTCACGAAGCCCTTTTCCTTTGAAGTACTCCTCGCACGTCTCCGCGCGCTATCGCGCCGCGGAAAGGAGACACAGGCTCCAATCTTGCGGGTGGGCTCGCTCCAACTCGATCCCGCCACTCGCGAAGTTACGCGAGGTAGCCGCCGAGTAAGCCTGACGCGGACGGAATTTATCTTGCTGGAGCTTCTGATGCGCCGTCCTGGCCAGGTGATGACGCGTGAACGGATTTTAGACAGCGTGTGGGGGTTTGATCGCGACGTCGAGAGCAATACGATTGATGCTTTTGTTCGATTGTTGAGGAATAAGATCGACGGCGACAACGAACCGAGGCTGATTCAAACCGTTCGGGGAGTTGGGTATGTGCTCAGGGAGGACTCCGAGTGACGGGTAATCTTGCCATTCGAACGCGATTGACGCTTTTGTACTCCACGGTGCTTGCGATTTGTCTGGTTGCCTTTGGAGCCATGCTTTGGTTCAGCCTGCGCGAAAGTCTTGTCTCATCCAAGCAGGAGGAACTCGAAGTTAGGGCGACAAGTCTTCGAGCGGTTCTATCGGAACAGTCCAGCGACAGAAACGCCTCCGAAGGATCATTGCGAGAAGAGCTCATCGAGTTCGGGTCAGCCCTACCCTCAGATTTCTCGGTTGAGGTGCGCGATTTAGGCGGACCCTCGCTTTTTCGAACCAAATCCACCCCGAGAAACCGTTCAGTCGAACAGATCGAAACAGTTCAAGCCGGGGGCCGGAGCTACCAGATCAAGATGGCCATGTCCTTGGAGCCCGTGGATCAGATTCTTTTGCGGCTAAGCAGAATCCTCCTGTTCTCAATCCCCTTTGCCGTGCTGGCTGCATCGTTGGGCGGACTCTGGCTCGGCAAGCGGGCGTTGAAGCCGGTGACGGAAATGGCGTTTGCCGCCAAGGCTATCGGATCGGGCGATCTGTCGTCACGACTGCCAGTCCCCGCTTCTCGCGATGAACTCAGTCTGCTGGCGCAAATGTGGAACGAGATGTTAGGACGTCTAGAAGCCTCGGTAGGGCGCATTCGGCGATTTACCTCCGATGCTTCCCACGATCTAAGAACACCTCTGGCAACCATCCGGGCCGCAGCGGAGATTGCTCTGCGCCGGACGCGCGATCCCGAAGATTACCAACTCACGCTAGAGAGCATCATTCGCCAAACAGACCGAGCTAGTTCTTTGGTCGAGGATCTCCTCGTTCTGGCACGGGCCGACAGTGGAGAGCCCGGTATGTGTTTTACAGTTTTGGATCTGGCACCTGTTGCTTCGGAAGCATGTGCAACACTGAGGCCGCTAGCGCAAGCCAAGAAAATCGACCTGCGGCTGTTGGCGCCAACTGGCCCGGTCTGGGTGAAAGGGAACAAAGACGCCTTAGCGCGCGTCGCTCTTGCGCTGATCGACAATGCCATCAAGAATACCGATGAAGGCACGATTGAAGTGCTGGTTAAAGGAGACGGTCGCAGTGGAACGTTGATCGTGCGCGACCCGGGCCGGGGAATCGACGCTGAAGACCTCCCTCACATCTTCGACCGCTTTTATCGAGGCGACAAATCCAGGAACATCGCCGGCGGAGGATTCGGGTTGGGCCTCGCGATAGCAAAAGAGACCATCACGCTTCACCAGGGAACGATTGATGTCGAATCTGAGCTGGGGAAAGGTTCAAGGTTTGTAGTGTCCCTTCCTTTACCGTTAGCTGCAACCTAGGTCAAGCAGCGTTGCAGGGGTAAAGGCTAGCTGAAGTGCTGACAGGGCACCACGTTTCAGGAGAACTTCACAATTCCACGTTCTAATGGAATTGAAAATGGAACCCCACAGGGTCGTGCCAAAGCGTCGAGAACTCTCGTGAAAATGAAAATCAATAACACTGTAGCGATAAGTCGCGGCATTGTGCTTATGCCGCTGCTCCTCTGTTCAACGTGCTTCGCCCAAACCCCGGCTATTCCGGCGGGCGCGACGCAGGCGTTGAGTATCAACGACGCAATTCGCCTCGCCTTGGGACACGCATCTGCTTATCAAGCGGCAGCAATCGGTCAGAATGTTGCCGTTGAGGATGTGCAGCAGGCGCATGCAGCCTTCTTGCCGCGCGTCAGCCTGCCAACAGCGTTTACATATAACAACCCTGAACGTGGATCACTCGCCGTTCCCGGTGCGCAAAGCTACATTAGTCTGAACGCAATCCGAGAATATCAAAGCGGCGTCGCGCTCACGGGAGAACTGAACCTGAGCGGGCGTCTCTCAGCCACGCTGAGAAGGAATCGGGAACTCCTGGCTGCGGCGCGCGCCGGAACTGAAGTGGCTCGGCGAAATTTGATCATTGCGACACAAGAGGCCTACTACGGGGTTGCGCTGACAGCCGCGCGCCTAGGCTTCGCGGACCGCAATGTGGCAACTGCGCAGGAATTTGCGCGTGTGACGGGCCTAATGTCACAAGGTGGCGAGGTTCCCGCGATAGACCTGAGCCGGGCACGGCTGCAGTTGGCCACGCGGATGGACGAAAAAGCACAGGCGCAGGCGGCCATGACGATCGCTACAGAGAATCTACGATTTCTGACTGGCTTGGAAGCCCCTGCGACACTGACAGTAGAGAGCCTAGAAACCCTCGTACCGTCGGCTGGCGAAATAGAAACAATCTTGCCCGGCTTGCCTGCCGAACGCCCAGAGTTCACTCAAATCGAAGCGCAACGTCGCGCGGCGAACGAGGATGGCAAAATCGCACGTGCAGAACGCCGGCCAACCTTCTTCTACACCTTGAACGCCGGTATGGACACAAACTCCTTGCAGCCATCGATTGTGAACCAGCATGCGGGTGGAGCGGCTTTTCTAACTCTCTCAATTCCGGTGTTCGATTGGGGCATAAGCCGAAGCAAAGAGCGCCAAGCTCAGTACCGCGCGCAGACGTTCGACGTACAGCGTCAGCTTTTTGAGCGCAGCGTGACGCAGCAGCTGGAATCCGCTCGGGCACTGGCCGCAGCGGCGCGGCAACGAGCGCAGATTGCGAGTGGGGCTATCGCTGATGCACAGCATAATGTGGCTACCTCTGTGGCGCGATACCGCGCGGGAGAATCCCTCATTCTGGAAGTGACCGACGCTCAGAATCTTCTCACGGCGCAACAGCAAAGTTTGTATCAAGCCATCTACGAGTACCGCATCGGACTGGCACGACTCGAGTTCGCGGCGGGGGTTACGAAATGACCGATCAAGGAAACACAACGCCAACGGAACCCGACTTGCAGCCAGAACCGCGAACGCCGAGATTCGGTCGCAGAGCTATCTTGGTCGCGGTTGGGTTGCTGGGTATCGTCGTTGCTTCGTTTTTTCTGTTCGGCCGGCCGGGTGACAGCACTCCGGCTTCACCAGTGCCGCCGGTCGTCAGAGTGGATGTTGCCAAAGCGACCGTTCAGTCGATCGAATCCTATGTGGAGGCGCTGGGCACGATGTCCCCGCGTTCACAGGCAACGATTGGGGCAAAGTTGGGAGGACAGATCACCAAAATGCCGCTATTGAAGAACCAGCCTGTCCGCCAAGGAGATGTCATCGCGATGTTCCAATCGTCCGACCTGTTGGCGCAGAGAGACGAATCTGCCGCGCTTGTGGAACAGGCTCGTATCAACCTACAAACCCTACTTACCGCGACGATTCCACAGAATGCCGCCTCTCAGGAAAAATTGCGGCTGGATGCGCGCGCGAACGTCGCCAATGCGTTGGCTCTGGCGAGCCGGCGGCGAGAACTGTTCGCTCAGGGGGGCATTTCGAAAAAGGACCTGGATGCATCTGAACTGGCGTTGACCCTCGCTCAAGACGATCTCCGGCTCACGGAAACCAACTTGGCACTGCGGGTCTCTGCCGTTGACCCCAATCAACGCGCTCTCTTAGAACAGCAGATCAAACAAGCCGAACAGCGACTCAAGCAACTTGAAATCCAACTAGGGTATGCACAAGTGCGAGCGCCCTTTCGTGGAGTTGTGACGGACCAATTTCAGTTTGAAGGTGATTTCGTTGCAGCCGGGGCACGACTCGTCATTCTCGCAGACTTGACGGAAATCATCGTAAAAACCGCCTTTGCGGACACGGTTGCAGCCCGATTGCATGTCGGGGACTCTGTTCAGGTATTTCCTGCCGATCAGCCGGGTCAGCAGCTTTCCGGTGAAGTCTCCTTGATCAGTAACTCCGTCGATCCTGCGAACCGTACGGTTGAGACCTGGGTGAGGCTCTCCAACGCCGACGGCCGCTTACGGTCAGGCGCGTCCGCGCGGGTACGTGTCGCGGATCAACGCGTCGGCCAAGCGATCGTGATACCAGTCCCTGCCGTTACTCTCGACGCCAGCACGAGCAACGCTGGCACTGTTATGGTTGTCGATTCAAAATCGGTAGCGCATGAGCGGAAAGTTACTATTGGCGTTCGATCGGGCGGTTTGTTCGAGATTGTTGCCGGGCTGAAAGCCGAAGAGGTGGTAGTGACCAACGGAGGCTATTCGCTTCAGGATGGGACTCAAGTTCAAGTGACAGCAAAAGGCCGCACCGGGGCCGCACCAAAATGAACCTGGCACGACTCGTCTCGGCGCAGTCTAGGGCAATTGCGTTGATTGTTGGTTTGCTCTGCGCCGCTGGAATCTACGCTGCATTCTACCTTCCAACAGCTATTTTTCCGCAGACGGATTTTCCGCGAATCGTGATTGTTGTGGACAATGGAGTCGTTCCGGCGCCACAGATGCTCGCCTCCGTCACCCGCCCCATAGAGGAAGCGATGAACGGCATACCTGGCATCGTGAGCATTCGATCGACTACTGCCAGGGGTGCCGCTGACATCAACCTATTCTTCGACTGGAAGGTCGACGTTGTTCAGACTTTGCAATTTGTGCAGGCACGACTTTCACAGCTATCGGCATCCCTCCCGCCGACGGCATCCATCCGACGCGTTGACCGCTTGACGTTTGGCGTATTCCCGGTAGCCGGCTATAGCCTGACATCTCCTACGATTGATCCAGCAACCCTGCGCGATCTCGCTGCCTTTACCGTTCGCCCTCGCCTGGCGCGATTGGCGGGTGTCGCGGCCGTGAATGTCGCCGGCGGCCGCATCCGCGAGTTTCACATCCGAATCGATCCCGAGCGTCTTGCGGCCCGTAACATCACGTCCCAGCAAGTCGCGGATTCGGTCAGAACCGCCAACATCATTGCCTCGCCCGGACTGATTGAGGAGAACCATAAGCTGGAACTGACCTTGGTGAGTGGCCAGGCTCTAGAACCGGCCCAACTGAACGCCATCGTTGTCGGTGTGATCAACGGCGCTCCGATCACAGTAGCCGATATTGCGCATGTAGAACAGGGCGTTGCACCCCAGTACACGATAGTCACCGCCAATGGCAAGCCCGCTGTTCTGCTCAATGTTGTTCGTCAACCCGATGCCAACGTCGTCACGGTGGTCAACGAAGTAACCGCCGAATTGGAGTCGATCAGAACGCAGCTTCCAAGAGATGTGACGATTGCGCCCTTTTACGACCAGTCTTTGCTGGTCCGGTCGGCTCTGACATCCGTTCGCGACGCGATTCTCATTGGGCTGCTACTGTCCGTCCTCATTCTCTACGGCTTTTTGCGCAAGTGGGGCCCAACCCTTGTGGCCGCCGCGGTGATTCCCATTACGGTACTGGTGACGTTTCTGATTATGCGCGTCTTTGGGCTGGGCTTCGACCTGATGACGCTAGGCGGCGTGGCAGCCGCCATCGGATTGGTTATCGACGATGCGATTGTCGTTGTTGAGAATATCCACATTCATTTGCTTCGCAACACGGACCGCCAATCTGCAATTGAGCAAGCCGTCTCCGAAATCGCCGTGCCGATCATCGGCTCCACCATCACGCCAATCGCCGTATTCATTCCCCTCACGCTGCTCACCGGCGTGACCGGAGTTTTCTTTCGCTCCCTTAGCCTGACACTGGTGGCTGCCCTCCTGACCTCGCTAGCGCTGGCTCTCTCGGTAACCCCAATTCTCGCGGGACGATTCATGAAGGCAGCGCCCGGCACCCATGGCGTGCCAGACGATGAGAACGGTCCGGTGCTGGGCTTTTTAGTCAAGCGTTACGAGTGGCTCTTGTCTCATGCGTTATCCCGCAAGGCAGTAGTGCTCGCTGTGGCTGGTGGGGTGCTGATTGGCAGCTATCTTCTCTATGCGCGACTCGGATCGGAGTTTCTGCCGACTTTCGACGAGGGAGCATTCGTGCTCGACTATGTTGCACCGCCTGGATCCTCGCTCGCGGAAACCGATCGGATGTTGCTGCATGTCGAAGAACTGATTCAAAGCACATCAGAGGTGGAGAGCTACTCCCGGCGAACCGGTTTACAACTGGGGCTGTCGATCACGGAGCCGAATACCGGCGACTTTCTCGTGAAGCTGAAAGCCAAGCGGAGCCGAACGACAGAAGCTGTTACTTCTGAACTGCGAACCAGGATCGAAGCTAGCGAACCGGCGTTGCGGGTCGAGTTCGCCGGTATTCTGATCGATCTCATCGGAGACTTGACTAGTTCGCCAGCACCCATTGAGATTCGATTGTTCAGTGAGGACTCCGCGGCGCTCCACGAAAGCGCACATGAGGTAGCCCAGACCATCTCAAAGATCCCAGGAGTCGTCGACGTATTCGATGGGGTGGTAGTTAGCGGACCCGCGCTCACGTTTGATGTCGATCCGCTTCAGGCAGCAAAGCTGGGCGTGAATGCGACCGATGTAGCCAACACGGTCACCACCGCCATGACCGGACAGGCGGCTTCATCCATCCTTCAGCAGGGCCGGTTCGTGACCGTTCGAGTTGTGATGCGAGATGGCGCTCGCTCCAGCTTGGATGCTCTCCGGGCACTACAAGTTCGGTCCGCCACCGGAAATCTATTTCGCCTCGATCAGATCGCAAGCGTGCGCTATGACAGCGGGCAAACTGAAATTCATCGCAACTCGCTTCGACAGTCCGTGTCTGTCACCGCACGGCTATCGGGCACGGATCTCGGTTCGGCGATTTCTGCTGCGCGCGTCCGTCTGGCTCAGGATGTCAAGTTGCCCGCGGGAATGACCATAGAATACGGCGGTCTCTATCAGGAGCAACAGTCGAGCTTCCGGGAGCTTCTAATTGCATTGGCGCTCGCCATTCTTTTGGTATTCATTGTGTTGCTGATCGAGTTTCGATCCTTCGCCCATCCCGTCGCGATCGTCACTGGAGCAGTCCTAGCGCTGGCTGGCGTGTTTGGGGCGTTGTGGTTAACTGGCATTACCCTCAACGTGGTTTCCATGGTGGGCATGATTATGGTGGTCGGAATCGTTGCAAAGAACGGCATCCTGATGCTCGATGCAGTGGAGGATCATCTGGCAGCGGGCGACACCCTGACGGAGGCCCTGCTTCGTTCTGGCCGCCGTCGCTTCCGGCCAGTGCTAATGACCTCACTTGCGGCGATCCTCGGTATGCTTCCTTTGGCCTTGGCGCTTGGCGCCGGCGCTGAGTTGCTTCAGCCTCTTGCCGTGGCTGTAATCGGTGGCTTGGCCGTTGCGCTGCTCCTTTCGCTGGTTGTAACGCCAACCATCTATGCTCTCGTTCGTGGAGAGGCCACGCCTGAGGCCTGAGCGTGCCGTCCTGACACTCGCATCGAGTTTCTGGATATAACGCCAAAGCGTCTATTCCAGGGACTCCCTGACTTTTCCGCAACAACTCGCGAGGCTTCCAGGGCTGGTCTCTAATGTTGGAATCACCTTAAAAGTTCGACTTCCTGCCAGCTTCAGACGTCTTTCAGAATCAAATGGTCAACTCAACTTAGGAGATCCCAATATGACGACAAGAACAGTTTTGAATAGTGTGGCATTGGCCCTGTGCCTAACCCTCACGGTCACGGCCCAAGAACAGAAAGTGAACCAGAAGGATGTGCCGGCGCCAGCACTCGCGGCCGCCACGAAAGCCTATCCCAAGGCGCAAGTCAAAGGATGGGAAAAGGAAACGAAGGACGGCAAGACCCTTTATGAAGTAACGATGGCCAGTGGCGGAGCCAAGTGGCAGGTCGTCTTCGAGGCGGACGGCGCTTTTGTGGCGAGGGAAGAAATGATCCCGGTTACGAGCCTGCCGACGGTGGTCCGGGACGCTGTGAAGGCGAAGTATCCGAAGGCTACTCTGCATTCCGCCGAGAAGATTACGCGCGCCACTACGACCGAATACGAAGTAGGCGTGAAGAATGCCCCTAAGAAGGCACTCGTCTTGACTTCGGACGGAAAGATCCTCTCGGAAGAATAGGGCGCCTGTAATTTGATGCACCGGTTCGCATTCGCAAACGAATCGACGCGCCGCTCTCCGGCCAGCGACTGAGAGCGGCGCGTTCCGATTCTTTGACTTGCCGCAGGATGACCACAACAAGGTTCCGCTCACCCCGTCGCAACGGGTCGCTCGCCTGACTCTCACAAGCACTCGCCAGACGCAAGCGACAACCATCTCGTATGAAATGGACTCTTTAAGTCGGTAGACTCATGGTTCACAATGCAACCGATCAACAATGCCGCTAACGAAGATAGCCTTCGCCCGATGCCTCTGACCGGGAAGGTTCCTGACCTTGCATCCGCATCGGTTTCGGACGCGCTCGCCGCGCTCGGCGTGAACCCCGAGGCGGGCCTCACAAAAGATGATGTGGACGCCCGCCGAAAGCAGCATGGCTATAACGAGGTTGCGGAGTCGAAAGAGCACCCACTATTGGCGTTCCTCGGGAAATTCTGGGGCTTGTCGGCCTGGATGCTTGAATTGATCATGGTACTGTCGGCGGTCTTGCGGAAGTTCTCGGATCTAGCCGTGGTCAGCGCTCTGCTGATTGTGAATGCCGTTTTAGGCTTTTCTCAGGAGCGACGGGCGGCAGGCGTGGTGGAAACATTACGAAAACGCCTGCAGGTGAACGCCCGTGTGCGGAGAGATGGGGCATGGCAGGTTATCGCGGCGCGTGAGTTGGTTCCAGGCGACATCGTTCGCATCCGGCCCGGTGACATCATCCCCGCCGACGCGAAACTTCTGAGCGGCGAGATGAGCGTCGACCAATCAGCGCTTACGGGCGAGTCGAAGGATGCGGAAAAATCGCCAGGCGACGTGCTTTCGTCAGGGTCAGTCGTTCGTCGTGGCGAAGGTAACGGTGTCGTAATCCTGACCGGAGCAGCAACTTATTTCGGTCGCACGACGGAACTCGTTCAGCTCGCGCGGCCCAAGCTTCACATCGAATCGGTGATCGCCAAGGTCGTACGCTGGCTATTCGTCATTGTCGGGACACTTCTAAGCGCCGTGGTTGTTCTCTCGCTAATGCGGGGTACTCCGCTGATCGAGATGGTGTCGTTGCTGCTTGTGCTGTTGATGAGCGCGGTTCCGGTGGCGCTCCCCGTGATGTTTACGGTCAGCATGGCCCTTGGCGCGGCGGAATTGTCGAAGCGAGGCGTGCTGGTAACTCGTCTGAGCGCGGCGGAGGATGCCGCGACGATGGACGTGCTTTGCGTCGATAAGACCGGCACGATCACGATGAACCAACTGGCCGTAACAGGCGTGACGCCACTGGGCCAAGCAAAAGACTCCGATGTTTTGTTCGCCGGAGCGCTAGCTTCCGTGGATGCAAACCAGGATCCCATCGATCTCGCGTTTCTTGCGGCCGCCCGCGAGCGCCATGTTTTCGATGGTCGTGCGGTCGTTTCGCCGATCTTCTTCAAACCGTTTGATGCGCAAAGCCGGCGAACCGAAGCTGTTGTCGAGCAAAGTGGGCAGCGCTTTCGGGTGATGAAAGGAGCTGTGCGAACAATCGCGGAAACCTGCGGACTCAAGCCTCCTGAAATAGAGGCGTTAGAAGCCCGCGTTCAAGAGTCAGCGGTCAAGGGATACCGGACTCTGGCAGTGGCGCGTGGCCCCGAGACAGGTATCCCCGAGTTGGTTGGATTAGTCACCTTGTACGACCCGCCCCGGCCGGATGCCCAGCAACTGATCGCCACCCTTCGCGACCTGGGCGTCTCCGTGATCATGCTCACCGGTGATGCTCTGGCGGTTGCGAGAGAGATCGCCAAAGGCGTCGGCCTACTCGACATTCGGCCCGTTGCCGAGATCAAGGCAAACAACGCCAAGACCGGTACCGCGATGAGCGACGTGTTGGCTGGCGCCGACGGGTTCGCCGAAGTCTATCCGGAAGACAAGTACATCGTGGTCCAACGCCTCCAGGCGGCGGGCCACGTAACGGGAATGACGGGCGATGGCGTCAATGATGCGCCCGCCTTGCGACAGGCCGAGGTGGGAATTGCCGTAAGCAACGCTACCGATGTTGCCAAGGGTGCCGCGAGTGTTGTCCTCACCGAGCCAGGGCTGACCAACATTGTGGCGTTGGTCGAGCAGGGCAGAACGATCTATCAACGGTTACTCACGTGGATCATTAACAAGATCAGCCGGACCATCCTGAAGGCAGCCTTTGTCGCCATCGCGTTCGTATTCACGGGTAAGTTTGTCGTCTCGGCCTTCGCGATGTTGCTGCTCACCTTCATGACGGACTTCGCCAAAGTTGCTCTAGCGACTGACCGCGTCCGGCCTTCCAAAAAGCCGGAAACATGGAACATCGGCGGATTCATTGCTGTATCCGTGGTGCTGGGCGTAGCGATGGTGGTTGAGGCGCTCTTCCTCCTATACTTATCCTGGTCACGATTCGGCCTGGCCACCAGCGACGATTCGCTGTATACCTTCAGCTTCCTGACCCTGCTGTACTTTGCCGTGTTTTCCATCGTATCGGCAAGAGAACGAAGGTGGTTCTGGGCGACATTGCCCAGCAAAACCCTCATGGTTGCCCTAACTGCGGAGTTGCTCGTGGGAAGCGGTCTGACACTCGTGGGGATTCCTGGGCTTGCTCCATTGCCGTGGTCGCAAATGGTCACGATTCTGGTCTATGCGATAGTCGCTTGCCTTGTTGTCAATGACGGCGTGAAAGTCGCAATGATCAAATGGCGTGTCCCTCTCGCTTGCGCCTAGCGGAGCTAGTTTCCGGATGTCGCGAACTGCATCTTCGACTCGGGGAATGGCTCAGTTGAGATCGCTTCGGATCTTTGGGGAGCGCTCCTACTCGATCAACGACTTCTTCGCGTTGCCACCGGACTGCGTTGTCAGTATAGAGCCTCGGCGCGGCTAAGGAGCCAAATATCTTTGAGTTCCCACAAGAAGGTATGGATAATGATGGCCAGGGCAAAGCCAGCACTTTTTCGTGGCGGTGGATGTCGGCGATCAATATCGTCAACAGCTGCGCCCATGTAGCCAGCCGCCTCAAACGAGACCGCCCAACCCAATGCGCTGACCGAATTCCAAAGGAAGAACTGGCCCGTGCCCGTGCCGGTTGCGCCACAAACGACGGGAGTCAGGGTTCGGAAGCCAAGCATAAAGCGCGAAGCGACGAGGAGCAATCCGCCACTCCGCGTGGACCAGGCAATTGTCCACTCCACCTTCCTTCCGCGATTCTTGGTCACATCCAGCAACCTGCCGCCGTTGTTTCCGGCGACAAGAAAGCAGGAATGGCTGGCAGCAAGAGTAGAAAGGGCGCGACAGCGACAACCCAGGTAAGGCTATCTGCGATGCGCAAGAAACGCGGCCGTGAGAAGCGTAGCGTCACCTTCGACAATCGTTCCGAGACCAATGAACAAGTAGCCGTATTCAATAGCTCAGCTTCCATCACAAAGTCGGCTTTGCGGATTCCTTCCGCAGCAGCAACTCGACATCTTCCAGCTTGGTGTTCATCTCGTGCAGCTTTTTGCTGATGCCTCGGATCTCGCTCTCCGCGATGCGGTTCACCTCGAAATCCAACTCGCCGCGTGTTCGGTCCTTCGTGTCTTGACGATTTTGGCTCATCATGATGACGGGAGCCTGAATGGCAGCGAGCATGGACAAGAACAGATTTAGCAGAATAAAAGGATAGGGATCCCACGCCTTGCCGCCAAGAAAGACGTTAACGGCCGTGTAGGTCACCAACACAGCGCCGAAGGAAATGATGAAACGCCACGACCCGCCGAACCGGGCAACTGCATCGGCCAGACGATCTCCGGGCGTGGTGGCCTGCTCGATAATGTCATTGGGATTGCGAACCGAACGCATTTGCACCAAACGTTGGGCCGAGTGCACCTGACTCCCCAAAACAGCGAGCATGTCCATCCCAGCATGAGGCTTTTTGATCAGCAGTTGGCGTAAGTCGTCGCTATCGATCTCAATACAGGTTGACGGTTCCAGGGCGATGGCGCTGGTTTGGTGGGGAGTGCCATCGAGCAAAGAGGCAAATCCGAAGACCCCACCTGGGTCCGGTTCCGCAATCGTGACTTCTTGGTGGTCATCGTCGATCAAGGTCACGCGGATAGTGCCCGCCACAACCACATATCCTTTGCCGCCGGCGTCACCGGCACGATAGATCCGGTGGTGAGCGTCATACAGCCGCACCTCGACGTGCGAGGCAAGCACCGCCCGCTCATCAGCATCCAACAGCGAAAACAGCGGGACTTTAGCCAAGAGCTCGGAGTCACAAGTCACAATACACCCCCGCGTCAATTGTGGCACCCTACTGCTCGTCGAGGACGGATGCAAGGAGAAGCCGATCCGATTTGCTGTGAGGACACGGCATCCGCCCAAACCAATCCGCACAATCCGATGGGCGCTCAACGGCGCAGGCAATCGGCCCGTTGTCAGGGATGCGTCGGATTCGTTACTTCACATTCTCTAACCGTCTGGGTGTTGTCAACACGCTGCCCATCATCCCTGTGTCACTGTGCTCCGGGATATTCTACGGCCAATCCAACCGTCGCGGCCGGCAAGGGGATAGGCAGGCCCGCCAGCAACCATGTCGTACGACGGCACCGCGGGCCAGCCAAAGATCGTCTCGACGAACGTGGCCGAGTATTGGCTGCTCATGAACTCCTGGTCGATGCTCTGCTGTCCGAGCCGCACATCGACCTTGCCGCCCGGCATCTTCTGCTCGAACCACGCCTCCCGTAGCCGCGTCTGGCTCGGGGCCTCGATGCCGCCCGCCGTCTGCAGGCTGTCAAGATATATTTAGGCGAAAACTCATTCCCGTGGATGTTCAATAGGCTGATATTGATGCTGCTACCCGTCCAAAGGCCGGCCTACTTCGCCGAGGCCCCACGTCACCGTCGTCAGGCCCTGTTATGTGCCCCCCCGCTCGAGGCCACCAGAGGTATTGTTCAGCACCTCACTCGTCTCGTTCACGCTCAGCGTCATGCCGCGACGTTCCAGCGCCGGCCGAAAGCCGTTCATGTCGCCGAGCAGTAGCGTTCGCGTCCAGACGTTGGCCTTCTGCGCGGTTGTAGCTGTCGGCGCGGCCGGAGTCGGTGTTGGCACCTGGCTCCAAACAGATGACTCAGCCAAGACGATGCCCGCCCAGAGCACGTGCAACCGAAGGGGCACAGCTACGACGACCATCCAGCTCCCGAATAGCCTCATTCGGCAGCTTCATGCCGCCCGTGAACGAGCACGCCCTTCGTTCGCGGGCCACCGTGGGCCGTCGTGATGGGGCTGCCACAATCCATCATCATGCGGGCGTACCGGATCGACCGTGTGTCTCAAAAGTGCACAGCACTCTTCGCAGCGGCACAGACGCGCGTGACGGAGGAGTCACACAAAGGTCTGGGTCATGACCAAAATGACCAGCAGAAGGCCGAGGAGAGCCGTAATGAACAGGTAGTCCGCGATCGTCTCGCACCGGCGCGCAAGTGTTTGATGGGTAGCTCGGATGGAGATGAACGACAACAGACAGGAGAGCGTCAATAGGACGGCAACAAGAGATGTGACCGCGTGAATGGCGTGTGCTTCCGCGCGATCAACAAGACGTAGCGACGTGATCACAACGAGGCAAAACCCCAGGAGGTTCGCCGAGGCATTCAGGATATGTTGAGAGGTGGCGGGCATCGGCTTCGACAACGCATACCTAGTCTACGATGGTGGCCGAAACGCCGTCCATCGATATAGATCGCCACCCGTGAGAAACGTGCTCGCAGACCACCGAACAGCGCAAACGGCGGGCTGACGAACACTAACGTCTTAAGTCGGACTGAACGGAAATCGTTGAACACTACGAGCAGGATGCCGCCTAACGAACGTGTCGGCAGCGCGAGCAGGCTCTGCTGACTCGCCTGACGCGCCGCGTACTCGCGCCCGCCAGTTTGGCAGCAACTCGACGCGTTCCAGGAGGCCTATGCCGACGACGGAGTAGACGTTCACCAGCCCGCTGCCAGGCGTGAGCACCGTAACGGCAACGCCGGGATGCGGCGTGCGACGGTCTCTGTCGTCCCAGCGTGTCTCGACTCATGCGTCGCCGGGGCACGAAGTGCACCGAAGGACTGCCGCACGCGGCTTGACGATAGATAGTAGTCAGCCAATGGCAGCCCGCATCCACGCTCTTGGTTGCCAAACGTTCCGGCGGACATCGAAGCCCATAGCGGAGCCGCCTCCGGGCATCCGGCTCACTCGGCCTTCACCTTCATGACCACAAGCGTGATGTCATCGAACTGAGGAGCCTCCGCCACGAAGGATTGCAGTCGTTCCGCAGTCAGCTTGCATATCTCCCTCGCGGCGAGAGAAAGCGACGATCGGACAATGTTGCATAGCCGCTCTTCTCCGAATTCCTCTTCTTGGGGACTCAGTGCTTCGACGACTCCATCCGTGTAAGCAACCAGAACATCCCCGTCGTGGATGCTCTGCGCGAGGACTTACTGACGCTGTCTAAGTCAGCGCTGCCGTCGAGCGAGTCGGGCAAAGGAGTCACTTATACCCTGAGTCTGTGGAAGGGGCTGACTTGCTTCCTCGACCATACGGAATTAGAGCTAAGTAATAACCGGGCCGAAAACTCAATGCGTGGGGTTGCCTTGATGCGTAAGAACTGGATCCACGTCGGTAGCGCAGCGGCAGGGCCCAAGGTGGCGGCGATCCTGAGTGTCGTCGAGACCTGCCAGCGGTTGGACATTCCCGTGCGGGATTATCTGATGACGGTACTGCCGGGGCTGGGGGCCAGGAAGCTGAGCCAGGTGGCCAGCCTCACGCCGGAGGCTCGGTTGCGCGGCAGATGGAAGTCGTGGCGGTCAAGGCTGGGGATGGTCTAACGGGTACGATCAAGCGCGGTATGAGCCCGGGTCTTGCCGGGATCCACAATGAGTTGTACTACATGGAAAAAACGATCATGCTGTTCGGGGATGCGAAGGTGTTTGTGGCGAGCATCGTGAAGGAACTGCGCGCGCTGGTGCACCATTAATCGAGGCGGGCGAACCACTCGATCCGCCCCGGGTTTGGGAGCGCTTCGAGCATTTGCCTGCTGGTACGCTGCAGGATGGGGTGCCGATGGAGGGGCGCGATTTCGGCCAGCGGCACCAGCACAAATCCCCGCTCGGCGATGCCGGCATGCGGGATGGTGAGCGCCGCGGTGGTCAGACTCTGACCGCCGTAGAAGAGAATGTCGAGGTCGATCGTTCGCGGTCCGTTCGGGATGGTGCGAACGCGGGAGAGCGAAGTCTCGATCGCGAGGAGAGCTTCGAGGAGCGCTTGAGGATTGAGGGTCGTCTCGACGCGGGCGACGGCGTTGAGAAACCAGTCCTGCTGCTCGAAATAGGCCGGCTCGGTGAGGTAGACGGAAGACACTTCAAGGACGGTGGCGCAGCGTGCTATGGCCTGGAGGGCTTGCCGCAGGTTCGAGAGCCGGTCGCCGACGTTGGAGCCGAGGGCAAGAAACGATTCGGTCATGTGCGGGAGCGCTCGAGGGAGACGGCGGTGTGTGTGATGCCGCGGCTGGCGAGAGCGCGGGGCTTACGTATGCGAATCCAAACACGATCGAGCGTGGGGAAGGCTGCAAGCAACGTGTCCGCGGCATTGGCGGCCATCGATTCAATGAGGCGGAATGGGCGGGAAGCGGCAAGAGCTTCGAGACATTCGCACACGGCGACATAATTGATTGTATCTTCGACGCGGTCGGATTGGGAGGCGGGGATCAGATCTAGGTGGAGATCCAGATCGACAAAGACGGGCTGGAGTAAGGAGCGTTCCTCGGGGGTGACTCCGATGTGAACTTGAAGCGCAAGTTCGCGCAGTTCGATTCTACCGGCCATGCTTTAGTATGGCCTCGGTGGTGTCGAGAGCTTGGCGGCAGGCCTGGACGTCGTGCACACGCACGATGCGAGCGCCGGCAAACACGGCCGTTACGACGGCGGCGATGGTGCCGGGGAGGCGCTGGCTTGAGTCCTGGCCAAGGAACGACTTGCGAGAAGGCCCGACGAGAATGGGGCAGCCGAGGGATTGGAATTCTCCGAGCCGCGCCAGGAGCTCGAAGTTCTGTTGGGCGGTCTTGCCAAAGCCGAGGCCGGGGTCGATGACGATGTCCTTAAGACCGGCGGCGCGGGCGTAGTCGACGCGTTTTTGTAGGTAGTGCTTCACTTCGGCGGCGACGTCCGTGTAATGGCAGTGTTGCTGCATCGTGAGCGGGATGCCCGGCATGTGCATGAGGATGACCGCGGCGCGATGGGATTGGCATACGTTGGCCATCGCGGGGTCGCCGAGGGCCGTGATGTCATTGATGATGGTAGCGCCGAGTGCGAGGCAGCGATCCGCGACTGAGGGCTGGGTCGTGTCAATGGAGATGGGGATCGTCAGTTGCCCCGCGAGTTGTTCGAGCACCGGGAGGAGGCGGCGGAGCTGGTCGGACGGATCCACGGCTTGGGCCCCCGGCCGTGAGCTTTCCGCTCCGATGTCAATGAGGTCGGCGCCCTCGGCGGCTATTTGGTGAGCGCGGGCAACTGCCCGCGGGATGTCGAGGTACTGGTTCCCGTCGAAGAACGAATCCGGGGTGACGTTGAGAATACCGAGCAGAAGCGGCCTGCCGAAAGCGAGCAAGTCGCGCAAGGCGGGAGGGAAACTATCCATGTATCTCCATTGTCGCCAGAGATGAGCCGGGTGTGGATACAGTCTGGAGAATTGGATCGGAATTTGGCATTTGACCACCACCCTGGCCCCCCTGCGCGGGTCCACCGCCCCAGTGGCCAAGTTAACCATCGATGCCGGACCCAAATCCAGCATCGCTAACGCAGAACCGACAGCAGCCGCCCAAGAGTCGCATCGTCGAAGCCTTCTCCCACTTCCAAGCTCGGGCCAATTCCACAGGAAGCAGAGAGGCCTGTTTGCGCACCCGCTCGCAACGACTGCCCTGTTTCAACCCAAGCCCCTCGTGAGAGGGGCGACAAGCTGAAGCGTACCCGTTGAGCCGGTTGCCGTGTTTCAATCCACGCCCGTCGCACGAGGGGCGACCCGCAACCGGAGCCAGAGCCAGAGCCGGAAATCGTGCCGGCCGCCACTTATTGACGGCATGGATGACCTGGGACGCTGCCTCAGCTGTCAAATAAGGATGTATTGGGAGACTCACGTCGCCCTGGCAATGGATACGAGCCTTCACACAGTCATCGGCAAGCTCAAACGGCACGTTGGCAAACGCCGGCTGATCGGGAATCGCAGTGGGATAGTGAATGCTATTGCCAATCCCCGCGGAATTTAGGTGGTCCTGGAAGCCCTCTCGAGGCGCTGGGGAGACCCAGACAGGGAAAAGATGCCAATTGAATTCCAACCCTTCGCGTCCTGCGAAGGTCCGAGCGTCAGGGTTTCGCATTCCGTCGAGGTAGGCACTTGCGAATCGACCGACGCCGCGGTGTCCACCGTTCCAGGCGTGGCATATCGGCGTTGTCAGCACGCGATCGCCCGGCGAACATCCAAGTACCCAGAGGCAAATTTCAATTGCGTCCAGACCGCTGGCCACACCCGTAACGTGCAGAATGCCCCAATACGACGCCAATCGTTGTTCGAAGGCTTGCACTAGTCGCCCGAGGACGTAATTGCCGCTGCAGGCAACTTGCTCCATCGCAGCCAAGGCGGATTCCCGAATTTCTGCCCACTGTATGCGGAAGTCGTTCATTTTAATCATCCAAGGACGCGTCTCATCGTACCAAGCCCCACCTTTAGCAGAGGTTGCAAGTATGCATTGACGCCAGTTTCCAAAAAACTTCGTAAACTTTTGTTACGCTATGTAACCAGATACGGGATGGACAACGTCTTAGCAACAATTCCTTCGCGAGAGCCTGAAGAAGCTCCGTGGTTTTCAGCAGGGATCAGTGTATTCTTTCGGGCATTCAACGACGCCCCATCCCTCCCGCCACTTCTCGCGACGACTTTCGCCACCCTTCAGCGGGTAGCTCAAGACTACGAGGTTATCGTAGTCAATGACGGTAGCACGGACCACACCGCCGACGTTCTCAATCGGCTCCAGCAGGAATATCATCCCCATCTTCGGGTCGTCACGCACGCCCAGAACCAGGGCTACGGCGCTGCCTTGCGCAGTGGACTCGGGGCTGCGACTAAGGAGTTCATCTTCTACACGGACGGAGACGGCCAATACGACCCATCTGAGCTACCGCAGTTCCTAGCCGTAGCAACGCCGGAGACCGGTCTCGTGAACGGGTACAAAATCAACCGCAACGATCCCTGGCACCGTGTGTTGATTGGAAGTCTATACAACCGATTCGCGCGTTGGCTATTTCGAATCGGGCTACGTGACATCGATTGTGACTTCCGCCTAATCCGGAGAAGCGCGCTCGACCTCTCCGAGCTGCGTTCCACCGGAGGGACGATTTGCATCGAGATAGTGCGGAGCCTGGAGTTGAGCGGCTTTCAGGTCGTGGAGTTGCCAGTTCACCACTACCCGCGGCTTCATGGACGATCGCAATTCTTCCGCATCCCCTCTCTGGCGAGTACGTTTCTGCAGCTTTGGACCCTTTTCTTCCGGTCGGTGGCCGCCCAGGGCCTTTTAGGCGGCCCGAACCCGGTTAGCCCAAAGCCTCAGGAGCCCGAGCGAGTTTGTTTTTCACCGCGGAGCTCGGTGCTTCTGATGTTGCTTTTCGTGAGCGCCCTTTCCCTAATGACCTATGGGCGAGCTCTCGGCCTGCCGTTTATCTCTGATGACTATATCCAGATCCAATTGGGCCGTGATTATGGACCGGTTGCTAAATGGCCCGAACTATTCCACGACGCACTATATCGTTGCCGTGCCACGTCCCTGGTTCTGACCTATTGGACCGAGCGTGCATTCGGATTGAACCCACTCGTGTTCAATTTGTCGAGTCTACTGCTCCATCTGATGAACTCGCTGCTGGTCTTTGCCCTTGGATTATGGCGACCGGTCGGTTGGAAGGTTTCGGCGATCGCTGCCTGCTATTTTGCAGTCAGCCAGCGGCATAGCGAAGCGGTTATCTGGTACGCGGCAGTTCCGGAGCTTTTGGTGTTCCTGTTTTCCCTTGCCAGTTTTCTGTGCTGGGTCCACTGGATGCAATCGGACATGAGTTCATTCAAGGCTTACGCAGCGGCCTTCGCCTTCTTCTTGTTGGCGTTGTTGTCGAAGGAGTCGGCCGTCGCGGTGGCACCGTTGTGCGCGTTGGCCGTCTTGTTTCAGCCGGGGCGAAGGTTGCGGCCGCTGTGGGGAACGCTGCCATTTTTCTTGGGAAGTGCCGTTTACTTCGGACTAGCGTTTGTGGCCCGCGATACCCACCTCCACTTTAACGACGGGACGTTTTCCCTGAGTGCACGTTTCTGGATCGTATTGGCTCGTAGCGCTGTCCAATTGTTGTCGGTCTGGGGACTTGTTGCGCTTCTCGCATTCTCCGTTTGGAGGACACGCCAATGGGGTACGCTCCTCTGGATTTCAGCGACATGGATGGTCATCACTATGCTGCCATACAGCTTCATCACGTATATGTCTCGTGTTCCCAGCCGCCATACTTACCTTGCAAGCGTCGCACTCTCCCTAGTCGTAGCGGCCTGGCTGGTGACGCTGCAGGCCTGGAGCGTGGGCCGCAAACAGCGATGGGTCGTTGCTGTTGTCGCCGTCGTCATCGCGCTCCACGAGTCCGGTTATGTTTCAACCGTAAAGTACCATCAATATGTCCTCCGCGCCAAGCCGACGGAAGATCTTCTGCGCACCGCACACAAGTCGAATGGCTCGGTTTATGCGAAGTGCTTTCCCTATTCACTCGTGATCGGCGAGTTAGCCCTCAAATTGCGAATAGAGAATGCAGGATTCTTCACTGGCCCGAAAGCGAAGGCTAATCCGGACGCCGTAGATTTCTGCAATGACGTCGCGCATGAATAACGCGCAGATTTTCGAACGCAAGCGAGTCCTTGTTAGGGCTGCCTTGGATTCATCGGGAGCAACCTAGCAAACCGGCTTGTTGATGCCGGGGCGACGGTACCCATCCTCGACTCCTTTGTTGACGGTTGCGGTGCCAACCCATCTAATGTGGCCCTGTCAAATCAAAGATAGAAGTGATCGGTAAGGACCTGGGCGATACGTCATCCTTCGAGTCCAGGCTTAGGGAGACCGACATGGTCTTTAGTCTGGTAGGAGAGATCAGCCACTCTCGAAGCATGGAGGACCCTGAACGGAACCTTCATCTGAATACACCGCCACAGTTGAGGTGTTTCGTTGGCGTCTTTCATGATCTGAATCAACGCGATGCGCTCTAAAGTACCTGAATACAACGGTTCGTATTCCCAAACTGGACATCGTGGATTCTCCCTACGCTGGCCTTTGTCCCACGCCCGTCCCACCTGAGGTGGGTTGAAGCAGCAATACTGAACAGTTTCTTTGGAGAGAAAGTAGAACGCTTGTCTAGCCCGTTCGCTACGATAAAGCTCACCATGACCTGGCAATCCGCCGCTGCACTTTCCGCACTGTTCGCCGCCCTGACCGCCATTCTTAGCAAGCTAGGCGTGCAGAATATCGATTCAAACCTCGCCGTGGCAATAAGAACCAGTGTGATCGTAGCCTTCGCGTGGGGCTTAGTCTACTTACAAGGCACTGAGCTTTCGTTTCGATCCATTCCCGGGAAGTCGTGGATGTTCCTGGTTCTGTCCGGGTTCGCGACCGGCATTTCGTGGCTCTTCTATTTCCGGGCACTTCAATTGGGGCCCGCCAGCCGGGTGGCTCCCGTGGACAAGCTGTCGGTAGCTCTCACGATCATCCTTTCGTTCGTGATTCTTGGCGAGCAGCCGTCGCTCGGCACAGTCGCCGGCGGATTGTTGATTACCGCTGGCGTTCTGGTGGTGGTGCTCGTTCGGTGACTGGCGGACTGCCAGCTCTTGGGCAGCGCGACGAAGGTGTTGGATCCTTCCCGCAAGACTTCGAGAAGCACCGATTTCGCCTCCACGGCCTTCAGGACAGTGCGCAGAGACCGAAGGTCGCCGACAGCGTTCCGGTTGACCGTCTGGATAATGTCACCCGGGCGAAGCCCGGCCTCGGCGGCATCGCTGCTCGGATCCAGATTCGTGAGTAGCACGCCGTTTGCCTTGTCGTCCAGGTCGAGTTCGTGGCGGAGCGCAGGCGTCAACTCGGATAGGACGGCCCCGTCGATCGTGTCATCGTCCTCGTTGACTTCTTGCGTGGCGTTCGCGGCAGCATCCTTGCGCTCGGTGAGCCGCACTTCCAGCGATACTTCTTCGGCCCCGCGCACCACCTTCAGGTGCAATGTCGATCCTGGCTGCACCGAGCCAATGAAAAGCTTCAACTGGCTCAAGTCCGTTATGCTTTTGCCGTTGATGCCGATGATTACATCGCCGCGTTGCACGCCGGCCTGAGCGGCCGGACTTTCCGGGCTGAGGTCCGCGATGAGCGCGCCCGTACGGTGTTGCACGCCTAACGCCTCAGCCAGTTGCGGCGTTAGCGGCTGCATCACCACACCCAGGTATCCGCGTGTCACTTTCCCGGTGTCCACAAGTTGCTTCATGATGTTGCGGGCGAGATTCGAGGGGATCGCGAAGCCGACTCCATTGCTGGCGCCTTCCGGCGACAGGATGGCCGTGTTGATTCCAATCAATTCGCCCTGTGCGTTCACCAGCGCTCCCCCGGAGTTGCCTGGATTGATGGCCGCGTCGGTTTGAATGAAGTCCTCGTAGTCTTCAATGCCCAGGTTGCCGCGACCGGTCGCGCTGACGATTCCGAGTGTTACCGTTTGGCCAATGCCGAACGGGTTACCGATGGCCAACGCGAAGTCGCCCACGCGAACGATGGAACTGTCTCCAAACGGAACCACCGGCAAGTTGGACGCCTCGATCTTTAGAACGGCGAGGTCTGTGCGCGGGTCCGACGCGAGCAGCTTGGCATCGAACTCACGGTCGTCGGCCAGGTGAACGGTGATCTTAGTCGACTTGTCAATGACGTGATGGTTCGTGAGGATCATTCCGTCAGCCTCGACGATGACGCCTGACCCCTCACCCGCCGATTTCCGTTTCCGCCGCCGCGCCCCTTGCGGAATGCCCAGACCCGATGGGTCACTCGCCGCCGTTTTCTCGACCCGCGTCGTATAGATGCTCACCACGCCGGGCAGATCCTTGGCAACCACATCAGCGAACCCGTGGTTGACGGACTGAGGAGCCGCGGACTCGGAGTGCCGCGGAGGTGGTGTCGCCGCAAATATAGCTCCGGTCACGAGTAAAGCGGCGGGAATGAGATAACGATTCATTTTTGCTCCATTTCTGTCTAAAGGATGTTGACGGCACGCGCGGCCACCATAGCCAGCGTGGCTAGACCAATTCCAGACTTACTGTAGGGCATAACCGCAATGCCTGAAACAGTTGGCAATGATCTGTTTGGAAACAGAGTCAAACGCATGGGGGATGGCCAGATCGAGAGCATCAAGCGAGCGAGCTTTCCACTTTCGCAAGTATTGTTTGACGACGGACCAACAGGCCTCGATGGGGTTGAAGTCGGGCGAGTAGGGGGGCAGGTAGAGGACTTCAGCGCCGGTTGCACTGATTGCTTCGATCACGCCTTTCACTTTGTGGGCCGACAGGTTATCCATGACAACCACTTGTCCCGGGCGCAGAGTTGGGCAGAGCACTTCGCGTAAGTAGGCCAGAAACACTTCTCCATCCGTCGGCGCGGCAATCGTCATGGTGGCCTGCCAACCTTGGCTGCTGATCGCCCCCAACATCGTCACCGTCCGCCAATGCCCGCCGGGGGTTGCTTCGCGAACGCGCTGTCCGCGTCCGGCTCGGCCATAGCGCCGGGTCATATCCGTAGTCACACCACTTTCATCCAGAAAAATGAGGCGATCGGCGGCAATCCCAGCAACCAGTTCCCGCCATGCACCTCGCTTGGCCTTCCCTCCCTCGGTATCCTGCTCAGCGGCGTGCAGGCTTTTTTTTCCTGCGCATGCCCATTTCCAGCAGTACAGCCGACAATCTCTGCACACTGATGGAAACCTGCTCGTGCTCCGTCAGCCAAGCTTGCAGTTCCAGCAATGTCGCATCGGGTCTTTGTCCGAGTTCTGCTTTCAACCGTTGCCGAATCTCCTGCGTCAGCCGACTCGGAAATCCTCGTGGCTTTCCTTCTGGCCGATCCGTACTCCCCGTCAGCCGCTGCGCATGCAAAATCTTGTGCGCCCATCCTTCACTCACCCCAAAGCGCTCCGCCAGCTGCCTCAGGCTCACTTGCCCATTTTCATAGGCCTGCAAAAACTTCGCTCGCAAATCGTTGGAATAGGTTTGCGCCATTTCTAGTTTGGGGCCTCTGCCAGAGCCTCTGCATTATGTCAGGAGTTGGTCTAGGGAAATCGATGCCTGGATCATCATCAGGATTTTGGCCCAGGCGGAAAGCACCGGCACGTCCGTCGGCGAAAAGGCGGTGCTGCAGTTGAAGGCGAGGAAAAGATAGTCCACGAATTGAGGGCGCCAAGCCCCGGCGCCCAGTGCGACGCGCACCTCCGCCGGCAACGTCAATTGCGGGAAAAGAAAAGCGCCTCCGCAGTAGACATGCTTACGGGAACGCCGATGCGGACCGCCCGCGTCGAGACGCCAGTACCAAGAGGCGAATACGACGACGTTCATGCTCCACAGAATCAGCGCGGCTTGCAAAAGTTCGATCGGGCGTCCACGATGCGCGGCAAGATCGAGAATCAATTGCGTCAACGCCGCAGCCAGTTCCAGCGTCACGACGGCCGTCGTCGCATGGCCCAGCATCTGATGGCGATTCGGCAGCAGCACCGCCAGCGCGGCCAGGAACGCCACAACGACGACGCCCAGCCAGCCGGGTCCCGCAGCCAAGGACGCGGGTAGGAGCAGGTTCAGCGCCGCGGCGACGAAGAGCGCAATCAGACCGGGCCAGTGGGGTTCCACTGCTTGCCCTTCGACGGGTTGCGCTTCATATAATGCCTTCGTCACAATCCCAGCTTGCGCTACTCCGGGCTTCGCGCCCATCACCCAAGCAGGGGAGAATCGACGGGTTCGGCAGGGAGAGAGGCGGCACGAAAGGTTTCCCAATCGAGTCCTGCGTTCAGGCAGGCGGCGAAACCGATGGCGAGCAACGGGGCTGTGAGGACCACGAAGACCACTAGCGAAACGCCTGCGGCGGTATTTTGCGGTACCCCATAAAGGGACAACCCCAAGACGGTGGAGAACTGGTGGGTGCCAAGATTCGCGGGTGCGCCGGGAAGCATGGTGCCAATACGAACTACGATCATGACTACGAACGCCGCTGCGAGACCCAGGCTGAGGTGACTGGCGCGCGTCACCGCCCAGAACGCCAGTCCTTGAGCGACCAGAAAGACCCCAGAGGCCAACAGCGCCGGACCATTGGCGAGCCCAGACCGGATCTTGGCCAGAAACGGATAACGCTCACGACCCACAAGGAGCGCGGTGACGAGCAGAACGCTCATTGCAAAAATCACCATCCAGGCTGTACGAACAAGCGAGACCGGCAGCGGCGCCAGAGCCAGAGTCGCCAGTAGCGCGATGGCCAGCCATACTCCATCCATGAGCCGCTCCGTTAGCATTGTCGGCGCTACCGTGAGGAGGCCGACGCGCAAGTCTCTCGCGGCCAGCCAAGCGCGGACGGCTTCTCCTGGGCGCAGGGGAACGATCTCGTTGATGAAGAGCCCCGCGTAAATTGCGCGTGTGGTCTGCCACAGGCTGGCCTGCTTCAACAAGCAGCGCCAGCGAACTCCCTGGGCAGCGTAGCTGGCGACGTCGAAAACTACGGCCACTACTAACCAGCGCCAATCCAACTGATTGAGCTGCACGCGAAACGTCGCCCAGTTCAGGTCCCGGAGAGCGGCGGTGAGCGCGGCGGCAGCGATGCAGAGCGCAACGACGCTAAACAGAATCGGACGCAGGCGCTTCAATTTGCTGCCACCCATGCGAGTCCCTTCTTCAGCGAACGATAGAGTTCGTCCTGGTGCGCATCGAAGCGATGGTTTGCACCGGTGATCTCCTCCAGGCGCTTTGGCTCACTGGTGACCTGATACAGGCTGCGAGCGACCTCGGAGGTTGTGTACTCGTCATCCGTGCCGTGGATCATCCAAACGGGAACCGGCGATGCCCCAGGGAGCAGCGGTTTCACTAGGAACGTTGGTTGATCTGGTTCTCGGCGCGCGATGATGGCCAGCGTCGCCTTCCAATCCCAGCCCAGCACTCCCGATTCGGGTAGACCCAGGGTAACGACACCGTGAATTGGGCTTCGCGACTTGATGCCGGACACCGCCGCCACCGACATCGAAGCCCCCTGTGACCAGCCTACGAGCACCACTCGGCGGTGAGATGATCCCGCAACTTGATTCGCGACGAGGCGAACGTCGGCAGCGAGTTCCTGCGAAGCAAGCTTGCGTCCGTCCTCGGAGAAAGTTTCCAAGTACTTTTTCGTGTCGAAGCCGAAAACGTCGTATCCCCAGGAAGAAATCTTGCGGCCCATGGATACGGCCGCCCCACGCCAACCACCGTCGCCGGGCAGGAAGATCACCGTAACCTCCGAGGTCTTGGTACTTGGCGCCAGTTGGGCCAGCGAGAGCGTTCGGCCTCGCACCTGCACGGTAATCGTCGCCTCAGCCGCCAGCGCGTGCGTTGCCCAGAAAGACAGGGTGAGCAGTAGCGGAATTGTTTCGAACCTCATGCGGCTACTCCAATGTGTTGGTCCAGACGGGCCTCGCCAGGCGAGATTTCAGAGATGCGGCGCAGGGCCAGAGCCAGACGGGGCAAATCTAAGCGGCCCTGGTACACTGCGTAACGAGGCTTCCACGAGTCGGCGTATTTGGCCTTAAAGCGCCGCAGACTGTCAGCTCTGAAAAGAAACGGCATGCGCTTCAGGACCCAGTACACAACGCGTTCATCCCGGCTGATACCAGTCCCGTCGTTGCGGTCAGACAGAGGGGCCATGCCCAGGCTGAACGAGTGGATGCCCCGCGTCTTCAAGTCGAGGAAGACTTTCGCGAACAAGTAGTCCATCAATCCGTTGATGTGCTCCGGCGTGCGGCGCATCAGATCCACGGTCGCTAAGGCAGGATCATAGGAAGGCACCAGATTCAGGAAGGCCACTGCCTGGTTCTGCGCGTCGAAGGCAACGTAGGCCGGCGTGGCCTGCACGTACCAGCGTTCGAAGCGGCCCAGCGTGAACTGCCGTTCGCGATGTCCGGGAATTTCGAGCCAGTGGTCGGAAATGCGTCTGAGATCGGCTAGCAAGGGATCGGCGAGCGGTGGGTCGATGCGTTCCACGCGATAGCCCAAACGGTCGAGCCGGTTTACGGTATTGCGGAACTCCTTCATGGCGCTACCGATGAGTGTGAACTTGTCGAGGTCGACGATGGCGTCATCGCCGACTTTGAGCCGTTGAAAACCGAGCGCTTCATAGACGGGCAGGTGGTCAGCGCTCACCTGATGAAATCCGACCCGCCAGCCTCGCTGCCGGCAGTAGTCGCGGAATTCAGTGACCGCTGCCGCCAGTTCGGATTCTGGCCCGACCGGGTCGCCCAACACTAACGCATAGTGACCCGAGACGCGATATCCGAGAAACGACTGGCGGTTAGCGGTGAAGAAGTAGCTCTTATCGGGCCAGTGTTTGAAGAAGTCCTGCCCGGTACGCCCGTGCCGCTCTGCAATCGACTTTGCCAGCGCGGACTCGGCCCAATTGACTTTGAAGCGATACACCACCGGCCGGAAGAGAACCACTCCGCTGTAGAACAGGACCGCGCCCGACATCCAAAACAGCGAATCGAGAAACCAGGCGGCATAGGGTGTATGCGGGACCAATCTACGGTCGCCCCAGAACAGCATCAGGCGCACCGCACGTAACGCGGCATCCCACCAGTGGAAGTTGTGATGGAACTCGACTGGCTCGAGGAGCCAGAAACCGGCTGCTCCGTAAAGCGAGGCTACCGTGAACGCAAAGGCGGCCCGCAGTCCGGCTTTACCTAAATGCGGCGGCTCCGATCCCACGGAGAACCGGTGTCGAGCGAGCCATAAGACACCGCACATCAAAGCCGAACTGAACGCTTCCTCGGGGTTCCAGCCATAGCGAGCAGGTATTGGCAGAAGATGAAAAGCGACCGATCCTACGGCCAGGGCGAACGCGAATTGCCAGGCGCGGCGCTTGTTTGCCCACAGGTGCGCCGCGATCAGAATCATAGCGAACCCTGAAACGAGGGTCAGCGTGCGCGAGAGGCCCGCCAAATCGAGCGGGAACAAGAAGAGCAGCCAGGCGGGCATCTCCGTCGGAACCGGGCCGCCCATGAGCGAAAGGAGGTTCAACGCGCCGCTACCGGCCACAAGCAGCGCTACGAAACGGGCCGCGGCATGAAGCCAGAACGATTCACGGATGGAACGCTGCCTGGACTTCGGTGCAAGACTGCCTTGAGGCGGCTGAAATCGGTAGGTACGCATTGAAGGCTCCTTCGAAGAGTTCGTGCGGCGGTTAGGGCCGTTCAGTTCTTGACGACAGCCTTGGACTTCTTCCCGGTATCTTTCGCAGCCGCCACCACGGACTTGGCAGTGTCGTTGGCTGCCCGGTTGCCTGCCTTCTTGGCCTCGTCCTCGGTCATGAACTTTCCGTTCCTGGTTTTGCCGTAGTAGCCTCCGTCTTTGTGATAGACGCTGGTGTTGAGGTTGACCCAAACCAGTCCCTTGCCTTTGGCGGAAGCGATTTCTTGGTCGGACGCTGCCGGAGGCGAGGTCTTGATGGCGGTTTTGGGTGCAGGCTTGTTGGCCTCGACGGGGCTCGCGCTAGGCGCCGTGGTGGCCACCGTCGCGGTATCCGTCTTGACCGGGGCCTTCTTCGGGGCTGCTGAGAGGATCGTAGCCAAGCCGAGGACGAGGGTTGCGCTGAGTAACTTCTTCATGGGTTTGATTTCACTTTCTTGCTAGGACCGAATTTCTGTCCTTGCAATCCCATAGTGAGGCTGAATCGACAAGGAACCCATCACCTCGCCAAGGGAGGATTCTCTAGTTTGCGAAGTGACGAGAAAAATTACCGCGGTGCGGCAGAACGCCGTAGTGACCAGGCGTCGAACAGTTCGCGGCCGTGCGTGCGCCACAGGACAAGGCCGCCAACGAGGATCGCGGCCCCGCTTGCGATGGCGACTTCGTGACGGCGGAGGTCGTCAAGCAGGAGGCTAAGAACATGCCCGCCCAGGTAGCCGATGGAACCAAACGCGGCCGCCCATATCGCCGCGCCCACCGCGTTCCAGAGCAGGAACCGCGAAGGGGACATGCCGGTGGCACCGCACACGATCGGTACCAAGGTGCGAAGCCAATCATAAAGCGTGACGCAATCAGCAACAGCCCGCCATGCGTTCCAGCCCAGCGGACGACGCGCTTCAAACGGGGGTTGCTTCGTTGCTCCAGCCATTTCACTCCCGACCGGCGCGCGATTTCATAGTAGGCGTGACTGGCAACGAGGGTGGTCAACCATGCGACAAACAGCACCAAGGAAAGGCGGAAGTAGCCGCGATGCGCCAGAAACGCGGCGGTTAGCAGCGTGGCATCCCCCTCGACGATAGTGCCGAGGAGGATGAAGAGATAGCCGTAGTGTAAGAGTTCCGTCTCGATCAAAATCGCCGTCGGGCGAAGCCACTTCGCTCGCGCGAGGAAACGTGCTTCGCGGTTCCATCTTAACTGACCCAAGACGACTAGCGGACCGCAGCCCGCAGCAGGATTACCCGTTCAGGAATGACCATCGCATCGGCGCTCATTGCAGCACCGTCGGCATGAGACAAGGTGAGACCGGCCTTTTCGAGCTGATGCCGAAGGCGCGAGGCGTCGTGCGATGGGACTGCCCGCGACAGGGAGAGCACACCAGCCTGATCGACGATCAACAGTTCACTGAGTTCCAGGTGTCCGGTGGCCAGATGCAAAGCGGCGTCGACTCCAAACTCGACGCGCAGCAGATAAGCGCGTTCTTCCTCAAGCAATCCGTGCCACTTGCCGCGAAGCCTGTCCCCGTAGAGCAGCATCGTTCGCCCCTTGCCGCCGGAGGGCCGGATCACAACGAAGTCACGTGCGTCCCAAGGGAGCCTGGATGTTTGAACGCGAGCTGGCAAGAGGTCAGTTGCGGGCGCCGGCTCATCTGTCTTGGCGTGGAGCAAAGTCGGGTGCTCGTCGGCCCAGCCTTCCACGAAGGCGCTTTGCCAGTCCGCATCGGCGACAGCGGAGGGCGGCACGGGCGTCAATGGTACGGATCGCCGCTCCGATTCGAACCGGGCCTTAGCCCAGGAGATCGCGGCGTTCGCGGTGGCATCGAACAGCACCGCCTGCAGTGGATCCTGCGTCGCACTGGCCCGGAATCCTTTGATCGTTGGCTCGTAGTAAAGATGGCAATAGAGGCCTTTGTGAGAACTCACGACGGCCGGATCGAACGGAAGTCCGTTGGCGTCGAAGAACGCCTTCAGGTTTCGAAATCCCACGGTACACGCCTTCTGGACGGCACCGCTTCGATCCCCATGATGGAGTGATACGGGATTCAGCTCCGCCTGAGGTTTCTTTGCGTACGCGGCCGTTGCTGTGATAGCGATGGCTGCCAAGGCAAAATACATTCTGGTCATAACATTCCTTTCACCGGACGACAATTGCTTGCACCAACAGCGCCGCCAACGAGCCAATTCCCGCCAACGCAAAGCTGCCATTACGAATCAGTTCGGATGGCAGCGCGTGCTCGGCAATAACCTCACCTGCAAGCGAGCCTAGGAGGCACAGCGCGATCGCCGCGCCAGAAGTGCCTGGGTGGTGACCAGGCATTCCGAAGCGGGCGGCTAATCCCAGCGCAAGCCCAAAGCAGATCTGCGGCAGACGGCGTTGCATCTTGTCAATGCCCCCCAAGCTTCCGTTTCACATCGGGCCAAAACTCGCGAAACACGTTTCCTCCCGCCTTGATCGTCAGGCCGAAGGTTCCATTACCCGCGATCTTCCAGGGTTTGCGCTGATCCGGCGGATTCCACATCGTTGCGATGGCCCACGAACCGTAGACGTCGGCCAGTCGAGCCAGGCCGATGGTGGGGCCACCATTGACGCCGCGAACGATCACCGTACTGGCTAACGCGTGGCCGAGCCGCTTACTGAATCCGCGATCCGGCATTCGAAAGTAGCGCGGATCCTCTTTGTGCAGCGCCGAGACGCCCATCTCGATTCCTTCACCAATTACGAACTGGCCATACTGGGAGGCCAAGCGCTTTTCTACCCCAGCCGCTCCTCGCCCCCACTGGCGCGGAAACCCTCGCGCGGTGTCGAACGCCGCGCCGGGAACGGTTTCGAGGATTGCCTGTGGCCCAAACAACTTCTTGAAGAACACCTGCCGGCGGTCTACCCAAGTGGGCGGGTCAAAGGGCGTCGGCGCGGTGGTCGCGCTCGGCTGTGCCTGCGCCATGGCGGCGAAGAAGCACCCTGCTATCAGAGATGCTTTCACACAACCTCCAGTTCCTGAAGCGTGATGAGCCCTTCCGGCACGAGCGCTTTCAGTTCGGTCAGGATAGGCCGGATACGCGCCTCGTCATCAACCGCAGTGATTACCACTGGGCGGTCATCAGCAACTCCAAACAGTCGCTTGCGATGAACCTTGCCATGCTTGCCATAGCCCATCAGTCCGGGCGTCACCGTTGCACCCGCAATGTCGAATTGCAAGAGCCGCCGGACAACATCTTCGTGCAGAGGAATGTCGCCAATTCGGTCAGCTTCATTCAGATAAATCGTCAACTGCATCTTCTTCATTGGGAAATCTCCTCTTTCCTGGGCGTGTCGCGCACAGCCAACGCGTACATGCTCGGCAGTGCAATCAAGGTCAGAAATAGAGTGGAAAGCAGGCCGCCGACAACCACTGTTGCCAAAGGCCGCTGCACGTCGGAGCCGATACCGCTGGCGCGCGCGGCGGGCACCATGCCTAACAGTGCGACGACCACCATCAGCAGCACTGGCCGCAACTGTCCGAGCGAACCACGGATGATCGCATCGCGGACCGGTATGTCGGGCTCCGACCGCCGGATGCGGTTAATCTCGGCGATCACCAGGACGCCGCTCATCACGGCCACACCGAATAGGCTGATAAAGCCGACGGCCGCCGATACGCTCAGATTGATGTGGCGCAGATACAGAAACAGAATGCCGCCTACCAGCGAGAACGGCACATTCATCATCACCAACCCGGCATACTTGGGCGAACCGAACATGAAAAACAGAAGGACGAAAATGATGGCGATGGTGATCGGCAGAATCACGGTCAACCTCTTCTTGGCGCGTTGCAGATTTTCGAACTGCCCGCCCCAAGTCACTTCGTATCCCGCTGGCAGCCGGATGTCCTTGTCGAACCGCTTCTGCGCATCGGTGACAAAGCTGCCCTGATCGCGCCCACGGATGTTGGTGCGCACCGTGATTTGCCGCTGATTCTCACGCCGGGCGATGATGCTCGCGCCGTCCACTACTTTGATCTCGGCCAGTTGCGCAAGGGGCACGCGGCCCCCTTCGCGCGTTGGCACCAGCACGTTGCCGATCGCGGTGATGCTGGTTCGAGCCTCAGGCAGATAGCGAACGGTGATATCGAAGCGACGCTCGCCCTCGAACATGGTTCCCGCCGCGCGGCCGCCTATTGCCATCTCGATCACGTCCTGCACATCGCGAACGTTGATGCCGTAGCGCGCGACGGCTTGGCGGTCGATGCGAAGGCGCAGTTGCGATTGGTCGGCTTCCTGCTCAATCGCGGAGTCTGCCGCGCCCGGCACTTGCCGGATCACGTCGAGAATCTTCTCCGCCTGCACTCGTAGCGCCTTGAGATCCGGCCCGCGAAGGATGACGGCAAGATCCGCCGCCGAGCCGGTGACCGACTCGGTGACGTTATCCACAATGGGTTGCGTGAAACTGAATGCCGCGCCAGGAATCTGGTGATTCAGTTTGCGGCTCAGCTCGTCGATCAGCTTAGCCTTGTCCATTCCGGCTGGCCAAGTGTCATAGGGCTTGAGAGCCAGGAAGAACTCGTTGCGATTCGGCCCATATGGGTCCGTGCCGGAATCATTGCGCCCGGTTTGCGAGGAGGCGAGTTGCACCTCCGGATACTCCTTCAGGATGTTGCGGATTTGCCCGGCCACCTGCGCGGATTTGTCGAGCGAGATTCCCGGCGGAAGCACCGCGCGCACCCAAATTACTCCTTCGTCGAGGTTGGGCAGAAACTCTATGCCCAATGCACCGGCGAGTGCGAATGCAGCGACAACGACGCCTCCCGAGATACCGACGACCAGTAGTGGGCGCCGCAAGGCCCGATTGAGTACACCCTCATAGCGGCGTGCAAGCCAGGGCAGAATCGGATTTTCCCAGCTTTTGGCGCCATTGCGGAAGAGGTACGTGGCGAGAACCGGAATGAGTGTCAGGGCGAGCAGCATCGAGCCCAACAGAGCGAAGGAGACGGTGAACGCCATTGGCGTAAACAGCTTCCGCTCCACGCGCTCCAACGTGAACAGCGGGATGTAAGCCGCAATGATGATGAGCAAGGAGAAGAAGATGGGCCGCTCCACTTCGAGCGCGGCGTCGCGAATTGCCGCGAGTACGCCGCCTTGGTCTAACGGTCCGTCTTGTTGACGCTCATGCATGGTGTGGAGCACGTGTTCCACCATCACTGGCGTGGCGTCGACGATGATGCCGAAATCAAGGGCGCCGAGGCTCAGGAGATTCGCCGGGATCCCAGAAAAGTGCATACAGATGAAGGCAAACAAGAGCGACAGCGGGATCGTGACGGCCGTCAACAGCGCGGCGCGGGCGCTGCCCAGGAACAGGAACAACACGATTACGACAATCAGCAGCCCTTCGAGCAAGGTGTGGGATACGGTGTGCAGGGTGTTGTTCACCAGGTCGGTCCGATCATAGATCGGGGAGATAGAAACGCCCTTGGGCAACCTGTTCTCGTTGAGATCATCCACCGCAGCTTTGATTGACTTGAGAACCTCGGACGGGTTTTCTCCACGGCGCATCAGGACGATTCCCTCCACGCCTCCCGTGTCTTTGCCCAGGCCGAAGATGCCGGTTTGCGGCGCGGCCGTAATGTCGACATGGCCGACATCCTTCACAAAGACGGGCACACCCTTCGATTCGGTCACCACTACGTTCTCGATGTCTGTGGCGTTCTGAATCAAGCCCACGCCACGGATCACCATCGACTGCTGCTTGTTGTCGAGCATGGCGCCGCCGGCATTGCTGTTGTTGGCGCGGACCGAGTCCGCAATCTGCGCGATCGATAAACCGTACTTGGAAAGTGCGAGTGGATCGATGGCGATCTGATACTGTTTGATCAGGCCACCGAAGGGTGTGACATCGGCCACACCTGGAACCTGTAAGAATCGCGGCTCCACGACCCAATCTTCGAGTTCGCGCAGTTTCATGGCATCGAGCCCGCCACCGGAAATCGTGTAGCGGTAAAGTTCGCCTATGGGCGTCGACAGGGGGCCCAGGGAGGGAGTAACGCCATCGGGCAGGTCCGCGTCGCGCAGTTTCTCCAGCACCACTTGACGAGCGAAATAGTCATTGGTTCCGTAGTCAAACGTGAGTTCCACCACCGACAGACCGAAGATCGTGCGCGAACGTCGGGCGATCACGTTGGGCGCACTGTTCAAGGCGCGCTCGATCGGCACGGTGACCTGTTGTTCCACTTCTTCGGTGGCGCGGCCGGGATATTGCGAAATCACGACTACTTGTGTGTCCGAGATGTCTGGTTAGGCCTCAATCTTGAGTTGCGAGAAGGCCCAGAGGCCGACGCCGATCAAGGAGAGGCCAATCAGAACCGTAATAAATCGTTGACGAAGCGCGAAGCGCAGAAGCTGAGCAATCATGTCCGTGTCGCTCTACCGCGCCGCCAACAACATCACGCCGTCCACCACGACGCGGTCCGTGGGCTTCAGCCCATCGAGCACAGCCACACGGTCCCCGATTTGGGCGCCGGTGGTAATGGCGACTTTCTCAAAAACTCCTTGCCTGGACTCTCGCCATACCAGCGTTTTGCCGTCGCTCGCGATAATCGCGGCGGTCGGCACGGTGGGGCGTCGTTCTGTCTGCTCGGCGAGTTGGATGTTGCCGAACATTTCCGGCTTGAGCCGCCCGTCTGGATTCGCCAGTTCCGCGCGCACCTTGACCGTGCGAGTCTGCGGGTCCACTCTGTCGCCGATTAGCGCGACGCGGCCGCGAAACACGTCGCCAGGGTACGCAGCCAAGTCGATCTTCACAGGCTCGCCGAGCTTGATGAAGCGGATGGCGGTCTCAGGCACATCCGACGTCACCCAGATCGAACTCAAGTCGGCAATCGTCATTAACGGCGCGCTGAGATCGTTGCGAAATTCACCGTTCGCCACCGACATTTCGAGAACTTTCCCGGAGATGGGTGCATGGATCGTGACGCGCTGGCCGAAGGCAGCTGTGCCAACTCCCAGGATTTGTAGCCGCCGTCTGGCCTGTTCCATTGCGGCTTGAGCTTGTTCGACGCCAGCCTGTGCCTGCACCGTGACGGCTTGTGCATTCAAGACTTCCTTCTGCGGCACGGCCCCATGCTCGAACAGGTCCTTTTCGCGATCGAGATCCATCTGCGCCTTCGCCAAAGCGGACTTCATTTGCGTCACCACGGCCTGCGCTTGTTGAAAGCTCGACACGGCGGCATCGATTCTTAATGAGACGAGCGTTAAACCAACCGATGACAATCGAGCAAACCGAGCGGCTGCATTCACCTTTGGAACTGGTGACCGAACCACCCATGTCGCGGGCGCGCGTTTCAAGTGTCGCCATCGTCGGCTTCGCGCTCGTTGTCGGTTTGGTACTGCTGGCCGCGTATCTGGGATATAGTGGCTCAAACCGGATCCAAGACACCGCGCAGGTGTTGGTGCGCGAACATCTCGTCCAATCTGGTCGCGGCACCGAGTTGGAAGCTTTGATTGTGCGCGAGACTCAGGACTTGATTGACCGCCTGATCTGGGTGCTTGGTCTATGCTTTCTACTTGCCGCGGGCACCGCCGGACTCACGGTTTGGATTATTCAGCGGGCATTCGCCCGGCTCGAATGGCAATCGGCCGAGCTGTCACGGGTATCCTGGCACATGCTAGACGGCCACGAAAAGATGGCCCGCCGCTTCTCTCACGAAATGCACGATGAACTGGGCCAATCCCTGAGCGGGCTACGGCGCATGTTGAGCATGGTTGCCGACGAGAACTTTGGAGCCATGCGCCAAGAATGTATCGGAATCGTCGATGAGGTGCTGCAAAACGTTCGCAAGCTCTCCCAAATCCTGCGCCCGGTGATCCTCGACGATTTCGGGCTGGATTCAGGCCTTCGATGGCTCTGTGAGCGATTCAGTCAGCGAACGCAGATTCCTGTGCAGTACGAGTCGAACTGGACCGGGCGGCTCGATAGCAACGAGGAGACTCACCTGTTCCGCATTACCCAGGAAGCTCTAACCAACATCGCCCGACACTCGGAAGCCACTGCGGCGAGCGTATCACTCACCGTCAAGGGATCGACGATTCACCTGGAGATCAGCGACAACGGCAACGGCCTGAAGCCAGCCTCCGGAGTAAAGAGCCCGAGCCTTGGCATGGTCGGGATGCGTGCCCGCGCCAGGCAGCTCGGTGGCGAACTCATGATTGAAAATCGAAAGGAGGGCGGGCTCTATATTCACGTGGAAGTGCCCGTTCGTAAGGTTGAACTGGATGCAGAGCAAGAAGATTCGAGTTTTGTTGGCTGACGATCATGCCATCCTGCGCAAAGGCATCCGGATGCTTATCGACGCACAGCCTGATCTGGAAGTGGTGGGCGAAGCCAAGACTGGCCGCGAGGCCATTGAAGAGGCGCGAAAGTTGAAGCCCGACGTGGTGGTAATGGACGTCTCCATGCCCGAACTCAATGGCATCGAGGGCACGCGGCAGATCTGCGATGAATTGACGCAAACCAAGGTGATCGGCCTGAGCATGCACAAAGACTCAGTCTACGTTCGCGAGTTGCTGCGCGCCGGCGCCCGGGGCTATCTTCTCAAGGACTCGGAAGACGACGACCTGTTGCGGGCAATTCGCGCCGTATCTCGTGGAGAGGCGTTTCTTAGCCCGGCCGTATCGGATGCGGTGCTGACCGATTATCGAAAGCACGTCACCAACCCGGTGGATCTCCTCACCAGCCGTGAGCGCGAGGTTCTGGCCATGATCGCCGAAGGCAAGACGAATAAGGAAATCGCCAACACCCTCAACTTGAGCGTCTATACGGTTGAGTCCCATCGCGGCAGCGTCATGGAGAAGCTGAACCTGCACAACACCGGAGATATTGTCCGCTTCGCGCTGCGCAACGGGCTAATGAGTTGAGCTCATACGGTACGCAAGCAAGGCCGATCAGTCCCGCGCCCACGAACAATTGCGTCGACTGCGATGTCGTTTCACCCTTCAAGAGATGCGCCTTAGAATTCTCTTGTGAACGAAGCATGGACAATTCGCCAAGGCGCCATTCTGGTGGGACAAAAGTGTGACAGCCGCGCAAAACAGCCTGAAACGGGGCGAATCCAGGGAGGATTGAAAAAGGGGAAATCCCACGCTAGATCAATAACTTAGGGATCTCGAAGCATCGCCGCCAAACTTGCGAAAACTAGCTTTTTCGGATTCAGGTTCGAGCGCGCCGCAAGATCGTATGTATGCTTTTCCGATTCAATCCAGCAATCCACGAACACTAGGCTCTTGAACCCTGATCGATGGGTCTTGAAAGCCGTATAGCACCAGCCATTCTTTCTGATTGCTCTCCAACTGCAAAGTTGCCGGTTTTCGTTCTGACACTTCTGTAGTTTCTTTCAAGTTGTTGGTATTGCTTATTTATCTACTACTAATTGAATATTGCTACTTGCTGTACATATTGAATCTAGTGTAGACTTGCCCTGTGATGCCGAAAGAACCATCGCGAGCGCCAGATTGGCTCCTCCGACTATTGAAAAGCACGCCGGGTATCGACGTCCGAGAGTCGGAGAAAATGGGCCACCTTTTTGTCAGCGCGCATTCTGGGCCTGCCGTCGAATTTCGATTGACCTTGGCACCTGTACTGAGTCGAGAAGCAGCGTCTCACCTGATTGAAGATCAAGCCAGGATAGCAGCTGGATCGTCGCAAGTGACACGGCAACTCTTTGCAACCCGTACTTTGGCGGCATCGACACGCCGGATGCTCCGAGAGCATAACGTGTCTTGGGCTGAGCAGAATACTGGAATGTTGCACTTGGCCGCGCCTGGACTCCTTGTCGACATCCGCGGAGAAGATGGATCATCGAAAAAAGGCTGGCCCAAGCAGAGAGCCAAGCTCCAAGGAAGCTCGGGGCTTGTCGCCGAGACGCTCGCGGGCTGGGAGGCCGGCCAACTGATACAGCTTCGCGTTCTTGCCGAAAAGGCAGGGGTCTCTACGGCACTGGTAAGCCGAATACTCCAACGACTGTCCGCACTGCGAATCGTCGAAGCTATTGCTAGTGGGCCTAGCCGGCAATGGGCACTGATCGAGCGTGGAGGACTGCTCGACTTGTGGGCCGAAGAGGAGAAACGGACTCCTTCGGTGGTGACGCCTCTAAACGTATGGAGCCGATCGCCTAACGCTCTCCTGGCAAAACTCCCGCAACTGAGCCAGGTGACAGCGTTATGGGCGGTGGGCGGAACAACAGCTGCCAATTTGTACGCGCCGACGTTGACCACATTTCCGGAACCGGTGATTTGGGTTGATGCCAAGGTCCCATTCGAAGACGTGGCTCGCGTGCTGGGCGGAGAAAAGGTGGAGCGAGGAGCGAATGTTTTCCTATGGCAGTCAGAACGCAATCTGGCGCTGAAGCAATCGCGGATCATCGAACCCAATGGATTCAACTCAGACCTGGATCAGCCGCTTCAACTCGTGTCTCGCCCCCGCGCCTATATCGAGGCTCTGCACGGTGCGGGGCGATCTCAAGAGGTGGCCCAGAATCTTCGTGAGAAGATCTTGAGGAATGACTCCGAATAATCAGCCCGAGCATCCGCGATTGGCCTATTCCCCTCAGGCGTTGGCAGCCTGTGAAAAGGCGCTCCGAACAATCTTGACCAAAATCGGTCCGTGGGGAACTCGACTGGTGCTGATTGGCGGAATGGCACCCCGCTATTTGGTTGGAGACCTGCCTGCCGACATTCCCGAACACGTCGGAACAACCGACCTCGACATTGTGGTGGGCATTGCGCTGGAGAGCGAAGAAGATGAGGCCTACCGAACCCTCCAGCAAAATCTCAAGGATGCCCAATTCGCGCCGAGGCGAAATCCAGATACGAATCAAGAAGAGACTTTCAGGTGGACCAGAGAGGTAGACGGCGTGTCGGTTGTACTTGAGTTCTTCTGTCCGGTTGGGGAAGGCAATGCGGGCCAACTCTTGAGGAATCCTGGTAAGAATGTCGGCTCAAAAATTAGCGCAATGCGAATCCGAGGGGCAGAACTCGCTGGCCGCGACCACATCACTATCAATTTGGGTGGCGAGCTGCTCGATCACGGAGGGATTCAGGAACGGATTGAAGTGAGGGTCTGCAATCTGCTGCCACTGCTTGTGCTCAAAAGCTTTGCCATCGATGAAAGGGACAAATCCAAGGACAGTTACGATTTGGTCTGGATCTTGAATGCATTTCAAGAGGGACCGGCCTCGGTTGTCGACGCTACCGCCTCCAGCCCGGTTATCGACCATGCCGATATCCCTGCGGCAATTCAAGCCATTCGAACGCATTTCCAGTCGCCTGGGCACCGAGGACCATCTCAGTATGCGAACTTCGAATTGATGGCTGACGACGCAGAGCAACGAGAGCGACTTCGACTCCATGCACACGGCACTGTCGCTGAGTTTCTACGGCTTTGGGATAGCAGAGGGTTGCCTGGGGCTATTGGGTAGCTAACCCCGATCAACCGACCCAGGGCGTTCTTTTCGATCGTCGCAGGAAGCAGGGTGCTTGGGCCGCAATCCCTTTGAGATTGCCCTAAAGGGCCCTAATCTCTTCGTGTGGAGCAAGAGGGGACAAGATCGTCAGGACAAGTGCTAAGGGTCAAAGCGCTGGCAGCGGAGTCGGGGGCGATCCGCTGTCTCCTTTCCGATGGAGAGTCCATCCTGGTTCCCACAATGATTGGGCGTCGACTTCAACCGAATGACATGGTGTCGATCCTGTCCGCTGATTCGACGAATACTTCGCCCAGCCTCTTAGTGAAACGCTCAGGGTCGGCGCGCTCAACGGAAATGCTCTTTGCAACTGTTGGGCGCGCGGTGGCAATTCCACTGGGGGAGACTGGGCAATACGCCGAGGCGGATGTGCCGTATTCCGAGGCAGTAGAGAAGCTTTATCTCTCGGCGCTCGCAATCCGCGAGCATTTTTTTGCTTTGACGGGGGAAGACTCGCCCCGGGATCAACTGTACGAAGCACTGAGTACCCATTCGTCGGCGACTCTGACCGAACTCCGGCTTGCATGGCGACTCAAATCGATTGAGCTTGCGCTCTCCAGCGATCAGAGGATCGCGAAATCCCACATTGAGCGGGCGTTTAACATCTTGGCCAATCCGGCTCTTAAGGAATGCTACGACCGGCTCAGGCTTGATGAGCATGCGCTGCCACTCTTCCCTTATGGCGGCTACGGTTCCGTCCTTGTGGAAGGGCGTCTGGTCGAGGATGGCAAGGCGTTTATTGGGAACCGGATCCTGGCCTTTAAGCCAGATATGGCGGAGCGAAAGGTATCCATCCTTCTGCGGAGCTGTGACTTCTTGCCTGATCGAATCGTCTGCAGCGACTCAAGGCGAAAGATTGAGGTCTGGCTCGATGGCGGACTGTTGCCCGGGTTGAATTGGGACCCGACCTGGAACAACTGGAAGCACTGGATTCGGAGTCGGCTGGAGGTCGAGGCGACTTTCGTGACGTCCGGGAAGGAGCGGCTTGAGCAAGGAGAACGGATATTCAACAAGTGGTCTGTGGCGCTACCATCGCGACTTCGCGTAACCGTCCCCGAAGGTCTGATGGCCGATATCGACGGCGCGCGCGCGTTCCACGCTCTGCTCGGCCGCCACGCAGATCTGATCAGACAAATCGCCGCGCAGATCGAATCGCAACCCGCTGAACATTCGCTTGTCGAAGAATGGTTTCGAGACTTTAACGCAGAGCGAGAACTGCGCCCCCAGCATGTCAATTGGCAGCCGGACTTCGATGAATTCTACTTCGAAGAATTGCGCAAGCGAAGTAAGACCTGGTTCCTATTCCGCGACGAATATTTGTTTGTCTGGCACAAGAGTTTGATCGCGGAGATCCCAGCATTGGGACATGCCACGTACATTTTTTCGCGTCCGGCAAACTTGGAGGAGTTCATGGCTGCATATTCCAAGACCGAACGCGACGATGTGCGACGCAACCGGCACGATGTGGCGAGTCGGCTTGGATTTATTGGCAGAGTCGTCCGGGGCCAACGAAAGATGCGCTGGCTAAACGACGTGTTGAAGCGAGCCGGTGAGCAGGTGGATGTCGGCGACACGCCGGATTGGCCAGGTGCCAGTGGCTAGGCGCCGGGACACCGTTGCGGTAAAAGAACTCTAGAACAGGAGCCACTATGCCCGACACAATTCTGCCTCTCAGCGATGAAACCAAAGAAGAGATCATCAAGACCCAACCGAACGGAATTTGGCTGGTGCTGAACGAGGAGTTGCACGAAGCCAACGCGATCGCCGAAGATCTCTTCTAGCCTGTTGTGCTTCGCCCGCTCCGCATCAAACGCTTCCAGCCATAAGGATCGATCATGAGTGGCTGCACGCTTTGACTCGCGATGTTCACGAAGGCGCCGTGATGGTGGTCCAGCCCGCCGTAGCGAAATAGCCTCGCGAGCATCGCCATTGCGTGGCTGGCCAGTGTCTGATTGACGAATGGTTCCTGACGTTCCAACGACTCCAACGCGCTGCAACTCGGCATCGCGTGATCGTCCAGAGCTGGGTTCACGATTTCGGGAAATAGCTCGGCGACCGTTCGCAGCCGGTCCGCTTTCCGCGCGTTTAGAGCGTTCAGCGGTTGGCCGAGGACAAACTGCCCGCCTTCGGCACCATTGCCCAAGTCGAGCCAATACGCCACTCGGCTTCGGGAGCCGACGATTCGTGCCTCGATCCCGGCGCGTGCTTCCCGAGTGTCCACGCATCCGATCACGATGTCGCTATCGGAGAGCAGATGCTCGTCAGCAAGCCGCTGTGGTGCTGAACGCCAGTTCAGGTTCCAGAACAGGTTGATCCTTGAGACGAGTACCGTGGCCTTGGGCAGGCCGATCTCGGACCGACTGAAGGGCTGTCGGATGCAATTGCTTTCTGAGACGACATCGCCGTCGATCAACGTCACGTCTAGTCCTCCTGGGTGACCAGCGACCAGCAACGCTTGATGGATGTACGGGAGAGCCATGGCGACTATGCTCCCGTTGCCGCCGGTGCCGACGACGCTGATGCTTACGGTGCGGCTCAGCAATTGGGTGGTGATGTTGTGTTTCATGTGACCTCTCAATCGCAATCGCGCCCGACGAATTCCTGAAGGGTCTGCCAGGCATTTGCGAGCAGACGGACTGGGAAGCCTTTCGCCTCCTCCACCGATTTCCAGAGGCCTGCCACTCCCTGCTTGTGTTGGCACATAAGGCCGCCGCCCCAGAGGTGCGTAAACTCGCTCGCGAAGAACGCATCTTCCCAGGCGGTCATTGCGTTGACAAACGGGCCTTCCGGGGATCGCATGCTTCCTTGGCAGACGAGGCCGTTCTCTTGAGTGTTGTAGTACGGCGCGACGAAGAGCGGCGTGGTGGCGTCGGGGCGTTTGCTTTGGCTGATAGCGCGGATTCGGAGTTCCCGCCCTGACACTCGGAAAACCAATGCGGGATGCGGAAAGCTCCGCCCGCTCAAGGGACCGAGGATCTCGTCAAACTGGGAGAAGAACATCCGCCGGCTTGTTGCTGGGGTCCACCACACGAGAGTGTCTGGTGTTCGAACCAAGACGTTAGGGGGCAGAAGCTCCGTCCGCAAATTGGAGCCCAGCCCCTCGGCCAGGGACTTCAGGAACATCGTAGACAGGGGCAAAGCTGGCCCCAATTGTGGTGCGGTTCCCTTCCCGGCAGTCGCTTCGTGCCAGGAAGCAAATACGTCGCGTGCGCCCTTGTAAACAAGGATTGCGCCTTGGAGCGAAAGTGAATCCGCGCCTTGCAAGCTAATGTGGCAATCCATGATTTACCCCCTTTCGTGGTTGTTGTCGAGCCGGTATCGCGTTAATCACTGAATGATTTTCTTGGCTCGATCAAATGTCATTCTCGGGCAAGAGCTTCATCAGTTCGCTGGCACAAGAAAGTGCTTTTAGAAAGCAGCCCAATTTGTAGAAAGAGTCCCGGGCATACCCGAAGTCGTCGGTTCTCACCGGGATGATCAAATTTGGCTCTGGGGAAACCTCCATCATGCCTTCCGCCTCCGCGTCGAAGGCCGCTTCTATGGCGTCGTGCTTCCTGAACACGATCAGCAATGCCGGCAGGGGCGGATTTGAATCATGAAGTTGGTCTCGGATTTCAGAGTCGAGTTCGGGTGGTTGCGCGCGGGACGACTCAATTTCGAGTGCCATCAGGCATTCAAGCCACCGACGTACTTCCGGTGCGCGAATGCGGCTCATGACCTGGCGTAAACCCGGGAGGCTGAGCGGCTTCCGCTTTAGGGCTGAAGGTACTGCGGCGTCCACATCTGGAAGCTCTATGCTCGCAGCATCGGGATCGCCTTCATACCAATCCCGCAACATTTCGTTCCGTTCCAGCGCATCCTGAAAGTCGAAAACCCTCACCCAGCGATTGAGCGATGACGTGAAGATCCGGTAGAACGTCGCCGGTAGCCTTGGGTGCTCTCGCTCCAGTGCCTTGATGGTTGGCCCCAGCACCAAGTAGCCGGCTTGCGTGGGATCGGCGATGAGGTAAAGATTGCTGCCGTCGCCCTCGCCGCCAGAGATCGGATCGACGGTGGAACTGAGCGTCAACGTCATGAAGAAGTGCTCCCGAAGGACCGCACTACTGCTTTGCTGAACGCAGTGTTCCAAAGCGATCCGCAGAAACTCATAGGGGTCCTGGCCTGCCTTGGTCCAAGCGGCCGCGGGAGCGATTCCTGCGCGTAGGAGGTTTGCTCCTGTGCGCGCAACGATCCGCTCCCCGTGAAGCATTTGATGATGGCCGGGAATTCCATTCAATAGAGGCAGACTCCAGCCGGCCGAATTGCCAGTGCCCATTAGAGAGTGGGCGGAAGCCACCCCGGTGGAACATCGAGCAATCGGTATTGGCCGCTGCCGCGGTGAAGGCGCTGGATTCCTTTGGCCACAAGTTGCGCGGCCTGTTGCCAATCGGGACATTTTCGATACTCCTCCAGAATGGTTTTCTGACTTGGGTGCAGCCCTCGCGCAATTGCATCGAGTTCTTCGAGAACCTCCTCGACCGTTGGTTCCTGCGGCATAGGCTTATCCCTTGGCTCCGATCGCCCGCTCGAAGCGGAAGACGAGCTTATCGCCTACCGCTTCGGGGCCGGTCAAGACGGCTGTAGCGATCTCAGGAAATTGCGTCGCGTAGATGGACCGCACCTGCTCTGCATTCATTTCTGGGTTCGGATCTGGAAGCTTTGCGCCACCAAATCGAAACTCGCGGGTCATCTTGGTTACCGTCATCCGTTCACCTCAACATCCTCTGGTTCGCCTGCAGCTTCATCGAAAAGCCCGAGCGTCCCTTGTGGCTCCGGCTTGGGTGCCGCCGCTTTCTCCGCGACCGGGAGTTTCTTCCCTTTCAGCTTTTCTTTTCGTGCTTCTTCGACCGCCTTTTCCGCCGCTTCGAGCTCCTCCTTGATCCGGGCCAAATTGGAGGAGGTTGACGAATGGGCGTCGACGAAGTCGCGCAATTGGCTAGGCAGGTCCCGGTCGAGTTCTTCGGCGGTGCCGGTGGCGCAAAGGGGAACCGACAATACGTCATTCTCGTCGTCTTTCAGCTTCTTTGGGATGATGCTGACCGTCAGGACGTCTCGGCCCGTAGCCGCCACCGTTAGGATTACGGTCCGGTTGGAAAGCATCGGCGCCAGTTGGGAGAACAGGCCCGTTGTTTCTGGTTGGTTCATGAAGTTCACACTCCTTTCGTAATTTGGATTCGCGGCTAAGCCGCCTCTTCAAAGCGGAATTTCCGGCTACCGGCACGAGTCACCATCGCGTCCAACTCCGCCGCGAGTGACGCCATACCCGACTGGACCTTTGTGCGGAGTTCACCCGTGTTGCGGAGATCGTCGGCGCCAACGCCCTGCAAGAGACCACGGGCCTGCTTCACGATCTGTTGTAGCTCCTGGTCATCCGTCACATTCCGGAACTCAAAGTTTTCGAGGAACTCGACCAGGTTCGACACGGTCGTTTCCTTGAAGCGAAGTGGCTTTCCATCGGCGCTATCTCGAAGGCGCTCCGCCATGTGCTGGACGAGCTTACCCATCGACTCGCGAAGGACAACCTGGATCTCCGAGGATGCTTCCGCCATGCGTTGGGCGGCTTTCTCGCGTTCCTGGTCCCACACTTCCTGAGAGATTCCGCGGAGTTGATCGGGAACCCCGAAGCTGACGTATTGCCATGAGAATCCGAATTGGCGCGCAACTTCTTCTACGGGCGGATAGTCAGCCGGGTTGTAGAGGCCACGGAGCCGTTTGCTCGCATCGATGCAAAGGCCCGGATAGACCTGGATGAATGCGTTGACGAGTTGCTCCCGCTCCGTCTGGAATTGCCGGAGGCGCTGCTCGACAACCTGGAGGGCGGCAATCGGAAGGAGGTGAATGCCGACTTCGAACGGAAGGCACAGGTTGTACAGGTAACGACGAATCTCTCCATCGAATCGCCCGATGGCCTTCAGTTCCGCCGAATCCAGCAGATGTTTTGAAACGCGGAGGAGATCCTTGTCCGCGTCGGCTTCGATCTGGGAAGTCGACACCTTGCGGGTGTTGCCCATGGTAGAGAGCCGCACCTTGATGCAGACCGTCTTCTTGGCGAGATCCACTCCGGGATCCTGAATCGGGATGGCTGGGGGGCTGCTGCCACCGTCCGCATTGCCGCCAATACTGGGCTGAACGAAGGGTAAAGGTGGTGCGGTTGGGCTGTCTGAAATGGAGAAAAGATAGGATTGAAACGACATGGAATACACGTCTCCTTATGTGGGTTGTGGTTGGTGGTGGCGCGGGTCGGCGCGACGGAAGTTATTGCAGGATGGGGAACCCAGTGATCTGGGTGATCCCCTGGGAATTGATAGTGAACTCGACACTCAGCGGCGAAAAGTCGCTGTAGGAGTGGCGATCAGAAAGCAGTAACAGGGCCTGATTCTGACTACTGACAAGCGGCTGTTGCGAAGGCCGATTCCCGTTGAACCGTCCGAGGACTGCAAAATCGAGATGCTGTCGAATCGCACGCCAGAGGTCGGCTTGCGATGAGGGTGGATTGGCGTCTCGCGAAAGAAAGGCACCGCTCGCTAACTCCCTCTCCGTGTAACCGGAAAACAGGCCGATGCTGATCTCGGGGAGGAGGAGGCGCAGAGCTTGGAGCAAGGCCAAGAGCGCCCTGGCCTGTTCCATCGGTTCTCCACCGCTAATTGTGAGTCCATCGATCAAGCCGCTAGCGTGCAGGTCAGCTACCCATTCCACGGCTGAGGCGATCTCAACTTCCATGCCGCCTTCAATTGAATGACTTAGTGGATTCCAGCATCCGGGACAGTTCAAGGAACAGCCCTGCAGCCAGATCACAGCTCTGGATCCAGGGCCGTTCACTCGACTCCGCTCCAGGCTGGAATGCGTTCTCATCGTCACTTTGACCTCCTTGCTGCCTCCTGGCGGGTTCGATTCAACCCACTTGGAGATCTCATTAACTCCAGATGTCGCTTTGTGAAATGGAAAGGCGCCTCGATTTCAACAGTCAGACACGCCAAGAATGCTTGTCGCCATCCATGGTTTTCCAACGGCTAGTCCGCTTAAAGCCGACCAATTCAAGTCAGAGGCAGCAGGAACAAAAAGGTCAACTTCCGAAAACGGGGACTGGCAAACCTCCAAATGGCGTATTCCAGGAACAATCCAGCGAGGGAATATGTACAACATTTTGTGTAAACGTGATTCTCCGTCAGTGAAAGACGATATGCGGTGGAGATTTACCAGAGGTCCTGGAGGAACTGTTGAAGGGACTCAAGACTCAGGAAGATTTGGCAGGTCTGAATGGCGTGCTGAAGGCGATCACGATAGCGCTGGTAATCCGCGAGGCATTCCACGGAGCGGACGTCAAGCTCATTTGGTAAGAGGATGAAGCGTGGGCAACGGGAACAATTCTCGGATATTTTTATCGAACATTTTTGATATAAACTGTTTTATTACCATCCAATGCGGGTTCTCCTCGACACCAACGTCTTGATTCATCGCGAGGCATCGACCGTGGTTCGGGGAGACATCGGGAACGTCTTCAACTGGCTTGACAGACTTAAGCATGAGAAGTGCGCGCATCCTGTCAGCTTGAGCGAAATCGAGAAGCACAAGGACGAGAGGGTCCGCAAGAGCTTCGCTGCGAAACTCCAGTCGTACAACATCCTCAAGACGATCGCGCCGATGTCGGCCGGCGCAGCGGAGTTCGCCGCAACGGACAGGACGGAAAACGATCGGAACGATACGATCATCGTGAACGAGGTGGTAGCGAACCGCGTGGACATCCTCATCACGGAGGATCGAGGAGTTCACACAAAAGCAGCGATGCTCGGCATCGCCGACCGGGTCTTCACGCTTGACGCATTCCTCGAAAAGGTTACGGCTGAGAATCCTACCCTCGTTGATTACAAGGTCCTCGCCGTCAAGAAGACGGTCTTCGGCGCGACCGACATCACAGGAGAATTCTTCGACAGCTTCCGGCAGGACTACGGCGGGGACGCCTTCGACAAGTGGTTCTCACGCAAGGCTGACGAATCCGCCTACGTGTGTACCCAGGGGAACGACCTCGTCGCCTTCCTTTATCTCAAAGTCGAGGGGACAGACGAGAATTACAGCGACATCGAGCCACGATTCGAGCCCAAGCGACGATTGAAGATCGGCACGTTCAAAGTCGAGATGAACGGGTTCAAGCTTGGCGAGCGATTCCTCAAGATCATCTTTGATAACGCGCTCCGGCAGAACGTGGAAGAGGTCTACGTGACGATCTTCCCGAACACCGCTGGCCAACAACGCCTCGTCAAACTCTTGCAGGACTTCGGATTCGTCGAGCACGGCACGAAGAGTGGCACCTATGGGAGAGAGCTGGTCCTCGTGCGGAGCATGAAACGGATCTTTGACGCGAGCGCACCAGCTCTCACGTTTCCCATCGTGAGCCTCGGCACGCGAGCCTTTATCGTCCCAATCTGGCCCGAGTTTCATACGAGTCTCTTGCCCGATTCGATTCTACGGACGGAGTCTCCAGCAGATTTCGTCGAGCCGCTCCCCCATCGCAACGCGATCCGGAAGGTGTACATCTGCCGCTCGATCAAGCGCGATCTCAAGCGCGGGGACGCAATCGTCTTCTACCGCACCGGCGGGTATCACAAGAGCGTCGTCACCACCGTCGGGATCGTCGAAAATGTCACCGCAAACATCCGCGATGCCGCGCACTTCATCAGCCTGTGTCGCAAGCGCAGCGTGTTCGATGACCAGGAACTGATGAAGTGGTGGGACTATAAGAAGCACAACCGACCGTTCATCGTCGAGTTCCTGTACGCGTATTCATTCGCGAAGCGACCTAATATGAAGGAGTTGATCGAACATGGCATCATCCGCGACGTATCATCCGCCCCACAAGGCTTTGAGCCCCTTACGAAAGAGCAGTTCTGCACGATCCTCCGACTCGCACAAGCCGACCCACGCAGTTTTATCAATTAAGCCCGAGTATGCCGAGGCCATCTTCTCTGGCAAGAAGCGGTTCGAGTTCCGTCGCTCGATCTTCAAAGAAGATATCAAAGTCGTCGTGGTCTACATCACTAGCCCTGTCGGTCAAGTCGCGGGGGAATTCAAGGTCGAAGACATCATCACCGACGACGTCGACGCTTTATGGGACCGCACCGAGAAACAGGCAGGCATCGACCGCACGGTGTTCTTTAACTACTTCGCGGGACGAGACATCGGTCACGCGATCGTCATCGGCAAAGTCGACCGATACAAGCAACCACTCGACCTGCAGGTAGCATACGGCGTCCGGCCACCCCAGTCGTTCTTGTACCTCTAAAGCAGTATGGGATTGATCGAAGAGTTCATCGCTCGGTACCGCAGAGAGTTCGACTACTACGATCAGACTGCGCGCCTCATCGCGCAAACGCTCGACTCGAACCTGCAGGCCGCCGGCATCCGCTCCATGGTCACCTCGCGAGCGAAATCGCCCGCACGCCTGGAAGCAAAGGTACGGCAGCGGGCACGAACGAAGAACTACACCACACTCGAAGAGATCTCGGCGGACATCGTCGACCTCGCCGGGGCACGAGTCGCCTTGTACTTCCCCGGCGAGCGGGGTCAGGTGGACCGATTGGTAAAACAGCTCTTTACCCTACTGGAAACGCCCAAGGAATTTCCTGCCAGCGCGAAGGCAACCTACAAGAAGCGGTTCTCAGGCTACTGGGCGACGCACTACCGGGTGCAACTAAAGGAATCTAGTCTTGGGACGGCACAGCAGCGGTACTCGGAGGCTCGCGTGGAGATCCAAGTCGCGTCCGTGCTCATGCACGCTTGGTCTGAAGTTGAACACGACCTTGTCTACAAGCCCTTCGAGGGAACGCTTTCAGATGAGGAATACGCGATCCTCGACGAACTCAACGGCCTCGTAATTGCTGGTGAGATCGCGCTGGAGCGCCTGCAGAAGGCCGGTGAGACGCGCGTCGCTGGAAGCGAGCGAGAGTTCGTGAACCACTTTGACCTCGCCTCGCACTTGTTGAGTAGGACCGCGCTCGACGCACACGGACCGCTGGCAGATTCCGCACTCGGGCGCGTAGATCTCTTGTTCGAGCTGCTCAGGCGCCTCAATCTCCTCACGCCGGAACTCCTCAAGCCGTACCTTGACGCTTTGCACCACGACACGGAACGGCGACCGATCGCAGAGCAAATAATCGACCGGCTCCTTGCGGAGGAAGAGTCGCGGTACAAGGTGTACGAGGAGATCAGAGCAGAACGACCACTCTCGGTTCGCGCCGAGCAAGCGGTCGAGCCATCAGCTGCAGAACTCCACGGAGCCATCGGCCACCTCCTCGCCGAATGGGCCAGGCTGGAGCGCGTCGTGCGGGACATGTATCCGAGTTCCGATCAACGACGAGGCGTGGTGCCAACAGCGAAAATGATGGAGCGCTTTGTGCAGGACTTACGGGAGTTCGAGCGCATCCGGCGCATGCGCAACGGTGTCGTCCACGGCGTAGACGTTGTCGACCCCGCAGACTTGCATGATTCGGCGAATCGTCTCCACGATATTGTCGAGGAAGTCATCCGTCGCATACAACAAGACCCGCCAGTGTGAGGTTGAATGGTAACGCGGCATGAAGAAGCCGATGCGGAAGGGACTCAGGCGGAGGCTGGCGTTGCGAGAGTCCGAGAGATTCAGGCACGAATCGAACTGGTTCAACACCTCAACGTCATCGGCGTGAAAGCCCCCCTCGATCCTAAGGCGTTGGGGGCGATGCATCACGTATTCTAAGCAACCGTCACCCGTTAGCCTGGGCACCCGATCGGGAAAGAATCTGATTGCTGGTGTCGGTGGTAAGGCGCCAATCCTGGTCCTGGCTTACAGCGGACGGCTGCGCAACCCTATGCAATGCGCCAGAAGTGACCTTGGGTGTATGGTCCGGCAATTAGGAAGTAAGCCAGAAACTGATGGTTTGCATAGTGACTCCGCCTGCGGGACATCGATCATGTGCTTATCGCTGTTGCCGCTGCTTCGAATTTTGCTTCTGGCAAGCCAAGTGGAACTCGCGCTTCTTGTTAGAGTTAATGATCCGATCTGATCCCTGAAGCAGCTTAGCGACGTCGCCACATCCTTTTCCTTGGAAACCGTTCAGATCGAGCGAGCTGTTTCCGGTCTCGTCGATTTCAATGGTGATGGTCTTCTCTGCCATGGTCGTTCTCCTCTCAGCGAAC
>JALHNH010000014.1 GCA_022843625.1 Bryobacter sp. | reverse complement strand
GTCTGAGAGGATCTTGGCGTCGTGGTTGAAGATGCGGTACTTCGCTGCGATTTCGGGGCTGAGGATCTCGTCGAGTTCGGCCTGGGTTGCGATGCGGTGGAGGCCTGTGGCGATGCAGAGGGTGATGCCTTCTACGGGGATGCCTGCGGCGTGGAGGGTCTTGAGGATGACCGGGAGCGTGCGGCTGTTGGGGACAGGGCGGGTGATGTCGCAGACGGAGATGGCGGCAGTCTTTTTGCCCTTTGCCAGCTCGGCCAGGGAGGGAGTTCCAATGGGGTGGAGAATGGCGTGCTCGAGGGCAGCGGTTTCGTCCGGGAGGGGAGAAGCTGATTTTGCTTCGAGAAGACGGTACTCAAAACCATCGGGGAGGGTTACGGCTAAGCCAGCTTTGCCAAAGGCCAAATCCACGTTCATAAGCGAACCGTAACATACTTTTTGAAAGTTTGGCTCAGTTTGGCCCTTTACGTGCCGATATGACGCGTATCTAGCTGGAGGCTGATATGACAATTGTTGCTTTTATCTGTGGATTGGTGATCGTAGGTCTTTTCTTTGCAATGCTTTCGGGCACGCCCAAAGAAAAAGAGCTTGACTAGAGGGGTTGTTGCTTTTTTACACAGGGGTGTGTAGAAAGAGAGCAACACCGTTGAGTCCGATGTTCGCGCCGAGGGCCAGCGCGGGGACTTCGAGGATGGTGATTGAGATGGTTGGCTGGGAGCCGAAGTAGTCTTTCAGGCTTTTCTCGATCAGGGTAAGCGGGATTGCGGAGGAGTGGTAGAGGGTAGCCTGAAGCATCGCGTTCGGGGTGAGATTGGCGGTAGCGAGGACTCGGGTGAGGCGGTTGAAGCACATGTCGATTTGAGCTTGTGGGGTTTCGGGGATCTGGCCGGAGTTGGAATCGCGACCGAGAATGCCGGCGATGAAGAGACGGTCTGGAGTGAGAATTCCTGGGGTGATGGGGACGATGTTGGTGGTGTTGGGCGGGGTGAGTCCTCGGAGCTCAGCAGGGCCGGTGTATAGGGTGGCGTTGATGGCCATTCGGATGCCTTTGGGGAGCTTGACGGCTACGGTGTTGCGGGCTGGTTTGAGGCCGGGGAAATAGGATTCGTAAACCTTGTTCATCGCGGCGTAGTCTTCGATTTTGGCGAGGAAGACGGTGGTCGCGACGATTTTGCCTTTGGGGAGTTGATCCATGCAGGCTTTGAATTCCTCGCACTCGATGGCTGGGACGTATTGAAAGTCTGCTGCTAGCAGAGTGAGGGCCAGAATCTGGATCAAGCTTTGGCTTCCCAATCGATTTGTTTGAGCTCAGGGATGATGAAGGCGTAAGAGAAGGCGCCGAGAACCAGGACTGCGGCTACGACGAGGAAGGCCCCGTCGAAGCTCTTGGTGGTGTCGACGATATTGCCCGTCACCCAGCCGGCGGCTACACCGGCGAAGTTGCCGAAGCCGTTCTGGAAGCCGGTCCATTTACTGGCGGCAGCGGGGCCGGCCATGGTTTGGGTGCAGGCCCAGTGGTTGGAGGAGGCAAGGCCAAAGGCGAAGCAGGTGAAGAGGAAGAGGCCGAAAGAGACGTCGTCGTTGCTGGCGATGCCGGCGGGGTAGATCATGGTGCCGCTGAGAAGGCCAGTGACGATGAAGGATTTGCGGATGAGGGTGGGGGTGTAGCCTTTGGAGATGAGGTGATCGGAGAGCCAGCCGCCGATGGTAGCAGCGATGGCGATCATGACGAAGGGGAGTGATCCGAGGACGGCCATCTTCTCGGTGGTGAAGCCGCGTTGCTTGACGAGATAGAAGGGATACCAGGTGACCATGAAGTACCAACCGTAGTTGAGGCAGAAAAGGCCGATGAAGGTGCCCCAGACGGCGCGGGTGGAGAGGAGTTCGAGGGCTGTGGGTTCTTTGACCGGCAGGGGTTTGGGGTTGTCGATGGAGTGGGCTTTGGGGGCGGAGCGGAGCCAGAAAGGGAGCCAGGCGAGGGCGCCGAAGCCGAGGATCATGAAGAGGCTGCGCCAGCCGTAGTTGGCGACGATGAGGCCGCCGATGAGGGTGCCGAGGGCCGGGCCGAGTTTGGAGCCGGCGTCGATGAAGCCGTTGGCTTTGCCGCGCTGATTTTCTGGGAAGTCTTTGGCGATGATCTTGGAGAAGGCGGGGTAGGCGACGGATTCGCCGATGCCGAGGAGGAGGCGGAAAGCGAAGAGGGTGGTGAAGGTGGTGGCGAGACCAGTGAAGGCGGTGGCGAGGGACCAGAGGAGGTAGCCGATTGCGAAGACGCGGTGGACGTCGTAGCGCTGGATGAGCCAGCCGGCGGGGACCTGGCAGAGGGCGTAGGTCCAGAAGAAGGCAGAGGAGAGCTGGCCCATCATGGCGGGAGTGACGTTGAGTTCGTCGCTGATTTTGGCGGCGGAGACGCTGAGGTTGCCGCGGTCAATGTAGTTGACGAAGACGGCGATGATGAGGAGAGTGAGGAGGCCCCACTGCATTTTGGGCTGAGTGCTGGACGGCGAGGTCGACATGGAATGTTATTGTTTCACGGATGGGGCACGAATTTTCTTCGCTGGTCCGCGCCAATCGAAGATAACGCTGAGGTTGTCCTGTTTCAGGGAGTTGCGCAGGGAGTTGCGAATGCTTTCCTGTGCTGGGGCGTCGAGGGAACGGGGTGCGTTGTAAGCAACACGGACGAAGGTGGAGTCATGGGTGAAGCCGACTTCATAGTCGAGGAGTTGGGCGGAATCGGATGGCCAGACGGATTTGAGTGGCTGCTGGACGGTAGGCCAGATGGACTGGCCGAGCGAGGCGAGCGTCGGCGGCGGTGGTGGTATTTGTTGGCGTTGTTCGAGGGATCGACGAAGGGTGATCAGTTCTTCTTCATTTGCAATTTGTCTGATATTGATGGCCACGCGTTTGCCCGAGCGGCGGGCTAGCTCAGCCTCGGCGGTGGCAATACTTTCTTTGCTTACAAAGGTGGTGGTTATTACCCGCTGGATGAGGTGGTCTGGAAAAATCTCGAGCTGCTGGCTGAGCAGGTGATCTGGAGCTACGAGAGTTCTGATTATTTCTCTGGCTGCCGAGCGGGAAATCGTTTCGTCGCGGAGTTGCATGAGAGAGCTGCGAAGCGGAATGAAGAGCAGGCCGATGGTGAGGGCAACCATCAGAATGCGCCAGCGGAGGTGGCCGACGTCGCCGAGAATTCTGGCCATGAAAGAGGAATGGAGCACGCGGTAGATGAGGCTACCGGTGGCGTGACGGCGTTCCGTTTCAGGGATGGAGTCGTAGATTGTTTCCGAGCCCATATCCATGAGATAGAAGACCAAAAATGCGGACGAGGCGATTGCTACGAGATTGGTTAGAAATAGCAAACTGGCACCGGAAATAATTTGCCAATTCCAGCCGCTGCCCACGCCGAAGCCCACGGTGCAGAGTGGAGGCATCAAAGCTACAGCGATGGCTACTCCTGGCAGGGCGCCGAGGCCTCCTCCGTTGAGGGAGCGCGCCATGATGACGCTGCCGGCCAGGCCGGAGACGATGGCTACACCGAGGTCAAGGAGATTGGGCTGGGTTCGCGCGAGTATTTCAGAGGTGGGGGACTGAAATGGGAGCAACCAGACTAGCAACGCTGAGAGGGAAATGGCTGCGATCATGCTGCCTAGCAGGTTGAGGAAGGCCTTTACGCCGAGGTAAATGTCCGAGGCGGCAAAGGATAGACCGGCAGCCATGATTGGGCCCATCAAGGGCGAAATAAGCATGGCACCGATGACGACGGCCGGGCTGTTGAGCACGAGGCCGAGGGTGGCGATTCCTGCGGCGAATACGAGGTCGAGGAGGTAGCTGGCGGAGGCTAATTCGGCAGAGTCGTAGATCTGGCGGTAGAGAAGGGGTTTGGATTCCTCCTCTACCTTGAGGGCCTGGGCAAGGTAGCTGTTAGACATATTTACTGAGCTGCCCAGCCTTTCTGTTGAACCAGATCGAAGATGTTGGACAGATCGTGGATTACCGTGTGTTGAGCCGATGAACGGACCTGATCGCTTTTGGGCTCAAAGGCGATGGAGAGGCCGGCGGCTGAGAGCATGCAAGTATCGTTGAGCCCGTCACCGACGGCGAGGACCTGATTGTCTTTGATGTTGAAGCGGTCGATCAGGTGAAGTACGACATTTTGCTTGCATAGTGTGTGAAGCTGGCAGCCCTGAGGATGAAGGAGCAGGGGTGAGACGGTGTAGTCTCCCGACGCTTTGCCGGTGCGGAAACGGATGAGGTTTGCGACGCTGAAATCGGCGAAGACGCGGCGGCGGACGATTTCTGCGGCGATGCGGTAGCTGTCGGTGACGATGCCGACGGTGAAGCCCAGTTTTCGCAGGCGGACGACGGTTTCTGCGGCTGATGGCATGAGTTCGATCTCGCGGGCAGCTTCTTCAAAGGCTTTTTTGGGGACACCTTCAAAGATGCGGACGATGTTTGCGCTGCGCTCTTCCGTGCCGACGGAATGGTTGTCAAGCCACTGGGACAGTTGGGATTCGAGGCCGCAGTGGCGGGCGAGTTCTACGATGAAGCGCCCTTTGAGAATGGTGCCGTCCATGTCGAAGACGGCCAGGCGGTGAACGCGGTGGATGGATTTGGTGGCGACGCTGAATTCGGCTCTGGCGTGGCGCTCGACTTCTTCTACTTCGCGGATTTGTTCGACGGAGAGGCGGCCGTGACGGTCTGCTCGATTGAGGAGGGCACGAACTACTTGTTTGGACATTTCGCCCAGGGCTTCCAGGGATTGACTGTCGTGTTCGAGGTGACCGATGTCGACCTCGACGATGCGGGCGTTGAGCATGTGGGCGTCGATGAGGAGGCCGAGGTCGACGCCGTAATCGGTTTCGAATCGCAAGGTCTTGAGGAGCGAGGTGCGGGCGGCGATGATGCCGCCGAGGGGTTGGACGAAGTGGGCGAGTTCCGGGAAGAAGAGTTGCATGAGAGGGCGGGCGGTGAGCATGGTGACGCGGCCTGCGGCACGGCTGAAGCAGGCCTTGGAGAAGTCTGCTTCGTCTTTGAGGATAGGCTCGACGAGCAGTTCGATGAGGTCGGGGCGGAGGCCCTGGAGGTCGCCGTCCAAGTAGACAACTACGGGGTTCGTAGCGGCGTTCAAGCCGTCTTCCATGGAGGCACCTTTGCCAAGGAGGGAACTGGTAATAACGATAGCGCCCGCAGCGGTGGCCACTTCTGGTGTGTTGTCTACCGACCCATCGTCTACAACGATCACCTCTGTAACTTTGGGGCTCTTCAGGGCGAGCTCGATGACATTGCAGATACGGGCCGATTCATTGAGAGCCGGGATGATGACACTGATCATTGGGGTTCCTCCTTCGAGTTAAACTAGTTGCTGCACCAACTATATTATGATAATTTAATCAAAGGAGCAAGATCGAAATTGAAGGCGAATCAGGCGCGAGGATCAGGACAGGATTCGGAGTTGACCCTCGAATTTATGCAGGTGCTGTGGGTTCTTGATGAAAGCTTGGAAAGGCTATCGAGGCAGATGAAGACCAAGATTGGGGTGACTGGTCCGCAACGTATGGTGATTCGTTTGATCAATCAAACACCCGGGCTGACGGCAAAGGATTTGGCTCAGACGCTGCACTTGCATGCAAGTACGATCAGCGGGATCGTTCGCCGACTAGAGTCTGAGTCATTCTTGATCCGGATACCAAATCTGCGGGACGGTAGAAGTTGGTTCCTGCAGTTGACTGAAGCAGGAAATCATATAGCGGCCGAGGAGACTGGCACGGTGGAGAGTGCGGTGCGCGGGATGATTGGGTCTATTGCCAGGAAAGACGTGGAGCGCACCAAGCAAGTATTAGAACAACTTTCCAGAAAGTTGTTTGAAGAGGCAAAATTCTCCTCCCTGTAGATCTAAGGCGGACGCATGCGCGCCGCTAATTTTTAGCGCAGCCGCGAGAATATATGGATCAAGGCAGGATCCTGATTGCAGGGGGCGGGGGTGGACTGCCAGAGTTCAAGAACGGCTGCCATCTTTTCGTCCAGACCTTCAATACTAAGAGTCTTCTTGTTCAGTAAACGCCTTGCTACCTGGTATTGAGGCGACTCGCCGCATGCGGAGGTCTGTTCGATGAGAATAGCCAATATTTCATTCCAACGGCGGCCACGCTCACGCAAGGATAGTCCCCGGCGAGCTGGGTCGAGCTTGAGGACTTTCTCAACCATTGCCAGGGAGGCGGTGATGGAGTAAGAGTCGGGACTTAAGCGAGCAGCTTCCCGATAGGCCTGAAGAGCAAGGGTCTCCTTTCCATTTGAGAATCTTAAATCACCAAGGTTACTCCAGACGGCTGAATTGGCGGGGAAGCGTTCTGCCATAAGGGCATAGGCCTCTTCGGTGCGTGTTGTCGAATCGAATTGCCGAATGGCCTGAGCCGCTTTTTCGCCAGCTTCGGGGAAATCACCAGATTGTTCAATCAGAGACAGGAGGCTTGTTGTGGCTTGCGATTTCTTGCCAGCCTGATAGAGGAGCAGTGCGTGCTCGAGTTGAGCTTCGACGCGGGCCGCGCTCTCTTGTGAGGACCATTTTGCGGCAAGGGCCGTTTGCATCCAATTGAGAGCGCGAGTGAGGTCCCCTGCGCCCCGGGCAATTCTCGCCAGGCCGGCCTGAGCCGGACCATGATTTGGATCGAGTTTAAAAGCCTGTTCGAGGTAAGCTGCTGCTTCAGTGGAATTGCCCACTTCAATGAGAGCAAGGCCGAGGGCAATCCGCGTTCGATTGTCTGCAGGATTTGAGGCCAGGGCGGAGCGGAAATCTTGTACCGCTTCTATTGTTCGGCCTTTTGCCAGTTGCGCTTTGCCCGCATTAAATGCATTTTCGGCGGATTGCATTCGATTTGACCGCTGCCAGACCACCAGACCGGCAATGAGTACAAGCGCGGCAAATGTGCAGAGGGCGAGAACGGGAAGCCAGTTCTTTTGTTTGGTGAGTGTGGAAGAATCATGCGGGTCAGGCAAATAGGCGGCAAGCACATCTTCGCGATGGATCGAGCCGAGGATTTGATTGCCGAGGCGGCTCCAAACAGGCAGATGAGTGGTGCCAGTGATGCCCATGACTTGCAGTGCCGCATCCAGGGAATCATCCGGGTGGAGACGATTGTGGCCACCTTCGGCTTGAGGTAAAGAATCGATCGTAGACTCTTTGCGCATGGCTTTCTCCACCGTGAGGGGCTCCAGCCTGTGAGAGGGCGAGGGCAGGCTGATGTCGGTTTGAGCTAAAAGGGCTTCGTATAAGGGGATTGGCTGGAGCCGCAAAGAAACAAGGTAACTGAGGAGGTTTGCAATCATGAGCGGCACGATGATTGTGTAGTCGCGTGTGATTTCAAAAATCATGATGACGCTGGTCATGGGAGTGCGGATGATTCCAGCAAAGCAGGCACCCATACCAACGAGGGCGTAGGCTCCTGCGCTTGCGGTTAGGTCTGGAAGTAGCGAGTGGGCTGCCTGACCGACAACGCCACCGGTCATGGCTCCGATGAAGAGACTGGGTCCAAAGACACCGCCAGCATTTCCGGAGCTATAACTAGAAGATGTGGCGACCAGTTTAAGCAGGAGCAAGGCCAGCATCGCTTTGAGGCCGAGTTGGCCATTGAGGGCTTCGCTTACGAGGTGATAGCCGACACCCAAAACGCCAGGAAATGCAATGGCAAGAGTCCCCACAACCAGTCCGCCAAATGCAGGCGTGAAGGGCTTCCATCTATCCGGTGCCTTCAGGAAGTAATGCCGAATCCAAAGCAGGCCTTTGACGAAAAAAGTTGAAATCAGGCCGCAGGTGAGGCCAAGGATGAGATAGATGAGAAATTCCAGAGGGTGGACGAGTCGATAGGCTGGCACTTGAAAGATTGGCTCGTCTCCAAGGAGCAGGTGAAGGATCATCCATGAAGTGGCTGCGCCCAGGACAACCGAGCCAATCAGGCGAGCGTGAAGATTGGCTAGAATTTCTTCGAGGGTGAAAAGGACAGCAGCAAGGGGTGTGTTGAATGCTGCGGCAACTGCAGCGGCCGTGCCTACCGGGATCAATGAGCGGACTCCCTGCTCGCTAAGACCAAGATTGCGGCCAATAACGGAAGCAAGCCCGGCCCCAATGTGGACCGAAGGACCTTCTCGCCCGAGAGCAATGCCGCTACTGAGCGAGATTGAGGAGCAGAGGAATTTGCCAATAACTGTTCGAAGGCTGATGAAGCCCTTGCCAAATAGCAGGGCAACCCGTGTTTGCGGAATACCGCTACCTCGAGCTTCAGGAAAGAATCGGTAGAGCAACCAGCCAGCCACAACCGAGCCAAAGACCGGGCTCAGGAAGCGTTGCAGCGGACCCGCTGAGAGCAGTGTGGCGCCGAGCCGTTCTGTAATCGCCACGAAGCCCACAATGGTGAGGCTCGTTAGCACCGCGATGAGTAGGGTCAATACGAGCAGAATACGGTCTTCAGACTCCTGCGATGATGCAAGTCTCGACCTGAAAGTCAACGAAGAACGCAATCTATCCCAAAGTTCAGTCAAGTTTGATCTCCCACGGACGCCAGGGTAATCATAAAAGATTGTGATAGTCACTGAGGGCAACTTTGACAAGCTGGCTGCGACTGCGGACACCAAGCCGGTCAAACAAACCGCGCAGAATCGCCTTTACAGAACTTTCGGAGAGGGCCATTTCGAGCGCGATTTCCTTGTTGGCGAGGCCCTGGAGGAGGTGTCGAAGGAGGTGGATCTCACGGGTTGAGAGGGAGGGGCGAAGATCTTCAGATTTCGGTTCTACTGCGGCGAAAAGGGCCTTGAGGTACTGGGGTTCGAGGACTACATCTCCGTTGAAAATGCGGCGGATAGCAGCGCAAAGATCCTCGGGAGGATTGTGCTTATGGAAGATGCCTTTGGCCCCCGCGTGAACGAGTTGAATCGCTTCAAATTCGCTGATTCCTGCAGTGACTATGAGGACATTGGGGAAGGTGCCGGTTGCGGAAAGGCTGCGCAGCAGATCGATGGCTCGGTCTCCACCGAGGTCGACGTCGAGGAGCAAGAGATCCGGTTTGAGTTGTTGCACCTGGAGGAGCGCGTCAGCAACGTTGTTTGTGCTGCCGGCGACTTCAAAGTCTGGCTGGGCGGATAAGAGATGACAAAGGCCGCCGAGAAAGAGCGCGTGGTCATCGACGAGGAGGAGGCGAATGGGTTGGTCTGTTGTCATTTAGGGAGCGCCAGGTGTGCGGCAAGCGCCAGTTCGAGGATGAAGGTTGCGCCGCGATCCGAGGGCTCGAACTTTAAATCTCCGCCGTAGCTTCGGAGGATGGCGCGTGAAATATAAAGACCGATTCCGGTGTGGCCGGTTTCGCTTTTGAATGGTTCAAAGAGGATGGAAGGATCAGCTACTCCGGAACCGGAGTCTGAGACCCGCAGGAGGAGGGTTTGAGCTGTTGCCGAGATGGAAAGTTCGAAATGGCGGTCGGTGGAATTCTCCACGGCATAGAGGCTGTTTTTTGAGAGATTCATCAGAACCTGGAGAATGCCATAGCCTTCGCCGAAAACGCGAGGCAGCTCGCGTGGAATGTTGAAGTGTAAAGAAGCCTTGGCGTCCTTCCAGTCTGGACCGATGATGATGCGCAGCTGATCGAGGATCTCGACGAGGTCTATGGTTTCCATTGCGGAGCGAGTGCTGACCTGGAGGTCAAGGGCTGCGACGCGACCGAGGGCATGGACCAGTGAACCGAGGGCTTCAAAGTCGCTGTCGTGCTCTGGAAGAGATGATTTTTGAATGCGGGAATGGACCAGGCCGATAGCGCTGCAGATGTTTCGAATTTCGTGGGAGACGGCAGCGGCAACGATGCGGTTGTTGGTGAGGAGCTGGCGGAGGTTTTGCTCTTCGCGCTCGCGGATTTCTTCGGAAACATCGACTGCAATTGCAGCAAGGCGGCGACCTGCGGGAGTGTCGTAGGTGGAGAACCAGGTTTGGGCAACAAAGCGTTCGCCGTCTGCACGCAGGCCTTGGCATTGAGCAGCAGTGCGAAAGGTGGTGGAGCCTGGCGAGAACTTGAGCGCCGCTGCGAGCACTGGCAAGGAAGAATCGGCTGAACTGCCGACCAGAGCTTCCGGTGATAGCCCGACCAGTGTTGCCGCAGCTTTGTTTCCGGAGACGAATCTGGCTTGTTGATCGAGGGTGAAGATTGCCGCAGGGCTGCTATCGGCCAAGGTTTCAAGGTCTGCCCGGGCTTGTTGGAGGAGGAGTTGCTGTTCAGAGAGCTGGGCTGTATAGGTTCGGCGCAGCAAGCGGTTGCTGGCGATTTCAATCACAAGCAAGCCTGCTGCCGAATACGCAATTAAAGCGAGCAGAAATCGAAGCACCGAATCGCCGACTGGTTCTGGCTGCAGGATGGAGGAGCGTGTGGAGGCCAGGACCAGGCTGAAGAGGATTACCTGCCAGCGATTCAGTACGAGGGCAGCGGCAAGCATGGGGAAGATATATAAGAAGCCCAGGGGAACATCGGGGAAGCGCCAATGGAGCCATGCAATCCCGGCGAAGAGGCTTAATGCCAACAGGATGATGCCAGTCTGGTTCTGTTGCAGTCGACCGGATTGAGCGGGGGTTGAGGTCATATTGCCTGTTTTGGAGGACGCTACACCCGATATGGTTCCATACTTCGCCTCTACCCAGTGTGCAATATGGGCAAATCGAGGAAGGAATGACCAAACGATAAGTTTGAATTGACCGAAAGATAGTGCCGATTTTGGAGGCTGTCTTGTAACCTTGCGGTTTGGCCATACGTATTGCAGCCCGCTCTGAAGAGATCTGGACTTCCGAAGTTGCTTCTGTTCGCTACAGAATGCAATTGAGTATTGCAATGTTGCTGATTGTGGCTGTGGCAGTGATCGCGTATCTGCCTTTCATGGAATTGCCGTTTTTGTCTGATTCTTATCTTCAGGTGTATCTGGGCCGCAAGTACGGACCTATGGAGCAATGGAATCAGCTGGCCAGCGATGTTCTGTATCGATGCCGGGCTACTTCGATTGTTCTAACTCATCTGGTGGATCAGTTGGCAGGGCCAGACCCGATGATGCACAGAGGCTTGAATCTGCTGCTGCATTGTCTGAATTCATTGTTGGTAGCAGGTCTGGGATTTTGGAAGCGGATCGGGTGGGGAGTGGCAATTCCAGCAGGAGTGTTTTTTGGATTTAGTGAAGGGCATCAAGAGGCGGTGATCTGGGCTGCAGCGCTGCCAGAAGTGTTGGTTTTCTTTTTTGTGCTGGTTGGGATTCATGCCTGGTTGCAGGCCCTGAAAGTTCGCAGTCGGGGGTGGATGGTTGTAAGTGCAGGATGCTATCTGCTGGCGCTCTTGTCGAAGGAATCGGGGATTGTGTTGCCTGCGCTGTTTGCAGGCTTATGGTGGTGGGAGGCCAGAAAGTGGAAAGCACCTATTGTTGCCATTGGGTTGATGGGTGTTGTTGGAGGATTCTATGCTCTGGGAATCTTTGAGGCCAGTGCTTCTCATCTTCATCTGAACGACGGGACGTTTAGTGCTGGTGCGCCATTTTTGGGTGTGGTGGTGAAGAGTACTTTTCGAATGTTGATTCCCTGGGGATGGGTTTCTGTTGCGATCCTGCTTGCGTTGAAGCGGCGGGAGAACCGGGCGATTCTGACCATGAGTCTGGTCTGGATTGGAATCACCTTACTGCCTTATTCGTTTTTGACATATATGGATCGGGTCCCGAGCCGGCACACATATCTGGCAAGCGTGGGTATGGCTATGGTTGTGGGGGCTGCTTTCTGGAGAGTCAGGCTGGAGGCGGGAGAGCATAGAAGGGTGCTGGCCTGGATGTTGGCGGCGGTGATCTGTGGCCAAAGCCTTTACTATCTCTGGACGAAGAAGCTGGATCAATACGTGCGTCGAGCGGAGCCTACGGAAAAGTTCCTTCAATTTGTGCAGGGAGGAGACGCGACACCGATTCAGATTCGGTGTGCTCCCTACGGCTATGAGGCCTTCCGATATGCGGCATTGATCCGGCTTGGGAAGCCTGCGGAATTTGTAGTTGGCCCGGATGAAGTTTTGAAGACTGTGGAGATTCGCCCTTATTGTGACCCATCAAAACCCTAAAGAAAAAGTGCAGAAGTACCGTTTCCCGCATAGTCTGACGGTATTTTTTCCGGCATACAACGATGCGCCATCTTTGCCGGGTTTGCTGGCGACTACCTTTCGAGTGTTGCGCGACCATGTGGACGATTACGAAGTGATCGTGATCAATGACGGGAGCGCTGATAATACGGTGGCGGTGCTGCGGGAATTGCAGGCTCAGTATGGAGAAAGGCTGCGGGTGATTCGTCATCCTGAAAATCGAGGTTATGGTGGGGCGCTACAGAGCGGGTTTCGTGCGGCAAGGAAAGAATTCGTATTTTATACAGATGGAGACGGCCAATACGACGTAGGCGAATTGCCCTTGCTGCTTAAGCTGAGCGGGCCAGAAGTGGGGCTAGTGAATGGGATCAAGGCGAAACGTCATGACCCGGTGCACCGGATCTGGATTGGCAGCGTGTACAACGTGTTTGCGCGAAGCATCTTTGGGATTTCGTTACAGGATATTGACTGCGATTTCCGGTTGATCCGGCGGGCTACGCTGGATCAGATCCAGTTGAGAAGTACCAGCGGGACGATCTGCGTAGAACTTGTCAAGAAGATCGAACAGACAGGAACACGGGTTGTGGAGATTCCGGTGAGTCACCGGGCGAGATTGCACGGGCGATCGCAATTTTTCCGGCTGCAATCGCTGGTGAAGACCTTTGCGCAGTTAGCTGGATTGCATTGGCAACTGGTGGCCCGGCCGTGGATTGGCCAGAAGCTGGGTCAGCGGAGTTACGCTGAGCGGATCAGTGCCAATTCGAAGTAAAAAGCCCCGTCAGGTCCTGCCGTGCATTAGGTGCCACGTAGCGACGCCGGCAAAGAAGCCGATGAGGTTGGGGAGGGCGGCGTGTTTTGCGTAAGCACCGAAGGAGAGGGGGGCGACGAAATCGTGGCCGAATTCTTCGCGGAGTTTGTCGATGATTCCAATTGCGACAACACCTGCGGCTGAGCCGATGACGAGTATGCTGCCGCCGGTGCCGACGGTGAAGGCGAGGAGAGACCAGAGAGTGCCGTCGGTGCCGCCAAGACTTTGGATGGCAATTGCAGTGAGGGGGACGTTGTCGAAGACGGCGGAGGAGATGCCGAGGACGACGTGGCCGAGGATGGTGCGCTCGCCCCCTTCGCCGTAAAGAAGCTGGGTCATCGACTGGAGGGAGCCGACCATGTGGAGGGCAGTGACTGCAGCGAGAATGCCGATGAAGAATTGTAGAGACGGGATGTCGATCTTCTCGATCAGGGCTTCGATCTTTTGGCCCATGAGGCTGACTTCATGCTTTAGGGCTTTGCGGAAAATCTCCTGAATCATCCAGACAAAGCCAAGGCCCAACATGAGGCCGGTAAAGGCGGGAAGGCCGAATTGCACGGCGAAAAAAGGGCCGGTGAAAGAGGCCAGGCAGAGGGTGATGATGAACCACTGAGACCAATGCATGGAGGTGAGCACGCCGGTGGTTTCGTCGTCATTGACTTTTTCAATTCCCCGGCTCAGCCAAAAAGCGACTACGGCAAAGGATGCGAGAGAAGGAAGCAGGGTTGTCTCAATGACTTGAGCGACGGTGAATTTTTTGGCAGCCCAGAGCATGAAGGTCGTGATGTCCCCAATAGGGGACCATGCGCCACCTGAGTTGGCTGCGGAGATGATGGCGCAGGCGGTGAAAAAGAGGGATTTGCCTCTGAAAAACATTGCTGCGATGCGGAGCATGACAATCGAGGTGGTGAGGTTGTCGAGTGCAGCAGAGAAAAAGAAAGTGCAGATGATGATTGCGAAATATTGGCCGCGATTGCCGAGGCCGAGTTTGATCAGGCGGTAACGGACCCAATCGAAGAACTGGAAGTCGACCAGGATTTCAACGAGGGTCATGGCGCAGAGGAGGAAGCCGACGACACCGAGGATTTCTGAACCCATATGGACGATTTCTTCGGAGAAGTGCGAGTTGGGCCTGGCGGCTGCCATGAACAAGAGGGTGCCGCCCATGGCGAGGCTGGTGGCTGCCTTGTTAATGTGGACGGTTTCTGCGAGTGCGATCAGAGCGTAGCCAATGAAGAATGCGATCCACATGAGCGTGGTCAAATCGGGCATATTCTTAACATAGCTTAACTAGGGGTGTTGTGGCCGTTCAAAGCGGCGACTATCGGTGCATGAGCCACCACGCAGCTACGCCGGCGAAGAAGCCGAGCAGATTGGGAATGGAGGCGGCATAAGCGTAAGCACCGAAGGAGAGGGCTGGTACAAAATCCTTACCGTGCTCTTCGCGAAGCTTGTCGACAATGCCAATTGCTACGACGCCAGCGGCCGAGCCGACGACGAGGATGCTGCCGCCGGTGCCGACGGTGAAGGCGAGTAGCGCCCAGAGGTTGGGGTCCGTGCCGCCGAAGCTCTGAATTGCAATGGCAGTGAGGGGGACGTTGTCGAAGATAGCGGAGGCGATGCCGAGGATGGTGTGGCCGACGATGGTGCGATGGTCGCCTTCGCCGTAGAGCAGATGGGTCATGGTGTGGAGTGAGCCGACCATGTGGAGGGCAGTGACAGCTGCAAGAATTCCGATGAAGAACTGGAGAGAGGGGATATCGATCTTCTCGATGAGGGCTTCGATCTTTTTGCCCATCAGGCTGGACTCGCGATCCTGGAATTTACGGAGGAGTTCCTGTGCGATCCAGACTATTCCGAGGCCCATCATGAGCCCGGTGTAGGCGGGGAGGCCGATCTGGACGGCAAAGAAGGGACCGGTAAATGAGGCCAGACAAAGCAAGATGATGACCCATTGGGACCAGTGCATTTGAGTTACAAGGTCCTGGACCTGGTCGTCGTCATCGTGACGGATCTTGTGGCCGAGGAGGCCGACGACCACGGCGAAGGAGACCAGGGAAGGGAAGAAAGTGGTTGACATCAATTGTTCAGCCGAGAACTTCTTAGCCGCCCAGAGCATGAAGGTTGTGACATCACCGATGGGTGACCAGGCACCGCCGGAATTTGCAGCCGAGACGATGGCACATGCAGTGAGGAAAAGGTCGCGACCGCGGAAGAACATGGCGGAGATGCGCAGCATAACGATGGTGGTGGTCAAGTTGTCGAGGGCAGAAGAAAAAAAGAAAGTGCAGATGGCGATTGCGAAAAATTGGCCTCGATTGCCGAGGCCAAGTCTGACGAGGCGGTAACGGACCCAATCGAAGAACTGGAAGTTGACCAGGATTTCGACGATGGTCATTGCGCAGAGGAGGAAGCCTACGACCCCCATGGTTTCTGAGCCCATGTGGGTGATTTCTTCTGCGAAGTTAGCTCCCGGGCGGGTGGCAGCCATGAACATGAGAATTCCTCCCATGGCGAGAGCAGTTGCCGCTTTGTTGATATGGATGCTTTCAGCGAGGGCAATCAAGGTGTAGCCAGCGAAAAAGACAATCCACATGAGCGTATTAAGTTCAAACATTTGAGAGTTCCTGGAGCCCCAGATGGTTTGAACTAATCGTAGAGAAGCTCTGAGTAGCGGCCGGAGGCGATGAGACTCGCCTTTTTATCCTGCCATGCGTCTGAGCCACCGGCCAGTTGTTCCATGGCGCGCTCGAAGTGTTTATCTGCGGCCAGAAGGCCGGCGAGGAAGACATAGGTATTGGGATCTTCCATCATCTCCCATGTTTCGTGTGCGTTCTCGACGATTACCCGGTGGAGGTCTGGCGATTCGTCATAGTGGGGCCGCGGGCTGATTGCCTCAAAGGCCTTGAAAGAGGCCTGATCGTAATAGAGAGCGAGATCGTTGCGGAGCTGATTCATGTAAAGCATCTCGACGCCGGACTTGGCACCGTAGAAGAGGCGGACTTTGCCCTTCCAGCCGCCGTGGCGCTTGTAGATGCTCTTGACGAAGGCGCGGAAGGGAGCGATGCCGGTGCCGACGCCGACCATGAGCAGGTTGGCTTCGTTGCTGGCGGGAACCTGGAACTGGACGCCGTAGGGGCCGGTGATGAGGATGGTGTCGCCGGGGGTGGCGTCGCAGAGGTAGTTGGAGGCGCGGCCGGGGTATCGTTCGCCGCTGATGTCGTCGATCGAGAAGCAACGGCGCACGCAGATCGAGAGAGTGTTACCGCGATAGTCGTCGCCGAGGCTGGGACTGGCGATTGAGTAGAGGCGCAGGTGTTGGGTGTTGCCGAATTCGTAGGGCCCTGGGGCGAGAACGCCGATGCTCTGACCTTCGGCATAGCTGAAGGGGGTGTCGTCGAAACGCAGGACGAGGTGGCGTACTTCGGCCTCAGAGTCTGCGGGAGTAATGATCTCGGTGCTCTGGAGCGTCATTTCATGAGGGTTGTTTGTATCGTAATCGGAGAGTCTCATCTTGTTTCTCGCTTTAAATCGGAATGGCACAGGCCTTTGCCGGTGCAGGTGTTGCCGCTACAGCCATTGAGCAGGAAGTCGAGGACGTCCTTGTCGGGGTTCTGGCATCCGGAGCGGCGGCGGACGACGCCCAGGATATAGACCCACAGGCAGAGGATGACGAAGATGCCGGCCGTGGCCTGGAGGAGGGACGTAATGGTTTCGAAGGTTGTCATTGGCCACCACCCATGCCGGCGAAGCCCATGAAGGCCATGGAGAGGATGCTGGCCAGGACGAGGGTGATCGCAGTGCCGCGGGCCAGGCTGGGTATGTCGGAGAGGTCTGTGCGCTCACGGACGAGGGCGAGCAGGACGATTGCCAGGCAGAAGCCGCCACTGGCAGCGATGGCGAAGACGGTGCTTTGCAGGAAGTTATAGTTTCTTACGGTCTGGAAGAGGGCGACGGCGAGTACGGCGCAGTTAGTGGTGATCAGTGGCAGATAGATGCCAAGTTCTTTGAATAGCGCGGGACTTAGTTTCTTGATCACCATTTCAGTAAGCTGCACGGTGGCGGCGATGATGACGATGTAGGAGATCAAGCGCAGGTATTCGACGTGGAGGGCGGTGAGCAGGAGGTTGGTGCCATACGAAAGGATGGAACTCACGGTGATGACGAACATTACCGTGACGCCCATTCGCCAGGCCGTCTCAAATTTACTGGAGAGGCCGAGGAACGGACACATGCCGAGGAAGACACACAGCACGAAGTTGTTGATCAGGAATGAGTCGACGAAGATCTGAGTGAGTGAGTCGTTCATGAGCGTGCATCCAGGAGGGCTTGGGCGGAGGGGGCGGGCTTGGTCTTGCGCTCTTTGTACCAGGCAAAGATGAGCAGCCAGGCTGCGAGGGTGATGAAGCCACCGGGAGGCAGCAGGAAGAGGACCCAGGGTTCAAAGTTGGGACCAAAAAGCGAAAGGCCGAGGAATGAGCCGGCACCCAGGACTTCTCGAACTGTGCCCAGAAGGGTTAGGCCGAGGGTGAATCCAAGACCATTGCCGAGCCCGTCCAGCAGCGAGCGGCCGACGGGATTCTTTGCGGCGAAGGCTTCAGCGCGGGCGAGGATGATGCAGTTGACGACGATGAGGGCGAGGAAGGGGCCGAGTGCTTTGTAGATGTCGATGCTGATGGCCTTGACCAGATAGTCGGTGACGGTTACTGCAGTGGCGGCGATGGCGATGTAGGTGGCGATGCGGACCTGCTTCGGTACCTGGTGGCGGATCATCGAGATGAGGCCGTTGGAGCAGACGAGAACGAAGGTGGTTGCGAGGCCCATGGCGAGAGCGTTGCGGACGCTGTTGGTTACGGCGAGAGTGGGACACATGCCGAGTACCTGAACGAAGATGGGGTTTTCTTTCCAAATCGCGTTGAGCAGAGGGTTGTTTAGGGGCTGGCTCATGGGTTGCCTCGTTCGATGATTTGAAGGTTGCGCTCGACGATGGGGGCCATTTCGGCGATGCTCTTCTGGAGCATACGGCCCACGGCGCGGGAGGAAATCGTGGCACCAGTGATGGCGTCGATTTCCCAGGGATTTTTCTTTGTTCCGTGCTTGACGGCAAGGATGGGTTTTGAGGTGTCGAGCTTGCGGAAGTTGGCAAGGAATTCAGGGTCTTTGGTGATCTTGTCGCCGAGGCCGGGCGTCTCTTTCATTTCGACGACAGTGAAGCCGATGATGGTTTTGGAGGCCGGATCATAGGCGTAGAGAGCGGAGATCATATCGGCGTAGCCGCGCTCGCTGGCTTCGAATACTACACCAAGGAGCTTTCCCGATTTGTCGTAGCCGGCAAAGAGTTTTTTGCCTTTGTCTTCTGCGTTGGTGAGGAGTGCCAGTTCGCCTGAGGGCTGAACGATGAAAGTGAGTTGCTTGTCTGCGCCTGGGAGTAACTGGGCAATGGAGTCCCGGTTGATGATTTCCTGGTTGGTGCGGATTCGATCTTCGGTGAGCACTTTTGCGCCGACGATGAGGACTCCGCAGATCAGCGAGATCAGGCCGAGATACCGGATGATTTTGAAGCTGCTCATTTTGCACCTGCCGGTTTTCGCGCCCCGTATGGACGCGGTGGCGTGAGTTTGTCGATCAGAGGTGACAGGGCGTTGCCGAGGAGGATGGCGTACATGACGCCTTCTGGAAGGCCACCCACGTTGCGGATGAGGACGGTGAGTAAGCCCATGAGGATTCCGTAGATCCACATGCCTCGGGGAGTGACCGGTGAGGCTACGGGATCTGTGGCCATGAAGGTGGCTCCGAAGAGGAGGCCGCCAGTGAAGAGCGTGAATACCGGATCTGGATAGGCGTCGGGGCTAGCAAGGTGGAAGATGGCAGAGGAGGCGAGAGCGCCACCGAGCATGGCGGCGGTGATGCGCCAGTCCATCATCTTGCGGGCGACGAGATAGGCACCACAAAGGAGGATGAGGAAGCCGGGCATTTCGCCCGCGGAGCCTGAGCGCTGGCCCCAGAACATGGGCCAGGGGTCGGAATAGAGATGATCGAATTTCAGCATCACGAGGGGAGTGGCGCTGGTGAAGGCGTCGAGCATGGCGGCAGGCTTCATGAAGGGTGCTGTGAGGGTGGTTGGGATGCATTCTGTAAAGCGATTGGCGAGGCCCGCCGGAGTGTAGCTTGAGATTGCTACCGGGAAGGCCGCCTGGAGGAAGGCGCGGCCGACCAGAGCCGGGTTAAAGACGTTGGAGCCGAGGCCGCCGAAGAGGAGTTTGCCGGGTGCGATGGCGATCACACTACCAACGACGGCCATCCAGAGGGGGTAGCCGGGGGGCAGTGCGAGGCCAAGAAGCAGGCCGGTGATGGCGGCGCTGTAGTCGTTGACGGTGGTGCGGTTGCCAGAGAGGCGGCAGCCTGCGTGTTCGGTGAGGATGCAGGCTGCGGTGGTGATGCTGAGGAGCAGGGCGGCGCTGAGGCCGAAGTTCCAGATGGCGAATGCGGCGAGGGGCAAGAGCGCATAGACGACGTTGCGCATGATCTTGTCGACCGAGAGCGGGCCGTGGAGGTGAGGCGAGGAGCGGACTTCGAGGACGGTTGTTGTTTCGGTGGTCATCGGCGTGCCTTCTCTTCACGATTGAGTTGTTTGGCAACGCGGAAGTATTGCACCAGCGGGATGTGGGCAGGGCAGACGTAGCTGCAGCAGCCACATTCGAAGCAGTCGTTGAGGTGGTAGGTGGATTCCATTTCTTCGTAACGTTCTTTCTTGGCGAGGAGGCCGAGGTGAGAAGGATCGAGATGGATCGGGCAGACGTTGACGCAGGCGGCGCAGTGGATGCAGGGGTAGATGTGGGAGCTTGCTTCGGTTTCGTTCCTGGTGAGGACGAGGACGCCGGTGACGCCTTTGGTGAGCGGAATGTCGAAGGAGCCGATGGAAGCACCCATCATGGGGCCGCCGAGGATTACGGATGTGGCTTTGCTGGTGCAGCCGGCTTGTTCGAGGGCCCAGCGGAGAGGCGTGCCCAAGGGGATGAGGTAGTTGCCGGGCTTGGTGAGGGCGGGGCCGGTGAGTGTTACGACGCGCTCGATGAGGCCTTGACGGTTGGGGAGGAGGTCGCCGATTTGGGCTAATGTTGCGACGTTGAAGACGGCGACGCCTGCGTCTGAAGGGAGGCCGCCGGAGGGGATTTCGCGACCGAGGAGGACTTTGACGAGCATCTTTTCGGCACCTTGCGGGTACTTGGCAGCGACGGCTTCAATCGAGATGTCTGTGCGGCCGGCGTTGGCTTCCCGGAGGGCGGCGAGGGCGTCTGGTTTGTTGTCTTCGACGCCGACGACGGCCCGATCTGCACCGACGGCGCGCATGACGATTCGGGCACCCTGCAGGACCTGCTTTGGGTACTCGACCATGACGCGATGGTCAGTGGTGAGGTAGGGTTCGCATTCGCAGCCGTTGACGAGAACTGTGTCGATCTTTTTGCCTTCAGGAACGCGGAGCTTAACGTGAGTGGGGAAGGCAGCTCCGCCGAGGCCGACGACACCGGTGGCCTGGACGGCAGATACGATTTCAGCGGGTGTCATGCTGCTGATGTCCTGGTCTGCGCCGTAGAGGACTTCCTGGCTTGCGCCGGGATAGGGCTTGATGTAGATGGCCGGGGAGAGATCGCCTTTGGCACTGGGCGCGGGTGCGATCCTCTCGACACGGCCGGTTGCGGGGGCGTGCATGGGGACGCTCATGAAGCCGTCTGCTTCGGCGATGGGTTCGCCGCGACCGACTTCCTGCCCTTCGCGCACGATGGCCTTTGCAGGTTTACCTGCGTGCTGGGAGAGCGGCACGATCAGCAGTGGCGGGAACGGCAGACGCCGGATTGGGAGCGCGGAGGTTTGATCCTTGTGCTCCGGGACGTGTATGCCCCGCCATAGCCGTTTTGTGCCAAAGATATTCATGCTGGTTGGTTAGTTGTACTTGGCTGCGCGCTTGACGAGTTTGTCGAGTTCTTTTTCGTTCGGGTCGAGCGGGAGGCCGGGGTGGATGATGCTGGCGGTGCACTTTTCAGCGGCTCGCACGAGGTCGCGATAAGGGCCGCCTTTGGGGTTCTTGATGAATGCCTGTTTGTTTTCGTTGTAGGCGAAGATGTTTTTGTTGATTCGCGTGCATTCGTCACAAGAGGTGCAGAGGGCGGTTTCGATCCAGGGCATCGTAGAGGCCTGAGTTTCGACCGGGGCTGGGGCTGCTTCGATCGTGGTGACTGCAGCAGCGACTGGCTTTGGAGCAGCGCCGGTGAGGATGTTGCCACTGGCGGCCATTTCGATTAACTGGGCGGCGATGGACTGGGCGAATTCGCTGCGAGCCTGCTCTGCGATGGCGGTAGTGTCAACTGATGGACGCAGGCCCGAGAGCGATTTGAGCATGCGCCAGAAGTGGCGGCGGTCTTCGCAGGAGCGAACCAGTGGGGCGGCCGGGACGACACGGATCAAACGATTCTTGCGGTTGACAGCCCAGATGAAGGGGAACTTGCCTTCACGGTCATCCGCATCGAGTTCGAGGTATTCGACGAGCGGGATCATGTTCTCATTCCAGGCATCGCGTGGGACGGTGCGGAACTGTTTGCGGAAGCGGCCTTCGGTGATGGCGAAGTCGGCGAAGGTGAGTGGGAGTTCCATCTCGCCCGGGTCGCCACTTTCGTCTTCGTACTTGAGGGTGTAGGTGGGCCAGTCCTGATCGATTGCCGGATTGCCTTCGAGATCGAAGCATTCCTCGGGGAGTGAGCCCTTGTCGGGGTTGTACCTAATGAGTGGATAGGCACGCGATTCGACGGCCAGCTTGCTCTGGTGTTCGGCAAGGTCGTCGCCGATGCCGTGTTCTGGCATGCAGGGGCTGTAGACGTTGAAGAGCGCTGGAATGCGGGCGTTGAGGCCTTGAACGAAGGACTCGATGAGGTGGGAGGTGTTGGCCGTGGTGCCCTGCATGACGTAGGTGGTGCGATGGGCCATGCCGATGAGGGCGATTTCTTTGCGGACTTCTTCTTTGCCCTGGAAGGCCTTTCCGTGCTGGGCCATGTCGCTGACCTGGCCGGTGAAGCCTGAGGTGCAGGCCTGGCCGCCGGTGTTGGAGTAGAGCTGGGTGTCGAGCACAAGAACCTTGATGGGCTTGCCGGACATCATCATTCGCGAAAGGTTCTGGAAGCCGATGTCGTACATGGCACCGTCGCCGCCGATGGAGACCACCGGGGGACAGAGATGGAATTCTTCGTCGGTGAACTGTTTCCAGTTGAAGTAGGTGAAGAAGTCCTTGTGCTTGTCTTTTTTGTAGCCGCCTTCGAGTTCGATTTCGGCCATGCGGATGGCGGCGAAGCCTTCAGCCATGCGGGCCATGTGGCCTTCAAAGATGCCCATTGCCATTGAGGGCGAATCCTGGAAGAGGTGGTTTGTCCAGGGGAAGGGGTAGGGGTTGAAGGGGTAGGTGGATGCCCAGACGCTGGTGCAACCGGTGGAGTTAACGATGCCCATGCTGGAGCGGCCACGACGACCGACGCCATCGGTGTACTGCCAGCGAAGGTGCTTGAGTTTGGCGATGAGTTGCGAGACCCAGCGCAGCCATTCGGGGTCGATGGTTTTGCCGGCATGGCGATGGTCGAGAGTTTCGGAGAAGCTGGCGAGGGTGACGTCCGAGTTCTTGAGTGAGTCGAGGGCAGAGGCGACCCGGGTGTTGTCGCTGAGGTCCAGCGTGGAGGCGAGCTTGAGGCGCATGTGCTGATCGAGGCTTGCGATCAGTGTGTCGAGTTTTTGGATCTGTTTTGCCACGCGAGGTTGCATGAGGGCTTCGGCTGTGGCGACAAAGAGGTGGACGACGGTTTTTTCACCGCAGCCGAGGCAGGCCCCATCGCCGCCGACCATGCCCATGTAGTTCTGCTTGTCGAGGAGCAGCGTATGCAGGGCACCGATGCCTTCGTCGAGGTTGTCGATGCGGATGAATTCTGGAGATGTGGTTGGGAGGGATTCCCAGAGATCCCAATTGCGGCGGAGCTTTGCTACGGAGGCGGGCGTCTGGGTGACGGGGCGGAGGGCGTCGTCGTTGCAGACCTTGATGCACTCCATACAGCCTTTGCAGGTGTAGGGATTTACAGTGATGGAGAGCAGGCCGCCGGTGCCTTTCTGCGCGCGCTCTTTGGCTGTCCAGAAGGGTTGCGGGGTAGCGAAGGCGAAATCGCCGAGGGCGGCGCGGAAGTCTTTTAGCTCGGCGGTGAGTTCGAGGGTTTCGGCAGACTCCGCTGTGGTGGAAGCGAGCAGATCCTTGATGGCCAGATCGAGGCTTGCGCCGACATCGGGCCGGGCCAGGCCGTCGCCGAGGCGGGCGCGGAGTTTGGGTTCGAGGGCGCGGATTGCGCGTGGCAAATGGGTAGTCGATTTCCCGGTGGCGGTGAGTTTTTTGACGGCGGTTTCAAAGACCGCGAGGATTGGATTGACGAGGCCGGGGATCGCGCTGTCCGGGCAGATGGTGTAGCAGGAGCCGCAGGCGGTGCAGTTTTCAGGTACCCACTCGGGGTGTTCAAAGCGGACGCCGGTCATGTCGCGGAAGATGGCGGTGGCTGCGGGGATCATGCCGAGGCCGATGAAGGGGTCGGCGAGATTGTCGTTGCCGCGGCCGGTAGCGTAGAAGGTGCCGGTTTGCTCCCAGAAGCGATGGATGTCGGTGGTGGGGGTAGAGCTCGCGGGTTGGCGCTGGAGTACGAGGGGTACGTCGGCTTCTTTGCGCATCGCCTGAGGGGCAGCCTGGATTGTTTTGTCGATGACTTCTTTGACTTCGTCGAAACCACGCCTGACGACGCGGACGTTGTCTTCGACGACGCGTGCGCCTTTGGCACCGAACTTGTGTTCGAGCTGGACGCGGATAGCGTCGAAGAGTTGCTGGTCGTTGAGGTTGGCCTGCTTCATCAACGGGGAAGCGGCGAAGAATGCGCCCTGGAAGGCGTTGCCCTGCATGCGGTACTGAAGTTCGGTGTCGGTGGCTTCTTCGCGGGCGATCTTGAAGGCATCGAGGAAGTAGAAGTGAATCTGGTTGTCGATGATGGTGCGCTGGAATTTCTCGGGGATCAAAGCCCAGACTTCCTGGGGGTCTGTGGCGCTACTTTGCATGATGAAGACGCCGTTGCGCTTGAGGCCGGCGAGGGGATTGGAGTGCTGGAAGACGTTGGGGTCTGGGGAGAGGACGACGTCGACGTGGAAGTAATCGCAATTGATGCGGATGGGTTCCGGTGCGGCAGCCAGATAGTAAGTGGTGGGCTGGCCTTTTTTCTCGGAGCCGTATTTGGGATTGGCCTTGATGTGATAGCCGAGGAGCTCAAAGAGGGTCATCGCGAGATTCTTGCCGGTGGTGATTGCACCCCAGCCGCCAACGGAATGGAAGCGGACGGTGATGCTGTTCTTGGGCATCAGGTCTGGGTTTTCGGTGCCGTGGACGGCCAGTTGTTTGAGGCCGGGGTAGGCGTCGGCGACCTGGATCTGGTGGATTTCCTGCTTGGGGGTGAAGGGCTTGTCGCGGACGAAGTCGATGGAAAGATAGAAGAACTTGCGCTGCGCGCCCGTGGGGAGCATGTTCTCGATCGCGCCGATGAGGCCTTCTGGCTGCAAGTCGCGGCTGCCGAGGCCGAAGGAGCCTGAGTACAAGGGCGGCATGTCTTCGAGCTTTTTGTAAGATGCGTAATGTTCGTGGGAGGCGGCTCTGCCGTTCTCTACGCAGCGGCCGAGGGCGGCGCGGACTTCGCGAATCAGGGGTAGATCTTCGGCGAGGGGTTGGTCGACGCGTTCGAGTACGGCGACACCTTTGCGGCCCTGCAGGAGGCTGCCGAGCATCTCGCCCGGGAAGGGACGGAACATGGTGAGATTGACTACGCCAACCTTGATCTTGCGAGTTTCGCGCAAGTAGTCGGCAACAGCTTCAGCAGTTACTAACATGCTGCCCTGGCCGAGGATGAGATAGTCGGCGTCGTCGGTCTTGTAGGTGGAGACTCGGCGGTAGCGGCGGCCGGTGAGGGCATAGAAGTCTTCCATCGCCTGATCGGTGATGGCGGCGATGTGGGCGAAGAAGTAGGGGCGCTGCGAGGCGACGCTTTGCATATAGGCGTCCTGATTCTGGACGGTTCCGATCATGACGGGGTTGTCTACGGTCCAGAGTTCGGGGATGCGGCGGCGACGGGGGCCGTAGAGGATGCGCTGGGCGGGAGTTGGGGTATCGATGATGTCATCGGGACGGCCGAGGTATTCGGCGATCAGTTCCCGCTCGGGCAGAAGTATCGATTCGATCAGGTGTGTGGTGAGGAAGCCGTCCTGAGCGCAGATGCCTGGGGTGAGGGCCTGCTCGGCAATTTTGTGGGAGATGATGTTGAGGTCGCAGACTTCCTGCGCGCTCTTGCCGAAGAGCTGGAAGAAGCCGGTGTCGTCGATGCAGTGGTAGTCGTCGTGGCCGGCGTGGACGTTGAGTGTGGATTTGGTCATGGCGCGGCAGCCCATATTGAGAACGTAGGTGAGGCGCTTTCCGACGGCGGCATAGAGGGACTCGTGCATGTAGGCGATGCCCTGGCCGGAGGAGAAATTGGTGGCGCGCAGGCCGGTCATGGAGAGGCCGGCGGTGACAGCGGCAGCGGCGTGTTCGCCTTCTGGCTCGATGAATATCAAGGGGCGGCCGGAAATGTTGATGTGGCCTTTGGCTGCTTCTTCTGCCCAGTACTCGCCCATCTGTGTGGATGGCGTGATGGGGTAGGCGCCGGCGGCGTCGCTGGATTCCCGCTCGCACATGATGACGGCGGTGTTGCCGTCCATGGCCTGGCGCACGCCAGGGAAGGGGAAGGTCTGTTTTGCACTCATGGATGTAGATCCTTGTTAGAACGATTCGGCAATTCGGCCAATGCCACGGGTAAGGGAGAGTGGCGGGTAATGTGTTTGGCTTCAACGCCCTTGAGAGGGCCTTTGTCTTTTTCAAACCAGACAATTGCACCGGTGGGGCAGCGCTGGGTTGGGGCCGGGTTGGCCAGAGAATTCTTGGAGTAGTTGACGACGGCGAGGTTGTTGACGATCTGGATCAAGCCATCGGGTGCGTCGGAGGCGCAGCGCCCGCAGGCGGTGCAGGCGACCTCGCAGTCGGCCTCGGATTGCTGGCCATCGGCGAGGCTGCGGCAGGCTACCCAGAGGCGGTGACTCTCGGCGTGAATCGAGAAAAGTTGCTTGGGGCAAATGTCGACGCAGTCGCCACAGGCGGTGCAGAGAGATTCGGTTACTACAGGCAGGCTGTGCGAATTCATCTCGATAGCGCTAAATTCGCAGACCCGCTCGCAATCGCCCAAGCCGAGGCAACCCCAGGAGCAACCTTTTGCGCCGCCATTGACGATTGCCGCTGCCCGGCAGGTTGGCAGACCGAAGTATTGTGCACGATGCCGGGCAACGTGTGGGCCACCAGCGCAGGCGAGGCGGGCGACACGCTTTTCAGCGCTGCCTGCATCGATTTGAAGGAAGGTTGCGATTGCAGCGATTCCGGCAGGACTGCTGACTGAACACTTGGCGGGGACGATTTCGTTCTTCACCAGTTTTTCAGCGAAGTCATGGCAACCGATACAGCCGCAGGCACCACAGTTTGCCTTGGGCAACATGCTCTCGACTTCATCGATGCGTGGGTCTTCAAAGACGTAAAGTTTTTTGTCGGCGAAGGCAAGGACAGCGGCCAGCGAGACACCGATGGTTCCCATGATGCCGCCGGCGAGAAGGAACTCGGTCACTTGCGACCTCCCCGGGTGTGGGATTTGCCCAAAAGGTGTGGGGCATATCGCGCAACGGCACACACTAAATGCGAGGCCTTCAGCAGGAATCTGCTTGAGTTTGGGCCTTGAACTGGTTTTGAGTGGTGCATGGTGGCGTTATGTGAAGTAATGCAGAGGCAAATTAAGGGCCAATCCAGTGGGCCGACTTTGGCATTGCAGTTGCTTCGTGATTGAGATATGGCTGCCCTGTTGCAGAAGACCGTGCTCTCACTGGCTGTGGCTGGAGCTCTGCTCGGACTGCGACTTGTGCCTGGGGAGACAGCAACGATTCGGACGAGCCGGCCCTTGATGGGCACGCTGTGGACCATTGAAGTTTGCGATGAGGGGAAGAGTACAGAGGCACGTGCGGCGATCGATCGCGCTTACGGCGAATTGAATCGTATTGAAGCGTTGATGAGTGAATGGAAAGCGGAGTCGCCGATTTCCAAGGTGAATGCCGCTGCTGGTTTGCATCCGGTTGAAGTACCGGCTGAGTTGCGGGAATTGATTGAGCGCAGCATCCGGTATAGCGAGAAGACCGAGGGTGCCTTTGACATCACATGGCGTGGGATGGGTAAGCTCTGGAGCTTTGGTGAGGAGTTTCGGGTTCCGAGTAAAGAGGCTGTCGCAACTGCCCGGCGGAATGTCGATTATCGAGCGATCCAGATTGAGGGTAACCAGATCTTCCTACCCCGAGCCTCAATGAGCATTGGGCTTGGTGGTATCGCCAAAGGTTATGCCGTCGACAGGGCGATGGAAGTGCTGTTGCGGGCTGGTTTTCGAAACTCGATGGTGGACGGCGGGGGCGATGTGCGGGTTTCCGGGACACGCAACGGCGCGGCGTGGCGGCTGGGGATTCAGCATCCGCGCAAGGAACATGGCCAGATACTTGGGGCAATATCGATGCGGCAGCAGTCGCTGGTGTCGTCTGGCGATTATGAACGATACAAGATTGTGGACGGGGTCCGCTACCACCACATTATTGATGTGCGGAGCGGTTGGCCTGCGAGTGCGGCTGCTGCTGTAAGCGTGCTCGCGCCGACGGCGGAGCAGGGCGTTGTTCTGGGCAAAGGCATCTTCATCCTTGGGCCAGAAAAGGGATTGGCGCTGGCCCGGGCCGAAGGGGTAGAAGCGCTGCTAGTGGATCCGGCAGGAAGACAGTATATGACCGACGGTTTTCGTGCGGCTATTGAGATAGAGCAGGAAGAGAAATGACCTATGGCAACAACAATCGCTGAGAGAGAGAGTGCTACACAATTGGGCACAGTGGATGTGGTGCAGCAGCATATTGTGGAAATCGTTAGCGATTCCGGGGAAGGGGCTCAGACTTGCGGGCAGATGTTTGCCGATCTTTGTGCTCGCAATGGAAACGGCATCTGGACGGTGGAAATCATACCGGCCGAGATTGAGCCGCCGAGCCGGTCCAGAGCAGGTGCCAGCGGGAACCGGATTCGACTGGGATCGGGACCTGTCACCAATGCCGGGGACTGTGCCGATGTTGTGGTTGCCCTCAATGAGCAGGTGCTCTACAGCCGGATTGATGCCGGAGCATTGCGGCCCGGGACGATTGTTTTTGTCGACAAGACCTGGGCGGAAAGCCCCGAAGAAGAGATTCGAGTGCGCTACGGCGAGGCGATTGAGGACTTTGGCAAGCGGGGCTATTTTGTTATCGAGGCACCGATTGAAGAAGAGTGCCGGAAGCACACCGACGAGCCGCGCAAGGGTAAGAACATGTGGGTGCTGGGGCTGCTTTGCGCGATTTACGACCTCGATGGTGAGAGCGTGCGCAAGAACATTGCAAGCCGGTTCGCGAAGAAGGGCGAAGGGGTGATTCAGAAGAATCTGGACCTCTTTGGCGATGGCTACGAATGGGCACTGGCTCATGTGGAGCGGCGTTACCATGTGCCGGCCCAGAAGCATCAGCAACCGATGGTTGTCATGAACGGGAATCAGGCACTGGCGCTGGGAGTGATGGCTGCGGGAATTGAGGTGTGTTCGATGTATCCGATCACGCCTGCGACATCGGTTTCGCATCTTCTGGCCAGTGCGCTGCAGGATGCCGGTGGCTTCGTACATCAGGCGGAGGATGAGATTGCCGCGATTGGTTTTGCGATTGGCTGTTCCTATGCGGGCAAAACCGCAGTGACCGTAACCTCAGGGCCGGGGCTGGCGCTGAAGACGGAGTTTCTGGGTTATGCCGTGATGGCTGAAGTGCCACTGGTAGTGATTGTGGTGCAGCGGGGCGGGCCTTCGACTGGATTGCCAACCAAGGTGGAGCAGGGCGACTTGCTGGCTGCGCTGTATGCTTCCCCGGGAGACAGCCCCAAGATCATCATTGCGCCGGCAACGATCGAAGAGTGCTTCCACTTTGTGATCACGGCACGGAAGCTGGCAGAAGATTTTCGAGGGCCCGTGATGTTGCTATCGGACGCGAATCTTGCCACCGGGCAGCAACCGTTCCCGAAGCCGCAACTGGATGCATCCTGGCTTTCGGCCCCTGTGGATCAGGGGAATTGGGACAAGACGGTGCCACCGTTTGCCTGGGATCCGGAGACCGGGCTGTCGAGGCGGCCTTTACCCGGGCAACGAGGAGGAGAGCATATTCTTACGGGCCTCGCTCACGATGAGGCAAGCCATGTGGCTTATGAATCGGCCATCAACCAACGCAGCATGGAGATGCGAAGCCGCAAGCTGGCGGTGCTGCAGAGTGCCCTGGAGCCACCGAAGATCCACGGCGACCCTACTGGCGATTTGCTGGTGATTGGTTGGGGTTCGACTCTTGGCTGCATCGAAGAAGCAGTAGATGAGTTGCGGAATGAAGGACGCCGGGTGTCATCGATACACTTGCGGTTTTTGTCGCCGATGGAGCCGGGGCTAAAGAAGATTTTTGCGGGATTCCGGCGTGTGATGACGGTTGAGGTGAATTACAGCGATCCAGTGGGAGCGCCCTTTATTAATTCTGAATCGCGGCGCTATTCGCATCTGGCGATGCTGCTGCGTTCACAGACTTTGACCGATATCGATTGCTGGTCACAAGTGCCTGGAAGCCCGATTCCACCCTCGCGTATCGCGAAGGAATTGCGCCGTCGAATGGATCTGGAAGGCAAGGAGAACTGAGATGCAAGGTCAACGTAAGGACTGGCAAGCGGAAGCGATCCCGCACGACTGTGCGCTGAGCGACTATCAGGGTGCGACGGCACGCTGGTGTCCGGGATGTGGCGATCATGCAGTGCTCAATGCGGTGCAGCATCTGGCGCGTGACAAGCAGTTGCCGCCGGAGAAGACGATGGTTGTATCGGGGATTGGTTGCTCGAGTCGCTTTCCACACTACATGAAAACCTACGGGTTTCACGGACTGCATGGGCGGGCCTTTCCAGTTGCCTGCGGGGTGCGTAGCCGGCGTCCGGATCTGCATATGTTTGTGGTTACCGGAGACGGGGACTGTTGCGCGATAGGAACGGCGCACTGGATCCATGCGATTCGCTACAACATGGATCTGACGGTTCTGCTGCTGGATAACAATATCTACGGATTGACCAAGAATCAGACTTCGCCGACCACACGCGCGGGAGAGAAGTCGAATACGCATCCGCGCGGAAATGTACTGCCTCCGCTGAATCCGCTGAGTGTCACACTGGGCATCACCAATGCTTCGTTTGTCGCGCAGACGGTGGACTGGAACCCGCCACATCTTTACAACACGATCCGGGCAGCCTATGAGCATAAGGGCACTTCGTTTGTGCGGATTCTGCAGCGCTGCCCTCACTTTACGGCTCACATCTTTGCCCAGGTGCAGCAGGACATGAATCAGGTGCTGCTGCTCAATCATGAAGACGGGATTCCGCTGGAGGCTTCATTTCAGCGGCTTTTTCCGAATCGGGCTGTACATGATCCAAATGATTTGGCGGCGGCAAAAGCAATGGCTGTGCGGGAGGATGTCTATCCCGTGGGCTTGTTGTATCGCGACGAGAATGCTGCGCGCTATGACCTGCAGACGGCTGTGGGGATGGGAAAATCCCAAGCCGAAAAGATGGCAGCCACTGAGAAGTGGCTGAGCCGTTACGAAATTTGAGGAAGCCATGACAGCCACTCTGGATCAACAAATACGAAGCTTTCATATGACGGGGCTGGGCCTTGAGGCGCAGCAACCTGTGCTTACACTGGAGGGCATTGCTGCTGGGCGGAGCCTGCCGAAGGAAGAGGATTCGTATCCTATCCGCCATGACTCACTGCAGATTCCGTTTCATGCCGAAGCGGCTGTTACACTCCCGACGCTTGCACTGCTGAATGCCCGCAAGAATCGACGGGTCCAATTCATTGAAAACATCAGGCAAAGTGCGGAACGGCTCGAGGACTTGCTGGCCCTCGATGACAGTCATTCTGAGGCTGGGATCTCGGTTGGGTCGATCCGGTCTGCGCTAGGTCTGGGAGGAAGCCAGTATCTGAACGCTTCGTCTTTGGCCAGTGCGTTGCGGCGGAGGGTGAGCCCGGTGCATCGTATGGACGAGCGTCGACGCGAGCGCTGCCGCCAGTCGCTTGAAGTGCTACGTCAGGCGCTGAATGTGGCAGTGGAAGAGCCGCCGTTGCGGATCTTTTATAGCGGTGTGGCACCTGAGAATCCCTTTGGTAGTGAGCTGTGCCAGGCTGCGGACCCTTGTGCGGCGGGGCTTGCTTTTGTGAAGCGGCAACTGGCAGAGGCAGAGTTGGTGCTCAAGGCGAGGAGGGTAGCGAAGCTGGAGCTGGATTCGGCATACGCAGAAGAGGTGCATGATTCGATTCTGGACCGCTTTCGTTGGGAAGTTGCCGATTCGTTTGAGCTTGAGTATCTTAGCCCCGTGCTGATCGTTCTGAGCGCCGCACAAGCGGGAAAGCTCCCGATGGATTCGCTTTCTCATGTGTTGCGGTCTGGATGTCCCATTCAGGTAGTGATCACCAAGCCGGCCTTGACGGTGGAAGACCTTCGTGAGGAATCTACGGATTTTGCAGCGATCGGAATCGCTCTGCACTCAGCGATTGTGGCGCAGACTTCGCTTGCCTTTCCAGATCACCTGATGACGGAGTTGGAGGCTGCGGCTGTGTCGATGCGGCCATCGCTGATTATAGTGGCTACGCCGAGTGGGGGTGGATGGGCAGAGGCTGCAATGCTGGTGCTGTCGAGAGCCTGGGCGCTTTATGCCTATCATCCGAATCGTGGCAGCACGCTGCGGGAATGTTTGCGGCTTCATGCGGTTGCGCCCAATCTGTGGAGTGTCGCCGAGGCTGCTGTGATCGACCCAATGTTGAGGAGCCATTTCCGGGTCTTGCCGGATTCCGAAGAACTACATGAGTCGCTCGAGATTGGAGCTTACCTCGAACAATTTCAGCGTCAGGCTCCACTTGCGGTACCCTTCTTCGTTGTTCACAGGGAGGACGGTACAGAACTGCGAGTGGCTGTTTCGCGGGATCTTGCCGAGTATTGCCATCAGCGGCAAGAAGCGTGGAAGATGTTGGAAGACCTGACGACGTTGCCTGTCGTGGTTGCGGCGAGCGCGCCTGTTGTCGAGGTGTCCAAGGATGCCGCTATGCGCGAAGGTGCAGAGATTGCGATTGCCAGGGTGGTGGAGCTGTTGTCGGCCACGAAGCAGTAGTAGATTTAAGAGCAGACTAATTTGAAAGGGATGACTTATGAGTTCTAATCCGAGGACACTTTATGACCGCGTCGGCGGGGATATTGCGATTGCGATGCTGGTGGACCGGTTTTATGACCGTGTGCTGAAGGATACGGAGCTTGAGCCATACTTTCGACATGTGCCGATGGAGAAACTTCGTGAGATGCAGCTTGAGTTTTTCTCAGCGGCACTGGATGGGCCGGCGCATTATTCCGGGCGGCCGATTGATCAGGTGCATAAGGGCAAGGGGATTACGAGCCGGCAGTTGACCCGGTTTATGACTCATTTGCTGGCTACGATACAGTTCTTGAAGTTGACCGAGCAGGAAGTGTCTGAGATGTATAGCCGGATCGGTTTGTTTGGCGATTCGGTTATCGACGGGTCTGGAGAGGACTCAGAGTAGGGCGGCTGTAGCGGTATAAAAGTTGTCCTGGAATGAGTTGGGCGAGGTAGGGGACCAGCGGCCAGCTTAGGGATTTTCGGATCAACGTAGACCAGCGGAAGGCTGGCTGGAGGAGTTGCCGGCAAGCCTCGATGTGCTGGGTTGGGGTTAGGCCTTTTGCTATCGAGCGGGCGGCTAGTTGGCCTGTGGCTATGGCGCAGAGTTGGCCGGAGCCGGTGAAGGGATCGACGAAGCTGAGGGCGTCGCCGCAGGGGTAGCCTCTAGTGTTTTCGGTAGGGCCGTAGAAGAGCGGCCCGGTGAAGAGCCATTCCATCTGTCTGGTGCGGCCTTCGAGGCGTTTTGCCAGATGGGGTTGCCGGGCTATGAACTTGTCGCCGTCGAATTGGACGTCTTTGAGATCTTCTTCTTTGGCGATGCCGCAGACGTTGGTTAGGCCGTTCTCAACTGGGTTGACGCCGGTGTAACCAATGCCGTTGAAGTAGAGTTCTACAGCGTTGTTGGTGGGGCCTGCGAAGTGGGCTTTATAGCCAAAGAGGCGCTCACCCTTCTGGCTGATGGGCTTCCGGCCGTGGGCGATGATTGCTTTGTCGTGAGGCTTGCCCACTTGTTCGTGGACGATCGCACCTTCTCGCAGGGCTTGCATTAGGAGGATGTGGTCTAGTCGATAGCGGCTGATGCCGAGGGCGGGGCGGGGGAGTGCGAAACGGGTTTGGGCGTTGGGCCAGATGAGGGCCGTCTCGGTGATGGGTGTGCCTTCCAGCTGGATGTCGCTTAGGAGATCTACTGCGGCGGCATCGAGGAATTCGCCGCAGACTTTGTGCCGCGGGAATTTTGATTTTTCGTAGATGGTGACCGGTTGGCCCAGTTTGAGTAGCGCAAGCGCTGCTGTTGCGCCGGCCAAACTGCCGCCGATGATGTCAGGCATTGCCTGAGTTTGAGTGCTCGGGGTTCAAGCGCTTGAGTACCTCGGCGACGGGTCGCGGATAGAATGTGGGCTCGGTATAGCGTAGGTGCTGCTCGCGGAACTGAGCTTCTTCGAGTTTCTCGATGGCGTGTTGGGGTTCTCCGGTGAGCCAGAGGTAGTGGCCAGCGATTTCGATGCGGGCGGCGAGGAGTTCTTCTGGAGCGGGGAACGTGGTGAGGCGGAGAAATTCTCCCAGAGCCTTATCCATGGCCTGGATGTGGGCCTTGGCGAGTACGGCGTCTTTGTTTTTGTGGATTGCAGCAAGCGCGTGGAGCCAGTGACGCCAGGCCTGGAAGCGGGGCTGCTGGATGTCGGGAATGAGTTTTTCGTCCGTGGCCTGATCCCAGAGTTCGTGCTGGGCGATGGTGCGGAGGGCGGCGAAGAAACCCTGACGGTAGGCACCGAACATGGTGTCGGGTTTTGCGGCATCGGCTGGTTTGTCGCCGAAGGCCAGAAGATGGCGAGCGGCTTCGATGGCGCGGTTGGGGTTGTTGTCCATCGAGTAGGCCATGGCGAGGAAGTGCACGTTGTGGCCGTGGTGGCCATTGCCGTAATCTTTGTCGTCCTTCATGTACTGGAGCTCAAGGCGCATGCAATTCATGAAGGACTGCTGCGCTTCTTTGAGCTTGCCGGTTTGAGCGTAGATGTGGCCGGGCATGTGCTGGGCGTGGGGGATCATCGGGACCAGGCGGGCATATGCTTCGCAGCTGGGCCATGCTTCGGAGGCGAAGGTGGAGCCTTCAAAGCCGTGGATGATGTAGTGGTGGAGGCCGGGATGCTCTGGGGCCTCGGGGAGGAGGCTACGCAGGATTTCGACCGATTCCATTGTGCCGTGGTTCGGCTTCTTATCGGGCTGACGGAAACCGCGCATGGTGGCGAGTGAGAGGAAGAGCTTGGCTTCGATTTCGTTGGGGAAGAGGGCGATGATCTTGCGGAGGCCGTCGGTGTAGGCGAGGTCTGGATTGGGGTTATTCGGATCGCACTTACCCTGGACGGATTCGATGTAGAGACGCTCGATCATGGGGAGATCTTTGCGTTTGGCGGCGAGGTCGCGGGCACGTTGGGCGGCTTCCCAGGCACGGGCGGTGGTGCGGGGTTGTTTGCCGAATATTTCGTCGAGGCCTTCTTGCTGGAACTTGGGACGGTAGTCTCCGGCAGCGGCCATAGCGACGCCCCACCAGGGCATGGGGGAAGTTGGGTCGACCGAGGCGGCCATGAGGAAGCTGCGTTCGGCTTCGCGGGCCCAAAAGGAGTGGAGCTGGGCGACGCCTTGCTGGAAGTAGAGGAGACCGATGTGCTGGCCGATGGATATAGGGAAGTTGATCTGACCCATGCCGCCGAGGAGCTTGGCTGGGAGGGATGGAGCACCGGCGCTGGGTGGGGGAGTGCAGCCGTGGCCGGCATGCTCGGCGGGCTTTTGTTGCTGCGCGAGGAGGGGGGTAGCGGCGAGGCTGAAGATCGAACGGCGGGTCATGTATCTATCGTAGTGTTTTCGGGTGGGGCTGTGTGGGTGGCGGTGTCTGATGTTGGGACAATGGACGAGATTTCTGCCCAAAACCTTCACAAACAGATCGGGCCGGATCCTCTGTGTCCGGCCCCAGTCTATGGGTTGTTGTCCGAATGCGGGTAGCAGTACTTTTCTGCAGCCCTATTTGGCTTTCTCTCGCCGCCGTTTGAGCCACCAAGCCTGAGTTGCAATGCCGCAAATCATCAAGGCTGCGGCCGAGGGCTCAGGCACTGTATTGACGTTCGCATCGCTAAAGTTGCCGGAACTAATTATGCTGCCGTCGAGGTTGTGATACGACCACGATCCCGTCGTATTGGCAAACGTAATGGGTATCACTAGTCCTGTTGGTGCACTTGTAGGGCCAGCAAACAGCTGAGGGCCCGACATGTTCAAGCGGATTCGGTTAATGTTGTTGCTCTCCCAAAATATCAGGGAGAAGCCACCTCCTGCGCCGGTTGTCCACAGCGTTGCTTCTGGATTAAATGCAGTAAGCGTGGAACCATCTAAGATGTACGAGACGGAAACGCTGACCCGCGACTGATTCGAAGACCAGCTAAATGGAACAGGCGGATCGACCAAGCTGAACGATGCAGAGAATTGCACACTGGGCGTGAGCAACTCGGTGTCTGGAGCACCCGAAGAGAATGTTCCGTTTAATGTGTAGATCTGGCTGGCGAAGCATTTTGGTGCCACCAGCAGGACTGCAATTATAGAAATGGATTTGAGCATAGATAACCTTTCTCTTCCTAATGCGCACGAAGACAAAAGAAGGGGTCACGATTTGGGATCCAGTCTGAACGAATACTGCATCTGCCGACGATTCGGATCTGCCTCTCATGCTATTGATGGGCTATGGCATTCAGTTCTCTTGAAGGTAAGAAGATTCTTGTGACCGGGGCGGCTCGGCGGATTGGGCGGGCGATTGTGACCCGGTTGCATCGAGAAGGGGCTGAGGTTCGGATTCACTATGGGAATTCGAAAGAGGAGGCGCTGGAGGTGAGTGCGCTTTGTGGCGGGGCTCCGATCTTTTCTGCTGACCTGTCGAAGGTGAGTGAGATTGAACGGCTATTCGCTGAGGTGGGCGAGCTGGATGGGCTTGTTAACAATGCTGCGCGCTTTACCAAGATCGATCCATTACTGGTGACGGAAGCCGATTGGGACTTTATTCATTCGACGAATCTGAAGGCTTACTTCTTTTGTGCCCAGCAGGCGGCGCGCCGGATGATGTTGCAGGAGGGCGGGGGCAGAATCGTGAACATCTCGTCGATTGGGGGCATCGAAGTTTGGCCTGAGTATGTGCACTACTGTGCGTCCAAGGCTGGGGTGATTCATATGACTCGGGCGATGGCTCGGGCGTGGGCTCCGAAGATCAGCGTGAATAGCGTTGCTCCGGGAGCGATTCCGTTTGAAGAGGCTGAGAGCGCTCCTTTGCAGGCGCTGAAGGCGAAGACTCCGGCGGGGCGATTTGGCACCGGCGATGAGATCGCCGATGCCGTTGTCTATTACATGACGGCGACCCAGTTCGTTACGGGGCAGTTGACCGTTGTCGATGGTGGCTTGACGCTGGCTTAAGGGTGGAAGAGTGAGCGTGGCATTGAAGAATTCCCAGGTGGCGGTGCCCAAGTCCGGGTAGGCTCTGACTACGGTGGCCGTTAGCTTTGCTGCGAAGTTGAGTGGCGGGAGTGGGAGTTGACCGGCTCCGTTGGTGATGCCAATGGGTTTGCCGTTGAGGCTGATCTGGACGCCTTCTATCGGCTGGCTGCGGAAGTTGAGCTGGACCAGTTGCGGGTATCTCAGAATGAACTCGATTGGCAGATTGAGTTCGACTGGGGCGATTGGTTCCGGGGGGCCGACGGTGATCATTGTCTTGGCGTAGTCTGCCGTGACGATGCGGCCGGGTTCGTTTTGTTGCTTGTATTGTTTGCGGTATTGCTGGACTACGTTTAAGCCGTCGTTGACGATGAGCTGGTTGAAGGTGGCGGCGGGGATGGTGCGGACTTTGGATTTGGTGGCGGCGCTGACCCAGTATGTGCCGGCGAAGGGGAGCTTAAGAGTGGGAGGTTCCCAATAGCCGGAAGAACGAAGGGACTTCCAGCGCAGATGGATATAGTCTGGCCCGGGCAGCGGGATGCTGACCGGGCCAGGGGTTGCAAGCTCGTGAGAGCCAGGAATCAAAAACAGGGTTGCGAAAAAAGCGATCACCTGTTCGTTAGGTTAGAGGATTGGAAGGGGGCGGCGCTTGAGACCTCGAAGGTGAGGCTGGCCCAGTAGGATTCCCAATCGTGGGTTTCTGCTTTCACCTGCTTCATCGCGACAGCGTGGAGACGGATCTTGCCTGAGGTTGGAACGGGGATGCTGAGCATGCCTTTGGAGTCTGTGCGGCCTGCTTTGGAGAGGACGGATTTTGTGCGAGGGTCGCGGCTGGTGGCGATTTCCATCTGGATGTCTGCGATTGGCTTGCCATCGAAGAGCAGTTGCACGGGGAGTTCGTCGCCGGGCTTCAGACTAGCTGGGTCGGCCTGTGGGACGATTTCGATTTTTAGGCCGAGGGGCTTTGCAAAGCTGCTGGTCGACTGGCCTGCTACGACGTAGGCCTTGGCGAACTTCGAGTACATTTCGCGACTCTTGCCGGTCATGGTTTTGTAGGCTTCGAGTTGGGTAGTGAGGCCTTCTTCTTTGAGGTAGTCGATGAACTTGGCGGGTTCCATCTCGAGGAAGCGGGGCTTGGTGAAGACGCCGAAGTACTGGCTGCCGGCCTGGACCTGTGTGGTTGCGTGAGTGGCTTTGCCGAGCATGCGCCATTCGTTCGCCGGGAGGCTGGTGAGGCGGGCAGGATCTACAGGCTGCTCGGAGAGCGGGAAGCTGTCGCCGGTGTGGGCCGAGATGAGGATGGCTTCGCCTGCGGCGGGGCGGAATTTCTGGGGCATGAGGTAAAGGTCATGCGCATAGAGACTACTTATGATCAGGAGTGGCAGTAGCTTTTGCATTGGCGATTTCGAGTCCTTTCAGTCTTTCGATTTCTTTTCGGAGTTGGGCGGCGTCGGTTTTGAGGTTTTGCTTTTCGAAGATGCGAGCGATGTCGTTTAGAACCGCCGCACGCTCGGGATACTTTGATACTGGGGTGGCGCGAAAAACTACATTGAGCAGGTCGAGTGCGCCGGGGAGATCGCTAAAGATCTCGCGAAGCAGGGCGGCTTCGTGCTGGCCGTTGAGATTCTCCGGGCGGAGGTCGAGCATCCACTGAGTGGCTTTTTCTGCGGCTTCGAGTTTGCCCAGCAGACGATTGGCCTGAGCTACCGTGTACCAGATGTCTATGTCGTCGGGAGCTCGCTTGGTGAGGGGCTCGGCGATCTTTAGAGCGAGTTCTGGTTTGCCCTGGGCGATGTAGTTGCGGGCCTGGACTTTGAGGGCATCATATTGGACTGCCTCCTGGGCGCAAAGAGATGCGCCCAGGATTGAAACAAGGAGTGCTAGTTTCATGGCCGTTTCTTATTTGATCGGGCCGCCACCGGGTTCACCTGGATCGAGGTGACGACGGTCGCGTCCGGAAGGACAATCAGCGAGGTAGGGGAATTCGGTTTTGTAGGCGGCATCGTTGACGTTGACGCCATCGCCGAGTTTATTGTTGGGGAACTTGTTGAAGCCGGTGACGAGGACACCGCCGACGACGACGCGGAGTGCAATGTCTGTGACGTCATCCATGAGACGGCGGCCGTTGGGGTAGCCAGCAGCGTCGCCAGCGATGAGGCCAAGACGGTTGGCTTGTGCTGGAGGCGTTGCGGGTACGCCGGTGTTGAGGCGGAGGATGTCAGCGATGGGGCCGCCTGGGGTGCCAGGAGCGGCGATTGGAGGCGCGTAGGTTACCAGCGGAACCAAGTCGACGCGTGGGGCATTGGGAATCGAGACTACGCCGTTGTAGGCTGCGTTGACGATGCGTGCGAGGACGGGGTCGAGAGCGAAGCTGGCGAACTGGGCGTCATCTTTGGGCTGGGACATAGAAAACTTGTCCTTGGAGCCGGTGCCGATGAGGAGTTCGTTGAAGAGGGGCTGGCCCATGCGTTGTACCTGACGAAGATCGCCAACAGCGGTGAGCGGATTAGGTGAGCGGCGCACGGTGAGGCGGGGGCGGCTAGTGGTGCCCCAGGCACCGATGGTGGCTGCGGGCGCGGTGGCTGCTTCCACGCGGCCAGTGGTGGTGAGCATCTCGATTGGAACTTCAATTGCGATGGCATTGACGCCGTAACCGGAGACGGTGTCGGATGCAAAGTTTGTAGCGGCTTTGTCTTCGTCGTCAGTAAGGACAGCGGGGATGCCGGAACCTAGGGTACGGAGGTTGAGGGTGTCGAAGGTGGCGCCAAGGTCGATCCAGAAAGGATCGTCGACGGTGCCAGCAAAGACGTTGATGCCGTTGGGCAAAGAGTAGGTACCGGCTTTGTAGAGGGCCGGGTAGTCCAGCGTGCGGGGGCCGGCGTTGGCGGGTACGGCGTAGAGGGGCTTGCCACCGATGTTGGTAAAGGTGGTGGCGTTGCCGCCCTTGATCATGGTGATGCGATAGGGTTGACGCTGGCCAAGGCCGGGGCTATCGAAATCCTTGATCTGCGGGGGAACCAGCAGGGTGCCGGGGGCGATGGGTGCCGGGGAGTTGGCGGGAGTCTTGATGCCGTCGCCAGCTCCGGCCATGGTGGTGAAGAGGCTGGGGAGGCGCTGTTCGGTTTCAAACTGCACCTGGAAGATGATGTCTTCTACGGCGTCGTGATTGTTGTCGATCTTGATCTCATAGAGGATTCCAGAATCGAAGGGGAAGTAGTTGGGACCATTGGCCGGTTCGAGCAGGGGGTCGACACACAGGATGAAGGTGGCCTTGGTAGGCCGCTGGTTGGCGGACTGGCTCCCGTTGTAGCTGACGAAGGCGAAGAAGTCTGTGATGTCTGCTTTGTGGTCGAGTGCCGTGATCGGAGCCTCCCGATGGTTGGCGGCTTGAAGTGGGGTATTGATGGCTGGCATGCCGAGTACTAAGGCGAGGCCAGCGGCGATGACTGATTGTACGTTACGCATTTGCGTGTGCTTGTACTCCTTTCGACTTGTTGTTACGTAGCTTGTTGCTCCAGTGGATTGTAATTTTGGAGAATTTCTTTTTCTGGACGTTAGAATTACTTAAGGACTCCATGCAAGAAAACACTTTCGACTTTGATCTCCTGGTGATTGGGAGTGGACCGGCCGGACATCATGCCGCTACAGAAGCCGCCAAGAGCGGGAAGCGAGTCGCAGTGGCCGACCGCAACTTTGACCTTGGTGGGGTGTGTTTGCACACCGGGACGATCCCGAGTAAAACGCTGCGTGAGGCGGTGCTGTTTCTGAGCGGCTTCCGGCAGCGGTCGTTTTACGGCAAGGGTTACCGGGTGAAGACTCAGATCCAGATTGAGGATCTGATGTTCCGGGTGCAGGAAGTGATCAAGCGGCAGTTTGCTGTGATTCAGGACCAATTGCAGCGCCATGAGATCACGGTGTTGAATGGACATGCGCGATTCACGGCGGATCCGCATGTGGTGGAGGTTGTCGATGCCGAAGGTGGTGTGGAAAGTCATCGGGCTCAATTTGTGTTGATGGCTTGTGGAACAAGGCCTGCGCGCAGGGCTGACATTCCGTTTGAGGCTCCGCAGGTTTATGATTCCGATGAATTTATTCAGGTGACTCGTGGGGACTTTCCAAAGTCACTGATTGTGGTGGGTGGAGGAGTGATCGGGCTGGAGTACGCCTCGATGGCAGCAGCGCTGGGCAGTGAAGTAACCGTAGTAGAAGCAAGGGATTGGTTGCTTGAACATGTGGACAAGGAAATCACCGAAGCATTGGTTTATGAGTTGCGGCGCTTTGGGGTTGTATTCCGTATGGGCGAGAAGGTGGTGAGTGTTGAGGCGCCGGAAAATGCACCCTTGCGGGCTGTTGCGAAGCTGGAGAGCGGGAAGACGCTGGTTGCCGAAGCGCTGCTCTATGCGATTGGGCGGCAGCCGAATACGGATCGACTGAATCTCGAAGCGCTCGGAATTCAAGTGAAGGAGCGTGGAAAGATTTCCGTGAACGAATTCTTTCAAAGTAGCGTGCCGAACATTTATGCGGCTGGCGATATCGTTGGTTTTCCTTCGCTGGCTTCGACGTCTATGGAACAAGGCCGAATGGCGGCTTGCCATATGTTTGGACTCAAGCGAGAGACACGGCCGGACTTGTTGCCCTTTGGGATTTATACGATCCCCGAGATTTCGATGGTGGGTAAAAATGAAGCGCAATTGACGGCTGAGAAAGTGCCTTATGAGGTTGGGGTGGCACACTTCGATGAAGTGGCAAAGGCTCAGATCTCAGGTGACCAATCGGGCTTGCTCAAGTTGATCTTCCACTGCGAGACGCGGCAATTGTTGGGGGTTCACATTCTTGGTGACGGCGCTTCGGAGTTGGTGCACATCGGTCAGATGGTGATGATGGCTGGGGGGACGATGGAGTTGTTGCGGGATACGGTATTCAACTATCCGTCGCTGGCTGAAGCCTACCGGGTAGCGGCCATGAATGGATTGGATAAGCTGCGGCGTGTGTGTTAGCCACGCCGCAGCTTATCGATTCTAGAACTGGAAGCGGGCGACAACCTGACCGTTGCGGGGCGGATTGAAGGTGCTGGCGGGGTTAATGCGTCCGAAGCCAGCGATGACCACACCGGCTGCGTTGCGTTGGGTGGTAGCGGCGGGGTTGCCGCTATCCGGGTTGTTCAGATAGGTGCGGTTGAAGACATTAAAGAATTCGGCGCGGAAGCTGAGGTTATAACGCTCCTTGATGCGGAACATACGGCCAAGAGAAAGCTGTTCGTCGGGTCTTCTGGCCGTGCGGTAGTCACTATAATAAGCGGCTGCTGTGCCCCACTGGCCGGGGCCGGCGTCAGACCAGGCGGCGGGGTTGAGGGTGAGGTCCTTGAAGGGGTCGATGGACTTACCGTCGTTGAGGTCTTTGAGGTAGAGCGGCTGACCGGGGACACGATTGAAGCGGGTGCCACGGAAGAGGAGGCTGCCGAGAGCGTTGTTGGAGTTGGGAGCCTGAATGGGAAAGCCGCTGGCGTAGCGCATAATTCCGCCGACGGTCCAGCCACTGACGAGAGCTTTGGTGGCCCAGTTCTTGTTCCACTTGGGGGTGTCGTAGTTGAAGCCGACTACGAGGACCTGGGGTTGATCGTTGACCGAGAGGGCTTTTTGATTGGGCCGGTTGTAGACGTCGTTAGTGGGCACGATGCCGCCGGACTGGTTCTCAACGTTGGTGAGGTTCTTGGACCAGGTGTAAGCTACGGTGCCGGTTAGGCCCTTGGAGTAGCGCTTGGTGGCCTTGATCTGGAGTGAGTCATACCACGTGCTGCCAAGCGGGGCCCAGAGGCTGCCGAGGCCGCCGAACTGGGGGAAGGGCCGGAGGGCCTGAGCCAGTGTGTTTGTGCCGGCAAAGCTGGCGTAGGGTCTGTTGAAGCCGCGTGCAGTGACGGCGGCTGAACTGATGGGTGATGTGAGAAGTCCACGATCAGCTGCATTGTTGATGTCGAGTCCGAAAGTTTTGAGGCGGGCGTCGGTGAGGCCGTTATAGTCATTCAAACCGTCTGCCCGAAACCAGACGCCGCGGTTGCCAACGTAAGCAGCTTCAACGACGAGGTTGGAACCGAATTCGCGCTGGAGGGAGAGGTTCCAGTTGGCCATGCGGGGAGGACGGCCGGCGTTGGGGTCGACGAGGGCCGGAGGGGAATTGATCTGACCGGCGATGGGGCGGATGCCCGGGTCGTAGCTGGCGATAGTCAAGTCTGCCACGTTGTAGGAGAGACCGTTGCGCAGGACAGCGCCGGGTTCTGCGAAGGCCGGGTTTGAGAAGGCGATGGTGTTGAAGCCCATGCCAAGGGAGTTCCCGCCGCCGATGTAGGCAAAGTTTGCGACCTGCGCGTAGCTGACAGCGAAGCCAGCGCGGGCAACCCATTTGGGTGCGAACTGGTAGGCAAAGCCGATGCGGGGACCGAAGGCGTAGGGGTAGGTTTTGGAAAGTTCGCAGTTGCAGCGGCCGGGACCATTGCCAGCATAGCGCGTGGCTCCGAGAAGGTTGCCCGCAGCGGGGTTACGCAGTGTTGGATCAAACATTGAGACACGGTCGTGAAGTTCGGTCGAGGCAGGTTGATAGTCGTAGCGCATGCCGTAATCGAGGGTGATCTTGCGGGTGAGACGCCAGGTGTCCTGGATGAAGAAGCCCCAGGTGGGACGGCGATATTGGGGGTCTTGCGGATTGGATACCGAAGCGGTGTTGGCGTTGCCCATCAGGAAGCTGGCGTATGCGAAGCCGACATTGCCGCCTTGAAGGGGGACGCCTTGCAGGGCTGGCATTGAGGTCTGTACAACGTTGAAGTCGTAGGTGCCGGCCACATTGCCTGTGGAGCGGTTGGTAAAGTTGTCGAACTTATATTCGCCACCGTATTTCACGTTGTGGTTGCCTTTGATCCAGGTGGCGGAGGCTACTGCGGTGGGTTTGTCCTGAAGGTAGAGAGTACGGTTTGTAGGGCCGATGTTGAAGCCGAGGCCGCCGGCATTGCCACCAAGAGTGGTGATGCGGGGGAAGCCCGCGCCGAAGCCGCCTTTCAGGCCAAGCTGGCCAGCTGCGTCGTAGCTGGTGATTACTTCAGGAGCAGAGTCGGGGTTGACATAGCGTTGGTAACCGATTCCCAAGTGGAGCAGGAGGTTGGGCTTTAGCGAAGTATCAAAATTGATTCGTGTCGTGTGGGAACGGATGATCTGGTCGCGACGGGCGCTGATCGGATCGGGGAGACCTTCCTGGCCATTGTCTTTGTCGGTGCGCTGGAGCCCGTAGTAGACGCTGACTTTGGTGGAGTCGGTGAAGTTGTGATCGATCTTTACGCTGGGAATGTCCTGGATCTTGCGGAAGTTGTAGCGGCGCTCGAAGTTGTTGATCAGCCCCGGCAGGCTTGCCTTTGGGACGAGGGCCTGGATTTTGAGAGAGACTGGATCGAGGAGCGACTGGGGGATTACGTTGTTTGCAAAGACATCGCGATAGATGCGGCCGTCGACTGTGCGGCTGGTGCGGGGATCGTAGATCGTGTTTTCGAGGATGGCACGTCCGATGCCGTCGGTGCCGAGGTTGCGACCGGTGAGGGCACCCGAGAAATCACCATTGCGGTAGGCGTCGGTGGGAACGGTGCCGAAGCCATCGAACTTGCCTTCTTTGTTGAGGTATTTTTCGTAGTTGAGGAAGAAAAAGGTGCGGTTGCGGCCATTGTAAAGTTTGGGGATGTAGACGGGGCCTCCGAAGGTGCCGCCGAAGTTGTTGCGCCGGGCACGGGGGCGAACCAGTTCATTGGAGCCATTGTTGGTAAAGGGGATGCCAGCGTTGAAGGCTTCGTTTACGAAGTAGTCGTAGCCGGAGCCATGGTATTTGTTGGTGCCTGAGCGGGAAGTGAAGTTGAAGAGGCCGCCACCGACCTGGCCGAATTCGGCGGAATAGTTTGAGGTCTGGAGAGTGAATTCTTCTACGGCTTCTACCGAGGCTTGCGATTCATCGGAGACGCGGCCGTCGAGGGCGCTAGTAGTGTCCTGGCCTTCAAAGATGATCTTGAAGGTGCCGGCAGGGGCTCCGTTGACTTTGATGTTGTTCCAGCCATTGATGGAGGCACCGGGGGCGAGTTGAGCGAAGCTGAGGGGGTTGCGGATGGCACCCTGGCCAATGGCGAAGTTGAGCGGCAACTGGTTGAGCTGTTCACGATTGATGGTGGTGGCCGCTGCGGCGCTTTCGGTGTTGAGGAGTGGAGCTTCTGAAGTTACCGAGATAGATTCGGCGGCGGAGCCGAGCTGGAGGGCGATGTCGATGGCGGCGGTTTGAGCCACCTGGACTCGGACGCCTTTCTGGACATAGGTGCGAAAGCCCTGGACTTCCACAGTGATGTCGTAAAGCCCAGCGCTGAGGTAAGGAGCGGTGAAGCTGCCGGTGCCGGTGGTTTTGGTTTCGAGTTTGATGCCGGTGGCTGAGTTTACGATCAGCACTGAGGCGTTGGGGATGAGTGCGCCACTGGCGTCAGAGACGGAGCCGGTGATGGTGCCGCGGTCGGATTGTGCGAGGGCGGCAAGGAGAGTGATTGAAATCAGGAACAGGAGACGGAGTGTTTTCATAGAAGCAAATGCTCCATCAACTCTATCAGAACGATTTAATGGAAGTATTAGCTTCGACTTATGCCGCTAGCTTGATGCTGAGGCGGTGAGTTCGGGTTGTAGGGTCTGGATCTCTTCCAGGCCGATGTCGCGGGTGGGGAGCGTAAACCAGAAACGGCTGCCGCTGCCGACAGCGCTTTCTACACCCACTTCGCCGCCGTGAGCTTTGGCCATGTGCTTAACGATTGCGAGGCCGAGACCGGTGCCGCCAAGTTCGCGCGAACGGGCTTTGTCGACCCGGTAGAAGCGTTCGAAGAGACGGGGAAGATCTTCCTGTGGAATGCCTGCTCCCGTGTCGCGTACCGAGATTTCTACGAATGGGATCTTGTGCTCCGGATGGTCGAAGACTCTTGATTGCAGGTTGATGCGGCCACCCTGGGGGGTGTACTTGATCGCGTTATCGAGGAGATTAGAGAGCACCTGGTGGACGGCTTCAGCATCACAGAAGACTTCGAGGTAGGAGCCGTCCGCTTCGAGTGGGACGCCTTCGATTACGAGGTCGATCTGCTTTTTGGCAGCGATTGGAATGAGAGATTCCTGACAGCCCTGGAGGAGGCCCATCACGTAGTAGCTGGCGAACTGGAATTTGGTGATGCCGAGTTCAATGCGCGAGAGGGTGAGCAGGTCGGCGATGAGACTGCCAAGCCTGGCGGCATTGGCGCTGATGATGTTGAGAAACTTGATGTTGTGGACGGGGTCTTCGATGGCACCGTCGAGCAGAGTTTCGGTGTAGCCCTGGATGGAGGCGAGCGGAGTGCGCAATTCGTGAGAGACGTTGATGATGAAGTCTTTGCGGACGCGTTCGAGCTTTTCGAGTTCTGAGTGTTCGCGTTCGAGCTGTTCGAACATCGCTTCGAGCTTTTCGCCAGTTTCATTCAATTTTTTGCCGAGAATACCAAGCTCGTCTGAACCGGTAACATTCAGGCGGGCCTGGAAGTTCCCCTGCGCCAGTTGCGCGGCGTAATCAATGATCTGGCCGAGTTTCCGAGATACCCAGCGGGCGAAGAAGGCAGTGAGTAGGATAGCCGGTATAAAAGCGATGCCGGTTGCGGTAAGCAGGTGGCCACGGATGACGTTGACCTGGGTTTGAACTTCTTTGAGTGGGACGGCGAGACGAAGTGCGCCCGACGGGGACGGTACGGCTACGTAGAGATAGTTGATGCCGACAGAGGTGCTGAGCCGTTTGTCGAAGCCGACGCCACCTTTGAGCGCCTGGACAATTTCAGGGCGGTTGGAGTGGTTGTCCATTTTACCGGGGGATTGTTCTGTATCTGCGAGGACCAAACCATCGCGGCGCACGATGCTGATTCTGCCTACGGCGGCGCGCGCAACGGCAATGAGGTGTTTGTTGTCGGCAAGCATCGAAGCCTCATCCAGCGCAAGGATGTTGCACTTTTGAGAGAGCTCTGCTTTTAGTGTGTCAACGTAGGTGCCTTCGGCAATGCGGGCTGCCATGAAGTCGACAGCGACGAGACAGGTGATGAGGACGGCCAGGACGGCCGTGATCAATTTGAGAAAGATGCGGCCTGTGAGGCGGGGCATAATCTCTAAGGATATGCCTGTCAGGGTTACAAATTGGTGACGGGCGCGGCTTAGGAGCGTTGAAGTCCAGTTGAGAGAATTGCTGCCGGGGCAGCACTACACTGTCATGCTGCGTATGATTGCGTGTCTAATAATGGTTCTCTGTTTGTGGGGCGGTAGCGGGGAAGACGCGCTGATTGCTTCGCGATTGAGAGCGAAGATGGCTCGATCGAAGCTCAAAGCCGATGGCTTGCAGTACCGGGTTGAGGGTGGGACGGTGGAATGGTCTGGCACTGTAAAGATCCCTCAACGGAAAGGAGCGGCGACCCGAATGGCCAAATCTGCGGGTGCAAAGCGGGTTTTGAATCGCATTGTAGTGCAGGCTGGAACTGCGTCTGGTGGAGCGAAGCCGGTTGCCCGTAAAGCCACAGTGCAGTTTCCAAAGCGCTAACAAGCCCAGTCGATGTTAGTCTGCTAGGACGTGGACGAAAATTCAACAGCCTCTAAACCCTACCTGAAACCTTTGCTTGCCTGGCTTGCCTTGCTCCCGCTTTTGATCGTTGTATTCTATCCAGCAATGAGCGGGTCCTTTTTGCTTGACGATTCAAGCGGTATTCAGGACAACTCCGATATTCGTCATGTTACCGTTGCCAATCTTACGAAGCTGTTTCGCGGGCATAGCAACGTTCGGGCAGTGGACCACCACCCTGTTTCAGCTCTTTCGTTCATGATCGATTACCAGATAGCGGGACTCGACCCAGGCTTTTACCATGTGAATAATCTGATTCATCATTGGGTTGCTGCGGGCGCAATGATGTGGCTATTTCTGACAATCTGGGGGATTTGGCAGGTCCAGAAGGGGCGCGATCCATCTGGGGAAAGTGGATTCTGGATGGCGGCGGGACTGATGTTTGTTTGGGCCGTGCATCCCTTTGCCACAATGCCTGTTGGATACATCATGTGCCGGCAGGAAACTTTGCTGGTGCTCTTCTACGTACTTTCGATGACATGCCTGCTTCGTGGCTGGGAACGGGCAAGCTATTTTCTGGCAATCCCCTCGTTTCTCTGCAAAGAAGTAGCGGTTACATTGCCTGGTGCGCTCTTTCTGGTGGATTGGGCGCAAGGAGGGTTGGGAGTAGTGGAGACTTTCAGGAAGCGCTGGCAGTATTACGCAGTGCTCACTTCTACCTGGCTTCTTATTTGCTTTTATCACCTGCGAGGAGGGAGGCGTAACGAAATCTTTGCTCAGGGGATGCCGCTCGCTACGGCTTCAGAATATTTCAAGGTGCAGTGCGGTGTGATCCTGACCTATTTCTCAAAGCTGTTCTGGCCGGTGAAACTGATGTTCTATCCCTATCTTCGGCCAGTCGAGACTTGGACTGAATGGGTTCCAGGACTGGCATTTCTATTGGTTTACATTGCTGTAGCTATCTATTGCCTGCGCTGGTCGCGATGGCTTGCAGTGACATTGATCTTTCCGCTGTTGGTGCTGTCGCCGACTTCTTCTGTGCTGCCAATCCCCTTTGAGCCGTCGATGGAATACAGAATGTACTTGCCGTCGGTAGCAATTATTGGCCTTCTGATGATTGGGCTTTGGCGGTGGGTGCCGAAGTTCTGGATGCGAATGGGAATCGTGGCAGCAATGGTGATCCCCCTGGCTATCGTCAGCAATTTGCGGTCTCGCGACTATGAGACTCCGATGAAGCTCTATGAAAAAGACTACGCGGTGAATCCGAGGAGTTTGAACACGCTGGAAGGACTAACGGGAATTTACCTTGGAGCAAAGCGCTACGACCTTGCAACCGAGCGGGCATGGAAGATGATTGATTGGGCATCGGCTGACAACAATAAAGATTTCGTTGGAAGGGGGTTCAATTTTCTTGGGGACATCGAATCTCAAAAGAAGAATTTGACGGAGGCAAAGGACTTTTACCAACGAGCGATTGCGGTGAACGGCAACTGGGGTGCGAAGCTGAATCTTGCTGTTGCGCATCTGGATCTCAAGGAGTATGCAGATGCTGAGAAGTTGTTGACCGAATATCTCAAATATACGCCGGATAGCCCGAACGCAATGCTGATGCTGTATGAGACAAAACTTGGTGAGATGAAGCTGGATGAGGCTGAAAAGCTCTTTAACCAATTCACTAAGCTCTATCCAGAACGCACAGACCTGGATTCTCAGCGGACGAGACTCATGATTTTGAAGCGTCGTCAGGCCGAAGGGCAGGCTGCGAAGCCCTAGACGTCTTTCGGATCAGGATGAATGTAAGGCTTGCGGTAGGGCCTTTTCAGCATCTTTGTTGCTTCGGTGTCATTGGTTACGATCATTTTGGCGGGGTCGTAGCTGAGGGTGCGTCCGAGCTTCATGGAGAGATTGGCCAGGATGCAGGATGCCGTTGAGATGTGGCCCTGCTCGATATCGGCTACCGGGCGGGAGCGCTTGTCGATGGCCGCGAGGAGGTCTCTCATGTGGCCGCGAATGGCTGGGGCGACGTGCTTTTCGAGGTCCTGTTCGGTTTTGTCTTCGGGGTATTGTTCGAGTTCGTAAGTTACGTCCTTGTGGACGGCAGATTCACCCTTGCCGAGGGGCACGTAGTCATAGCCCTGGACGCCTGCCTTGAGGGTAGCTTTGTCCCCATAGAAAGTGGCTCCCCAGGGGTATTTGGGATCTGGAGGAGCACCCCAGGAGCGGTGTGTCCAGATGACTTTGACGTTGCCGAAATCGAAACTGGCTTCCTGGGTGTCAGGGATGTTGGCCTTGGAGGCCTTGTCTATCAGGATGCCTCCAGAAGAAGAAACGGCCCTGGGCCAGCCGAGGCCCATCATCCAGCGCACCATGTCGAGCATGTGAACGCACATGTCGCCCATGATGCCGTTGCCGTATTCGTTGAAGGCTCGCCAGCGGCGTGGATGCACCAGCGGGTTGTATGGGCGCATGGGGGCTGGGCCGGTCCACATTTCGTAATCGAGGTTCTCGGGGGGAGCTGAATCGGGCGGGTTCTCTTTTGCCCGCATGTGGTAGTAACAGTAGATTTCGACCAGACCGATGTTGCCCAGCTTGCCGCTGTCTACGTAGCGTTCTTTGGCTTCCATCAGGTGCGGTGTCGAGCGGCGCTGGGTGCCGATTTGTACGACACGCTTGTATTTCCGGGCGGCGGCGAGCATGGCTTCGCCTTCGATCACGTCGACCGAGATTGGCTTCTGCATGTACATGTCAACGCCGGCGCGGGCGGCTTCGATCATGGGCAGGGCGTGCCAGTGGTCCGGGGTGGCGATCTCGACGAGGTCAAGGTCCTTCTCGGCCAGCATCTTGCGGTAGTCGGTGAAGAGCCTGGGACGTTTTTTAGAGAGCTGCCTTGAAGCGATCAGATCGGCTGCTTTTTCAAGCATCACCTTGTCGACGTCGCAAATAGAAACGACTTCGACGGGCGCGATTTGAACGAGGCGAAGGAGGTCAGACTTGCCATACCAGCCGGATCCGATCATGCCGACGCGGCGTTTCTTCTGAACGTCGAAGGTTTGTGCCGAGACATCGTAGGCCATTGAGGCGGCGGTGGAGGAAAGGAAGGTGCGACGGAGCATAGGTTTACCGCTTCAAAGTATATTCTTTTTTTTGACCAGGTCGGTGACGATGGCGGAGAGGCCTCGTTCGAACACTTCTGTCGCATTGGTTGTGTCGAATCTTCCTGACGAATGCAAGGAAGCGTACCCATGGAGGAAGGCCCATAGTGCCCCCGCCGCCGAAGTGTCGCCGTTTAAGGTCTCTAGAAAGAAATCCCGAAGTGCTTTGCCTTCTGGCTTGTTTTCGTCAGAACGAGGGAGGGTGGTAACCAAGTTGTAGAGAGCTTGATTGTTGAGAGCAAAGTCGATGTATGCTTCAGCCAAAGCGTGGATCCTGGGGCCACCGATGAGGCCCAGGCATGCGGACTTAAGTGCGAGCAGGAGACTGCCGGACGCTTTAGAACCGAGGGCTTCTTCTATGGCGTTGCGATCCGGGAAGTGGTGGTAAAGACTTGAGGCTCGTAGCCCGAGCGTGCGGCCAAGGGCGCGCATGGAAAGAGCGCTCCAGCCTTGCGTTTCGATGATTGCGAGGGCGGTGCCGAGGATAGCTTCCCGGTCTGTCTTTGGCGGAAACGACATACTGAACAGTGTAAGTCTTGATGGGGATCAAAAAAAAGGCACCTCGTGGGGAGGTGCCGAATGGATGCACATGGGATGTGCGCTTATTGCTTCTTCTCAAATGGCTTTTCGACCGCCTTGCCTACCGCCTTGAGCCCTTTTTCGGTTCCTTTGACAACAGCCTTGGCACCCTTTTCAGTGCCGCGAGCGACGTCCTTGCCGAACTCTTTGGTTTCCCTAGTCGCTACTTTGGCACCCTTTTCGGTGCCATGGGCGACGTCTTTACCGAATTCTTTTGTTTCCTTGGCCGCTATTTTTGCACCTTTTTCAGTGGCTTTTGCCGTCTTTTTTGTTGCGCTTGCAACATCTTGAGCAGGAAGCATCAATGCTCCCGCCAAGAATACTCCAGAGATAATTTTCATGTTCATCAGGATTTATCCTCCAAATATAATGACGCCAGGGGTACAGAGACCGTTGCGCCAATCGATCTTTCAAATTCTGCACTCAAACAGGGCGTAACTTCATCTATTAAAGTAGACAATAGGTTGTCGTATGCGAAAACTGATCCAACAATTCATGCCTGCCGCTCTCGGCGTATGGTTCGCTATTCAAGGAGCTCCCACAATGGCTGCTGACTTTCCAGACCCAGCGGTAGATGCGAAGCTGGCCCCAACCAAGGGCAAGGCAACGGCTATTTTGGCCGGAGGCTGCTTCTGGTGCACAGAAGCGGTATTTGAAATTATGGAGGGCGTCGAGGACGTTATCTCCGGCTACTCAGGTGGCACCAAGGAGACGGCGAAGTACGACATCGTCTCGTCCGGCCGCACTGCACACGCCGAAGCGATCCTCATTACCTATGACCCATCCAAGGTGACCTACGGACAATTGCTGAAGATTTTCTTCGCTGTTGCCCACGATCCCACGACACTGAATCGCCAAGGCAATGATATCGGGCCGCAATACCGCAGCGCGATTTTCTATGCCGATGAAGAACAGAAAAAGATTGCGCAGGCCTACATTGCGCAATTGGATGCTGCGCATGTATTAAAGAACCCGATCGTCACGCAAGTGGTTCCGGTGGACAAGTTTTACACCGCCGAGGGGTATCACCAAAATTATTCGGCAAACAACAAGACCGGCTACGTGGTTGCGGTGAGCGATCCCAAGGTAGAAAAACTGAAGAAGCAGTTTCCGGGCTGCGTCAGAAAGAGGAAGTAAATGAAACTCGCAAAAAGAAGAACATTCATGCTCACTCTCTCCGCCTTTGGTTTGAATGCTGCACCAAAGAAGATCAAAATCGCTGAGTTCAACGATGCGGGCAAGCAGACCGGGATTGTCGAAGTGGACAAGGTGGTGAAGTCTGACGAGGAATGGAAGAAGATGCTAACGGCCGAGGAATTCTACGTTACGCGCAAGCAGGGTACGGAACGTGCCTTTACCGGGAAGCTGAACAAGAATTACGCCGACGGTGTCTATCGCTGTATTTGCTGTGGCACTGCCTTGTTTGATTCCAAAACAAAGTTTGACTCTGGTACCGGATGGCCGAGTTATTGGGCCCCCATCGCTAAAGAAAACGTCAAGAACATCACCGACAGCACGCTCGGCATGGTGAGGGTAGAGAATCAGTGCGCGCGCTGCGATGCGCATCTGGGACACGTCTTTGAAGATGGGCCCAAGCCCACCGGGTTGCGCTACTGCATGAACTCCGCTTCACTCAAATTCACACCTCGCGCAAAAGCCTGAAGTGTTTTTTGTTCTCTCTACGCCTTAACAGGTAGAGAGAACTTATGACATTCCAGGCAGGAACCACTTTCACCATTACAGACGGCCTTAATTTGGCCGTCGTTTTATTGACTACAGAAAAGCATAAGCTTGCCGGCGAGCAGATGCAGGGTGTCTGGGGCCTCCATCGAAGTAGTACGGGACAGATTGGCTCCTGCCGAAGGGGTTCCTGGAAGCTCACTTTTATGGCTCTTTACGGGATCGGGCACAGCCTGAGCTTGTACGATGAGCGAGGCAAGCCAGTTCTGATCATCAGCGCGGAAGGCGACGCCGCCAATCAGGGCAATGGCATGCTTTATGGCCCGGTGGGGAAGCCGCTAATGAAGCTCAAAGGATATCCGAATCTTCCTCTTTGCGATGCTTCGAAGCTTTGGTTTGGCTTTGCCTTCAAGATGGGTGGGCAACTGGGGCTAGGGGGTGCAGACATTTCGTTGGGAGCTTTGGTCAATGTTGGTACCAGAGAGACCGCTTGTGTGGAACTACAGTCCTTCAAGGGTGGACTTGGACTGGGGGCATCTTTGGGGTTTACAGGAATTCTGGCTCTCAACTATCCGACGGCCCAATCCATGAACGGTGCGACCAATGACGGGTTTGATTTTGCGCTCTCTCTCGGTGGGAGGTGGGACGGGATACTCAAGAATCTTCAGAATGCTCCAAAGTACACCAAGCTGCTAAGCAGTCTTCCTAAAGTCTGCAAAACGATGGGCGAGGCCAGTGCCATTGCCAAGCGCCTGCAGCAGCTTGAGAACCTTTCAAACTGGGCAAAAATTCTTGCAGCCTTTACGTGCCTGCCTACTGCCGATAGCGCGTACGCAGTCTTTGATATTCCAGGTGCCGGGACTGGACTTGAAGTTGGAGTCTCTTATGGCGTGACGACGATCATCAACGTAGACGGGCTTGATGCACCGAGTGGCCCAACTGCCCCCGTTGGCAAGATGGGCAAGCCCCTGCCCAACTACAAGGAATATAACGGAGTGGGGCGCCGCAACTTTTAGCGCGCGAGCACCAAATCACCATTGTTCCGCCGCCAGCGGATGCTTGTAATTAGCGTGTCGCCGCGAAATGGAGTGTCCACAAGGATGTCGCCAAGGGTAACCAGGGTTTCCCGAGCACTGATATTGGTGACATGAAAGTTGCCGTGCATTGCATCGCCGTCTCTTGGCACAAGGATTCTTTCAGTGCTCTTAATCAGAACTTTGCGTCGGGTGTCGAACTCCGCAATGAAGGTGGGCGTGCGCCAGCGGAGGATCTTCTCATTGCTTTGGTCTTTACGCGTGTAGGTAAGGTAAAGCTTCTCGCTGTGATTGATCCAGTGTTGTTGAGTGGTTGAGGTAACCAGCGGCGAACCGTCATCGAAGGCGTGGGTTTCGAGGCTCTCCCAGCTGAGGCCATCGCGTGAGACTGCAAAGTGGCCGCGCTCGTCTTCTGACCGGATCGTGAGCCAGAACTTGCCGTCATGCTTTGTAATGGAGGGCTCCATCAGGCCGCGCTTGACCGGAAGCTTCAGTACATTGCCAAGTCGCTTTGCTTTGAGGTCAAGGCCATCGAAAGAACAGAGCAGGGTAGAGACAGCGTGATCGGGGCGACCGGCCAACATGGTGATGGGCATCAGTACGTCGCCGTTCGGAAGTGTCCAGCGCTGGCTGCAGCCGGTACTCATCAGCATCGTAGCTTCCGGGTGTTGGAATTCCAATTTTTTGGGCTTGGTCCAGGAACCGTCGGCCTTGCGGACAAAGTAGCGGATCCAGCGGTCTTCGCCAGGCCGAATCAGCTTCTCGTCCTTATAGTGCACGTCCTGGCCGAGGCAGAGCACTACTCCTGTCTTTGCGTGATATTCGGGAACTACATCGCTGACTACGTCTTCAAAACCGCCACCAAGCACTGTGCGTTCGAGTGCAGGAATGGGTTTGCGGTCTGTCCAGGTCTTGCCGCTGTCAAAGCTCTCCGAGTAATGAGGCTGATGCATTACGTCTGAGGCGGTGAGCAGTTGCACGGTCATCAACAGAGAGTTTGGAGTGCTTGCCACCTTTGGGTGAAACCAGCAGACACGACTCTTTTTGCCTTCCCAAAGAAGGCGAGTGTTGATGCTCTCGATCAGATCCTCCCGCCTGCTGGCGAGAAGGCTAACCGCGCTTCTTCTCGTAATCAGCAAAACGATCCTTAAACTCGTCCCAGCCTGCGCGGCCCATTAAAGCGTAAGTGAACTTCTTGCCGAGTTCAACGCCTTCCTGGTCGAAGGCGTCAATGTTGAGCAACTCGCCCATGAAGGCGGTTTCGAATTCCATCATCTGGAAGAAGGCGCCGAGGTGTTCTTCGTCGACGCGCTCCAGCGTGAAGGTGCAGTTGGGGCGGCCACTGGTGGCCAGGGCGGCTTCTGTTGCACGGCGTTCTGCGTCGAGAAGCTTACCCATGCTTTGGCCGCCGAGATAATCGAAACCATCGAGGCCGAGTTTCGCTTTTGGAATCTTGATTTGTTTCTTCGCCTTTTCGACAACCCAGAAGCTGTAGACCTTGTCGTTGGGGCCTTCCATATAGAGCTGCACCTGAGAGTGCTGGTCTGTGGTGCCGAGGGCGGCAATCGGAGTTTGGCCTACGTTGACGATCGCGCCTGTTCTGTCTTTGGCTTTGCCAAGGGATTCAGCCCAGAGCTGGCGGAACCAGAAGGCTGTGCCCCAGAGGAAATTGCTGTAAGGGAAAGCAACCTGGATGCTCTTCTTTTTGAGCGTCCAGATAAGCCAATGATGAAGCGCGGAACTGAGAGCGATGTTGGATTCGAGGTCTTCGGTCCAGGCGGCTTCGGTCATCGCGGCAGCGCCACGGCAGAGTTTCTTGATGTTTACGCCGATGAGTGCGGCAGGGACGAGGCCGACGGCGGAGAGTACGCTGAAGCGGCCGCCGACATTCTCAGGGATGTGGAAGGTTGTGTAGCCTTCTTTGGTGGCCAATACCTTGAGATCACCGCGGGCCTCACTGGTGACGGCGATGATTCGGCTGGCTGCCTTTTTGCCGATGGCGTCCATGAGCCATTCACGGACGATCAGGAATCCGCCCATAGTTTCAGCGGTTGAGCCTGATTTGGCGATCACCACGACGAGGGTCTTTTTAGGAGACATGCTGTCGAGCGCGTGATTGATAAAGTCGGGGTCTACGTTGTCGAGAATGACCAGGCGGGGTTTCTTCGATGAGTGAGCGCCCTGTACGGGGTGGGGCCCGCGCATGGCACAATCGAGGGCCCAGCAGCCCAGGGCACTGCCGCCAATACCGATGACGCACACGGTGTCGAAGCTGCCAGCGAGCTTCTTGGCTGTAGCTTCAATTTCTTGAATCAGATTCTTATTCAGGGGCAGGTCAGGGAAGCCGTACTTGCCTTCTTCAAAGGACACTCTGAAGCCCTTGAGGGCGGCAATCGCTGCCGCTTTGCCCCCGTCGAGTTCGGCCTGAGTCAGGCCGTTGTCTTCTCCTACCATCGACGCAAGCAGGTTGCGTGGGTCAAAGCTGATCGACATGCAGATCTCCTAGGGCTTCTGGAAGGAAGCGAGTTTACGGGCGATGAATGTGGTGTCCATGTTGCCTGCAGCAAAATCCGGATCGTTCATGATCTTCTTTTGCAGAGGGATGGAAGTATAAATGCCTTCAACAACGAACATATCAAGGGCACGCTTCATGCGGGCAATCGCTTCGGCCCTGTCGCGGCCGTGGACGATCAACTTGGCGACAAGGGAATCGTAATAAGGCGGAATCACTCCGTCTGTGTAGACGGCGGTATCGACGCGTACACCGATGCCGCCGGGCAGGTTGAGGCCGGTAATTTTGCCGGGGCAGGGAGCAAAGGTATCGGGATGCTCGGCATTGATTCGGCATTCCATGGAGTGCCCGGTTAGAGTGATGGGGCCGCCGATGATGTCGTCGAGTTTTTCGCCGGCAGCTATGCGAATCTGTGCTTTGACGAGGTCGATTCCGGTGATCATCTCCGTTACCGGGTGTTCTACCTGGATGCGTGCGTTGACTTCAATGAAATAGAGTTTGCCATGTTCATCCATCAGGAATTCGATGGTGCCGGCGTTTTGGTAACCAATGGCCTTCAGTGCTTTTTTGATCGCAGCGACGGTTTCGTTGCGAAGTTCTGGCGTCATCACCGGGGATGGTGCTTCTTCGATCAACTTCTGATGGCGACGCTGAATGGAGCACTCTCGTTCGCCGAGGACTTCCACATTGCCGTGTTCGTCAGCGAGGACCTGAAACTCAATGTGCCGGGGGGCACCGATATACTTTTCGAGGTAAATGTCCGGGACGCTGAAGGCTGCTCCCGCCTCGTTCTGGGCTTGAGCCAGAAGACCAGGCAATTCATCGGCTGAGTTTACAACTCTCATGCCGCGGCCACCACCGCCGGCTGCCGCTTTGAGAATTACGGGATAGCCGATTTGTTCTGCGAATTCGAGAGCTTCTTCGGCGCTGGTGAGGGCTTCCTGCGAGCCAGGGAGAACCGGTACGCCAGCTTCTTTCATTACCTGCCGGGCCTTTTGCTTCAACCCCATCATGCGGGTGACGTCGGCTGGTGGCCCAATGAACTTGATGCCGCTCAACTTGCATACTTCGGCAAAGCGATCGTTCTCGCTCAGAAAGCCGTAGCCGGGGTGGATCGCTTCTGCGTTGGTGATTTCGGCTGCGCTGATGACGCTGGGAATGTCGAGGTAGCTACGAGCGCTCTTGGCCGGGCCGATGCAGACGGCTTCGTCAGCGAAACGAACGTGGAGGCTGTGACGATCGGCCTCGGAGTAAACGGCGACCGTCTTGATGCCGAGATCTTTGGCCGCACATATGACACGCAAAGCGATCTCGCCACGGTTGGCAATCAGAATCTTTTGGAACATGACGTGTTAGTTGGGCCGAATCGTAAACAAGGCTTCGCCGTATTCGACTGGCTTGCCGCTTTCTACCAACCGGGCAACAACCGTACCTGAAACTTCGGCTTCAATTTCATTCATGAGTTTCATTGATTCGATGATGCAGACGGTGGTTTTCTGGGTGACTGAATCGCCCACCTTGACAAAGGGGCTGGCATCAGGAGACGGCGAATCATAGAAAGTTCCTACGATTGGTGACTTGATAGTGACGAGGTTGTCCTTCTCTGCGGCCGGTGCGGGTGCAGCCGGAACCACGCTAGCCGCTGCCGGGGCAATGGGCGCGGGGGTTACTACATCACGCTCAAGTCCTGCCCTCTTGATGCGAACGCGATGTTCTCCACGTTGCACTTCCAGCTCAGCTACGCCACTGTCGTGGGCGAGTTGTATCAGTTCTTTGATCTCTTCAATATTCATTGCGGGGTCTAACCTACTATTGTCCAACCTTTTTGAGTCTTTGTGAGAACCTCAACTCCCTTTTCCGTTACCAGCACCGTGTCTTCAATCCTTACACCGCCAAAGCCAGCCTCGTAAACTCCAGGCTCAATTGTGATCGCCATGCCTGTTTCCAGAGGAGTTGTTTCCTTTTTGCCCAGGCGCGGAGCCTCGTGAATTTCGAGTCCCAGACCGTGTCCCGTGGAATGCACAAAAAACTGATCCAGCCCATGAGCTTTCAAAACCCTGACGGCAGCCGCGTGTATCTGGCCCGCGAGTTTGCCGGGTCTTACAGCGTCGATTGCCGCAAGTTGAGCTTCGAGGACAGCCTTATAAATGCGGATAGCCTTGCGAGGGACGCTGCCTACACCAAAGGTGCGGGTCATGTCGCTCATGTATCCGTTGAGGCAAGCACCCATATCGATCAGCAGATAGGAACCGGCTTCAATACGCTCGTTTCTGGGATGAGCATGGGGCAGGGCAGAATGAGGCCCGCTGGCCACAATGGTGTCGAAGGCATTGCCCTCGGCGCCGAGCTTGCGCATCTGGTGGTCGATCTCAGCGGCCAGATCCATTTCTTTCATGCCGATCTTGAAGCGCTTCATGGCCAGATCGAGGGCTTTGGAGTTGAGTTCCACGCTGGCGCGGATTGCGCTGATTTCTTGTGGGGTCTTTACCCAGCGAGGTTTCTCGATGGAATCCCCGAGGGGAATCAGCTCACCAAGTTCTGTCAGCTCACGATAGAGCGTGTAGGAGATCTTTTTATCTTCAAAGCCGATGCGCTTTGCTTTGAGCGATTTCAGCCTGGTTGCAAGCGCTTTGAAGAGCGGGCCTTGGGCGATGGTCACAGGACAATTCGATTCCTGCTCCGCTTGAGTCGTGTAGCGGGGATCGGTAAAAAGGACGTTGCCTTTTGGGGTAGCGAGCAGAAGAGCGTTTGAACCCTCAAACCCTGTGTAGTAGCGGATCTGAACAAGAGTGGAAACTACAATTGCGTCCAGGTTTTGGCTCTGAAGTAGGCTGGTTAGTACCAAAGTTGCATTGTACCATCGGGTATCGGCGCTAGAATCTAAGGTTAAGACCTTATTGATGAAGCTGCCGTTATGCCTCTTCGCGATTTGCCTACTTTTCTCGTGTTCGCGTGAGCAGAAGCCCGAAAACCGTGTTGCCGCCAGCTTTCACGCTGAGGAATTGCCTGACCACTTCAAAGTGGACTTGAGCAAGCGAAAGGTTTTTCCTTTTTCCGTTGTCCCAGGCGGGACCGTTACACGTGATGAGGTTAAATCGAAGGTGGCTAGCGACCCAGTAGTGCGTGAGCACTACAAAGGGATTCAGATCGACAAGCTGAAGCCTTTTCGCTTGACCAAGCCTGCGCAAGGATACGTTTCCTATCGAATTGGCAACCGCATCTTTTGGACCAAGCAGAGGCTTTATTTCAAGCCCGGCGAGATTCTGCTGAGCGACGGGCTGAATTTGATTCGCGGGCGTTGTGGGAACCGGATTTCGCTTGTAGCGAGCGGACCAGTGCAGACGGTTGGGGAACCGACTGAAGCTGTGCTGGATCTACCGAGCTGGGACATTCCTGTGTTTCAAGCGATGGCTGAGGAAGCGAACCGGCGAGATTCCGACAAACCTCTATTCGAGTTTCGGGGGGATGGGCCCATGCCGTTGGTTGGGCTAACGGGGAAGATCCCGGAGGCCATTTTTAGTGTGGCCCCACCCTTAATTGGGCCGGGGTTGATTGGTGGAGGTTTGCCTGGGGGGCTTCCACCTGCAGATAAGGGCGGCGAGATTATCATCAACTCTTTACCAGTTGTATTGGTCACTACGCTTCCGCCTGCGATTCCGCCGCCGGGAATTTTTTTGCCATCGATTACGCCCATTGAAATTGCGAGAGTCGATCTTCCACCATTCCTGATTGGTGGGCTTCCTATTGGCATTGGAGGACCTGTCTTTTTCTTCGGGGATCTTCAGTTTCCCCCTTCCGTTTTTGTGCCGCCTATCTACTTTCCGCCGTCCATTTTTACTCCTGGTGGCACGCCGCCGCTTCTTTTTGTACCGCCAAGCGTGGTTGTGCCCCCCGGTGAATCCAAACCGCCACGCCCAATTGTTCCGCCGGTTGGTCCGCCGACGGTTCGACCTGTGGATCCCGAAGCCCCTCCAGACGCAGAAACGCCGCCAGCATTTCAACCGATTCCCGAGCCTTCGACTCTGGGGATGGTGGCACTGGCGGCGGCTTCAATTTATTTGCTTAAGCGGATGCCTTGGCAGCGGCTAGAGCGGAGTCGTAGTTGGGGTGATCGGCCACTTCGCTAACGTACTCGACGTGCTGAATCACGTTGCTTTTGTCCACAACGAAGATGGCACGGCTTTCGATGCGGAGGGGTTCGATCAGGGTGCCATAGTTGGTACCAAAGCTGGCGGTCTTGTGGTCGCTCAGCATCTTGACCTTGTCGACGCCAAAGGCACCGCACCAACGGCTCTGCGCAAAGGGCAAATCCATGGAAACGGTGATCACTTCTACATTTTCCATCTTGGTGACTTCTTCGTTGAAGCGCTTGGTTTGCGAATCACAAACTGGGGTGTCGAGGCTGGGGACGACGCTGAAAATGCGAACCGATCCGCCTTCACCGAGGGTTACCGGCTTCAAATCGGAGCCGATCAATTCAAAATCAGGGGCCTTGTCGCCGACCTTGAGTTCTGGTCCGGCGAGAGGAAGGGGATTCCCCTTGAGGGTAGTTGCACGAGCTGACATGCAGACAGTTTAACAACCTATTGTTACGGACTTACGAGCATGAATGTGAGTCGCTTCTCGGCAAGGTCAATTTTGATGAGGGCAACGCGTACTGAGTCGCCAATGGCAAAGGTACGCTTGGAGCGCTGACCGACGATGCGCCGGGTGTTTTCCTGATAGGCGTAGTTGTCTTTGGGGAGAGCGTCGATCGGGATGAGGCCTTCGATAAAGAGTTCTTCGAGTTCAACGAAACACCCAAACTTGGTAGTGGAGATGATCATGGCGTTGAATTCGTCGCCGACCTTGTCGCTCATGAAGCGCATCTTTTTCCACTCGACGAGTTCGCGTTCGGCCTCGGCCGCCCTGCGCTCAGTGAAGCTGGTGTCGTTGCCGAGGTCCTTGAGCGTTTCTTCTTCGTATGTCATGCCGCTGAGTACACGGTGGACCACCAGGTCGGGGTAACGACGGATGGGCGACGTGAAGTGTGTGTAAGCTTTTGAGGCAAGGGCGAAGTGGCCTTCGTTTTCGAATGAGTAGCGAGCCTGTTTGAGAGAGCGCAGCATGAGGAAGCTAACGATGCGCTCTTCGGGCTTGCCTTCGATTTTGGCGACCAGCTTCTGGTAATGCTTTGAGGACACGGTGGCGCTGGGGTTGCCAATAAAGACGTCCTTGCGGATCTTGCGGCCATCGCGAGTGCTCTTGATGTTGGAAAACTTTTTGACTGCGACTCCGCCAAGGCCGAGAGAGACGCCGAACTTGGAGGCTGCCTCTTCGAAGTCGGCGACGCGCTTGGCGTCGGGGATTTCGTGGATGCGATAGAGGCTCGGAGTTCCTGCTGCTTCGAGGTGCGAGGCGACCGCTTCGTTGGCGATGAGCATCAGCTCTTCGATCAGGCGATGAGCAATGTTGCGAGGGCTCCTGGAAACACCGACCATCTCTCCGAACTGGTCGAATTCGATGATCGGCTCGGGGAGGTCAAAATCGATTGAGCCACGGCGGGAGCGCATGCGGTTCAAGACGAGCGCTAGCTCTTTCATCAGCTCAAAGCGATGCACGAGCGGTGCGTAGCGTTCACGCAATTCTTTCTGTTCTTCCGGTGTGCCTTCAAGGAGCTTGTAGACGTTGGTGTAGGTCATGCGCTCGCGGCTCTTGATGACGCCGCGGCAGAAGTCTTGAGACAGGATGTTGCCTTGACGATCCAGTTCCAGCAGTGCGCTCATGACGAGGCGCTCTTCATTCGGGCGGAGGCTGCAAATGTCGGTTGAGAGTTCCACTGGCAGCATGGGCACGGCGCGATCTGGGAAGTAGACGCTAGTGCCCCGCATCATGGCTTCTTTGTCGATCGCGGAGCCGGGTCTGATGTACCAACTTACGTCTGCAATGTGCACCTGCAGCTTGTAGTTGCCGTTGGGTAACTTTTCTACCCAGACGGCATCGTCGAAGTCGCGGGCTGTTTCGCCGTCGATGGTGACGATGTCGAAATCGCGAAAGTCGGTGCGCCCTTCCCATTCGCGGGGGCCGATCTCGCGGGACATAGATTGAGCTTCTTCTATTACGTCTTGTGGAAACTCATGCGGGATGTGATGCTTGCGGATCATGATTTCGACATCGACGCCGAAATCGTCCTCGAAGCCGAGGAGTTCGATCACGCGACCGACACCGTTTGAATCTTCGTCGGGAAAGTCGAGTACCTCGACGGTCACCATCATGCCGTTGAGGTCGGCAACCTGGTCGACCTTCACTTCTTTGATGCCGACGCGATCCGGATTGACGCGCGGTGCAGGGATCTCAAAGCCTTCCGGTATCTGAATCCATTGCTTGATTTTCTGGTCGTAGGGGACGACGAAGCAGCCACGTTTGGTGAGGCGGAATTGGCCGACCATGCGCTGGTTGGCCCGATGCAGAACGCGAACGATGTCGCCATTGACGCGGCCATCATGGCCGATGCGGCCGAGACGAACTAGAACCTTGTCGCCATGCATGGCCTTTTGAGCGGAATCTGGATTGATGAAGACATCGCCTTCGATGCCTTCGGGTTTCTGGTCGAGGATGACGAAGCCGAATCCGTCGCGATGCATGCGGAGGGTTCCGGCAGAGAATTCACGCGCTTTGGAGGCTAGCTGGTAGGTGTTGTTGCGAAGCTCGATCAGAAGGCCTTTGCGGGTGAGGCGTTCGAGCGCGCGCTCGACTTCTTCGCGCTTGACACCCTTGTTGCCCATCTCTCGCGTAAGCGTTTTGGTCGTGGTGCGACCATGTGGCAGTTTATTGATGTGGCTAAGTAGCGCGTCGTCTTTCACAAGCCTATTGTCGGATAGAATCGCTTCATGTTGACGCGTCGATCTTTCCTGCCGTTTCTGGCCACCCCGATGTTGGCCCAAACACGGAAGCCCAATATTGTTTTAATCCTCACCGATGACCAGGGCTTTGGAGACCTCTCTCTGCATGGAAATCCGAATCTGGCGACTCCGAATATCGACGCCCTCGCAAAGGCGGGAGCGCAATTCAGCCGTTTTTATTCTTGCCCTGTTTGCAGCCCCACCCGGTCCAGTGTGATGACCGGTCGCTATCACTATCGCACCGGAATAGTGGATACGTATCTAGGCCGGAGCATGATGAGGTCTGAAGAAGTGACGCTTGCCGAGATGCTGAAACCGGCGGGATACCGGACGGGCATCTTTGGAAAGTGGCATCTGGGAGACAACTATCCGCTACGCTCGATTGACCAGGGTTTTGACGACAGTCTGGTTTTGAATGGCGGAGGATTGATGCAGCCCGGGGATGTGCCGGAGGAGATCAGCGGAGTTGCGCCATCATACTTTGATCCCGTGCTGAGCCGGAATGGGAAGTGGGAGCAGCAGAAGGGCTATTGCACGGATGTTTACTTTCGTGAGGCCATGAGATTTATTGACGACAATCGCGCAAAGCCGTTTTTCTGCTATCTGCCAACGAATGCTCCGCACACGCCGCTGCAGGTTGCGGAAGAGATGGTGGAGCCGTTTCGCAAACAGGGACTTGATGAGACAACGGCAAAGATCTACGCAATGATCAGCAACGTGGATCAGAACGTTGGAAAGCTTGTGAATCATTTGAAAGAGCGGAATCTCGAACGCGACACGATCCTGATCTTCATGACCGACAATGGGCCGCAGCAGAAGCGCTTCAATGCCGGGTTGCGTGGGCTGAAGGGTACATCGTACGAGGGTGGAATTCGAGTGCCGCTCTTTGTGAAGTGGCCCGGAAGGATTGCGGCCGGTACGGTTGTAGACCGGTTGAGCGCTCATATCGATCTCACGCCGACGCTGCTTGAAGCGGCCGGAGCCAAGACTACGGCGAAGCTCGACGGGCGTAGCTTGATGCCCCTTTTGACCGATGTCAAGGCTCAAGAGACCTGGAGTGATCGCACTGTGTTTATTCAATGGCATCGTGGGGATGCTCCACGGCCCTTTGAGAATAGTGCCGTGCTTACGCAGCGAATGAAGCTGGTAAATGGCAAGGAACTTTATGATCTAGATACGGATCGATCGGAGTTGAGAGACCTTTCTGCCGAAGATCCGAATACGGTGCGGCAATTGAGGCTGTCCTACGAGGCATGGTTCAAAGACGTAGCGGGGACGCACAACTACGCACCACCGAAAATCGTTTTTAATGGCAAGTCGCCTGTTTTGCTGACCCGGCAGGACTGGCGTGGAAGCGGTGCCAGTTGGGAGGCAAACGGAGTTGGCCACTGGGAAGTGGACGTAAAGGCTGGAGGGCCTTATGATGTCACGTTGCTATTTGCTGCACAAAACGAAGCCACACAATTGACTGCGAAATGGCTTGGTACACATTCGATTGCCGCCGGCCAGAAGCGGTTGGATCTCAAGGGAATCAAGCTGCCGCTCGGGCCAGACCGCTTTGAGGCCACGGTTGGCACAAAGGGTCTGACCTACGCCTACTTCCGCTAGAAACCGGGAAGGCGCCTGTTGGGCTCGCTGCTGCGCTGGCTCGTTCGCTCGCGCCAGCAGGCCAGGGCGAGGGCCATCACGAGGTCGTCGTGAGAGTCTTTCTCGAAGGCACCGAATTTGTACCCGAATCCGATGCGGCGGATTTCAACCGATAGCAGTTCCTGCTTGAGCTCGCGGCTGGAGTAGCAGTCTTCGGGGATCCTCAGTTTGCCTTGTTCGAGATTGGTTTCAACCGCGGCGTACATGTCGCGCTTGAGTTCATGAGTAATCACAACACCTTCTACGCTTGAGCCTCGCAGGTGTTCGCGGATCATCTCAAAGACTGCGTCCCCGACGCCGGTTTGATCGAAAACCAGAACACTTTTTCCGAGTGCCTCGACCTTTTTGAAGATGGCGCCTACTTCTTTAGAGACTTCGCCATAGGCGGTGCCGAGCTTCCATTGCTTTGCATAGCGTACGCTCAGGAATGACTCCCATTTTGTATAGGCATCGATGTAGCGAGTGTTCATTGCTTGCAGTGATCTTTCGACAATGACCAAGGCTGAATGGTCCTGCTTGCGTCCCAGGTCGAGACCAAGGAAGTATTCGTTCTTTTGTAGTTGATTGCTCATAGCGACAGCGCCTTGATCTCGCGTGTGAATGCAGCTTCCACCCAGGCCCGCGGCAGGAAGGTGTTTTCGTTCTCTAAGAATTGGCAAAGGTATTCCTGCTTGAACCACGATTCGCCCATCGATTTGCGTTCGCGTTCGAGAAAGTCAGGATCGAAGCGTGGACACTCATTTGCCGGGGTTTCTACGCGTTCCCAGCCGTCACCGCGCTCCCATTCATCCCAAAAGAATCCTCGAGTGCCGAAAGGGGTGGACATGATCACCATGCGGCCGTGCTTTGATGCGGCAAGAAATGGCCGAACGCTGCGGTAGAGACTATCGGCGACCTGACTTGCCTCGTCGATGATGAGAAGGCTGGTTCCGGAGAAGCCGCGAATGGTGCCGTCACGGCCGGGAAGCCCAATGATGCGTGAACCGTTGGGAAGCTCGACCGAAAGTGTGTTGACGCCATCGCCTTTTTTGCGTATTCCGAGGGCGGGGAGGTAGCCGATGATCTTGCGAATCAATTCGCCACTTTGTCTGAGCGTTGGGCTGACGACGAGCACCAGGCTCTTCGGTTCGAAGTAAGCCTTGTGTAGTGCAAGGATGCTCGACACTGTCGACTTACCCCACTGTCGGGAGCAGTTGAGTATCAATTGAGCTGACTCAGAGCGCAGGACCAGAGCCTGCTTTTCGTCTGGATTTAAGCCCAGGAAGTATCGGGCGAAGGAAGCAGGGTCGAGTCGGCTCCCCAGTTTACGCAAAACGAATTGCGGTTCCATCAGGGCAAAATCCTGGTTTCAGGGCTTGCGCTGATACGGGCTGCAATGGCTTCAGAGATGGCGTGTTTCGCTTCAGGATATGGCCGAAGAGCTTCCGCGAGCAGATCGAGAATCAAAGCCATTCGAACGGTGCCTGTTTCTGTGACTTCGACAGGAGTTGCCTGGATGGGTGCAGATTCGAGGATGCCGTAAGTGGACTTCTTGCGGGCCATGACTAGAGCTCCCTCGATCGAGTGCTGCGGGGCGGCTTTGGCGCAGACCACTTCTCGACACGAGCGCCAAGGGCGTTGGTGGTCTTGATTGTGTCGAGGTGCTGTTTCGAAAGTAGATTGAAAGTCTTCTCGCTCAGACAATAGCGATATGCATTCATCAACCTTGTGTTGGTATCGCCTACGGACTGCAGTTGCGGCATGCGGACGAAGTGGTTGAGTTCACTCTCGATGAGATTGTTGACGCGTTCGCTGGTCCAGCGGAGTTGCCCCATGGAGTTGAGGTCGCCTTCCTGCTGGACGTTTGTGGGCGGGAGTTCTGCGAAGAGGCGGTCCATGAGAGTTGCGTAGCAACGTGGATCCTCGACGTCGTTGACCTGGACTGGCGGCAGCGTGCGGTTGCGGTTCCGCTTCTGGGTTTGTACTTCTGGCAGTTCTTCTTCCTGATTCATGATTCGTTCCTTTTGGGTATCGATATGTTGGCGAGACATACGCTCACACTCGAAAGGAACTTAGCAATCAGGAAGACATAGATTGGAAGCGTTCTAAATGGAACTCATTTGGAATCAACGGAATAAAATATTCAAAATTTCTGTGAACACTTTTGTCAAAACTGGAAGCGCCCGATGATCAACAGGTTGGAATTGGCGGTGCCAATGTCGGAGAAAGCACCGCGCGTGGCGCTGCCCATTCGGGCAAAGGCTCCCGGAGAATTTGCGTTGAAGCTGCCGCTGGGGTCGCCAAACTGGGGCTGCTTGAATGGGAAATTGTTGCCGTCGAGGCGGATCTGGAAGCGATAGCGCTCTTTGAGTGTCCACCACTTGGCGATGGAGAACTGGGTCCACGCGAGCCCGGGTGCTTCAAAGACATTGCGACCGAGGTTGCCAACGGTAAAAGCACCCGGATAAGCGAAGGAGTTGAAGTTGAGATAAGGGTTCTGGGATTGGGTTGGAAAGCGATTGTCGCCGATGGCCCAGTTTTCCACTTGCGCTGCTGCGTGAGTTGTCAGAATGTTTGGACGGGACTCTCCCGGCAGATACCTGTTGGGACTCCCGGCGAAGGAGACATTGAAGGGAGGGCCAGACTGAAGAGTTTGTGTCATCGTCAACTGCCATCCGCCCAGAACGGCATTGCTGATGCCACCACGATTGAGGAAGTAGCGGCCCCGGCCAAAGGGAAGATCATAGGACACCACGGTGACAAAGCGATGGCGGACGTCATAGCTGGCCCGGGCTTTTTCGAGACGGCGATTGTAGTAAGTGAGACCGTTATCGCCGGTCTCGGCCTCTGCTTCGGTCAGGGTCTTGCTCATGGTGTAGAAGCTGTTGAAGGTCAAGCCTGACGACATTCGCTTTTCTACGCGGAAGGTGCCGCCGTGGTAGGAATTGTGGCCGAAGTTCGAGAAAAGCCGCACATCGCCAAAGTGTCTGTAGGGCAGAAAATTCTGCTGAGCGGTGAAGATCTGGTTGAGTACTGCAGGGTCGCGAGAGACATCGAGAGGCAGCACGTTGACGTTCCAGTTGTTGAGGAGGCCGACACCGGATTGCCCCTGATACTGCGCCTCCACGACCCACTGATTGCGGAAGCTGTATTGCAAGCCGCCGGACCAGCTCATGACGTAGGGCAGGCGCATGTTGTTGTCCCAGGTGTGTGCCGGCCTGCCGCTGAAGTTGGTGCCTACAAAGGGAACAGATCCATCGGGTTGGACGTTGTAAGTAATCCTGCCAGGGCCCTCCGAAAGCCGGAAGACGTGGCGAGGGTCGCCTACGGGCGACTGAAGATTGGCAGTAGCCAGGTATTCCTGGAACATGCTGTTGCGGTCTGTGGCAAAGATGTCCTGGTGGACGATGCCAAAGGAAGCACGGAAGACCATCTTGGGATGGAAGTTCCAGGCCAGGCCCACGCGCGGTGCGAAATTGTTGAGGTCTTTCTTTGCTAAAGGGCCCGGGCGGTGTACGATGGCGCCGGTCAATCCGGTAAGGGGATCCCTGGCTGTTGCATCGAACTGCGACTGTTGGCCGTATTTGGTTTGGAAGGGGCTTTCGTAGGAATAGCGCAGGCCGAGATTCAGAGTGAGTTTGCGGAATGGCTTCCAGTCGTCTTGAAAATAGGCCTGGTGTGACCACCAGCGAGGAAGCCAACTTGCGTAATCGGAACTGAAGGTTGCGCTGGTTACTGTGCCGAGCAGGAAGGATGCGAAAGTATTGCCTGTGTTCGGGACGAAGGGCGCATTGGTGGCGCCAAAGTTGTAAGTGCCGCCGGGGAGGGCGGATGCAGTGGCGTTGTAGCGGGTGCGCATCAGCTCATAACCCATCTTGAAAGTGTGCTTGCCTGCGACCTTGGTGAGGTTGTTTTGAAGGGTGAACTCTTCGCCAATGTTCTGGTAACTGGGGAGCGCTGCGAGGCCGAAGCCGATATTGAAGTGGGGGAAGGTTCCGCCTGAAACATTGGGGATGCCGAGTTGCTTGGCCCAGTCTCCGTTTTGAGTCAGGGCCGTTTCTTTGAGTACGCGGCGGTTGAAGCCAAGCCGGAATTCATTGCTCAGGGTGGGAGAAAGAATCAGCATGTCAGAGAAGACTGCATTGTGGTGGTCAACGGGCTGAGGCTGGGCGTTTGGGTCGATGTCGAGCCACGCAAATTGGGCCTGATAGTCCCCCTTCCAGGCTCTGTGGACGGACCGCGAGTAGCGGCCATAGGCTTTATGGTTTGAGGTGAATTGATGATCGATCTTGATGTCGAAGCGAGTGCGGTAGATTTCTTTGGGCTGGTTTTGGACAAGGTTTTCTGTCGGGCCGGCGGCGCCGGGGATGCCTGGCTGATTGGCTGCGGTGAAGGGCTTTCTGCCCAAAAAATTAACAGCCACCGGGTCGAAGAGTGACTTCGGAATGATGTTGCCGGGGAATGGATCTCGCTGCCAGGTTGTGCCTTCCTGCCTGGTGGTGAAGGGGTTGTAAATCGGGAGGGGGCGCGGAGATGTCTGTCCCCCGAAAGAGAAATCGCCATTCAACATTCCTTCGGTGGGAACGACGGTGCGTGCAGAGGAAGTACCGGCGATTTCGGCGTGGCGGGCGATGCCGAACAAGAAGAACGTCTTGTCCTTGCCACGGTAAATTTTGGGAAGCATCACAGGCCCGTTGATGAGCGCGGTGCTTTCGTTGTAGGTAAACGGGTTGGTGCGGGCCAGTTGCTCGAGATAGGTCCGATGCACCATGTTCTTGTTGATGTAGCGGTTTTCGATTGCACCGTGGAGCTGGTTGGTTCCCGACTTCATCACCATCGACATCAAGCCACCGGCGGAGTGTCCGTGCTCGGCAGGCATGCCGGTGGTGTGGATTTTTACTTCTTCAAAAGCGTCCTGAGTGGGTGACATTTGTTCGTTGGGGCCACCGACGTTGCCGATGCCTGGCTCTTTCCCGTTGACGCCATCTACCTGATAGCCGATGGCTCTGGAGCGCTGACCGAGGACATGGTAGCCGTTGACGGAGTTGGTGCCAGGGTAGTAATACATCATGCGGACAGGCCGCTTCTGGCTGACTGGGATTGCCACCAGCGTCTCGCCTGAGAGCACCAGGCCGGAGGCCGAGGTCTCGGTGTCGAGCAGTGGAGCGCCGCCGGTTACCTGGATTGTTTCGGTAACGCCGCCGAGCTGCATTTCGATATCAATACGCGGGATCTCGCCCGTACGGATTGCCACACCTTCGCGAAGGTATTTCTTGAAGCCAGCCATCTCGACGCTGATCCGGTATGTTGCGGGCGCAAGGTAGGGGATGTAGTAGCTGCCTTCGGTGTTGGTGACTACCTCGGAGGTGAAAGCGTTTGCCGGGTTCACTACGACAACCTTTGCGCCAACAACGAGTGCGCCGGTGGAATCAGTGACGGTTCCTACCAAGGTTCCGGTGCCAGTTGTCTGAGCTTCCACCAGACCCGCGCAGGCCAAAGCAAAGCAAAACAGCGGACGAATCCAATGCATCCTGGAAATCAACATCATAGGCTCCTGAATTACGACACGGTATTCAACAACAGAGGCGCCAATTGCATCACAGGCAGGAAGGGAAGTCAAATGCTTGCAGTGGCTATATGATGTTGCTTGTGGGTTTGACTCTTATCCTGCTGGTGCTTGCGCAGATGGAATGGCGTGCAGAGGCTGATCGCCGCAAGGCGCTTGGCGACGCTGCCGGAGCGCTTGAAATTCTTGAAGCCAGGCAAAAGAAGGGTCCACGCAGTTCTGCTGTTGAAGATGAGTGCGGATTCCTGTTGGCTACGATGCAGCGGCGCGGCGAGGCGATCTTGAGGTTTCGTGAGGCCATTCGACTGTCGCCCTCTAACGCCTCCGCTCATTATCATCTTGGTGTTGCATTGTGGCTTGAAAATGAGCATAAGCAGGCGGTAGAATCGCTCGCCGAGTCAGTCAAGCGGGCACCGGCGAATGTTGAGTATTGGCAGCGCTATGCGGTGGCCGCGCAGGAGATCGAAGATCGATCCCGTGCGCTTGGTGCCTATCAGCGTGTGGTTGCGCTTAGGCCGGGTTGTCTCGAGTGCCGGAACTCGCTCAGCTTCCTGCTTACGGACCAGGGCATGGCCGTGAAGGGCGCCGCCGAGGCGCAGTATGTGTTGCAGCGGGAACCGAAGAACCTTGCTGCGCTCAGCAATCTCGGGTTTGCTTATCTGCAACAGAATGAACTTGCCAGGGCCATTGCGGTGTATGAGCGCGGGCTTGCCGTTGCCCCGGAATCCGCCGTCATGCATTACAACATGGGCCTTTCTCACAAACAAAAAGATGATTTGGAGACGGCGAGAAAGCATCTGATTCAAGCTCTTGAGCTGGACCCGAAACTCATTGAAGCGCATTACACTTTGGGGATCGTTTACTGGCAGGATGGGGCGTTTGATGAGGCGGCCGGGCACTTCGGCGAGGCCGTGAAGATCTCTCCCGACTACGCCGAGGCATGGGGCATGTATGGAACTGTGTTGCGGCAAAAGGGTTTGCTAGCCGAATCCAGGCTCGCTCTTGAAGCTGCAATCCGGCTGAAGCCTGAAGACCCGGGGCCTTATTCACAGATGGCTCAGGTATTGCGCCTGCAGGGGGATGCTGCCGGAAGCAGCAAGTATTCGACTGAAGCGGCCGCGAGGAAAGCTGCCAAGGAAGGTATGCAAAAAGAGATGTTCGATCGCGCCAGTGCACTGCGGCCGAAGGTGATTCGATGAAGAACCGCCGTGGGTTTCTCAAGTCTCTATGCAAGACAGCGGCTGTTTATTCTTTTGACCAATTGATGCAAGGGCAGCCGTTGCCCGTGAGTTTTATCAATGTCGCCCGCGAGGCTGGGTTGCGAGAGAAGACGGTGTTTGGCGATGAGAAGAAGAATCGCTACCTGGTGGAGACCACAGGCTGCGGGGTTGCCTTTTACGATTACGATCACGATGGCTGGCTCGATTTATTCTTTGTGAACGGTTCGCGGTTTCAGGCGAATTTCACTGGAGGGATGCCCTCCAATCGTCTGTACAAGAACAACCGCGACGGCACCTTCACCGATGTCACTCGCAAGGCTGGTTTGGTGCATCACGGTTGGGGGCAGGGCGTCTGCGTCGGAGATTATGACAACGATGGCCTCGATGATCTCTTTGTCAGCTATTGGGGTGAGAACAAGCTTTACAAGAATCGCGGCGACGGCAGTTTTGAGGATGTATCGCGAAAGGCTGGCATCACCACTGGGGGTGGACGGATTCCTCGCTGGAATACTGGCTGCGCCTTTCTCGATTACAACCGCGACGGGTTGCTCGATCTCTTCGTCGCCAACTACATCGACTTTGATTTGAAGACCGTGCCTGTGCCCGAGAACGGCACCTGCAAGTACAAAGGCCTTCAAGTGGCGTGTGGGCCTCCGGGCCTGCCCGGGGCCAAAAACATTCTCTTTCGCAATAACGGCGATGGGACCTTTAGCGATGTGTCGAAAGCTGCTGGTATCTTGAATACCCCGGGCACTTATGGGCTTGGTGTTCTGGTTGCCGATTTTGACAATGATGGCTGGCCGGATATTTATGTCGCTAACGACTCCACCTCCTCTGCGCTCTACAAAAACAATCATGACGGGACCTTTACCGAGATCGGGATACCTGCAGGAGTGGCGTATTCTGCCGACGGAAAATCGCAGGCTGGCATGGGTGTCTCCGCAGCGGATTTCGATGGGGATGGTCTGCTCGATATCGTGAAGACAAATTTTGCTGGGGACACTTCGAGCTTGTACCGGAATCTGGGTGAAAACCATTTTGAGGATCAAACGTTTCAGGCAGGCTTAGGCCGCAACACACGCTTTTTAGGCTGGGGCGCAGCCTTTCTTGATTTCGACAATGACGGCTGGCCCGACATCCTGTTGGCCAATGGACATGTCTATCCAGAGGTGGGCAATAGCGATACCGAAGCCGGCTACAAGCAGCGCAAGGTACTCTACCGGAATCTTGGCAATTCGCGGTTTGCCGATGTTTCGACGCAGGCAGGGCCCGGAATTCTTGAGCAGGTGTCGGCGCGTGGACTGGCCGTGGGAGACTTCGACAACGATGGCGATCTTGATGTCGTTGTGAACTGCGTGAACGATGTGCCGCAGTTGCTTCGTTGTGACAACACGACGGGCCGGAACTGGTTGCAGGTGAAGCTGGTAGGAACTGTGTCGAACCGGTCGGCTATTGGTGCGAGGGTTATTTGTGTGAACGGAGAGAGGCGTCAGATCGCGGAAGTCCGCTCTGGCGGGAGCTATCTGTCGCAATCGGATTTGCGCTTGCACTTTGGCCTCGACAAGGCCAGTGTGGCGGATATTGAGATTCGCTGGCCCAACGGAAAAGAACAACGCCTGGCAGGAGTGAAAGCCAACCAGGCGTTGCGGGTTGTAGAACCCAAAGACTAAAACGCGAACTTGAGAGCCATCTGCCATTGACGTGGCACATAGGCTGCGAAAGCTCCGAAGATGCGGCCAGCCGTGCCGGGGCAATCCACGCACGCGTTCGGATTCGCGAGATTGGTCCGGTTCAGGAAGTTAAAGCTTTCGGCGCGGAACTGCATGGTTTTTCCTTCGGTGATAGTGAAGGTCTTGAAGAAGGAAAGGTCCATTTGCGCAAACGAGGGCCCGAAGATTTCGTTGCGTCCCACCGTCCCAAATCTGGCGCGTTGTGGACGTTGCCAGGGGCCGTCGGCCTGTCCGTTGGCAACTAGTGGAACCGAGGTGGTTTTGAACCAGCCCTGTTGGCCGGGGTTGCTGACACTGTAGTCGCCAATCAAATCTGGCCGGCACCAACCGGTGTCGCGGTCTGCATTGCAATCGCGGTAGCTGGGTGTGAAGGGCTGACCACTCATCCAGTTGTAGGTGCCATTGAGCTGCCATCCGCCGACGATGAAGTCAGCCACCTTGCCACCATTGGCCATGAACTTGCGGCCTTTGCCTACAGGGACTTCATAGAGTGAACCGAGGAAGAACACGTTGGGCCGGTTGTTGTTGGATACCCCACGCGCAAGCTTTGCATCGCGCGGGTAGTAGGTGCCATCGTAGTCGATGTTCTTTGAGAAGGTGTAGTGAGACATGACGGAGAGCCCACCCTCAAAACGTTTGTCGAAGCGGAGCTGAATGGAGTGGTAGTTGTTGGATGCGTCGCTACCGTAGTAGCGAAGGTTCTGAGCCCAACCGAACTTCTGAAAGAAAGGTTTGCGCTGGTTGGTTGTCAGTGTTCCGAAGCCATTGATGTCGGCCTGGTTGGGGTCGTAGTCGCCACCGGTGCCGGCGAAAACGTGTGTGCCTTTAGTGCCGACGTAGCCTGCTTCAACGGACATATTGCCGCGGAGTTGACGCTGGATTGTGAAGTTCCAGGCATCGACGGTGGGGAAGCGGATAGGGTTGGTGATCATGAATGCAGTAACGCCATTGGGCAGCATTCGATTGCCGTTTGGCCCGAGCGGTTGGCTTTCGAGGATTTGCCGGGGGTCGAGAGCCGTCGGGCCTCTGCCCAGGGTGAAGACCGAATCAAAATTATTCGCGGGCTGGTTGGACTGGATGCCAAGGACAGGAAGGTTCTGTGTCACGTTGTGGCCGAAGATCGAACCAAAGACGCCGAGATTGTAGCCTCGCCCGTAGCCGGCGCGAATGACAGTTTTCTGGTTGAGCTGATAGGCGATGCCAAGGCGAGGAGCAAAGTTGGTGAGCGGCGAGGTGACGTTTAGATCCAGCCCGACACCGTTTTGTCCAGCTACCATGATCTCGCCGGTGGTCGAGTTGAGGAAGCCACCCTGGCCAGGCCCGGAAACCCTTTGAGGCCGATAGATTTCCCAGCGGAGTCCGTAGTTGATGGTGAGCTTTTTGGTGATGCGCCAGGAATCCTGAGCGAAGAAGAACCAGCGGTTCTGAGTCTCGCCAGCATCGAGCGAGTTAGAGACGTAGCGCTCAAATCTGGACACATCGCCAACAAGGAACGAGGCAAGCCCGGAGCCGCCGCCGGTGGGGCCCTGCGTGCGTGCGGCGTCAAAATTTAGCTCGCCGGAACGATGACGGTCGCTGGGCACGCGAAGGTTAATGGCATGCCGGATGTCGGCCCCAAATTTGAAGGTATGGTTGCCCTGGATTTTGGTCCAGTTATTGACGAACTGATACTGGCTTTCGTCCTGAATCAACGGGCAATTGCAGCCATTGACGCCGAGGGCATAGCCGAAACGGAAGAGGTTGTTGCCGTAGCCATTGATGAAGAAGGCAGGCATGCCCGAGTTAAAGTTGTCATCCACATTAAGGCCAGGAATCCCGGCGTCTTTGGCTGGCGCAGTGCCGATGCCGTTAGGCTGTCCGAAGACCTTGTAGCGGAACCATCCGAAGCGGAAGTCGGTAAGGAGCGTCGGCTTCACTGCATAGTCGAAGCCGCCTGCGACGGAGTGGTTGCGGGAGTCGGACCGGCCCGCATAGGCATTGGTAGAACCGGATGCATCGAGGCCCGGGCCGCCTGCGACGAGACCGAAAGACCCTGGCGCTACGACGCGAAATTGTTGGATGCTGTAGCGGCCAAAGATGTGAAGCTTGTCGGTGGTGTAGTGATCAATTCTCGTGTTGAAGGCTTCGTCGTCAGACTTCACCCCACCAGAGGATGCGAAGTTGGGCTGATCGAGGTTGGCCGCACTATTCGGGCCCGGGATCAATCTGAGCAGGGCAACAGCTTGCGGAGAGAGTCTCGATGCTGGGATGATGTTACCCGGAAACTGCGAACGCGTGGCTGGCGAAGCACCCGTAGCGGGGTCGAAGACGTTGAGGCCAAGGTTGTTGAGGTTGCCAGCGCGTTCGTCCATCGTGGGGACGCGAAGGAGAGCGCCGCCGCCAGTGTTGCGTCGGGTGCCCTGGAAATCACCGAAGTAAAAAAGCTTGTTCTTCTGGATCGGGCCGCCGATGGAGGCACCAAACTGGTTCCACTGCGTGAGGGGAATGAGGCGGCCATTCGAGTTGGGGATGGGCCGCGACTGAGTAAAGGGGTTACGGGCTTGCATGTGGTCGTTGCGAAGGAACCAGAAAGCGCTGCCGTGCAGGGCATTGGTTCCTGACTTGGTTTGTGCGCTGACAACGCCGGCGCTGGCGACGCCGAACTCGGCGTCATAATTGGCGGTGGTGATCTTGGCTTCAGTTACCGATTCAAGAGTTGGATTGATAACGATCCAGCCAAGGACGGCATCGTGGTTGTCTGTGCCGTCCAGCAGGTGGCTGGTGCCTGCAAAGCTCTGGCCGTTGACGAGCATGCGGTAAGATCCCTGGGGGTTTTCTGCGGATGCTGCGGTAAGCGAGGTAGGGAAGGCAACCACGCCGGGAGTCATCAATTGCAGGTTGGTGAAGCGGCGGCTCAGGATTGGTAAGTTAGTGACCGTCTTTTCGCTCCAGGTGGTTGCCACGTCGCTACGTTCCGTCTTGAGGATGCCTGCCTCGGCACTGACTTCAAGGGTTTGCGATACATCGCCGACCTGTAGTTGGAGTTCGATACGAGTTTCCGTGTCGACCGAAACTCCGACGTTGTCCTGCAGAATCGATTTGAAGCCGGCAGCTTCGATACGCACTTTGTATTTGCCAACGATCAGAAATCGTTGCGTAAAATTACCAGACTCATTAGTAAGTGTGTTCATCACAACATCGCGGCCTGTATCGGTGATGGTGACTTTCGCGCCGGAAACAACCGCGCCTGTGCTGTCTGTAACGCTGCCTACGATACTTCCGTAGACTGCTTGTCCATAGCTAAGTGCCGCATTCGCAAGAATGGCGGTGCACATGGCCAGAAAATTCTTCATAGCGAAATCCCCTTGTCTGAGAAACTCCAGCACGACCGGGCGCTGAGTTAGGGGGAACTGTATCAAGCTTTGAAATCGGATGCAACGGGGGGAGGGATCAAACGCGATTGGCAGATTCGAGGATCGCGTATTCATCCTCGGTAAAGAGCCTCGAGCGAGTAAGAAAGCGAAGGCCTTCCGGGCCTTCCAGCGAGAACATACCGCCGCGGCCAGGAACGACATCGATAGTGAGCTCGGTGTGCTTCCAATACTCGAACTGGCTCTTGCTCATGTAGAACGGAGTACCGCCGATTTCGCCGAGTTGGACGTCGCTGTCACCGATCATGAACTCGCCGCGAGGGAAGCACATTGGGGAGCTGCCGTCGCAGCAGCCCCCCGATTGATGGAATAGTAAATCGCCATGTATCGATTTCAGCTTTTCGATAAGTGCGAGCGCTGAGTCTGTGGCTAGAACTTGCAGCGGGATGGTCATTGGTTTAGAAGAAGCCCATTGCATTGGGGTCGTAGCTGACCAGCTGGTTCTTGGTCTGCTGGTAATGGTCGAGCATCATGCTGTGGTTCTCACGGCCGACGCCCGATTGCTTATAGCCACCAAAGGCGGCGTGCGCCGGGTAGAGGTGGTAGCAGTTGGTCCAGACGCGTCCCGCTTGGATCTCGCGGCCGAAATGATAGGCGCGGTTCATGTCTCGAGTCCAGACGCCTGCACCGAGACCGTAGAGTGTGTCGTTGGCCAAAGCCAGCGCCTCTTCATCGTCCTTGAAAGTTGTGACGCTGACGACAGGGCCAAAGATTTCTTCCTGGAAGATACGCATCTTGTTGTGGCCCTTGAAGACGGTCGGCTGGATGTAATAGCCACCGGCCATCTCACCTTCGAATACTGCGCGGCTGCCACCGGTGAGGATTTCGGCACCTTCCTGCTTGCCGATGTCAATGTAGGAGAGGATTTTTTCCAGCTGCTCGCTGGAGGCTTGTGCTCCAAGCATGGTGTCTGAAGAGAGCGGATTACCCTGGCGGATTGCCTTCACTCGTGGAAGTACTTTCTCCATGAAGCGATCATAGATGGACTCGTGGATGAGCGCTCGCGATGGGCAGGTGCAGACTTCTCCCTGGTTGAGAGCGAAGAGTACGAAGCCCTCGATGGCTTTGTTGAGATAGGCATCGTCTTTGCTCATGACATCTTCAAAGAAAATGTTGGGGCTCTTGCCGCCGAGTTCGAGCGTTACCGGGATCAGGTTCTGCGATGCGTACTGCATGATCAGGCGACCGGTGGTGGTCTCGCCCGTGAAGGCTACCTTTGCGATGCGGGAACTGGATGCCAGAGGCTTGCCCGCTTCAAGGCCAAAGCCGTTGACGATGTTTAAGACGCCAGGAGGAAGCAGGTCGCCGATGAGTTCCATCCAGACCAGAATGGATAATGGCGTCTGTTCGGCCGGCTTGAGCACGATGCAGTTGCCTGCGGCAAGAGCTGGGGCGAGCTTCCAGGTGGCCATCAGGATCGGGAAGTTCCAGGGGATGATCTGAGCGACTACACCGAGGGGCTCGTGGTAATGATAAGCGACTGTGTGTTCGTCGAGCTCCGAGATGGACCCTTCCTGTGCACGGATAGCTCCTGCGAAGTAGCGGAAGTGATCGATTGCCAAAGGAAGGTCTGCAGCCATGGTTTCGCGGATGGGTTTGCCGTTATCCCAAGTCTCAACCGTTGCGAGCATCTCAAGATTTTGTTCCATGCGCTCTGCAATCTGTTCGAGGATGCGGGCGCGTTTGGCGACAGAGGTCTTACCCCAGGCGCGGCGGGCAGCGTGTGCCGCGTCGAGCGCACGATCGATGTCTGCGGCGTTGGAGCGTGGGATTTCGCACAGCACTTTACCGGTGACGGAGGTGGTGTTTTCAAAATAGCTTTGGGAGAGCGGCGCAACCCATTCGCCGCCGATGTAGTTTTCGTAGCGATGTTTGAGGTTGATCTGCATGCCGCCGAGGCTGGATTGGTGGGTGGACATTGAGGTAAATCCTTGATGAAGTGTCGCGGAGTTCCTACAGAGTTCGCTCCGCCGTTGTCGATTCTATACCTTTCAAGGGCAGCCGTAATATGATGAGATCTCTTTCAGGCAAACTTATGAGCGATTCCATCTCCAGACGATATTTCTTCTACGGCGCCCTTTTGACCAGCGCAGTACCTGCTGCTGGTTTTAGCAGTGTGCCCTCACTTCGAGCTCTCGGCTACAAGCCTTTCTACAGCAAGCTCAATGTAGCAGCCATCGGTTGCGGAGGGCAGGGAGGAGTGATCCTCAACCAGGCCGCCCAGACCGAAAACATCGTTGCCATGTGTGATGTCGATCTGGATCGGGGTGCTGCGAACCTGAAGAAGTTCGAGAAGGCACCGCTTTACCGTGACTTCAGGGTCATGCTCGACAAAGAAGGCAAGAACATCGATGCGTGCACGATTGCGATCCCTGATTTTATGCATGCCACCGTTGCGCTGGCCTGCATGCAGCGAGGTAAGCACGTATACCTCGAGAAGCCGCTGACGCGAACCGTCTGGGAAGCACGCCTGCTTGCCGATGCTGCGGTGAAGTACAAGGTTGCAACGCAGATGGGCAATCAGGGCTATTCGCATGAGTCTCATCGCACTGCTGCCGAAATTGTCTGGTCTGGAGAAATCGGTGATGTTACCGAGGTACATGTTTGTGTCACTCCCGGCACTCACCCAACGGGGTTGAAGGCCCCGCCGCCTGAAGCGAGCGTGCCCGCCAATCTCGACTGGCAAGCCTGGCTTGGGAATGCCCCCATGCGCGCTTTCAGTCCTGATTACGTCCCATACAACTGGCGCGGTTTCTACGATTTTGGAACTGGTCAAATCGGCAACTGGGCAACGCATACTGCTGGTCCCGTTCACCACGCACTGATGCTGGGTGCCCCCACCAGCATTGAGAGCGTTTCTCAAACCAACCCCAGCAAGATCACGTTCCCGGATCGCGCAGTGATTCGTCTGGACTTCCCCTCACGTGGTGATATGCCGCCGGTGAAGGTGTTCTATCATGACTCGGCACGCAGCACCGATCCTGACGTCTATCGTGTGCCTGGGATGGAGAATGAAACGATTCTGCCTCCGCCTAACAATTTGACTTCGAAGGGACGTCCGATGGGTGGTGGCCGGCGTGAGGGCGGGCTGCCTTCCGGGCCTCGTCCTGCACCGCAGCCGGGGGCTCCGCGCATGGGTGCTGGCGGCCCCGGGGTGAGAGTGTTTGGTGGCGATCGTGGCGGGCCTGCCAAGGGCCTGCTTACTGGCAACGGTGCAGTTTTTATCGGCACCAAAGGCATCATGGCAACAGTAGAACGCGGTGAAGGTGTCTGGCTGCTGCCTGCTGCTCGATGGGCTGAATATGTACTGCCTCCGCAGGTGCTCACCCGCTCGCCCGGGCATATGGCGGATTGGATCCGAGCTGCCAAAGGCGGCGATCCGGCCTGCTCGCACTTCGGCATTTCTGGCCCCTACGCAGAGTGGCTCGCTCTTGCCGCACTCGCTTTCCAGGTGCCCGGCAAGCTCGAATGGGACAGCAAGTTGCTTCGCTTCACCAACAGCGTTGCCGCCAACAAGCTGGTCAAGCCCAACTTCCGGCCCGGTTGGGAATTGAAACTCTAGATTTGCTATGACGCAATTCACCCGCAGAAGCATGCTTTCGCTTCCTGGCCTGGCTGCTGCAACTCAGGCCAGGAAGCCCAACATCATCCTGATGATGGCTGACGATATGGGCTTCTCCGACATCGGTTGTTACGGTTCGGAGATTGCGACGCCGAACCTCGACCGGCTGGCACAAGGTGGACTTCGCTTTACCCAGTTCTGCAACAATGCAAGATGCTGCCCGACGAGAGCATCGCTTCTGACGGGGCTCTACGCGCATCAGGCCGGTATCGGGCACATGGTAAACGACCGGGGACGGCCTGCCTACCAGGGTTATCTGAACGACCAGTGCGTCACGATTGGTGAGGTGCTGCGGGAAGGTGGTTACACCACGCTGATGACCGGCAAGTGGCACGTGGGCGAAAAGAAACCTCATTGGCCCAAGGACCGGGGCTTTGACCGCTATTTCGGCCTTGTCAGCGGGTCGAGCAATTTCTACCGCGTAAACCAAGCGCGTCCATTAGTGGACGAAGACAAGCCGATCATCCCAAAGGACGACAGCTTCTATCTGACCGATCTGTTCACCGATCACGCTGTAAAATTTCTCGATCAGAACGGGCGCAGGCCGAAGCCGTTCCTCCTGTACACGGCATTCACCAGCCCACACTGGCCATTGCACGCACTGCCTGAGGATATTGCGAAATACCGGGGCAAATACAAGATCGGTTGGGATGAGCTCCGCAAGCGCCGTCACGCCCGCATGATTGAGCTTGGAGTGGTGGACAAGCGCTGGCCCATCACGGATCGAGAGTCTGATGTCCCGCCCTGGGATCAGGTAAAGGACAAAGACAATCAGGATCTTTTGATGGCAGTCTATGCGGCTCAGATTGACCGTATGGATCAAAACATCGGGCGCATCCTCGACAAGGTCAAAGAACTCGGGCAAGAACAAAATACACTGATTTTGTTTTTGGCCGACAACGGTGGTTGTGCCGAGGTAATCGACCGGGGCAAGCACGGGGTGCCTGCAGGCGGGCCTGATTCTTTTCTCAGTTATGGCCCTCCCTGGGCCAACGCCAGCAACACGCCGTTCCGGCGCTACAAGCATTGGGTGCATGAGGGTGGAATTGCCACGCCGTTGATTGCACACTGGCCACAGGGCATCAAGGATGGTGGCAAGATCACCCACCAGCCTGGGCACTTGATGGACATCATGGCGACGTGCCTGGATGCGGGTGGAACACCGTATCCACGCACCTTCAAGAACCGACCCATCACTCCGCTCGAAGGACGATCACTCCTGCCGGTGTTTCAAGGCAGGAAGCGAGCCGAGCATCCTTACCTCTGTTGGGAACATGAAGGCAATCGAGCTGTAAGGCAAGGAAAGTGGAAGCTGGTTGCGCAGTTTAAAGGTCCCTGGGAGTTATACGATCTTCAAGCGGATCGCACCGAAACCAGAGATCTGGCGAAAGCCAATCCTGCCAGGGTGAAAGCTCTAACGAAGATCTATGATTCGTGGGCTCAGCGGTGTGGTGTATTGCCCTTTGAGAGCCTTCAAAAGGCCGTTCCATAAAAGCTGAAGTGAACTGAGTCTTGACAGCCAAGAGACGCGTTTGCTGTAATAGAAAAGTCAGCGTTCCTCGGTAGCTCAATGGTAGAGCATTCGGCTGTTAACCGAAGGGTTGTAGGTTCGAATCCTACCCGGGGAGCCAAATCTTTTCAAGGTCTTAGCGACCATCCCTCCCTTCCCTCCTCCCTTAAAAAATGACGACTGTAGGGACTTTTGTAGGGACACTCCTTCAACATGAGTACAAATGGATCCAAATCGTGGATCCGTTTGAGCAGGTAGCGGCAATTTGCCAGTGACATGAAGGCGTGTATGTCTGTCTTCAGTCGCCGTTAGGTGCTAATGATGACCGGACCAAATCACTGTCGCTTGTGTCAGTCGCCGCGATGGTTTCTTGTTCCCCCAAAATGCAGTGCAGTTGACGAGACCCGTTGTCGAATTGCAGCACACGCGTGGAGATCACATGCGCTTCTTCCCACGCGTCTGACGAAGCGAAACAACCTGGACTGTTTTGGCCGACGAAATGTGGGGCAAAGCGCTGGTCGGCTACAGGAGCTATAGGTCAGTCTTCACTTTCGGTCGGCGAGCCTTCGCTGCGACCGGTTGAACCCTTCGCTTTCGTTCGTAACTCAGCTTCGACTTGGCGTCGGTTGTCTTGTCTCTGTGGTTCCAGAAGCATGGGTTCACTGACAGCACTCCTCTGCTTCAGCCAGACTTTCCCCACCGCGTCCCGCTTTGTCTCCATTCGAATATGGCTGTAGTTCTTCACCATCTGAGGACTGACGTGACCTGCGAGATCCATGATCGTCTGATCTCCAGCCCCGCTTTCGGCAAGTTCGGTAATGAATGTGTGACGCGTATCGTGTAGGCGGCCCGTCACACCTGCGCGTTTACGCACGTTGGACCACCCGGTCTTTAAAGTAGTGACCGGCCGAGTTGGATCCAGCTTGTTTGACCGGCCTGTCGGGAAAATGTACCAATTCGGATCGGCGATCCCAAACCGTGCCACGAACCACTCTCGATGCTCAAGGAGCGCGTTCTGCACATCAGGGTTCAACGGAATTGTTCTTCCTTCACCTGCATCGGTTTTGCTCTTTCCTACCGTCAGATACGATTTTTCAAAATTCAAGTCGCCCCAGTGCAGGTGACGGATTTCACCGGCTCGCATACCAGTGCCTAGGGCGATAACGATAGAAAGAAGTATGTGCGGCGATCGCGTATTTCGGGCGGCTTCAATCAGCTGTTGCTTCTCCTCAAGTGAATAGGCTTTTGCTTTGCTCTTGGGTATCTTCAGCTTCAGGGTCTTCTCCTTCTTCAGGCGATTGCGAATCAGGGTTCCGCGGTCACCTAGCAGCCGGAGCAGGAAACCGACCTCCTCGTTAACGGATTTTGGAGCGGCCTTTTCGCGGAGTCGGGCGTCCTGGTATTCCGTCACAGATCTTTCGTCTAGATCGACGACCATCCGATCACCGAGAATCCGAACGACGTGCCCAACCGCATACTTCGCAAAGGTTGTGCTCTTGTGGCGGAGCGCATAGCTTGTCAAGTAGTCGTTCGCGACTTGCCCCAGGGTTTGAATTTGGAGGTGTCGGACGTCCTCAACACTGTTGAAACCTTCTTCGAGCTCCCTCCTTCGCTTCTGCTCGGCGAGTTTCGCAACCGACTTGCTAGTCGCCTTTGTGGATTCTTGGATCCTCCGGCCCGCGAACCAGAATTCGTACCACCAAACTTTGCCGCGTTTGAAGAGTGACATATGACAAATCCTCAGGATGCGAATTTTTCGCGGCGTGGCCGAGCCGGCTGTGGCTCTTTCTTTGTGGATAGCCCTCCGCTCGGCAGCGAGGCCAACCACTCTTCCAGGTCGCGTACCGAGTACCGAACCAGAGAACCCACCTTGACGAAACGCGGTCCCCGGTTCTCCACACGCCAGCGGCGCAGGGAGGCAAGGCTCACTCTCAGTTCCGTGGCAACTTCTCTCTCTGTGAAATAGACAGACATCTCAACCTCCTTGGATCCAGGCTCTAAATCGAGTACGGAGGCCCCGTACGCACTTGAGTTGTTTTAGCCCGAATTCGCCCAATGCCAAAGCGACTTGGTGAGCAACAAAGATGCCCAGCGGGGAATACCGCAATGTGACGACTACCCCTGCATTAGGGCTACATACCGAAATATCTGGAGTATGGTGAAAGTGGGCATTGGATGGGTTGCTGAAACTTTTTTGGTGAGGTTTTCTGAGAGCGAAAACTCTTAGCAATATGGGCGGGTGTTTGCATCTTTACCGACCTATAGCCACCGAAGTACCGGTTGGGCTGAATCGCGCACTGACGGGTGAACAAAATCCTCATACTTACTGCGTTTCGTGGCATGTCCTGCTCGCCCTTTCAGTACTTCTGACTCCGCAGTTGCGGGGGGCAACTGACCCCGAAGCGCTCTTGAAAGAGGCCGATCGCCTTGCCGAACTCGGCAATATGAACAGAGCTCGAGATCTGTACGCCGAAGCCGAAACACTTTTTGGGCAGAACGGCGACCGGGCCAAGATGTTCCACGCGAAGTTTGGTCGGCTTCGTCGAGATGTTGAGAAAGGTCCGTACGACAGTTACCTTCAACTAATCTCTGAAAGCCTTATCGACCCGGTTGTGGTCGCCGACCCATTACTGCAAATCCGGGGGCTATCGGTTCAAGGACTCATTCATATGAACCTCGACGGAAAGGCGGCCAGAAAAGACTGGACCACAATCGCGGAGTTGGCTCAGAAAATCGGTGACGACAAATGGGCAAATCGCGCCCGGGGACAACTGGGCTTAGTCGCAGGAGCCGACGGTGACTACGCTACAGCCTTAACCAGCCTCGTGAGCGCGATTCAGAAAGCCCGAGCCCTGGGAGACCTCACCGCCGAAATCTACTTCCGAACCTTCCTCGGAAACGGCCTTGTGGCGAACAATCGTCCCGAGCAAGCTCTACCGATGTTTGATGACGCCATTGCGTTGGGAACGAAGTCTGCCGACAGTGGGTATCCCATCATGCCCGTTATTGGCAAGGTTCGTGGACTGCGATCTATGAAGAAGCGCGACGAGGCGTTGCGGTTGATTGAGGAGTCGCTCCGTTACTCCCGCGAGCACCAGATCCTTGGGGCGCAAGCGGAACTCCTTGTCCAAGCCGGTTTGATCGCATTCGATGCGAAAGAGTATTCGGTGGCTGAGGCAGCCTATCTCGAAGCCGCAAACGTCGCAAGGGCAGCGAACCTGCCAAGAATGCTAGCTGCCGCATTGGGAAACCTCGTTGATGTTTATTCGGCCAAGGGAGATGCGAAGGCAGCACTCCGAATGGCCGACGAAGCAATCGCGACCGTCCGGCAGCCAGGTGAAATTTACGACCTGCCTTCTTACCTCGCCCGTAAGGCTGAACTGGAGGCCAAGTTCGGGCGTTTGAATGAAGCCAGATTGATTTACGAAGAAGCACGGCAGCTCATTGAGGGGATGTTGGTGAATATGCCAAGCTCCCCAGCAAGGAGTTCGCTGATCGCAGTGATGAGCCGCGTGTACATGGGGCAGTTCAAATTAGCCGCATCCCGCCCAGGTGGTGTTGCCAGAGCCTTCGAAATTATCGAAACGGCAAGAGGCAGAAGCGTTGCCGACTCATTACGCTTTGGGGCCCATCGGCCCGGTGACGCGCCCAGTCCTGCTGAGCTGAAGATCATTGGAGTCCAGCGAAGGATTCGATCCAGCCGGACGCCGGCCGAGATGCGTAGATTGCTGTTCGAACTTGAGAGAGTTGAGCTTGAGTTGGCTGGCTTCGAATCGCCGCGAAATCGTAAGAGTTTTCAAGATATGGCGCTGTTGGGAAGCAAGCCAGTCCCGCTTAACTTTTTGGAGCGGCAGTTGGCCCCCGATGAGGCGATCCTCGAATACGTTTTGGACGAGCCCAGTTCCTATTGCATTGAGATCAGACGAACGGGTAGTTCAATCCACAGCCTTGAAGGAAAGCGAACCATTGAGGCCGCAGTTGACGCGGTGGTTGGAGCGATTAAACGTAAGGAAGCATTTCAAGAGAAGGCGCGCCAGCTTTATCGGTTGCTGCTGTCGTGCTCTTCATCGGCGGCGACGCGAAGACTCATAATCGTGCCTGATGGCAAACTGCATACGATGCCCTTCGCAGCCCTCATCGACAGTGATGGACGATACCTGATTGAGTCGACGAGCATCGGCTATGCGCCGTCCGGAACTGTTTTGTCTGTCGTAAGGGGAAACGGCAGAGCGGACGGGCCACTCAAACCCTTGTTTGCGCTTGCATCGTCCCCAGATGGCGCTCGGCAATCCAAAGGTGTCTCCACTACGCGCGGCTTCTTCGAAGAAGTGGGGAGCAAGCTCGGGCCGCTACCCTTTGCGAGAGAAGAGGTTGTCACAATCGGAAATGCAGCCGGACCCAATAGTGTGTTGTTGGTTGACCCGCAGGCCAGCGAAGCCGAGCTGAAACGGCAAGCGCTGGATCGTTTTAAGATCATTCACATTGTTGCGCATGCGATCGTAAGCGAGAAAGACCCAGAACGATCCGGCCTGCTTCTGCAACCAGGATCAGCGGGTGAGGACGGACTCTGGCAACCCAGGGAGATCCGCCGGCAGAGGTTGCAAGCGGATCTCGTCACCCTGTCGGCATGCCAAACGGCTGTCGGCAAACTTGAAGGGCAAGAGGGCGTCATTAACCTGGCCAGGACCTTTCTAGCGGCTGGGGCTGGCAGCGTGGCTGCAAGTCTTTGGATGGTGGATGACCGTTCCACCGCCACGCTCATGGGCAAGTTCTACACCCAACTCTCGAAAGGCAAAAACGTAAGCGATGCGCTAAGAGACGCGCAACTGGAGATGATTCAAGACTTCGGAAAGGAGTTCCCGCCATACTATTGGGCGGGTTTCTCGGTAATCGGCGATGGCACACAGCGAACTCCCCTCGGGCCCTCCGCGGCTATCACAAGCAGAACGCGCTAAGGTTTTCGATAAAGCTTGCTCGAAAGTAGCAAAGCTCTACTTCGACCCGGCCTTTCGCGGCGTCGACTGGAACAATCACGTTGCCACGCATCGCGAGAGTGTCATCTCCCGCGCCGAACCGGTTGAATTTGAGGCGGGGGTACATGAGCTGTTTCGCGCTCTTGGCACCAGTCATACGGGCTTCTTTCATGAGTCCGTTCGACGTGTACCGTATCGGCTTGCCATCGGGGTAACGTGCACTCGTCTGCCAACGGCCGACAAAAAAGCGTGGGTTGTCCGCGACGTTCATGAGCGTGGACCCGGCGCACTTGCGGGCCTGGAACCGGGTGATGAACTGGTTGCTCTCGATGGCGAGCCAATAACGAACGATTCGCCACCGATGTTGCCAATGGGAGCATCGGTTTCACTACAAATTCTGCGGAGTGGAAGTCCTCTCGAATTGAATGTGGTGATCCCTCGGCCTCGCTCAACCAAACAGCCATACTCAGAGCCGCAGAGCGTTGTGCAGAAACTCCTTCCGGGCGGCGTAGGATACATCAAGGTGAGCATTCTGCCTGGCCTAATCGGCATTGATGTCGCGAAGGAAATCGATGCCGCTTTCTCCGAAATCAGTTCCAGCAGTTCATTGATCTTGGACTTGAGAGGTCATCTCGGGGGTGGCTTGGGTGTCTTGCGGCTAATGAGCCATTTGACGCCTCGTCGATTGCCAATTGGATATACGCTCACGCGAAAGGCGGCAGAGAAGGGGTTGGGCAAAGATGATCTACCGAAACTTGATCGACTTCCGAAATCGAAAACATGGGGAATCTTGGGATTGGCACTTCGATTCGGGTGGCGGGATCCTTCTGTCGCAATTGTTAGCGAAGGCCTCGGCCCCAAGCGGTGCCATGGTCGGATCGCAATTCTGACGAATGAAGGAACAGTGAGCGCCGGCGAAATGGTTTGTGCATTCGCACGGGAACGAGGGTTGGCGATGATCGTTGGCACTGAAACCGCCGGACGCCTGATTCCCGGATCAGGCTTTAAAGTTGGCCATGGGTATGTGGCGATTTTTCCGCGGGCCGCTTACATCACCTGGGATGGCAAAACTTTCGAAGGGCAAGGCATCGTCCCAGATCACCATCTTCCTTGGTCCTATGAGGAGCATCGCCTTGGCCGTGACAACCAACTGGATGCCGCCATTCGGATTCTCAACGAATCGTGACCGGTGTAAACATCCAGTCGCTCAGCGCCGTTCTGACTCCTATTAGATAGGCTCCCGACTTGAGACTGGTGAGATCAGTTGAGACCGATAGCCTCGTAACTCCCTTGTCGAGGGTTGCCGTGCCTTTCGCCGAATGTTGCATGATGTGAGCAACGCTGAAGACCCCCAGTTCGTAGGAGCCCGGCGGTGAGGCTACGGGCAAGACAACTTCCAGCTTCAGCGCCTTGGCAGGCATAACTAGACCTTGAGCCTTCTGCCCCGGTTCGTCGTCTCCCCTGGACGGAGATATGTGGCTAAGGTCTAGAGCCAGCAATTGAGGTTGTGGACTCTCGGCCGCAGGGCCTTTCTCCTTCTCCTGGGTGGGCCGTCGATCCACTATGGATGGCTTGGAATTGCTCGCTGGACTGCGAAGGACATTGCGTCCAATCAGCACCGCCACAATGATTGCTGCCGCTGCGCAGATCGCGAAGGCCGCATAGCGACGGCGTGAGCGTTGAATCTCTTCCTCGCGGTATCGACAATACTGCTGATAGCAAGGCGAGCAATTCGCGACATGGGCAATGGGAGCATCGGTAAGACTCAGCTGCCTACTGCGCAGTGCCATGGCGCGCAAAGTGTGGGCTGAAGGACAATCCACGCGATCCGGGTTTGGGTTCGCGTACCGGGAGCTTTGTTTTCCGAGCTCAACCAGTTCATCCGCCTGTTTCATTGAGACAGGTCTCTCTGCATCGGCCATTGCAATCTTAATCCTCATTCTCTCGGGGCAGCCTGGAATAGTTTTTGATCCTCTTCAGCGCCCGTGAAAGCCCTTTTTGAAACTGCACTTCAGCACTATGCGCACTGGCGTAGTTAAGCGCCAATGCAATTTCTTTCCAGGAGTAATCGAGCCGCCGGTATTCGAACAACGCCAGTGTCTTCGAATCCATTGCTCCTCGGAGTTGCGCGATAAAGCGATCGCGGTCGAGATGCTCTTCGTAATGCTCACTCTTCGATCCGGCAAGCAGCTCCAAATTCGAAGGCTCCACCAAAATCACTTTGCCTGCTCGCTTCTTTCTTCGCACGGCCTCCCGGGCTACCGATTTGAGCAAGTATGACTCGATTGATCGAACGGCCCCATTCAATTCAATGGACCGCGACGTCGCCTGCGCAACCACTTCGACAATCTCCGCTGCCTCTGAATCTTCGCCCATCAGTCGAACCACAACCAGGCGCGCGCGCTCCCACGTTCGATGAGCCGCTTCGAGGACCATCGGATGCACCTCGTTACCGTCACCGTCGGGGCTACTGATCCAGAGCCTATGATGGCCCGCTCGCTGATCCTCCATGAATGTGACCTGCACCTACCAAGGGGCTTTCCCCTATTGTGCAAGAGTTTTGAAGAGCGCTGTTCCTCACCGTAAATTTCTCGCTGGCATTTGGATCTCAACCAATCCAAAGGTTGTTGGTTGTCCGCTGAGCTTTTGAAGTCTTAGAGCCTCATTCTTGTAGGGCTATTACTCTCTGCTCTGCGGCTAAGCGCACTGTTGTTGCACGGCCTTGAACGCCGTTTCGGTTGGGCGTGTCCCACTTGGATCACCACCCTCAGTCTGTGACTTCATTACCCATCCCCCAGGAAGGAGGTCCAGTATGCCAATACAAGTCAATACACTGGACCTCCGGTTGCAGCGGGTTGTCCGGTCCCACGCTGGTCAGCGCTTGCGAGTCTCCAGCTGGAGCACAGGGCGCCCATGGACCGACGATGACGTTGAGTTGCTGTGCGAAATGATTTCGGAGCTTCCGATCCTTGAGATTGCTGCCCGCTTGAATCGATCAGAGGCATCAATACGCACAAAGGTTAAGGCAATCCGTCGATGCGAAGACAATTTGGGAGGGTTCAAGTCGAAGGACCTTGCCGACCTTTTGGGGGTTAGCATTCGACAAATCCGACGGTGGCGTGAGAAGGGTTATCTTGCCTGCGTGAATGGGCGTATCACGGAAGCATCCTTCGGGAGATTTTGCCGAACTCATTGGGACAAGATCGCATTCGACCAGCTGAGCAAGGAGGTCAAGGTTTGGCTGCTGGATTTGGGGTATCCGCGACTGCCGGTTCAAGGCTGTTTGTGGGGAGGGGGCAAAAATGAGCAATAACAATAGTAGCCCCCACTTAATCGCGTTACTTGAACACCAATGACTATTGTAACTTGTTGAGTCTTTGAATACTTGCGCGTCGCCGCTTGCGCCGAAACCTTCGATTCAACAACTTTTGCGGAAATCCAATAACCCTATTCTCTACTCATGAAGCAACTGGCTTCTCGAGTACGACATGAGAAATTGGACAACCAAAGACGTCAAGTTCATTCTGGAATGGGCTCAGTCATGTGAATCTAATCGCCCCCCAGTCGATGCCATTGCGCGCCAACTAAACCGGACGCCCGATGCTGTAAAGGAGTACATTCGGCGATGCCTGCCGCGAGGTGCCAGGCCCTGGAAAGAGAAGCCGAGATGGAACCCCGATGAGATGGTGGCCCTGGACATGGGAAAACAACCAGAGGGCCGCAGCAGCGCTGCTGCCAGGAAGTTTCTGCGGCGAAGGGAAGGCGCCATTGAAGAGGTGCATGCAACTCTGACGGCAACTGAGGTCGCCGCGACATTGGGTGTCTCGAGGATGACCGTCCACCGCTATGTGAAACGCGGACTTCTGCGCCGGTTCAAGGGGGGCATCGCGGAAAGTTCACTCGAAGGATTCCTGCGTTTGCATCCAGAGCTTGTTCCGTACGGAAAATTGAACTACGAAGCTAGAGAATGGCTGGTCCTTAACGGTTTCCGAGATCCCTCGATTAAAGTTCAGGAGCCCAGCGTTCGGGGGCTACTGGATTGAGAGAAACAGGGATGCGGATTGGTAAGGGACCGCCATTCGTAACATCGCTATTGCACTGCCGCCATGATCCAGTTATCGGCCGTACTCGAAGTGTTGCAAACGGTTGGCCGAAAGCTGATGCGAAACTAGCTCAAGGATTTTGCGTCCCAAGCTATTTCCAAGGCACGCCCGAAGAGACTCGAGCGATGCAGAAGATTTGCGCGACCTGATTGTGAGCATTTACGGTGATCCCCAATTCAGATGGGAGATGAACAACAACATGGTCGCCGGATGCGAGATTGCCGGCTGGCAGGTAGTGGTAAGAGGTGCCTTCGTCGCGGATAGCGGCTCTCGCGACAACAATTCCCGGTATCGGAAGACGGGGGTTGAATCGACGGGCCGATGTGAGCCCTTGAAATGAATTTTGCGCCTGAGGCAAGAAGTTGTTCGGCGATCAGCACCGCCTACGCGCCGCCACTTGTGTGTGGGATTAGGCCAAACGGGACGTTGACGACGTCGATAGAAAACATGGTGGTGTGGAAGCAGGCCCAAGCTCCGGAGATACTCGCGCTCCCCTCTGCTACCAGCGCGTCTGATGGATCTCCCTCGAAATCCAGTATGCAGACCGCTGGTATCGAGTTCACTCTGAGCCCTCGTTCGGCACACACTGCCGTCAGCTTGAACAATTCGGACTAGCCAGATATTTTCTTCCTGCGCGGCACATGGCTCTCAGGATGAGCTCGCTTGCGACGTCAGTTCCCTTGTCGAATGGCTGTCCCTTGTGATCGACTGCGTTCGTGACATGCGCAACGATGCCGACCGCAGCGCTTCGAGCAAGGGCGAACGCAAAGAGGGAGGCAGCCTGCATTTCAACAGCTGACACTGCGTTGCTTGCGTGAAGGGCGAGTTGCTCTTCGGTCTCACGATACGGAGCATCGGTGGTCCACAACGTGCCAGTGGTCACCGGGAGAGCCAACTCACGCAACTCTTCTGCGAGGAAATTTGCAAGCCGCACTTCACCGGATACGAGATTGCCGGCTGGCAGGTAGTGGTAAGAGGTGCCTTCATCGCGGATAGCGGCTGTCGCGACAACAATTCCCGGTATCGAAAGATCTGGGTTGACTCGGCCGGCCGACGTGAGTCCGAGAATGATTTTTGCGCCAGAGGCAAGAAGTTGTTCGGCGACCAGTACCGCATACGGACCGCCAATGGTGCGCGGAATTAGTCCAAACGGGACGCCCTCGACGTCGATAGAAAACATGGTGGTGTGGAAGCAAGCCCAAGCACCGCAAATACTCGCGCTCCCCTCTGCTACCAGCGCGTCTGTTAGATCTCCGTCGAAATCGAGCACGCAGACCTCTGGTATCGAGTCCACGCTAAGCCCTCGTTCGGCACGCACTGCCGTCAGCAGGACCTCCGGCGTGAAGACGCTCGGGGCGGTAGTTGGATGATCCAAGAGAATCAGGGAGGGTTGCTTCATTGGATCGACCGAATCGGTACGCTTGACATTCATTCAAGTATTCTATTGAATAACAGTATGGATGCCAAGGCAAAGCGCGATTTTAAGAATTCTCTCTTCGGTGAATTCGCGCGTATTGGCAAAGCTGTGGCCAGCGACCGGCGGCTGGAGATCATTGATTTGCTTGCGCAGGCGGAACGGTCGGTTGAAGAACTGGCTGCGGAGACCTCGCAGTCCGTGGCCAACACCTCCCAGCATCTTCAGGTCCTCCGGCAAGCTCAACTGGTCGAAACAAGGCGGGAAGGGACATTCGTTTGCTACCGCTTGACTGACGAGCGCGTGACCCGTCTTTGGCTGGCGCTGCGAGAAGTTGGGGAGTCGCGCTTGGCGGAAGTGGGCCGGTTGGTCGATACGTACTTGGCCGATCGCAGCAACCTGCAAGGCATCGATGCGCGTGAGTTGAAGCGCCGCTTGAAGGAGGGAAGCGCAGTCTTGCTCGACGTCAGACCCGCCATAGAGTACGAGGCGGGTCACATTGCCGGTGCACGCTCGATTCCGATCTGTGAGCTCGCTGCCCGTCTCAAAGAGCTCCCAAAAGACAAAATGATTATCGCCTACTGCCGTGGTCCGTACTGCCTATTTGCGGATGAGGCCACTTCACTTCTTTCGGGCAAGGGCTTCCATGCGTACCGGCTGGACGGCGGCTTTCCGGATTGGAAACTCGCCGGTGGGGCGGTCGCGAGCGGCACGGGAAACATCAAGGGCAATCTGCATGCTTAAGCAAATCGATGCAGAAACGCTCCGCTTGTGGCTGGAAGAGAAGCGCCCCGTGACAATAATCGACGTGAGGAACGAAGAAGACAGAGCCCAATGGTCAATTCCAGGCAGTCTGCACATCAACGCCTACGAAGCACTGAAAGCCAGCCAGCGAAGTGCGCTTTCGGATGCGATACTTCCCATCGGCCAGCCAATTGTGACGGTGTGCAATGCGGGCAAGATGAGCGAGCGAGCGGCTGAGGAACTCGCGAGTCGGGGATTCGAAGTCCTCTCGCTAGCCGGTGGTATGACTGCTTGGAGTCTTTCCTGGAACACCGCCGAAGTAGCGCTAACCTACGCTCGCGTCATTCAAATTCGGCGTGCGGGCAAGGGCTGCCTCTCCTATCTGATTTCGTCCCACGAGGAGGCTATCGTCATTGATGCGTCTCTTCCGCCCGATGTTTATCGCTCAATCGCCGAGAGTCGCAATCTCCGGATTCGGTATGTGATCGACACCCACATTCATGCCGATCACGTTTCGCGTTCGCGTCAACTCGCTGACGCGGTTGGCGCGGAGTTGCTGTTACCGCCCCAGAGCCGCGTTCGTTTTGCCTACCGCCCCTTAGCTGCACATGAAGTGATCGCTATCGGTACAGCCAAACTCGAAGCAATCCCGACGCCGGGACATACTATGGAAAGCACCGCCTTCCTCCTCGACGGAGAAGGACTCTTTACGGGCGACACGCTCTTTACTTCAAGTGTCGGTCGGCCGGACTTGCACGCCGATCCCGCCCAAGCTCTCACGCGAGCATCATTTCTCTATGCCTCCGTCCAGCAACTGCTGGCTCTTGGCCCTGGTGTGCATATTTTTCCCGGACACACGAGCAAACCTCCGCCATTTGACGGCGTGCCGGTCAGCGAACGCCTCGATGTTGTCGCGGGAAGGCTTCAAAACTGGATGGTGTCGGAAGAAGCATTTGTAAAACGGATTCTGGCTCATATCCCATCGACGCCTCCCAACTACGAGCGAATCGTCGCTCTCAATGAGTCGGAGGAACTGCCGATTGGTGACTTGACCGAACTTGAAGCGGGAGCTAACCGCTGTGCAGTCGGGTAGCTCGCCAGTCGAAGTCCGGCTGGGCCTGCGCGAAAACTGGGAACAGTTTGCGTTGCTCGTGATCGTGAACGCGTTCGTCGGCGCCATGGTGGGAGCGGAACGAGTTGTTCTCCCTCTCCTCGCCCAGAACGACTTCGGCCTGGCATCCCGCGCCGCGATTCTTTCCTTCATCGTTAGCTTTGGTCTCGTCAAGGCCGGCGCCAACCTGTTCGCTGGCCGACTCGGCGACAGGCTGGGAAGAAAGCAGGTTCTGATTACTGGCTGGCTATTCGGGCTTCCGGTACCTTTCCTTCTTTACTTCGCGCCATCATGGTCGTGGATCATTCTCGCGAACATTTTTCTAGGATTGAATCAGGGCTTCGCTTGGTCCACGACTGTAATCATGAAGATCGACTTGGTGGGACCAAAGCGGCGAGGTCTTGCGATGGGTTTGAACGAGGCAGCCGGTTATTTGGCCGTGTCTGGTGCGGCGCTTCTTACCGGCTATCTCACTGGGGCTTACGGCGCACGCCATGCTCTGCTTTGGGTTGGTGGGAGCGCAGCGTTCCTCGGGTTGATCCTTTCGGTGTTGTTCGTACGGGAATCTGGCGCACATGTTGCGATAGAAGGACGTGGGCAGATCGGTTCGGGGCGTTCCTTTCGAGAGGTCTTCCTGCTGACGAGCTGGCAGGATCGCACTCTTTTCTCCGTGAGCCAGGCCGGGATGGTGAACAACCTAAATGACGGAATGGCGTGGGGCCTCCTGCCAATCTTCTTCGCCGGCGGCGGGCTAAGTCTTCGAGAGGTCAGCATGATTAGCGCGCTCTATCCGGCAGTGTGGGGGATCTTCCAAATGTTCACCGGGGCATTGAGTGATCGATGGGGAAGGAAGGCATTCATCACTTGCGGAATGCTCCTGCAGGGCGTCGCGATTCTGGGTTTGTCCCTCACCAGTGGCTTTGTCCCCTGGGTGACCGCTGCCGTTTTTCTGGGTATTGGCACTGCGATGGTCTACCCGACTCTCCTCGCTACGATTGGTGACGTTGCACACCCCGAATGGCGTGGCACCTCGGTTGGCGTTTATCGGCTTTGGAGGGATGGTGGATACGCGATTGGCGCCCTTCTTGCGGGTTTCATCGCCGACCTCCTTGGGCTCCGCTGGGCAATTGGAGCGGTCGGCGCGCTGACTATACTGTCCGGCTTGATCGCTTTAGTCATGATGCGGGAGACGCTACCCCGCCGAGAAGTAGATGCCGGAATCTCAACGATACCGGAGGTCGCTTGATGGGGTTTCGAGATTCGACCTTCGCCGACGCGGAGAATCGAATTGAAATGAGAGGGAATTCCTGTTGAAGATTATTGGCACGTACATCGGTCAAGGCAAGGTCGCCCTGAGTCACGAGGGATCGGGTGTGAGTATTTCTACCGACGCGCCCCAAGGCAGTGGCGGGCAAGGGTCCTGCTTCTCGCCTACCGACCTAGTCGCTGCTGCGCTGGGCTCTTGTATCCTAACAACCATCGGACTAGTTACCGAGCGACTTGATCCGGCAGCAGAGATCAGGATCGAAATAGAAAAGGAAATGCAAGCGACACCCCGCCGCGTTGGCTCGTTGAAGCTAACCATTCATTTGCCACAACACTTGAGCGCTGATGAGTGCGCGCAGATGGAGCGCGTGGCGAAGGCTTGCCCGGTCAGGCTCTCGCTGCACCCGGATATTCGAGTCGAGATGCGATTCGTATACGGAAAAAATTTGGGTGCAGCCATCGCAGATATGTCAGGAAATCCAGCATTTTGAAAAGAGGATCGTTGAACACATGATGAATAGACGACAACTAGTGAACCGCACCCTATGCGGCCTTTCCGGGGGAAGCTTATCGCTTTCGCTTTTTGCCGAAGAGCCTTGGAAGCAGGCCGAGTTCGTTGCGACCGCTGCTCTGGCCGAACGAATCAATGCCGGGAAAGCGCCGGAAATCATTTGCGTTGCCTTTCCGTTCTTGTATCGGCAACGCCATATCCGCGGTGCTAAGTTTGCAGGGCCGACCAATAAGCCCGAAGGAGTTCAGGATCTCGAAAGACTAGCAGCAACGCTCTCTAAGGATTCTGAGGTGGTGATTTACTGTGGATGCTGTCCGTTGAAAGACTGTCCCAATATCCGCCCGGCCTTTGCGACGCTGAAGAGGATCGGCTTCAAAACAGTTCGGGTACTTAATATTCCAAACAATCTGCACAACGACTGGACGACCAAGGGCTATCCGTCCGAGCCGCCCCAGGCGCCTCGTATCCTGGGCGCGTAGAGATATTTAACGGCGATTCAGACAGCTACAGTGGGAGCTTCACTCGACCATAACACCCGAAATAGATGCACACAGTGGACCAAATGGCTGAGCGGAAATCCTAACTGGTCAGATCGCCATTTAAAGCCAACTAGTCCGAGCACCCGTGCCGCACAACTTGAGAGGAACAACACAATGAACGACCGTCGAATCCGCAACTGGCGACCGCCCATCCTCGCTTCGCTGGCCTTGCTATTCCTGATGAGCGCACCACGCGCTGTGGCATATCCACCGGCAGTTGGAATTCTTAGCTCGTCTCGCAATTGTCTGAGTTGTCACGCAAACGAAGGGCCCTGGAAGGACTCAGCAAGCCTGATCATCGATATCCTCGACAAGTCTTCGGGCAAGTCCTTGAAACAAAGTGATGGGACCTTCTTGATTTCGGCCCGGCGGGGTGAGTTGAAGACCGTTGTCACAGTCATCGGTTGGAAGGATACCAAGGAACTGCTGCCACCTTACCGCAACGCTTGGATCTATGTGGACCCGAGGAGAATTCCCGACCCAAGTTCTCTCAACAAGTTCGCACCGGGATGGATGGTAAACCTGCCGGCGTCTTGCCGCATCGTAGGTGACAGTGTGGAAGCGTATGTGGGTGCGAAGTTGACCGCGCTGCCGATGACTTTACGCGCTGGGGATGACGCCAGTGATGCCGAGATCGAGCTTCAGCTAATGCTCACTCGTGGCGACTCGGTAAAGGGCGATCCCAAAAAAGGTATGGCTGGAAACTACTTTGCTCGCCGGGTTCGCTTGAGTGTCGAGTGAAGGCACCTCCCTCTGCACCCGTGTACAATCAAAGATAGTGTGGAAGAGCTTTCATCTCGGGATAGTCGCGAGCCTTGTGCTCGCTTTCGCTCATTCCCCGTTCCAACACACACACGATAGCGATCCCGATCATGAGCACGCGCGTGGGTTCAGCCACGGCCACTGGATCGAAGATCACCACGAGCCTGAAGGCCCGGTCTTGGACGATGTAGACCATGATTCCGACGCCCGTCTTCAGGACTGGCTAGTTGGCGATGGTACTTCGCTAGTCAAGTTCGTCCCCGATTTACCTGGGTCAATTATCCACGCTCCTCAAGTTGTCCAAGCGTCTTTGGTTCCCGAAGTCAGAACGCAAAATCACGATCCTCCCTGGCGGCTCAGCCTCCATCCTCGCGCTCCTCCCGCCTAGTCCCTCATCAGGCGCACCATTCGTGTGCGCATTCTCCTTTACATTTTTGATTTCCCAGTATGAATGAGGTCGCGCAATGCCTTTGCCCTATCGCGCCGCCACTCCTTTGCTGATTGCCACTGCGATAGCGAGTCTTCTCGTTCCTTCGCCGAGCAGCGCACAAGAGTGGACGGAAGCCAGTGTTGTCCAGAAGTTTCTTGATCAGAGCCCTCATGCCAGAGAGACGCGAGCCCGCATCGCGATTGCAGCGGCTGAGGCTCGCGGCCGCACGCTCTATACGAACCCTAGCGTCAACTACAGCCGGGAGAGCTCTGGATTCACAGAATTCTTTCAGGCTGAGCAGACTCTCCCAATAAACGGACGTCTCAAGTTTCTGAAACAAGCCGGCGCTTCGTCCGTTCGCGCTACCGAGGCGGACGGGGCATTTTCGCTATGGCAGGCGAGAACGTCTCTGCGACGAGCATTCTTCCGCGTCCTGGCAAAACAGCAAAGAGAGTTTCTCTACTCCTCTAGCGCCAAGGAGATCGAATCCGTGATCAAGATCCTCCGTGATCGCGAGAAGGAGGGCGAAGGAACGAAGTTCGACCGGCTTAGGGCGGAGCGGGAGCGAGCCGAGCTGATGGCGGAACTCTCTTTAATTCGGGCGGACACCGCGCTCGAACGCGCTCAATTACTAGCCTTCCTGCCTCCTGACGTAGCAATCTCGGTGGTCTCCGGTCAGATCGAATCTTCACCGATTCCACAGGGCGTCAATGAACTGGTTCAACGTGCCATGTCCGCGCGCGAGGATTACCGCGCAGAGCTGAAACGCGCCGAGCAGTACCGATTTGAGCAGCGGGCCGCAGAACGGCTCCGCTATCCAGATCCAGTTTTGAACGCGGGATTGAAGCGTGCCGAAGTGGGGCTACGCGGAGTTGGGCCTCGCAACGTCGCCAATGGTCCGGTGATTGGCATTACTGTACCCATCCCACTGTTCAACAAGGGGCAGGCTGAGGTTGCCCGCTATTCTGCCGAGCAAGAGCGAGTGGCGGCCCGCCTCCAGATTTTGGGTCAGCAGATTCGAGCCTCTGTGGAGGGAACGGTGCAAGCCTTCAATATTCGCGCAAGGACACGAGATGAATATGCCCGGGAACTCGCCGATACGGGGCCGGAACTGATCCAGATTGCCAAGGTGGCATATGAGGAGGGCGAGATCGGAATTCTTCAATTGCTGGACGCATACCGCACGCAGCGCATGGCCCAACTGCGGATGCTGGACATTCACACCGCCGTGAAGGAAGCGCAGATTGAGCTGGAAAAGGTGATTGGGGAGGAGTTCTCGAAATGAAGAAAGCAATCCTGATACTGACGTTTTTCATGATCGTTGGATGTGAAAAGAAGGTGGAGCAACAGAAGGCTCAGGAACCGGAGGTTCGTACGGAATCGGTGACGAACTGGAGTACAAAAACGGAACTCTTTTTGGAGCACCCGCCACTGGTAGCCGGTCAGACGAGCCGCTTCGCGATCCATCTGACTCGACTCGACAACTTTAGGGCGGTCGCCAAAGGCAAGGTCGAAGTGCAATTGGTGAAGAACGGAAGCGCTCCCGAAACGTTCTCGACGGATGCGCCTTCGCGGCCGGGCATCTTCGGCGTGAATGTAAGGCCCTCATCTGCTGCGAATTACAAGCTACTGGTTCGGCTGAGGAGCAGCGAACTGAGCGACGTTCACGAGAACATCGCCGTCGTGGTGAGCGCGACCGCTTCCGTCAAGCCGCAAGAGGAAGAGCCGGAATTGGCAGATCTGGTGTCATTTCTGAAGGAGCAACAGTGGACGCTCGATTTTGCTACCGCCATTGTTCAAAACCGTGATCTGAGAACGAGTATTCGCGTACCGGCAGAGGTGACGACAAGGTCGGGCGGCGAAGCAGCAGTCAGCGTCCCTTTCAATGGGCAGTTAGTCGCGTCGCGGCTGCCAGTCATCGGCGAACGCGTTTCGCAGGGTCAGGTGCTTGCCAGCTTGCTTCCGCCGACGAGCACGCCGAACGACATATCTTTACTGGAACTCGCCAAAAACGAAAGCACTTTGACCTTGCAGCTTGCCAGGAAGGACCGGGAACGTGCAGAGAGATTGTTGAAAAGCGGCGCTGCCCCAGCGAAGCGGCTGGAAGAGGCTCGAACCGTCGAGGCCACTGCCGAAGCCCGGCTGAATGCGGCAGAATCGCGTCTGGCCCAATTCGATGCTTCCCGGACGGCTGATTCAAGCGCCAATGGATCAAAGTTGTTTGCACTGCGCGCCCCAATCGCCGGCGTAATCCAACTAGTGGATGCGGCGCCTGGGGCGAATGTAAAGGCTGGTGACACGCTTTTCAAAATCGTCGACGTGGATCGGGTGTATGTATCGGCGATCGTTCCCGAATCTGAAGTCCCATTCATTCGCAATCTGAGTGGGGCGGAACTCGAAGTGCCGGGAGATGAGGCCCACCCCAGACGCCTCAGCCGGCTCATTTCGGTCGGTAGTGTGGTTGATTCGCAATCGCGTACCTTCCCGGTGATCTACGAAGTCGATAACGGGGACCGGAGAATCATAATCAACCAGACCGTTTACATTCGACTCTTGACCAGAGGCTCCGGCCCCGGCGCGGCACTTCCTGAGTCGGCCATCATCGACGACGGTGGCCGGCCGATTGTCTTTGTTCAAACGTCCGGCGAAGCTTTCCAACGCCGAGCCGTCCGGCTCGGCGTGCGAGAAGGTGGCTATGTCCAGGCCCTGGAAGGAGTGAAGCCCGGCGAAAGGGTCGTCTCCAAGGGAGCTCACTTGATCCGGCTCGCCGCGATGTCGAGCCAAGTGCCCTCGCACGGGCATGTGCACTAAAGGATCAATGATGCTCGACTCACTCATACGCTGGTCACTTCATCACCGCTCCATAGTCCTCTTCCTGGCAGGCATCCTGCTGGTTTGGGGGGGATACTCGATTCGTGAGATTCCCTTAGACGTTTTGCCCGATCTCACTGCACCCACGGTGACTGTGCTCGTCGAGGGTCCCGGCATGGTTCCCACCGAAATGGAGTCTCTCGTCACTTTCCCCATTGAGTCTGCGATCAACGGCGCTCCCGGGGTGAGGCGTGTTCGCTCCGCCACCGCGGTCGGAGTAGCCGTGATCTGGGTGGAATTCGATTGGGGACAGGACATATTTCGCGCCCGCCAAACTGTCAACGAGAAGCTAACGCTCGTCTCCGGTGCACTGCCTCCCAACGTGGAGAAGCCCTTTCTTGCGCCCGTCTCGTCCATCATGGGAGAGATCCTTTTCATCACCCTCGAATCGCAACGCCACACGCCGATGGAAGTGCGCACTGTGGCCGACACAGTGATCCGGCGGCGGCTTCTGGCGGTTGCCGGTGTAGCGCAAGTAATTCCAACCGGTGGCGAACAAAAACAGTATCAGGTTTTGGTCTCCGCGAGTTTGATGCGGGAGTACTCTGTTTCATTGGAGCAAGTGGAGACGGCACTCCGCCAGGGGAGCCAGAACTCTTCAGCGGGCTTCCGCGTATCCGGTGGGCAGGAGTATCTGGTTCAAGGCGTGGGACGTGCCACTTCTGAGGCGATGATTGGCCAAATCGTAGTCACCTCGCGCGAAGGCCGGCCAATCCTCGTGCGCGACGTGGCCGAGGTCCGAATAGGACCTGCTCTCAAGCGTGGCGAAGGCTCGCACAATGCCATTCCGGCGGTCGTCCTGGGAATCCAAAAGCAACCGGGTGCAAATACCCTCGACTTGACAAAACGTCTGGACGCAACGCTCGACGAAATTCAAAAGGGCTTGCCGGCTGGAATGAAGATCGACAAGCAGGTCTTTCGTCAAGCCGACTTCATTGAGCGCTCGCTCGAAAACCTGAGCAAGGCCCTTCGCGACGGAGCCATTCTCGTGGTGATCGTCGTGATCCTGTTTCTGATGAACTTCCGCGCGGCGATCATCACTTTGCTAGCGCTTCCCTTGTCGCTGATGGCCGCGATCATCACCATGAACTGGTTCGGCTTCACGATCAACACGATGAGCTTGGGCGGCCTCGCGATCGCCATTGGAGAATTGGTGGACGACGCAATCATTGACGTGGAAAACGTCATCCGGCGCTTACGTGAAAACGCACTGTTGCCCGAATCCGATCGGGTGCCGTCACTTGAGGTCATTTACAGGGCCAGCAGCGAGATTCGTGGCTCGGTTGTCTTCGCTACCCTCATCGTTGTTCTTGTTTTCCTTCCGCTCTTCGCACTCGGAAGCGTCGAAGGGAGACTTCTGGCGCCGCTGGGCTTTGCTTACATCGTTAGCTTGACCGCATCTCTGGCCGTTGCCCTGACGGTTACTCCGGCGCTTTGTTCGCTGCTACTTCCGAACGCGAAGTCCATCATGCAGGGCCATGAACCTTGGCTCGTCCGGCAATTGAAGCGAGCTTATCAGCCAGTGCTCCGCGCATCGTTGAACCATCCAGCTCTCGTCATCCTGCCTTCTGTTGTGGCCTTAGGCGTTGCCGGTTTTGCGATCTCCCAAGCCGGCCGCGCTTTCCTTCCGGAGTTCAACGAGGGCACCCTCACTGTCAGTGCAGTCACATTGCCGGGGACCAGCCTCGCCGATTCCGACAGCCTCGGCCGCGGATTGGAGCGCATTCTTCTCGACGTTCCTGAGGTGGTCTCCACGGCTCGCCGCACGGGCCGGGCAGAGCTCGACGAACATGTGCAGGGCGTCGAGTCGGCCGAAGTAGATGTCACCTTACGCATGAAGGCCAGGACAAAAGATGCCGTCATGGCCGAAATTCGAGAGAGAGTAACACTGCTGCCCGGCCTGAACTCCACCATCGGTCAGCCGATCTCGCACCGCATTGATCACATGTTGTCCGGCACGCGGGCCAACATAGCCATCAAAGTATTCGGCGACGAACTGCCCGTCCTCCGGACGCTGGCCCGGCAGATTGAGGCGGCAATCCAGGGAGTGAACGGAGCAGTTGATATTTCCGTCGAACAACAAACCGATATTCCGGCCTTGCGAGTTCGGGTTCGCCCGGAGGATGCCGCGCGTTTGGGTCTCCAGCCAGGCGCGGTCGCAACTCAGATCCAGACCGCGTTTGTCGGCGTCGAAGTGAATCGGGTCCTGGAGGGCCAGATCAGCTTCCCTCTTGTCGTTCGATTTCCAAAGATGAAATCCGGCGAACTGCAAGCAATCGGCCAGACGCTAATCGATTCGCCTTCGGGTGCCAAAGTTCCCTTGGGCACTGTCGCCGACATCTACGAGGATCGGGGCGCGAACTTCATCAGCCGAGAGGGAGTGCAGCGCAAGATCGTCATCCAAGCCAACGTCGCTGGACGTGACCTGTTGAGTGTGGTGAATGAGATTCGATCAACGGTTGCAACTCAGGTCAAGGTACCGCAAGGCTACCGGGTGGAGTATGGCGGACAGTTCGAGAGTGAGGCCGAAGCTTCAAGGCGGCTGGTCGTTCTCAGCGTTGGCGTCATCTTCGCGATTTTCATGCTGCTCACCACTGCCTTCAACTCATCTCGGGATGCCTTAATCGTCATGCTGAATCTTCCTCTGGCGCTGGTTGGCGGGGTCGCCGGCGTCTTACTTGCAGGCGGCGTACTCTCCGTTGCGTCGATTATTGGCTTTATCACGCTTTTTGGAATTGCAACTCGCAATGGCATCATGCTCGTCTCGCACATTCGCCACCTGCGTCTGGTGGAAGGCGTCACGGATTGGCGCGAGGCCGTTGTCAGAGGCGCAACCGAACGCTTAGCACCCATCCTTATGACTGCGCTTGCCGCAGGTTTGGCGCTCATACCCATCGCAATGGGTATGGGGCAGCCCGGCAGCGAAATCCAATCTCCAATGGCCATGGTAATTCTCTTTGGCCTGCTAACATCCACCGCCCTAAACATGGTCGTGGTCCCGGCGGTATATTATGCCGCTGGGCGAACGAAGAACAACGAACTGATCAAGGAATAAAGGAAAGTGATAACAATGAAACACATGATTGCCCTCGCAGGCTTAGCTTGCTTGATGCCTGCGATTTCCCTCGCCCACGTATCCATTTCGCCCCGCGAATCAATGGCCGGTGCTACCGTGAAGTACGTCGTGCAGGTACCGACCGAAGGAAAGGTCACCACAAAGTCCGTAGAGCTGGAAGTTCCCGAAGGCGTAACCGTCGAAACACTGGCCGTGCCAATGGGTTGGAAGCACGAATTGAAAAAGGACGGAGAACGGATCACCGCCATTACCTGGACCATGGACGTAAAGCCCGGCGAATTTGTGGAATTTTCATTCGTCGCCCGCAACCCACGCGACAAAGCTCAGATCGTGTGGACCCTTCGTCAAAAGTTTGCCGACGGCACCGTCAGCGACTGGACCAAAGGTCCCAACGGTACGCGCCCCACCGCTATCACGACGTTGACTCCTCGAAAGCAATAGACCGCCCTCAACGCTTATGCCGAACTTGACACGCTTCAGCGTCGTTTTAATGGTCCTGATTGCCTCTATCCTTTGCGCGCCCACTCCACTGGGCGCGCATGGGCTGTCGTCAAAGGATGCTCAGTATTTGCAGCTCATCGATGGCGTAGCGATCGTCCCGCTGATGTACCTGGGAGCCAAGCATATGGTTACCGGCTACGACCATCTGCTGTTCTTGGTAGGCGTCATCTTCTTCCTCTACCGGCTAAAGGACATTCTGCTCTACGTCAGCCTATTCACCGTTGGCCACAGCATTACGTTACTCGCCGGAGCGCTCGGCGGCATCCGGGTAAATCCTTACCTGATTGATGCAATCATTGGGCTCTCCATCGTTTACAAAGGATTCGAGAATATCGGTGGATTCCGCCGCTTTCTTGGATTTCAACCGAACACTCGCATTGCTGTGCTGGTCTTCGGCTTCTTCCATGGTTTTGGACTCGCGACCAAACTACAGGAATTCGCGCTTTCAAAGAACGGCTTGGCGACCAACATCGTGAGCTTCAACGTTGGCGTGGAGATTGGTCAGTTGCTCGCGCTGACCGCAGTTCTGATTGCCCTAAGTTTTTGGAGAACGCGGCCAGGGTATCTCAAGCACGCCTACCTGACAAACTCGCTCCTGATGTGCGCGGGCTTCGTTTTGGTTGGCTATCAATTAACAGGATATTTCGTAGCAAAGTCATGAATCCACAACAATTCACACAAGAAGCTCCGTCGAAACGAAAACTGGCAGCCACCACTGCGATAGCTCTGGCAGGAGCAGGTTTGCTGCTAGTCACCATCGTGCTCCCCGCTGAGTACGGGGTCGACCCGCTCCATGCCGGTGCCGCTCTCGGTCTAACTGCGATGTCGGCACCCGTAACCGCGAAGGCCGTCGAAGTCCCTGCCGGCGCCATGCTAGATAAGCCAGTGCAGGAGGGCCCGATTGCTCATTACAGCGGGGCTTACAAGGTCGATTCAGCAGTTTTCAAACTCGGACCTTACGAGTACTTGGAGTACAAGTACCGGCTGGAAAAAGATGCATCCATGATGTTCTCGTGGACCGCCACTGGCGCGGTTACCCACGATTTTCACGGCGACCCCGGCAGTGGAAAAGGTGCGGAGCAAAGCTACGACAAGAAGGACCGTCAAGCAAGCAGCGGAACTCTCGTCGCTCCCTTCGCCGGGATGCACGGATGGTTCTGGGAAAACCCTAGCGGGGAGACCATCACCATCACCCTAAATAGCTCCGGCTTCTACTCTTCGGCAATGGAATCCCGGTCAGACCGCACGCGGCGTGCTCACGAGCTCACTTCGGTGAAACCCACCGCGGATACGGGCAAGAATGAATCCAAATAGAAAAGGAATGAACCCTATGAACAGACGGACCTCAATGATCACTGCCATCGCTCTATTTTGCTTAGCAATTACAAACGTGTCGGCCCACGATGACTTTCGTGTGATCGGCATCGTCACAAAGGTGCAAGCATCCAAGCTTGACGTCAAATCAAAAGACGGCAAGATTCACTCGATCAAACTAAACAAAGAGACGTTTGTCAATCGTGACAAGAAGAAAGTGGGAGCCTCGGAATTGAAGGCCGGACAAAGCGTCGTGGTGGACGCGACGGGCGATAGCGAGGACGATCTTCTTGCCTTGGAAGTACGCATCGTACCGGCGATTGCGACATCCACAGCTAAATAGCACGTGACTATCACCAACAATTTCCAAGAAAAAACCGACCAGGCAAACGCTGCCCAATCGGATCCCTCCTTCAACGCTCTCATGACGCGTGATCGGTGGATTGAGGTGGCACGCATTTGTTTCGTCGGTCTGGTCAGTCTGCTTTTCTGGCTAAATATTGCTCCGATTCAAGTGCTGTGGATCGCGGTAGTCATCGGGCTCTATCCCTTGGTGAAGGTCGGCGTGCTGGACCTCGTTCGTGAGCATAAGATCGGCACTGAGATCTTTGTCACGATTGCGACCGGTATCGCGCTCGCCGGTGGGGAACCGCTCGCTGGCGCTGTATTAATGAGTATCATTCTGATCGCTGAATTCATTGCCGATCTGAATACCGATCGTGCCCGGGCTTCAATCCATGCGTTGATCGGATCGGTCCCCCAAATGGCGACGATTCGGGAAAAGGCTGGAGAGCGCATCGTTTCCATTAGTGAACTGAGGGTAGGCGATATCGTACTTGTCCGCGCAGGCGAGAAAATGCCAGTTGACGGTACCGTCATTAGCGGAAACGCTTCGGTAAACGAGGCTGCCATCACCGGCGAGAGTCTTCCGGGTGAGAAGCAGGCTGACTCGGAAGTTCTCGCGGGGACGCTGGTCGAATCTGGAGCACTGGACGTTCGGACGGACAAAATCGGGCGGGATACCATGTTCGCTCGCATCATCGCACTGGTAGAAAGTGCGGGGGACCAACAGGCACCAGTACAGAAGCTGGCCGACCGAGTTGCGTCCTGGTTAATTCCAGTCGTATTGATGTTTCTATTGGGTGTCTATTTCGTCACCCACGATATACGAAAGATCGTCACGCTTCTAATTTTCACCTCGCCCGCTGAACTCGGACTTGCTACGCCTCTAGTGATGATTGCGGCGATAGCCCGAGCGGCCCGCCACGGTGTTCTCATCAAAGGCGGTCTTTACCTGGAATCGCTTGCAAAGGTGAACCTTCTGGTCTTCGACAAGACCGGCACCCTTACGGCGGGCCGTCCCAAAGTGGTGCGCGTTCGTTCGCTAGAGCCGACGTTTAGCGAAGACGAGATACTGGCCTTTGCCGCGGCCGCAGACCGGCGTTCTAGCCATCCCCTGGCGCAAGCCGTCGTAGCCCTCGCCGCCGAGCGAAACCTCGCGGTACTGGAGCCGTCCGAGTTCGAAGTTCTCCAAGGTCGAGGTGTTCGCGCGACCGTCGGCGGTCAGTCCGTTTTAGTGGGTAACGCCAAGCTACTGTCTGAAAACAATATCGCGGCTCCTGTGTTGGACCAGGAGGTGCTCGGGATAGCAATCTTCCTCGCTCTGGATGGCAAGGCAGTTGGCGTTCTGGAACTGGCAGACCAGGTCCGCGCTGGGGCTAAGGAAGCGATCATTCGATTGAAGGCCTCCGGTATTCAGAGAATAGTTATGCTGACAGGCGATAGTCAGCGGGTCGCGCAACGGGTCGCGGCTGAATTGGAAATTGACGAAGTGGAAGCAGAACTTCTTCCAGAACAAAAAGTTGACAGCATTGTGAGGTTGCAGAAGTCGGGGTATCGCGTCGCCATGGTAGGCGACGGCATCAACGACGCACCTGCTCTTGCTCGAGCGGAGGTCGGCATCGCCATGGGCGCGCGCGGTACGCAGGCTGCTCTCGAAGCTGCGGACATCGCGTTGATGACCGATGATCTTAACAAGATTGTTTTCGTCCGCACACTGGCTAGGCGGTCTTATCGAACGATTCAGGAAAACCTTTTCGTCGGGGTCGGTGTCGTTCACGTGCTGGGAATCACAGCAGCTCTAATGGGTTGGATCGGACCGATTCAGGCTGCGATTCTTCATCTTGGTCCGGACATTCTCGTATTTGTAAACTCCGTGAAGCTACTTCGAGTGCGAATCGAAGATTCCACCTCAACCCCCATCCAGTGACTTTCAATATTGCTTTCCAACTGGCTCGCGTTCCGAGAACAGGGGCCTCCCCCAGAACCTGGGAATGACTCGCCGCCGAGCAGTCGGACAAAATGTCGTGGTTGATTGATGCGACCGGCGATACTGAGGATTACCTCCTCGCCCTGGACGTACGAATCGTGCCACCAATCGCCCCAGCCGTGGGAGAGTAAATCCCGCTTCAAGCATCTGAGCTCACCCGGCCAAGCTGAATCGCGAGGGACGTTATCGCAATACACAAGATGCCCGCAAGAGTGAGGGCCGATGGTGCGCCGAATCGGGTTGTGGCATGGCCAGCCGCCGGATAGGTTATTAGCCAACAAGCATGAGTGAGCGCGAAATGCGCGGCGTAGGCCCTGCCTCGCTCACTCTCTTCGGTGTGCTCAGCCAATAATGTCCCCGAGGGAATGGCGACGAGGGCTTGACCTGCTCCATTTAAGATCCAGAGGAAGCCGAGAATAAAGATGGTTGGCAAGAAGACTCCAGGGAGCAGCGCCACGCTCAAGAGAATTCCTCCGAGCAGAAGTGCGGCCGCTGTCCAGCGATGCCTTCGCCGATGAAGATCAATACCGTCTCGAAATCCGTCTTCAAAGCGCCTAGTGAACCGGCCTATTAAAATCGCGGTGACGGTGGAACCGAGCCCAACTCCGGCCATCAGGAGAGTGAACTCCGTCTCACCCCTATGGAGTATCTCTCGGACGTAGGCGACGGTGATAACGATCGCAGCTGCTCCCGCCGTGGCCTCGGCAAAGCTGAGCAGCAAAGCGAGCCGAATGGCCGGCACGCGAAAAAGTAGCCGCGTTCCAAAGGCGATTTCAGAAAGAATGGTGCGGGGCGATACCTGGCTGGTCGCCGTACCCGTTACGCCAGGCACCCTCACTAGCCCCACCAAAATTGCCGACAGAAGATATGTAGCGGCATCGAACCAAAATACCCAACGCAGGCCAATGATCGCAATCAGTGCACCTGTGAGTGCCGGAGCTGCTATCCCCTCGACATCACTTGCGACGCGGGAAAGTGAGATCGCCTGTACGTAGTGATCCTTGCTGGCGACCGCCGGCAACAGGATTCAAAGGTGGGCGTGAAAAATGCAGTCAGCGCGTTTACGGCAAATGCCAGAACGTAGACGTGCCGAGTGGCCGTGACAAAGGGAAACAGGCCGACAAGCGCGGCTCGGCCAAGATCGGCCGTGATGAGCATTGCTTTTCGGTTGACACCGTCGGCAAGGATGCCGGCTGGTTGGGAAAAAATGAGGAAGGCAAGTATGCGAAGCAGGAGAGCCTGTCCGAGAACAATGATGGCGGATGCCGTGCCGGCGATTTCATAAACGTACAGCGTTAGCCCAACCGTGGTAACACCACTGCCGAGAAGCGACATCACCTTCGCGGAGAACAGGGACAAGAATACACGGTTCCGCCCCAACGACATTGAAGTGCCCCCGCCAATCGATGTTACCCCTCAACGTACCATCCGATGCCCGACTTTCAGTGACCGTTTAATGGACGCAGAATTAAGGGCTCGGGCGCGAATCGGCAACAGCCATCGCGAATAAGCTTGACAATACCCCTGGGGGGTATTAGTATACCGGGTAGGGGTATGCAACGAATGGCAAAAGATACGGAAGTGGCTGCCTGTGGTTGCGGCACTGGAGAGCCTGGCCGCAAGGCCATTGGAGTCGACCAAGAGATCAAAGCGTCAAACCTCAAGCGTCTCCGCCGCATCGAAGGTCAGATCCGCGGCATTCAAAAGATGGTCGAAGAAGACCGCTATTGCGCCGACATCATGATCCAGGTCTCGGCGGCACAAGAAGCTTTGCGGACGGTCGGGCGGGCGCTGATGCGAAATCACCTCACGCATTGCGCGTCCCAAGCAATCTCGAGCGGCACGCCAGAAGAGGCGGGAGCTATGTACGACGAGTTGCTCAACCTGATCTATAAGCATTCGCGGTGATCCCCAATTCCCATAGGAGATGAACAACATCATGGAAATCGATCCGATCTGCAAAATGAAAGTCGATGCAAGCAAGGCCGCTGGTCAGAGCGAGTATCAGGGCAAGACCTACTACTTCTGCTCAGTCGGCTGCAAACAGAAATTTGACGCTAACCCGGCTCAATACGCCGGAAAATAAGTAGCCCGGTGGTCACGCCTTCAATGATTGAGAGCGTGGCTACCAGATCAGGAAACGCTCATGCAAGTTGAGAATTTACCAGTCGCGGAATCGGGCGCGGAGCCCGAACAGATTGATCCCGTTTGCGGCATGACTGTCGATCCGGCGTCCGCTGCCGGATCTCATCAGCACGGCGGCAAGACATACTTCTTCTGCAATCCTTCATGCCTTGAAAGATTCAAAGAGGAACCAGAGAAGTTTCTGGGCGGAGCAAAAGATCCAGCGGTTCCCGCTGCCGGTGCGAGCGAGGTCGAATACATCTGCCCCATGGACCCGGAAATTCATCAACGGGGGCCGGGTAGTTGCCCGAAGTGTGGAATGGCTCTCGAACCGGCGATGTACACTGCTCCCCCGACCCGCACCGAATACACGTGCCCGATGCATCCCGAGATCGTGCGCAGCGAACCAGGCGCATGCCCCATCTGCGGCATGGCGCTCGAACCAAGAGAGATTACGGGTGAGGAAGTTAATCACGAACTCATCGACATGACCCGGCGTTTCTGGACAAGTCTGGCCTTCACGGCGCCTCTTCTGGCATTGATGGTTTCCGAGTTCTTTCCGTCGATGCCATTGCAGAATGTGTTGGGAGCGACTTTGGTCTCCTGGGTGCAGTTTGCGATGGCCGCCCCTGTTGTCGTGTGGGCCGGTTGGCCCTTCTTTGAACGTGGGTGGATGTCAATCCGAAATCGGAGTCTGAACATGTTCACGTTGATCGCTATCGGTACGGGAGCGGCTTTCGGCTACAGTCTCATTGCTCTCCTGTTTCCGTCTTCGATACCCGAATCGTTCTATTCCCACGGTGTGGTGCCGGTTTACTTCGAACCTGCGGCAGTGATTGTTACGTTAGTGCTATTGGGGCAAGTCTTGGAGTTAAGGGCTCGTAGCCAGACATCGAGTGCCATCAAGGGCCTGCTCGGGATGGTGCCAAAAACTGCGCGATTGCTGCGCGAGGGCGGAATTGAAGAGGATGTATCGCTCGAAAAGGTAGTCATTGGTGCTCGTTTGCGCGTGCGGCCGGGTGAAAAGATACCGGTGGATGGAATGGTCCTCGAAGGGAGGAGCGCTGTTGAAGAATCTATGATCACGGGCGAACCGATGCCTGTTGAGAAAGAGACGGGCGGCAAGGTGACTGGCGGAACCATCAACGGAACCGGCAGCTTCGTGATGCGTGCCGAACGGGTCGGGTCTGACACGATGCTTTCGCAGATTGTCCGGATGGTCAGTGAGGCGCAACGGACACGGGCGCCGATCCAGCGTTTGGCCGATCAGGTCTCCAGCTGGTTTGTTCCCGCCGTTCTGGTGATCGCAGTCGCGACCTTCCTCGGTTGGGGATTCTTTGGCCCAGAGCCGAGAATGGCGCATGGGCTGATCAATGCCGTGGCGGTGCTCATCATTGCTTGTCCCTGCGCTCTTGGATTAGCGACCCCCATGTCGATCATGGTGGGTACCGGCCGAGGTGCGCAAGTCGGCGTTCTAATTCGCAAGGCGGAGGCGCTAGAGGCACTCGAAAAGGTCGATCGGTTGGTCGTCGACAAGACTGGAACCCTTACTGAGGGTAAACCGAAGCTCGTTTCCGTCATCCCGGTGGCAAATCAAGATGAGACAGAACTCCTCCATTTTGCAGCAAGCCTTGAAAGAGGCAGCGAGCATCCTCTCGCCCAAGCAATCCTTAGCGGAGCAGAAGAAATGGGCATTAAGCCAACGGAAGTGGAAGGCTTCGAGTCGATCACGGGAAAAGGGATTAGCGGTACTTTAAACGGCAAACGAATCCTAATCGGAAACGCCGGGCTATTGGACTCGGCCGGCGTCGGCCACGCTGATCTCGACATTCGCGCGGACGGCCTCCGAAAAGAAGGACAAACGGTGATGTTGGTGGCGATCGACGGCAAAGCGGCGGGACTACTTTGCGTTGCCGATCCAATCAAGGCATCGGCTTTAGAGGCGCTCACCGCCCTGAGAAAGGCGGGAATTCACGTCGCCATGTTGACTGGGGACAGCCGAGCGACGGCCGAAGCCGTTGGCCTCAAGCTTGGTATCGACGAAATCCATGCGGAAGTGCTGCCTGACCAGAAAGCAAGCATTGTAAAGGAATTGCAAGCGGGCGGACATAAGGTCGCGATGGCCGGCGATGGAGTAAACGACGCTCCGGGCCTGGCTCAGGCCGATGTCGGAATCGCTATGGGCACCGGAACCGATATTGCAATGGAGAGCGCCGGCGTAACCCTCTTGAAAGGTGATTTGCGCGGCATTGTCCGGGCGCGGCATCTCAGCGAAGCGACCATGAAGAACATTCGACAAAATCTGTTCTTCGCCTTTATCTATAACGTTTTGGGTGTGCCCGTAGCGGCTGGCATCCTCTATCCGTTCTTTGGGATTCTGTTGAGCCCAATGATCGCGAGTGCCGCTATGACCTTCAGTTCTGTTTCTGTCATCGCAAATGCGCTACGGCTGCGCCGAACGGAGCTGTGAGATGGGGAGTACGGAGACCATGTTGCTCTCGACTCTTCGTCAGTTCGGTGCTGCTTGCCTTGTCATCATCGCCCCATTTCACGTGGGCGCTGAATCGGCTTTAGCGATTCTTGCGTTCCATTCGTCCTCCTATTGGGGTGCGAATCCGCTCCTTCTCCCCTCATTCCCCCAAGCTGCAAAACAAGCGCGGGATCTCTCGGACGGCGTTCTCAGCTCGCGGTCTTTCTCTATGATCCAGTGCTGCGAGTTGCGTATCAACCTGCCAATAGGACAGGGGCCATTCTGGATTTGCGAAGCCTCAGCATGAATTGGACGCATGTAATCACCTCCGCCAACCGATGGCCTGACTAGATGCGCTAACTTGCACATTTACCTTTGAACAAGTTGCCAGGGATTTGTGGCATATTCTTGCTTATCCAAAGCATTCCTGTTAGCAATCGACCGCATTTCGCCGACTGACCGTGGGCAGTCAGGTTCATCAGAAGGGTCGTCATTCTGCCGTTTGAGGATTCTTTGTGTGCTCTTTCACGATCCGGCCATCCTCCAAAGTAATCGCCCGATCCGCTTCCGCTCCGAAAGCGATGTTGTGCGTAGTAAGTAGGATTGCCAGCCCTTCTTCGGCCGCAAGACGTTTGAACAAGGCAATGATAGATTCGCCCGTGGACTTGTCCAGGTTCCCGGTAGGTTCGTCAGCCACCAGGATTTTCGGGCCGGCCATGAGCGCCCGGGCGATCGCGACCCGCTGCATTTGCCCGCCGGAAAGCTCTCGCGGCAAGTGTGTGGCGCGATCCGAAAGGCCGACAGCGGCGAGGATTTCCCGGGTCCGCTGAGGGTCCGTTTTCAGTCCTAGGAACAGCAACGGGAGTTCGACGTTTTCAGTCACCGTTAGGGTAGGAAGGAGCGAGAACTGTTGGAACACAAAGCCCAGAACCCCGCGACGAACCTCCACTAATTGATCCTCGGAAAGACCAGCGACCGATTTTCCGGCCACCGTAAGCGTCCCTTCGGTTGGGGCGTCCAGACAGGAAAGCAGGTTGATGAGCGTCGTTTTGCCCGAGCCGGAAGGTCCCATAATGGAGACGATTTCTCCCTGCCGGATGGTAATGTCGACGCCGTCTAGTGCCTTGACCGTTTCGCTACCTCGCCTGTAATAGCGTTTCAGACCGTGTGCTTCGATGATGATGTCTTTCATGTCAGTTTCCCCTATTGATGGCTTCAACCGGCCGCATCGACGAAGCTCGCCATGCGGGATAAAGTCCGGCAAAGAATCCGAGAATTACGGCTCCGAGCACGGCATAGCCAACCACCATCGGAGTTATCTGAACAATCGATCCGGACACACCCATATCGGCCACCGACTTGATCGCCTTTTCTACCAGGCCGGAGCCGATCATTGCGAGCACGGAGCCGACCACCGCTCCCGCGAAACAGATCATTACCGTCTCCAACCAGATCAACTCAAAAATCGATTCGCGCCGGGCCCCTAGCGCCTTCATAATTCCTATCTCTGAAGTCCGTTCGTAGACGCTCATTAGAATCGTGTTGATCACACCAATGAAGGCCACGATGATGGCAATAATCGCCACGGCGGCAATCATCGTCTGCGCCGTTGCCACCAAGCTCACCAGCGTATTCTTTACCTGCTGCAACCCCACTACCTGGACTTCCGGCAATTTCAACCATCGGGTTTCAAATTGCCGCATATTGAACGCGTTAAACTCCTTTAGCTTGATGCCGAGAATCGTCAATTGTCCAGGCCGCCCAAAATACTCGCGCGTCACATCGAGCGGCAGGAAAACTGTCCCGTCGTCTTGCGTCCCGGTCCGGTCTAGCACGCCAACCACTTTGAGTTCATGCTGCACCGGATCGGGCAACCCGGCCGGAGTAATGGAAGCATAAAACGTGTCGCCCACTTTTCGCTGCTCATATTCGGCTGCCTCAAACCCCAGAACAACTTCGTTCCTCGATTCCGGGGAAAACCACCTTCCATTTTCATATCCCGGACCTTTTTTAAAGCTGATCCACGGCTTCATGACCTGATAACTCGGCACATCGATGCCGCTGACGATAAGGAAGTTCTTCTCTTCACCCGCATCGCGGATGCCGCTGCCCTGCTTCTGCGCGACGCCAACGAAAATGGGTGTAATGCTGGCAATTTCCGGATCGTTCTTCACCTTCTCGTAGATATCGGCGGGCAGATAGAGTAGCCCTGTACCGCCCTTTAGCATCATCGTGGCCGCTTCGTAGGGGCAACCTTTCGCCATGATCATGACCTGAAAACCCAGCAAGTCGATGCTCTTATCAATCGCCCCGCGATAGCCCAGCATGAAGCCACCGAGTGAGACGGCCACTGTCACGGCCAAGGCCACACCGGCCACGGTAAGTCCGGTCCGCACTATGCGGCGGCGGAGGTTCTTAATGGCCAGCGCAAGGTAACGCCGGAAAACGAACGGGTCGTTTCTAGTTTCGATATTCATAATGCCTCACTTGAATTCCACTGCGCTCGCCACCAATTGGTATCCGTCGCCGTAGGGCATCATTTGCCCTTCCACGCGAGCGGGCCGCCCTTCGCGCATAGGCGCGTTCATGGCGATTGGCTCCAGGTCGACTCGGAGTTGCTTGTCAGCCGCGGAAAAGAAGAAGTAGCAACCCATCGTCTTGCATTGGTTGCGGACTTCGCCCTCAACGAGGACCGTTTTGTTGAGAAAGTCTTTTGGGCGCTCGATCAAAACCGAGATATCAGTTTTCGGAGCTCCCGTGAAGGCGCCGGCGAGCGTTGGCAACTGCATAGATTTCCAAATCAGCACGCCGCCGATCGCCAGGATTGCCGCGCACAGCCCTAATATGGTTCGCATAACTACTCCTTTTTCGCTTTAGCGGCCGCTTGTTGCGCCCGTTCAAAGAATGGCTCGAATCGTCTGGCGTAAACAAAATAGTCCACCAGAATCAGGTTCTTTCGAATGCCCCGGATCGATGCAAAATAGTCGGGCTTTGCACTCGAGTCCATCGCAGGCTGTTTGATCCCCGCCACCTTGTCAGCCTTCGCTCCGGGATCCGCTACCACGTAGTAGTCATGTTTGTAGAAGTCAGCCAGTGTCAGTCCGGTGAACTGATCCCGAAACTCTTTGCTGCGGAGCGCTCGAGCGGCGGGACTTTCCAAACGCTGAAAGAAGAACTTTTGGATCTCCGCTGTCTCGGGATGCAACGAGAGAAAGACCTGAATGACGCCACCCTTTCCCGGCACATTCACACCGTGGACAATGCCGATTCGAGTGGCCCCTTGAAAAACGCTATAGACCGTATATGGCGTGTCGAAGGCCTCGTAGATTGGATCCAAGTCGCTACCGAGCCTAGATTTCAGCCCCCTATACAGCGCAGCCCCATTAGAAAGCCGGGGAAACTCTTTGAGCTCCTCCTTAAATGTGGTCATCTGCGGATAGAGGTATTTCAAGTCTTCCGCCGGATTGCTGAGCGTGCAGCCAATAGCGCCGAACAGCGCCGGTGTCAGTGTCAAAAATAAGAGTGTGGTCTTCATGAGCGTTTCCTTAGCGGTAGAAGTAGTATTGGAGCGTCACGACGGTGCGTGGCGGCGTGGCCTGCATTCTTTGCAACCGGCGTTCAACGTTGAACTTGATCCAATGCAAATTTGAGTTTCCAACGTCGTTGCGAAAGTACCAGGTGAATTCTCCGATGATCGAAGCGTCCACGCCGGACCCGGTCTCTCGAAAACTTCGGTACTGTGTGGCGACGCCCCAGCGCCTGGAAGAGTGCAGATAGTCCGCCTGTTGAAGCTGCATGGAGACCGGGCTCCGGGCGTCCTCCCCGCGGCTGATCTCCGTTGTGAGTGAGAGCAGCCCGTTTGGTATCGCCCGCCGATAACGTCCATCTATCCCGGCGCGCCGGGTGTCGACCGTGCGTCGCATCTCGTGACCCATCGTGAGCCGTTCGCCGGCCAGTACCGAGACGCCAGCTTCCAATCCATAGTCTGAGCTGTACTTGTTCGAAAGGCTCAATCGCGCTGCTCCCAGCCCACGCTGACCTTTGAACGCTAAAACGTAGCCGGATCCGGCCAGATAGTACGCATCGTAGTTCAAGTGCTTGTTCAAGGATCCCCAAAAACCGGTGTACCAGTCGCGCTCGAAACCAAAATTTCGATCGTTGGAGAGCTGAAGTACCGTGCCATGTGTGTCAGTCTGCAGATTAAGGCCGAACGGCACGTAAAACCGCCCCGCGCGGATATTAAAGCGCCCGACTTGCCGTCCCCGCTGCTTAGCGCCCAGCATTGGATTGAAGACATTGTAGAAGTCGAGATAGAGGTTGTGATATTCGAACGCCCAACCAGCTCGCTCTGCGCCCTCCATATCGTTCTGCACCGGATTGAAACCGTCACGCCGTACCAAGCGGCCTTGAACGTTGAAACTGGCGACGGTGGCCGTACCAGTTGAGAACTTCTTCAGAATCTCGAACCCGACGGACTGGCGGCTGGCCAAGTTATCGTTTTCGTCGCGTGTGAACTGAGACATCACTTCTTTTCGAAAACCGAAGTTTTCTGTAAGCAGCGACCGGAACCATGACCGAACTGGCGGCGTTACGACGACTGGTGCTTCAGGCTTTGCGCTTAGGTCGGCAAAGGGGTCCTCAGTGGCAGGCTTCGGCGGGGGCGTTTGCTGGGCCAGAGCAGAGCCCCCGCCCAGCATCGCAGCGGCGCAGAGCAGTCCGAGTACAGCGCCTTGTCTGATCTTCGTTCCCATTGCCTTGTTGGGTTGCACCGGCTATGTCACTCGGTGTCCTGGCAGCAGGCATGTTCACAAGGTTCGGTATGCCGGGCGGCGACAGCGGCGACCGTCGACTTCTGAGCCGGGAACACGCGTCCATACTTCGCCAGCGATTGGGCGTCTCTGATTGATAGAGCCGCCACGGCGGGGAGTGTGGCCGTCGGCAGCGGGCAACGATCCAAGACTCTGCAAGCGCGGACGTGGCCAGCCAAATCTACTTGCATGGCCCGCACTTGAGCCTCTTTGCGTGGCGAGTATCGGCCATACTTTACCCGATTGCGTTCTTCGGCCAAGTCAACTTGGGCACTGTGCAAATTCCGGCAGCAGTCCGGGCCCACTTCTTCGATTTGAAGGGGCGACTTTGCCGTCGGTTCGGTCATGAGCTTGGCTTCGTAGGCGGGGCTATACCGGCCGTACTTCGCCCGATACTGTTGCTCTTGAAAAGGAACACCGGCCGCCATCGTCAACGAAGTGATCATCGCGGCGATCAGAATCATAGTGAGTTTCATAAGACATCTCCTGATGAAGTTTTCGTGCTGCGCACACGCAACGAGCACGTCGCTGTTGCACTCCGAGCGTGTTCAGATACCATCTCCGGTTGGGGTGCGAGATGGAATGAGCCACCTAAGCGGGAGATGTCCGCCTAGATCAGGAACTGATGAAATACGACGAAACGCTGGTACGGCTGCAGCGGTACCAGTGGGACAGCCAGTGTCGTTACGGTGGCCGAAAGGGTTGCCCCGTCAATCCGGCTGGAGGCTATTTCGCAGAGTGGTCCAGAATCGGCTATCGCTCTATCAGCGACCGGGACTACGCTGGTGTCTTTGTAGATGCATCCCGGCCGGGCGCAATCATCCGTCAAGGGCACAGGTTTCGCCGGGCAGCAGGGATGTGCCGCTGACGCCTGAGACGGCACCGAGTTGGCACAGTTGCCGATCGGAGTCAAACAGAGAACTATCGCAACCAATGTGGCAAGTCCGAATTTGGTTGACGCAGTCATCTAGTTAATTCATAGCACGAATGGGGCCAATCGTTTTTATATCGGATTCAAAGGATTGATGCTGTGGGGCGAGCGAGAGGGTGGGGCGTATGGCTACGGGTGGGTGAGATGCCCCAATCCTCTCAGTGACTATTGCTCGATTCACAAAATAGGTTTACGATCAAAGTTAGTGGCGAAGTTTTCCCAACTCGTAGCGCTGGTGGTAGTTGCAGCCGTTCTTGGCGGCACTCAATGCGTTCAGTTGTGCTCGTTCCTTGCTGCTGAACAGCAAATGGCGGCAACGCAGGCTCCTGGACCTGAAATGCCTTGCCATCAGAAACACTCCCCCACGGAATCGCAACCGCCGACCGACGATAATACCTGTTCGCACAATGACCTGGTTGCGGAGAAGAGTTCCAAAGGGTCTTCCGCCGCTGATCTACAAACGGTTTCCCTGGCCGCAATTCGCATTGAAACCCGAATAGTTCCGATTCTTTACTCCTCTCCGCTAACCCTGGCGGACGACCAATTCCTTTCCCTCAGTCCCCTCGCCCTCACTTCGATTCTTCGGATCTAGGCCCTCGTTCGCTTCCCCCGACAATTCCAAATAGGGATCCGCGTGGTCTCACAGACCATGTTGTGATTTCGATCTGACGAGGGACGCAGTTGCCCCCGTGTTGATCTCCTGTTTTGCAGGAATTGCCAAGAAGCAATCCCCCCACATTTTGGCTGGTCTCTGTTTGCATATCCAAGCGGAGGTCAAGCGGATTTGGCGCGGCTCGCCGCGATAAAGGTGCCTCCTCAGGAGCGACAAAGCCCAGGGAGAGCGCATGCAATTTAGCAACGAGGATTTTGAATATGACTGAAAGAAGAACTTTTTTCGCGCGGCTAGCCTCTTTGAGTGCGGCGATCTGGGCCGGACGAAACGCAGCAGCGCAACAAGCGGACCCCCATGCTGGACACAAACCCCTAGCCGCCGCGCAACCCGCTAAACCTCAGGCCGGCCATAGCATGACAGGCCACACGATGCCCTCCACCCCAGCCGCTGATCCGCACGCAGCGCATCGTATGAGCATAAACCTACCCGTAGAGATGCCCGATCTGCCCAAACTGCCTTTCAAAATGGTGGATGGCGTCAAGGAGTTCAACTTGATCGCAGAAGTTGTCGAGACTCAGTTGATGCCAGGACGCCCAATGACTGCATGGGGCTTTAACGGTTGCATCCCTGGGCCCACCATCGAAGTGAATCAGGGCGACCGGGTCCGGGTGATCGTCGACAACAAGCTTCCGGAGATGACGGCGATCCACTGGCATGGCTTCGAAGTTCCGATGGAAATGGATGGGAGCGTAGGTCTCGGCCAAGATCCCATTCCCCCCGGCGGCCGATTCGTCTATGAGTTCGACCTGCACCAACACGGGACTTTCTTCTACCACTCACACTTCGCCATGCAGGAAATGATGGGCATGATCGGAATGTTCATCATGCACCCAAAGCAAGCCTACGAGCCGAAGGTGGACCGGGATTTCGGGCTCGTCCTTCAAGAGTGGGCGTTGCTTCCAAACAATAACGTTCCGAATACTCTATCGATGGAGTTCAACTGGCTCAGCTTCAATGGAAAAGCTGGACCGGATTGCACCCCGATGATAGTGAAGCAGGGCGAGAGGGTTCGTATCCGCTTGATGAATATCGGGATGGATCACCATCCGATTCACATGCATGGCATGCAGTTCGTCATGACTGGCACCGAAGGAGGACGCGTGCCTCAGCAGCTTTGGTACGACATGAACACCATCATTGTCGGCGTCGCGCAGGCGCGAAACATCGAGTTTGAAGCGAAGTATGTGGGCGATTGGATGCTGCATTGCCACTTGCCTCATCACATGATGAATCAAATGGTTTCGATGGTCGGGCCGGTCACGCACGGCGGACATGGAATGCACACTGGCGGCAGTATGACGGACGGCATGGGGATGCTAAGAAAGGGCGACGCGCTATCGGAGGAGTTTGGACCCGCGCTTGGCCGGGGACTTGGAATGAGCGCCGATCGGGATCGAGCGACTTCGCATTTAGTTTCGACAGGCAGCGGTGAAGTAGCGGGTGCTCAAGACAAGCCGAAGGTAGATCCGCATCAAGGTCATGAGGGGCATGTGATGCCGAAGGCGGGCGATCCGATGGAGATGTACCCGAAGGATGATCCTGAGAAGAAAAAGGTGCCTGGCTATCCGCAGGATATGTGGATGGTGATGGACGAAGTCATCCCGCCCAAACCCGAAAACTACGGCCTGCGTAAGGGATGGACGGGGTCCATGATGGGCATGATGACGCTCGTCCGCGTAGTTACTCCGGAAGTCTACGACAAGATCATGGAGCTGAAGAAGGCAGAAGACGCGAAGCCAAAGGACAAGAAATCTCCCACGAGGATCCACAATCACGAGCATGGGAAGTAGCGCGACGATGCATAACAACTTCTATATGAGATTCACGATTTCGATGACCACCGTTGTTTTGAGCATGATCTTTATCCTCACGGCGTCTGCCCAACAACCCCCGAAACCAACCGAGCATGTACACGACGCTGCGCCCGCTCCTGGGAAGCCTGCGACCACAATGGAAGCAACCGGCCTTCCTGCAGTACGCGCCTCTGCTGAAGTTGCCGGCCTTCGCCTGGAAGATCTGGAGCGAATGGCTCTTGAGGCGAACCCAACAATCGGACAGGCGAAAGCCTTGGTCGATGCTGCGGCCGGACGTGCGCAACAAGCTGGACTGTGGCCGAACCCAACTTTCGGCGCGAATGGAGAGCATGTCTCCAAAGTGACGGGTGGTGGAGCGATTGGCGGATTTGTGGAGCAAAGGTTTATCACGGCGGGCAAGCTTGGGTTGGACCGCAAGGTTGCCCTGCAAGATCAGGCAGTTATGGTGGCGCATCAGAATGCGCAAAAACAGCGGCTTCTCAATTCCGTACGAGCATTGTATTACCAAGCCCTTGGCGATCAGCTTCTGATTCAGGTCCGCGCAGATTTAGCAAACTTGGCAATGCGAGCGGTGTCCGTTTCGCAAGAATTGGCAAACGTCGGACAAGCAGACAAGCCCGATCTCCTTTCTGCGGAAACGGAGGCAGAGCGCATCCAACTCGAACTCGTCAACGCCAGAAACGCGCGAGAAAGAACTTGGCGCCAACTAGCTGCCGTCTTGAACAATCCGTCGCTCAAGCCCACGCCGCTTGCTGGAAATCTCGAGGACTTTCCCAAGCTGGATGCCGACCAAGCGTTGGAAGTGATCTACAAAGATAGTCCAGAACTTCGGGCAGCCGAAGTGTCGGTGCGTCAATCGGAGTTTTCAGTCCGCCGAGCGGAAGTTGAGAAGATCCCAAACCTCTTCATTCGAGGTGGGCTCCGGAACAATCGCGAGTTCGGCGAGGTGGGTCCCCTGGGTCCCACGCGGAGGCGAGGATTAGAAGGCATTTTCGACGTCGGTGTCGAGATTCCGATCTTCAACCGCAATCAGGGTGGAGTGAGAGCGGCGAAGGCAGATGCTGAGCGCGCACGTTTGGAAGTACAAAGAACGAAGCTCTCTCTAAAGGCACGCCTGGCAGCAGAGTATAAGGATTACAAAGACTCCTCCGTGGCGGTGGAGCGGTATCGGACACGTATCCTTCCGAAAGCTCGCCAAGCATATGACCTTTACCTTGCGAATTTCCGCCAGATGGCCGGCGCCTATCCGCAAGCGCTGATTGCGCAGCGAAACCTCTTCCAATTTCAAGATAGCTACGTGGCGGCTTTGGTTAGCACCTGGCAGCGCGCCATCGAGATTCAAGGGCTACTTCTTGGGGGCGGTACCGATCTGGCAATACCCAAATCAATAGGAGAATCTCAGCCCGCCTCCGGCGGCAATGAGCAATAGGCGGATGGAATGGCAATCCGCTCCTGCGTCCCTGATCGTCATCGTAAGGTGATCCAGATCGCAAGTCTGAAGCAATAGAAACAAAAAGGAAGAACACAGAATGAAAACCACCATCATGATGCTGATCGCGGGAGCCACGCTGGCGATGGCCCAGCACGATCACGGCGACAAAGGCAAAGAGATGACCATGACAAGTCTGGTCGTTGATACCGGCTGCTACATGGCCCACAACAGCAAGGGCGAGAAGCATGAAAGCTGCGCCACCGCCTGCGCCAAAGCCGGGGTACCGCTCGCGTTGCTCGACGAAGCCACCGGTACGCTCTATATCCCAGTCGCGACCGACCACAAGAACCAGAACGAGAAGTTGATGCCCTTTATCGAGAAGAAGGTCAAGGTGACCGGCACGCTGGTTGAAAAGGGAGGTGTAAAGGGGTTCGCACTGAAAACCATCGAAGCTGCAAAGTAAGAACGCCGCTCAATCTAGACTGAGCGGCTGGGAATACTGCTGACCTCGAAGTCGCGGTCACTGCCTTCCGCTCAATATCAACGACGCGAATCTCCGGGCAAGCCCGGATGTCCAAAGGAAAAATAGTATGGAACGAACTGTAATAAATAGACGCGGATTTACGGTCGCGGCCCTTGTGGGTGGAGCCCTGGTGTTGCCCCAATCCGGTGACGCCCAGACGGCTGGGAAAACTCTCAGCAAGAAGCAGCTTTCAGAGTTGGTGGCGACAGCGAAGACGGCTGCCGATCATCGCAAGCTGGCTGAGCATTATCGAGCGGCAGCGGCTAAGCACGAAGCTGAGGCCAAGGAGCATGTGGAGCTGGCCGCGAAGTACAAGGCGAATCCCACCATCAGCGAATCGAAGCGCCCTGGAGCTCCGGACACGGCCTCGCATTGCCTGACCTTCGCTGAACATTGTCGTAAGCTAGCCGCATCCATGACGGAGATGGCGGCCATGCATGAGGAAATGGCAAAGAACATGAAGTAAGAGGTCTGAATAGGGCAACTTGCAATTCGGGGAGCCTCCGTGAAAGTACGGCGGCTCCTGACTTATAGATTGGCTCAACCAATGATGACCCGGCGCATACGGCGGGATTCGAACTTGCTTCGTTCGTGTACCAAAAGTATCCGGCCATAGGCGAGTGATAGGCCCGGCAGACTTCCACCAAATGATCGAATGAAAGGTCTCAGAATAATGTTATTACCACTCTTATTAGCCTTCTTCCTCCCCGCTGCCGAATGGACGCAGCCCGCAGGTGGCCAGCCAAATCGACAACCTCATCTCTCCGCTCTAGGCGCTGAGATCGGCCTGACATACGGAGCCGGCGACGCGATCTATTTCACGGGGTCGAGGGATGCCGGAAAGACTTGGAGTAAACCGGTGGCGGTCGCAGAAGAGGGGAAGCTGTCACTAGGGATGCGGCGTGGGCCTCGGGTTGCCGTGACAAAAGACGCCATCGTAGTGACCGCGATCACTGGGGAAAAGGGTCGCGGAGCCGACGGCGACGTGATGTCTTGGCGAAGCGTTGACCATGGAGCCACCTGGTCAGCGCCTACGAGAGTGAACGACGTCGCCGCCTCCGCCAGGGAGGGACTCCATAGCCTCGCCGCGGGCGGCAAGAACGTCTTGTTCGCTACTTGGCTCGATTTGCGCGAGAAGGGAACGAAACTATACGGTTCAGCCTCGAAGGATGGAGGCCGGACCTGGTCGCCAAACCGACTGGTCTATCAGTCGCCTTCTGGATCGGTCTGCGAATGCTGTCATCCGACCGCAGTTGTAGACAGTGAAGGCATGATCGGCGTGATGTTTCGGAATTCGTTGGATGGAAATCGCGATATGTATCTAGTCAGATCTGCGGATGGAGGTGCGACTTTCGGAGCGGCTGTGAAGCTCGGCTCAGGAAGTTGGAAGCTTAACGCTTGTCCGATGGACGGCGGTTCGCTTGTGCTCGGCCCTAAGGATTCGAGCGTTTCCGTATGGCGTCGGGAAGGTAGTCTCTATCTGTCGAATGGCTCCGACGAAGCATTGCTGGGCTTAGGGCGGCAACCTGTTATCACCCGAACTTTGAAGGGGACTTTCATAGCGTGGACCGAAGGCAAGTCGATTCGATGGAAGAAGGTAGGCGCGGAAAGCGTTAATACCCTCCCAGAGGAAGGGAGTTTTGTGAGCATTGCTCCACTTCCTGACGGAACGGTTCTACTTGCCGGCGAACGAGATGGAACCGTCTTTGTGAATTCGCTGGAGTAGCTGCGACGTGGGGAAATACTTGAAAGGGCAGAAATGCAGTTCGAGCGAGCTAGCTCTCGCTAACTGCCACCATTTCGACGACGCCCATCATTCCTAAGTCTTCATGATCGAGGATATGGCAGTGATAGAAGGCCTTTCCTTGGAAATCCGCAAATTTGACGCGGAAGCGCCGTCTTTGTCCTGCGGGTACTAGCATCACGTCCTTCCAGGCCCTCTCTGGCTGACCTGCGGCATCGAGAATCTGGAATGGATTGGTGTGCAGGTGGAAGGGGTGGTCCATCGAGCCTTGGTTGAAGATTTCCCAGTCTTCGACCGTCCCGAGCCGAACCTGAGTGTCCACTCGCCGATGATCGAACTCTCGGCCATTAATCAGGAACTTCATGCCGGATTCGCTGAGGGTGAACCTGCGGACCGGTCCTTCGGGCTCTGGAAGCGGATCGACGTTAACGAGAGTCTTGGGCAACTCTGCCGCGGAATCAGCGCTGAATTCATAGGCGAACGTCGCTAGAACTTCGGGAGGGGCGAGGCGCGATGGCCCGCCCATCATGGCCATTCCTCCGCGATTGTAAGGCAGATTGAAGAGACAGTAAATACCCGTTTCGCGACTCCCTTGAATCAGCACGTCGATTCTCTCGCCGGGAGTCAGCAGAATCTCGCTTACGGCGTTAGGCGCGGAGAGGGGTCCCCCGTCCGTCGCGATCACGTACATAGGATGCTCTTCGAGCTTCAGCCTGTAGAATCGAGAAGCCGACGCGTTGAGGATCCGAAGTCTGAGGAGTCCACCCGGGAGTATTGAAAACTTCGGACTAGTCGCATTCCCGACCGTGAGCAGTGACCCTTCACGTCCAATCATGCGTTGCATCACTGAAGGTTCAAGCACTTCGCCGCTGCGATCCAGCGCCCAATCCTTCAAGACCAGGAAATGTTCCGTAGCGTTGGCTATCGCGGGGATCTCGTCCAATTCGCCACGAATGATGAAGAGACCTGCCAGCCCGCGAGACACTTGACGAGCCGCCAAACCATGAAGATGCGGGTGGTACCAGAAGGTCCCACAAGGATGATTGGTTGGAAGTACGAACTGGTAATTGAAGCTTTCGCCTGGGGGTACTTCTAAAAACGCATTATCAGCGTTGCCGGTCGGCGGGACGTGAAGCCCATGAAAGTGCAGGTTCGTTGATTCCAGCAGGCGGTTGGTAAAGCGCAGCCGAACGGTGTCACCGGCCCTAGCCTCCAGCCGCAGCCCCGGGAATTGTGTGTTGTAGGTGAACAACCGAGCGTAGCTGGCTCCGAGCGGAGTCCACGCTTCAACCGCCTCGATTTCTGCCTCAAGCAAGCCGCCCTCGCTTTGGACGACCATTGTCTGCGTGGCACCGTGCAAAAGCGTCGGAGCATTGAACATTCCCAGCAATGCTGCCCCGGCTCCGACGAGTCGCCTTCTGGTAATGTTATTTTTTCTATCCATGATGAGCATGATGCAGTTGCTCTCCTTAGGTGACATCGGACTAGGAGTCACGAATATCTGAGCACTTCGCCTGCCAGGTCGCCTAGTGGGAACATGGACCTCTCCGATCCTTGGGTCTCTCAATCCCCAAGCCGGCTCATAGGGCCATAAGATGCCTTTAGGCACTGTCTTCCTGGCCCGAAGCGGACGTCTACCGCCCATCCCATTCGCCGAACCGGGCCGGCCCTGATGGATCGTTGAGACATTTCGTCGTCTGTCCATACGCAGTTGCCAGTTCGGAGGCCCTTTCGACTTCAGGGCCTAGTTCCGAATTCGAATCTGAGAAAAGGCTCGTATGCCATCGGCGTGGATGGGAGGCCATTTTGGCGTGAATCAGTCCAGATTGCGTGATCTGCCCACGCGCTGCGCCATTTGCCTCACCCAAGTTAGGAATAAAAAATGATCACGTCGGGCGCAAATTGGAAAACAAAAGCCTTCTCAAGACTACGGCCCTCCAAATGCTTGCTAGAAATCGAACACGAGAAACCCCTGCGAAGATTGGTTCCGCACCGAACAAAAGACAAATAGGCGCTGGATACGGAATGGAATCCGCGAGCAATTAAGGCTTCCGATCGCGCCCGCCAGATGGCGAACATGGGTGATCTCCGCCCGCTGCCCTCTGTTGCAGCCGGGTCTAGACTCCCACTCTCGGGGCTCCTTATGGTCGTGAATTGGGATTCGGAGGGGCCCTGGTAGCCTTCGAAAACTGACGCCAGATGGTTAGGTGACTCCCTGCCGTCATCCATTGTCGAAAAAACTGCCTTCCTTGGTGAAATTTGTTCCACAACGTCGCTGCGGGATTGGACGAGCTACTCGCGAGAACGCGGCCCCCGACACTAAACCATTGCACTTTTCACGCAAAAACCGCATTGGTGGCGGGTACCTCCTTGGCTAGCCTCCAAAACAACTGCAAGTTCCGCAGCGTTTTCGCGATGGAGGTGCACGTGCCTATGCAATTAGAGCCAGTCCCTGTTGCCATCAGAACGGGACTGGCTATTTCAAAGATGAACGAGGGAGAAGGAAGAATGACAACGACAAACCAAACCGCGGTCAAAGACCCGGTGTGCGGCATGGAGATCGATCCGGCAAAAGCTGCAGGATTCTCTGCACGGCAAGGCCAAACCTATTATTTCTGCGGGCTGAAGTGCAAGGATAAGTTCGATCACAACCCAGAGCAATACCTCGGTAACGCCGGGGATTCGGCTAAGACCGGCCAGGGTTGTTGCAGCTAAACCTGAGAACATTCCTACAAAACCATGCGCGCCACCGCAACAGGGATCGGAACTCCATGATTGAAGGCCGGACGAGGGCTCTTTCGATGAAGGGGCGTCTGTGCCGGAGCTTCCCCTTTGCGATGGTCTTGGGTGCGAGCGTCGTGCTCCTTTTGGGGTCGCTTCTCTTGGCGCAACCGGCGAATGTGCCACTCACGCTCGAGGGCGCGCTGAACTATGCGAGACAGAATAGCCCGAGGCTATCCGCCAAGAGGCAAGGAGTTACCACCCAGCAAGCCTCCGTTTCCGCCGAGAGAGCTGAGCGGCTGCCTCGCCTTACGCTCGGAGCGGCCGCCCGTGGGTCCAGTCAGCCGACACAAACCGCGATGGGATTTCCTTTGACGCAGTTGGCGTCGATTCCAGAGAACCAGCCATTCCGGAGAGGTCATCTCAATGCGGAGGTACGGGCAACAATGCCCATCTACACAGGCGGACGAATCTCGTCCGCAGTGAGCCTGGGCGAGGCCCGACGCGACTTGGCGAAGATCACTGTACGTGACATAGAGCGCGAGTTGGAATTCGATGTAACTCGAACGTATGCAAATCTGGTTCAACTTGATCGTGACGTCGAAGCCGCGCGCGAGTCAGTCAACGCACTTGTGGAGAGCCGCCGGGTTGTGGCGCAGATGCTGGACGAAGGAAAAGTAGCGCGTGTCGATCTGCTCAAAGTGGATACGCGTCTGGCGGACGTCCAAGACACCGCCATTGAATTTAGAAACGCCCGCGAGATAGAGGCTGGACAGTTAAACGCACTCCTAGGCCGTCCTGTCGACACTCCGGTTGTGGTGGAGACCGTCTTGCCGCCGCCTTCGGTGCAACAGTCTTTGGACCAAGTGTCTCAACTCGCACGCGCCGGGAACCTAAAATACCAACTCGCGGAAGCGGAAGTGAACGTGGCTGAGCAATCCGTCAATGTGGCAAAGTCAGCGCAAAGGCCGGCGTTGTCTCTCGTAGCCAATCTGCTTGGACAAAGTGGCGATCCTTTCACCGTCTATAGAGGCGGCGTCATGGCGGGCGTTGTATTTAACTTTCCGTTCTTTGATCGAACACTGACATACCGAGTGGTGGAAGCCAAGAGCCGCGAGTTAGAACGCCGGGCGGATTTGAAACAAGTTGATCTTGACGCTGCTCAGAGAGTACGCTCCGCCTACTTGCAGGTCCAAAACGCGCAAGAGCGCATTCGGGCTACGGTGACGGCGATCGGTTATGCCAGAGAAGCGCTCCGGATCGAGCAGGAAAAGCAGCGCTACGGGCGCGGCATCATTGAGAACCTTCTCGATGCTCAGGCTGCGCTTTTTACTTCGGAGGCCAAGTATTATCGCGCGCTGGCCGACTATATGACCGCTACCGCCGCAGTCCGGCGAGAGACCGGGATTTGAGGAGCCAAAATGCCTAACACTGTAGAACCGGAAGTGGTTGATGAGTCCAAGGCGACGGCAGCAGCCGTGGACAAGCCCAAGCCGCCAGAACCGAACGACAAACCGAAGCTGTCTGAGGCAAAGGATGGATCCAAGCCTGCAGACACCGCCGCAAAACCAGCGGACGATAGCGACAAGACAAAACCAAGCGAAGTCGATGACCATTCCAAACTGAAGAGAGCTGGCAAAATTGTTCTCTATGTAGTGCTTGTGGTCGCGGCTGCGTGGCTGGTGAAGTACTTCTTCTTCACGCCACTGGAAGTCGTGATTACTCAAGTGAGACAACAAGACTATGCGGGAGAGGTGCAAGGCACCGGCACGATCAATGTCGATGTACTGGCAGCCGTGGGAGCCAAAGTACCTGGCCGTATTGAACGAGTTCTGGTGAATGAGGGTGATTTTGTGCGCTCTGGCCAAGTGGTGGCGACACTCGAAGACACCGATCTCCGCCAAATCCTGGAGCGCTCCCAGGCTCGGCTAGCAGCGGCGCGAATGACGGAACAAGCCTCAAGGGCGACCGTACAATCCGCACAGGCAGCGGCGCAGGCGGCAAGAGCGACAGCTGAATCGCGGCGAGCGACGAGACATCAAACCGAACGTGCCTGGGATCGTGAAAAGCACCTGGTAGCAACTGGAGCCGTGAGCCAAGAGGAAGCAGATCAATACGAGGAGAAGTATCGGACGGCGCTAAGCGCGGTAGGTGCCGCAGACGCCGAAATCGTGGCTGCTCAAGCGCAAATTGAGGCCGCGGCCGCAAAGGGGCAGGCCGCCCATAGCGAAATTGCGGCCGCCGAAGCTGAGGTCCGCCTGCAGCAGTTCAACCTTTCGCAAACGAAAATCTTTAGCTATGTCAGCGGCGTCGTAACAGAGCGGCCGAAGCGTTCAGGCGACGCGATAGTTTCTGGCGAAACGGTACTTTCAGTGGCAGATCCAAAAGTAACGCTCGTGGAAGCGTATCTCGACCAACGCATGGCCGGACAAATCAAGGCCGGCCAAGTCGCAACCGTGATTTTGCGCGGACGCCCAAAAGATCAGATTGCCGGTCTCGTTTACCGTATCCGTCCGCGAGCCGATCCCGCTGCGGAAGAGATGACGGTCGAAATCTCCTTCCCCCTACCGCTGGCCGAATTGCAAATTGGCCAATGGGCAGAGGTTTATGTGCAGGTCAGCCACACAAAAAACGCGTTGGTGGTGCCGAAGACGGCCGTGATGCCGATGGGCGAGGGACGATATGTGCTCGTTTCCGACGCGAATCAGAGAGTTCGCCAGGTGATGGTCGAAACAGTCGCGAGTAGCCCGCGGTCGCAGGTGGTAGCGATCGCCGGAGACCTTAAATCCGGAGACTGGGTCCTGACACAACCAATGGGCATAGAGCCAGGGCAAAAGGTCCGCACGACTCAGACTGCCCCAGCAAAAGCGTCGATGCCCGCGATGAAGATGTAGTTTACAACCATGAATCTCGCTCTCAAAGATGCCCGATACCACCTCTTCAAGTTCATCAGCTCGACTGTGGGCGTCAGTCTTCTATTGATGGTGGTGTTCACGCTTGGCGGCATCATTCGCGGCGTGATTCTAGACTCCTCCACGATCATCAGTGCGACCGGCGCTGATCTTTGGGTGGTTCAGAAAGGCTGGCTTGGCCCATTCATTGAAGGATCGAGAATTCCGCACGACTACTACCACGCCATTCAGTCCATGCAAGGCGTCGAGGAAGCAAGCCCTCTGGTCATGGCCTGGGACCATGTCGAACATCCCATGATGCCGGGTGGGCTAATGATGTTCATGTATCGGAATGCCCGGTTCGGGACGCAAACGATGGTGGAACCACAGTGGATCGATATGGCTCGCGAACTGCGCTTCCTCCTCATTGGATATGAACCGAATCATATCGGTGGTCCGCCGATGATTGTGGCGGGGCGTGGCATCGAAGCCAGTCACTATGAACTCGTTGCGGACATGAAGACGGGATTGAAGGTCGGCGAAGTGATACGGCTGCGCGGCTTCGATTACACAGTGGTCGGCCTGACGAAGAATATGGTTGGATTCAATGCGGACCCGGTGATCTACGCCAGGCTTGCTGATGCCCAAAACATCCTCTTCGAGCCGGATGCGGATCTGTTGCGTAATATTCGGCGACGCAAGGGCGGCCAACTGGGCGGCGGGGCTCCGCTTACCCCGCAGGTGCCTCCGCTACTGGCGCGAGAGCCCTCCGCCCTGTCAGCGAATCTGCATATGATCAACGCCATCGCCGTGAAGGTCGAGCCTGGGGTTTCCATTGAGGAAGTGGCGGAACAGATCGGGCATTGGAAGCACCTCGAGGTCTACACGGCCGCGCGGCAAATCAACATGCAACTGATGGGTGCCAATCGCCTGATCCTGATGCAGTTGTCGCTATTCCGCCTACTACTGCTCATCATTGCGGGGGTCATTATCGGACTCATCACCTATACCTTCACCTTGGACAAGATCAAGGACATTGCCGTACTCAAGCTTCTCGGAACCCAAACACGCAGAATTTACAGCATGATTATTCAGCAGGCCGTCCTCATGGGCCTGATGGGCACCGTGTTGGGGGCGATGCTGGAATTTGCCAGTGAACCTTACTTTCCAAGAAGAGTTTCCGCCACGGTCGGGGATATGGGACAGATGCTAGTGATCATCACCATCATTTCTATTCTCGCGAGCTTAGTCGCTGTCCGCCGCGCCATGCAAGTCGATCCGCGAATCGTCCTGGGTACCTAAATGGAGAACACGGGACCTGCAATTGAAACCAAGAAACTGACCAAGACCTATGGTGAGGGACGTACTAAGGTCAACGCCCTCAAGAGCGTCGACCTTGCGGTCAACAAGGGTGAGCTACTCGCCATCATGGGGCCGAGCGGATCGGGAAAGACCACGCTGTTGATGATTTTGGGGCTGGTTACGGTGCCGACGGAAGGCACTTTGGTCTTGGACGGGGATAACATCTACAACGGCAGGGCTCGCGATTTTCAAAAACTTAGGCGCGAAAAGATTGGATTCATTTTTCAGTTCTCCAATCTGATTCCCTTTCTCACGGCGGAAGAAAACATCATGTTACCCATGGATCTGGTTGGCGTACCCAGTCAGAAGGCACGATCCCGCGCCCGCGAGTTGCTCGACTATTTGGAAGTAACAGGTCGCGCCCATGAACTCCCGGAACGGCTATCCGGCGGCGAAAGGCAACGCGTAGCGATCGCGCGTGCTCTCGCCAATCGTCCAGCCATGATTCTGGCCGACGAACCGACTGCTTCGTTAGATACGGACCGAGGTCTTAGCGTAATGCGGTTACTGCGCCAACTGAGCACGGAACAAGGAACGGCGATTTTGGTAGTGACTCATGATGAGCGCATGATCGGCGAGGTGGACCGGGTTCTACAGCTTGTAGATGGTGCGGTAGTCAGTGACGAGAGCCAGACGAAGGCCGGCAGTCCGGTCTCGAAGGACCCGCCACAAGGAGCGAGTCAAAGCGCCGCGAAGCCGCCTGAAAGCACGGTGCAAGTTGAGACATAGAACTTGCCACTCGTTCTGCGGCGGATTGCCATCGTGAAACCATGAACTCCCCGATACTTACAGTCGATGCCGAGTTGGAGAAGCTTCAGCGGGAGACATTCGGATATTTTTTGCACGAGACAAACCCGGCCAACGGACTGGTGATCGACAAAACCGCGGAGAATTGGCCTTCAAGCATTGCAGCTACCGGCTTGGGGTTAGCGTGCTATCCGGTTGCTGTCGAGCGAGGTTTTGTGTCGCGGGCAGAGGCCGTGCAAAGAACTTTGACGGCGTTGCGGTTCTTCTGGAACAGTCCGCAAGGCCCCGAACTCGATGCCACCGGCTACCACGGGTTTTACTACCACTTTCTCGACATGCAGTCCGGCCGGCGCGCACGACAGTCCGAGTTGTCGACCGTGGATAGCGCCTTTCTTCTGGCAGGTGCGCTGACGGCGGGAATGTATTTCGGCGACGACACGCCAGATGAGCGCGAAATCCGCAATCTGGCCGACGAACTCTACCGCCGGGTGGACTGGCAGTGGGCGCAAGACGGCGGGGAAACGGTGACGCATGGCTGGATGCCGGAAAGTGGATTTCTCCCCTACCGGTGGGAGGGCTACGACGAGGCGCTACTGCTGTACACGCTCGGGTTGGGCTCGCCGACTCATCCGTTGCCGGAGAGCAGCTACTCGGCATGGACTTCCACTTACAAGTGGGAACACCGTTATGGACACGACTATCTTTATGCGGGGCCTTTGTTCACGCACCAGCTCTCGCACGTCTGGATTGATTTTCGCGGCATCAAGGACGCCTACATGGGTGATAAGGGCATTGACTATTTCGAGAACAGCCGGCGCGCAACCTATGTTCAGCAACAGTACGCGATCGACAACCCACTTGGGTTCAAGGACTATGGCTCTTGTTGTTGGGGAATCACAGCGAGCGAGGGTCCCGGCCCCGTCACCATGAAAATAGACGGCATTGAACGGCGGTTTTTCGACTACCTTGGGCGCGGCGTGCCCTACGGGCCTGACGACGGCACATTGTCACCGTGGGCTTTGGTGGCATCGCTGCCGTTCGCCCCCGAAATTGTCCTGGACTCGATCCATCATTGCATTCATCAGGCCAGGCTGACCGAATTCAACTCGTACGGCTTTAAAGCATCTTTCAATCCTTCCCATCCTGGCCTGCCTGGCAATCCTTATGGCTGGTGGGTCTCACCGTGGCATTACGGCATTAATCAAGGGCCGATCGTTCTGATGATTGAAAATCATCGGACGGGATTGTTGTGGCAACTGATGCGAAGCTGCCCATACATCGCTCTGGGCTTGCGGCGGGCTGGCTTTAGCGGAGGGTGGTTATGACCGCCGTTGTCATTAAATCGCCGGAGTACTCCCTGCGGAACGTGAGAACCTTGCCTGGGCACGGTCAGGCACATTACTGGAAAGTTACGGACGGGATCTTATGATGAACCACAACGGATGGATGGGCGGTGGAATGTGGATTTGGACGGTGATCGCCGTACTGACAGTAGCGCTCCTGGTAGTGGCGATTAACAAGGTGTCCAAGAAATGAGCGGATTTCGGCTGACAGCCAATGAGAGGAATTACCCCAAATGAAAGACCATGAGCATCCGACCGAAAATCAGCCCGAAACTGATACTAAGCCGTCGGCGGACGAAGTAGCCAAGAAGGCATACGCCATTTATTTAGAAGAGGGCCGGCCGCAGGGACACGCCGATCAAAATTGGCTGGAGGCCGAAACGAAGTTGGGCGCAGGGAAAGAGAAGCCGCATTCCGGTCCCGGGCACCATGCTCATATGGCTGCGGATTTCCGGAAACGGTTCTGGATTTCGCTGGCCATCACCCTTCCGATTCTCATGCTCTCGCCAATGCTGCAAACGCTAGTGGGACTGCGCGACGCCATCCGTTTTCCCGGCGACATTTACTTGTTGTTCGGGCTTTCTTCAGCGGTCTTTTGGTATGGCGGCTGGCCGTTTCTCACAGGTTTCGTCAAGGAACTCAAGTCGCGCCGTCCCGGGATGATGACCCTCATCTCCGTCGCAATTGCGACGGCATATATTTACAGCAGTGCCGTAGTATTCGGCCTGACCGGCAAGATGTTCTTTTGGGAGCTGGCCTCGCTCATAGACATCATGTTGCTCGGGCATTGGATTGAAATGAAGTCGGTGATGGGCGCTTCGAGGGCTTTGGAAGAGTTGGCCAAACTGATGCCGTCCGACGCGCACAAAGTCATGGCCGATGGCAGCGTGAAGGACGTGCCTCTGAACGAATTGGCGGTGGACGACAAAGTCCTCATCAAGCCTGGAGAAAAAATCCCGGCGGACGGTGTGATTCTGGGCGGCGAGAGTTCGGTCGATGAGGCGATGCTCACCGGGGAATCAACTCCCGTTGCCAAGAAGACCGGCGGCAAGGTCATTGGCGGGGCCATCAACGGGGAAGGCTCATTAACCATCGAGGTCAAAGGCACCGGCAAAGATTCATTTCTGTCGCAGGTCATTGATCTCGTCAAGCAGGCACAGGAAAGCAAATCAAAGACGCAGGATCTCGCCAACACAGCGGCGCTGTGGCTCACCATTGTCGCCTTGGGAGGCGGTGTGATTACCTTCCTTATCTGGCAGGTTCTGATGGGCAAAGAGTTCGCCTTCGCCATCGAACGCGCCGTCACCGTCATGGTCATCGCTTGCCCGCATGCCTTAGGGCTCGCCGTGCCGCTGGTGGTGGCGGTCTCCACTGCACTGGCCGCTAAAAATGGCCTTTTGATTCGGAATCGCGTAGCTTTCGAATCCGCCCGGAATCTGCAGGCAATCATTTTTGACAAGACGGGCACTCTAACCGAAGGGCGATTCGGCGTCACCGACACGCTGGTGCTCGCAGAGGACATCGACGAAGAAACGCTGCGCAAGTACGCTGCGTCCGTCGACGCGAATTCCGAACATCCCATCGCCAAAGCGATTGCCGCCTCCTCGGAAAAGAAGGTCCCGGTAGAAAACTTTTTAAGCATTCCCGGCAAGGGCGCCGAAGGCAGGGTTGAGGGCAAAAACATCAAAGTGGTTAGCCCGGGCTACTTGCGCGAACAAAATATCGAACTCGCCGACAAGCGCATCGAGCCACTGCAAGCCCAAGGCAAGACGGTCGTATTTGTCCTTGTGGACGGACAGTTGAAGGGGGCGATTGCATTGGCCGACATCGTCCGGCCCGAGGCGAAGCAAGCCATTGATGCCCTAAAGGCGCTGAGCATCCGATGCATGATGCTGACTGGCGATAACAAAGCGACTGCCAAATGGGTCTCGGACCAAGTCGGCCTCGATGAATACTTCGCCGAAGTCCTGCCTCAGGACAAAGCCGCCAAAGTCAAAGAGGTGCAATCTCGAGGCATCTTAGTGGCAATGACCGGCGACGGCGTGAATGACGCTCCGGCGCTGGCGCAGGCTGATGTGGGGATCGCCATTGGAGCCGGCTCCGATGTGGCCGTTGAAACAGCCGACGTCATTTTGGTGCGAAGCAATCCGCTGGATGTCGTGGCCATCGTGCAGCTTTCTCGCGCCACGTATCGAAAAATGATTCAGAACCTTCTTTGGGCCACGGGCTACAACGTCGTCGCAATTCCGCTGGCGGCGGGAGCGCTTTACGCGTGGGGCGTGCTGCTCACTCCCGCGCTGGGCGCCGTGCTGATGTCCGCGAGCACGGTGATTGTGGCCATCAACGCTCGACTGCTCAGATTGAAGAAGTGACCATGCCAGCCAAGCAGAATCTTTCAAGGATCAATTCAGAGGTTAAGCAACCCCAGTGAAGCTCGCCAAGCACAAGACCGTCGAGGCAAATCGTGAGGCGTTTTCCATTCTCACGATAAACGGGGGCTCGTCGAGCATCCGGTTCTCCGCATATGAGGGGGGCGAAACGCTGCGGCGGTCGCTCGATGGGAAGGTGGATCGCATAGGTTTAGATGGCACGAACCTGGCAGTCAACGACTCAGCTGGAAGACCGCAGGTCTCTCTCCCGCTGCCCAAGGCCGGCCATCGCTCGGCGGCAGTCTTTCTGTTTGACTGGCTTGAGGCGCAGCCGGCCTTCGAGTCGGTCAAAGCTGCGGGCCACCGCGTGGTGCATGGTATCAAGCACTCTGAACCGGAGCGAGTCACACCAAAATTACTTGCGGAATTGCACCGCAATACGCAGTATGCCCCGGACCACCTGCCACGAGAACTCGAGCTGATCGAGGAACTGTTCCGGCGGCGTCCAAAACTCTCCCAGGTGGTGTGCTTTGACACCGCTTTTCACCGCAGCATGCCCAGGGTCGCGAAGTTACTTCCGATTCCGAGGCGCTTTGCGGCAAAGGGCGTCGAACGCTACGGCTTCCACGGTCTTTCCTACGCCTATCTGATGGAGGAACTCGACCGCCTCGACCCCGCTGCCGCGAAGGGCCGCGTGATCCTGGCGCATCTCGGCAGTGGCGCAAGCTTGGCCGCCGTATACCACGGCAAGAGCATAGATACCAGTATGGGCTTCACGCCCACGGCAGGATTGGTGATGGGCACCCGCTCGGGTGACCTGGATCCCGGCCTGGTTTACTACCTGGCGCGTACTGAGCAAATGACTGCCCCACAGTTTCACCGGATGGTGAACCATGAATCCGGTTTGCTCGGAGTCTCCGCCACGAGTTCCGACCTGCGCGACTTGTGCGAGCGTGAAGCCACCGATGTCCGGGCGGCGGAGGCGGTGGCGCTGTTTTGCTATCAGGCGAAGAAATGGATCGGTTCTTTCGCCGCGGCGCTGGGCGGGCTTGACACGCTCGTCTTCGCCGCAGGCATCGGCGAGAACGCGCCGGTCGTCCGGCAGCGTATCTGCGAAGGACTCGGCTTTCTCGGAGTCGAACTAAACCCGAGGCGCAATGCGAAAAATGCACCGGTAATTTCGCCGGACGCCGGGCGCGTCAAAGTGCGGGTTATCAAAACCAATGAAGAGCTCATGATCGCGAGGTCCGTCGCGCGTGTCCTCAAACTCGGCCTCAACCGGAGAACTTAAGCAATGCTAACCAACTCACTCACGCCGGAACTGCTCCACAAGATTGACGCCTACTGGCGTGCCGCCAACTATCTGTCGGTCGGCCAGATTTATCTCTACGACAATCCGCTTCTCAAGCGGCCACTGATGATTGCGGACGTGAAGCACATGTTGCTTGGTCACTGGGGCACCACTCCTGGACAGAACTTCATTTATGCTCACTTAAACCGGGTCATCAAGAAATATGACCTCGACATGATTTACGTCTCGGGCCCTGGGCACGGAGGTCCTGCGGTGGTGGGCAACACCTATCTTGAGGGCACTTACAGTGAGATCTATCCCGACATCAGCCAGGACGAAGCCGGGCTTCAGAAGCTCTTCCTTCAGTTTTCGTTTCCCGGAGGTATTCCCAGCCACGCATCGCCGGAATGCCCCGGTTCCATTCATGAGGGCGGCGAACTGGGCTATTCTCTCAGCCATTCGTTCGGGGCGGTATTCGACAATCCCGATCTCATTGTCGCCTGCGTCGTCGGCGATGGCGAGGCGGAGACTGGTCCGCTCGCTACGGCTTGGCATTCAAACAAGTTCCTCGATGCGGCCACGGACGGCGCGGTGCTGCCGATCCTCCATCTCAACGGCTACAAGATTGCCAACCCGACCCTCCTCTCCCGTATCACCCGCGAGGAACTGGACCAGTTGCTGCGCGGCTACGGGTGGACGCCGTACTTCGTCGAGGGTCACGAGCCCGGGTTGATGCATGAGGCCATGGCCGCGACACTCGACAAATCGGTGGAAATGATCAGGTCCCTTCAACAAGATGCCCGCGTGAATGGCAATCTGACTCGTCCGCGCTGGCCGCTGATTGTTCTCAATTCACCCAAAGGCTGGACGGGGCCGAAGGTGATCGACGGCAGGCAGATCGAAGGCACCTTCCGCTCGCATCAGGTTCCGATTAAGGACGCGGCCACAGATCCTGAACATCTCAAGCTGCTCGAAGCCTGGCTGAGGAGCTACCGCCCGGAAGAGCTATTCGATGACGACGGCCGATTGAAACCGGAACTGGCAGAACTCGCCCCCCAAGGGAAGCGCCGGATGGGCGCGAATCCCCACGCCAACGGCGGAGTTCTTCTTCGCGACTTGCGCATGCCTAATTTCCGCGACTACGCCGCCGAGGTACCTTCGCCGGGCGTGCGCGGTATCGGCGACACACGCGTGCTCGGGCCTTTTCTGCGCGATGTAGCGAAGCTGAACATGCAACAGCGAAACTTCCGGGTCTTCGGCCCCGACGAGACGATCTCCAACGGGTTGGAAGCCTTGTTCGAAGTGACCGAGCGCCAATGGGATGCCGCAACAGCGCCGAACGATGAATACCTTGCACCTTCCGGCCGCGTGATGGAAATGCTCAGCGAGCACCAATGCCAGGGCTGGCTCGAAGGCTACCTCCTCACCGGGCGGCATGGGCTATTCAATTGCTACGAGGCGTTCATCCATATCGTCGATTCGATGTTTAACCAGCACGCCAAGTGGCTGAAGGTGACGTTGGACCTGCCGTGGCGGCGGAAGATCGCGTCCCTAAATTACCTTCTGGCGTCGCACGTCTGGCGTCAGGACCACAACGGTTTCACCCACCAGGATCCCGGATTCATCGACGTGGTCATGAATAAGAAGGCCGAGGTGGTCCGCGTTTACCTTCCACCGGATGCAAACTGCCTGCTTTCGGTGATGGATCATTGCCTGCGCAGCCGCCATTACGTCAACGTAGTGATTGCGGGCAAACATCCCGCGCCGCAGTGGCTGACGATGGACGCCGCTGTCAAGCATTGCACTGCCGGCATCGGCATCTGGCAGTGGGCCAGCAACGACCAGGGCATTGCACCGGACGTCGTCATGGCCTGCTGCGGCGACGTGCCCACGATGGAGACGCTCGCCGCGGTCTCGATCATGCGCGAGAAGCTACCCGAGTTGAAAATCCGGGTGGTCAACGTCATCGACCTCATGAAGCTGCAGCCGCAAACCGAGCACCCGCACGGTTTGAGCGACATGGATTTCGACGAGTTCTTCACCAGGGACAAGCCCGTCATCTTCGCCTTCCATGGCTACCCTTGGCTGATCCACCGGCTGACTTACCGCCGCACCAACCACGAAAACATCCACGTCCGCGGCTACAAGGAAGAGGGCACCATCACCACGCCCTTCGATATGACGGTGTTGAACGACCTGGACCGCTTCCACCTCGTTATGGACACGATTGACCGCCTGCCGCAAACTGGCGGCAAAGGAGTCTATCTGAAGCAGCAGCTCAAGGACAAGCTGATCGAGCACAAGCAATATATCGACAAAAACGGACAGGACATGCCGGAGATCCGGAATTGGAAGTGGAGCACCGGCGAGGCGAAACAGTTATTGAGCGAAGTCCAGGAATGAACACGCAAGGGCTCGTTAACCTCGCAAAGACGCTGGTCGCCACCGAAAAGGGATTACTGGCGATCGATGAGAGTAATCCGACTTGTAACAAGCGGTTCGCCAAGCTAGGAATTCCGCAAACCGAAGAGGCCCGGCGCGCCTACCGGGAGTTGATTGTGACGACGCCCGGTCTGGGTGAGAGCATCAGTGGCGTGATTCTCTACGACGAGACGATCCGTCAACGGAAGACAGACGGCACTCCCTTCGTGAAAGTCATCCTCGATGCGGGCATTATTCCCGGCATCAAAGTGGATGTTGGCGCAACGGGGATGGCCGCCCATCCCGGCGAGAAAATCACAGAGGGGCTGGACGGACTGCGCGACCGCCTGGCGGATTACGCCCGAATGGGCGCGCGCTTTGCCAAGTGGCGTGCGGTGATCGCAATTGAGGATGACATTCCCAGCCGGGGTTGCATCGAGGCAAACGTGCATGCACTGGCGCGCTACGCGGCGTTGTGTCAGGAAGCCGGACTGGTCCCTATTGTGGAACCGGAAGTGCTTATGGATGGGGCGCACTCTCTTGAGCGATGCTTCGCGGTAACAGAGCAAGTCCTAAGAGCGGTTTTCGATCAGCTTTACACTCAGCGGGTGGTGCTGGAGTGGATGATTCTGAAACCCAATATGGTGCTTCCGGGCCTGACGTCCGCTACCCAAGCCGGGGTGGAAGAAACGGCCGATGCCACAGTGAGATGTCTCTTGCAAGCCGTCCCCGCGGCCGTTGCCGGCATTGCGTTCTTGTCCGGCGGCCAATCAGCGGAACTGGCTTCAGCCCGTTTGAATGCGATGAATGTGACATTCAGGTCGCGAGCGCCGTGGGCGTTGGCATTTTCGTTTGGCCGCGCCATCCAGCAACCGGCTTTGGAAATATGGTCGGGCCACGAGGCCAACATTGAGGCGGCGCAGCAAGCTCTGCAGCACAGGGCCAAATGTAATCGCGCAGCGCGCCGCGGCGAATACGATGCGGCAATGGAAGGAGGAGCATGACAACAAGCAACCCCATGCCCCTGCGCCTGTACCTCATCCGGCATGGCGAAACCGAGTGGACGATCTCCAGACAGCACACCGGCCGCACGGACATTCCGTTGACGCCGCAAGGCGAGGAGGAGGCGAGGGAACTTGCGCCTCGCATCCGGAGCATTCCTTTCTCCCACGTGTTGACCAGTCCGCTAAAGCGGGCTCGGCGAACCTGTGAGTTGCTCGGGTTGGATGACTTAGCGGAACTCGAGCCTGACCTGGCGGAATGGGACTATGGCGATTACGAAGGGCGCCGCTCCGCGGATATTCGCGAGGGGCGGCCCTCCTGGAATCTTTTTCGGGACGGCACGCCGCGCGGGGAATCGCCCGCCCAGATTTCCAACCGCGCTGACCGTGTGATTGCCCGTCTTCGCGGGCTGGACGGGGATGTTGCACTCTTCTCCCATGGTCACTTTGGCCGCGTCCTCGCCGTCCGATGGATTGGGCTGTCCGTGGAGCAGGCGCAACATTTTTTGCTCGCAACAGCATCGCTTAGTGTGCTCTGTTACGAGCACAATCGAACCGATCAGCCTGCCATCGCTCTATGGAACTCCTCTGCCCACGAATTCGACCAGATACCCAACCAAGGCGCTGGCGATACAGGGCCCATGAATGAGCGGGCGATTGAGCGATGGGAAAACGAAGGAGGAGAAGCTCCTCAACAGGTGGCACACCGGGGCGGCTGCGATGCCGCTTGCGAAGGGACGGGCGCATGAAAACAAGCATTGCCACAGAGAAGTTTCGGGTGCAGCCCGGACAAAGCGTCAATCTGGAGGATTGGCCTACGACGGTCAAGCCGTTTTACAAGTCAAACGAAGGCTATCGCATACTGCTGGAGGAAATGGTTGAGGAGTTGAGTGCGCTACAACGCCTGCACTACGCATACAATCGCGATGCGTTGCTCCTTATTTTTCAGGGGATGGATGCCGCCGGCAAGGATGGCGCCATCCGGAGTGTCATGTCCGGGGTCAATCCGCAGGGCTGCCAGGTCTTCAGTTTCAAACAGCCGAGCGCCGAGGAATTGGAGCATGATTTTCTCTGGCGCACGACTCGCCGTCTGCCGGAACGAGGACGAATCGGCATCTTCAATCGTTCCTACTACGAGGAAGTACTCATCGTTCGAGTGCATCCCGAGATTCTCCAAAACCAGCAGTTGCCGGATGAATTGCCTGACGGGGAGACCATCTGGAAGGACCGGTATCGCTCCATCGTGGACCTGGAAGAGCATCTCCACCGCAACGGCACCCGAATCCTCAAGTTCTTCCTCCACCTGTCAAATGACGAACAGGCAAAGCGCTTCCGCGACCGCATTGATGAGCCGGAGAAGAACTGGAAATTCGGTTCCTCAGACGTTCTCGAGAGGAAAAGTTGGCCGCTCTATATGCAGGCCTATGAGCACTGCTTGAGTGCCACGAGTACCGCCAAGGCACCCTGGTTTGTCGTCCCCGCCGACGACAAGAAGAACGCCCGGCTGATCATTTCCCAAATCGTCCTCGATGCGTTCAATGAACTTAAAATGGCCTATCCCAAAGTCACGGCAAAGCGTCGCCAGGAATTGAAGTCCATCCGCAAACAGCTCTGAAGGCAAAACAATGACCCAGCACAAACCTCAGACACATCCGTACCGTTTGCTCTTCGAACAGATCTATCAGTATCGGCCCCGGGGCGGGAGGCGTTTGGCCAACCTGTTCACCTCGCCGGCGGCGAATTACGGCCCCATCGGCGAAGCATTGGCACCGGGCACCCGCGATGAGCGTCCCAGCTTCGTTGCCAATCGACCGCTCGAAGGGCGGACCATTGGTCAACGGTGGAATCTTACCGGCGTTGGTGGGCTCATGCATTTTTCGACCGAAGAACGCAGTGACATTGTTGGAAAGTGCGCCGATGGCAGCACAGTGAACGCATAGTGAATAACCCAATCGCTTTTAATCTGGACGGCACGCTCGCCGATAGCAAATCGTCTCTTGACGGTGAAATGTCGGCGTGGCCGCATGACCTTCCGGGAATTGTCACGGCAGCTTTAATTTCCGGAGGCGGTTTGCCACAGTTCGAAAGGCAACTAAACGTCACTGCGTAGCAATCGAGCCGGAGGCTGATTATGAACGGCGGGATCCCAGCCCAAAAGTGACATCGTTGAACGACCTCCGCGGCGCCGGATCTTGCAAACATCTTTAACGAGTTCCGTGTAGCATTTGAAACGTGAAATAGATCTCAAAAAGTGAGGGAAATAGAAAATGAGTTGCTGTAGCGATGTAATGAAACCAATCGAGGCGTCCTCTTGCTGTACGCCAAAAGACACTGCGGCACAGGCCGCACAGTCGATCCGCAAGTCGGGTTGCGGCTGTGCGCCTGTTGTCGCCGATACAAAAACGCTTGCGCTGGTCGGGGTGGTGACGGAACGTGACGTCTGTTGTCACGTCGCGGCCGATGATCTGAGGCCCTCTGAAGTCAGCGTTGAAAAGATCATGCGCCCCTTGTCGGCATGTTGCGGTGCAAGTGAGCCAATTGATGAAGCGCGCCGTAAACTTCATGAACATGGCGCAACGAGCCTGCCTGTTGTGGACAGTGTCGGCTGTTGCTGTGGCACGGTTAGCATTCAACATCTTGGACGAAGCGTCTAAAAATCGGCTCCGAACTTAAGAAATCTGGCGTGACGCTCGAGCGAGTGGCACCTTCGATCTGCGTTTGGCCGACCAAGCCGCAGCGCAAGCTCATCGGTGGAACGTCGTAGAGCGCTTCACTGAAATAAAAACAGACAGCCATTGAGGAGAATTTACGAAATGTCCCACGAAAAGTACGAAAGTTGTATTGAAGCCTGCCACGGTTGCGTGGTAGCTTGCGAGCATTGCGCGACAGCCTGCTTGCATGAATCTGATACCAAAGCGATGGCGCTTTGCATTGAATTGGACCGGGATTGCGCGGATATTTGCAGTCTAGCGGTGCGGCTCATGTCGCGCGGCTCAGCCTACGCTTCGAAATTCTGCGCGTTATGCGCGGAGGTTTGTCAGGCTTGCGGCGACGAGTGCGCCAAGCACAAAGTAGAGCATTGTCAGCAATGCGCAACCGCTTGCCATAAATGTGTCGATGAGTGCCGCAAAATGGCAAACATGTAACTTAAACGGTTATGCCTTACCCCGCTGCAGCATTCGAGACGGTGCTGCTGCGGCTTTTCGTATCGGATGGAATGTGGCTACCTCTACTGATTGAACCTGAATAAATAGCACAGGCCGAAGTGAATTCAATCCAACGATTCCGGCATTCGCTTAAAAGCAGGACCAGAGGTGCGGATGCGGGCTGACAGGCTTGCGGTGGGTGGTTATGACCGCCGTTGTCCTTAGAATCGCCGTCCGCTTGAACTCGATCAGGAGTTCCTCCTCCAGAGAGTGGGGCTTGGCTGAGCGAGAGTCCAGGACATCGGTGGAAAGTGAGCCGCCTTTACCGGGCGGGCATTACCTTCACCTGAGTCGTTCAACGATGTTATCGCGCTACTCCACTCCTCATCAGGCGCTATTTAGCAAGTTCTACTTCCTGTATGCCCAAGGGAGCAGCTCTGCTATATCGGTCTTCTCATAAGGCAAATCGTACTGATCGTGACCAGGATTCCAGCCATGGCCATAACCGTATAAGGGTGTAATGTAATAGTTGTGATGTAATGCCCCACCCTAGCCAACTTTCGGACTGACGATCACCGCCTTGAGTTCGCCATCCGCAGAGATGATCAGATCACGGACTTGGCCATGATGGCCGGATTCCGATCCTTCACGTTGACCAACTTTGGTCAGTGACCTGCCAAGGTCAGGCTTGGCTGGGTATCCATAGGATGATCGCTCTAAGCAGATCTCCGGCATGAGGCGGAGGAGACCCGGGTGGGAGCGGGAAACCGCTTGGGGCAGACGGTTTTCCTCGTAGGAGAAGGTTTGGTGTTGAGCGTGCATTGATATTGCCATGGTGCTGGTGAATCACAACGCCAACACAGCTAATGAAGGAGCATGAACCATGACCGAATCGAAAACCATGACCAAAGACACGATTTGCGGGATGACGGTGGACGCAGCATCCTCTATCCATACCGAGCGCGAAGGAGTATTTTTTACTTCTGCGGCTACCAGTATCGACAGAAATTTCTGTCCGAGTCCGCCGTTGCTAAGCCGGAGAGCGAATCTGGAGGCTGCTGGGGATAAGATCCGCAACTTCAGCGCGAAAACCAGGTTCGTCATTTCTTCAGGACTTACGCTGGCCCTGGCGTTGGCAATCTGGTCTCCTCTTCAAGCGCAAACCGCAGAGCCAAAGCAGGCGAAGCGCATGATGGCCGCTCCGATGATGGAAAAGTGCCAGGAGATGAAGGCACAAAAACAGAAAATGAAGGAAGACAACGCTGCTCAGGATGCTCGGCTCACCGAGCAGCTCGCAGAGATGAACCGTGCGCCGGAAGGCAAGAAGATGGGCCTGATGGTGTTTTGGCTCAGAGTGAAAATGAGGATTGGAGAGTGGTGGAAGAGGGAAGATTCCGCCCTGCGGGCGGGGATTTTCAAGGCATAGGGGTCTATCGATCCGATAGGGGGAGTTGTGGG
>JALHNH010000013.1 GCA_022843625.1 Bryobacter sp. | reverse complement strand
TCGTTACGCCGACTCGGTCCCCTACACCTTCGCCGTCAGCGAATTCGACGTCAACACTCCCGACGAAGCAATCCAGGCCGACTTCACCCGAGACTTCATGACCTACATCTTCAGCCAGAGCCGCTTTGAAGACTTCCTCATGTGGGGCTTCTGGGAGCGTCGTCACTGGCTCCCCCGCGGAGCCATGTATCGCGCCGACTGGTCCTCCAAGCCCAACGCCATCGTCTCGAACAACCTACTCTTCCGCGACTGGTGGACAGACATCAGCGGCGAAAGCGACGAAGAAGGCAAGCTCAAAGCCCGCGTCTTCAAAGGCACCCATCAAATCACCGTCCGCCACGGCGACATCGTCAAAGTGCTAAACGTAGACGGCACCAGCAGCAAAGAAATCCAGATCGACCTGCCCTGATTCAAGCCCTTCCAAGCCTCATGGTCGCGAATGCGTATCCACACATCACAAGACAACACTCAATCCCAATCGCGATCAGTACCGCTCCGCATATCGCAATGATGGAAACTCCTGCGATCTGCTGTCCCACCAACGCAATAGCCACACCAGCAGCGACGCCAATCCAATTAGCTGCCACGATGCATAGCATCATCCCGCGAGCCAGGTCCCAGGCCACTCGAATAGTTCCACCACCCAAAGCCACTCGAATCGCTGCCTCGGCAGACCTTCGCCGCAACTCAAACAACACCAGCCAACTCAAACCAACCAGACTCGACACCAGCGCTGTCATACTCAGCATTCCAATCAGTTCCACTTGTAGCGCCTCGGTTATGAATAAATCGATCCAATACTGGTCCAGCTTTTGTGGCAACCCAATCAATTCCCAGTGCGGCCCGCGTAAATCCCCACCCGGCCTCAATCCTTCATCCAGCAGCAGATAGGCGTAATTCACCGGCTCAAACGTAAACACATTGGGAAACATCGCTCCGGCCCAATCCCTGCAAACTCCAAGCACCTGATAGTCAGCCAATACCATTCGAAACTTTGCACCGGCCGCATCTTTAGTGCCAAACAAAGCCATCGCCAGACGCTCCGAAATCAATGCGCCTTTCCTCAGTTGTTGTTCTGCAACATGGCTCACGTCAGTGCACCCCAAGTTCAACCGTTCAACTCCTTCCCTGCTAGTCCAAAAGTATCTTGCCGTGCTACTTCGCCCAGCCACGACACCAACGGGTAATGGTTTCTCCATAGGCAGCGGGTAAATGTAGGCAGCTTCGCCGGCCCTTCCCGAGACCTTTGAATAGATCTGGTTCAACAAGAACTTCGAGCGCTCTGCACCAAGAGCATCAAGATCAAGATTCACTCTCCACGCGCTCAAACCCTCTACGCGGTATCCCCTTGCTTGGCTCACGCTCTGCGCGTAATTCTCACGCTGCACCACATACAATCCCAAATTCCCGGCCAGACTCGCCACTTGCAAAAACACTGCCAACAAAACCAGGCTCCGAGCATCCATTCGAAAGCCCCCCAGGATCCGTCCGAGCCATTCCATACCCGCCAGAAAGGCTCCCACCCAAAAACACACTCGCCAATCATTTCCCCAAACCGCCATCAAGCTCATCAGTGCAACCAGGACGAAGAAGCGAATCATCGTGAACCCAAGCAGACGCCGCACAAAGCGCCAGCGACTCTCGCCCAATGCGCGCCGAATCCAGTCCCCCTGACGCTCTTCACTCGCCTGCATCAACCCTAATCCCATTGCAGCCATCATTCCCGATATGGCCGTAGCTGAAGCAAGCAACATTAGCAGCAATAACAAGGCCTTTTGCGATTTCCAGAATTGATCCCGCCAACTGCTCACGCTCAGCACATGCTGCAAGCTTCCAAGCCTCTTGAGCTCAACGCTGGCAAGCACTCCTTCCACCCTCCGCTGAGTGGCAACAGATCTATCACCAGGCAGAACCAATGCCTGATAAATCTGATTTTCCGGATGGAAATAAGCCTCGGCAGGATCTAGTAGCGTCACCACCCCAATTCTCTGACGGTCGCTAAGAAGCCGCATCAAAACCGGATTCCATTGCCCCGCACTCACTTCGCAAACGCGCCCATCGAGTTTCAAAACTTTCGCCTGAGACAGCCCTGGATGGCTTAACTCAACACACCGCCCTTCACCAATTTGTCGAAGCGCCCCAAACCATTTCTCCAATTCGGTCAGGTCTGCACGGCTTCTGCCAATTCTCAAAACTGTCGCATAGTCAAGCCCGCGAGATGACCTCAATTCTCCTTCATGAATCCGGTATGGAATCACGGACGCAATCCCTGCCAGCCTGGCGCGCAACTCTTCAATCTCAACCCCGGCTAGTCCGATAGGTGCATCCGGCTTCTTTACATCCACCGCCGCAACCCGGTATACAGTTTGAAGCAGCACCACGCGCAACGGTTCAAGCACATTGCTGCCAACCAATTCCCAGCTCAATACGACAAAGCATCCCAGCACGGCCAGACACACGTGCATCAGATACCGGTTCATTTGCTATTCAGACCCGCTCCGGATCATCTTCACCGGCGGCCTCGGGCTCAGATTCGACCAGTGTGTCTCAATCTCCTGACGCAACGACTTCACCATCAAAACGCGTAAGTCGTAGCGGATCCGCTGCCACACCTCAAACCAAACTCCGATATCCCACTTCTTCCGCTCCATCTCGAAATGCGTTCCCTTCTCAAGCTTCCCCAGCAATCCAAATCCGACACTAATCGTGTCGAAAATTTCGATATCCAGATAGGTCATTTCCCCATCCTGCTGATCTACCCAGACTTTGCCGCGAACCTTCTCAAATGCCTTCGCCCGCATAGTCTTGGCCTTGTAGCCTTTTTGCGGGGAAAAACTCAAAACATCCGCTGGCCGGCCATGCCGGTCTTCCACGCCTACTTTGCGAAACTCCAGCGCGTCCGGCATCTCATCCATCCATGTCTCTTCTTCAAAACGCGGCTTCATCGGAGTCTTCCGCATCTCGATTACAGACCGGCGTAGTTTCTCTTCCTGCTTGGTAATCTCCTCAGCCGTAAGCACCTTCCCATCCTTCTCAATCACCCGCGTAACAACCTGTTCTTCCCATGGGTCTCGCCGTTGGATCGATACAGATTCAGATTTCACATGCCCATCTGCTCCAAGCTCACGCTTCACAACCCGCTTCTGAAACAGATAGTTTTCCTTGTCCTTCGCCTTCAATTGCATTTTCTTCAATGAAGCACGCACTCGCTCCCTGCCGACGATAGTCCCGTCCTGCGCGCTCAGACAAAATACACAACAAATTAAGATGAGTATCCGCATGTACCTCCTTACTCAGTCATGCTAAGAGTATATGAAAATACTCTCATCAGAAGAGAAGTATCGCTGCAGTCTCTTCAGCGTCTCAGAAGATATCGCCAAAGATAGCGACGGGTTCGAGATCAAACGTGCCATCGTCCACCACCCCGGTTCCGCTGTAATCCTCGTCGTCGACGATAAGAAGAAAATCCTCCTCGTCCGCCAATACCGTCTCCCCGCTGCCGGCAAAGTCTGGGAACTCCCGGCCGGCAAAATCGATGCCGGCGAAAACGTGCTTCAGGCCGCAAAGCGCGAGCTTATGGAAGAAACCGGCTACAAAGCCAGCACCTGGAAGAAGCTCGCCAGCTACTGGGCCAGCCCGGGGTTCCTCGCCGAGAAGATGACGATCTACCTCGCCACAGATCTCAAAGCCGGCATTGCCACACCTATGGAGGACGAACGGATCGAGGCCCGCTGGTTCACCTCAAAAGAACTCGACACCCTGATCCGCGAAGGCAAGATGGATGATGGTAAAACACTAATCGGGTATCTTACCTGGAAGCGTTTTCACGCATCCACGCGATAAGTTTTTGAATTGCCTCACCCCGGTGTGACACCCCGGCCTTCCGCTCTTTGGGCACCTCTGCAAAGCTCTGCCCAAAGGGTGGATATAGAAAGTAAGGGTCGTACCCAAACCCACCCGCACCGCGGGGTGCCTCCAGAATCTCACCCTCCACAGTCCCGCGAAATGTTCCCAGCACTCGACCCCCTTCCACCAGCGCGATCACACACACATAACGCGCACCCCGTACAGCCTGCCCGGCCATCTCACGCACCAGCCGCGCATTGTTAGCCATATCATCCCCAGCCCAACGAGCAGAATGAACGCCCGGCGCTCCGCCCAGCGCATCCACCTCGAGCCCGGAATCCTCAGCAATCAGCCAGCCCTCACAATGCGCCCCATAATAAAGCGCCTTCTGAATCGCATTGGCCTCAAACGTATCTTCCGTCTCAGGCGCCAACGGCAGACTCTTCATCGAGGGCAGCATCTCAATCTCAAGACCAGCCCCCTCAAACTCACGTATCTTCCCAGGATTACTGGTAGCGAGATAAAGCTTCATTTTGCAATCCAATCAACTCTTGTATTCCACCGCGAGCCAGCTCAATCATCGCCCCAAGCTGCGGGTCGTCAAACGGAATCTGCTCAGCCGTTGCCTGCACTTCGATAAACTTCCCTGCCCCGGTCATCACCAGATTCATATCCACATCGGCCGCAGAATCTTCTTCATAGCAAAGGTCCAGCACGGGCACACCCTTCACAATGCCAACACTGGTCGCCGCCACTGAATCCCGAAACGGCGACTTCTTCAGTACCCCGCCCGCCATCATTTTCTTCACCGCAATCCCAAGCGCCACATAAGCACCAGTGATCGCCGCCGTCCGTGTCCCGCCATCCGCCTGCAACACATCACAGTCCACAACAACGGTCCGCTCCCCCAGCGCGGCAGTATCGATAACAGCCCGCAGCGAGCGTCCAATCAATCGCTGGATCTCCATCGTGCGCCCACTCTGCCGGCCTTTGACGACCTCACGAGGAGTGCGCGTAATGGTAGCCCGGGGCAACATCGAGTATTCGGCCGTAACCCAGCCGGAACCTTTGCCGCGCAAGAAGCCAGGCACGCCGTCTTCAACAGTGGCGGCACACAAAACGCGTGTATGGCCAACCGAGATCACCACAGAACCTTCGGCAGTGAGCAAAAAATCGGTCTCTAACTTGGTTGGCCGCAATTGGGCAGCCGTTCGACCATCGATTCGAATCATTTAACTTTCATTCCTGACAGTGATGCATAAAACAGCAGCGAGAGCAGCCCGATCCCTACGATAATGATGAAGAGACAGGGAAGCGCACCGATAAAATTCTTCGGTGTAATCTTCTCCGGCTCCGCTTTTTTGAGTCCGCCACGCGGCGGCTTGATTTTTGCCATACAATTTCGATGCTATCCCATGCGCCTCCTAATAACCGTCCTCGCACTCATTCTTTCTTCCTGTTCCACAGAAAATAAGCCCTTCCAGCCCCCCCAGGGCGTCGAAGGAGGCTGGAAGCTTACTACTTCGGCTCCAGCTCAAGGCCCGGAATGGATGCAACGCCTCGGCCTCAAACAAGGCTTCACAGCAAACTACGCGGGCCCAATCGACACCGTCACTGAATTCTACGAGCTCAAAAGCGACGCCGCGGCTCTCGAGTGCATGCAACTCTGGCGCGGTGAAAAATCCGAAAGCCGCTTCTACAAACGCAACCTCTTCGTCGTCCTCCGCAGTCCACACCCCAACCGCGAAATGCTGATGGATTTCAGCCGGGCTCTCCAGAAGATTCTGTAACTGATTCTGCCAGCGGCGTATCAAGAAGTCATGACCAAGGACTTTCCTGTCGTTTGCGTGGGTGGCTCAGCTGGAGGCTTGGACGCCTACATGAGGCTCTTGCGCAATCTGCCTGACGACATGGGAGTTGCCATTGTCATCGTGAATCATCTGAGAACCGTAGCCACACACCTTCACGAAATTCTCCCTTGCTGCACAAAAATGCCGGTGGAACTCATCTCCGACAAGCTGCTCATACGGCCCAACCATGTCTTCATCATCCCGGAGAAGCGCGATCTACACGTGCAGGATGGAGAGTTCCGTCTGGAGCCCATATCGAAGCCTAGGGGATGGCCCGACGTCATTACAGTCTTTTTGAAATCCCTCACTCAAAACTGGGATGGCAAACTGATCGCCGTCATTGTCTCGGGCTTCGATGGCGACGGGGCAGCCGCTCTTTGCGGCATCAAGGAAGTTGGAGGAATCACCATCGCACAGAAACTTGACACAGCCGCTCAGCCCGATATGCCAGAAAGCGCCATTGCCAGCGGATGTATTGACTACGTCCTCTCGCCTGAAGACATCGCTCAGCAAATCATAAAAATTGCGAAAGCCGAGTAAAGCCCCCTACTCTCCCGCCAGACGAAATCGCACCTCATCCGCCGCAAGATACTCACCTGCCCTCGGCCCCGAAAACTGCACATAAGCAATCCGCGGCCCCTTCACCGTCAACTCAAACACAGGCACCGCATCCCCCGGCCCCTTCCTCCCCGGCACCGCAGCCACTTCCGCCCGGTCTACCAGCTTCCCCGCTTCATCAAAAGCTTCAAGCACGGCCGGCGCACCCGCACTCCCCCAAAACGCCATAGTTACTTCACTCACGGCCTTGTGAAAATTCACCTGAACAGGAATCGGCTCCAGCGCCATTGCGCTTCCGATCCCCTTGTGGCCGCTTGTCAGATGCTCAAAGAACATCACCAGCCCCTTCGCCTTGGTAGACTTCGGCTCTCGAGCCAGCTTGAAAACCAGCCCCTTCTCCTCCCACTTCTCCGCCCGGTTCGCCTTGTCATTCGGGGCCAGCAATACCGTCACTCCCTCAAAATCCACAACAGCGTCCGCCCCTGCCATCACCATTGCAACAGCCAGAAATCCAATCACGCTCCTCATGCCTGGTTCGGCCTCAATTCCAGGCCGGTCATCGTGCCCGTAGCCGACGCAAAGCGGTCTGTCTCAATCCCCATCCGCTGCAACATCGAAACAAACAGATTCGGCAACGGATAGTTCCGCGTGCGGTCAAACGCCAGATGCCCCGCATGGCGGAATCCTCCCCCCGCCAGCAGTGTCGGCATGTTCGACGTCGAGTGTGCATTCGCGTCGCCCAGATTGGACCCGTACAACACCATACTCCGGTCGAGTAGCGTCTCGCCATTCTCCTTCACACCCTGCAACCCCTTGAACAAATCCGCCAGCAACCGCATATGCCACGTATCGATCAGCCGTAACTGCGACAGCTTGTCTTCAGACTTCCCGTGATGCGAAAGGTTGTGATACCCGTCATTGATCGTCGCCCCGCGAATCTGCAACACCGGCGAGCTCACACTGTCCAGCATCAAAGTCACCGCGCGCGTCGAATCCGTCTCAAAGGCCAGCCTCACCAGGCTATACATCTGCGCCACCTTCGCCATGTACATGGCGGGATTGGCAGGGTCCTGCGGCTCTTGCTCCTTCACTACCGGCTTCGGCTTCCGCTCCCACCCGCGCGATGCCAGCAGGCGCCCTTCCAACTCGCGCACGCTCGTAAAGTATTGGTCGAGGCGCGCCCTGTCGCCCGCACTCACCTTCTGCTCCAGACTCCGCGCCTGATCCGACACCGCATCGAGAATCGATCGCCCGCTATCGAGCTCCGTAATCTTCGATTCCACCTCCTGCGCCGACCCCTGAATAAACATCTGCCGAAACACACTAGCCGCACTCTGCTCCGGCGGAATCGCGACGCCACTCCCACTCCACGACAACGATCGAAAGCCCGTATTCACCGATAGCGTCAAAGAAGGAAAACGCGTCTGGCTCCCAATCCGCTCGGCCACATATTGATCGAGCGAAATCGTATTGCGAAACGAACTGCTAGCCGGATGCGGAGCAGCAGTGAGAAAGCTGATATCCGACGGGTGGCCCCCATCCACATTGGGATGCGACACCCCTGAGAACACCGTAAAGTCCTTGCGATAGGGCTCAAGAATCTTCAGATAAGGGGAAGGCACATAGTCTGCCCCCACCCCGGCCGGAAAGAACTCACCCGGCAACAGCCCCAGGTTATTGCACACCGCAAACATCCGGCGTGGTGTCTGCCCCGCCATGCCTTCCAGCAGCGGCAAAGCAAGACTCACACCCACACCTCGCAACAACGTGCGCCGTGACATAGCCTGAAAACGAGAACTAGAACTCTTCATAACTTTCCGTTTGCCCTTACTTATTCTGAAACAACTGACTCTGCACAATGCCGTGTATCATTGACCGCACGCCGTACCCCGCCCCGCGCGTCTGCTCAAGAATCTCATCCACCCGCTTGCGATCCGCAAAGCCAATCGGCGCACCGGTCGAATAGATCAACAACTGCTGCGCCAGATTGCGAGCCACTGTCTTTTCCTCGCGCTCCAGCAACACCTTCTTGAATTCACGGATATCGGCAAACTTGGCCCCACTCTGCAAAGCCCCGGCCGAATCCACCGGCAACGCATAGTGAAACGCAAAGCGCTGCCCGGAGAATCCAACACCCGGCTCCGGCTTTACCGTCTCCACAGTCGCTCGATACTTCTCACGCCACCCGCCCATCACATCAAAGCTCTCCAGCGCAAAGCCCGGCGGATCAATCTTCTGATGGCAAGACGCACAACTCGCATCGGCACGATGTTTGTCCAACTGTTGCCGAATCGTCACCGCCCCGCGAATATCCGGTTCCACCGCCGGCACACCCGGCGGTGGGGCTGTCTGATACCCCAGAATCCGCTCCATAATCCACACCCCGCGCAACACAGGCGAAGTCGTCGTCCCGTTCGCTGTCACCTTCAGCACACTGGCCTGCGTCATCAATCCACCACGCACCGAACCGGCCGGCAATGCGACCTTCCGCATCTGAGCCCCGGTCACTCCAGGCACTCCATAATGCCGCGCCAGCCTCTCATTCAAAAACGTAAAGTCAGACTGGATCACATTCCTCGCCGGCAAATTCTGCTTCACCATCTCACTCACAAACAACCGTGTCTCTTCAATCGCCGCCAGCTTCAACGGGTCGTCCAGTTCGTAATCGTTATAAAGCGTCGTCGACGGCGAAGTATCATCGATCTTTCGGATGTCCAGCCAGTAGTCTGTAAAGGCCTCAATAAAACGCTGCGAGCGCGCATCCTTCAGCATGCGCTCCGTCTGCGCCCGCAAGACCTGCGCATTCTGCAACTTCTTTGCCGCAGCAAGCCCCCGCAACTCTGCGTCCGGCGGCGAATTCCACAAGAACAAAGCGAGCCGAGTCGCCAGTGCATCATCGGACAACTTACCCGGGGCCTCCTGCACAAACAGAAATCCCGGCGAGCTCAACACAGCCGTATAAGTAAACAACATCGATTTCGCAAAGCCGTTGCCCGAAGCCAACTGCTGCTCATACAACTGCATAAATCGCTGCACAGATCCTTCATCCACCGGCCCCCGATAAGCCCTCGCAAGAAAAGCTCGCAGCAACCGCTGAGCATCCGCTTTGGGATCCTTCGAATCCACCTCTACATTCGCGTCCACCATCCGCGGAATCCGGTTCCGAAAGCCCGCATTCTCACCCGTTACCCTCGGCGCCACCACCGGCACACCAACGCCCCCAGCCTCCACCCGTCGCAACGGCAACTCACCAAACAAATGCCTGTATCCTTCGCCAGAACTCGCGTCATACAGCGGCCCAGTCACCTCCAGCCACTGAAAGGCCACCCCCGGCATTCCTTCCTTCGTAGCCAGCGGATTCACATACTCAAGCTCAGTCCCATTCACACGAGTCCGAAACAGCCGCATGCTATCGGTCTGAATCACCTCATTCGCCGCCAGCACCACCTCCAGCTCATACTCCCCGGCCTCAGGCTTGAAGTCGAATTCCCCCAGTGGCCGCGATTGTCCCGAGCTCTGCGCATACACCCCAATCGGCTCATTCCGCCGCCCCGGCCAAACCTCATCCGCATTCGGGCGCTCCATCCGGGGCGTATACAGATAAGCCGTCTTCTCCGGCCCAAATCCTGTGAAGTTCCAGTGATCAATGCCACCTCCGCTCACCCAGATCGAATAGCCCTTCACCTTGATCTTGTAGCGCCCTGCCGCAGGCACGCGAAAACCCGTCCAGCTAAAGCCACCAGCATCTGAGAAGATACTCGACACCCGGCCCATCGCTTCGCGCTCTTTTGTCTCAGGGCTTGTGATCGGGCTACGTCCGGCTCTCACCTCGGGCTGAGCATGAGAATCCAGCACCGGAAAGTTCATCCGGTCCGTGCGCGTGTTCCCTTCACGAGGCCACATATTGCCGATGAGCGTCGGTTCCTGCCGGGCATAAACTCGAGTGGTCGCCGTAGCCGGCTGAACCAGCTTTGCCGCCATCGCCTCCCGCATCGCCATCTGCGCCGTGCTCATATACCGCGCCATCTGTACATGCGATACATCGAGCGCCGTCCCCGTCTTGTTAAAGCGGTTAGCGATTCCGTCCTGCGGCAGCTTTTCACGGATCCGCAACCATGGCACACCCAGCAAATCTCGAATCGCATTCTCGTACTCGTAGGCATTCAACCGCCGAAGGCCAGCCCGCCCGCTCTTTGCCACCGCCGCCAGCTCAGCCTCACTGAGAGAATTAGAAACCTGCTTGAGGAACACACCCATCGAAGCTGCTGCGGGCCGGGGCAGGCTCTTCGGAGGCATCTCCCCCGCCGAGACGCGATCATGAATCTTCACCCAAGTCGCGAAGTTATCAGCCTTCTCAGGCTCAAACGCCAGCTTGCCAAGATCAAGCCCCGCCTTAGCTCCAGTTGAGTTGTGGCAGGCGATGCAATTTTGACGAAAGAACGCCTCAGCTCCCACAATAGGCGCAGCGACAGCACTGGCAGCGAACAGAACCAAATTCAAAACAAATCGCATTACGGTGATCATAACCCCAACCTTGGGCTAGAATGCCAGATACCTCAGATGTACTTGCACCACCAGAATTTGCGCCGCCTCACTACAGCCACAGCAGTCCCCGCCCAAGCCCCCCTCAGCAACCTGTCCCATTGGCAAGCCGCAGTATCTGAAATCCACTCCTGGCCCGAGTACAAAGAGCAACCCCTTCACAATCTTCCCACCACAGCCGCAAAAGTCGGCATCGCCAGCCTCTTCTACAAAGACGAAAGCCGCCGCTTCGGGCCCGCCCTGGGCAGCTTCAAAGCACTCGGCGCCCCCTACGCCGTCTTCTGTCTCCTCGCAGATAAAGTCGAGGCGAAAACCGGAACCAGACCCACAGCCACACAACTCCGCACCAGCCAATTCCACCCAATCACCAGCCGCGTAACGGTCTGCGTAGCCACCGACGGCAACCAGGGCCGCGGCCTCGCCTATGCTGCCAAAATCTTCGGCTGCCGCTGTGTCACCTACATCCACAGCCACGTCAGCGACGGCCGTAAAGAAGCGATGGAAGCCCTCGGCGCAATCGTCATCCGCATCACCGGCGAATACGAGGATTCCGTCCGCCGAGCCAAAGAAGACGCAAAGCTCAACCACTGGCACTTCGTCAGCAGCACCTCCTGGGACAACTTCGCCTCCCCCATCCCGCGCAACGTCATGAATGCCTACATGGTGATGGTAGAAGAGGCCCTCGCCCAAATTCCAGACCCGAACCAGATCACCCACGTCTTCATGCAAGGCGGAGTGGGCAGCATCGCCGCTGCAGTCTTCATGGGTTTCTACCAGCGCTGCACCAGCGACACCCCAAATTTCGTGATGGTTGAGCCCATCGAAGCCGACTGTCTCTATCAATCTGCCGTCCACGGCCAGCCTAAACCCTCTTCCGGCACGCTACACACAATCCAGGCCGGCCTCGCCTGCCGCGAAGTCTCCCCAGCAGCCTGGAGCATCCTCGACTGGCTTACCAGCGACTTCCTCGCCATTCCGGACGATTGGGTCGAAGAGGCCATGCGATCCCTGGCCAACGGCCACGGCGACACGCCAATCGTAAGCGGAGAATCCGCCGCCGGCGGCATGGGAGTCCTACTTCATGCTGCGACCAACCCGGATCTCTACAACCAACTCCGTCTCACCCCAAACAGCCGGGTCGTCCTCTTCGGCTGCGAAGGGGCCACAGACTCCGCTATCTACGAGAGCATCACGGGCAAAACCCCAGAACAAGTTTTCGGATCAACGACGGTCTAAACTATCGAAATGGAGACCCGCCCATGAACAAGATCTCGCCCTTTCTCTGGTTCAACGACAATGCCGAAGAGGCTGCAAACTTCTATCTATCGATTTTCCCTGAAGCGAAGAAGCTGGGCGAACTGCGTTCCTGCGGCGTCGGCCCTCAGCCTGCCGGACAAATCGTAATCATCAACATTGAACTCCTGGGCCAGCAAATGACCTTCCTCAACGGCGGCCCATCGCACGCCCTCACCCCCGCCTTCTCCTACTCGGTCTCCTGCAACGATCAGGCCGAAATCGACTTCTACTGGGACAAACTCATCGAAGGCGGCAAACCCATGGCTTGCGGCTGGCTCACAGACAAGTTCGGCCTCTGCTGGCAAATCGTACCCCACAATGTCGGCATCGTCCTCAAGAATCCCAAAGCAATGGCCGCCATGATGACCATGATCAAGTTCGATATCGCAGCCCTCGAAGCAGCAGCAAAAGAATAACGCCACACCGCAATGAGCCCCACCAACGCCACCTTCCTCCGTAATTTCCTCCTCCCCCAACTCGAATCCGAGCAAGCCGTCACCCACAAAATACTCGCCGCTGTTCCGCCCTCAGGCGAACAATACCAGCCGAGCCCCATCAGCATGACCCCCTTCCAGCTCGCCCGCCACATCACCATCTGTGAACTCTGGTTTCTCGACGCCATCCTCAACGGCCAATTCGGCCCAGACCCTCGCCCACCCGAATCCGCCACCACCTGCCAGGCCCTCGCCGCCTGGTACGCCGAAAGCACCGCCCAGCGCATCCCCCTGTTGCAACAACTCCCCGCCGACAGCCTCACAAAGCAACTCGATTACATCGGCCTCCGCAACGACCCCGCCGTCGCGTACCTCAACATCGCCATCCGCCACACCGCACACCACCGTGGCCAACTCTCCACCTACCTCCGCGCCATGGGAGCCCCAGTCCCAGCCATCTACATCGAAAGCGCCGATGAGCCCTATCCACCAGAAGACGGCAGCATTGTAATCCCGCCCGCCTTCTAAGCTCTTGCATCCGCTCAATGGAGTTCCCGACACTGCTATCCTGAAAACAAAAGGGTTCCACTTCGCCGCAAGAAGATCCAGGCACAATTGATACAGCATTTTTCCGATCTCAACCTATGTTCTGCCTTGCAGGACAATCTCGATAAGAACCAGTTCGTTACCCCGACGCCCGTCCAGGCGCAGGCCATCCCGCCCATCCTGGAAGGTCGCGACGTCGTCGCCACCGCGCAAACCGGTACCGGCAAGACCCTCGCTTTCGCAATCCCCCTGATCGAAGCTCTCGCCGCCGCTCCCATCTCCAAAACCGTCAAAGTCCTGATCCTCAGCCCCACCCGCGAACTAGCCATTCAGATCGATGAGGCCTTCCGCAAAATCGCCCACGGCATGAAAATCCGCACAGCCGTCGTCGTCGGCGGCATGAGCGAGAAAGCCCAGTTGAGTGATATCGAGGCCGGTGCCGAAGTAGTGATCGCCACTCCCGGCCGCCTCTGCGACTATCTCGACCGGCGCTTGATCAATCTTTCCCGCGCTGCCACCGTCGTACTCGACGAGGCCGATCGGATGCTCGATATGGGCTTCCTGCCCGATCTGCGCATCATCCTCGATAAGCTCCCAGTCAAACGGCAAACCATGCTTTTCTCAGCGACCATGGATCCATCCGTCGCGGGTCTGGTCTCAAGTTACGTGAAAGATCCCGAGTGGATAGCCGTGGAGCAGTGTGCGCAGACGGCCAGCCAGATCGATCTTTACTGCTACGAAGTCCAACGCGGCTCGAAGTTCGATCTCCTTGAGTATCTGCTCAAAAACGAACAAGGTTCTTTCCTGGTCTTTGTATCCACCAAAGAAAGCGCAGACCGCTTGACGATGTTTCTCGAGCGGGGTTGCTACAAGGTCGCCGCGATCCACGGAGACCGCTCGCAGAGCCAGCGCAATGAAGCATTGCAGGGCTTCAAAGACGGTGTCTACCGTGTACTGGTTGCCACCGACGTGGCCGCCCGCGGAATTCACGTCGATGACATCGCCCACGTCGTGAACTACGATCTGCCGCAAGAGCCGGAAAACTTCGTCCACCGGATCGGACGCACAGGCCGCGCCGGTGCTCGTGGCGCCTCCTGGACCTTCGTCACTCCCCTTGAAGTCTCCGACATGCGCAAATACGAGCGCAATCTGGGCATTCAGGTGCAATTCCGCGAACTGCCGCCCCTGCGCCGGCCCATCGGCCTCGTCTCCGATGCCGACATGGAAGAGATGCTGGCAGAGATGAGAAAAAGCCTTCCGCCCGTAAGCGAAGCAAAGCCACCCCAACCCACCAAATCACAGCCCACCAGAACCCGCGCCCCCAGAACCCGTAGCGCCCAAACACCAGCAGCTACAACTCAGCCAACAACGACTCAGTCAGCCAATACCCAGTCAGCCAATACCCACTTAGCCAGCACACCAACAGACAGCACACCATCTGCCGGCCCCACCGGCCGCCGCCGGCGTCGCCTCCGCTAAACGCAAGTGTCCCCGGAAAATCAGGCCCGCCCGCAACTCCGGCTACTTCGATTGAACGGAAGCGTCCCGCGCGACCCCGCCATCGACACCTGGTTCGAAAACCGCCCCGACGAACTCGGCAGCCTTGCCCAACACTGGTTTGAACAAATGCGCAACTGCGGCGACGAAGTCCGCGAGATCCTCCACGACGGCTGCCCCGTAGCCTGCCTCGGCGACGTCCCCTTCGCCTACGTCAACGCCTTCAAGTCTCACGTCAATCTAGGCTTCTTCCAGGGAGCCTCCCTCCGCGACCCCAATCATCTCCTCGAAGGCACCGGCAAATTCATGCGCCACACAAAGCTCCGCCCCGGCGAACCCACAAACGAAACCGCCCTGAACAAACTCATCAACGCCGCATACGAAGACATCAAGGCCAGGGTCGAACACGGTTAAACCAGCAAGGCTCTGCTGCCCGCTTCCAGAGAGGCCAACATCATTTCCAGACGCCATCAGGCTCAACGAGACCAGATTTGATACTCTGGCCGGATGACTTTGGCATCCTTCGCCTCGATCCAACTAGCTCGCTTTGATTCGCAACCCAAAACGAGGGCCTGGCAGACGGGCTTTCACTGCCGGACTTATTTTGTGGTGTTGCGGCCGATATACGCGCAGCTGCAACCGAGCCGGCTTCGCAACAGGCATTCGCCTTCCTGATGCTGGGTCTCCATGAAGATGAAGAGTCAGCACATTCACTCCTCGAAATGCGATCCCAAATTGCGCCGTGGATGGATGGCAGACGCGAGACCTATAGTGCCGTACTTGCGCCATTCCGTCATAAGGGCGAAGTGAATTTCTTGAACCGCGAATCCCCGGGAGCGGTCTTTGGCAATCTGGCAGAACCTGCTGCCCCAGAAGCTCCGCTGGTCGTGATTACCTCAGCCGGATGGAAAGTGAACGCCAGCCTCGACATGAAACGTGTCGAGAAATTTGGCGCAGGCGTTGCAGGCGTCAGAATCGGGATGACGGCTGTCGATGGCCTGCACTCCCAGCAGACCTTCAGCTTCCCCGGCCGGCTAACAGTGGACCCCGTGACAGTAACTTTTTGGAGAGATGATGCAGCAGTAAGGACCTTCTCTTACGGTCCCGGCGGGCACCGGCGGCAGATGGACATCATGCGAGCCGAAGATCTGGCAGACAGAACCTCTTTTACCCGCTTCCGGGTGCTACACAGTGCGGGAAGCTGGTATGGGGGGGATCCCCAGCGTTGGTAACTTACAGATGTCTCAGCCCCTAATGAGTAGCAGCGAAGCTGCGAGCATGGCGGTCGGTTGCAAATGAACGCTTGGACGCGATCAGAGAATTACCGAATCACCAGCGTCACCCCAGCCCGCGAAGTAGCAGATCCCACACTCAATACCACTGGCACCTGATCTCCCACCGGGGCATCCATCGGGATGCGTAAGTTAATCTGCATCAACCCGGCTACATATCCCGGAGCAGCTCCGGCATAGAGAATGTCCGCTTGCCGCCCTCCCACCTGCACGGCCACCGGCAACACTGGCCTCGGAAACTCAGCCAGCGTTGCATACTCGGCGAGACTACCGTCCCTTCCTGCCGGTGAGGTCTGCCCCTCCCCAGTCGCATACAAAACAATTACTTCACCTCTGCGGGCAGGGAGCGTGAGGCTGTTACAACATCCACCTTCGAGCACCGCCACCACCTGTCCGACTCCCCCAGCCAGACTGAACAAGCCCGGTGCCGCCGCCACTACCGGTACACTCACCGGTGCGCTCGATACCGAGTTGTGCTCCACCACTACTTCCACGCGACTCTTACCAGCAACGTTGTACGGAACAATGGCCGACACCTGGCCCGCCACCGAATACACCATAGGTGCCGGAGTGCCATCAAAAAACACCCGCGTTCCACCGGCGCTAGTCGTGACACGGCGATCGGCTCCAAGGGTCAAGCCTGCCAGGGCCGCAGGACCTGCTCCCTGGGCGAACAAAGTCACAATCTGACCAGGAGCAACAGATCCTCCAGCAAAACTGGCCGCATTCGTAACCCCTGCCGAACTAAAGACTGGAGCGTTGCTGGGAAAAAGCGTCATTCCCAAAACGAATGTGTTTACCGCTCCATTTGGTACCGGGCCATTCACCAGCGAAACAGCACCGCCAGCTAACCCGGACACCACCACACTCGTTGCGTTCACGGTCACCCCGTTACAATACGTAATTCCCGTTCCTGCAAGGTATGTCGAATATGCGAGGGACCCATCTGCGCGATACGCGTTTAGAAAGCCATCAGAACTCCCATTGCTGCGCCTCGCATTCAAGGCTCCGGCTGTCACCGGCAAATCAGTGGACGTTGTCAAGCCACAGACCAGAAACAAGCCTGTCGAATCGACGGCCACACCAAAACCGAGATCGGAGCCGCTCCAACCCACATACGAGTTGTAAATCAACTGGCCTCCGGTACTCACCCGAGCCACAAAAGCGTTGTCACCGGGAGGTGCCACTTTCGTCGCAGCATTTGCCGTTACCAGCAAAGCACCTTCGGCCTTGCCTGTCAGATAAACCGAATCCCCTGCCAGCGCCATGCTATAGACATAGCCCGTCGCTCCAAGACCCAAGGGAGTTGTATAAGTCCTCACCGACTGGAATGGATCAATGCCGATCACAGAAGACCCCGGAAAGCCACTGGAGTTACTAATCAGCGCAGCATGAATCGTGCCTCTGCCGTCCACAACGCAGGACGACACGGTGTCACTGCCTGAGCCACCCAAATAGGTCAAAAAGCTGGGAGTCCCAGACTGTCCGATCCTCACGATAAACCCATCCCTCGGCCCACCCCCATAAGTCTTTTGAAGGTTCAGCAGATCCTCAGTCAACCCGAGGTCTCCCGAATACCCGCAAGCCACTACATTGCCCTGCGCATCCGGTGCAGCGTCTAGAACCTCGTTAAAGAAACCACCGGCCAGAGCCCAGCGGCGAGCCCCGTTCCCGTCCAGGGCCACCATAAATCCGCCAGTTCCCGTAAAGGTCGTCCGCGGAAAGTCGTTTGACAGCGTCCGCCCAACCAGGTAAACATTACCCGAAGCATCGGTACTTACCCTGTTCAGAAATTCATCCTGCGACCCGCCGTAGTAGGTGGCCCAAAGCAGTGAGCCTGTTGGCGAGAATTTCGCAACAAACAAATCACGCATCCCCTTGTTGCTGCCCTGATAGGCACCGGCAGTGGTCGGCAAAGTCGTATTCTGGGTATGCCCGGCGAGAATCACATTGCCTGCGCGATCCACGGCGTGATAACTCAGTTGTGCCCCGGCTCCACCAAAATAGCTGCTCCAACGCACAGCCAGACTCTGGGCGCCGCAAACTGAGGCCATCAAAACAAAAAGCAAAGCGGTATAGAAGTGTGTCATCAATAGGCAAGGCGTAAACCCTCTGCAACGCCCTTCACAAAAACCGATCTAAGGCTTTTCCCCGATACCCTAAAGACGGGTTCGGCTCCTAAACTAAGAGTTCATGTCGAAGCGGAGCCTCATTCTCGCGATTCTCAGCTCAGTCAGCCTGCTTCAGGCGGGTCAAATCGTTACCTTGCATACGGGTCAAGTCATCCGGGTAGACAAGGCAGACCGCGACGGAGACCAGATCTTTCTTTCCACCGCAGCCGGCGTTGCGATTCTGAGCGAGTCTGAAATTAAGAGCATCATCGAAGAGCCCGATCCAACCAAGCCGGTAAAGTCAGTTTCCAAACCGGCCGACCAAAGTACCCGCGCGATGATTCACGCAGCAGCCAAAGCCAACGGACTGCCACCCAAGATTGTGGAGAGCATCGCCTCAGTAGAATCCGGATTCAAGACGAATGCGGTCAGCCATAAAGGTGCGATCGGGGTGATGCAACTCATGCCCGGCACAGCGAAGCAGCTGGGCGTAGATCCCAACGACGTCGAGCAGAACATCCAGGGTGGCGCACGCCTGCTGCGAGACCTTCTGATCCGATATGAAAACGATCCCGACCAGCTTCGAAAAGCGCTGGCCGCTTACAACGCCGGTCCTGGGGCGGTAGCCCGCTACGGAGGCATTCCGCCTTACAAAGAGACTCGCGATTACGTCCGCAAAGTCCTGCGCAAGTTCGATGCCCCCGATACAGAACCAAAATCTACTTCGGACTCACCTTAAGCACTTCAATCGCTTTCTCGATTTGACGGTCCTTACCTGCGAAGAAGTCTGCGGGCCCGTTGTCGACGAAGTAATCAGGCGGCACTCCGTAATTCTCCATGTTCTCGCCTGTTGCCGTGTAGACACCAGAACCAGGAGTTCTGATCTGCGAGCCATCGAGCAGCGTGTAGGAACCCGTGCCGATCACAGCGCCCATCGTGGGCATGCCAACCAACTTGCCGAGACCGAGACGGCGGAAGCCATCGGGAAACATTTCTGCATCGCTAGCCGAACGCTCATTCTGGAGCACAACCATCGAACCATAGAAGGCCTGAACGGGACGTGCCACCTCAATCGAATCCCGTCCCCTGGTTAGCTGATACTGCTTGCGCTGATTCAGGATCTGCAACAGTTCCTGATCGATCCCACCTCCGCCATTAAAGCGCTGGTCGATGATCAGAGCCTTTTTGTCGCGAAGGTCGATGAGATCCTCCTGGAACTTCTGGAGTGAAGGGGCATCCATGGCGCGAATGTGCAGATAGCCAACCTCTCCGTTTGTGAGGCCATCCACCAGCTTGCGGTGCTTCTCAACCCAAAGGGAGTATTCAAGATTCGCGTGAGCCAGCGGAGTGAGCGGGTCGATCGTCACCGGCCAGGCTCCATTGACGTCGGGCCTGGAATTAACCAGAAACTCAAGTTTGCGGCCCGGGAGCACATTTAGTAACTCAAAGTAATTTTGAGCTGTCTTGAGTAGCTTGCCGTTGATGGCAAGTACGAAGTGCCCTGGAGCGATTTTCAGGTAGTCCTTGTCTGCCGGCCCTCTGCGCTGGATGGCTTCCACCTTGTAGACGCCTGAGGATTCATCCGGCAACATGCTGAAGCCAGGCATGCGGGTCTGCATACGCTCTGGGGCTGTCTCGCCAGGCAGGAGGCCTCCACCGGACACTCCTGTATGAGAGGCGTTGAGTTCGCCGATCATCTGCATGATTACGTTGTGTAGTTCTTCGGTATCGGCAACGTGCTCGAGCAAGGAAGAGTACTTATCCTGAGCTGCGGCCCAATTGACGCCATGCATCTTCGGGTCGTAGAAGCGATATTTCATGACTCGCCACGCTTCAGCAAAGACCTGTTTGCGCTCGGCCGGACGGTCGATGACCATGCGCACAGTGAACTCCACACGGCGAGGAGCCGGTGCTACTGGAATTGCCAAAGCCACAGGCCTCGTCTCACCAGATGGAATGGCAAGCGAGTACACTTGTCCGCCGATGAGGGCGTAGACATTGCGCCCATCGCGAGACCATTGTGGTTCGTTGCCGCCACCCATCCCCCGGCCACCCACAACAGGCGCGCCGCCACGACCTCGGCCAGCAGCATCCGCCACTGTCGCATTGAGTCGCTGCATACCTGTGCCGTCCTCTTTGATCACATACATTGACGGGCCCTCGCCCGCAGCATCGGCCGCCTGCACGAGGTAATTCTTGCTATCGGGCGACACCACGACGGACAATATCGACCCCGGCACTGTACCCAACTTCTGCACGCGGCGATCCATCGCGTCAAAATCGATTTCCACATTCACAGCACTGGCTGCGGCGCGGCGCGTGGGCGGCCCATCGACAGGAAGCGCTTGTGCCTCAGCCTCGCTATTGACATCACGGCTTTCCGGAGCCTTGTCCTGTTTGGTCAGGTTGAAAGCATAGAGCTGTGCCGGTGAACCACGAAATCCCTGTGACGCCATGGCCGGAGCGCTGATGCCTCCGAGGAAAACCAGTTTCTTTCCATCGGGGGTCCACTTTGCGCCGTTTGAGTATTGAAAGAGGTCAGAACGCAGCACGTGTTCTTCAGCCGTCGCGATGTTCTTTATCCAAAGTTGATATCGCAGCAGGCGGTCCTGCTTCGCATAAGAGATCCATTTGCCGTCGGGGGAGAACTGCGCGGAAACAATATTGCCAGCTTCGCTCCTGGCCAAGACCTGCGTGGTGCCAGACTCGATATCTACATGACGGAGTTGATGATCGGACCCGGACCACAGGACGCTCTTTGAATCCGGTGCCCAGACGAATTGCATCTTGTCGCAATCGGCATCGCTCAGTTGCTTCTGCGTCTTGCCAGCTTCATCGGAAATCCAGAGCTCCTGGCGGCCTGTGCGATCGGAAACAAAGCCAATCCACTTGCCGTTGGGTGACCAGCGCGGATCCTGATCGCGCCACGAAGATTCAGTCACACGCTGGGGCTCACCCCGATCGGCGGCCACGGTAAAAACTTCACCATGCACGGCCACGGCCAGACGCCGGTTGGACGGCGACAAATGAAAGCTTTCGGCCGCATTGGAAACAGTCACCAAAGGCGTTTCGTTGTCCTTGGAGTCTGAAGCGAGGTCTACGCGGATTTCGGACGACTTGCCCGTCGCAACGTCGAGTTTCCACAATCCAAAGTTTTCTTCATAGACGATCGTTTTGCGGTCCGCCGAGATCGATGGAAAGTAGAGATTGCCATCAGTGTGAAAAGTGACCTGGGTGGCTTTGCCGCCCTTCTCGGAGATCTTCCAGATATTATTGACACTCTTCATCACCTCAGGGCCGCCGAACTGGATTTTGTCTTCGTTCGCTAGCCGATCGCTGACAAAGTAGATCTCACCGTTTGCGGCATACATGGGCCATAGGTAATTGCCTTTGTAGATGGAGTCGCCAAGCTTGGTGTAGCTTTTGGCGGTCATATCCATCACCCAGAGATCTCCGGCATAGGAGCCGCGATAGTGCTTGCGAGACCAGGATGCGGGATGGCGCATAAATGCGAGCTTCTTTCCGTCGGGAGAGTAGCTGGCGGTGGCACCCCAGTCGGTATCAATTGCTAACTCAAGGCCACCCTGAGTGCTGACTTCAAACAGAGTGGCGACAGAAGGGAATACGCCGCGGCCTCGAGTGGAAGAGAAAAGGATGCGTTTGCCGTCGGGAGACCAGCCGGCGACGTTGTCATCTGCTGTGTGGAAGGTGAGCTGCTTTGGCTTGCCACCAGTGGCAGCTACGACGTATACGTCGTAGTTGCCGTCACGATTGGAGGAGAAGGCGATCCAGTTGCCGTCGGGCGAATATCGCGGGTAAATGTCGCGCGCCTTGTTGTCGGTGAGTCGCTGTGGGCTCGTGCCGTTATCGTTGACAGTCCAGATGTCGCCGAGGTAGCTGAAGGCGACCTTGCCTTTGGAGTAGCTGGGCTGGCGGAGCAGTTTCACATCGGCAAATGCAGTCAAGGCGAGACAGAGGGTCAACAGGGCGGGAATCGCAAATCGCATGAGGTAGATCTTAGCGCGAGATTTCGGTTTTGACCACATGCCTGATTGACACACAATGAGATCCCCGATAAGGTAAACGCTTCGTGCCTATTATTGAACTCCACTGGATCGACTACGCGATCCTTGCTACATATTTTGCGTTTGTCCTCGGCATTGGCTTTCAGCTTCGTCGCAATATGCGGTCTGCGGAAGATTATCTGCTGTCCGGCCGCGCCATTCCAGCCTGGATCGCTGGGCTGGCCTTTCTCTCTGCCAACCTTGGCGCGCAAGAGGTGATGGGCATGGCCGCGTCGGGGGCCAAGTACGGTATCGCTACCAGCCACTTCTATTGGGTTGGCGCTGTTCCCGCTATGGTCTTCGTTGGGGTCTTTATGATGCCGTTCTATTACGGCTCGCGTGCGCGCTCCGTGCCGGAATACCTCAAGCTTCGCTTCGACGAAAAGACTCGTGCGTTTAATGCGATCACTTTCGCGCTTATGACGGTGATGTCGTCGGGCATCTCGTTGTACGCAATGGGATTGTTGCTCGCCTCATTGCTGGGCTGGAATTTCGACGCGTCTATTGGTCTGGCCGCGTTGGTTGTTCTGATCTATATCTTTCTTGGTGGGCTGACGTCGGCTATCTACAACGAAGTACTTCAGTTCTTTCTGATCTGCGCTGGTTTCTTTCCGCTCGTGCTCGTCGGCCTCTCGAATGTCGGAGGCTGGTCTGGCCTGGTTGCGCAACTCGAAAAAGTTGCTGTCAGCAAAGGCTATGTTGCAGGCGCGTACACCCATGCCTGGACGCAGATGTCCAACCCTTCGGCTAACCCGATGGGTATCGAATGGTTCGGAATGGCGATGGGCCTTGGCTTCGTTTTGAGCTTTGGCTACTGGTGTACTGACTTCCTGGTTGTGCAGCGGGCAATGGCTGCGGATTCCATGCTTGCAGCCCGCAAAACACCGCTGATCGCGGCTATTCCGAAAATGCTATTCCCTGCCCTGGTGATCCTCCCGGGCATGATCGCCATCGCCATTTCTTCGCAGACGAATGGAGCCTTTCACCTGCCTGTGAAGCCGGATGGAAGTCTCAATTACGACATGACCATCCCTCTGATGCTGCAAGCCTTCTTCCCGGCCGGGATGTTGGGCCTGGGCCTGACGGCGCTGATGGCGAGCTTCATGTCGGGCATGGCGGGCAACGTAACGGCCTTCAACACTGTCTGGACTTACGACATCTATCAGGCTTACCTTAAACCAAATCAATCGGACTCTCATTACCTGACGGTGGGACGCCTTGCTACCGTCTTTGGCATTGCCGCGTCGTGGGCCGCTGCCTATGCCGCTGTGAAGTTCAACAACATCATGGATTTGCTGCAGCTGGTTTTCGCTTTTGTGAACGCGCCGCTGTTTGCAACTTTCTTGCTGGGAATGTTTTGGGCTCGCGCGTCGGCCCATGGCGCTTTCTTTGGATTATTGTCTGGTACGGTTGCGGCCGGCCTGCATCATGGTCTCTCGCTGCCGATGGGATCGCAACCTGGCCTTAAAGGAGCCTGGCTTACGACTCAGGCGATTTACCCCAGCGAGATGGCCCAGAACTTCTGGACCGCCATCTGGGCTTTCACGGCCTGCTTCCTTGTTACTGTCGCTGTCAGCCTGGTTACCAAGGCGAAGCCAGCGTCCGAACTCACCGGACTCGTCTACGCTTATACAGAGATGCCGAAAGACCCACCCAATCTCGTCTGGTATCAGAAACCCGCCACGCTTGGCGGGCTTATCCTTGTAGCAGTCACCCTGCTGAACATCCTGTTCTGGTAAGACCCATGGACCTCAGACTCATTATCGGCCGCCTTCTTCTCGCCATCGGTTTGTTGCTGGTTGCTGCGGCCTGGCTTGCTCCAACGACCATACGAACCCAACTCTATGGAACGAACCTGAATCTGGCGTGGGGCATTGTTCTGATCGCCTCTGGATCTCTGTTTATCTTCACTGCGCGTAAATCATGAAGTTTCGAGCACCGGGCCGAGTAAACCTCATCGGCGAACATACGGATTATAACGACGGCTATGTGCTTCCGGTAGCGATTGAGATGGAGACTGTCGCGACCGCACGGCCGGCGGCCGCGATGCGGTTTAGCTCTACGAGTAACCCGCCTCCGGGCTGGGAAAGCTATGTTTTGGGAGTTGAGAAGCAACTTCGCCGCCGGGCGGTGCCCATCCCTAATCTGGATATTGAATTCTCTTCGACGCTTCCTATTGGAGCGGGCTTGTCGAGTTCTGCTGCGCTCGAGGTTTCAGCAGCCCTGGCCTTTATCGCGGCAGCTGGCTTTGAGCTTCCAGCGATGGAAATTGCCAAGCTCTGCCAGCAGGCTGAAATCGAAACCGTTGGCCTTGCCTGCGGGATCATGGATCAATTCATTTCTCTTCATGGCCGGGCGAATCATGCAATTCTTCTCGATTGCCGGAACCTGGCCTGGCGTCCTGTCGCGATCCCGGAAGGGATCACGCTTGTGATTGCCGATACAGGCGTGAAGCATGCTTTGGCCTCGAGTGAATACAATACGCGGCGTAAGGAATGTGAGGCGGCTGGAGCTGCGCTGGGGGTGAAGAGTCTTCGGGATGCGACGCATGACGGAGGCTATAAGCGAGCCCGGCATATCATCACTGAGAACGCTCGAGTGCTGTCTTTTGTTGAAGCCCTTGCCACTGATGATCGCAGGGCTTTAGGGGAGTTGATGGCCGCCAGCCACGAGAGCCTTTGCACGGATTATGAAGTTTCGTGCCATGAACTGGACGCGATGGTTGCAGCCGCACAGCAGTGCCCCGGCCTGATTGGGGCACGCATGACTGGTGGTGGCTTTGGTGGTTCCACCATCAATCTGGTGGAGACGAGCGAAGCCAATGCCTTTGCAACCAAACTAGCGGAGCTCTACCCTGGCGTTAGCATCCACGTTACTAAGGCCGCCAATGGTGCTGGTCGGCAAAGTCCATAAAACCTTCCCAATCCCACTTGGTGATGTCGTGCTTGCCTAGCCGCAGGTGATAAGCCATGCGGCCATCGAAGTAGCGCTCGCCGGGCTTCAGCATTTCACGCGGCTTCATCCCGGCCGCTACCATTCCGGCGAACTCGCCTTCGGGGTCGGCCCAGAGGTCTTCACTGGCGCTGGCGGTGTACATCAGTCGCGGGGCTACGGCGCGGATCACCCAGTGAGAATCGAAGGGAAGTGACTCTTCTTTGCCGCTGTACTTTTTGAAATTGCCGTCGAACCAGTGGGGGAAACTCTTGTTGAGATCGGCAGTGCGCTCGCCGCTTTTGCGACGACTCACTGCCGCGCCGCCCTCGCCACTATCGTTGGAGATCACCATCGCGAAGCGCTCATCAAGCGCGCCGGCCCAGAGAGCGGCCTTGCCGATGCGCGAGTGTCCATGGACTGCGACGTGTTTTGCATCGACTTGAGGGTCCTGCTCGAGGTAATCCATCGTGCGGCTCATGCCCCAGGCCCAGGCTGCGACGCTGCCCCACTCATCGGCCTTCGGTTTGCCGTAGACGGCGTGGACTCCGTTTTCGAAGCCGTCGTCAAAGTCTGGATCGAGATCGCCGTAATAGACAATGGCAGTGCCGTAACCGCGAGAAATGACGTATTCTGCCTCAAAGCGGGAGGCGCAACCGCCGCGGGTTTGCGGAGTGCGTTGCCAGACGGTGGATTCAAAGATAGCCGGGTCAGCATTGGCGCAACTATTGCCGCCAAAGCTCATGCCAAGGAAGACTGGCACTTTGGCCTTGGTCTTCGGCAGGTACATGAGCAATTCCATCTTGCCTCGCTTACCCGCCGGCCCTTCGTACCAGAGAGACAGCTGCTTTCGAATGGCCTTACCGCCGAAGGCTTCTTCGCTGAGCTCGCGCAATTCAAAGCCCTGCTTTGCTGGCCTGGCTGGGGCCTTGCCGTACATCTCACGCTCGAGAGTTTGCAGGATTTCGCTGCGCGATGGAGCTTTAGGCAAAGCCATTGGTGGGACTACATCGTAAGTCTCGATTTCGTTTGCGCCATCCCAGGCGAGGAGGATTCCGCCGCCGGGACGCTCCACTGCACTTACGAATGAAGCCATCTCTGAAATCTTGCGAAGAGAGCCATCGGGCTGCTTTAACCAGAGAGTCTTGCCTTCGGTCCAGGCAGCCCAGCCGCCACGGACGAGCACCGGCTGACGTCCAGTGCCAAGCAAAGTTTCGGCCTCGCCTGGGCGCGCGATAAATACTTGCTTGTCCCGCCTCCACGCCGTCAGGAGCTTGCCGGGCGCTTCCCAGACGAAGCTGCCTCCATCCATCGGACAAGCGTTGAGTTCCCAAGTGCCTTCGCCGAGTTTCACCGCTTTGCCGCCCCAGGGGGCCATGTACATGTCGCGGTATGCACCTACGTGATTACGAAACATCACTGTTGCCTTGCCGTTGTCATCGACAATTACGCTCGGGTGGCAACACTCACAGATCTCACCTTCGTAGAGCAGCTCGTTCTTGCCCCAGGTCTTGCCGCCATCGCTGCTTACGCTGCCATAGAGATGCATCCCTTTCTCGCGGAGATCGAGCCAGGTGATGTAGATCTTGCCGCCGCCTGAGGCCATGTCGTGCAGGCCCTCGCGGGCGGAGGTTGGTACATCATTGACCTTGACTGGGCCAACGCCATTTCGCCAGGAAAGCAATTCGCCGTTTGCTATGGCACTGACCACAACACTGTCGCCGCTGACGGCAATGCGAGGACCTCGCCGCATCCCTAGCATTAGCTTGGGAAACTCACCCAGCTCCACTGGCTTGCTCCAGCGTGCCGCACCGTGCGTGCTGCTCTTTACAAAAATCTTGTTGCCCTCGCCGTAAGCCATCCAGGTGGTGTCGCCCTGCACTGCCAACTGTGGCTGCTTCGCTGAAAGCAATATTCCAAACAAACCCAAAGCAAGGATCTTCATTGACCGTTTCTCCGCTTCCATTCCATCACGACTTGATCCACCGGCAAAGCTTCAACCCTCACCCCGTTGCCTTCTACTGTGCGGGCGAGGAATAACGAATTGAGCACGGCCTCTTCGGTTGCATCGATTACTGCGGCTAGAAGTGGGCTGAGGCGGTCTCCCCTGACCGCCTCGCCGGTTCTGGCTGTGCTGAAGGCAATTGCATAATCGCCACTGCCGTTGCTGCCACTGGAGCCGACGCGACCGAGTCCCCACATTGCTCTTGCTGCGAGCCTCTCGAGTTCTCGATGCTCGACAGGAGCATCCGTTGCTATTACGATCATGACGCTGCCGTCGCCTGTTGCCGGGCCGATTTTGCCGCTCGGCCAAGGCATCCCGCCGATGCGCAAGGCACCGCCGAAGTTGGTCTGCACGAGCACGCCAACCGTCCAGCTTCCAGCAACCCTTGAGCTGGTACCGATGCCGCCCTTCCAGCCGAAGCAGATGGTCCCGGTGCCAGCCCCAACTACGCCTTCCTCGACTGAGCCTGTCTTTGCTCCGTTGAGAGCAGCCATGACTTCGGCCTTACCGACTCGCCGGGCACGGATGTCGTTCAACTGACCGTCGTTGGTTTCCCCGACAACTACGTTCAAGCTGCGGACCTTTTCGTTGCCGGGGAGATCGAGCATGTAGTCAAGGATGGCGTCGGCTACTCTCGGGACGTTGAGGGTTGCCGTGAGGGCGATGGGGCTTTCGATCTCACCCAGCTCGTTGACTTGGGTTGAGCCCATCAGCTTGCCAAAGCCGTTGCCAACAAAAATGGCTGCGCGTACTTTCTCGCGGAAGAGATTGCCTCCGTGCGGGAGGATGACTGTGACGCCGGTTCTGATGTTGCGGCCCTCGATCAGGGTGGTCTGACCGACTTTCACGGCAGGCACATCGGTGATGGCGTTATTGGGACCGGTTGGGCCGCTGACGATGCCGAAATCGCGGGGCCTCTTCCTGCCGTCTGCGAGAAAAGCCATGAGAAGTGTCCGTCGGAGCATCATTCCCAATAGAATAACGAGATGCAGCGTTTATCACGACGTAGTCTTTTGGCGGGTCTTTTGCAAGGCAATCCACGACCGAACATCATCTTTATCATGTCGGACGATCACGCTTCGCACGCTATTTCCGCCTATGGAAGCAAGATCAACAAGACTCCGAACATTGACCGCATCGCCAAAGAAGGTGCCCGGCTCGAGAACTGCTTCTGCACCAACTCGATCTGCACACCCTCACGCGCTGCTATCCTCACTGGGCAGTACAGCCACAAGAATGGCGTGAATACGCTTAATGACAAACTGGACCCGAAGAGCCGGACCGTTGCGAAGTATCTTCAGGCCGATGGCTACCAGACGGCCATGATCGGCAAGTGGCACCTTGTGACGGAACCGCAGGGGTTTGACCACTGGAGGATTCTTCCAGGCCAGGGAGCTTATTACGACCCTGAGTTTATCGAGCCCACAGGCCGCAAGAAATATCCAGGCTACTGCACGGATCTGATTACCGATTTTGCGCTTGAGTTTCTCAATGGTCGAGACAAAGAGAAGCCATTTTTTCTGATGTGTCACCACAAAGCTCCGCACCGAGCCTGGGACCCGGGCCCGAAATACAAAGACTTCCTGAAAGACCAGACGATCCCCGAGCCCTCCAATCTGTATGAGGAGCCCCGGCATAACGAGAAGATGAGCGTGGGGCAGCATCAGACATTCCGGGACCTCAAGGTGAAGCCGCCTGAGGGCCTGACCGGAGACGCACTGCGCAAGTGGGCTTATCAGCTCTACATCAAGGATTACCTGCGGTGTGTGCAGTCTGTAGACGACTCTGTCGGGAGGGTACTTGATTATCTCGATAACAACAACCTGCGTGATAACACGCTGATTATCTACACCTCAGACCAGGGCTTCTTTCTTGGTGACCATGGGCTTTACGACAAGCGGCTGATGTATGAGGAGTCGCTGCGGATGCCGTTCCTGGCGCGTTACCCCAAAGAGATCAAGGCCGGTACGGTAAACAGCGACATCATTCTGAATATTGACTTTGCTCATACGTTTATGGACTTCGCGGGGCTTGGGCGGGATCAGTATATGGACGGTGAAAGCTTCCGGACCAACCTGCAAGGCCGCACGGCTGAGAATTGGCGCAAGTCGATGTATTACCGCTACTGGATGCATGATGATGGGGACCATCATGTTCCTGGTCATTATGGAGTGCGGACCAAGGATCACAAGCTGATCTGCTTCCCCACCGGGACGGCGCAATGGGAGTTCTATGACCTCAAGCGTGACCCGAAGGAGATGCGCAACGCTTATTCCGACACCGCGAACCAGTTGACGATCAAAAGAATGAAGCAGGAGCTGACGCGTCTGCAGCACAAGTACGAAGACACTCCCGCCCACTTCTGAAGACCCGCTGGACGGGGGGAAGATCGCGATAGTCTTTCGAGGCGAGGATGAGGAAGTCGGCGTCTTTGCCGGGCACGAGGCTGCCGACGCGGTGATCTTCATGGATCGCCCTGGCTGCGTTGAGAGTAGCGGCACAGATTACTTCAAAGGCGGTCATCTTCATTTCGCCGATGGCTAGTTGCATCACGAATGGCATTGAGTAGGTGGGGGAATCGCCGGGGTTGGCATCTGTCGCGAGCGCCACGGCTACGCCCGAGTCGAGCAAGGCGCGAGCAGGAGCGAAGCGGCCGGCTTTCGATAGAAAGGCCATGGCCGGTAGCAGGACAGCTATGGTCTTTGACCGGGATAACAAATCAACGTCCCGTTGGGTTGCATAGAGCAGATGTTCGACACTGACGGCATTTAGATCCAAGGCCAATGGCACGCCATCACCGGGAGCCGACACACAGACATGCAATTTGATTGGAGTGTGCATCATTCTGAGTGGAGCACGCAACTGATCAGGATTTAGGCCTTCGGGGTCACATAGGGCATCAACAAAGCGCACGTTCTCCCGCAAGAGCCAACGAGGCGAGGTGACATTTGCTAGCGGCGACATCTCAGTGGCGACCACTCCCAACCTCTTTGGAATGGCAGCAAGGCACTTCCGGACAGCTTCGTCTGAGTTGGCATAGCCGGTTTTGATTTCGACTGTTGTCGTTCCAAGGGACTCCATGAATGAAAGCCTGTCTTCGATAGCTTGTCGCAGATCCACTTCTGAGATGCTTTCCACTGCATTGCAACGGCCGGCGAAGCTGCCATTCATGCCGCCAGCGTGGGCCAGATGCGTATGGCAATCGACGAAGCCCGGCATCACCACCCGCCCCAGGGCGTCAATGTCCTGGTCCTGAATGGCAGGAGCCTGGGACATCAGACCGACCTCAGCGATCTTGCCGTTTTCTACTCGCAGGAAAGCGTTCTGGAAGATTCCGGGTACTTGTAGCAAGTGGCCGATGTTGTAAATCAGCACTTGCGGAGTTCCAAAGCCTTGATGTCACAAGATGATCCTGTCAGCTTCAGGCTGAGTTTGGAGGGGCCTTTCGGCAGATTCAGGCGGCCGAGAACGAGGCGGTTCCAATGAACGACGGGAGCCTCATTTCCGTTGTGAGCCCGGTGTGGCAACTCGATTTCATCCATTGGAGTTAGTTGCCTCGTTGTGGCGGACAACTGATTGAGGCTAAGCTTTGTGCCGATGGGTCCGCGATACTGTATGGTTGCTTCATATCGACCGCTGACTCTGGCATCGATGTTCCAAGTCATCTCGTCATCGGGGTTGGACCAGCCAGTGGCGAAGTCGTGAGCGAAGCCCTGCTTCATAAAGAAGCGGAGACTGCCTCCCAAGGTGGCTTGGGGGGCCGTGAGGACCGCGGGGTTTTCTTCTTTGTAGCCGACCGGGATGGGAGGCGCTCCGGGCGTGAAGCCTTCTACGGTGGAAGCGAACCAAGCTTCATAGTCGGCTACCATTTGTGCCATACGTTTGGGTTCGCGGTCTGCGATGTTGATTGCCTCTGCCGGGTCGGCTTCGAGATCGTAGAGTTCTTTGCCGTTGACCATCTTGAAGCGTTGGTCCCGAACACAACCCGGATATGGACTGAGAGGATTGGGCTGGTGGTCTGCATGGGTGAAGATCTGACGGCTGGGCCAGGCGGCCTCGTTGCCTTCAAGCAGTGGCTTGAGACTGATGCCATCGAGCTTGGGGCCGTTGGGGCGGCTTACACCGGTAAGGTCGAGGATGGTTGGCAGGATGTCGATGTGCCCAGCAATCCGGGATACTTTGCGGCCACCTGTCAGTTTGGCTGGGTAACGCACGTAAAGGGGACTGCGGGTACCGCCTTCATAAACACTGCCCTTACGGCCGCGAAGCCCCGCGTTGAAACGGTCTGTCTGCGGGCCGTTGTCGCACATGAAGAGGACGATGGTGTCGCTATCCAGATGAGACAGGAGGCGGCCAATGTTGTCGTCGAGATTGGCGACCATCGCGTAGATCGACTGGTCTGGGATCGACAAGCCTTTGTCTGCAAAACGGTTGAAGTATTGATCAGGCACCTGATAAGGAGCGTGAGGAGTGTTGTAGGCAAGGTAGAGGAAGAACGGCTCGCGCCTGGGTGATTTGACGAAGTTGATGGCTTCGTTGGTGAGTGAATCGGCTATGTAGCCTTTCAGTTTGTCAGGCTTGCCGTTGCGCTCAACCGGGGAATCGAAGTACCAATTCCAGTGGCCGGTGCGGAAACCGGTGAACTCGTCGAAGCCCCTGGCGTGGGGGACGTAGGGATAGTTTTCGCCGAGGTGCCACTTGCCAATCAGAGAGGTGCGATAGCCGGCACCCTTCAGACAATCGGCGAGGGTAATCTCCGAGGAGCGCAAGGTTTCGCGTCCTTTGGTGACACCATGCACACCAGTACGAAGAGGGTAGCGGCCTGTCATCAAGGCGGCACGGGTGGGGGCACACACGGGGGAGACTGAGAAGCGGGTGAACTCGACGCTTTCTTGAGCAAGCCGGTCGAGGTTTGGCGTTTTGAGAACTGGATTGCGGCGGAGGCTGAAGTCACCGTAGCCCTGATCGTCAGTCAGAATGATGACTACATTGGGACGGGGCCTTGCGAAAGCGAAGGATGAGATGAGTTGGCGACGGGTCCACATGGCTAGCGAAGAGCCAGTATAGTACCTTGATCGAGAGCAGCAAAGACTTTTCCGGAAGGGGTTGCGCCGAGGGTGATCTTCTGGGCGATGGCACGGTAGTCGACGGGAATCTCGGTCCAGTTCTGGAGGTCTTTGGAGTGCCTGATGTGAACCTTGGTGGGAACGGGCAGCGGGCCGAGTCGTTCTGTGCAGGCGAGGTAGGCACCGTCGCCGGGGATGTACAGAATATCCTGCATTTCCAGATCCTTGAGCCGGAGGATCATTCCCGATTTCTTGTTGAACTTTGGATAGAACGAGTAGAGTTCGCCACCGTAGTCGAAGCTCTTGTTGAACTTGATCAGGGTGAGGCCGGTGCCATCGCTGGCGATCAGGCTGCGATGGACTGAGCCGAAGCCAGAAACTTCCTGTTTGCGCCAGGTTGCGCCAGCGTCCATGGTTTCGAGGGATACGAGAATGTGGGGCTTGTCGGAACGGATGGCGGAGAGTTCTGGTTCCATCCAATCGGGCAGTTCTGCGCGGCGTCTGCTGCGGGCGGGAGGCTGCGTTGCGCCGGAGACAAGGCCGATTTTGCCGTTCCAAAATTGCACGGAACTGTAGCTGAAGTTCTCTGGTGCGCCGGAGACTTGTGCGGCTTCAGGGACGTGGCGCCAGGTTTTGCCGCCGTCGTCGGTGCGCATGAAGGTTTTCTTGACGCCGACGAGGAAGCCAGTCTGGTTGTTGAGGAAATGAACTTTGAGGGCGTTGTTCTGCTTTGAGAGTTTCTTCCATTCCCGACCACTTTCGGCGCTGAACCAGATTTCACCGCTCTCGCTGACGCACCAGAGAGAGGAATCATCGAGAGCGAAGAGGGAACGTGGAAGGAAGCGGAGTTCGGATTGCTGCCAGTTGAGGCCACCGTCGAGGGATGAGAGCAATGCGCCTTTGCCACGGCCGGAGGCGATAGTACCTCCGACGGCCCACATTTTTTTGTCAGAGCCCACTGCAAAATCGATCAGGATGAGACGGGAGTCTGGCTTCAAATAGAAGAAGCTGCGAACAAATTTCTGGTTCTGGGCAAGTGCCAAGGTGGGGATAGTGGCGAGGAGAAAGCGTCTGGTGAGCATAGGATTCAAGCTAGTGCTGACACTAGAGTGCAGATGTCTTCTTTGGCTTCGAGGCGGGCCAGGGAAAGCAGAACACCGACCTGTTCGCCCACTGTGGTGAGGGTCTCCATCTCTTCTCCCAAGAAGATATGCGGCTTGCGAACCTGAACGTTGATGACCCCAACGACCTTGTTGCGGGCAATGATAGGAGCTGAGAGAAAGGCTTCGTATTGATCTTCAGGAAGTTCGACAAAGCTTTTGAAGCGAGGGTCGAGGTAGGCTTCTTTGCTGATGGCCACAAGACGACGCTCGCGGGCGACCCAGCCGGTGAGGCCTTCATCCATGCGCAAACGAAGAGAGCCGAGAGTATCGGGCGATGGGTTGTTGGACGAACAGAGGACCAAATCTCCTTTGTCGAGCATGTAGAGCAAACACGAATCGCCGTGCATGAATTCGAGGACGAGCGCGTTGATGGCGGAGAGAACCTGCTTGAGACTGAGCTCTTTGGCCATTAGACGACTGACCTTCTGAAATAGGCGCAACTGTTGTTGGGCCCGGTCTAGCTGAGACTCGAGCTCTTTTACCTTGGACACAGCTTCATTATTGCAGGTCAATTCCGATAGAATCGCGGCATGATTCGTTACGTTGTTTTTGGATTGATGGCGTTGTCGCTCAGCGCCCAGTTTCGTTTGCAGGAGATTGGAAGCGGGCTTGGCGTTGTCTATGCGGTTCGGCTGGCGGATGTAAATAATGACGGCAAGCAGGATGTGGTGGCGATCACGGGCGGCAAGGTGATCTGGTATCAGAATCCGAGTTGGGAAGCTCATGTGATCAGCGAAAAGGTTGCGCCGATGGATCACGTGTCGATTGCCGGGCATGACATCAACGGGGACGGGCTGCTGGACTTTGCGCTTGCGGCCGAGTGGCAACCTCGGGAGCGTGTGGTGAAGGGGTCGATGCACTGGCTGGAGCAATTGCCGGGCGGGAAGTGGAAACTGCATGATATTGCAAAGGTGCCGGGCGCGCACCGGATTCGTTGGGGCGATGTGACGGGGGATGGCAAGAAAGATCTTGTGGTGATGCCGCTGGAGGGGAAGGCGCTGGTGTATCAGTTACCGGACTGGAAGGTAGAGGTGGCGGCGGAGAATCTGGAGCTGGCTCACAATCTGTTCCTTGAAGACATGAATGATGACGGGGTGCTGGATATTGTGATGGCTTCGAAGCGTGGAGTTGAGACGCTAACGCGGTTGCAGGATGGGAGCTGGAAGCGGGTTCTCACGGGCGAGGGGCAGCCTGGGGAGATCGTGGTTGGACGGGTGAACCGGTACCGTGTGGCGGCTACGATTGAGGCTTTTCACGGGGATACGTTGACGATTTATGAGGAGCCGACGCCGAAGTTGACTCCGCAGGGGCCGCCGCCGCCGGCAAAGTGGCATACGGAGCTGGGAACGGTTTGGCCGAAGGCGTTGCGGGATACGACGGTTTATGGGGGGCATGCGCTGGGGTGGGCTGATTTTGATGGCGACGGGAGCGACGAGCTGGCGTTTGGTTTTCGGGGTAAGGATACGGGGCTATCGATTTTGAAGCGGAGTGCTGAAGGCAAGTGGGAGCGGGTTTTGCGGGTGGATGAGGCTGGGATGTCACCGGAGGATCTGGTCATTGGGGATTTGAATGGTGACGGGAAGCCGGAGCTGATTGCTTGCGGGCGGGCGACACAGAATGTTCGGATTTACTGGAATGAGTGGAAGCCGAAGTGGGTACGTCATGAGGTGGCCAAGGGGGAGCCGGCTTATACGGCTGTGGGGATCAAACTGAATGGCGGTGGCCGAGGGATTGTTACGAACATGAAGGACCGGACGCTGCTTTACGGGAGTGGGCAGGTGCTGCATTCAGGGGTGTCGATTATTCATTCTGCGGTGATGGATGTGGACGGAGATGGGGATGAGGACTTTGTGGGAGCGAGGTATTCGCCGGGGTTGTTGTATTGGTTAGAGCAGCCGAAGAAGCCACAGACAGAGGCCTGGAAATATCATGAGATTGATTCTGTAATCGACGGAATTCATGGGCTTTATACGTTTGACATTGACAAGGATGGACGGCTCGATCTGATTGCTAACAGTGCGCAGGCTACGGGGAAGTTTGCGAGTTCGCTGGTGTGGCTTAAAGCTTTGGACAAGGGGAAGCGGTGGCAGCGGAATGTGTTTGCTACGGGAGATGCGCCGGGGTTGAGTCACTATCATGGGGCAGGAGATTTAAATGGCGATGGCTTGCCGGATATCGCTAGTGCCGCGAAGGTAGGTAAGGAGGGGCAATGGTTTGCCTGGTGGGAGCAGCCGAAGGGGCCGGGGCCATGGAAGAAGCACGTTCTAGCAACAGGTGAGGATGGAGCGACTAACCCCTTGATTTTCGATATGAATGGCGACGGGAAGATGGACGTGATTGCATCGCGTGGGCATGGGGTTGGATTTGTCTGGTTTGAGGGGCCCAACTTTGTGAAGCATGAGATTGATGCGTCGGTTTATGGGCCGCATTCGCTGGCTGTGGCTGACATGGATGGCGATGGGGATCTGGACTTTGTGAGTTGCGCGAAAGATTCGATGGTAGTGGCTTGGTTTGAGAATGATGGGAGGGGTAAATTCACAAAACGCTTGATCCATGAGGACCAGGCGGCTTACGATATCCGGCTGGTGGATCTAGATGGGGACGGGGATCTGGATGTTCTGGTAGCGGGGCAGACGTCGAAAAATGTGGTCTGGTATGAGAACCGTTTGAAGTAGCGGTTTTGAATGGGTAGGGTGTTCGGCACTCGGCTTGCTCTGAAATATTGAGTGAAAACAGTGGAATCGGCGACCCAGGGTGAGGCATGGAGAAACCGGTTAAACGCTCTGAAAGACTTACCTCAACTCTGGAGGCTGCTGTGGCAGGCGGCACCTGGTCCTGTCGGAGCAACGATCGCGCTGAGGGTGCAAGGAGGTTTGACTCCGCTTGGCATGTTGTATGCGGCGAAGAACATTCTCGACATCATCGTGGCGACCGCCCGTGGTCAACCGGTTGACATTAATGAATTGTGGTTTTGGGTGGCGATTGAGTTTGGACTGGGTGCCGTTTCGCAATTGATTGGCCGTGCTGTCGATTTTTTCGACGGCTTGATTGCAGACCGCTTCAGCCAAAGTCTGGGTTTAAAGATCATGCGGCATGCTGCGACTCTGGACTTGAAGAGCTTTGAGGATCCTGAATTCCACGACCGACTGGAGCGCGCACGTGCACAATCAACGGATCGGGTAGGCATGCTGACATCGGCAGGCTGGCTTATTCAGCGCGTCGTCATGCTGATTAGCTTAAGTTTAACCATCCTCATTTATTCACCGTGGGTTCTGTTGCTCCTGGTAATTTCTGTGCTGCCCGCGTTTCTGGTGGAAAGTCACTTTGCCTTTCTTGGCTATACGCAATCGCACTTGTTGACGCCTATTCGGAGATCGCTGGATTATTTCCTTTCCCTCGGCAGCAGCCGGGAAGCGGCCAAAGAAATCAAAATATTCGCGCTTGCGCCGCACCTGGAGACCAAGTATGTCGGATTGTCCAATCAGCTCATCGACAAGAATACAAGCCTGGCCAAGCAACGCTTTCTCTGGGGAGGAACGTTTGCGCTGGTAGCGGCAGCAGGCTATTTCGGCAGCTATGCATTCCTTGCGCGGGAGGCTTTTCTGCAGCGAATCACGATGGTACTTTCACCCTGCTGGTGGGGGCGGTTTCTGGTGCGAACGGGCATCTTCAAATGATCTTTTCGCTGTTCTCTGACGTAGCCGATCAATCTCTATTTCTGCATGACCTCATGCTCTTTTTCCGGGAGCGTCCGGAAATCCGGTCTTGCAAAGACTCGCTTCTGCCGCCGCGCCCCATGAAAGTGGGCCTCGAGTTTCAAAACGTGAGTTTCCTATATCCGGGCAGCACCAGCCCCATCTTTACCGGCCTGAACTTCAGGCTGGATATGGGGCAACGCGTCGCCCTGGTTGGCGAAAACGGTGAGGGCAAGACTACGATCGTTAAGCTGATTACCCGACTTTACGATCCTTCCGCGGGTCGTATCCTTCTGGATGGGCGTGACTTGAAAGACTATGACGTCGACGAACTTCGCAAAGAAATTGGAGTGATCTTTCAGGACTTTATTCGTTACGATCTGACGGCCCGGGAGAATATCGCGGTTGGGGATATCGAAAAGCTGGATGACGATGCGTCAATTTGGGAAGCTTCACGCAAGAGTAATGCGATGGACCTGCTAGAGCAATTTCCTACGCAGCTGGACCAGATGCTGGGTCGCCGCTTTGAGGGAGGGCTGGATCTATCCGGAGGCGAGTGGCAGAGGGTGGCGCTTGCCCGTGCGTTTTTGCGCGATGCGCAGATCTTGATTCTGGATGAGCCGACTGCGTCTCTGGACCCCATGGCTGAACATGAGGTGTTTCAGAAGTTTGCGGATTTGACACAGGATAGGCTGGCCCTCTTTATCTCACATCGGTTCTCCACGGTGCGGATGGCTGACCGGATCATGGTTTTGTCCAAGGGGAAGATTATCGAAGATGGCTCTCACGACTCGCTGATGGAGAAGCAAGGAACGTACTCACGGCTTTTTGATGTGCAGGCTTCTAGTTACCGGTAGAGTTTATGCGTGCAGCTGGCTTGCCGGAAAATGGGGCGGGGACAGTTTGTCACGAAGATGCTGTTTGAGATGTGGGGGAGGCTTTAGTTGACAGGGCTTGACCCGAAATCTTTTTAAAAGTGAAGCACGCCCGATGGCGAAGTCTAATTTCACCATCGGGCGTGCAGGTAGCCATGGGCCTTACGGCACAAGCAGACTACTGACAGCGTGAGCCAGTAGCAGAAATCGCAAGTAGGGTGGTGTTGGCCTGCAGCCCCCCGACGGTCAGTTCAACTGGAATCTGACAGCCTAAAGGTGCATTGGCTGGGACCGTGAAGTAGATGTTGTCTACTGCGGCGGTCTCGGGCTGACGACCGGCATATACCCTTTGTGCAGGTACCCCACCGACCGTGATCGATAGCGGAACCCCAGTCATATCGCCGCCTCCAGGCGCGACGTTGTCGGCTGCCGCGATGGGGCCCATACCAGTGGCCCAGAGAATCACAATTTGACCTGGCTTGGCTGGCGAATCCGGAAGATTCAGCGGGTAATCCGTTGCGCTCGCCACGTTCTGCGCGATTGCCAGATCTTTGCCGTTGGTGCGTTGGAAGAAGACGCCGACGCTGGATTTGACGACCCGGATCGGAGCCGGGGCGCTGGTTCTGCCGTTGTAGCTTACGATAACCTGGGCATCGCCAACAGGAACAGTGGAAGGCAGTACAGCATTGATCTGACCTTTAGAGGCGAAGACCAAGTACGCATCATAGCGCTCGTTTGCGCTGGCGATGACGATAGTGACGCCGCCCAATGACGTTGGCAAGGGATAAGAGGCGGCTTTAGCAAATTGATCAGGGCCGAGGTCGCCCCCGTAGATGCTGAAGAACGAACCCTGGGCCAATGAACCAGTTGGAGGGCCACCGGGGGCATAGCTAGCAGTGTTGACAGTGCCACCGGAGGATACGGCCGGGGTGCCAGGAGGAACGCCACCCGCCTGGTTGACGACGATGATCTGACCGGCAATTACAATCGCTGCACTGCGAGGCAGGCCAGTATCATTCGATGCGGCGGCAAAGGCGACTCCTCCATTGCCAGTGCTGGATATACCGCTGCGAAGCGTGATCCACGCGGCACTGGTGGAAGAGGTCCAAGCGCAGGACTGGTTGGTGACGACCTGAATCAATCCGCTATTGGTGCCCGTGATTGGCACGCTGAGGGTGGAGTTGGACTGGATCAAGTAATTGCAGCCAGCCGAGGTTCCGCTGGCAGTGCCAGTTTGGTGAACGCTATGGGCCTGGCCAGCAACACTTACGGCACCACTGCGTGGCACCCCGGTGTTGGGATCAGCGGTAAAGCCAACTGAGCCGTTGCCGCTGCCAGCTGAGCCACTGGTGACTTTGATCCAGGAGTTAAAGGAGATGGCGGTCCAGGTTCCGGTGGCGGTCACATTGATGGTTCCGGAACCACCCGCTTTATCGATCGACTGACCGGGCGCATTTAGGCTGCAGGTGCCGGAACAGGTCCCACCTGCGGCACCCGTGTTAATCAAGTTCCCAAAAACACTTACAAAGCCTTTACCCTGGCTGCCAGGATTCTGACAGATCTGCGAGTTGGGGACATTGACGCGGTATTCGCCAGCGGGCAGAACTGTTGCGAGGGTAGCGCGCGCGACACACCAATTGGACTGATAGGTGTCGCAACTGTTCTTTACGAGAGTTCCAGTGCTGATAGTTTGCGACCCTTGCAGCAATGTATAGGGAACGCTGAATTCGTTGGCATTGAATCTGTACCAGACGTCAACGCGATTGACGAAGCTGCTTCCAGCCAGCGTGAATTCGGAGTGGTTGACAGTATTGCAAGCGGCGATATTGCCGATATCGAAGAGTTTGGATTCTGTGCCGCCAAATTGCACAATTGTGACGGTTTGACCAGCGACGCGAATGGTGCCTGTACGGTTGTCTCCCGGATTCGGCGCCACGCTAATTGAGACGGTGCCGTTGCCGTTATTGCTGACTGGCGAGGTGACGGTGATCCATGGGTCGACTGCGGTGACATCCCAACGATTGGTGGCAGTTACAGGAATAGAGAGTATTCCGCCGGTGGGACCGGCAGTGAGGGCGGAGGCGCCAATCGTACAGGCTCCGGTGCAAGAGCCGGGCTCGCCGAGAGTCCATTCATAAACCCAGCCCCAACCCCATGTGGCTTCTTTTGTGGCCAAGTAGCGAAAGGTAGAGCGGGACCCAGCGGCCCAACGGACGGCGGGCACCAGCACAGGGTTAGCGGCAGTGGCGTTGTTCAATGTTGCGGTCAACTGAGCCCCGGAGAAGTTTACTCCAACAATTATTCCGCCGATAGGGATATCGATACTGGCGCGGGGCCAAACATCCTCTTTGTTCGCGATGTCGTCGAAATAGGCGGTCAGAAACTTTCCATAGCCGTAGTTTCCTCTATCGAAAGCATTCCAGCCAATGGAACCTTTGATCATCGCCGGGAATGGAGTACCAGGAATGAGAATTGAGGGAGGTGTCGGGTAGGAAATATCGAGATCGGCACCTTGGATGGGGCCGTAGATCATCGTGTATTGATGAATCAGAGCCTTTTCGGCTTGACGGCTGATTGTTTCCTGGACATTGTTGAGGGGAGTCTGTGGCTGGTCGAAGGTCTTTACGCCGACTTGTTTCCAATAGCCCTTGGGCGGTTGAGCGTAAGCGCTGGTCAGGCCCAGAACCAAAAGCATGAAAAGCTTCATTAGACGAATCTTGGGCTTGTTACAGCCCGAATCACTTATTGAGCGACTTTTTAACATGACTAGTAATCCTCCATCACTAGAAATTGCAAAGAACCACCTGAATTGGCTGCAATCCAAAGGCCGGAAACAAGGTGTATTGAATGAGGAGCTTAAGGAGGAGTACTAGCAGGTGATGCGTACCTTCACCCACATTTTGGTAATTTGCTGCGCGAAGCCGCGCAGAGGTTGCAGTTAAAAGAAAGGAGTAAAAGACGGGATTGCCCCCGTCTTTTCTTATTTTTCGGTGAGGGCCGCGACGCCGGGGAGGGTGATGCCACTTAGGAATTCGAGGGAGGCGCCGCCGCCGGTGGAGACGTGGCTTACCCGGTCGCTGATGCCGGCAGTCTTGACTGCTTTTTCGCTGTCTCCGCCGCCTACTACGCTGATTGCTCCGCCGTCGGTTGCTGTTGCTACGGCGTTGGCTACTGCCATCGTTCCCTTGTCGAAGGGGGGCATTTCGAAGACTCCCATGGGTCCGTTCCAGATGATGGTTTTGGACTTCAAGATTTCCGCTACGTAGACCTCAATGGTCTTGGGGCCGATGTCGAGGGCCATCTGGCCTTCGGGGATTTCTGCTACTTCGGCGTAGCCGGCGTCGGCTTTGAACTCGGGGCTTACGGCGTGGTCTACGGGCAACATTAGTTTGCCGCCGGAGGTGGCGAGGAGTTCTTTGGCGAGGTCGAGCTTGTCGTCTTCTACGAGGCTCTTGCCGGTGGGGAGGCCCTGGCTCTTGAGGAAGGTGTAGGCCATGGCTCCGCCGATCAGGAGCTTGTCAGAGATCTTGAGGAGGTTCTGGATGACTTCGATCTTGTCGCTTACCTTGGCTCCACCGATGATTGAGATCGAGGGCTTTTCGGGGTTGGCGGTGACCTTGGTCAGATACTCGAGTTCCTTGTCCATCAGGAGGCCGGCGGCGGCCTGGCTTACGTACTGGATGATGCCGACGGTGGAGGCATGGGCGCGGTGGGCGGTGCCGAAGGCGTCGTTGACGTAGACGTCGGCGAGTGCGGCGAGTTGCTTGGAGAAGGCTGCGTCGTTGGCTTCTTCGGCGGCGTGGAAGCGGAGGTTCTCGAGAAGGAGAACTGCGCCTGGGGCTGGCTTCATTGCTTCGACCTCTGCACCGATGCAATCGGAGGCGAAGGCTACGGGGAGTTTCAGGAGTTCGCTTAGCTTGGCTGCTACGGGGGCGAGGCTCATCTCTTCGTTGCGCTTGCCTTTGGGACGGCCGAGGTGGCTGGCGAGGATTACGCCGGCACCTTGAGCCAGGGCGTACTGGATGGTGGGGAGGCTGGCGCGGATGCGCTTGTCGCTGGTGATTTCTTTTCCGCCTGCGGTGAGGGGTACGTTAAAATCTACGCGGATGAAGACAGTCTTGCCTTGGAGCTGGAGGTCGCGGATCGAAAGTTTTGCCATGGGTAAAGCTCTAGTTTAGCTTGACTGGGTCTTCTCTTCTTTGGGAAGGAAGCGGGTATCGGGGGTGATGCCGGCCATTTGCCAGGCTTCGATCAATGCACCGGAGGCTGGGCCGTATAAGGGCTCGGCGAAGGTGTTGGATTCTTCGAGGCCAATTAGCATCTCGAAGCGGGTTCTAAGGATTTCGCTTTTGTAGACGTTTCCTACGGGGCAGACGGTTGCTGGCTCACCTTGGGCGAAGAGGGCCTGGCGGACGCTGGAGGCGAAGCTGGCGAGTTGCTGGGCGGCGCGGTTGAGGATTTCGATTGCGACGCGGTCTCCTTCGCGGGCGGCTTCGTCTACTAGCTTGGAGTAGCTGGCGATTTGGGGCCGGGGGAAGTCTGTGGTGTAGAAGCGGTGCATGAGGTCGTTGGCGTTTTCGGCGCCAACGGCGTTGAGGAGTTTGTCGCGGAGGGTGGTAGTGGGGCCCCAGCCTTCTTCCATGCGGAGGGAAGCGCGGACGGCTTCTCTGGTGAGGTCAAAGCCGCCGCCTTCGTCGCCGTAGATGTAGCCCCAGCCGCCGGCGCGGCCGGTCTGGCCGCTCGAGTTGCGGCCATATGCTATTGAGCCAGTGCCGGCTACTACGATGATGCCGGGGGCTCCGCCGGTTGCGCCAGTGAGGGCGATGAGGCCGTCGTTGGTGATGTTGTATTCGTCTGCTTGGATCATTTCGCGGACGAGGTCGGCTTTGTCTTTGGGGCCTCCGCTGAAGCCGAGGCAGGCGGCGCGGAAGTGGAGGCCAGAGATGGGGAGGGCACCGAGGATGGCGTTTTCGAATTTGGCGCGACCGTCGCCGGTTTTGATGTGGTTGCAGGGGCCACCGCGGCCGATGCCGAGGACGCGGCCTTGTTCGTCGCCGATGATGGCGGTGGTGGAGGATTGGCCTCCGTCGACGCCTAGGAAGTATTGGGTCATTGCTGCAGTGGTTTCCAAGAATAGATTCGCATGGTGCCGCGCTGGGCTATGAGGTCGATGCCCCAGAGGTCTGGGTGGTCGATCATGTCTTTGGAGTTGTAGTCTGGGGCGTCGATGGCCAGGTATTTGACGTTCTGGCTCAGGAAGAGTTTTCTGGCATCTTTTCGATAGTCGGCTTGGCTCGGTTGGACTTCGCGGGTGCAGTCTTTGAGTTCTACTTCCCATTGGTCGCCGGTGCCGTAGAGCTTGTAGGGTTGGGCGGGGGTTAGCTTGCAGGAGTCGCCTTGTTGGGTGGGGGCCCAGGTGCGCCAGCTTGTTGTCAGATTGCCATCGTTGGCTAGGTGGGCATCCCAGGGGGTTCTGTTGCAGGTGATGGATTGGGGGCGGGGCTCGATTTCGGCGATGCTCCAGGTGTCTTTGGTGGACTTCGAGATGGTGGGGTTTGCGCCTTTGCAGGTGTAGATGAATTTAGCCTGGTAGTCGTCGTAGGTGGGGGCGGTTAGGGCTCGCTGGAGTTTGAGACCGATTGTTGATTGGTATGCAATGATGATGTTGCGGCTGGTGTAGCTTTCCGGGATGGGAGAGAGGGCGAAGACGGTTTCGCCTGCCGGGACAAAGGTCTCGATGGTGCGCGCGGTTACGTAGCCGCCGCTTTTGCGGACGAGGAAGGCATCTTCAGTTTCGATCCGCAGGGCCGCTCTCCAGGGAGCCTTTTCGAGGAACCAGGCGTAGGGGGAGGAGTAGAGCGCGAGGACACTGGGCCAGGACAGGATTGCAGCTATCAGGGGGATTGCCGCTGTTTGTTTAGGGAAGGTTTGGAAGAGGGCTAGCGTCAGGAAGGGGAGGGCTGGGATGAGAAATCGGGTGCCGATGTTGAGCGGGTAGATCGAGAGGGTGATGGCAGCGGCGAGGAGGAGGTGTTTTTGTTTGCGGAAGCCGAGAATCGCTAGTGGAAAGAGGAGGCCGATGGGGCCGAGGGTGCCGCTGAGGCGGGGGCCGCCGAGGAAGACTTCTCTGGCCCACTCCTGGAGGTTTGGGACGTCGTAGTGGCGGAGGAAGGAGCGGTAGCCGGTTTCGAATTCTACGTTGAACCAGGGGTTCGGGAAGAGGTTGTTGTAGAAGGGGGCGAGGGGGTTGCCGGACCACAAGTAGCTTTTAATGAGCCAGGGCAGGATGCTGATGGCGGCAGGCCAGATGCGAAGCGTGGGGGGCAAGAAGAGGATCGCGATGACGCCGGTAAACTTGATGGCCATGGCGAAACCGGCGAGGGTGGCGGCGACGGCGATCCAGGCTTTGTTTTGGGTTTCGCGCCACTTTGTTGATGCTTGCCAAGTGGCGAATAAAGTGACGGCTAAGGCTACGTCGTTGTAGGCGCTGATGCCGTCGATTCCTACTACGGGGAGCAGGAAGACGGTAAGGCCGGCGAGCCAACCGGTGCGGCCTGCGACGGTGGCCAGGAGGATGGGGAGGGTGAGGAGGAAGGTGAAGTGGATGAGGGCGGCAGCGGAGTGGCGGCCGATTGAATAAGCAAAGAGGAAGAGCATCTCCATGCCTTGCGAGAGGAAGGAGTACATGTTGGTGGGGAACCAAACGAAGCCGTGCTCGCGGTAGTAGCGGGCGACGAGGCCGAGGTGGTAAGCCATGCCGTCGGGGGAGTGTTCTGGGGCCATCGCGTGCGTGAGGTAGAAGATTGTGAAGATGGCGAAGGGGATCGCGGACCAATGGAATTGGGGTCTGGGGAGGGTGGGCCAGTTGCGCCAGCTTGAGGCGATGGCTGTTATGGCAATTGCGTAGATGAGGCCTTTGTGGATGAGACCGAGGGAGGCGAGGCAGAAGGTGAGGAGCGAGAGGGCGGCGGAGCCTATTAGGAAACGGTAGATGAAGTCTTGCCAGCCTTCGAGTTGAAGCTTGATCGCGCGGAGGATGTGGCCGCCTAGGGCTACGGCGGTGGCTACAGTGAGGAACCAGCCAAGGACGATATAGATCATCGTTTGAGGAAGCCGGCGCGGAGGAGGCTGAAGCCTGAATCGCTTTCGATCTCGACGAGAGTGGCGGTGTTGGCGAAAAAGTCGGAAGGCTCGACGGGGGCTTCGAAGTGGGTGCTGGTGGTTTCGCCCAAGGGGCGGCCGTTCATCTTTACGCGGAGGAGTTGGGGGGTGGCGATGTCGATGCTGACTTTTAGATTGCTGGTGTCATCGACTTTGAAGCGGAGAGCGGCTTTGGGTTCGGCTTTGCGTTTTTCGCCATCGAAGGCGGCAGGGTTGATGCCCCAGGCGATGTGTGCGAGTGCGGCCGGGTCTTTCATGTCGATGTAGGCTTTGAGGCCGCGCGGGTCTGGCCCGGTGTCGGGGCGACGTGCTCTGGTGGGTGCGTATTGATTTGGGAAGTCTACGCAACTGGTGAGGATCAGGGTTAGGAGGAGGACGAGGTGCTTAGGCATTTTTGTCCTTGGCGTAGCAAAGATGGTTCATGGGGCAGGTGTGGCATTTGGGGCTGCGGGCGGTGCAGTGGCCGCGGCCGTGATGGATGAGCTGGTGGCTGAATGAGATCCAGCGGGATTGGGGCAGGATCTGGATCAGGTCTTTTTCGATGTTAACGGGATCGGTCTTTTTAGTGAGATCGAGACGCTGGGAGATGCGGGAGACGTGAGTGTCGACGACGACGCCGCTAGCGATGTTGAAGCAGGTGCCGAGGACGACATTGGCGGTTTTGCGGGCGGCTCCGGGGACGGTGAGGAGGTCTTCGATGTTGGTGGGGACTTCACTGTTGAAGACGGTGAGGATGCGCTGGGCGGCGGCGATGATGTTTTTGGCTTTATTGTTGTAGAAGCCGGTGGAGTAAATGTCCTTGCCCATTTCCTCCTGAGTGGCGGCGGCGAAGTCTTCGATGGTGGGGTATTTGGCGAAGAGGGCGGGGGTGACTTTGTTGACGCGTTCGTCGGTGCACTGGGCACTGAGGATGGTGGCGACCAGGAGTTCCCAGGGGTTGGTGTGGTGGAGGGCGCAGGTGACGTTGGGATACATGTCGTCAAGTACGGCCAGGATCTGGTTGAGACGGGCCTGCTTATCGGCCTTTGAACGGGGCGGCATGAGAAACTAGCAGCATAACATCGGCATACTTTCCTTACGTATTATTGCTGCTTTCGTCGGTCTGGCTGCTTGGGTTGCCGGGGGACTGGATGCTGGACGACTACTCGTTGCTGGGGATGGAGTTCCCTTCCCTTCTGAGGCCGCGGCCGCTCAGTTATTTCACCTTTTGGTTGAACTTTGAGTGGTTTGGGGCTGCGCCGTGGGCGTTTCGGCTGACGAATGTTTTGTTGCATGCGGTGGCGGTGCAGTTTTGCTACCGGGCACTGAGGCGGCTGCTGGGGGATGGGCGAGCGTTTTTTGCGGCGGCGGTGTTTGCGGTGCATCCGCTGCAAGCCGATGCCGTGCTTTATGTGTTTAGCCGGCCGGTGGTGTTGATGGGGTTGCTGGTTTGGGTGGCGCTGGATCGGTGGCTGGCAGGAAAACATTGGTGGGCGGTATTGTTCTATTCACTGGCGCTGCTGGCGAAAGAAGAGGCGATTGCGTTGCCGTTGTTTCTGGTGGCATTGCATTTTTCGATATCAAGAAATACGAAGGAGTGGCGGCCGATTGGGGTGATGTTTGCGCTGGCTCTGGTGGCTTTGGGTGGGGTGGTTTATGCAACACGGAGTTTGGCGGGGTCTGGGGCTGGAGTGCAGGCAGGGGTGGGCTGGTTGGGTTATCTCGCGACGCAACCGTTGGTAATCGGGCTTTATCTGAAGCATATGCTTTGGCCTACGTTTGTGGGGATGCGGTGGGCTGTGGATGTTGCGCCGATGTGGTGTGCGGGGTTGTGGTTGCTTGCAGTGGCAGGATTGTATCCTGGCCGGCGGCATTTCGCGCGGGCGGGATGGGTGTTCTGGCTACTGGGCGCGCTGTTGTTTTTGTTGCCTACCTCGAGCGTGTTTCCGATTGCGGATTTGGCGGCGGGGAGGCGGATGTATTTGCCGGTGGCGATGCTGGCGGCGGCTGTGCCGGCGCTACGTTGGCCGTGGGCGCTGGTGATTGTCTATGCGGGGTTAGCAGGGGATTGGGCTTATTCGATTTACCGCGAGCCCAGGATGTTGTGGAAGATGACGATGGAGCGGCAGCCGGGGAATGTGGGAGCGCTGTTGCAGTACACGAAATATGTTGCGCCGGAGGAAGCGCTGGCGGCATTGATGGCGGCTCCGGCGTTACAGGATGCCGGGTACCAGACAGAGCTTGGGCGTGTGTATCTGGAATTAAGAAAGCCCGCAGAGGCGCTGCGGGCTTTTGGTAAGGCGCTTGCGATTGAGCCGGGTGTGGCATCGCATGTCTACAACCGGGGTGTGGCACTTGCGGCACTGGGGCAGCAAGAAGCGGCAGAGATGGATTTCAAGCGCGCGCTTGAAATTGACCCCGCCCACAAGCCGGCTCGCGAGGCATTGGCTATTCGGTAGAAGTGAATTCGACGACGGGTTCGAGGAAGAGCCAGTCTGGCATGTCGAGAGATTTGCGCTTCTGGATGAAGGTATTGACCACGACTTCCTTAGCGCCGAATGCGGGCACTTCCGAGATGCTGAATTTGAAGGTAACAGCTGGTTCGTCGGTTTCCGAGCCTTTTACTTTGAGGGTGATGATGCCTTCAATGCCAGTAAGGTCTGCTGCACCGTGGTTGACGGCGAGGAACTGGACCTGGAGTTTCTTACCAGCCGTTTCATTGATGCGGAAACCGGTGAGCTCAAGGAACTTGGCATAGGGGTTACCTGCGGCCTTTTGACTTGCGGCGGCTTTGGCTGCGGCGGGGCTGATTTCACGTTTGGACTGAGTAAAGTAGACAAAGCCGTAGGCAACCAGGGCGACGGCAGCAAAGGCAAGTACTGCTGCGAGCCAGCCAGGAATGCTGCGCTTGTGGTCATCGGCGCCGACCAAGTAGGTTTGTTGAACGGGAGCCGGAGGTGGGGGTGGAGAAACCGCCACAGGTGCTGCTACGGGAGTAGGTGCTGGAGGAGGAGGGGGAACGTATTGCGGCTGCGGCGGAGTTGGAGGCACGTATTGAGGCTGTGGAGGCTGCGCTCCTACGGGCACTGGAGGCAATATCTTTGCGGGTCCGGTTTCGGCGCAAAAAGGACATTCGTTGTAGGAAGGGCCGACTTCTCTTCCACACTTGGGGCAGATCCAGGTAAACATTGTTTGTGTAATCCAAAGTGTATCGCTCTCGTCGTCTTAAATTGAAAGGAGAGCATGCGATTCCTGAGACGTCCACGGCCAGCTAGCAGTTCCATTGCAGTTTTTTGTGGCGCATTTCATCCGCCCACGGTGGCTCATGTGGCGCTGGCAGAGGCCGCACGTTCTGTTGTCGATGAGGTGGTTTGGGTAATGCCGGAGCGGTTTCCGCATAAGCGCTATGAGGGCGTAGCGCTGCCTGCGCGGTTGCGGATGGTGCTGGAGAGCACCCAGGATGCTGTTGCAGTTTCGAGAGAGAGTTTATTCTTTTCGATTGCCGAAGAGGTTGAAGAGACGCTGCCGGGGAGACCGGTTCAACTGTTGATCGGCGAGGATGGGGCGCGGCGGATTGTGGAGTGGGACTATGGCCTCGATGCAGCTAGCCATGCTAATTATCTCGAATCAAACTTGAAGAAGTACCCGATTCTGAGTGCGCGACGGCAGGAAGATTGGGCTTTGCCAGAAGAGTTGTCCGAGTATTTTGGGTGGTTGGATGTTGAAGCTGCCATGGAGAAGGTTTCTTCCACCGAGGTGAGGCAGCGGATTGCTAAAGGAGAGCAATGGGAGGATCTTGTGCCTGCGGGGATCCGATCGCAGGTGCTACGACTTTACGGTTCCGGTGGAATTGTGAGCGGCCAGTAGGGTGGCGTGAGAGTGACCGGCTTTCTGTTTCCTTCTCCGAAATCGAGGGTATATTTGCCTTGCTGGAGAAGAACCTTGATTGGCTCTGAGGCGGGTTCGGCCAGAGTGAGTTTTGCTTCGCCTTCGAGGTTGTCTGTCCAGTCGGCGTCTATGGACGGTGTTTTGATAGTACCCATCCATTCGGCAGTGGTCTTGTCGACCGGCCAATTGGTGATGGTGCCTTCGAATTGGTAGGACGATGCGGGTTGCCAAAGTTCTGTTTTGAGATTGCCTTCAAGGTGGATGCTACCGGGTTGGTTGGGAATCGAGAATTCAGCAGCCTGGATTGCAGCCTCAAGCTTTGCACCACGCCAGGAGAACTTCAGATTGAGCGGGTGGAAGGAACCGTTGGCGAATTGGAGCGCACGGAACTGGATTTGGCCATCGAGGTTGCGACTGCGCAGCCAATCGGGAATTGAAGAACGGCGGAGGCGCATCTTTTCGAGCAGGCTTGAGGGAGGGCGTTGCGCAGCTTGCAGAACACGGCTAAGACTGCTGACGGAAGCTTCTCCGATCATCAGATTTAGTTCGATGGGGCGCGTAGTTTGGGGGATGTAGGAGACTTCACCCTCAAGATCGACAGATTCCCATTCGGCGCGCATACGCTTGATGGCGATGCGGTTGGGATCAAATTCGATGGAGGCGGTGGAGATGTCTAATGGAGCGGGAATGCCGTCAAGGTCGACAGTGATGTTGCGGACAGCGAGACGGCCACTCCACTGGCCGGGGTCGGAATCTTCGGTTCGAGCGAACTGGACGTTGCCTTGCCAACTGCCGCCCTGAGCTCGCGAAAGCAGTGGAAGACTGGAGGCCTGGAGGAGAAGACCAAGGCCAGACTTGAGGCCTTTGATGCTGAGAAGCTGGGTGGCGACGTCGAGGCGGAGAGCGCCGGTGCGGGCATTCCAGTCGGCACTCATGATGGCAGTTTGGGAATCGCCCACACGAATTTCTGAAGGGGCGAGGATCCAGCGGGAGCCTTCGACCACAGCAGTAGCAGAGGGAGTCATCAAGCCGGGCTGTTCGGGGACTTCGATGCTAGTATCGGCGAAGCGGATCATGCCTTTGGCAGGAACTTCTTCTGTGCTGGGCCAAGCATAGCCAATGACGCCGTTAAAGTTGCCTTTGCCTGTGAGGCCTTCGGGGATTTTGGCTTTGGCTTCACGGCCGAGGTCGATCAGCTTGGTGAGTTCGATGTCGCGAAGCTGAAGCAGGAGCGCACCTTTGGGTGACTGGAAGAAATCGCGAGCACGCATACGAACTCGGACGGCATCATCGCCTACTGTATCGAGGGCGAAGCGCTGGCCGGGGACATCCAAAGAACCGGCCAGGGCGAGCTTATTGCTTTTGCCGATAAATGGCAGAAAACTTTGAGGGGCAAGGCCTTCGAACTGTAGGCTGGCCTGAATTGCGGCCTTATTCCAAGGGCCTTTGAGCCGGCCTTTTCCGGATAGCTTGCCGGCAAAATCGACGCCTCTGGCACCGAAGAAGAAATTGAAGGCGTGGATAGAACTGGGCTGGAGTTCGAGATCGAAGTCGAGATCCGGGATCGACGATGGTGGAGCGTGAACTTCGCCGCGGAAAGAAAATTTGCCGAAGCCCTGAGTGCCGCGATCTGTGCGGGCAGGTTCTGCCGAGAAAAAGATCTTGATGTCACCTTGTGGGGTGGGCGCGCTGATGTCGACTAAGGCGTTGGTGAGATAGAAGGCGTTCTTGGCGTTACCCTGTTTGAAATTGAGACGACCGTTGCGGACTTCAATTTCAGGAGGGCGGAGGTTGCCGGAGACTATGCTCTGGATGTTCCAGCCAATGGGACCGCGCATGAGGTTGACGCTGGGTTCGGTGAGGCGGATTCGTGCGGCTTCGAGCCGCCCTGATAGGAGGGCCAAGACGCTTGGTTGAACCTCAAGGACAGTAACGTAGGCGAAGGGTTCGAGAGAGTAAGTTGGGTCTTCGCTGATGGTGACATCGTCGGCCAGGATAGCTGGTGTGGGGAAGATCCGGAAATGTGTTTCACCCTGGATTCTGACTTGGCGGGACAAGGCAAGCTGGAGACTGCTTTGGAGCGTTTGTTTCACCCATCCAGCGCTGAAATAGGGGAGGGCGAGGGAGACGGCAAGGAGGATTGCCCCGGCGAGCCAGAGTTTGCGTTTCATGAGCGGGCCTGCCAGCGAAGAAGGAGCCGTGCGTAGTCTTGCGGGGTGTCGCAATCGTCGGCGACGCCGGGGTCATTTACGTCGATGTAGGTGGCTGGGAATTGGCTGAGCACCACTTTAGCGTTAGAGGTTGCCTCAGCTTTGCGCAATGCATCGATGGCTGGTTGACGAATGAGGATGGGGTGACCGCTTTGGCCATCAAAGCGGGGCTTGACGATGGTTTGGCTGGGGGTGTCGAAGAGGCAGGCGATTGAGGATTGGTCGACAGAGGCGAAGTCAATAGGGCTAATGAGAATTGTATCTGCAGTTGTTGCAGCGAGGCCCTTGCGGAGGCTCGAGAACATGCCATTGGTGTGCTTTTCGTTGTAGAGCAATTGGGGGGCTAGTTGGGGCAAGGCGTTCAGGATCTGACTATGGTGTGCACCGGTGACTACGATGGTTTGTTCGCAAAAGAGATTGAAGAGTTTTACCAGACGTTCGAGCATCGTGGTGGAGCCAAGCGGAAGGAGTGCCTTGGGCTGGCCCATCCGGGACGATGCACCGCCTGAAAGGACGATGCCACAAATCATTTTAGACTCGCAGCAGCTTGGCTAGTGGCAAAGATTCCTTTGGCTACGGCCTTCCATTTGGGGTCGGCGCCGCGGCGGACAGCAATCATTTCGGCAGCTACGCTGACGGCAATTTCTTCAGGAGTGATGGCACCGATTTCGAGGCCCATTGGAGCGTGGATGCGTTCGAAACTTTCGCGACTGACGCCTTCTTTTTCGAATTCTTTGACGACTGCGATGACCTTGCGGCGAGAACCGATCATCGAGATGTAGCGGGCCTCGGTGGTGATAGCCCAGCGCAGGACGCGCATGTCGTCACGGTGGCCCCGGGTGACGATGATGATGTAGCTGGAAGAGTTGATGTTTAGACTGGCGAAGGCTTCTTCGTACTCGGCCGCCAGGACTTCATCCACATCTGGGAATCGTTCGCGATTGGCAAAGCTTTCGCGGTTATCTATGACGGAGACACCGAAGCCAGCCATCGAGGAGACCCGGGCCAGACTTTTCGAGATGTGGCCTGCTCCGAAGATGAAAGCGTGAGGCTGGGGGACGATCGCCTCGATAAAGACGTTGAGCTGACCGCCGCAGATGAGGCCATTGTCGTATGCGGCGTCCTGGCCCAAATTGAAATTGAGGTGGCGTGGCTTTTCGGTTTCGATAACTTCGCGGGCGGCGTTCCATACTTCTGCTTCGACACAGCCGCCTCCGATGGTGCCCATGAAACTACCGTCTTCGCGGACGAGGATTTTGGCACTTTCGTAGCTTGGGATGGAACCATTGACCTCCACGATTGTGGCCAGGGCGCACTTCTGACCGAGCTTGCGGAGACGAACGATTTCTGAGAACAAATCCATGCCATTCTGATTTTAGCTCTCATCTGAAGAAACCTGTGAAACCTCAAGCATTCATCTTTGATATGGACGGTGTAATCGTCGACTCAATGCCCTTCCACATAAAGGCGTGGGAAGTGTACCTCGAAAGACAAGGGCGCGATGCACAGACGCTGAATGCACGAATGCATGGCAAACACAACGATGAACTATTGCGAGATGTGTTTGGCAATGAACTCAATTCCGACGATATTAAAAGAATGGGCTCCGAAAAAGAAGGATTGTACCGGGAATTAATTGAAGCAAAACTGGAAGCTTCACTTGTGCCTGGAATTCGGAACTTTTTGACTTCCTATTCGGCGATGCCAAAGGCTGTGGCGTCAAATGCAGAGGCCTTGAACGTGAATTTTGTTCTGGACCGCGCCGATCTGGGCGGATTTTTTCTCCATGCACTTAACGGTCAGATGGTTAAATACGGAAAACCGCATCCGGAAATCTACCTTAAAGCGTCAGAACTCTTGCAGATAGCGCCTAAAGACTGTATAGTTTTTGAGGATTCCCAAACAGGAATAGATGCGGCAGTGGAGGCGGGAATGAGAGTTGTTGCGATAAATTCTCATAGGACTACCCTTATTGGACAAGCAGTAGAAGCCGATCATTTCCTAGATATCCGACTTCACAAATGGCTCGAAGAACAAGCTTAAAGATAGTGATAGGTTTGTGTGCGCTCCAAATTGTCTATGGACAGCGTGCAGGTGAGGAGACGCGGGCGTATCGAATCGTGAAGTTATCGGAGGCGTCCGCCCGAGTGGGGCCGGACTATCGTCCGAAACTGCTGGGTGAAGCAGTCCGCGTGCAGGGTATAGTTCAGGCTAATGTGCTGGAAGCACCGGATGCGAGTTATTTGCCCCTGCTGGATGCGGAAACAAAGAACTCCGGGCTCATGCTGGTTTTTTCAGGGGATAACGAATCAAGAAAACCGATTGGATCGGACCTTGCACCCGGGACCTTGATCGAAGCCTCCGGTATTGTGAGTTTACATGCAGGGCAGGCCGTGCTGAAACCGATTGAGTTGAAAGTGATCGGCACAGGAAGCCTTCCAGGCTTGATCCAGTTGACTCCCATGAATGCGGCAAGTTTTCAATATGGAGGCATGAAGGTTGAGATTCAGGGAGTGGTTGGGGAGTTTCGGGAAGGATCAAAAGGCGACCTGCTGGATTTCAGCGAAGGTGGGCAATCGATCCGGGTATTTCTGCCGCAGATGAAGGGGATGGTTGATCACCCATTGGCGATTTATCAGAGGGGTGACAGAATCAGGGTGAGGGGGTTAGTGAGTCAGTTTTGTTTAAGGCCACCATTTAATCAATTCTTTCAGTTATTGCTTGCGAGTTCGAAAGATATTGAAATGGTTGAGCCGCGGCCGGCGGTTCCTCCTCAGATCGTACCTGCGGCAGTATTGATGGTGTTGCTGGCGATCGTGGCGGCATGGTACCTGCAACAGCGTGCGCGACGGCAGAACCGGGTAATCCAGCGGATGCTACAGGCGAGCGAAGAATTGTATGGTGCGGGGACAGCGCGCGAGGTGGCTGAAATACTCAGAAGCCGTTTACTTGAGTTGGTACCTGCCGATACGGTGAGTTGTTATCACTATGACGAAAGCCGGAAGTTGCTTGAACGAATCCCGGATCAGAACAGTTCTGCATTGCACTCCTTTCATGTCAATGAATGCGCCGATGCCCTTGAGAGCGCGATCGCCCTGGCCGTCAAGAACAAGACGCTGTTGCAGTTTGTAGATACGAATTCTGCGGACTTGTTGCATGAGAAGAGAGAAGAATCGAAGTCGTTGCTGGTGATTCCGTTGCGGAACCGGAATGAGGCGCGAGGGGCAATAGTGTTGACGGGGCCTACAGGCCGACTGTTGTTGATTGAAGCCTTGCAGCCTGCGGCACAGCATCTAGCTAATGACGCATGTCAATATTTTGCGGGGCTGGAAGAAGCTGCAGTGCGCGAACAGATTCATCGCAGTGAGAAGTTGGCGGTGGCTGGGCAATTGATTCATGGCGTGCTTACTGAGTTGAATGCGCCGCTTGAGAAGATTCGCGATTTGACAGCGGCGCTGGGGTCCAGCGATGCGGCTGCGATTCATGAACAGGTACAGAAGGCGAGTGAGACGGTGAAGCGGATCGTAGCTGTGGCACGGGCAGAACAAATCGATGCGCGGCCCGTGGACATGAGGTTTATGTTTCAGCGCCTGATGGAAAAGATGGATGAAGACTTGCGCAAGGCGCAAATTGAGAGCGAAGCGAATCTCGGGCCAGAGAGCCTCTATGTGCTTGGATCTCAGGATCAATTGACCCGGGTCTTCGAGAATCTATTTCTACATGCCAAGGCTGCAGCCACCTATTCGCTTGAACATTTTTTTGAGGTAAGCCTGAGCCGTATTGGCCGGAGCGCGATGATTGAGATTGAATTCTCGGGACCATTTGGCGACGGAGAAGGGCCAGATTTTAGCGGATCGGCTTTAGGGCTGGCAATTACGAAGGGCCTGCTGCAATCCTATGGCGGGGAACTTCGATTTACGACGATAAGGGCGGGACGATACCGCTACGATGTGGAGTTGCCGACACTGAATTCCAGCCCGCTTGAAGACTTTTCCACCGCCATGCCGTTTGCTCCTCAGAGGGGAACGATTACAGCCCTGCTAGTAGAGCCTGAGGTGCAGTCGCAGCGGCGCATGCTGTCGATCTTTGGAGAACTCAATCACAGGTTGATTCCTGTGGGAAACATTGAAGAAGCAGTGGATCTGGCTGAAAAAATGCGCTTTGACATCGTTTTTGCCAGCGCCAGCCCAGAGGGTGGAACATGGGCAGAACTATTTCAAAAAGTGCATCACCGGACGCCGCATTTTGCGTTGCTGAGTGAAAGCGCCGATGAACAATCCACAGAACTGCTGAACGGGGCGTCTTCTTCGATGCTGAGGAAACCGGTTGAAGAGTCGGACATTGCCGGGCTGATTGAGAAAATACAGCAAGGCGGAAGCCTGCGCTTCCGCAATTAGTTTGGGTTGGGGAAGTCGGGGAGCTTAGGGATTTTTGGTGTTGGCAGCGTGATTTTCTCGAGGGGAGTCGAAATTCGCCGTCGATTCGAATACTGCGACACGTTGGTCAACCTGGGCTGCGCTCAAAAAGGGAGACTACGTTGAAATCCGGTTCGATCAACCGGTCGTGATGGATTCACTCAATATTGTTTCGGGGGGAATGCCGACTGAGGATCAATGGCAGATTGAAGTGTTGGGTGCCAATGGCAACTGGGAAAAGGTAAGCTCTTCGGCGCGGGCGTCAGCCCGAGGTCCAACAATGGCGGCACGAGCACTTTCCTCTCTAGCGTTGAAGAAATTCGGTTTTGACTATGTGATTGTGAATCGCGAGGATGAACTGGGTCGCGATATCCTGGATCGCACCGCTGAGTGGAATATGGAGCTGATGACAAGAGTGAATGACGCAGCTATTTTGCGGATGAGATGAAGGCAAGAGGGGAAATTGACGAGCCACCTATGCTCATGGAACGATTGCGGGCAAACAGCGTGTCAATTTCTTCATCAGTCAGAACGCCTCGGATTTCTGCGCAAACGTCAATGAGGGCTTGACCACTTCGAGTTTCGGCAGTTTCTGGCACGGCTAAACTTGCCTCACGGGCGATAATTTCATTGACGAAATCGGTGAGAGAAACACCCCTCGCTTGAGCTTGTGCCTGGAGATTGCTTTCCATTTCAGGTCTGAGTTCGATTGTGATGGACATGGTAGCGTTTTCCCCTTTGTTCCCAGATATCGGATTTTTGGGAGCACAAGTTCAAGCGAGTGTGCCTTGATGGAACCTGAAGAAGTATTATAATATTCATTATAATTAAGGAAAGCCGAGCCATGACCACATCTTTAAAGTTGACGAGAATTGGGACTTCGACTGGGGCTATTCTTCCGAAGGAAATGCTTGCCCGGATGAAGGTGGAGAAGGGCGATATGCTTTATGCCATTGAGACTTCGGAAGGGTACCTCATTACACCCTATGACCCGGCAATTGAAGATGAGCTGAAGGCTGGCCGCGAGTTCATGAAGGAGTATCGCGAGACCTTCAAAGAACTTGCCAAATGAGCTCAGAACCTCGCTGGGTCAGCAAGAAGGCTCTTCTGCTTTTGCATGAAGAAAGCCTTTCGGAGTTTGGGGGCGGGCGTGGGACTCGGGATGAAGGCTTGCTTGAATCTGCTCTTGCCAGACCGCTCAACACTTATGCTTACCATTCCAGCGCCACTCTTGCCGAGTTGGCGGCATCCTATTGTTATGGCATCGCGAAGAACCATGCATTTGTCGATGGGAATAAGCGTGCTGCTTTTCTTTGCGTAGGACTGTTTTTGGCCATCAACGGCTATCGTCTTACCGCGTCACAAGTCGATGCGATTGAGACTGTTCTGGGTATTGCCGCCGGTACTGTGACTGAGGAAGAGTTGGCTCTATGGATTGCAAAAAACAGTAAGGAGCGGTGAACTTGATGGTTCGCCGCTCCTTGCTGTTTACAGGTTAATAGGTGACGCGGACTCCGATCTGGATGTAGCGGGGGAAGTTGGCTTGCTGGGTAATGCGGCCAAAGTTTACGTTACCGAAGGCAGTGTTGGGCCCGTTGAACTGGGGAGTGTTGAAGGCGTTGGTCGCCTCGGCGCGAAACTGCCCCTTGAAGCGTTCCATCACGGTAAAGGTCTTGTTGAGGGACATGTCCCAGTTGATAGTGCCGGGGCTGCGGTAGGCAAGCGTTCTTGCAACGTTGCCGAAGGTAAATTGGGGGGCCGTTGTAAAGGCAACAGGGTTTAGGTAGTTGTCGAGTCGGTCCTGAAGGCGGCCCGTGGTTTCGGGAGCAAAGCCGGCTGCATTGGGACGCATCAGGCCGTTGCCGAAGACGGAGTTGAAGTTCTGGTTCTGGAAGACCGAGAGCGGGAAGCCCGTCTGGAACATGTAGACGGAATTGATCTGCCAACCGCCCACCAACTGGTTGAGGAGGGCGCCCTGAGAGAGGAAGGCTTTGTTCTTGCCGAAGGGGAGATCGTAGGTGATGCTGCCCTTAACTGCGTGTGGGGTGTGGCTGGTGCTGAGGCCGTATTCGGCGTCGAGGTTGTAACTATTCTGGGCACTGCCGGGGATCGATGTGAAGAAGTTACTGGAGCCGAAGCTGGCGTCCTTGTTGCGAGACCAGGTCCAGGAAGAGAGGAAGCTGAGGCCAGAGGCAAAGCGCTTCTGGGCCTTGATCACCATCGAATCGTAGAGGGCGTCGTTTGAGTTGTTGAAGCTCATGTTGACAGCTGAGAATTGGGGATGAGGGCGAAGCAACTGTAGGCGCTGGACATTGGCTGAACCAATGATGTTCTGTCCGCCGTTGTTGAAGAAGGGGTTGGGGACGTTCTGCAGGAGGGATGCGCCGAGGGAGAATTTGTCGGTAGTGAGCTGGTTCATGTTCACGGCACCCGAGCCGAGGATGAGGTTGGTGGTGCGCGAACCGACGTAACCAATGGCCATCACGACGCCACCGGGCATTTGGCGCTGAACATCAAAAGCAATCTGGTGAACGGCCGTGGAACCAGCTTCAGGGTTCATGTAGCTAAGGGTTTGGCCGATGCCGGCAAGAAGACCCAGGCTGTTGCCGATGGGCTTGGTGAGGCCGCTCGGGAAGGGGTTACTGAGTGAGCCGGAGGGAGTTTGGCCACCGTCGAAAGAGCCAACATAGTCGGTCTGCTGGCTGTAGCCGAGGCTTGAGAAACCGCCGTAGCTGACCGGTGCCCAGAAGATGCCATAACCGCCGCGGATCGTGGTTTTGGGGTTGACCTGATAGGCGATGCCGAAGCGTGGGGCGAACTTCTTTGTCGATGGGGAGCAGCACTCAGTAGGAGCGCCACCGACGCCTGCGTATTGCAGGGCACCTTTGGCTCCCTGCCCGATCGGATTGGCGATGGTGGGATCAAAGCCTACGATGAGGTTGTTGTTGCGTTCGCGTAAGCCCGTTTCATATTCGTAGCGAAGGCCGAGATTGAGAGTGAGCTTGGAGTTGACGCGGAAGTCATCGTGAAAGTAAAAGCCATGGTATTTCACGTATTGGTAGTACTTGGTGTTGAGGGTGACGTTGCCGCTGGCTGGATAGCCGAGGAGGAGGCTGGCGAGGTCTGAGCCGGTGCCATCGTTGCCGCGATTGGGGTCACGCCGGGTGAAGGTGTCGTTGAAGCTGTAGGCACCGGCAGCGGCGAAGTTGATGAAGTCGATGTTGAGAACACGGTAGTCGTAGCCAGCTTTGAAGCTGTGCCGGCCCATGAACTTCGCGATGGAGCCCAGAGCGTTACGGGAGTGGAATACGCTTTGGGTGCCACCGCCGGATCCGAAGGTCTGGAAGGTCTGCATGCCGATGCTGGGGAAGCGCTGCGAGGGCAGTTGCGAAACCAGGGACGTTGGGAAGCCGAGAGAGGCTACGTTAAAGCCTTCGCTTTCATAGATGGTGGCGTTGGGGAAACGATTGAAGCCATAACGGAAGCTCAGGACAGTTGTAGCGTTGGGGGTTATGGTGTGGTTAGTTTGTGTCGAATCGACTTTGCGGAAAAGCAGTGAGGGGCTGTTGCCCGCCACGTTGTTGAAAAGGTTGCCGGAAGGCTCGCGGCTCTTGTAGTGGAGGTAAGAAAGATTCGCCTTCCACCAGGGGAAAAACTCGTGATCGAACTTGGCTGTGTACTGATCGGCACGGTCCACAAGGACGTCGTTGCCGAGATAAGCTGTGTCTCCAAAGTAATTGGCGGCGCGTGTGGGATTGGGATAAAAACTGGCGAGCCTGAGGCCGATCGGATTGAGACGGGATGCAGGGATGATTCCATTTTCAAAGGGTGTGCGGGTAACCGTGCCGTTGGCTTCGAGACGGCTGGTGAGGGGGTCGAAGATGGCGTATGGGCGGCCGTTTCGATCGAGCGATCTTGAGAAGTTGCCGTTGCGCTCAAGCTCGGTGGGGGTTGCCAGTTCTCGCGAGAGACCGGACTTTTGCCGGTAGGCCTCCTGCGAGATAAACCAGAAGGATTTGTTGCGGCCATTGTAGATTTTGGGGATCACGACCGGGCCACCGATGGAGCCCCCGAAGTTACGGAAAGGCTGATCGGGACGGGCAATGCCGTTGCGGTTATTGAAGTAGCTGTTGGCCAGGAATTGCTTCTCGCGCAGGTAGCCCATCAAGGAGCCATGGATCTGATTGGAACCGCTTTTGAGGAAGGTGTTGAACATGCCGCCTCCGGTGCGGCCGACTTCGGCGTCGAAGGTGGAGGCCTGGATTTTGACTTCCATGACGGCTTCCATCGTGGGGATGATGACTGCACGGTTGGTGGAGTCGGTGATGGGTACGCCGTCGAGGAGGTAGTTGTTGCCACGGATGGGACCGCCAGCGATGGAGATGGCTGAGCTGCCGCTTTGATCCTGCATGCGGTTGAAGCGGGGGTCGCCAGCCTGGACTACGTTAGGGGCGAGCTTGGCGAACATGAAGGGGTTGCGGCCGAGGTTGGGAAGGTCGGTCATCTTTTGAGCGTCGATGACCTGGCCTGTCGAGGCGTTGGCCGTTTCCATGAGGGGGACTTCTTCGGTGACATTGATGGACTGGGTGACTTCGCCGACGCTCAGTTTGAAGTCGAGGGTGAGGAAGGTTTGGGTAGCGATAATGACGCCGGTACGATCGAGGCGAGTGAAGCCTGGAGATTCAATGATCACTGAGTAAGTGGCAGGGTTGACACTCTGAAAGACAAACTCACCGAGATCGTTGGTGAGGGTGGCGCGGGTGGTGTTGGTGGCTTCGTCTTTAAGGGTGATTTTGGCGATGGCGACGGCGGCACCGGCGGGGTCCTTGACACTGCCGCGAAGTCCGCCCTGGTACGACTGAGCAGGAAGCATCGTGGCAAAACAAAACAGAAAAAACGGGAGTGCAGTTACGCGATGGCGCATGACACACCTCTTTCGAGATTATTGATTTGTTCTGGGTTGCTCAGGACGTTGAGCGTGAGGTTCGTGAAGGATCCCGGTATTGCCGGGATCAGTGTGGAAGAGCTGTAGCGCTGGTAGATGGCGCATCGGCCGAACGAGGCCGCGCCAGGACGGTGTCATAGAACCAGCGCCCAAGATAAAAGCTGCAGCCGATAGCGACGGCAACAACTGCATTGATCAACAACGTGGCCAAGGCAGTGGACAAAAAGGCACCTGAGTCAACGAGACGCATTCGAGTCAGGCGGCCCCAGGTACCCCATTCAAGGAGACAAATGCCAACATAGGCAGTGACGCCGGCGAGGGCGGGAAGTGGGATGTGAGAAACCATCTCAGAGCCGAGCCCAAGAAAAAGCAGGAGCATGCCGGCATGGACTAAATTTGAGAAGCGGCTTGAGCCACCGCAGCGAACATTTGCCAGTGAGCGGGCAGGAATTCCGACGCTCATTGGAGCGGCAAAGATACCGCAGACGACGTTAGCGATGCCATATGCGCCAAGTTCGCCATCGGCATCAGAGGGACGCATGGGGCGATGACGGCCGCGGAAGTGTTCGACGACTCGCGAGGTAATGAGGAGGTTGATACTGGAGACGACGGCGAGGCCAAAGCCTTCGTTAACAAGGGCGAAAACTTCCTGGGGACTCCAGGTGAATCCCATGAAGGGAGGAATATCGAGATTGAGCTGGCCTACTTCTTTTTCGTGCATGCCAAAGAGGACGGATACGCCAATGGCGGCAATGACGCCGAGAAGCGGTGCGGGCAATTTATTATTGATGCGAGCGAACAGGAAGGCTCCGCCAATAACGATAATTCCCAGGATCAGTGGTGACCAGTGGGTGGTGCCAATGTAGAGGAAGACCATCTTTATCTGGGCAGGGATGGCAGAGGGCCAGGTGACGTCTTTGGGAATTTGGAGACCGAGAAGAGTGCGGAGTTGGTTAATGACCATCATGGCGCCGATGCCGCAGGAGAATCCGGAAACAACAGTGTGAGGGATTTTGGAAATATGGCGGCCAAGTTTGAGAACGCTGAAGATCATCATGAAAACGGCGGCGACGAGGGTAACTTTAGCGCAACCGGCAAGGCCTTGTTGCTGGACGGCTGAAACCATGAAAGGAAGCGTTACGGTAGAGGTGCCGCCGATAAGAACTGGATTGCGGCCAAGGAGTGCAGTAAGGGGAGCGGAAATGAGGGAAGTAAAAAGACCGTAGATCGGAGGAATGCCCATCAGTGTGGCCATGGCGAGGCCGTAAGGCAAGGCGATCAATGCTGCAATGGCACCACCGAAGATATCGCCACCGAAGTGTTTCCAGGAATAATCGATCTTAGGGAGTTTCAAGGTCGTCCTAAAAGAAAAGCAAATGAGTCAATTGTAGAGGGCGGGAGCGGACGCGGCAGCCGCCCTCTATCAGAACATTACGGCAACACTAGGCCTTGGCTGTGGCCATAACCTTTTCGTGAGCAACCTTCCACTTGGCCATTTCCTCGGGGAGACCGATGGAAACGCGGACCAAGGTGGGCATCGAGGGCCATGCGCGGCCGACGAGAACCTTTTCCTTGACCATGCCTTCAATGTAGGCGCGAGCAGGCATCTTCACGTCGATCATGAACTTGTTGGAGACCGAAGGAATAAAGGTGTAGCCCTTGCTGGTGCACCAGCTAAGGGTGTCATTGCGGGTGCCTGCGATGATGGCGCGACGCTTCTCAACGAGGCCCTTGGCGCGGAGAGAGGCGGTGGCACCGACCATGCCGGTGACAGGAAGCGCACCGGATGAATAAGGCATCAGCTTCTTGAGAAGGTCGGGGCGGCCGATCGCTGCACCGGCGCGGAGGCCGGCCATGCCGAAGAGCTTGGAGAAGGTGCGGAGGATGACAACGTCCTTATCCTGTTGAACGAAGTCAGAACCGAAATCGGCACCGGTGAGGTGCATGTAGGCTTCGTCAAGAATGACAACCGAACCAGCCGGCTTGTTCTTGATGAGCCATTCGACGTCGCTCTTGGGGGTCAGGGTGCCAGTGGGGTTGTTGGGGTTGCAAATGTAGAATGCACCGGCATTGGGGTCTGCAACAAGCATGGCCTTGACGTCATGCTTGTAGCCATTAGCGGCATCGAGCTTGACCTTGGTAACCTTGGCACCAACGAACTGAGCGGCGCGGGCTGCAGCTTCGTAGTCGGGGTCTGCGGTAACGAGGCCGCGTTCCTTCGAGGTGAAGGCAATTACAGAGTAATGCAGAGGGGCTGAGGAGCCAGCAAAGGGCTGGACGTAGTCAGGCTTGACACCGTCGATGTCGGCCTGAACCTTGGCGAACTCGAATGTCTTCTCGTACATGTAGCGACCGCCGCCCTTGATGACGGCGTACATGGCTTCTACGGCTTCGGGGCAAGGACCAAGGGGATTTTCGTTTGCGTTGATGCGGACGGCGTCTGCCGGAACATCCATACGCATGGAGAGTTGAGCCATAGCGGCTTCATTGTAAAAAGGGAGGGCAGCGCCGCCGGCAACGAGTGCGGAGATGCGGCCAAAATTGCGACGGCTGACACCGCGCTTGAGGAGATCCTGTTGGGCTTCAGAGCTTAGGAGCGACATATTTTTCGATCTGTTCCTTTCGAGCTTTACTACTGGGTTGTATACATTATATGTGCCGTTTTCGCCGGATGCGCCACAAAAGTGGCGATCCGGCGAAGATTTACGGCAGGAATCACGCATCCCGTTACGAAGGCGGTATTCCTTATTGCTGCGGTTTAGAAGAACAAGCGGAGACCCAACTGGACCATACGGGCGAAGTTGGCTTGCTGCGTGATGCGACCAAAGGATCCGTTACCCACGGCTGAGTTGGGGGCACGGAAGAGAGGAGTGTTGGTGAAGTTGAGAGCTTCGGCGCGGAACTGAGCCTTGAACTTTTCAGTGATGGCGAAGTTCTTGAACACGGAGACATCCCAATTGACCTGACCGGGGCCACGCAGACCGACTGTGCGGGAGACGTTGCCGAAGGTGAGTACGGGGGTGTTCGCGGAAGTACCATTGGCATTCTGAGGAAATGCGGCCGGGTTGTACCAGGCATCGATTCGCTGGCCAAAACTACCTGTACCCCGAGGATCTACACCAGTCGCATTAGGACGCTGGCGAGCAGCACCAAAAGGACCGTTGAGATTGTCGTTCATAAAGAACTGGGTGGGGAAGCCTGCGGAGAAAGTGCTAACGGCGTTGATGCTCCAGCCACCGAGAAGGAGGTTGGGGACATAGCCAGCACTACCCAAGTAAGCGCGACCCTTGCCGATGGGGAGGTCGTAGGTGATGGAGTTGGTGAGACGCTGCGGAGCATTGGAGTAGCTGAGGCCACGTTCTGCTTCGAGGTCAAACACGTTCTGAGGACCGGCATTGCCAGCGTTCTGGTTGTTGCCTGCACCGCCGCCTGCATTGTCCATGTTCTTGGACCAGGTGTAAGCGGTGAGGAAGTTGAGGCCGTGGCTATAACGCTTCTGAACCTTGGCGGTGAAGGCGTCGTAGTTGGCAGTGACATAAGAGTCGTTCAGGAAGGTGACGCCGGCGAATTGCGGGAAGGGCCGCAGTGTCTGCTGGCGTTCGATGTTGGCAGCTGCGACGGCGTTTGTGCCGCCACGTCCGAAGTAAGGATTCGGAACAGAGGCGCGGAGCGCTGCTGCGCCCAAGCCAAAGTTGGAAGGATTGAGCTGGTTCACGTTGAGACCGGCAGCAGTGAAGCTGATGTCTGAGGAGCGGCTGCCTGAGTAGCCAGCGGTGAGGACGGCACCGAAGCCGATTTCGCGCTGGATGTCAAAGGAGAACTGCTGTACCCGACCGCTGGTGGCGGCAGGAGAGTAGACGCTAACCGTCTTGCCGATGCCGGTAAGGCCACCGAGGCTGTTGCCTACGGGCTTGTCGAGACCGTTCGGGAAGGGGTTGCTCAAGTTGATCTGCGGAATGCCGGCGATGTCTGCGTTGGGCGCGGTGCTAGCAGTGATGCCTTCGCTGTTGAAGGGGGAACCGAGACCGAAGGCGGGTGCCCAGAAGATGCCGTAGCCGCCACGGATGGTGGTTTTGGCATCGAGCTGATAGGCAGCGCCGATACGGGGGGAGAACTTGTTCATCAAGAAGTTGCTGGTTTGGGTGGGAGCGCCACCGACACCAGAGAAGCGGAAGACACCCGGTGAGGCGAAGCCGCTGGTGGTCTGAATCGGGTTGGCTGCAGTGCGATCAAAGGTGGTGATCAGGTTGTTGTTCTTTTCCTGAAGACCAGTTTCACGCTCCCAGCGCAGGCCAAGATTCAGGGTGAGGTTCTTGCTTACACGGAAGTCGTCCTGGATGAAGAGGCCGTAGTAATCCGCGAAGTTGAAGAGCTTGGTTGCAACAAAACCGGTGGCACCGGCGGGAGCCCCGAGCAAGAGGCTGGCAATGTCTGCACCGCCTGTGCCGGCGTTGGCACCGGAACGGGTGAAGGCGTTGTTGAAGCTGAAGGCACCTGCGCTGTTGCCGAGATCGATACCGTCTACATTCAAGCGGCGAACGTCAACACCACCTTTGATGCTGTGCTTGCCAACGAACTTGGCAACCTGAGCGCTGAAGTTCTTGGAGTGGTGAACAAAGTTGAAGTTGTTGTTGGTGCCGAGGCCGTAGGCGTTCTGCATGGCGACGTTCGGGAAGATCGGTGACGATACATCACGGATGTAGCTGGGAGAGAAGCCGAGGCTTGCGAGATTGAAGCCCTGGCTGGTCTGGGTGCCGATGTTGGGGAAGCGGTTGAAGCCATAACGGATGCTGACAACCGTGGTGGCATTCGGGGTGATTGTGTTGTTCCAGGCTGTGGCATCGACGATGCGATTGAGGAACCATTGGCCGGGTGAGCTGATGTTGCGGAAGTTGTTTTCGCCGGGCTCAGAGGAGATGTAGTTCATGTAGCTCAAGCTGGCACGCCACCAGGAAAGTACGGTGTGGTCGAACTTGACGAACTTCTGGTCTGCCTTGGAAGGCAGGGTGCTGGCGGCAGTGACATTTGCTGCGCCGTAAGCTGCGCTGGTGCGGGTGGGCAGAGCGTAGGTTGCGGCGATGTTGCGACCAACAGGATCGATACGGTTGGCAGGAATGATGTTGCCAGGGAAGGCGGTGCGGACGCCACCAACAGTGGACTGGGGATCATAGATGATCGTGCCGGGCCGGCCCGAGAAGTTACCGACGCGCTCTTCAGCGGTGGGGGTATAGGCATCGAGGGTAGCGGCCTGGGTGTCACGGTAACCTTCAAAGCCGATGTTGAAGAAGGTTCTGTTCTTGCCGTCGTAAATCTTCGGGATCCAGACCTTGCCGCCGAAGCTGCCGGCGTAGGTGCGGTTGGGCTGTGGCTGTCTGCGAATGTTGTTGCGGTTGTTGAAGAAGTTGTTGCCCATCCATTCGGTGTTGCGCATGTAGCCCATGAGGGTGCCGTGATAGTTGTTGCCACCGCTCTTGAGCAGGGTGTTGAACATACCACCACCGGTGCGGCCCATTTCAGCGTCGTAGGTAGAATACTGCACCTTGACTTCTTCTACGGCTTCGAGTGAAGGGATGATGACGGCGCGGTTGGCGAAGTCAGTGATCGGGATACCGTCAACGAGGTAATTGTTACCGCGGATCGGACCACCATTGATGATGATCTGTGAAGATCCGCTTTGGTCCTGCATGCGGTTGTAGGCGGGGTTGCCGACCTGGACGACCGTGGGAGTGAGGCGGCTCATCATGAAGGGGTTGCGACCGAGGTTGGGAAGGTCGATCAGCTTCTGACGGTCTACAACCTGACCCTGTGAGGCGGATGCGGTTTCCAGAAGCGGAGACTCTTCTGTGACCATGATGGACTGAGTGACATCGCCTACGTCCAGCTTGATGTCGGCGGTGACAGATTGCTGCGTGCCAACGATAATTCCTTTGCGTTCGACCTTCTTGAAGCCGGACTGCTCGACGATTACGGTGTAGGTGTTGGGGTTGATGTTGACGAAGTTGTATTCGCCAGCGGAACTGGAAACAGCGGAGCGGGTGACTCCGGTAGATTCTTCTAAAAGAGTTACTTTGGCGTTGGCGATGGAAGCGCCAGCCGTGTCGACTACGCTACCGCGTAGGTTGCCATATGCGCTTTGTGCCCAAGTGATGCTGTTAAACATCAGAAGGGTGATCAGCGAGAGAGAAAGACTCAGTCGCATTTTTTTCATAAAGGTCCCCTGAACAATTGGATTTTTGGCTCACGACAATAGGGAGCCTTTGATCGCTACGGGGCGGAGAGAGACGGGCAGGAGGTGAAGCAACGGGGAGGGACTTCGAGCTAAGCCAGAAAACCCTCGTGCTTTGCAGTATAAACAGAACTGTTACTGAAGTGAAGAAGACTTGGGCACTGGATACATAGAAGTTTTTGATGGGTTTGAGTGTGAATAGGCGCTTTGGGCATATGGACGGCAGCAAAATTGAAATTCATTTAGCCACTCTTCACGATTAGTAGAAAAAGTTCGGGACAGTTCGGCGCAGAGTCCAAAGTTCTCCCCTCCGGATTGCTTTTGGAAATTGGGTAGCAATTGCGGGCGAGATCCAGGTGAAGCGTATGTCATCGGGAAGGTCAAAATGGGCGAGGATGCCTGGGACAATTGCGTTCTCAATGCCCTGTTGAATTGGGGCTTCGAGGACTGAGCTAAACGAGGTTATGGAGGATTCTAAGATCACTCGTTGGAATCCAGGTTCGAGTGCGGCGGCGATGATGGCGGCAGGGCCGAATCTGGCTTTGCCGATCAGGTAAACAGGAGTTGATGGGGATTGCTGCTTTAGGTAGCGGAAGGCTGCGACGATGTCGGCTGCCTGCATGGCAAGCAGGTTGCGTCCGAGCAGCCAGGTGCGGGCGGCGATTTGATAGTCGAGGTTGTAGCCGCTGGAACCTGATAATTCGTAGCCTGGGCCGGAGCCTCGTGGGTGGATTTTCAGAACACCAAAGCCCTGGCTTTCGAGTTCGGCAATGTCAGGGTCTGAAGGTTTGCCTGTGCCGCCGATGTAAACAACCTGGGCTTTGAGTTGGGCTGGCTGGTAGTGCTCGGCGGGAATGCGGACTCCACCTTCGACCGTGAGTTCGAGGTGGGTCGAGTTTGGGTATTGCTTGAATTCTATGGTGGCGGCGGGTTCCTGCCAGCCGATCGCTGTGCGGATGGAATCGAGAGTTGGGGGCTTGCGGTTTTTGGCTAGAGTTGTGGCGGCTTCGATGCTGAGGTCTCGCATCGTTTTTGAACCAAAGCTGGTGGCGAGTTGGCCTGTTGGGGTGGCGTAGAGTAGGCTCTCTTCTTCGGTGTCGATGTTGGCTTCCGGGGTTGGATCGTCGATTCCAAAGAAGTGTTTGCTGAGCCAGCGGGTGGCGGCTTCGCGCCTTGGCTGAGACCAGCCATGATTATCGTCATATTCAAAGAAGCCGATGTTGTTGCCCTGGCCGAGTTGGTCGAAGAGGCGCAGAAGTTGGCGGTGGGTTGCGCGTGCGCCAGCAATTGGGAAGTAGTCTCTGATGGCGCTGGTAGTGAGGAAAGGTCGTGGAGCCAGAGCTAGAGCGAAGTCGCCGAAGTCGAGATTGCGGGCAAGAAAGCCCGGCCAGATTTGCTCTGAATCCTGAGGGCCGGGGCCAGGCCAGAGTTCCCGCCAACTGGTCATGTAGCAACTAGAAACGGCTGTGGCGATCCGAGGTTCGAAGAGGGCGAGGTAGGCGGCTTGCGTGCCGCCGCCGGAGTTACCGGCGACGCCGATGCGCTTGGGGTCGATCTCGGGCCTGGTGAGCAGATAGTCGACGGCTCGGATGCCGTCCCAGATGAAATGGCGGGCGATGGTCTTGCCGGTGAGCAGGGCCGGGACGCCAGCCATTAGATGTTCGCCGACGCCGATGCCGGCTCGGGACTTGCCTGTTACTGTGTCGAGGTATTCGAGGCGTTCGCCCTGGCCAGGTGGGTCGTAGGCGAGGACAGCTATGCCGCGCTGGACGAAGCCGATGAAGGCCTTCTGATAGGTGGCGCTTGCTTTGCCGTTGGTGGAGTGGCCCGCGACACCGAGCATGGCCGGGTATGGCGCCTTGCCTGTTGTGGGCAGGTAAAGATTGGCTGTCACGCGGAAGCCCGGTTGGCTTTCAAAGATCAGGTTTTCAACGCGATAGCCGGAGCGGGTGAAGCCTCCGGTGACACGAGCATTGAGGGGTGTCTTCTGCGTAGGGAGGCCCCCGATGAGCTCAAGAGCGGTTTGGCGAATGTAGGCTTGCCGTTTTGCTATGTCGTCTCTTGTATTGAGAGCGGCGATGTCTTTGTCTCGCTGGTCCCAATGGGTGCGGGCCTGAGCGGTAAGCCAGTCTTCAAATTGACCACGATAGTTGGATTGAGCCGTAAGAATGGTTGCGGCAAAGAACAGGATGCAGGGCTTCATCGGGTTACCGAGGCTCCAACGCTGGTGAGTTCGATGTTGCGTTGTTTGACGGCTTCGAGGACAGCGGGGTGAGTCCAGGCGGCAAGGATACCGGCGCGTTGTTCGGCGACATTGTAATTGCCGGGATGGCCGACGCGGCGCATCTCTGGCGTGTCGGTGGCGGGGTGATCGACCATGGAGTGAATGCCAGGGGTGAGCCCCTCGATCCATTTGATCATGCCGTTGACTTTGTCTTGGGTGGTGGAAGTGCCGGAATAGGGTGCCCGGTGGCGGGTAAGGCCGGGGATAGCGTCCTGCATGGGGGTCTTGTATTCGGCGGCAAGCTTGAGGGTGAGTTCTTTCAGGGCTGGTGTGGCAGTGGCTGCACCCATGTGGGTAGAGAGCCAGGACGCGCGGGGCAGGAGGCGTTTGGCAGTTTCGATCTGAGCGCGGATTTCAGCTTCGACTTCGCTGAGTTTGACGACAGGGGCGGCGACATCGCGGGTGCGTGGTGGGAAGAAGCCATTGGCATCGACGAGGCTCGGCATAGAAGTGAGAGGACGCCACTTGACGCTATCCCACTCGCTGGTGAGGGCAAGGTGGATGCCGACGTCGAGGCCGGGATTAGCTTCGAGGAGGTGGATGGATTCGGTGAGCCAGGGGCCGCAGACGATCAGGTTGGCCGAGCGCATGATGCCTTTTTGATAAGCCGCGATCGTGCCTTCGCCGATGGCGTGAACTGCGCCGATGTCGTCACCGATGATGATGAGCTTGATGTTGGATGCGGCAGCGGCCAGGGGCAGGACTGCGGTGGTGAGGAGCGTACGGCGGGTCATTCGTTTTCCGACGATATCACCGTTGGGTTCGGGCGATTTCAGCTTCTGCGGCAAGGTAGCCGAAGGCGGCCCACTGCTTGCCTGCGAGTACACGGTTGAAGATCTCGTTTGCTTTTTCTGGTTGCCTGTTGTAGAGGTACCAGTTCCCTACCCCATAGCCTTGCGTGGCGATGGTGAGATCGTCGGCGCCTTTGGGATCGAGGACGCTTTCGGGGGTGCGGAGGCCTTTGTACATAAGGAGACGATTCCAATAGGAAGTGTTCTCGATGATGTCCATCTTTTCGGTGATCGGGTCGAGGACTTTCTTTGCTTCGGCGTCGCGGTTGAGGCGGCGGAGGGTCATGTAGAGCCAGTCGGAGGTGGCGACAAGTGAGTCATCGTTATTGCGCGAACGCTTCAGACATTCTTCATAGGCACTGAGGGCTTGCTTGAAATCACCCTTGAGATAGTAGGCGAGGCCAAGGTGGTACCAGATGTTGAACTGGAGGGTGGATAGGGGTTTGTTGAGGCGGTTGGGTTGGCCGTCAGGCTCGATTTCGTCGGGCTGATTTTTGGTGAGGGCGGCGGCTTTGCGGAAGTCGAGGATGGCTTTGTCGATTTGGCGCGTGGTGAGGTAGCGATGGCCGCGGTGGCGGTAGAACTTTGGATTTTTCGGGTGGACTTCGATGCCTTTGGAGAATAGAGTGATGGCCTCGTTGAAGCGTCCGGTATAGCCAGCGCGGCGGCCAAGCCAGATCAGCTTCTCGGCATCGGTTGGAGCAGAATCGTATTCCTTTTTGGCGGCCAGGTAATTCTCTTGAAGCTTGGCCGAGGGAGCGGCCGAGACGAGAGGCTTGCCGAGCAATGAGGTTGCTTCTGGACTTTGAGCGGAAAGGGATAAGGTTGCGAAGAGGCAGAATGAGAATCGCATAAACAATCGTAAACAAAAAGGCCAGGTTTGTGGCCTGGCCTTTTTGAGTTTTAGCTGGAACTGGCTTCTAGAAGATGAAGCGCAAAACCATGGTGATCACACGCGAATTGGTATCGGTGTCCTGATAGTAACCAAAGGTCGCGGGAGCGGCCAGACTGGTTCCTACGCGGGAGAACGAGGTGTTATTGAAGAGGTTGGCAAATTGGCTTTGCACCTGCATCGTGTAACGCTCGCGGATACGGAAGTTCTTCTGAAGCGTCATGTCGTATTGCGTAATTCCGTTCTGACGGATTACGTTACGGCCGAGCGTTCCAAAGTTGCCGATCAGGGGCTGTTCGAGACCGGAACCGACGGTCTTGAAGTTGGCAGCGGTGACTGTACCGGGGTTCGGAGCAAAGGAAAGGTTGAGCGTTCCGGTTAGATTGGGGCGGAGAAGTCCGTTTCCACCAAGGAGAAGAGGATCAGCGATCGGGTATCCAACACGACCACCAGATACAAGGGTGACCGGGGACCCGGCTTGAGTCTGGGCGATACCGCTCAGGTTCCAGCCACCGAGGACATTGTTCATGAAGAAGTTTGACTTCGAGAACTTCGGCAAATCGTAGCTGTGGGTGACGACGAGGCGGTGAGGAACGTCGAATCCCGACGCAGCGCGATTATTGCGATTGTCGAAGGGGTTCTGCTGAGATGGGCTGTCATTGGCTACTACATTAAGGACGTCAGAAACGTCGTCAATGGACTTCGACCAGGTGTAGGCGGCGGTGAAGCCAAGACCGGAGCGGAAGCTTCGGGCAAGGTAAGCCTGGAAGGAATGGAAGTTGGAGTTAGCCGAAGATTCATTGAGCGTAACGCCAGTGAAGCGGGGATCGATGCGGTTGGTCTGGCCGGTAGGCGGCGCATTGAGGCCAGCATTGATTGCGAGATAGTCAGCGCGGCGAGCAGTTTCGTCCGCGACGGAGGTGGCAGGAACGACAAGCCCCGGGCGAGTGATGTTGATCGGGCGTGAGCGCTGCAGGAAGTTTCCTTTGGTGCCAACGTAGCCGACGCGGGCCAGGAAACCGTTGCCGAGCTGACGCTCGATGTTCAAGCTGATCTGCTGGACTTGCGGGTTCTTGATGGCGTAGTCAACGGGCGACAGGGAGCCGAAGTTGCGCACGGTAGTACCGAAGTTACCCACAGTGGCGCGACCGGTTTGCTGGAACGAGGAGGTACCAGCGAGGATGTTGGCGACCCCGTTGTTCCCGGTGAAATCGGTGGTCGAGAAATTGTACATAAAGGGAGGAGCAAAGCGGAGGTTGGTGATGGGGTTGAGGAAGATGAAGTCGTAGGTCATGCCGTAGCCGCCACGTACGCTCCATTTCCCGCCGCCCGGGTTCCAGGCGAAGCCAAAGCGGGGGCCCCAGTTGGTGTTGTTGTCAAAAGCCTTGCCGCCAGCAACGATGGAACCGAGCGCGCCGGTACCTGCGCCACCGAGAGCCTCCTGACGGTCGAGGTTCAGGTTGGAGATGAGGTTGTTAACTTCACTGACGCCACCGGCGATTTCTGTACGAATGCCAAGGTTCAGCGTGAGGGTACGGCTGACGCGCCAATCGTCCTGGAAGAAGAAGCCCTGATTCCAAAGACGGTTGCCACGGATCGAACCACCAAAACGCTGCGTGTACTGAACCGGAGTGCCGGTCTGGAAGGCAGCAAAGTTGGCAAAGAGCAAAGTGCCACGTACGTTGGAATCGAAGATGCTGTTGGCCTGGATGCGTTCGATGCTATAGCCAAACTTCATTGTGTGGCTGTTGACGGTCTTGGTGATTGTGGTGAGGTTGTTGTAGACATTCTGGGTACGGCCCTGAGGAATGCCGCTCCAACTGCCGAGTTCTGAGGTGGCGTCCTGAAACTGAACGCTGGGAGCCGTCATGCTTACCAGTGGGGTGAAGTTGGGAAGGCTGCGACCAAAGCTGGCGACGTTATTGATGACCATCGAAGCATTCTGAATACGCGTGTAGTTCAGGGAAACGTTCTGTGGCTTGTTTGTAGAGCTAGCTCCGTTGACCGGCAGGTTTGAAGAAATAAAGGTAAGGCCGGGGCTCTTCTGGTCGATCTTCTGATAGCCGTAGCGGCCTGAGATCATGTCCTTGGAGGAGATATTCCAGTCGACCTTTCCAGAATAGGCAATGGAATTGGTACCTAGTGGAGCAGGGTTGCTGACTGTGCCGCTATCGGAGGCGACGCCCTGAACGGCGGTCCAGAGCTGACGCATTGCCGGGTTGGTGATTCCACTTACCTGTGCATTGGTTGGGACGTTACCGATACGGGTGCCGCCAGAGCCACGGATTTTTTGCTGTTCGTAAGTTCCGAAGTAGAAGAGTTTATCCTTTACGATGCGGCCACCGGCGGTGACGAACCAGTTGTTGTCACGCAAGATCGCGGCCTTGCCCGTGCGGTCGAAATAGTCACGGGCATTTAGCTTGTCGTTGCGAAAATTGTGGACGGCACTGCCGTGAAACTCATTGGTGCCGCTTTTGGTGACCAGCTGGAACTGTGAGCTGGAATTACGACCAAATTCAGCGCTGAAATTGTTGGAGATAACAGTGACTTCTTTGATTGCATCCAGAGCAACGGTGCCAAGCCCGGCACCGCCGGTGGTGGAGACGTCAGTGGCATTGGAGTTGTCGATGGTGATGTTGTTACCGCGTCCGCGGCCACCGTTGGAGTTGTAGCTACCCTGGCCAAGGAAGGGGTTGCGAGCAGATACAGGGATAACACCGGGAGTTGTGCCTGCCAGGGAGAGAACGCCATTGGGTAGAGACAACTGTGTGATGGCTTTGGAATCAACGCTGTTCTGAAGTTGAGCGTTGGTGGTGTTGATTGCAATCGTAGATTCTTCTACCACGATTTCCTGGCGGGTAGAAGAGACTTCGAGGACGGTCTTGAGTTCCCGGATCTGACCGGTGTTGACGGTTGCTTTGGTTGTGACAATGGAAAAGCCTTGCGACTCAACGCGGATATCGTACTCGCCGATATTGAGGAGAGAAAAACGGGCGAAGCCCTGAGTGTCGGTGACAAGGTCGCGAACAGAACCCTGCGCGACGCTCTTGACAGAGACTTTGGCACCTGAAACAACGGCATCGGTTGGGTCGGTTACGCGGATTACAAGATCACCCGTAATCTGCGCTGAGAGAGGGATAAGACACAGTGCTGACAAAAGCAGCATACTGGCCTGACGTTGGAAGGACATTTTGTTCCTCAGAGTTTGAATTTGGCCTTGTTCGGCATTTGGAGCGGTGAACTCAAAGCGCGGGAAGGCTCTTTTGAATTAATACCTGCAAATAGGTAGATATATCAATTGATGACACAGCTTCGTAACAAAGTGCAAGAGTTTTGTAGATTTTTGGGGGACCAAACGGCTACGTGTCAAGCCATTCTGGCCCAAGCGGGACAGAATCGTCCTTTTTTTTGCAACAAGATGCAAGATTTAGGGCCACAGCGGACAAGGATTGAACGGGGTGGGCTGAACCGCAGCTCGGAAATGCAGAAATCAGTATTCGGTGTTGGCTGGCTGGTGAATTTCACCGCAGCATTTGCCAAGCGGCAGTAGTTTGCCAGGGTTCAGGCGGCACTCGGGATCGAAAAGATTCTTGAAGTCCTTGATCGTATCGAGTGTGTCGCCAGAGAATTGCTTGGCCATCAATTCCATCTTTTCCATGCCAACGCCATGTTCTCCGGTGATGGATCCGCCAACGGAGATGCAGTACGAGAGGATTTCATCGCCAGCAAGTTGGGCTGCGCGAAGCTGGCCTGGAATGCGGGCGTCGAAAAGAATGATGGGATGCATGTTGCCATCTCCTGCATGGAAAATGTTGGAGATGGTAAGCCCGTACTTCTCGCCAATCTTGTAAATTTCAAGCAACGTTTCGGTAATGCGTGTACGCGGAACCACGCCGTCCTGCACGTAATAGAAGGGGCTCAGCCGCCCGACGGCGCCAAACGCGTTTTTGCGACCCTTCCAAAGGAGGTCACGCTCGGCTGCATCTTTAGCGATGCGGAACTCGCGACAGTGGCAGGCTTCGCAGGCGAGGCGCACTTGTTCTACTTGTTCTTCGACAGCTTCTTTAAGGCCTTCCATCTCGATCAAGAGAACCGCTTGTGCGTCCAGAGGATAGCCAGCGTGGGTGGCTTCTTCGACCATGCGGAGCATTACGCCGTCGAGCATTTCAATCGCAACCGGGGTGATCAGACGGCCGGCGATTTCGGCGATCGTGTCGGCTGCGTCTTTGGTGGTGTTGTAAATCGCAAGGACAGTCTTGACGAGTTCCGGCTGGCGCATGAGGCGGAGCCTGGCACCGGTGACCAGCGCCATCGTGCCTTCCGAGCCAGTGACGATACCTGCGAGGTCGTAGCCGGGGAGGTCTAGTTCCATCCCGCCGGTTTGGAAGTTGCTGCCGTCGGGAAGAACCACATCCAAACCAAGGACGTGGTTGGTTGTGACGCCGTAGGCCAGGGTATGAGGGCCGCCTGCGTTTTCGGCGACGTTACCACCAATCGTGCAGGCGCGCTGGGAGCTTGGATCCGGTGCAAAGAAATAGCCCTGGGTTTGTACGGCCAGAGTGACATCGAGGTTCACAACCCCGGGCTGCACCTGGACGCGCTCGTTCGGCAGGTCAATTTTCTCGATCTGGTTCATGCGCGTAAAGCTGACCATCAGGCCACCATTGCGGGCGATGACACCACCGGATAGTCCGGTACCGGCTCCGCGGCCGATGAACTGTAGCTGGTGTTTGCGGGCGATCTCGACCACTGCCTGCACTTGCGCGGTAGTGCGCGGGAATACAACAAGGTCAGGCCGATGCTTGTCGACGCCGCCATCATATTCGTAAAGCGTCAGGTCTTCTTTGCGGTCCAGCACGGCGCGAGCGCCGAGCAGAGTTAGCAATTCCTGCCGGGCAGCAGCCGGGAAGGCGGTCTTAGAGGAGACGACGGATGCGGGTGATGACATTAGGATTGAGCCAGAATTCTTCGCCGATGATCTTCTCGACTACTTTACCTTGCTTGTCGATGATGTAGGTCTCGGGATATTTAAATGTTCCATAGGAGGCCGGGATATTGGCCTTTTCGTCGCGGTAGGTCTGGAATGCGATATTGGCATCCTTGAGGAACTTTTTGTACTTGGCCTCGTCGTGATCCACCGATATGCCTAATACAGTGACTCCTTCTTTAGCCATGCGCTTGGAGAACTCATTGAGCGAGGGCATCTCATCCACGCAGGGCTTGCACCAGGAGGCCCAGAAATTCAGTACCAGCACTTTGCCGGGATAATCTTTGAGTGAAATCGTTTTGCCCTGGTCGGTTGTGACGGAAAAGGCTGTGGCCTGGTCACCCTGATTGACCAACTTTTCGGTGAGCGTATCGGCGAGGATGTAGAAGAGCGCCGCCATTGTCAGGGCGATGCCGACGACGTATACGCGTGAAGGAGATGAAGTTGAGTTGGCTTTGGCCATGTGCTTCTATTTTATGGAATCGCAGGCCCTACGTCGATCATCTTTATTAGGGAAAAGACATGTTGATTACACGCCGGGTGGAATTTTCAGCTTCTCACCGCTGTGCGGTTGAGGGCTGGAGCGACGAAAAGAACCATAAAACGTTTGGCGCAGATGCCAATCCATATGGGCACGGGCACAACTACGTTCTCGAAGTCACGCTGAGTGGCAAGGTGGACGAAGTGACGGGAATGATCGTCGACCTCAAGGATGTGAAGACCGTGTTGAACCGCGAGGTGGTGGATGTCATGGACCATCGCTACTTAAATGCTGAAGTGCCACCCTTCGATAAAGTTGTACCTACTTCAGAAAATATCGCGCGTGAGATCTGGCGGCGGATCGTGCCGCATTTCTCATCCGATACTGTGCAACTGCATGAAGTGCGGCTTTATGAAACCGAGAACCTGTACGTGGAGTACCGGGGCGAATGAAGTTAACCACTCGCTATCCTTTTTCGGCCGCTCACCGTCTGCATTCCAACCAACTGAGTGAAGACGACAACTGGGCCGTCTATGGGCGTTGTAACAACCCCTTTGGGCATGGTCACAACTACTGGTTTGAAGTCACTGTTTCGGGCAAACCCGATCCGGAATCGGGCATGCTCGTGGATCGCTGCAAACTGGACGACTGCGTCAAAGAAGAAATTCTCTCTCGCGTGAGTCATGTGAATCTCAATATGCAGGTCGAAGAATTGAAGGATCTGGTTCCCACCACTGAAAACGTAGCTTATGTTTTCGCTCAGTGGTTGAGGCAAGGCTGGAAGAAGCATTTCAACGATGGTGCGGTGCTGTTGGACCGCATACGAATTTACGAAACTAAAAACAACCGATTCGAGATACAAGCAAATGAAGTCAGGCAATAAGGCGGCAGCATTGAAAGTTGTAGAAACGAAAGTCTCGGCAACCAAGCCGGCATCGAAATACGTCACCAAGGCGCAGGATGCCAAGAAGGACGAGCGTGGAGCCATTGGCGACATGTTTGAAAAGATCCTCAAAGATCTAGGCGAAGATCCTTCACGAGAAGGTCTGCTTCGTACGCCTTACCGTGCAGAAAAAGCTCTGCGTTTCCTCACTGGCGGCTACACCACAAACATCGAAGAGATCATCAACGGTGCGCTCTTTACCGCTGAAAACGACGACATGGTGGTTGTAAAAAACATCGAATACTATTCGTTGTGCGAACACCACATGCTGCCATTCTTCGGTACGGTTCATGTCGCCTATCTGCCGGACAAAAAGATCATCGGGCTAAGCAAGATTCCCCGGATCGTAGACGTCTTTGCCCGCCGACTGCAAGTGCAGGAGCGTATCACTCAACAGATCGCCGATACGCTGATGGAAGTGCTGGAACCTCGAGGCGTTGCAGTCGTGAGTGAAGCTCAGCATTTTTGCATGATGATGCGTGGCGTTGAGAAGCAGTGCAGTTCAACGGTAACCAGTGCAATGCTGGGTGAATTCCGGCGCAACAGTGCCACCAAGGATGAGTTCCTTGCGCTGATCCGGTCGAGTTTGCGTTAGCCTTGATTTGATGGTTGAAAACTTCCGCAATTTCGAGACAGGTCCCGATCCTTTTGGTCGTTCCTGGAAGCTGACGTTCCGCTGGCAGCAAAATGCCATTTCGATTCGTCATGCCGACACAATCGACGTCAAATATGAGCTTGAGTGCGAGGGCGAGAAACAGGAAAAGGTTGTCGCTTTACCTCTGCCGCTGCTGCTCAAGGTTAGCGCTGAACTCAAGCGCGGCATTACCGACGCATGGGTAATGAAACTGGGTGGGCTGCATCTGATCGAGATGATCTCGACCTGGCAGGACATGGATAAGGAATTGGTTACGGCGAACCAGGATGAAATCTCGGCTTATGCCAAGGTGATCGCCGAGTCCGACCGCCTGGCTGCAGCTTAGTCCAGGTTGAATTCGATGCCTTGTGCTAGTGGCAGGGCATCGGAATAATTGATGGTAACGGTTTGCCGTCGCATGTATGCCTTCCAAGAATCACTTCCTGATTCTCTTCCCCCGCCGGTTTCTTTCTCTCCACCAAAAGCTCCGCCAATCTCTGCTCCCGAGGTGCCGATATTGACGTTTGCAATACCGCAATCAGAACCCCGGGCCGACAGGAATGCCTCCGCGCTTTTCAGATTTGTGGTGAAGATCGAACTGGAAAGACCTTGTGGCACTTCGTTGTTCCAGGCAATAGCATCGTCCAGGTGATCGAAATCGATCGTATGCAGGATGGGCGCAAAAACCTCCTCCTGCACAATCGCCATGTCGTGGCGGGAGCGGGCAATAGTTGGCTCCACAAAATTACCTTCCCAGCGATTGCCGCCGTAGAGGATTTCTCCGCCCTCAGTGCGGATCTGGTCGACGGCTTTTGCGAAACTTTGCACCGCGCGTTGGTTAATCAGTGGGCCCATCAGGGTGGTGTCGAGTAATGGATCTCCGATGCGGATCTGGCTGTAGGCCCTGGTGAGTTTGGCCCGGAAAGTTTCAGCGATGGAGCTGTGCAGGAAGAGACGGCGCAAGCTAGTGCAACGTTGGCCGGCGGTGCCTACAGCGGAGAATAAGCAGCCGCGCAAGGCGAGATCGAGATCTGCATCGGGCATCAGAATGATTGCGTTGTTGCCGCCTAATTCCAGCAAAGTGCGGCCGAGACGGCGGCCCACACGTTCGGCAACGATCTTGCCCATGCGTGTCGAGCCGGTGGCTGATATGAGAGGAAGGCGCCGGTCGTCTAGCATGGCTTCGCCAACGGTTGCGACATCACCGACGAGGAGTTCGAAGACGCCTTCGAAGTTGTTCTTGCGCAGGACGGCGCTGGCGATCTTGTGGACGGCGATTGCAGTGAGGGGCGTTTCTTCCGACGGCTTCCACACCACCGTATCGCCACAAACGGCGGCGATGAGTGCATTCCAGGCCCAGACTGCAACCGGGAAGTTGAATGCGGTAATGACGCCAACGGGTCCAAGCGGGTGCCACTGCTCGTAGAGGCGATGGCCCGGGCGCTCTGAGTTGGTAGTCATGCCGTAGAGCTGACGGGAGAGGCCAAGCGCGAAGTCGGCGACATCGATCATCTCCTGAACTTCGCCGAGACCCTCCTGGTAGATCTTGCCCATCTCAAGACTCACCAGAGCCCCAAGATCCTCTTTGTTGGCCCTTAGAGCTTCGGCAATTTCACGCACGATCAAACCCCGTTGCGGGGCTGGTACGAGGCGCCATTTGGCGAATGCGGCGCCGGACCTGGCAATTGCCTGCTCGTAGTCGGAAGCAGTTGCCAGAGGGACGCTGGCTAGGGCTTGCCCGTTGGACGGATTGAACGAGGTGAGGGTTTGGGACCCGCTGGAGCTGGAGATGCCCAGGCGGGTGAGGATGGCGTTTGTGTCAAGCATGAAAAGCCTTTTGGGCCAGTGGCGAAATCGCGACCGAGGGCCCTGATTTCATGGTCTAACACTTCGAGCAGCTGTGTCTGGAAGCCAGGCTCAGCCCACTGCGGTTGTCCATAGTGGTCGAGGATCTTGAAGGCCGCATCGCGTGTGGTGGCACCTCGGGGCTTGAGTTGCCGGATGTGAAGCGGGTCGCCAATGATTGGGTTGGCTGTAGCCTCTACCACCAGGCGGGCGAGGTCTGGGGGTTCACAGGGGAGGATCGGGGCGACGGTCGCATATACGTTGAGACCGGCAGCACGCAACTCCTCGATTGTGCGTAGACGATCGGGGATCGATTCACAGCGCGGCTCGAAGATCTTGCGAATCCGGTCATCATTGGTGGTGATCGAGAAGCTGATACGAAGGTCGGTGTTCTCGGCTACGGTTTGCAGCAATTTGGTGTCACGCAATATATTGGGCGATCGCGTCTGGATCACAAAGAGCTTTGGAGGATGAATGTAGATTTGCTCAAGAATCCGCGGCATCATCTCCTGATGCATCTCGGCGGGTTGATAAGGGTCAGTGAGCGGCGAGCAGTAGATCAGTTGATCGGGCTTGAGTTCTCGTTTGAGCAGGTCGGGCGCGTTGGTTTTGTAGGTAGTGTACTCGCCCCAGTGTTGCCAGTCGTCTGGTTTGAGGCCGGCCTGGATGCGCATGGTGGGCACGTAACAATAGCTGCAGCCGTAGGTGCAGTTGCGGGCAGGTGTAAGGGAGTGTGTGAAGCCGGCTTCGGACAGAAAGCCGGAGACAGGGGAGAGGATGCGGCGGGCTTGCGTGTCGTGGATTGGAAGCAGACGCAAGCTAAAGCCCCTCAGGCATCACGTCAGGTACAGCCTTTTCGAGATGCACCAGCGCAAACAGATTATGGCGGATCGAATCGCAGATGTCTTCAAGTGGGAGATCGTTGTCGTCGAAACCGAAGGGGCCTTCGATTTCAACTCCGATTTCTTCAATGCCAAAGAAGATGTAGGCGACAACCAGCGTGTCGAAGATGGCGGCCCAGCCGAAGGTATCGACCAAGGCGAAGGGAAGGCTGAAACAGTAGAGAACCAGGGCGCGGCGTAGGTGGATCACATAGGCGAAAGGGAGTGGGGTTTTTCTGATTCGCTCACAGCCACCGAGGTAATCGATCAATTGCTGGATGTTCTGATCGAGGCTGACCAGCACAATGTCGGAGATGGTTCCCCGGCGGTGTGCCTCTTTAAGAACCGCCGTCATCTGGGTAGCAATCAGCAAAGGTGGATGCTGTACCTCGAGCATACCGGGCATCTTGGTTCCCCGAAGCTGGTGCATCATTGCGGGTGGAAAGCTGGCCGTAAGCTCGGTGAGGCTGACCAGCAGATCGCGTTCGCCGGCCAAATGTACTGCGGCGGATCGAATCAGATTTCTTGTTTCATTTACGACTCCGCCCCAAAGCTTGCGCCCCTCCCAGAACCGGTCGTAGGACGCATTGGTGCGGAAAACGAGAAGCAAGCCCAGAGCGGTGCCGGTGAGCGCATGAAGGAGGGAAGAGATGTTGACATCGACAACATATTTATCCATGCCCACCACTGCCGCACTCCAGGCAACGCAAAGAAATACGCGGCCGATGATCTCTCGAAACATCGAGCCGCGAATATCGAAGAAGTGGCTGAGCCACTTGTGTGGATCGTAGGAGATCAATTCGAACCGAGGGAACGGGCGGGTGCGTTCTTGACGTGTTTGTCGAACCAGGAGGTCATCTCAAAAAGGGTATGCTCGACAGACTCTTTGGCCGAATAACCGTGAGATTCGTGCGGGAGCGTGACGTACCTTACCGTTCCACCGTTGCCGCGGATTGCCATGAACATGCGTTCAGACTGGATCGGGAAAGTGCCTTGATTGTTGTCGGCCTCGCCATGGATCAGCAAAATCGGTTCTTTGATTTTGTTAGCGATCATGAAGGGTGACATCTTGAGGTAGGTTTCCTGGGCTTCCCAGAAAGTACGGCGTTCGCTCTGGAAGCCAAAGGGAGTGAGCGTGCGGTTGTAGGCTCCTGAACGGGCAATACCGGCACGGAAGAGATCGGTGTGGGCCAGCAGGTTGGCGGTCATGAAGGCACCATAGCTGTGCCCGCCGACGCCAACGCGTTCTGGATCGGTGACGCCCATTTCGGCGGCCTTGTCGATCGCTGCCTTGGCCGAAGCGGTGAGTTGCTCGACGTAGGTGTTATTTGCTACTTCGGGGCTGCCGATGATCGGGATCGTAGCGCCATCGAGGATGGCGTAGCCCTCCATCAGGAAGAAGAGATGCGAATATCCGTTGATGGTGGTGAAGCGCTTGGTGGAGCCAGCGATTTGGCCTGCGGTGTCGGCATCGTTGAACTCGATCGGGTAGGCCCAAACGACAGTAGGCAGACGGGTGCCCTGCTTGTAGCCGGGGGGAAGGTAAAGGGTGAAGCTGAGATCCACGCCGTCGGCACGCTTGTACTTGACCAGTTGCTTTGAGATACCTCGAAGCTGCGGTGCGGGATCGGTAAAGCTGGTCATCGCCGTCATGCCACCTTTGGCGTCGCGGATGAAGAAGTTGGGCACCTCGGTTGGCGATTCGCGGCGGGTCAGGAATCGCGAACCGTCGTCGCTGAGAAGTGCCACTACTGTTTCAAAGTGATCGGCATCGCACTGGAAGAGGCGTTCTTTTTTGCCGGTGACGGGGTCGAGACGGTCGAGGAAAGGACGGTCGCCCTGGGCCGAGGCGCCATCGCCTTCGAGAAAGAGATATCCGCCGGATTCGGCAAGGACGCGCTGGCCGTTGGGGAGAGTCTGAGTGAGGAAGGAGCCCGGATTGCGGTAGCGATCCTGCATGTTGCGCTCGGAGAGGATCTTGACCGGGGCAGAGGGGTTCTTCGGGTCCATCATCATGGTGCGAAGCCAACGCTTGTTGAGTTCCATGTCGCTCATGATGACGGCGTTGCCTTTAGCGGACCAGAGGAGTTGGCCAGCCAGGCGTTCTTTGACCTTGGCCAGTTCTACAGGCTCAGACTTAAAGGGGGCTTTGGTGGTAAGGATACGGTCGCGATTCGGGACCTTTTCTTTGGGGTTGCCGCCGTCCAGAGCTTCTACCCAGTAGAGGCTTGCGGGTTCGCTGGGGTTCCAATTGGTGTTTCGAGCGCCAGTAGAAACGCCGCCGATGGGGATGCGCTCCTGCAACGGGAGGCTTGCAACTTTATATTCCACCAGGCCGGAACGATTCCAGACTTCCACTTCGCGCGGGAACTGCATGAAGGGGAGAACATAGGAGAACGGTTTGTGAATCTGGCTAATCAGGATGTGCTGGCCGTCGGGCGAGGCCTGCTGGTTGATGATCATCGCGGGCTTGCCAAGGGGAGTGATCTGGCCGCTGGCTGCATTTACGAGAGCCAACTGGGAGTGAGCGAAGAACTCGAAGACCTGCTCATCATAAGGGGATTTGAGCATGTCCTGGTAGGTGCGGGTGGCACCGGCCTTGCCAGCCGATTCCTGAATGTTGGGCGAGGAAGGGGTTGCCGGTACTTCGGGCATCTTGCCGCGAGTGGCAGGTACGAGGCGGACGAGCAAGGTGCGCGAATCGGGCATCCATTCGACAGCGTCGCCGACAGCGGCGTTAAGCGTTGCCTTTTCTACGCGCTTGACTCGCCCGGTGGCAGTTTCGCCAATCCACAATTCGATGCTGGTGGAGGTGTGATTCATTACCGAAAAGAAGCGGCCATCGGGGGACCAGTTGAGACCGGTGAGGGCTACCTTGGCGGGAAGCTCGAGCTTGGTGATTTGTCCACCATCGATCTTCTGCAGGTAGGGGCCATAAGCGTAAGAGGTGAGATGAGGCCCGGAGTTGGCTGGATCGATGCGCAGACCTGCGATGCGGAGCATGGGCTTGGACAAGTCGGCAATGGTTGGGTTACGAACGGTCTGCAGAAAAAGGACGTGAGTTTTAGTTGGGTTCACGCTGGGAGTTGGGGTCCCTGGCGCGTTGAGAACATCGAGAATCGCCTTGGAAGGCTTGAGATAGCCGGATTGGGCGAAACTGGTACAAGCGATGAAAAGCAAGCTGCAGAATGTGCGACGCATAGCAGAAAAGGTAACACGCATAGAACTCTCAAGGCGAGCCTTTACCGCACTTGGTTACGCCTGGAGTGGAAATGGGCAGCCGCGCGAGGTTTGGCTCGACCAGGATGGCGGGTGGGAAGACGTGGCCGCACTTGCGATTCTGTTGCGCAGCCCGGATGTAAAAGTGATGGGTATTGCAACCACACCGGGTATCGCTGACGCCAGGACGGCTGAGTTCCGGGTGAAAATGCTGCTTGAAGCACTACACGAGAAAGAAGCAACACTGGTAGGCGATTTGCCAGCAAAGGCGGAGATTCTTGCCACGGGACCTCTGACACGAGTGGCACGGCTGATTCGGGCGGGCAAGGAGCCGAAATCCATCACCTGGATGGGGGGTGCAGTAACAGTTGCAGGCAACGCTAAAGGTGGGGCTGAATGGAATGCCGGTGCGGACGTGGCAGCCTTGAGAACTGTGCTGGCATCGAGAGTTCCGTTGACGATTTGCCCACTGGACTTAACCAATCAGTTTCCGTCACGGGCAGACCTGTTGCCCGAAAAGCGGCAAGGGATCCTGGCAGAGTTCAAGAAGGCCTACGAGGAAGAAGGCCGGTTCTGGTGGGATGAATTGGCAGCCGCTTATTTGGTTGCTCCTGGGCTATTTCGGAAGCAACGGCTGAAGCTTGGCGCCAACGCAAGTGGCCGTCTGTTGGAGGCTCCAGCAGGGCGGGATGTGGACGTATTAAAGGGCTGCGATGAGCAGGGCTTTCGCGCACTGCTCAAGCAGGCACTGCGCTTCTAGTGCAAATTAGCGAGGGTACTGCGCAGTTCACCGGCCATCTCTTTTAGCTGAGACGAGGTACCGGCGGTTTCTTCGGCAGAGGCTGCAAAATTCTGTGTCTCAGCCGAGATCTTGCGCATGGAGTCTGAAATCTGCTCTATGCCACCTGCCTGGGAGCGACCGGATTCGTGGATTTGATCGAGAAGCGTCTTCATCTGTTGAGTGGCGGAGTTGAGTTCAGAAAAGCCCTGAGCGATGCTTTCAATATCGCGGGCACTGGCTTCGACTTTGCCCACAGAACTGGAAATGAGATTGTCAATCTCAGTGCTGGCTTCTGTCGTTCGGACCGCAAGGTCTCGCACCTGATCGGCAATCACGCCAAAGCCCCCACCGGAATTCCCACTTCGGCTGGCCTCAATGCTTGCGTTTACAGCGAGAATATTTGTCTGACGGGCAATATCCATCATCAGGTTGACGATGCCGGAGATCTTGCGGCTGGTTGCTGAGACTGCCTGCATTTCGGTATTGACGCGGTTCAGACGTTCGTGGGCGTGCGCAATATCGCTGACGGTCTGAGCCATCCGGTGTTGGTTGGCGGAGGCTGACTCAAGGTTGCTCGAAACTTGCTTGCGCATCTGTTGGCTGGTATTGGCAATCTGGTCCACCATGTTGGCTTGATTGGAAGCCGAGCGGGCGAAGTTTTCAACGAAACTGGCGATCTCGGCCGAACCCATAGCAACCTGTTCTGCAGTTGAGCCTACTTGTTCTTCGAGCACTCCACGCATGCGGATGGTATCGCCCAGTTGCCGGGCAATCACGCAGCAAATCGCAGTCTCAACAACTACAAAGAAGGCGTGGAGGACGACATCGCCAAAGGCGGCATCGTAGTTGAAGACCATGCGTGGAACGAGCCACCAGCCGAGTACGTGGTGCGCCGCGATTGTGCCGGCAGCGGCCAGCAATGTCCAGATATTTGCGAAATAGCAAAGTACCGCAATGAAGCTGAAAATATGAAAGTGATATTCGATTCGTCCTTCGCCAAGAAAGATCAGGAGCATCGACATGCCCATCGTGGCCGCAGAAATGGAGATGGAGGTCGAAAGCCCGCCGGGACTGGCGTAAGTCAAAAGCGCAGGGACTGTGCAAAGAATCATGGAGCCGAGGAGTGCGATTACTACACTAGCCGAAGTAAAGGCTGAAAAAAGCAGTAGGGCGGGAATGTGAGCCGCCAGAATTAGAAGCAAAAAGCGATTTGCTTTGATGCGGTGTCGGGTTTCAAAGGAATTCATAGGCGAGGCAATAGATCTTTCAGCTGATAAGCAAGAGTTTCGGCTCGAAGAGCCTTTGAGGTGACACAACCTGTTGAGGGGAGTGAGGCTTGGAGAGTACGGTGTTCGACATTGAAAAGGATTCGCGCCTCCCAGTAAGGGGCCGGCTCGTAGCCGCCGGAATAAGTGATACGGCCTGAGGCATCGCGCACAAGCAACCACGGGGCTGCCTCGACGCCTGAGGAGGCCGGAGAGTCTTCCAATCGGATCTCATATCCGCGCGACTCAAGCAAGTCATGAATCGGCTTTCGTTTGCCGATATAAACGACAATCTCGTTTGCTGATGACTTCGGACTACGACCAGAAAGGTAAGAGAGCAGACGCTCGGAGCAGCGGCAATCGTCTGATGCAAAGTGATAGATGCTCTGGGTAAAGCTTTTTTGACCCTCAAACCACTCTGCCTTGACTTCGTTTTGTAAGGGTGCGTGAAAGGCTACCAAAAGCCCCCCAGTGAGACAGGGGATCAAAATTCCAAGTGCTGAAAGCCATGCGAAAGATTTGCCGTTAGGTTGCATCTACACTAAGGCATATCGGCGCAGCTTAGCGGTCTTGAACGTATTCTTTTAAAAAAGGTATGGCAACTGCACCATCGGTGCGGTGTTCGCCGTCAAAGAAGGTCAGTCGCCTCAGCTTGGGGTCTTTTACATAGGCCTTGAGCCGTTCAAACTCATACGTCACCCACTCGTCTGTGCCCACTTTGTCCCGATGCCCACGTTCTACCAGAAAGGGAATCGGATGTGAATGCAGCATCGTCCCGATTGCAGCCAGCTCGGCGTGACTGGCGATATTCGCCATATTCCATTCGTAGATCTCGTATTCCTTGGTGTGCACATAGCTGTAAGGCAGGGCAGGCGAGATCAGCTTGCGGATCCACTCATTGAAGTTTCCACCGCAAACAATAGCCCTGAATCGGGGATCAAAGACCGGGACACGCAAGGCCGTAGCACCACCGTAAGACAGCCCGTAATAAACGATGCGTTTAGAGTCTATATAGGAGAGGGTAGTGAGGTAATCGAGGCTGCGGCGATATTGGGCTTCGATAAAAGAAAAAAGAGATAGCCCTCGTGGGTTGGCCAGAAGCTGCAAGGCGCGGAAGTCGCCGTTGTAGGGATTTTGAGGAAGATAAACAACGAAGCCCTGCGACACGAGGCGCTCGGCAAAATTGCGGTAGGTACGGTAGTCGGGAGATTCAAGCGTCTGCCCAAAGAGTGACTCTGGCCGTCCCATCAGGCCGTGTTGAACAATCACCAGCGGGCGGCGCTCGAAGCTGCGCAGGCCGCTCGGCTTGAGCAAAACGCCCTGTGCCACCACACCAGGTAAAGCATCAATCGTGATCGAGTAACCCGTAAAGTTGGGGTTTTCAGCGACAGTACGTTCCCGCAGCCGGAAGCCCGCGTCATATCGCGGCAGCGTTCCTACTACTTCCTCATGCCAACGCCGGGCCAGCAGCTTTGCGCCTTGCGTCTTCATTAACGTGGCGCGGCGCTGCTCTGCTGGTGTCACCAGGCCCTCCAGATATTTTTCGATAGGCGCGACATTTGAGGTAGACCGCTCAATGCTGCGTTCGTCGTGACGGCGGATGCTCATGCCGAAGGCGTTCTCCTGAGGCCGCGGTTTCTCAACCAGACCGAAGAGTTGCTCCATGGGCGGCTCAAGGCGCACGGGGCGCTTGTAGCGCTTCACGGCCTCGTAGTAATGCGCCAGCTCAAAACCGAGCGGGATTTGGGCAAAGGGGTAGCCCATGCGGCGGACGCGCTCGCGATGTTCCGGGTGGATCAGTCGCGGGGCAATCACCAGCGTCCCCGGATAAGCAGCGCAGCTGAGCTTCTTGTAGCTCAACAGAACCAGGATCTCGCGTGGCTTTGCAGCTTCGCACCGGTCCACCTCAAGCAACAGCGGGTGCGAAGGCATCTTCGCTGTCTTGATCGGCTGCTGCAGCAGATAATTTCGGATGCCGCTGAGCATCTCTTCCATCTGCGCAGAGGCAGCCAGTGGGATGAAGAGACTAAACGCTAGTCTGACGAGTTTTTTCATTAAAGCTGACCCGTCTGCCCTTTCGCAGGCTTTCTATCGTCATGACTAAAGCTATGGCTGTGGCGAGGCCGTTTTCGACGGGCGCATTCGGTTGCTTGCGAGTCCGAATGCAGTCGAGGAAGTTGCGAATATGGTCGCGAGTGGCCCGAGCGAAATTGCCGATCTCGATGTGCTGGCGCGATGGCTTGAGCTCAGGCGTAGTCGATTCCGGATAGAGCCACCAGCCTTCGCGATTTACATCAAGGCGGGCCTTGTTGCCGTGGAACTGTTTCAGTTGATCTTGCGAAGAGTGGTAGCGCATCGCTTTATATCCAAGTGTGAAATTCGCAATATAGTTCTCAGCGAACTCAAGCACCACCGTGGCCGTGTCGGGGATCTCGGCACCCTTCAGATTCACCTGCCCGCCGACGCAGGTTACAGCGAGCGGGGCTTTGGAATTCATGAACCACTGTATGGCGTCGAAGATATGTGCCGCTTGACCAATGATCAGGCCACCCGAGTAATCGTAGAAGTAATACCAGTTGAAGAAGCGCATAGCGTCCTTGGGACGCGCAGGCGTGTTGCCGAGCCAGCTTTTCCAGTCCAGATCGCCTTTCAGCTCTGACGGGTTAAGCGAGGTCTGGTGGTTCATCCACCAACTGGTTACCAGCCGGACATCACCGAGGACACCCGAATCGATCACAGTTTTAGCTTCGAGGAAGATGGGCGAGCTGCGCCGCTGGGTTCCAACCTGGACGATGCGCTTAGTTGCCTTTACGGCATCCACCATCTGGTAGCCTTCTTCGATTGTGTGACAAAGCGGCTTTTCGACGTAGACATCTTTGCCGGCATTGACGGCGTCGATCACCATCTGCGCGTGCCAGTGATCGGGAGTGGCTACGACAACCGCATCAATCGACTTATCATCCAGGAGCCGCCGATAGTCCTTATGACCCTGGGCACCGGTAGAAGCCAGCTTCAGGCCCGCTTCGAGGTTGGGCGTGTAAACGTCACACACGGCAGGGATTTGAAAGCCGATCTCTTTGAATTCTCCAGCCAGAAAGCGACCCCGTCCCCCGGCACCGATCAGGCCCAGATTCGGACGGTCGCTGGCACCCAGGATCCGCTGATACGATGCGGCCCCTGCAAGTAAGGTTCTTCGATCCATGGTAAGAACAGTGTATCGATCTGCAGGCAAAAAAGAAGTAGACTAGGGCAATTCGATGATCAATAGACGAGAAGTACTAGCGATGGCCGGCATCTCCCCGGCGATTCTTAAGGCAGCGGACCGGCCCAATATCCTGTGGATCCTTGGGGATGATCTTGGGCCCCAGCTGAGTTGCTACGGGCACCCTCTTGTGCGGACGCCCAATATCGACCGGATTGCCAATGAAGGTGTTCGCTTCAATCGTTGTCACACAACGGCGCCGGTTTGCTCAGCCAGCCGAAGTGCGTTGAATGTTGGGCTCTATCAAACCTTTACCGGAACGCAGCACCACCGCAGCCATCGCGAGGACAATTACCAGTTACCCGGGAATGCCCGGCTGGTCAGCGAACGTTTGGCCGAAGCGGGTTACTTTACGGCGAACATTACCGATATCGCGCCTGGAGTAAGGGGAACCGCCAAGACCGACTGGAACTGGAAGGCTGGCAAAGGCTTTGACGGCAAGCACTGGCGGGAGCGTAAAGCCGGGCAGCCTTTCTTTGGACAAATCAATTTTCAGGCTCCTCATAAAGGGCCGGCTTTTGTTGCAGCTCGCCGGCAGAAAAATCTGGTAGACCCGGCCAAGGTTGAGCTGCCACCCTTTTATCCGGACGACCCTCGCGTCAGAAACGAGGTAGCCAACTACTTTGATGCGATCCATCTTCTGGATGCGCAGGTGGGTGCCACGCTCGATGCGCTCAAGCAGGATGGTTTACTCGACAATACGGTGATCTTTATGTTCGGCGACAACGGGCGTTGCCTGATTCGCGGCAAGCAATGGCTCTATGATGCGGGGACTCATGTGCCGCTTTTGGTGCGTTACCCGGGTGTGCTCAAGCAGGGCATCGTGAGGGAAGATGCGGTAATCTCGCTCGACATCACCGCACAAACGCTGGCCTATGCCGGGGTAAAGATCCCGCAGCCCTTTCATGGACGGACACTCTTTGACAGCAAGCCACGCGAGCATGTCTTTACTGCGCGAGACCGGTGCGACATGACGGTGGATAAGATTCGGGCGGTGCAAACCAGGCGCTTTAAGTACATTCGCAATCTGATGCCGGAAAAGCCCTACACTCAACACAATGACTACATCGAGAAAGAGTATCCGACGCTGGGAGCGATGAAGGAGTTGCATGCGGCCGGGAAACTCAATCCGGTTCAGAGCTTGTTTATGGCCGAGCGGAAGCCGGATGTGGAATTCTATGACCTCGAGAAGGATCCGCACGAGGTGGTGAACCTGGCTGCATCCAACAGCTTTGCAAAAGAGCGAAAGCGCCTGAGCATTTTGTTGGATCGTTGGATGGACGATGTCCTTGCAATCTGATTACGAGTTGTTCTTAAGAACCCAGACTTGTCCGCGAATGTTCGATTCGGTTGTCTCCATGTCTGGCCGGTAGTGTTCGCGAATCCAGGCTTCCAACCGGGTGAAGCGGTACTTGCCTGGGTTGCTGCTTGGCCATAGACGAAGGACATCGGCATCGGGGAAATTTTGCCAGAAAACAAATTGCGGCGGAGATTTCTTGAGGTCCACCAAAACCATTTCTTCGTCTAGGGCGGTCATCATCCCAGGTTGAAGATAGTCGTGACGGGCCTGATTTTTAACATCGAGCAATGCATAAAGCCCGGTGAGATAAGGGTATACCAATAGAGAAGATCCTGCCGGGATGCGAGCTTCGAGGCTGGCCATTACTCTTTCACTTGCGGAATCGCCCATCAATGTCCCTGCCCTGGTGGGAATCATGGTGAGGCGATCGGGCAAGGCCCAGGCACTAATCAGAAAGTAAGCGAAAACGGCAAGCGAGAGGCCTTGCGCAAGATGCTGCAATTTCTCCGGGATCAGCCGATAAATCAAGGCAAAACAGAGCACAAAGAAAGGCCCTGAGATGAAGTGGAGTGAGTAGGCATCCCACTTTGGATATGCCGTTGTAAAAAGTGCAGCGCAAAGCACGGTTGGCAGAACTAACGCCCGGTCCCGAGTCCAGGCAAAGCTGCCTGCCACCAGGAGAAAGAACAAAGGAATGCAGATCGCTCCCATGTAGACCTGCAGGAAATATCTTGCCGGTACTACAGAGGGAAAGCGACCGTAGGGGAATTTGTTTGCATCCGTATAATTTTCAGCAGCCCAGAGGATTCCCTCGATGAAGGTTTGCAAAGAGCCTTGCGCGGCGAGGATGCCGATTATGGTGAAGCACGATATGCAGCCACCGAGGAGATAAGGCCAAAATCTGGCCCGATCTGCGACTAGAAAATAGACTCCAACCAAGCCTGCGCAAACGGCAAAGCTTGGGGTTGTGAAAATGGCAAGGCCCATCAAGACGCCGGCAATCCAATTCCAGATGCGGCTGGACGCGGATGCACCCAATAGCGCAGCAATTGCCAGGGCGTGGAAGCCGGAACTGAGCCAGCGATGATTGACTTCCATTCGATTGGGGAGATCGAGCCAGACACCAAGCCAGATTATTGTCCCCAACAGTCCGGCAGAAGTTCCAGCCACGGCACGGCCACTGTAAAAGGCACCAATGCAAATGGCTCCAACGGAAAGCGACGTTGACCATCTCAGGCTGGGCAGTTGATTTCCGAACAGTGTGGAGAGTGCAGCTTGCACCCAGTAGATGAGCGGACCGATAAAGGAAAAGAAGTCCACGTAGATCAGCTGCCCGTTGGCGGTCCGGTGGCCGCCATTCAGATATATGCCCTCATCGAGGCTGGCACCAAAATAGCTTCCACACAGATATCTGGTGAACAGCGATGCGGCAGCAAAGAGCAAAAGTGCTTGCAGCAGAGGTGAGTAGAGGAACTTTGAGGGCATGAATAAAAAAAGGGGTCACGCCGAAGCGTGACCCATTGGAATTTGAAAGATAAGGCGAAACAGATTAGCGACGACGACGAGCGGCGGCGGCTACACCAATCAAACCTGCGCCGATGAGGGCGACCGTGCTGGGCTCGGGTACGCCTTCGGTGGAAGGAATGTCCGAGTAGGTGTAGGTGACGAAAACGTTGGCGCTAGCACCGACGAGTCCGGTGGATCCAAACGAGAAGTTTGAGGGGGTCAAAACGATGCTTGCACCCACATAGTTGAAAGGACCGGAGATCGGGAACAAGGAAGCGATATCGGCGGCGAAGGCTACTTGAGGACCACCGCTCGAACCGTTACCGGCCTGAACCAGAACTGTGGGGTCGGGATTGTAAGTAGCGTTCGGAGACGGGTTGAATTCAACGGTTACCGTGTTGGCTCCAGCATTTGTTGCGGTGTAGTCCAATTCATAGCGCAAAATAACGCTGTCAAGCTGGAAGCCTGGAGCTACCGTGAAACCGGAACAAGCAAATGAGTTCGAGCCATTCACGACTTCTGCTGCTTGATTGTAGAGTGCTCCTCCGCAAAAAATAAGGCCGGTGCTGAATGAAGCACCGAAAGATGAAATGCTCATTGCCAATGTGGCGGCGGCAATCAATAGAATTTTTTTCATGAAAAATATCCCTCCTAAAGGATTTCTTGAAGGGTAATGGGACTTCCCTACTACCCTCACACAGGAAAGTATAAGAATTGTACTAGTCTCTAGTCAAGCAAAAAGTGGTATTTTCTCTTCGAAAGTTTAAACTAAACTGTTGAAAGTACTAGCAAATGGCATATGCCACCCCATTGCAAACCAACCTTCATTGATTCGTAACGAAAAGTCGGCGATTTAGTACCAGTTGTGGGTGCAACAAAAGTACCGATGCGGCTCGCTCAACTGATCTGCTGCAAAGCGAGGCTCCAAAATCGTGCCGGCGAACGCTCACAATTCGCCAGGCAGGACCACTTGTCCGTCTTTTGGGTCGATTCATGACACCAATCACGGGGCGCAGTGAAGTTAGCTCGGCATCATAAAGAACTTTAAAATCATGGATCACGAAGTCAGGTATATCTTGAGTTGGGGAATTAAGATCGGGAAAAAGCGAGCCTAGCTGGAACTAGATTGCAAAAACATCGCCAACAGGACACGACCAACCCGATAGCAAAGCGGGGGCAAGTCTGTCGCCCTGCTGAAAGCGTTTGCTTGCATCGGAATGATGAACATAGGTGTTTTGATTCAATCGAAGCTCGCCTTGAATATTTCGAAGGAGAGGGGATCGAGTTCAGGTCTCCGAGGCCTGGTCAACCGAGAGCTGTTCGAATTCTTCGGCACTGATCAGAGTCGAGGTCGCCATACACACGGGATAGCCGAACAGATCCTGTGAAAGAATATCCCCATGAGCCGCTCCAGGCAGACTATTTCAAAGGATCTAAAGGCCAAGTAAATGCCATACGCACCCAATGACCAGGTTCAAATCGCCCTCATCGGCTCTGGCGGAATGGGCCAGGGCGATGCCCGCAATGCTACCGCCCAGCCCGGCACAAAACTGATCGCGGCTTGCGATATCTACCAAAGCCGGCTGGACCGGATGAAAGAGAACTATGGAGCCAGCACCTTCACGACGCGAGACTATCGCGAAATTTTAGCTCGTAAAGACATTGATGCCGTAATCGTCGCAACGCCCGACCATTGGCACTCGCGCATTACAACCCAAGCTCTTCAGGCGGGCAAACATGTCTATTGCCAGAAACCGATGGTGCAAAAGGTGGAAGAAGGGCCGGGGGTGATCGCCGCCGAAAAAGCCAGTGGCAAGATCCTCCAGATAGGCAGCCAGTATGTGAGCTCTCATGTTTTTGTAAAAGCGCGTGAGCTCTACCAGCAGGGCGCAATCGGCGAATTAAACCTGGTTGAGGCTTGGCTGGATCGAAACTCGGCTCTTGGAGCCTGGCAGTATTCCCTGCCCGCCGATCCGAACGAGCGCGATATCGACTGGGACCGCTTTATCGGGCATGCGCCGAAACGCGCCTTTGATCCGATCCGGCTCTTCAGGTGGCGCAACTATGGCGACTACGGTACTGGTGTTGCTGGCGATTTGTTTATTCACCTGTTAAGCGGCTTGCACACCGTAACCGGTAGCCTCGGCCCCACCAAAGTCTTTGCTAGCGGCGGAGTTCGATTCTGGAAGGACGGCCGGGACGCTCCAGACGTGATGCTGGCGATTCTCGACTATCCGAAGTCGCGCGCGCATCCCGCCTTTACGCTGAGCCTGCGGGTGAACCTTGCCAGCGGCATCGGCCAGGAATCGTTTGGCTTCCGGTTTTATGGGAGTGAAGGAATCCTCACCACCAGCTACTCCAGCCTGCGCCTCGAAAAACATCCAAGAGACGTGCAGCCGGGCTACACGATCAATACCTTTGCGAAAAAGGATCAGGATGCTTTCCTCCAGCAATACCGCAAGCAGTATCCGCCGAAGCCTCCGTCGGTGACTTCAGATAGTGAATTCCGCTTTGCGCCTCGGGCCGACGCGCACCAGTTGCACCACGAGGCATTCGCTAAAGCAATCCGGGGAGGTGGCCCGTCTGTGGAGGATGGCACCTTTGGCTTCCGCGCTGCAGCCCCAGCGCTGCTTTGCAATCAAAGTACCGAGTCGGGCATCGCCTACGGATGGGATCCAGTAAAGATGCTTCGCGTTTGAGCTGCAACAGGCGCGCGAATCCGCGTAGTCTGGTAGTGATGAAACAGCTTTTATGTTCGTTCTTAAGCCTTGCTGCGCTTTGCCTGGCTCAACATGCCAGTCCAAACCCGGGCAAGATCGTGCCCCGCTTCTGGCCGGGTTATGGAGAGCTGCGATTTCAGATTTCCAGCACGAGTGAGGAAGCCCGGAAGTGGGCCAACCAGGGGCTTCGCCTGGTCTATGCCTTTAATCATCCCGAGTCCGCGGCTTCGTTTCGCAAAGCTACGGAGCTCGACGCTGCTTGTGCCATGTGCTGGTGGGGACTGGCATTTGCACTGGGCAACAATATCAACTCGCCTTTGATGCCCGAGAATGCCAAGCCTGCTTATGAGGCGGCTCAAAAGGCACTGGCATTGAAGGCAAGCCCTCGTGAGACTGCCTATATCCAGGCACTGGCGAAACGATATGCGAAAGAGAACCCCAGCGACCGTTCCGAACTGGACAAGGCATTCGCATTCGCAATGCGACAAGTGTCAAAAGACTTTCCCGACGATCTCGATGCGATGACGCTGAGCGCCGATGCGCTGATGAATCTTACTCCCTGGAAGCTTTGGGCCAAGGATGGGAAGCCAAACACCTACACACTTGAAATCGTCGAAAAACTGGAAGCCGTGCTGCAGCGGGACCCGCTCCACATGGGTGCCAATCACATGTATATTCACGCAGTGGAGGCATCACCTACACCTGAGCGGGCCCTGCCGAGTGCTGCGATCCTCGCCAGCCTTGCACCCGCCAGCGGGCATCTGGTGCACATGCCGGCGCACATCTACACCCGCACGGGAGACTATGAAAAATCGGCAGCCTTGAATCTGAAAGCGGCAGCCCTCGATAAAACCTACTTTGAAACCGTGGGAGGCCCTACCTTTTATACGCCTTACTGGTACCACAACCTTCACTTTCTCAGTTCAGCTCTAACCATGATGGGACGCTACGAGGAAGCCCGTGCAGCGATCGTTGAAGCCGCCCGGGAACTCGAGCCCGTTGCCCGCATGGAGCCAATGTTTGAGGCGTCTCTTTCGATGCCACTCTTTACGGACGTTCGCTTTCAGCAGTGGGATAGGATTCTCGCAAGCCCCGAACCGGCCAGCTTCAGCCTGACTGTGAATAACGTCTGGCACTTCGCCCGAGGGATGGCCCAGGCCGCCAGGGGCGATCTGAAGGAGGCACGGCTCTCGCAGACCCGTTTTGCCAAAGCCATTGAAGCGCTTTCGCCAGACCGTGGCTTCGGGTTAAACCAGGAAAAGGCTGTTATGCAAATCGCAGAGCTTGCTTTGGCTGCAAGAATTGCCTCGGCCTCAGGCAACAAAATGGCAGCCATCGAATGGATGCGCAAGGCGGTAGCGGCCGAAGATGCCCTGAACTACGATGAGCCTGCCGGCTGGTATTACCCGCCGACTCGCGAATCTTTGGGCGCACTTTTGATTGAAACGGGCAAGTACTCAGAAGCTGAAGAAGTTTTCCGGGCAGAACTATTGAACAATCGCCGCAGTGGGCGGGCGCTCTACGGGCTTTATGAATCGTTGAAAGCCCAGAACAAGCTGGAGGCGGCATCGATGGTGGAAAGCCTCTACAAAATCGCATGGGCCAAAGCCGATCAGCCGATGACGCTGGCTCAACTCTTCTGAGCGTGAGCTTTTGAGAGCACACCAAAACCAATGAGCCCAAAGGTGGTTTGAACAACATAATTGATGGCCTGGTAGATCAGGATCCAGGCGATAGCCGGAGAACTGGCAATTCCAAAGGGACGCATCACATTAACTGCAACAAACTGAAATACTCCCACATAGCCAGGGGTCGAAGGAATTGCGCTCGACAAGCCTAATGCTGCCAGCACCACCATCGAAGTCTGAAATTGCAGTTCGAGCCCAATCGAATCGGCCACGAGCACACCGATGTAAGAATCGATGGGCCAAATAACGAGCGTTAGCAACAGAAAACCCAGTGACCGGCTCCAACTGTGCAGGCAACGCAAGCCGTCCAGAAAGCGTGAAGCCACTCCCGAGATCTTTGGGATTTTGGTCAGTAGTTGCTCCACCTGCTTTTGCCCGTGCGGCAGCAGGAAGAGTGTCAGTATGCCCAAACCACTCAAGATGCTAAAGGTCTTGCTGGCGCGGTGCAGCCAGTCGGGCAGGCCAGGAATGGTAAGCAAGGCTGCGCTAGTGAAAAGGACAAGAACACCCGCGTCCATAACCCGTTCAATCAGTGCAGTCGCAAGCAGATAGCTACGAGAAATGTCATGACGCCGCTTGAGCGCCTCCACTCTCATGAATTCACCCATTCTGGCGGGCAAAACGTTGTTCCCGAGATATCCCAAAGCGTTGGCCCAGAAAACAGTGGAGAGCGGCAAAATTTCGCTCGTATTCAACAGAACGCGCCAGCGAAGACTTCTTAACCATAATGTGATGCAGGATAAGAGCAAGGCAACCCCGAGCGGCTCAGGTTTTGCGTTGCGAAGCTTTGCGCCCAGCTCTGCCATGTCGATTCCGCGCAAAGAAAAATAGAGAAGCACCACTGCAATCACCATGGCGATCGCCAAAGTGATTTGGGCTTTCCTGTCGAGTTTGAGATCTACCCCAAATGGCACTTTCTCTATCATGATCCATCTTGTTCGGGAAAGGTGAGCGCCGGGCACATTAGACTTGAAAGAACTATGTCCTCTTACCAAGCAAATCTAAAGCAAAATGGAGCTTTGATTCTGTTGCTTTTGGCTGCCGCATTGCTTGCCCCCTCGTATTGGACTGCACTTCACACTCCGGCAACCGGGGTCTATCATGACGACAGCATCTACTTAATCACGGCCAGAACACTAGCCGAAGGGCGCGGCTACTGGATCGAAAGTATCCCTGAACCCATAGCTCAGACCAAATACCCCATACTATTCCCCGCCCTTTTGGCTATTGTCTGGAAGTTGGCACCCGACTTTCCGTCGAACGTAATTTACTTTAAGCTCCTACCCTTTGCTGCAACTCTAGTTTGGTTGTATCTAAGCTACCGCCTCATCAACCGGCTATCCGGCAGCCGTATTCTGGCAGCAACAGCGATCGCGCTGACTGCATCCAGCCCTCAGGTTGTGTTTTTCAGCACCACAGTCCTCAGCGAGACCCTGTTTGCGGCACTGGCAACGGCGGCAATTTTGTTCTGGACTAAGACAAGCGATAGCGGGTCAAAATCTGCCTTGATTCTCTCGGCAATTTTTGCGGCGGCGGCTTACCACACAAGAACTATTGGATTCTGCCTGATCCTTTCCGCCCTTGTCGCTTTTGCCTGGCAAAAGAAATGGAAGGAGGCGTCGATTTTCGCAGCAGTGGCAGGCAGCCTGGCTTTGCCATGGATTTTCTGGCAGGCATTGCACGTCAACGCGCCCGACCCCTACCTTTCACAGGAAAATTACTATAGCGCCTACAACATTGTGATGAGCTTTGGATGGAATGAAAAACTCCGAATCGCAATGTTGAATTTACTCGCGCTTCCCCTGAGTGTCCAATCGTTTTTTGATCTGAGCTGGGGCGCACTGCCAGGATTTATCTGTCTTCCCTTGATCTTGCGAGCATTCATCGGCAAAGAATTGCCCTTCATCGTAAAGGCATTCCTGATTTTTTCCCTCAGTGTAATTCTGATGTGGGTCTGGCCCCCCTTGAGATTCATGGTCCCTTTAATGCCACTGCTGGTTTGGGCAGTTTGGTGTGGAGTTCCAGGCATGGGCAAGAAGATCTTGTTGCCTTGCTGCTGGCTCCTTTTCGGGCAAGGAGTCTGGGCCTCACACACTTTTTCAGAAGCAGCGCTCGAGTCTGGTTTCTGGTCTCCAGCACCGGCGGGGAAGCACGAGTGGCGGGAATTCACTCGCCAAATGGATTGGTTAAAGGTAAATACCTTACCTTCAGCCATAGTGCAATCGAATTTGGACCCGACTATTTATCTTTTCAGCAACCGCAAAGCGATTCGAGGCTCTTATCAAAACGTAAGTCTTTCCTGGTATCTGGACAAAGAGCAAGTGTTGGGCACGCCGGATGAGTTCGAGAAAACTCTCCGTCAGAATCAGGTTCGCTTCATCGTAGAGGTTCCATGGAGTTGGTTCATGCAATCCCGCTTCGTTGCTGATCTGGTTTCAAAGGCAAGCCAGGGCAATCCCTCAGAATTTAAGTTGAGGTACAAATCAGAACTCGAGGGGTTCCGCATCTTTGAGTTTCAGCCACCACAACAGCAAGAAAAGACTCAGTGAACCCACGATCGCCCAGACTAAACCTTTTCTAAACAGGGGATTCGAATACTCAATCTGGATCTGGTGTTGTTGCCCTGAAGGAATTTTCAGTTCCATTGGAAATCCTGGTTTTGAGACAAACTCCGCCGAGGTTCCGTCGATGGTTACGCGATGAAAAGGATCCTGAACGAAGGCAAGGCTGAGCAAGCCTTCTGAGCTTTCGAGCTGTAACCGGTTGGCCTGAATCCTTACTGGAATCCTTTGGGGCGATTGTCCCTGCAGTTGCAAGGTGCCCAGCGGCCGGGCCGTAGGGTTATCGAAAAGAATTGATCCTTGAGATCGGGCCAGCTCATGAAATCCACGCTCATGCAAGGCAGCCTGGATGTCTTTGCGCAGTTCAGTCACAACAAAAAAACGCACAGCCCATTTCTCGAAGTGTTCCCAATCGCTTTTACCCGGAAGAGCGTTGAACGAACCAAGGTGAGCTTCATTTCTCGCAATGGCAAACCGGTCTTTGGAAGCCAGGGGTTCGTACCCGGACAAATGAGGCAATTGCAAAAGTAGCGAATAGCCATACCCTAATCCAGGCAAAGCTGGCGCGTTCAATACGGGGTAGCCAAGCGTCATGGTTCGATAATTAGTGTCGATCTGTGGGTAGGGATTGACGATCGCGGGTGGAGGATGAAGCCCCCAGGAACGAGCCGGAAGATAGAGGTAAAACCAAAGAAAATTAGCAAAGGTTGCCACATAGATGAACCGGCGCCATCGGGTATTCGCCAGATTCGAAAACACCAGGGCGGCAATCGCAATCATAAAAAATGATGTAAAAAACTGGAGTTTGAACGACCAGCGAAAACGGTTCAAGACAGGTAAACTTGCAAAAATATCCAGGAAAAGATTTGCCGACCAGGCATATGAAAATGCAGCCATCATGAAGCAAAAGGCCAGGATCAGGCGTCTGTTGCCATGGTTGAAGGTCATCTGCCATAGCCCAAGAAATACACCGGCTAAGGCGGGCCAGGAGATGTGCGATAGATACAGCAGAGTCTGCTCCATCGCCGCTCCTCCAGGTACTCCAATCGTGTAGAAGGGCAACAGATGTCCCCAAATAAAACTGCCGACATTCATACCTAAACTTGCCATCTGTTCTAGTGTCAAAGGCTCCGCCCTCAATTGCGAGAGCTCAACTTGATAGGAGACGGGCAAAAGAAACGGCGAAGCAAGAAGGCCGGTCAAAACCCACCCAGAAATATACAGAGTGGCCAGACGCCAATTGAGTTTGGGCCGAACAAGCCCTAGAGCAGACGATACTGCAAGAACCTCAAAAATGAACGTCAACATGGTAAATTGCGAATGCCCGGAGAAGCAAAGGGCAGTTCGAGCCAAAGCTAGTAAAGTCATGCTGCGCAGGTGAGGGGCCCTGACAAATCTGAGAACCAAATACAGGATGGCCGGAAACCAGGCGGCCCAGACAACGACAGGAATCCAGGTTCTGCCGATGATCATTACGAATGGACAGAAGATCCAGCTGAGCGCTCCCCAGAGAGCAAAGCCAGGGCGCAACCGGGCCTCGATCAGTAGCAGGTAAGAGAGGACTGCACCGAAGAGAACGTGCATTGCGGCATAAAGATCAATCGCATAATCAATGCGTCCGGACAATTGTTTGCTGAGCCATACCGAAAGCGTTGCCGGTGGATAAAGAACCGCACTCTGACCGCAGGAAAGATGAGGAATTCCGGTGAATTGGAAAAACTCGTATTCAGCGAGACTCCCTTGCTCCAGAGCATTTAAGTTGTAGCTAAAGACAGGAAAATAATAATCCAGATTGTCATTCTGGAGAAAATATTGTGGAGAATGCCATTCGAGTATCGCCAAAAGGAGAAAGGCCAAAACCGCGGAAATCAATGATCCTTTTGCGGGCGACCAGGATTCGCTATTTAACCTGGAGAAGCGGCTGCGCATCAGATCTACAATGGCCCTTGCTGACATCAGATGTTTCAGCTTGAATGCTTCTCGACAAGTTGCCCAGGCTGGTACTAGTAGCGGAACTTCGTGCCACCAGGTAGATTGGCCGCTGCTTGACTTGCTCAAAAACCTTGCCGACATAGATCCCGATGATGCCGAGAAGAATCATTGTTGTACCAAAGCCACCAGCTGTCACTACCATAAGCGAAGTCCAGCCGGGAGTGACCGATTTTCCCTCCAAAACCAGGCTTGCCAAAAGAATCAGAAGCTCTACCAGAGCAACGAACAAAAAAACCAATCCCAGCCCGATACTAAAGTAAAGCGGTGTAGTTGAGAAGGAAAAGAGACCATCCGATGCAAGCTTGATCTGCTTTTTCAGCGAGAACTTAGTTTCACCAGCGTTCCTTCGATCAGGTGTAAAGAGTAAAGTTGCCGTTGGGAAGCCTAGCATGGAGACGATTCCCCGCAAAAATCGATGTGACTCCCGGTATTGACGTATGGCCTGAATGGCGGTGCTGGACAATAGGCAGAAATCAGGGCCCGAAGGAATCATCTCTACTTCGCTGAGCAAAGAGGCGAACTTGTAAAAGTTTCTGCTAAGAAAGTTCTTGAAAGTTGATCCCGCCTCAGCCGTAGCGACGCGTTGGGTACGGACGATTTCGACGCCGTTCATCCAGAGCCTAAGCATTTCAGGTATTAACTCTGGAGGATGCTGCCCATCGCCGTCCATCATAATCGCAGCATCCGTTTCTACCGCATCGAGGCCTGCACTAAAGGCTGCTTGTTGTCCAAAATTTCTCGATAGCCGGAGATAAGCGCAATGAGGATCAATGAGTACCAGCTGTTCCAAAAGCTGAGGCGTTCGATCTGTTGAACCATCGTCGACAAAAAGGATTCGTAGATCCACTGATTCCGGGAAGTTGACGCTTCTGACTCGTTGGTGGAAAGAGACGATTCCTTCCTCTTCATTCAGTAGGGGAACTATTAGGGTTACACTAGGCATGAGTTGTTCTGAACTTCCAATTTCCGGAGTGTTGCCCGACAAACATCTATCCTGGGGCGCCGAGCTACTAAAGAGTAATAGAAACTCAAATGCTGATGCGGCATTGGGAAATGTTCCACATCAATTTTTTCAAAGTAGAATTCCAGAAGCTGCTGGATCTCGGAAGCGTCGTTGACATGCTCATGCCGCATCATTTCCCCATATGGAAGCCCCGTTCGTAGCCAAAACGAAACTCCTGTTGTCATCCTCCATGCCAAACCCCAAAGGGCACCTCCTTCGGCCGGAATTCCGGCTTGGAAGATCCCATCTTCGGCAAGCATTAGAGCGCTTCTGGCAATGAGTGTCGGCAAATCGAGAACATGCTCAAGTACAGCAATCGATAAGATTCTGTCAAATTGACGGCCTGCGGGAACGTCGTTCAAATCGCTATACATAGAATGCAAACGCCCTAGTTCGGGACGCCCTTGCCATAGATCCTTAAATGGTTCTACACAGGAATACTCAAGTCCGGGCGGTTCATAACGCAAATGATTCAGTGTTCCCGCCCCCAGTTCAAGCAGCCGAATTCCATGCTGCCTGGCCGCCACACGCTCATGCATCCATCCTTCAAGCCAATTCTTCAGTCGCGTTAGCCCACCACTGCCATCTCGGTTGTCAAGATAGTGCTTAGTGTAAATTGCCTGCATCGGGCCACTGAGCTCAGGTCGACTCCTAGGGTATGTGGCAATCAAGGACTCTATATTCATCGTGACACTGAGTACAGAATCGACTGCGTAGACCAATTGCTGTAGGTTCTGGTGAACAAGAATGAGAGCGTTTTTTGCAGACCGCCCTAAAGTGTAAACCTCAAAAATCCGATTTCACTTTTGAACGAAACATTCCTGCGGGTATTTCGGGAGCCAAAAGACACTTAGGTGTTTACGGCTCCCATTCTTTTTTACAACTCTCGTCCCAGAGAGCTCTTGACGTTATGAAAGTTTCACTCATTACAACCTCTATCCGGATTCCAACCGGCTTGGAAGCCTATGCGCGGGATATGCGGGAGCATGGCCACCCGGACGTTGACTGTATCGTTGTCGGCGAACGAAAAAGCGACGTGGGAATCTCCAGCTTCTGCAAACATTTGTCCCGGAATGGATTTCCAGTGGAGTATTTCAGTATCGAGGCCCAGCAGGAGTATCTCTCCGCGCATCGCTCAAAGATCGGAAGGCACCTTAGCTTTGATTCGCATCAGCGACGGATCGTTGGGATGCTAAAGGCATGGCAAGAAGGTGCTGATCTTGTCATTCACATCGATGCAAAAGATCACCTGTTAGAGGGAGACTTTATCGGATCGCACAGCAATGTCGGGCGCAAAAACAAGATGATGGTAGCCAGTTCTTCCTCTGGCTATTTCAATTCTGCCAGCTTGCTCTGCGAGGCAGAAGGCAAAGCGTTCTTTCTTCGCGGTTTTCCATCGCAACAGCGGGACCGGACAACGCTACTGGACTTCACTGAGCAATCCATCTCTGTGGCAGCCAACGCCGGTTTCTGTCTCGGTTGCTCTGACCTCGATGCCACCACCCGTCTTGACCACAAACTGGAAATTTCAGGAATTGCCCCCGCTTCACCCCGTCATCTGTGCCTTGCCCCAGGCACCTGGAGCCCCTTTCCGGCTCACAATCTCAGCTTGAAGCGAGACGTCGTTCCGGCCTATTTCCTGAGCCCATACGTTGGACGCTACGACGACATCTGGGCCAGTTACATCGTCTCGCGCATCGCCGCTCATCTCGGAGAAGGCATTTCTTTGGGATCTCCAGCTGTGATGCGCAGTGCAGCGCCAGGCAATCTCACTAAAGAGCTGGAACAAGAACTCGTGGGATACCGCCAGACAGACCGGTTTTGCGCAGCACTCCGTTCGATTCCGCTTACTGGCTCTAGCTATCACGAGTGCTTCGGCCAGATTGCCGCTGCGCTGCCCGATGCCTGGACTGAACTTCCTAAAGCCAGCGCCATAGAAATTGAAGCCCGTAATCAACTGTTGACCGGGATGGTAATCTGGCATGAACTGATCGCCTCCATACTTGCTCGAAGCACCTGCAATCTGTTGGAAAGCGTTTCAGCGCAAAGTCCCAAATCCCCAAGTTTCGCAGCACTAAGCCGATAACCTTAGCTGGTCCTAAGGCAAAAGTCGGGGGCGCGTAACACCCCTCCAGCATAAAGCCAACGGGACTTTCAGTCGATCAGTACGAAAGAAGCGAATCTCATGAAAAGCTATTTCCGAATCTTGGGGACCCTTGGACTCATCCTGATGAGTTCCTCGGCAAACAGTGCTCTGGCACAAAGTGGATTATTTCGTCAAGTCAGAGTTGGGTTGAATACCTCTTCGTCCACATTCTTCGTCGATAACGTACCCTACAACTCAACACAGATCTTCCGTTGGCAAGTGGGGGATTCTCACACAATTAGAGTTCCCAAGCAGCAGTTCAGTAACTCTATTCAAGGAACGAACAATGGCTTGCCGGCCGGCCCAGGCAATGACGCTGATTTAGGGGTTCGTACCGTGGTGGATGGTAGCTATACGCTCGTTACGGACGGTGGTTTGCCAGCTCCATCAGGTGCTGTCCAGCTGCTGAGCAGCCTATCCGATACTGATCATATTTTCCGCATCCAGGTCTGGTCGTTTTTGCAATCTATCGATTTCACATCTTCTCGCCAATACAGAATGAGATTCAATACACCTGCAGCCGGATGCGCTCCAACGGCAACAGGCGAAACTTTGCCGGGCTCCTGCGGAGATGTCCCGGGTTATACATGGATTCAATGCTCAGATGACTCGCGGTTCCCTGCAACCACGGGCAACTACTGGTGCTCAGAGGGCTTAGTGGAATTCACCACAGTTCCAGCCGTTGGCTATGCCTTTAAAGACTGGAACTCCAATCCTGGTCTGCCAAACGTGGGCTCTACAGGAACAAGCGGCTCCATTCGCTTCAACTTGACTTCGCCTTTTCACATTCAGGTCAATTTCGGGCCTGGAAAATTCTATCGCATCAATACCGAACCAGCCGGGCTTGAGGTTGTAGTAGATCGTTCCATCGTACGCACCGGCCGCATCCCGGCTGAGAACCGCGACGTCTGCAAGCGGTACGTAAATCCCGTTGACGCAAATGGAGATCCGATCAACATCAACGTAGGACAAGGCGGCGAACTTCCCTCCACCGATTTCTGCACCGTCTGGCTCTTCGGCAGCACCAGGCTCCTTGGTGCGCCCGAGCGTCAATTCGACGAAACCGGTAAAATCCACGTATTTGACTCCTGGTCTTTTGGTGGAGGTCAAAACGCTCTTTTTGAGGTATCCGGTGCCAATCTTTCGACCGACGTGCTAACAGCACGCTTCCTGCGCGCAGCCGGCGTAACCTTCATCACGCAACCGCAAGTCAGTCTGCCTCTCATTGTCAACAACCGCACTTGGCCTTCTTACAACTTCTGGTTTGGAGTGAACAAAGATGTCACCTTTACCGCTCCCCCGGAATCAGTCGACGCCAACGGTCGAAAATGGCGCTTCAAGGGTTGGTCCAACGGTGGTCCTGCTACCCAAACTATGCGCATCACCCCGGAAATGGTAGAGCAAGGCCTTTACCTGATAGCCCTGTACGAACCGCTCAACAAGCTATCGATTGTCACAAATCCTTCTGGCCTTCCTGTCTCGATTGATGGCCGTGAGTGCCAGACTCCCTGCGAAGTTGAGAGACTTGCTAACGAATCGGTCTCTGTTGCTCCGGTTCGAAGCATTACACAAAAGGATGTCCTTCGTCTCGAGTTCACGAATTGGTCAGATGGAGACTCAGGTGACCGCATGGTAACTTTCAATTCCGAGTCCCGCCGTTTGGTTGCCAACTATAAGCAGATGTACCGATTAACCACTCTCGGTAACCCTCGCGCTGGAGTTAGCTTCACTACAGTTCCCAATTCAGCAGATCAGTTCTTCGACCTCGACACGCGAGTCAGCGTCACCGCGCGAGCCCTCAGCGGCTATCGGTTCCGGCGCTGGTCTGGAGACACAGCGGGCCTGTTTCCCACTGCCAGCATTGTGGTCGGAGGCCCAAGAACCGTTGTCGCAGAGCTTGAAGAAATTCCTTTCATTGACCCTGCCGGTATCCAGAATGCTGCCGGCACTGGCCCGCAGGATTCAGGCTCAACGGGTCGGGTCGCTCCAGGCTCACTAATAACTGTTTTTGGGGTCAACCTGACGCCGAAGGAAGAAGTAGGCCCACGTTCGCCACAAGCGCAGTCCCTGGCTGAAGTAGCAGCCCGGGTTGGCGATCGCCTGCTTCCGCTCAGTTTCGTATCAGGTACGCAAGTGAACGCACAGCTCCCATACGACCTTCCGCTAGGCCCGAGCAAGATCACAATTGTACGCACCGGCCAACCCGACGTAAGCGCCGATTTTGAGATCGTCCGCAACGCGCCTGGACTCTTTGGTCAATACGGAACAGAATCTGAGGGTACTCCGCCGCTCGTGCTCGCCTTCCGGGCTGATGGCAGTGTTATTACGGAATCCGCACCCGCCCGGCCGAATGAAGTCATCAATTTGATGGGAACGGGTTTGGGTGGCTACCGCAACAATCCACCTGCAGGATTCGCAATCCCCTCTGGCGCTGAATTCGCTCTCATCGATCCGGTCGAAGTGATCGTCGGTGAGCAGACGATCCAGCCACTCAGGGTAATTGCAACCCCTGGCTTTGTCGGAATGACCAGCGTTCAGATCCGTGTCGGTCCGCAATTCGCGGTTGGGGCGTCCACCAACCTTCGAGTCCGTGTCAACGGGAAAGACTCGAATACGGTTCGCTTGTTCGTGCGCTAACTCGTGATGCAGCTATCTGCGCTGCTTTTCGCTTTACTCGCACCCAGGCAATCCATACACTCGACACACAAAGTGCAACACCCCCGAGCATGGGAAGGATGACAGCCAAATCCCAGCTTGGGCGGTTTGCGTATAGCCACGGCAAATCCCACGAGTGCAAACCGTGATAGAGCCAACGGTTCCAGCGTGACTTCGTCACATAACTCTCAACCAATTTTCCGCTGGTTGCATCGACGTAATGCATGGAGCGTTCGGCATCTGCGTACTCAAAGTAATAGGCAGGCAGAGGTAGCGATCCTTCCCGCGATACATAGTAATTTTCATAGGCTCGAACTTCGCGAACCTCGACAAGCGGCACCCCAGCCATCGCCTCAGCCATACGGGATTTCGCCCACTCAAGACTCACTCCAGCCGCAGAGGCCCCTTTAGGTTCCACACGCAGCAGCTTTTTTGCTCCAGTCCGAAGTAGATATACACCACGCCCGCCCGCAACACCAAGTTCAAGTTCGCAAATCCCTGGCTGGCCGATCCGGGTGAGCATCTCACCAGGCCCCTCAGCGGCAAAAAGTTTACCGCTCCACTTCGCGCCCTGAATCGCCGATGCCACGCGCGAGTCTGGACCAAACTCCGGACTCCACTGCATCGGATTCATACTGAACATTCCGCTCAAGATCCAGGTAAAGGTTACCAGCCCGAAGACCAGCCCCAAGATGGTATGCCAGCGCTTCCATCCCGAATAGGGAATGCTCGAAGGCCCCGAAGGAAATCGAAATCGCTTGCTTGGAGAGTACAGCCAAATTCCGGCGACAATGCCCAGAAGGGTCATGATTGTCCCAACTAGCGACAGGACAATTACCAGCGCCCGCCACGTCGCAGTCTCCTTGCGCAGCGGCGTAAAGTAAAGCCAATGGGGTATCGCCCCGAGATAAGCTCCAATCCGGCCAGCGCGAGTGGTGTGTTGCATCACCTCACCGGTCACCTGCGAGACATAGACTTCTTGCCCATCAGGCCAACTGAAACGTAGAAAGGGCCTGAGCGGCCGAACTGCCTTATTCAACGTCCACTGGTCCTCTTCCATCTTTGCTCCATCGAACTGGGACTCTCCTACAGGCAACCCCGTCCAGGCGCTGGCAACTCGACGGGCTGCATCAACGCTCAATCCGCTAAAAACTTCGGCTCGGTCGGCATACACCACCTTTTGGAGACGCCCGGTGTGAAATCGATAAACAGGTCGTCCGTCGAGCATCGTCAACCGCACTCGGTCCAGTTTCTCGACACGGGCAATTGAGGCCGCCTCGTCTAGCCCGACAACAATTTGCTTTGCGGAGATCTCTTCACTCTTCTCGAGGCGTTGCTCTGCGCTGACTCCTGGATAGGGCCAATACATCAAAACAAGGCCAGAGGCGAACCACATCGCAAAGAGCAGGCTAAAGACAACTCCCAACCATCGATGAAAAAGGATCGAGTACTTACGAACGGTAATCGCGCTGCGATTCATAGCTTCCAGCTTCGCAACAAACGAAGCGAGTATAAAGTCAAACTGAGCCCGCTCATCTGCCAAAACTATCCGCTCATAGAATTTCGTTTCGACTTTTGAGTGACTGCTGCGACCATGATTTTCATGTTGCTTCGATTCTCAATCATTTCGATTGCCACTCAAGTTTTTCTGTATGGTCAAGACATCACGTTGTCTGGCCGCGTTTTGGACGCAAACAAGCTGCCCATTGACTCGGCCACTTTATCCTTGACTCGCCCTGGCGTGAAGCCGGTCTACGTGCAAACATCCTCAGAAGGACGGTACACCTTCACCAAGGCACCGGCTGGGACATCCACTCTGCGCATCCTCAAATCTGGTTTTGCCGAACTCCAACAGGTAATCCAGGTCAAATCTTCCGTCGACGGCCTCGATTTCACCCTCAGCCTGGCCGAAGTCTCCACCACGGTCACCGTCGAAGACGTTGCCGGCAAAACAACGGCAACGCGCATGGATGTACCCAACCTCGAAGTACCGATTCAAGTCACTTCAGTGAGCGCTCAACTACTCGAACAGCGCGGCACAAATGATCTCGTCAACGCATTGCAGAACGTTTCTGGCGTTTCAGCAACCCGCTGGTTTGGCATGTATGAGTACTACACGATCCGTGGCTTCAACATCGCCGACGTCCAGTTGGTAGACGGAATGCGCCTGGAGGGCAATCGCATCAATACTCAGCTGAACAATGTCGAACAAGTCGACGTGCTGAAGGGACCCAGTTCTATTCTTTACGGCGGCCAGGCACTCGGCGGAGCAATCAACATCATTCGAAAGAAACCTGCAGCCAATCGTGCCTACGACGCGTTCTATCGCGGTGGCCGCTTCAATACCCATCAGGTGGGTATGGGCGCAACGGGCCCTGTTGGCAACTGGCAGCGCCTCCTCTATCGCGCAGACTTCAGCTTCGAGGATTCCGACGGTTGGCGCGAAGCAGCGGCAAGGAGAATCAACGTCTCACCTTCACTCACTTACCTCTTTAGCGACAAAGCCCGCGTCACCCTACACCAGGCATTCAACCGCGATCGCTTTGCCACGGACGCTGGCATCCCGATCGGCGTCGCAGCCATCCCCGGCTTTCCTCTCGACTTCCGCTTCAACACTCCTCAGGACTTCGGCCGCGTCTTCGACTCACAATCCCACGTCCTGCTGAACATCAACATCACCCCGAACTGGGAATTCCGCAATGGCTTTCTCTATCGCCACACCGACGACCAATACTTCAGCGCCGAGTCGCTCACCTACGTCCCGGCCAGCAATCAGGTCAACCGCGGGCTTCTTTATTTTCAGCACCACCGTCGCCCCCTCCTCAATCAGTCCGACGTCCTTGGCCACTTCAGCCTCTTCGGTATGAAGCACACACTGGTCGCGGGCTACGAGTATCAGGATTTTTACAACATCACCGACCGCTCTGCCAGCCGTAGTATCAACATCGCGCCGATCAATCTGAGCACCAGAACAGATACATTCCAACCCTTTCCTGATTTCCCTCTCAGCCGCGTCGACTACTTCACCAACAAGATCAACGCCTTCTTCTGGCAGGACTTCATCCACCTTTCAAGCAAGCTTCGTTTGAACATAGGCGGCCGTCTCGACGGCTTCAATCGAATCGCAAGAAACGACCCCTACGCCAACAACGCCCCGACTTCTCGCGGGCCGGAACTCCGCCGCAAGCAGAACGCCTACACTTACCGCGCCGGCCTCACCTATTTGCTGGCCGAAAACCAGCAGATCTACGCCAGTTCTTCTTCGTCCTTTCAACCGGTAACGAACATCCCGGCCGACGGTCGTGAGCTGGTGCCTGAAACCGGACGCAGCTTTGAAATCGGTCACCGCATCCAGGCTCTCGGCGGCCGATTCAAGGTGGACACGGCTATCTATCAGATCAAACGGCAGAACGTAGTGATTGCCCTGCCACTTGCGCAATTCGAACAGGCGGGTCAGCAGTCTTCCAGGGGCCTTGATCTCGACATCAACGGCAACATCGGCAAGGGCTTCCGCCTGATCGCTAACTACGGCTATACGCTCCCCCGCTTTGATAACTTCTTCGCTGCCAACCGCACGATCAATCTTTCCGGATTCCGCCCACGCTTCACCCAGCGCCACGCCACAAACCTGTGGCTTACAAAGGCATTCAACAACGGTATTACGGCAAGCGTCGGGCAGCGTTACATCAGCTCAATGTTTGTAGATAATGCCAACACACAGAATTTCAAGCTCGGCGGCTATTCTACATTCTCTGGCGCGATCTCATACCGCAAGCGCTTCTATCAAATCGGAGTCAATGCCGACAACTTGCTTGGTCGCGACCGCTACTTTGTCGCCGGTATCTATGACACTCAGGTCTATCCCGGCACACCGCTCAATGTCACCGCCACCATGCGTTTCTTCTTCCGCTAACGCAAACGCTCGTTCATTCGGTTCTTGTCCAGATCTCCGGTCCAGTGCGCCACTACGATAGCGGCAACACCATTGCCAACAACATTGGTGAGCGCACGGGCCTCACTCATAAAGCGGTCAATCCCAAGAATCAACGCAAGGCCACCTACAGGAACATTACCAACAGCCGACATTGTGGCAGCCAAAACGATAAATCCACTGCCGGTAACTCCTGCAGCACCCTTTGAGGTCAGCAGAAGTACACCCAGCAGCGTAATCTGCTGCGTTAGAGTCATTTGAGTGTTTGTCGCTTGCGCCACAAAGACCGCGGCCATTGTCAGATAAATAGAAGTCCCATCGAGGTTAAAAGAATAGCCAGTTGGAATCACTAAACCTACGGTCGATTTCCCTGCCCCCAGCCCCTCCATTTTGGCCATCATTCTCGGCAATGCCGCCTCGCTTGAAGACGTTCCTAAAACGATCAGCAACTCCTCGCGTATGTAGCGCAGAAACTTCCAGATGCTGAATCCGTGCAATTTGGCAATTGTCCCGAGGACAACGAACACAAACAGGAGGCAGGTCAGATAGAAAGTAGCCATCAACTTCGCAAGCGACAACAGGCTGCCAATTCCGTAAGCACCTACCGTAAACGCCATTGCACCAAAGGCCCCGATCGGTGCCACATACATAATCATTTTTACGATGGCAAATAAAATCTCAGATGTCTTCTCGATCAGCGAGAAAACATTGCTTACTCTTCCACCCACTTGTTGCAGCGCCACACCGAACAGAATTGCGATCAGAAGCACTTGTAGGATTTCACCCTTGGCGAAGGCATCTACCATCGTTGCTGGAATGATGTGGAGTATAAAATCCTTCAGGCTCTCCATCTTCCCTGGCCCCGCGTAAGCAGCCACAGCGCCTGCATCCAGTGTTTTGATGTCGACATTCATGCCAGCACCAGGCTGGATCACATTCACAACCACCAAACCAACAAGCAACGCAATTGTGCTGACAACTTCAAAGTACAGCAGGGCCAGACCACCCGTACGGCCGACTCGCTTCAGATCTTCACTACCGGCAATCCCGATCACTACAGTGCAAAAAATGATCGGAGCAATGATCATTTTAATTAGCTTGATAAAACCATCTCCGAGCGGTTTCATCGAAGCTCCAGTCGCGGGGGCGTAGTGGCCCAGCAGAGCCCCTACGCCAATCGCAACCAGCACTTGAAAATAGAGAGACCGGTAGATCGGCCCGCGCGCCCCTACAACCGGCATATCAGCAGTTCGCGCTCATAGATCACCTCAGGCGGGAGATGGTCATGAAGCTCAATAAACAGCTCTTCATGGCCCAGCACTTCGCTCTTCCACGCCGCCCGGTCACAGGCCTGCAGTTCCTCAAACTGGCTCTTGGCAAACTCAAGGCCCTTCCAGTCGATATCCTCATAGCGAGGAACATAACCGATCGGAGTCTCACGACCATAAGCGCGCCCATGCGAGCGATCCACAATCCACTTAAGTACACGCATGTTTTCGCTGAAGCCGGGCCACAGGAAGTTGCCGTCCGAATCGCGCCGGAACCAGTTCACATGGAAAATACGTGGCGTCTGTGTCAGGGTGCGTTGCATACGAATCCAATGCCGGAAGTAATCCCCCATGTGATAGCCGCAAAACGGGAGCATCGCCATCGGATCGCGACGCACCTTGCCCACTGCGCCAACCGATGCGGCAGTGGTCTCAGACCCCATCGTGGCACCTACATAAACTCCAGCGCTCCAATTGAAGGCCTGGTAGACAAGCGGGATCCCGGTTGGCCTACGGCCGCCAAACAGGAATGCGCTAATCGGCACACCATTCGGATTCTCCCATTCAGGATCAATTGTCGGGCATTGCGATGCCGGTGCGGTGAAGCGAGAATTCGGATGCGCTGCCTTCGCGCCGGTCTCCTTGCCAATCGCAGGAGTCCAGCGATTGCCTTTCCAGTCGATACATTCGGCAGGTGGCTCGTCCGTCATGCCTTCCCACCACACACCTCCGTCTAGCGTCATCGCGGTATTGGTGAAAATTGTGTCGCGGGCCAACGAAGCCATCGCATTCGGATTCGTCTTCATCGACGTACCAGGCGCTACACCAAAAAATCCCGCTTCCGGGTTGATCGCGTGCAACACGCCATCGGCATTCGGCTTAATCCAGGCGATATCGTCACCAACTGTCCAGACCTTCCAGCCTTCAAAACCTTTGGGAGGAATCAGCATGGCAAAATTTGTTTTTCCGCAAGCACTCGGGAATGCACCGGCCACATACGTCTTCTCACCCTGCGGACTCTCCACACCCACAATCATCATGTGCTCAGCCATCCAGCCTTCGTCGCGGGCGATGTTTGAGGCGATACGGAGTGCGAAACACTTCTTGCCCAAAAGAGCATTGCCACCATAGCCGGAACCGTAACTCCAAATTTCACGTGTTTCCGGAAAGTGCACGATGTACTTGTCTGGGTTGCATGGCCAGGAGACATCCTTCTGCCCGCTGGTAAGCGGCATACCGACACTATGCATACAAGGCACAACACGCTTTTCGTTCTTGTCGATCTCCTTATAGACCGCCATCCCGATCCGCGCCATGATCCGCATGTTCACAACAACATAAGGCGAATCGGTCAGCTGGACGCCAATCTGGGACATCGGCGATCCGATCGGTCCCATACTGAAGGGCAGCACATACATCGTCCGTCCTTTCATGCAGCCATTGAAGAGTTCTTTCAGCTTCTTGCGCATCTGGAAGGGCTCAACCCAGTTATTCGTAGGGCCTGCACCATCCTTGGAAAGAGAACAGATAAAGGTACGGTCTTCTACGCGGGCGACATCGTTAGCGTCAGAACGGGCATAGTAGCAACCAGGCCATAGCTCTTCGTTTAGCTTGGTGAAAGTCCCGCCGGCCACAAGCAAATCGCATATAGATTGGTTCTCTTCGGCCGACCCATCCACCCAGTGGATCGAATCCGGCTTGGTCAACTGGCTCATCTTTTCTACCCACTTGAGAAGGTTCTTGTTCTCACTCAAAGGGGTAGCGTGGTTGCGCTCTTGCGGCATGTAAAGAAAATGTCCTTGTTTGGAATGGAAAACCAAAATACCAGCTTAATCGCCACGGCTTCCGCTAAGCTAGTCCCATGCGGCGATTCTTTGTCTGCGCGCTCGTGCTGGCTACCCTAACTGGCCTTTATGCCCAGATACGCTCCCGCTCGGGCGGGAGTCGCAAGTGGGCGATGTACGAATATGAGATGCAGGATCCTGTCGAAGATCCGCCGGACGCTTTTCTCCCCGGTGAGTTCGTCCTCGGTCGTCTGCGGTACCGCTCCAACCGGGATGGCCGCGGCGGGTACGCTCGCTGGGGCATCGATGCCAACAAAGGGGACCGCACTTTTCTCTCTACACTGCGGCGACTCACCCGCCTTCACACACAATCGGTCGAAGACATCATCGACATAGACAGCGAAGCGATGTTCGATACACCCTTCCTGTTTGCCATTTCCCCAGGAGACTGGCGGATTAGCGCCTCACAGGGAGAGCGACTGCGCAAGTATTTTGACCGTGGCGGATTCTTGATGGTCGACGACTTCCATGGCCCCCGCGAATGGGACAGCTTCATGAACGGCATCCATATGATCTACCCCGATGCCCGCGTCGTGGAACTGGGCGACAACGAGCCGATTTTCAAAGTGATCTACGAACTCAAAGAACGCATCAATGTCCCCGGTGCCAACGTTGTGCACGGCCCAGGCTATGAAAAGGATGGCGTCACACCATTCTGGCGCGGCGTTATTGACGCTCAAGGCCGCGTAATCATAGCCATCTGCTTCAACATGGACGTCGGTGACGGCTGGGAATACGCTGACTCCCCGGACTACCCCGAGAAGTTCTCAGCTATGGCGCTTCGCCTCGGAGTCAACTACGCCATCTACTCGATGACCCACTGAGAATGAAGTTCATTCAGTCACCGGTCCCCTATTATTCTCTTGCCTCTCTTCTCATCCTGATCCGCCTGATACTGGACATCCCGGCGCTGGGGCGCAGTTTTTGGACTGACGAAGTGTGGGTTGCTAATTCCATCGCTTCCCCTTCCCTGAAACAACTTTTCTACCCCGAGGCATGGCTGCAGACCACCGCTCCCCTCTTCCTGCTCCTGGTACGCGGAGCAACGATGCTTGCCGGAATTAGCGAAATTAGTTTGCGGTTGATCCCGTATCTTATGGCTGCGCTTGCCGCTATCGGATTTTCAATTCTGGCCCGGCGATTACTCCAAACACCCGCTGCCATTTTGGCGACGGCCTTGTTCTTTTTTACGCCGCAACTTCTCGTCTTTGCCAGGCAACTCAAACAGTACAGCGCGGAACTCGCCGCCACGGTCATGATTCTTCTGGCAGCTCATTTTTATCTAAGCTCTCGAACGAATCGAACCTTTCTCATCGTTCTTGCCACTACCCTTGTCGGTCTCTGTCTGGGTTACGGTTTAGCCTTTATGCTGCCTTCCTTGCTGCTGATGACCATCTGGCCTTTGTTCTCTACCAAATCGGCAATCGAAGAAAAAAGAAAGGCCCTGCTGCACTTCTCCTGTTTGGCCCTCATCGCTGCGGGTACCCTGATTGCTGAGTATTACTATTTTGTTCTGCCCAACTCGTCTGAAACATTAACCAAATACTGGCAACACGGCGCCAATGAATCACTCGTCAAGGTATTTGCACGGCAATCCTTCCAGCTCTTTCAGCGCTCTCTGCCCTTTCTTCCCAGTCGCCTGCCGGGCCAGGAACCCTCGCAATGGTTGATTTTGCTCGCTCTTGCCTCAGTGCTCATGTCCGGCCTGCTAACGATGATCAGGCATACAGCAAAGGCACCACTGCTCATCCTTGCCTACACCACAATTCTGAGCTTGCTGACCGCAGATCTGGTCGGAATCTATCCAGCTATAGATCGGACAAGTTTCTTCACCCTCCCCCTCACCGTCTTCCTGCTGGCCGATGGCTTTCATTCTTTCTGGCTGCTCACAATCGGAAGACTGCAAATAAAGCATGACAACGTCGTCTTTACCTCGCTCGCCCTGCTCATGTCACTCGCCTTTGGGCTAAGCTACACCAATCCTGCGGCAGGCAAGGGCGAGTTGAACTTTGAGGACTACCAGTCAGCCATCCAATACCTCAAAACAAAAGCCGGCCCCGTAGACATACTTTTTGTCCACGGAGCCTCAGTCGAAGCCTATCGCTTCTACTCGAGGCAGCTTCAATGGATGCCATATCGAGCCTATACCGCGGATTCAGGATGGCCCTGCTGCGCTCGAAATCGAGATACTTCCAACGGAAATAGTTCAGATCAATTCACCGCCGACCTCGAGGTCAAACTACCCTGGCCAATGCGTGGTCGACTCTGGACCCTATACACCAATCGCCTCAATCATTACCAGTTTCAAGGTTTTGACGAAAGGCCTGTAGCTGCCACCTACATCAAATCCAAAGGCTGTAAACCAGTATCAACTCCAGGTTTTCTGCAGGTCGGCGTGTCAGCTTGGGACTGCCCCTAGCCTCGCGCTAAACTTACAAAAGTGCCTTTAATTCCTTTGTCGATGGTCATCATCGATGACAACCTCGATAGCCTTGAAATGATGCAGGATGCTTTACATGAAGAAGGCGTCAACGTGCATTGCTTTAGCGAACCCGGACTCGGGCTGGAGTTCATAAAGAAAAACAAGCCGCAAATCGTCATGACTGATCTGGTCATGCCAACCATGGACGGAATCGAGACGCTGGAACACATCATGGCATTCGATCCCACCATTGATGTCATCCTGATGACCGCCTACTACTCAACGGAATCTGCCGTCGAGGCCATTCGCAAAGGTGCCACAGACTACCTCGATAAACCTATCTCTATTGAAACTCTTCGCGACCGCGTCGGCAAACTTGTCCGCCTGCACCGGGCGAGAATCCATGCCCTCGATCCAGATCATTCCGCCACCCGCACCAATTACTTTGAAGGCATGGTGGGCAACAGTCCTCAGATGTGGCAGCTTTACTCGAAAATCCAGCGAGTCGCACCCCACTACCGCACACTTCTCCTTCGTGGTGCAACCGGAACAGGCAAGGAACTTGTCGCACAGGCACTTCACCACCTCAGCGGAGTCAAACAGGAGTTTGTGCCACTCAACTGTTCAGCTGTGGTAGAGACTCTATTTGAGAGCGAACTCTTTGGTCATGTCAAAGGGGCTTTTACTGGAGCAACCGAAAACAAAATCGGCCTCTTCGAACATGCCCACAATGGCACTCTGTTTTTGGATGAAGTAGGAGACATGCCGCTTACAACCCAGGCAAAACTTCTTCGTGCTCTACAAAATCAGGAAGTTCAGCAATTGGGTTCACTGCGTGCGCGTAAGGTCAATGTACGCGTCATTGCAGCAACTCACAGGGATCTCCGCGCAATGATTCAGGAAGGCCGCTTCCGCGAAGATCTCTTCTACCGCCTCTCGATGGTCGAACTCGAAGTGCCGCCCTTAGTCGACCGGCACGGAGATGTGGAACTTCTGGCCAGAACCTTCCTCGCCAAATGGGCAAAGCAATACGATCGTACAGTCTCTGACTTTACTCAGCGCACGCTACTCGTATTCAAACGTCATCATTGGCCGGGAAATGTGCGTGAACTCGAAAATGCGATAGGCCATGCAGCAATGATGAGCGCGGGCCCGGTAATCGATACGAGTGATTTGCCCCAGTATCTGCTGCAACCCGCTTCAGGAGTAGAGCCCGATTCAGTTAATGCAACTACCACTATTCCCTCGCTGGTCGACCGTGAAAAAGAACTCCTGATCGACGCGCTCAAAATAAGCCGCTCTAACCAGTCTGAGGCCGCACGCATTCTTGAAATCAGCCGGGACAAACTGCGCTACAAGATGAAGAAGTACGGGCTGGTTTAGCGCGAAATCCGAAGGCCAATCGTAAACTGCTGGACTCCAAACGCCTCATAGGCATAAAACGTTTGCCCCATAGAAACGTTGCGCCACTCCGCCAGCAGTCCCATTCCAGTAGAAACAGGTACTCGCAACCGCATCAAGGGCTGATAGTATCGGCTGGGGCGGCTGCCGGCAGACCGGAACAGGCTTCCGCCAAAAGTAAACGTTGCCTTCTTCGGCAACTGAATGTCAGCCGCCAGCGTACCCGTATGCGCATTGTCACGGTAGATGTTGGGTTCCAGTAGATAGGTAATCGGATCCAGGTATCCGAGATTCGTAAAGATTGCCGACCGTGTGTAGTCAGCCATCACTGACACTATCTTCTTGGTCCACTGCACCGTCAGATTCGCCTGTTGATTCCGGAAGTTCAGATTCACACCCGGTGTCGGGTTGGCATTATGGACCCGCGTAAACCGCGCATTGAACTGCCACGCCTCTGACAGTTGATAACGCCCTCGTAGGCGCATTTGCTCAAAATTCTGAAGACTGGTACGAAAGAAGGTCTGATCGCCACGGCCCACTTCTGTCTCGCCGTTAACGGTGAGCTTCGAGAAGGGCCTGTAAATGAAACCGCCCAAAGCAGAATGCCGGTTCAAATAGCCAAACTCGCGGGGACCGCCCGGAGCCAGGTTTGCCCTGCGCACCTCGGCGTCGCCCCAGAGATAGCGATGTCCACCGAAGATTGTGAGGCGCTTGGTCACGTCAAAAAATGCCTGCAGGCGCTGTTCGTTCTGCCTGAGCACCAGCCGGTCGTTCGAATTCACCGGGCTTAGCGCACGGCCATCGAGCGTATTGCCAAACGAGATAGAACCTGCGTTATGCATATGTTCAACCTGCCAGGCATCAATGATGCGAAGACGGCTGAATGGCCTGACTTCCAGCGTTAATCCACCTGAGGTTCTAGGTTGATTGGCATATCCGGTAGCCAGCGATTGCTGACCGTTCACAAATCGCAAAGTGTCCAGCCAAAGGATCGTACCTCGTGCGGTTTCGTTAAAACGCACCTCAGACTTCGGCTGCGAAAAGTAGTATTCGCCGCTCAAATCCAGCCAGGATACCGGCGAAATCGTGAGGTCTGCAGACGAGTAAATATGGCTGCCATTGACGTCGTAAAGTCGGGTCGAATCCCCTATGGAAAGCTGCCGGCCAAAGTATGTGTTCTCACGGTTACCCAGATTGAGAGTGTTGTTGAACAACGAAGTTCCGTCATGGAAAGTTGCACCGCCCTGCTCCAGACTCAGATGCAGCAATTCAGTCTCAAGCCGCATACCGCCCCGGAACACCGTGTAGCCAGTATCAATCCGGCTGGCCGCCGGGTAGCTATTCTCGTCAAGAACAAGCGGGCTTACGCCAAGACCGTTGCTGGTCGTCTGGGCTACCCCAAAGAAGGGCTGCCATCTGCGTCCGGGTCTCAAGTCAAGATCGAAATTCCAGAATCGATTTCTGGTGTCTTGCCAGGATTGACTGGTTGCATAGGCCGACGGCCCCAAGCGCCCCAATTGCGGACTGGCAAACGAAGGAAGCGTGTTGAAGTAAGCGAGGTTGCGATATTGAAAATTGACGCGGTAGACTGCAGACTTTTCAGCATTCAATTGAAAGGTATTTAGAGGGTCTCCCCAGTTTGCACCATGAATTCGCAATTCGTCCATTACCTTGCTGGTCGGGGGCTTGTAGGTAGATTGAAACTGCAGAAGTCTTGGACCCTCGCCTAGATTCACAACGCTTCGGTAGGTATTGATATTGCCATGCTGCCCGGTGAGCATGCGGTAGCCAATATCGCTCTGCATTTGAAAGGGGTTCTCTAATGACGCTTTAGCGGGTTCCTGCCCATTTAGGAGAACTGCCGCGAAGACAAAAAGGATCGTTTTTTTCATCGGAGCAAGTCCCTGTTGATGTGCGACCCATGCACCTTCGAGTGGCAGCTGGTGCAATTCCGGTAGGCCGGAAGTCGAAGATCATGAAAGCCGGTAGCGACGGTGCCAAGCGTCCCACTGCGATTGCTCGCCGCTGGTACGTTGGAATGGCATTCCAGGCATAGATGACTTACCTCGGCTCGGTTCAGGATGCGCGGGTTTGCAGAGCCATGGTTTTCATGACAGGCGCTGCAGCCCTCCATACGCATGGGGGCGTGTTCGAAGGTGAAGGGTCCGCGCTTGTCGGCGTGGCACTTAAAGCAACCAGGCTCGGAGTTGGTCGTTCGGGCAGTTGTGTTCAAGCCAAATGGCCGGGAAGTTCCGTGAGGGTTATGACAATCCACACAAGACATCGCACCCTGGGAAATGGGATGGGTGTGAGGACGCTGAAAGGATGCCCAGGCGCTTGCATGACAACTGGAACAAAGCTCTGTGATCTTGCTTGCCCTGGATGTAGGCAAGGCCAGCTTGGCGAAGGCTGAGGGTGCCTTTGCACTCAAATCCCTCATCATCGGCAGAGAGGAATCCTTGACCGAATGGTGAACCGAATGACAACTGACGCAAGACACTTGCACTTTGGCGTGGGATCCGCTGATACGTCCCGCGTGAGTGGATTGGTTTTTATGGCAGGAGAGGCACGAAGCGTCCGCTTCTCGAGACGGAGCATTTACATGGTTCAGGATAAACTTGGCTTCAGCGGCCTCACCATGTTTTGTGCCCGGACCATGGCAAGATTCACAAGATTGCCCCTTCCATCCCCGTCCTTTGTCGTTTTCTATGATTCCATGGCGGCTTTTTAAAAAGGCCTTGCCCATGTCCTCATGGCAAACCAAACAAGCTTCGGTTCCGGCATAACCCTCCTTGTCGGTGCGGGCCTTTTTAGGGGCTGCACCGGCAATGAAGGGCAGTAACAAGAGAACGGTAATGGCTACGCTGATTCGCATCTTACCTAGCGTGTGAGCGAGCAACGGAGAACTCTGCATTCGGACCGTGGCAGACAGTGCAGCTTTCACCAAGTGAAGAAGTGTTGATTTGGGCGTGCACCGCAGCATCCCTTGAGCTATGGCAGCTCAGGCAGGAAGCACTGGTAACACCTAAACTCGGCAACCATCCACGCGGATCGGTCACGGGATTCAGATTTGCCCGCAAAGGCAGATTCTGAGAGTTGTTCACGTGGCAGGTGGTGCAGTTTGCAGCGCTGGTCGAGAATCCGATTTCGCTGAAGTTGTTTTCCGAAGCACCGAAGCCATAGATGATGTAGGGACGGCCCTGCTCCTTACCAGTGTGAATCCGGTGCACCATCGTGCCAAAGCTGATTGACTCATTCGGAGCTTGCGCTGCAGGGCGCCGTGCCGAATCCGTCATGGTTGAGTTGTGACAAACCACGCAACCTTCGATCTGATTCCGGTTACGGCCGTGGGCTTCAATCCTCGTATGGCAGGCGTTGCACTTTTCAACTGTGACTACCTGTCTGCGGGGCGTGATCGCCGTCCCGTCAACACTAAAGTACTTAACAACATTCTTTAGCGGATCCCGGACAGTAGTAGGAATGCGGTTGGGTCCTTCAAAGGACACATTACGATACCCTTCAGCACTTATAGTGTAGGTGCCCTTGGCATCAGCTGGAATCGCTCGGGCAAAGCGGTGTGTTGCTGATCCACTCGGTGAAATTGGATCGGTTCGCGATGCTTCAGACCAGTAAGCGAGATAGTCTGGCGCTGGTCCGGCCAATATCAAGGACAGCGAGGTCATATCACTCGGAGCGAGGATCTTACCCTCAGAATCCCTCAGGCGATAAGTGACGGTTGGGTTTTGCCCCGGACCGGTATTGCTGACTTCGAGCAATTCTATCGATTGGCCTTTCAGGTTTCTCGAGAATTCGGGCACGACGTGGGCGCCCTTGACGGAGATGTCCCACTCGCGTTCGCCTTCGGGGCGATGGCAAGTGGAGCAGCGGCTGTCATCGGCTTGCGCGATATGACCTTTGCCTGTTGCAAAATCGATACCATCGTGGCAGGATCCGCATGCCGCGCGGGTCGAGTTAAACATCGCAGTGGCCTGCGTTGCTGCGTTTGGTCCGGTTTGTGCATGGCATGCCGTGCAGTTTCGGGCGTTGGCAGGGAATCCAACTGCTGAATAGTCATGGAGGCTTTGCTGGTTGCCAATAATCTGGTATTTCGTTCCAGCGCGAACACTCGGCAAATCTTTGCCCATATGAATCTTGTGAGTCATCACGGTCATATCCACCGTATTACCGGTATCAGGATCTACCGTTTGGGGACTGTGACACAGGACGCACATTTCCATTCCGATGCGTGAACCGCCGTGCGCAGATACCTGAATATGGCAGGCATTGCAAGTGGCTGTTTTGATCACATCTCGAACTTGTGTAACCTCTCCGCCTGCGGGGATAAAGTTGAATGTTGCGCTTGCATAATTTGTCCCCAACTCGAAGGCAGTCAGATTGCGGCTGGAGTATGCGCCAATGGTGTGAGTTGCCGTCCGGTCGAAGCCAGCGGGTGCTCTTGTTCGGAAGGTGTAAGTGTACTCGCCATCTTCGGCATTCTTCACCCAACTACCACCCGTGTCTGCAGCGGCCTGTGTGGCTGAAACTCTGGTGATGGGGCTGGTCTGCACTCGCGTTGTGTAGGACGTATAAAATTTATCGTTCTTTGGAATGAATGCAGATACAAAACTAATGTTCACCGGACCAGGAGTAAACACGCCAAGCCGGTCGAGGGGCACTCCCAATGGATCGGTGATCTTGATCCTTGCCGCCATCGATCCGTCCGGGTTAACAACCGCCGCAAGAATTTTGAGGTCGAGTCCCGGCCTTACGAAATTGATGGTCTTTTCGTCGGCGTAAAACGCCTTTTGAGCAGCGTTAAAGGCATTCTTGCCCACACCACTCACCAGTCCTGCGGCGGCCAATAAGCCACCGACCATTACTACTGGCCATAGACGCATTCCGAATCGTTCACGCATGATCAACCTCCAAGTTCCTGTAATGCCTTCATGTTCTTTTCTTCAACCCCAAGCACCTTGTGGCAAGCTTCGCAATCCTGCGTAATCGCTTTGCCAGGAGTCTTCGCCTTCAAATCTTCACTATGGCAGCGGAAGCAGCCAGGAGAATCCGTATGCCCCAAATGCTGGGGATAAGTTCCCCAGGTGATCTTCATTGCCGGGAATATGTTCCGGCCATAAAGGGCCGCAAGTTCTTTGCCGGCCTTGTCTAACTCGCCCTGATTGGCTGCCAGGGCTCCCGGCTGATTCTTCTGATAGTAGGCTCTGAGCTTTTCAGGAATGGCGGTCTCAGCTCCAGTGCCGTACTCACCCTTCAACACTTCCAGCGCCGCCTTGCGGAACATGGGAATCGACTGCGGCAGCTTGCCATCGGCCATCAACTTGTCCACCGCTCGGTCAGGCACGGCAAACTCATGGCTGGGACGATTGTGGCAGTCAAGGCAATCCATCTGCCGGCTGAAAACCGCCTTCACCTTGCCAGAACTGAAGTCTGCCGACGCATACTCGTCAGTCTGACCGCCCTTAGTCACTTTCACCGAGAGAATCTTCTCCCGCTTGTCATCAGCCGCCTCATAGTCAATATGGAAGTTCTTGCCCATATGCGCGCCGTGAATGCCCTTACCTTCAGCTCCACCGAGCTTGAGCATCAAAGCGGTTTCCAGTTTTGCGCCAGTGTCGTCAAACTGCGTCCGACGCCACAATCTGTCGCCATAATCGTGATTGCGGGAATGGCAATTTTCACAGGTCTCAGACGCGGGCTTTAGCGCGTGGGGAGGCGACGGAATTGGCCGGGCATAAGTACCGGCCAGAATTTGATAGAGCTGGCGAGTGCCGTTCAACTTCGCCCGAATCATATTTCCCGCGCCCTCTCCGACATGACACTCGACACATTTCACCTGTGCATGAGAGCCATTCTGAAAAGCAATGTGTTCCGGATCCATCACATGGCAGGCAGTGCCACAGAAATTGTTGCTTTCCATGTAGTGCACGGTTTGGTAAGTCAGTGCCCCGCCCACAACCAGATTTACGAAGGTTGCTCCGGCCACAAAAACCAAGAAGCGCCTCACCTTCGGATTGGTGAGTTCCACTTTTTCGGGAAGATGCAGATGATGGTCAGGTGCTTCCCGACGGCGTTGCATACTAATCCCAAATGGAATCAGGACGAGACCCGCGAAGAATGCAGCTGGCAGCGCAACAAACTGCAAAATCCCCAAATAACCGGATGCGGCGCTGGCCCCAGTAAGGAAAATCCACAGAACCATCGCTGACAAAACCAGGAACATGCCAATGCGGCTGATCCAGTTGTCGGTGAGGTAGAGTACTGGGAGTATCCAGCGTTGGGTTAGTTTCCCCATTTTTTTAAGATCCCTACTGCTTTAAGGTCCGGACGAAGGCCAAGATATTGGCGACGTCTTTTTCCACCGCAGGCATCGCCTTCATCTTCCCTATACCCTCAATCGTTTCCTTCTTCAGCACCGCATCGCTCTTGGCTTGCACGTCTTTGGCGCCAAGATGCTTCATCTCAACCTTCATCATTTTGACAATGGCCGGATTGGGAGTACCATCCGCCCCGTGACACTTTTTGCAGGCAGCATCGTATGCGGTCTTGCCAGCAGCAACATCGGCACCAAAGCCGCAAGCGGCAGTCGCAAGAAGTAGGGAGATCGAAATAAGTTGAAGTCTCATCACTAAAATGTATTGCAATTCGAGTGCCGATTCATTTTATTTTTAGTTTCAACACGTAGAACAGCCCTGGGTGTGGCAAATGCCCCAGATGTTGTGGGTTTTCCCCCAACTAGCTACCCCAAACCCCGGATTTTAACTATTACAACGGTATTTCTAGTGGCACTCCGATTGCTAATTATTTGGCCAGCCTAAGGAGTGGGCCCCATGATTGTCTCTCACCCTGCAACAACGTCTGAAGTCCTCGAGCGGCGTGGCATTAGCCGCCGTGACATACTCACCTTCTGCACCATGACGGCCGCTTCGCTCGGTCTCCCCAAAGAAGCGGCTGCGCAAATTGCAACGGCCATGGACAAGAAGCCACGAATCCCGGTGCTCTGGATTCATGGCCTGGAATGCACCTGTTGCAGCGAGTCGTTCCTCCGCTCGTCGCACCCGATCGCACAGGACATTCTTTTCAACATGGTGTCGCTCGACTATGACGATGTCCTTCAGGCTGCCGCAGGCCACCAGGCGGAGGAGATCCGCAAGAAGATCATGAAGGACTACAAGGGCCAATATCTTCTCGCCGTTGAAGGCAACGCACCCACCAACGATGGAGGAGTCTACTGCACCATTGGTGGCGAGACCTTCACGAGCATCCTCGAAGAAGCGGCTGCCGGAGCCAAGGCGATCATCGCCTGGGGCAGTTGCGCCTCCAACGGCTGTGTTCAGGCTGCATACCCGAATCCAACGGGAGCCAAGCCGGTCTACAAGATGATTACCGACAAACCGGTAATTAATGTTCCCGGTTGTCCGCCTATCGCTGAAGTCATGACGGGCGTCCTGAGCTATATCCTGACCTTTGATCGATTGCCGGAGCTGGACAGTGCCAAGCGGCCCAAGATGTTCTATGGCCAGCGCATCCACGACCGTTGCTACCGTCGCAGCTATTTTGATGCCGGGCAATTTGTCGAGGCCTGGGACGACGAAGGGGCCCGCAAGGGTTGGTGCCTGTACAAGATGGGCTGCCGCGGACCTTCCACTTATAATGCCTGCGCTTCGATGAAGTGGAACGAGTGCGTCTCATTCCCGATCGGCTCGGGCCACGGTTGTTTTGGTTGCTCAGAGGAAGGCTTCTGGGATAACGGTCCGTTCTACGAACGCCTCTCCAACATCCCGAATCCCACCACAGACCTTACCGCCGACAGAGTTGGCCTCGGCCTCACAGCCGTTGTCGCGGGTGCCATCGCCGCACACGGCGTTGCCGCCCTTGCCAAACACAAACTGGTCGACCAGAAGCTAGTCAACATCGAAACCACCAAGCCCGTCGAATAGGAGCCACACATGTCTACCCGAGTCGTAGTAGATCCAGTCACGCGAATTGAAGGTCACCTTCGCGTTGAAGCCATGCTCAATGACCAGAACGTCATCGGCGACGCGCTTTCGAGCGGCACCATGTGGCGCGGCATCGAGTTGATCGTCCAGGGACGCGACCCGCGCGAAGTCTGGGCCTTTGCAGAACGCATCTGCGGAGTTTGCACCACCATTCACGCCCTCGCAAGCGTACGCAGCGTCGAGAACGCTCTCAAGATCGACATCCCCAGAAACGCCAGCATTATCCGGCACCTGATGAATTTCACGCAAATCGTGCAGGATCACGTGATTCACTTCTACCACCTGCATGCACTCGATTGGGTGGATGTCGTCTCAGCGCTCAAGGCCGACCCCGCCGCCACCTCTGCCCTTGCCCAGAAGGTATCGCCCCACTGGCCCAAGTCCTCGCTCGGCTATTACTCTGATACGCTGGCAACGCTCAAGAAATTTGTCGACTCAGGCCAGCTTGGAATTTTCCAGAATGCATACTGGGGCCATCCTGCTTACAAACTTCCACCAGAGGCCAACCTCATGGCTGTCGCCCACTACCTGGAAGCACTTCAATGGCAAAAAGAAATCGCCAAGATCCACACCATCTTCGGCGGCAAGAACCCGCATCCCAACTATCTGGTTGGCGGCGTTGCCTGCGCCATCAACATGGTGGATGACAACGCACCCATCAACATGGAGCGCCTCAACTTTGTCAAGGACAAGATCACAGAGGCGATCGCGATCGTAGACCAGCTCTACATCCCGGACCTCGCCGCCATCGCCAGCTTCTACCCCGAGTGGACTCAAATCGGCGGCGGCCTCGGCAATTTCATGTCTTATGGCGACATGCCTACCGATTACAACCTTGAATCCACTTCAAAGTTTCGCTTTCCGCGTGGTGTTGTCCTGAACAAGAATCTCAACGAAGTGCAGCAACTCGACCTCACCGACTTCTCTCAAGTGCAGGAAGAAGTGACGCACTCCTGGTACGAATACGGCGATGGCAAAAAGAAGCTCCACCCGTGGGAAGGCCAGACCAAAGCCAAATACTCCGGCCCCAAACCTCCCTACAAACAACTCGACGAGAACCAGGGTTATTCCTGGGTGAAGACTCCGCGCTGGAAGGGACACTCGGTTGAAGTGGGTCCGCTTGCTCGTATGGTAATTGGCTACGCCGCTGGCAACACGGCCATTAAAGACGTTGTGAACTGGGGGCTGGGTGCGACCAAGCTCCCGGCCACGGCGCTCTTCTCAACGCTCGGCCGCACCTTCGCCCGTGGACTTGAAACCAAGCTCGCCGCGCAATGGATGCTTGAGGAATTCAACAATCTGATTGCCAACCTGAAGGCCGGCGACAGCGTCACCGCTAACACCAAAAACTGGGAACCCAGCTCCTGGCCAGCCGAAGCCAAAGGTGTCGGCTTTGTCGAGGCTCCGCGCGGCGCACTCGGCCACTGGATCAAGATCAAGGACAAAAAAACAGAGTCTTATCAGATCGTTGTTCCCTCTACGTGGAATGCTTCGCCAAAGGATGCCGAGGGCAAACATGGCGCCTATGAGGCCGCCCTCATTGGAACTAAAATGGCCGACGGCACCAAGCCGGTCGAGATCCTGCGAACCATCCACTCTTTTGATCCCTGCCTCGCCTGCGCCACTCACGTTATGGGTGAAGACGGCGAAACCTTAGCCAAAATCGTCGTGCGATAGGAGACACCATGTCTACTCAAATTCATCCCGCGCCCGTAGCTGTGAAAATCGAAAGCGTCGAGTCCCGGTACGTGTGGGAGGCTCCCATAATCATTGGCCACTGGATGATGGCGGTTTCGATCACGGTGCTTCTGGCAACCGGCTTTTTCATCGCCTGGCCCTGGGCATCCTCAACCGGGGAAGCAACCTTCAACTTTCTGATGGGCCGCTTCCGGCAGATTCACTTCATCGCCGGCTACGTCCTGCTTGCCTCGTTTGTGATCCGGATCTACTGGTTCTTTGCCGGCAACAATTACGCCCGGTCCGGCTTCCCATTCTTCTGGCGAGCCTCCTGGTGGAAGCAGTTGATCGAGCAAAGCTGGGAGTACCTCACAATCCACATCACTCAGCGCTTCGTTGGCCACAATCAGCTTGGGGCGCTGAGCTACCTGATCTTCATCGCCGGTATGGGTGGTGCTGAAATCGTAACCGGCTTCGCCATGTACGGCGAATCCAATCCAGGCGGCTTCTGGAGCACCGTCTTCGGCTGGGTGATCCCTCTGCTGGGTGGCTCCTTTCAGGTTCACATGTGGCATTATGCCTTCGCCTGGGGCATTATGATCTTCATCGCCATCCATGTCTACATCGTCATTCTCGACAGCATCTTTCTCGACAATGGCATGGTGGGTTCCATCTTCACTGGCCGCAAGTTTGTAAGGAAAACCGATGTCGACAACAAAACCTGGCTCAGTTAAACCCGTGCTCGTTCTGGGCCTTGGCAATCTTTTGCTCACCGATGACGGCTTTGGCCCAACGCTGCTTGAGCGATTACGCAACACACAGCAGGAAGACTCGCACGTGGAATACGTGGATGGCGGCACGATGGGCCTGGGCTTGCTAAGTCTGCTGTCGGGCCGTTCTGCAGTGCTTCTGCTTGACGCTTTCTGTGCCAATCAATCACCCGGCACGCTGCTGGTGAAGCCCAATATCGAATGGAACGACGTCGGTGCCATAAAGGGGCGCAGCGCCCACGAGGGCAATGCCGCAGGCCTGCTCGCCGTTGCCGCTCTCACAGGAGATCTACCCGGCCGAATAGCAGTCATCGGCGTCGAACCTGAAGTCTTCGCCACCGGCATCGGCCTTAGCCCTTCAGTGCTTGCAACACTCGATGAAGCCGAGACCCAAGCCAAAGCCCTCATCGAAGAGCTCACCGGAGCCGCCCTATGTGTTTAGCCATACCCGGTCAGGTAGTCTCGATCGAAGACATCGGTTATAACCGCGTGGGTCAGGTGAAATTCGGTGGTGTCGAGCGGGCCGTCTTCCTCGACTTCGTCCCTGAAGCCACTCCCGGAGACTTCGTCCTGGTCCACGTTGGCTTCGCGCTCAGCAAGATTGACGAAGCCGAAGCCAAGTCTACCTTTGAACTCATCGAACGTCTCGGCATGATGGAGCCCCTCGACCCATGAAGTATCTCGACGAATACCGCGACCCAACTCTCGCTCAGGCCATCCTCAAAGAGATCGAAGCCACTGTCACCCAACCCTGGGTGCTGATGGAAATCTGCGGCGGCCAAACCCACAGCCTGATGCGCTACGGCATCGATGAACTGATCCCCCAACAGATTCAGCTCGTCCACGGCCCCGGCTGCCCTGTCTGCGTAACTCCGTTGGAGATGATCGACAAAGCCATCGAGATCGCCTCCCGGCCAGAGGTGATCTTCATCACCTACGGCGATATGATGCGCGTGCCCGGCTCCACAACAGACCTGCTTCAGGTCAAAGCCAGAGGCGGTGATGTCCGTTTTGTCTACTCCCCAATGCAGGCACTCGATGTGGCCCGCAAGAACCCGGGCAAGCAAATCGTCTTCTTCGCGGTTGGCTTTGAAACCACGGCACCAGCAAACGCGCAAGCCGTCTGGCAGGCCGCCAAAGAAGGTCTTGGCAACTTCTCTTCCCTGGTCTCACACGTGCTGGTTCCACCCGCGCTTGAGGTACTGCTCTCCTCCCCGCTCAATCGTGTGCAGGGCCTCATTGCGCCCGGCCACGTCTGCACCGTGTCAGGTTGTGAAGACTACATCCGCCTCGCGCAAAACTTCAGCGTCCCCGTAGTGGTAGGAGGCTTCGAACCGCTCGACCTGCTGCAGTCGATCTTGATGCTGGTGAAGCAACTGGAATCCGGGCGCGCAGAATTTGAAAATCAATACTCCCGCGCCGTCCCCCTGCACGGCAACCCGGGCGCACGCCGTATCGTCGACGAAGTCTACGAGGTCTGCAACCGCAAGTGGCGCGGCATTGGAGAACTGCCTCTCAGCGGGATGCGCCTGCGTCCAGACTATGCCGGCTTCGACGCAGAGAAAGCCTTCGGCCTCGAATCCAGCGGCGTCGAAGAAGACTCCGAATGCATCAGTGCTCAAGTGCTCATGGGCCAAAAGCGCCCCACAGATTGCCCCGCCTTCGGCAAACGCTGCACACCAGAACGCCCTCTAGGCGCACCCATGGTTTCGACAGAAGGTGCCTGCTCCGCCTATCACCAATACAAACAGCATCTGATCCAGGTCGCCCAATGACGCTCTTTACCTGTCCCCTGCCCCTGCGCGACTATCCGCACATCGTCATGGCCCACGGCGGCGGCGGCAAGCTCTCAGCGGACCTGGTCGAGCATCTGATTCTCCCCGCCCTCGCCGGCCAAAACGCAAACGCGCTCGGCGACTCCACCGTGCTGCCTCCAATGGAGGGCCGCATTGCCATCTCAACCGACAGCTACGTCGTCCGCCCCATCTTCTTCCCCGGCGGCAGCATCGGCGAACTCGCTATCAACGGCACCATCAATGATCTCGCGATGTCGGGCGCCAACCCTCTCTATCTCACCGCCGCCTTCATCCTCGAAGAAGGCTTGCCACTATCCACCCTGGCTGAAGTTCTGCGCCGCATGGGCGAAGCCGCGATTCGCGCCAACATCAGGATCGTCGCAGGCGACACCAAGGTAGTCGGCAAAGGCCAGGCCGACGGCCTCTATATCAACACTGCCGGCATCGGTGAGCTTCCACCCGGTATCCATATCGGACCCACCCAGGCACAAATCGGCGACGTAGTCATCGTCTCGGGCACCATGGGAGATCACGGCATGGCCATCATGAGTGTGCGCGAAGGCCTGGAATTTGAAACCACCATCGAGAGCGACTGCTCCCCGCTCCACACGCTGGTCCATGCCATGCTCTTCGCAACCAATAACCCCACAGCGATCCATGTACTGAGAGACCCCACCCGCGGAGGCCTTGCCGCCTCACTCCACGAAATCGCCCGCTCCAGCAAACTCGGCATTACCCTCACTGAATCGGCCATCCCCATCACCGAACAAGTACAGTCGATCTGTGAACTCCTGGGGCTCGATCCCCTTCATGTTGCCAATGAAGGCAAGCTGGTGGCAATTGTAGACAAAGATCACGCCTCCCAAATCCTGGAGGCAATGCACCAGCATCCGCTGGGCCGGAATGCCGCAATCATCGGCACTGTCACAGACCGCAACCGCGGCTTCCTCACCGCCAGAACGCCAATCGGCGGCACCCGCATCATCCCTATGCCGATGGGCGAGCAGCTACCGAGAATCTGCTAGAGCGCCCAGATACAACTGCCCCAGCGCCAGCCCTCCATCGTTTGGAGGCAGATACCGAGGCACCAGCACCCGCAAGCCCGCCTTCTCAAGCGTTGCCGAAATACCTTCGAGCAACAGCACATTCTGAAACACCCCACCCGACAACACCACCGTATCGCTCCCCTCATCCACAGCCAAAGCTTTTGCCGTCTCACAGCTCCAGCGCGCCACAGTTTCATGAAAGCGCCGCGCTCTGGCCGCAACAGGTGAGGCATCATCCGTCAGCATTTCTGCCCATAGCTCGGCCGTATTCCAAAGGCCCGCCGCGTAGGCAGCATCATCCTTCCATTGCGCAGCCACGGCCTCCATCTCAATAGCAGCCTGTGCCTCAAACGCAACACTATGGCGGATCCCCAAGAGGCTTGCAGCCGCATCAAAGAACCTGCCCATACTGGAGCTCAGATGGCAATTTAAGCCCGTGGCGAGTTGTTGCTGCAGCAAAGACCGCTGGCTACCAACAAGCGACGCTGCAGAGGCCGTAGTCGACCAATCCAGGCCCAAAGAATGCAGATGCGCGATCGCCGCCAGTGCAGGCCGCTTCGCACAGGCATCCCCACCCGGCAGCGCAACATAAGGCAAGTGAGCACTGCGTTGCAAATGCCGCAAATCCCCACTAAAGAATTCGCCCCCCCAGATGGCCCCGTCATCGCCAAAACCTGTGCCATCAAACACCACTGCCACGACGCGCAACGCAGGGTCGATGCTGTATTCAGCCATCACCGCAGCAGCATGCGCACGATGATGCTGCACGGCCCGAGAAGGCAGGTTATTGTCAGCAGCATGCTGCCGCGCCCACTGTGTCGAAAGATATCCCGGATGAGCGTCGTAGAGGATCAGCTCAGGGCTGCAGTGATAAAGGCTGGAGATATGCTTCAGGCTACGCGTAAAGGCTTCAATCGTGGCCAGATTCTCCATGTCTCCAATATGTGGGCTCAGGTAAGCACGCCCCTGGTGGCTGAAGCCGGGAGCGCACTTTAGATCCGCTCCGGCAGCCAGCGCCGGCACCGTCCCGGAGGGCAAACCAAGCGAGATCGGAGCATAACCCCGCCCACGCCGGATAGCCAGTGCCCTGCCCCGGTACAGCCTCACAACCGAATCGTCACAAGCGGCAACAATCTCGCGATTGTGTTTGAGATAAAAATCCGCCTGGCCGCCCAGCTTCTCACTCACCTCGTCGTTACTGGTAACCACCGGCTCTCCATGGAGATTACCTGAAGTCATCACCAGCGCATCCAGATTCATACGGCCAAACAACAGCCGATGCAGCGGGCTATAGGGCAGCATCACGCCGAGGTAGCCGTTGCCCGGCGCCAGATCCTCCGCCACCTGTGTGGTACCAGTCTTGGCAAGCAACACAATCGGTGCGGCAGCCGCCGCAAGTAACGCTGCCGCCTGCGCGTCGACTTCCACAAATTCCCGCGCCGTCGCAAGATCGCGCACCATCAGCGCAAAGGGCTGATCCCCGCGTGCCTTGCGCACTCGCAACCGCGCAACCGCCGCCGAGTTTCTGGCATCACAAGCCAGATGGAATCCGCCAATGCCACGAATCGCACCGATCTCACCCGCAGCCAGCGCGGCGAGACTAAGCTCAATCGCGTCCCCTTCGAGACAATTTCCATCACGCTCAAACCAAAGCTTCGGGCCACAGGCCGGACAGGCAATCGGCTGCGCATGATATCGGCGATCGTTGAGATCCTCATACTCGGCGCGGCAATCGGCACACATAACAAAGTTCCTCATCGCAGTGCGGGGCCGGTCATATGGCAGGCCTTCGACGATGGAATAGCGCGGGCCACAGGCGGTGCAATTCAGAAACGGATAGCGGTAGCGGCGGTCTGTGGGGTCCTCCATCTCGCGGCAGCAGTCGATACAGATCGCGAGATCCGGGGGCAGTCCCGCGCTGTGCAAGTCCCCACCGCTGCTGGTCAGAATTTCAAAGCGCAACGCATCCAGGGTGTCGATGAATTCCACGTCCACGTGCTCCAGCGTAGCTGCTGCCGGGGCCTCATCTTCAAGCCTCTTGCGGAAAGCCTCAAGCTGATCGGGAGCCCCTTCCACCTCAATAACAACTGCAGTTGTCGTGTTGCGAACCAGGCCAGCCAGCGCCAGCTCTGCAGCAAGCCGGGCTACAAAAGGGCGAAAGCCAACCCCCTGTACAATCCCCACCACCCGGATTCTCCAACGTTGTTTGAGTCTCATCCCAAAGCACTGACTTTAACTGATTTCAGTTGAGACTCGCGCCTGAAATGGCATTATGCTGAGGGTGGTCACATGCATGAGCTCTCACTCAGCTACGCAACGGTGGAATCGGTTCTGGAATCGGTCGCAAGCTTGAATGCCTCGAGAGTCATTTCCGTCACCCTCGTCGCAGGCGAGCTAAGCGGGGTATCGATCGAGGCCTTCCAATTCAGCTTCCCCATCGCCGCCGCTGGCACCATCCTCGAAGACACAAACTTGATCATCAACAGCGAACCGGTGCGTGTCTTTTGCTCCCCCTGCAATCAAATCAGCGCGCTGGCCAACATTCAGAATTTCCGTTGCCCTCTCTGCGGCCTCGCATCAGGCGACATTCGCAGTGGAGAAGACTTCATCATTCAGTCGATCGAAGTGGAATCCGATGAAACTGAAACGGCCGAAACAGTAACCACCGAGGTACCCCAAAATGAACACGCGCATCGTTGAACTTCGCAAGAACATCTTTAACAAAAACGACACCCTGGCCCACGACCTGCGCTCGCGCTTCCACGCCGCTGGTGTCACCGTCTTCAACTGGGTCTCGAGCCCCGGCACCGGCAAGACAGAACTCTTAAAGCAAACCCTGATCCGCCTGCGCAACATGGGCTATCATTCTGCTGCCCTCGTTGGCGATCTTGAAACCGATAATGATGCTGTTCGCCTCGCCGAAAGTGGTTCCCCTGCAAGGCAGATCAAGACACATACCCTCTGTCACCTCGAAGCCGACATGGTGGAGCGAAACCTCGATGGCTGGAACCTGGCAGAACTCGATTTCCTGTTCATCGAGAACATCGGCAACCTCGTCTGCCCCGCCGCCTGGGACCTCGGCGAAGACATTCGCGTGGTCCTGCTCAGCGCCACCGAAGGCGAAGACAAACCTCTGAAGTACCCCAAGCTCTTCCACACCGCAGACGTCGTAGTGCTGACAAAAATGGATTTGGCCGAGCCCTGCGAATTCAACCGTCACAAGGCCGAGCAAAACGTCTTCGCCATCCGCCCCAGCATCCCCATTCTTGCCACATCAGCCAAGCGCGGCACGGGTCTTGAAAACCTATGTGAGTACCTGATATCCTGCCGCCGCGATCCGTCTCCAGACTAATCAGACGGATCATCAAGCCGAATGCAGCGATCGGAATACCAATTTTTGATACCAAACTGCTTACTCCTGCGTCCATAACTTGGAGTGCATTGGTACTTACAATTTCGCCGAAGCTTCTGCAGCCATCGGCCCCGCTGATCCTGTCCTTACTTTTGTGCAGCCATTTGGGGCACGCCAGTGAAACCGATCAAGTCACCACACCACGCGCTGCGCTCAAGGACGTCGGCCCGGAACTCTCCCGTAAGGTTGTTGAGATCATCGAATTCGACATTAGCGGCGAATATCCCGAACGTATCCTGTCCCGGTGGGACGGTCGAAATATTTTCATTTCTAGACTTGTTCGATGGATGAACAAGCTCCCCGCGGGCGATCCGCCCATGACATTCAGGCCGCACGTGTTTGACTCGATCTTCCGGCTCGCTCTTTCGCCATTCCCCGCATCATTCTTCTTCGATGCGCTAACCGTGAATGTACACGGATACTACCTGGGTACAGACAAAATCGATCACTTTTTCCAGCAAGGCCATGAGTACTTTGAACTGGCCAGCAACAAAGCTGCTAGCGGGGCGAGCTATGCCGATGCAATCGTTGCCGCCGTGGCCTACAGCGTAAAGCTGGAGCACAGCTATTTCGGCACGGCGATGAGTGGCGTCTATTCAAACGGCGATCTGGCCGCTAATTACGCGGGTATGAAGTTCTATAGCAACCTCCAAAATCCCGTTTAGATTGGCGAGCGAGAACTCCCGCCGCTCTTTGAGCGTACCCGTGAAGGCTGAATCCAGAAAACCTCCTCGCGCCTTTCCTTTCCCATCACCTCGATGAGTCCCTCATTCCAAGCCGCTACAAGTTTAGCCGCCGGGCAGTTCGCTCTGTGGTTCACAAGCGATGTAACCCCTGGACGTAGTTCTATGCCCAGCGTCTCGACCTGGTAGCCCCAGCGAACCAGAGTTTCGCACCCAGCTTGGCTTTCCAAAGGCCCTTGTCAGACAACGGTCAATCCAACTTCCCGCGAAATATCCAGGTTGGGCTACGCTTCGTTTTTTGAGCCCGCTGAATTGGGGTTCAACCCGGAAGCAGAAATGGGGTCAGCCGCCTCGCTTGATTTCCGGCTAATTCCCCAGCTTCCCCGCTGTTGCAGACCGACGACATGGGTGATAAAGAATTCCGTTCGAGGCGACAGGTTGCGCCACAGTTAAGGGGCAATGCCTTGGAAAGAAAACGGATGGCTGGAGGGGAAGTCGATCAAGATGCTGGCGTATGCTTGTCGAGGGTCGCACAAGACACTCTACAAATGGATTGCGAGGTATGAGAGCGAAGGTGCCGCCGGGCTCGAAGACCAAAGCCGGGCGCCGCAGTCGAGCCCGCAAAGTTGGGCGAGGCGATGATCGCGCTCATCGTCTAGGCGCGGCAGCATTGGGAATGGGGACCGCGCAAACTTTTAGTGAAGTTGGCGGCGATGAGTGTCGAACCCTTACCCGCAGCGAGCAGGGTGGCGGAGGTGTTACGCTGCAAAGGCTTGAGTCAATCGCTCAAGCGCCGTGTCTGCCCCCGCCTTACGGCCAGCTATTGGCTAAGGCCGGGCAGCCCAACCAAAACTGGTGCGCGGACTTCAAGGGCTGGTTTCGCACCTCCGACAGGACGCGCTGCGACCCTCTCACCATCACCGACGCGCAGGGCCGGTATTTGCTGTGTTGCCAGATCTCGGCCAGGACCGACACTGCGCACGTGGAAGCGCTGTTTGACATGGCGTTTCGCGAATTCGGATTGCTTTAGGTGATCCACACCAACAACGGGACTCCGGGAGGCCTTTGCCGCTTGTCGATACGCTGGATCAGGATGGGCATGGTGGCCGAGCGGAGCCGTCCAGCTTCCCCACGGGACAACGGTCGGCATGAACACATGCGCCGGACGTTGAAAGAGGACACACTCGCCCGTCCGGCCCGGAACCCGCAGTGCCAACAACAGGCCCTTCTCGCTTGGCGCAAAGTGAAAAACGACGAGCGCCCGCATGAAGCAATCGACTAACAACGCCCGCCGGCCGCTACGCGCCTTCGCCGCGCCAGTTCCCGAGGCGCGTGCCCGAAGTCCAATATGACAGCGGCACCCACGTCCGCCGCGTGTCGAAAAGCGGTGCTTTCACCTGGAAGCACAAACCCATCTTCATCAGCGAGGCCTTCAACGGCCAAGCTCTCGGTTTAGTCCCCACCCACGAACGCTACTTCGAGGTTCTTTATGGACCGCTACAAATCGGCTGGTTCGATATCTTCAAAGCCTTGTTCCATCGCCAGGAGCCTAAACCGCTCCGCTAGGAACGCCTCAACGGCCAATGCAAATGAAGGAGTGCGGCCAGCGGGGAAAATCCCGCAAGCGGGATTCACCGCGCTGGCCGAACTCCTTGGAAATCAAAGGCGAATCTCACCTTCCCACTAGCCCGGCGACGAGACACTAGACTCGACCGAGGCCATCCCGATCCTCAATCAAATGTCACCCATGTCGTCGGGCAAAGTGTTACCTATTTCCCCGGCCGTAGCAAGGTACCCCAGCCTAAGGGAAAAGCGGCGGGGCGATGCGGCGCCGGGAGGCCTGCTCGAAGGCGTAGCCGATTTCGAGGAGACGGGGTTCGCTGCAGGCGAGGCCCGTGAAGCTCACGCCCATGGGTGCGGGCTTGGCTTCAAAGCCATTTGGGAAAGGGGGTGTAGCAGAGTTAGGGACGAAGCTAAAGGGCACTATCACCGTAGGGTAGCCGGGCTTGGCGGCGATGGCAGCTCCGCTCGCGCCAGGGAAGAGGATCGCGTCAAGCTGATTGGCCTTCATTACTGCGTCAATACCATTCTTGCCGGCAAGGGCGATGTCTTTGGCGCGGTCGAGTTGATAGCGGGCACGATCGGCCTGGAGGTCCATCTCATCCGAGATATCCAGCTGCGACTGCCCGAAGCGAATCGCGCCTTGAGTGATGTGATCGATATTCCATTGCCGCAATTCCTTGAGAGTCTTCACAGGAGCACCTTCTCCAAGGGTGGCGAGAAAGGCGTTGAAGTCACGCTTCATTCCGTATTTAAAAACGACGGAGCAGCCGGCATCTTTCCCTTTGACACTGTTGAGGCCGGAGCAAGTATTAAAGAGCAGGAGGTTATTGGCTGGGTCTTTCGAGACGACGCTGGGAATGTCGGCGGGGTCGACGATGATGGCGCCCTGGGCTTTGAGGATGTCGATGGCTTCGGTCATCAGCCGAGTCTGTTCAGGGCTGAGGCTTTCGCCACCGCGCCCTGCTCTGACAGGGAGTGAAAGCTTGTCGTAGTAGTAGGCGCGGGGAATGCCGATTCGGGCGCCCTTGAGCCCATTCTTGTTGAGGAATTTAGTGTAGTCGCGTCCTGGAGGGGGTTGGCAGGCTTTGGTTGCGACGTCGTTGGGGTCGGGGGCCGGGCTCTCCAGGGCACCCAGCAGAATGGCAGCATCGGTGATCGTTCGGGCCATGGGGCCAGCAGTGTCCTGATCGGCAGTGATGGGGATGACGCCGTAACGGCTGATGCGGCCTACGGTGGGCTTTACCGCGGCGAGCATGTTCTGGTTGGCCGGGCTCAGGATGGAGCCAGAAGTTTCTGTACCCACGTTGGCGGCCCAGAAGCTGGCGGCTGTGCCGGCACCGGAACTGGATCCACCGGTAGAAAGCACTGGACGGCCATCACCGGGAACCTCGCGCGGATCACGGCGCGGATCGTAGGGGTTGTAAGCAAAGCCACGGACAGCGTTGTAGTTGGCGGGCATGGGCATTGGGGCACCGGCAACCCAATTGGCGAGTTCAGAGAGAGTGGTTTTGGCGATGATGATGGCACCGGCGGCGCGGAGGTTTTTGACAAGAGTTGCATCGTAGGGAGGCAGGTAGTTTTCAAAGACAAGTGCGCCACCAGTGGTGATGATGTCGTGGGTGAGGATGTTGTCTTTGAGGGCTATGGGGATGCCGTGGAGAGGGCCGCGCGGCTTGCCCTGAGCGCGCTCGCGATCGCGCTCGTCGGCTTCGTCGAGGACGTGCGGATTGACCGTAATTACTGCATGGAGTTTGTTTTCATATAGGGCTATGCGAGCAAGATGCTGAGTTACCAGTTCGCGCGATGTGGTGAGACCCTGGTCGAGGGCATCGCGCATCCCGGTGATGCTGGCTTCTAAAACCTGGAATGGGCGTTTGGTTTGTGCACCAAGCATTGCGGTAAGCATCAACAACAAAAATAGTGTTCGCATGAATTTCACTATTGAAGCACAGATATACGAAATGAGATTTGTTATCGTTCTTGGGAGATGGATTCTGCAGCCCCTGTTTCAGAGCAAAGCCGCCTCAACATAGTCGATGCCTTGAGAGGTGTTGCTTTGTTGGGCATCCTCGCCATGAACATACCCGGATTTTCAATGCCCGAATATTCTTCCGAGTCTTACCGCAACGATCCAACGCAACTCAATTTTTGGCTCAATGCGTTCATCTCAATTGTGATGGAAGGAAAGATGCGGGCGATGTTCGGGATGCTTTTTGGTGCTGGCATCCTGCTCTTTGTGGCGTCCAAAGAAAGAGATGGAAAACCGGTTCATGGCTTGTTCTACCGCCGGATGATGTGGCTGGTGCTCTTCGGGATCATTCATGCGCATCTGATCTTGTGGATTGGCGACATCCTCTATCTCTACGGCATCTGCGGAATGATCGTTTATCTCTTTCGAAACTTGAAACCGAAATACCTGGCGATGGCCTTGCCGCTGGTGGCTGTGATCGATTTTGCCAGTGGCGCAATTTTTTATCAAAACATCAGGGAAAAACGCGTTGCTTATGTTGAGGCGAAGAAGGCGGAGACCGAACGCCACACACTCACGCCCGTGCAGACCAAGGCCCTCAGCGAATGGCGTGAACTAGAGAAGACTATGCTCCCCAACCGTGAAGATGCAAAGGCAAATACGGCCAGGATGAAATCAGATTATGGGACTGTTGCCGGGTATTTGCGACCCATCGCAGTCAAGATCCAGACCGAGTATCTGCCTATAGAACTTTGGGATTCCATCGCATTGATGTTCCTGGGGCTGGCACTATTCAAGTGGGGTTTCTTTACGGGGACCTGGCACAATGACAGTTATTGGAAGGTAATGGGCGTGGGGTACGGGCTTGGCCTGGTTATGGTGAGCTATAGCTTCTACTACGACTATCTGAATTACTCGACGCTCGAAGCGAATCTGGCCAGGATGGAGAAGGTACCTATCGAGTGGGTTGGATTGATTTACCCCTTCCAGAGGATTCTGCTGGTGATGGCTCACGCTTCGGCATTGATCCTTCTCTATCAGGCGGGCAGGGCGAAGGGCTTGTTTGCGAGGCTTGAGGCAGTAGGCCGGATGGCGTTTTCAAACTACATCATGCACTCGGTAATTTGCACCTTGTTCTTCTTTGGATATGGCCTCAACTATTACGGCAGCCTCGAGTTCTATCAGATCTACTATGTCGTGGTTGCGATTTGGGTGTTGCAATTGATTGTGAGTCCGGTGTGGCTGAAGCATTATTATTTCGGCCCGCTGGAATGGTTGTGGCGCAGTCTGACGTACTCAAAGATGCAGCCGATGCGGCGGGGAGTTATGGCGAACTGATGTCGCAACCGACATCCCGCGTTGAGGCGATCGACCTTTTGCGCGGCCTGGTAATGGTGGTGATGGCGCTGGACCATGTCCGCGACTTCGTAATGCCACTGGCCGATCCTACGAATTTGGTAACAACTTATCCGGCGCTGTTTTTCACCCGATTCATAACGCATTACTGTGCGCCGACATTCTATTTTCTGGCAGGTGTAGGTGCTTTTTATGCTGCCAAACGGCGCACGCCAAATGAGCTCTCCTGGTTCCTGATCACCCGCGGGCTGTGGCTTGTGTTTCTGGAAATGGTGATCGTTCGTTTTGGCTGGTATTTCAGTTGGAACAACACAAACTTTGAGGGGCTGACGATCTGGGCTCTTGGATGGTCTATGGTGGCGTTGGCTGGTTTTGTAAGGTTGCCTGGCTGGCTTATGATGTCGATTTCGACAGCGATGGTGTTGGGCCATAATGCTTTCGATGGGCTCAAGCCCGAGGCCTTCGGCGCAGCTTCGTGGGTGTGGAAGGTACTGCATGCTCCCGCTCCTATTGTGATGGGCTCGGTGACATTGCAAACACCATATACCCTGGTGCCCTGGATGGGAGTGATGGCTCTTGGATTTGGTTTTGGCCAGGATGGGATCAAGCGAGCACTGAAGCTGGGGCCCTTGCTCATATTGGCATTTGTCTTGCTTCGATTCTCGAATCTCTATGGAGATCCGCATCCCTGGACGGTTCAAGCGAGTTTGAGCCTGACGGTGATGTCGTTCCTGAGCTGCGAGAAGTATCCTCCTTCGCTGCTTTATCTGTTGATGACCCTAGGCCCTTCGATCACGCTGTTAGGGCTGGTGGACTGGTGGGCGAAGGGATGCAGAGGGCAGCTCCCTGGCCTGGCGCAGCCGGTGATCCTTTTTGGGCGGGTGCCGATGTTCTATTACCTTTTGCATCTGTATCTTGCGCACTTGCTGGGAATCTGTGTTGCTCTGTATCGATTCGGGGATGCGAGCAGCTTTTTTGAAATGCCAGCCGCCCTGATGGGGAATCCGAAGATTCCTTCGGATGCTCCGCTTTGGGTGGTTTATGCAGTGTGGGTAGTGGTGCTCGTGGCTCTTTATCCTGCTTGCAAGTGGTTTGCAGCTTATAAGGCGCGGAACAGGGATAAGGAATGGCTGAGCTACTTCTAGCTATCTCGGGCTTGTACGAGCGCGGCGAGATTGACTTTGACCACTTGCTACCAAGGTTGAGAACTAAGGTTACTCAACGACGTGTGCAGGCTGCTAGCTGTCTATTTGCTCTGCTTGGGCACCAGCTTGAAGAAGCGGCCGCTGTCGGTGACGATGTAGAGGGCACCTTCGGGGCCCTGCACTACGTCGCGAAGGCGTTCTCCCAGATCTGTCAGGAGATGCTCCTCACCGGTTACTTTGTCTCCATTAAGCGATAGCCGTACCAGATGGGTACTGCCCAGGCCACCAATGAAGAGGCTGTTCTTCCAGGCTGGAAACATGGCGCCAGTGTAGAAGGTCATGCCGCCGGGGGCAATGACAGGGTCCCAATAATAGACGGGTTGCTCCATGCCAGCTTTCGCCTGAATGCCACCAGTGATGGTGTCGCCACCATACTCAATTCCATATGCAATCGTGGGCCAGCCATAGTCTTTGCCTTTACGGGCGATGTTGAGCTCGTCGCCGCCACGGGTGCCGTGCTCTATGGTCCAGAGTTCGCCAGTGACAGGGTGGAGGGCGGCGCCCTGGATATTGCGATGGCCGATTGACCAGATCTCGGGCATGATGCCGGGCTTGCCGACGAAGGGGTTGTCTTTGGGAATGGAGCCGTCGGGATTGATGCGGACGACCTTGCCAAGCAGACCGTCGAGGCGCTGGGCCTGCATGCGGCCCTCGGTGATGGAACGATCGCCCGTGGTAACGAAGAGAGTGCCGTCACGACCGAAAACCAGGCGGCTACCGAAGTGCAACGTGGACTTGAGAGAAGGTGTCTGGTGAAAGATGATCTGCACGTTTTCCACTCTTGGGGATGTGCCCTCGATGAGTTTGCCACGGGCCACAGCAGTGTTGTTGGTGCCATCGTCGTTGCGTTCTGAGTAGCTCCAGTAGATGAGCTGGTTGCGGGCAAAGTTGGGGTCGAGAGCGATGCCGAGCAGTCCACCCTGGCTTCGGGAGTCGACGACTGGGATGCCTGAGACAGGTTCCGAGATCTTGCCATAAGGGCTAAGGATACGCAGGCGGCCCGGCTTCTCGGTAATGAGGATGTAGCGGCTTGGAAGAAAGGCGATGCCCCAGGGTTGCTTGAGGCTGTTCGCAATATTGACAACCTCAAAGGCGACGTTGAGCTTTTGCTGGGCGATTCGGGTCTGGCCGGGGAAGGCCGGCTTCTGGCCGGTGCCGTTGGGAGAACGGGTCTCGACTTGGGCCAGCAGGGGGATGAGGAGCCAGAGATGAAGCATGGTATTGATTGTCTCCTTCACCATAACGCAGGGTGAGTTCTGCTAAATTCATGTTACGTCTATGAGCGCTCCCCGACTGCTACTTGTTTTGACGTTTGCGGCCAGCCTGGTTTGGCCGCAGGCTTATAGCAACAAAGATCTGAAACTGGAATTGCGTGAGGCTGGGGCAGGTGCTTATTCGGGGACGATTACGCTTGAAGGACAGAGCTATCCAGTAACCGCTCGAGGGACGGCGGTAGAGCTGAAGGGTGAGTTTGTGGTTGGGGTCAACCGCTTTCCCTTTACGGCCCGGGTAGACGGGATGCGAATGACGCTGAATTCCGGTGGCGTCGATCACGTTCTGAATCGCAAAAACGGAGCGGCGCCTGTTTCCGTAACGGGGCCTGGTACCGTGTATCGTCATGCGCTGGGGGTTTCACTGCGGCTGGCACCGGGCTGGACGGGGACCGACAATCCGAACGGGATCATCTTGTTACCAGCAGGGGCGCGCTTTGAAGCAGGACGAAATGACAACCCCGAGTTGTATATCGCCATTGTGAAGGAAGGTCATTCCCCCGCTGAGGAGGCTCAGCTGGTTCAGGGCCTGAGCGAGTCCTTTACTCGAGGCACAGGCAACGTGCAGCGCAGTGGCGTCCGCGAAGCCATGAGCTTCGGGCCACGGCAGGGGGCGGTGTATCGATGGGACATTCGGGATCCACAACTGCGGCGTAACGTGGCTTTCGATATTTTTGGAGCATCTGAGGGTGGAAGGTACTTTGCTTTCATTTCCGTTGGAACCGCAGAGCTGGTAAGACCGCGTGAAGCTGAGGTGCGGCAGATGCTGGCGTCAATGACGTTTGAGGTACCAAAGGCAGGGCCGTTGTCAGACGCGACACCCCTGGCGCAGCAGTGGCTGCAGAAGCTGAAGGGGCGAATGATCCGGCAGATGTATGCCTATTCGGGGATGAGTAGCGACAAGTATCACTACATCAATGCCGATGGCAGCTACGTTTACAAGAGCAGCAGCATGGTGTCGGTGGATGTGGCCGGAGCCAGTGGCATGAGCTCAGGCGGCAATGCGAATCGAGGACGCTGGAAGATTCGCGATGTATCCGGGCAGGTGTTTCTTGAGGTGCAGTACCTCAGCGGAGAAACGAAGATGATGCGCATTACGCAGGATGAGCGAAACTGGTATCTCAATGGTGAGAAGGCCTTCGCGGTAGACCCGCAATAACTTTATGAAACTTGCGCTCTGCTTGATGCTCTTTGCGATTCCCGTGTGCTCCCAGCGCCGTGATCTTGTTGTGGAATCGAGCCAGAGGCTGGCGCTGGTAGTGGGCAATGCGGCGTATCTGAAGTCGCCGTTGCGCAACCCTCTCAATGATGCGAAAGCAGTAGCCAGTGCTTTGGGTGAGCTTGGATTTCAAACCGAGACTGCTCTCGATTTGCCCTTGCGCGCGCTTGAGGCCACCGTTAACCGGTTTGTGGGGAGAGTGCGCGCGGGCGACACTGTTGTGTTTTATTACGCGGGGCACGGGATTCAGCTTGAGGGTGAAAACTATCTGGTGCCAACGGATTTTGATGCTAAGGATGAAGCAGACGCGAAGTATGTTTCTTATTCTGCCTCTCGGGTTCAGGAACGAATCGAGAAAGCTGGGGCGCGTGTCATCGTTGTGATTCTTGATGCCTGCCGCAATAACCCCTTTCAGGCAACGCGCTCTTCTGGTGGCGGTCTGGCGGCGATGGGGAGTGGCAAGGGTACGCTGATCGCATTTGCGACAGGTCCGGGTAAGACTGCCGATGACAATCCGCGCGGGGCCAATGGATTGTTTACGACGCATCTGATCTCTACCCTGCGGGAACCAGGATTGAGCCTCGATCAGGTCTTTAGCCGAGTGCGGGAAAAAGTGTATCGCGAGTCTGACGGGCGGCAGGTGCCCTGGACCGTATCAAGCGTGATTGGCGATGTGTTCTTGCGTGGTGGAACTGCAGCGCCTGCGCCGGTGGCCGCGATGGTGAATCCAGTGAATCCTTTGTCGCGCAAGACGGAGGCCCCGGTTGAGCCAGTAGCTGGAGACTTGTTGCGCGACGGGAATCAGGCCCTCGAACGTGGCGATTTTCAGGATGCAATTGCGAAGGCACAGTCGCTCTTGCGTACGAACGCAAACCATAAGGAGGGGCTGCTACTGCTGACCTCCGGCTATTACCGGACACAGGATTGGGTTCATTTTGTGAGCACAGCGCGGCAAGCCTTGGCCGCCGGGAATACCTTTCAATTCCTGATGGGGCATCACCATACACTGACAGGCGCTCATGCTGCGGTAGTTTCGATATCCAAGGAAAAGATTTCCTATAAGTCTTTGGGTGGAACTTGCAACCAGCCGCCATTCGAATACCCGATTACTAGCTTGAGTTCGGCGCAGGTGGTGAGTGCAAGACAGGGTGAAGTGTTTTTGAATGTGAAGGTGTTGGACGAGAAAAACAAAGTGAAGAACCTGAACTTTGCCGACCCGGATTCCACCATTGCCCAGGACGAGAACGGCTTGCCGAAGGTGGTCTCCCCACCCAAGGCTGCGGCGCAGTTGCAGGCCGTGGGCGCAGTGCTGATGAATGCTATCCGTTAACCAGAAATTTAGTGAATTCCGCTTCGCCATGAACATCTGTCAGACGCATGTCGCGGCCCTGGTAGAAGTAAGTCAGCTTCAGGTGATCGAGACCCATCAGGCGCAGGATGGTTGCGTTGACATCGTGCACCATTAATGGGTTCTCAACAGGCTTCAGGCCAAATTCATCGGTTGAGCCATAGGTGCGTCCGCCCTTGAGGCCGGCACCGGAGAACCAGGTGCTGAAAGCATAGGGATGGTGGTCTCGACCGTTGCGGCCCTCGGCCAGAGGTGTGCGGCCAAACTCGCTGCCCCAAATTACAAGAGTGGAATCGGCAAGGCCGCGAGAGCGCAAATCATGCAAAAGTCCGGAAATGGCTTTGTCGGTCTTAGCGGCCATCTTGTTGTGGGAGCCGGTGAGATCGTTATGGGCACCATCCCAATCGTCACCGAGATGGGTACCAGAGAATAGCTGGATGAACCGAACGCCACGCTCGACGAGGCGCCGGGCGAGCAGGCACTTTTTGCCGAAGTCGTCTGATAGGCCTTCGCCGATGCCGTAGAGCTTCTTGGTGGCCTCGGTTTCTTTGCTGAT
>JALHNH010000012.1 GCA_022843625.1 Bryobacter sp. | reverse complement strand
TGTATCGATGGTGGCAGCAAAAACAACTGATCGAGCGTGCAGCTCCGAAACTGTCGTCCCATGCCCAATCTTTCGCCAAAACATCTAAAGTGTCAAATGTTTTATTCCCGACAGACTCTTCATCCGTACCAACAATCTGGATTTCCAACCCAACCAGCTCCTGCTCGATCAGGTCGCCGAGGCTACAATCGTAACTTCTAATGCGAATCCTGCCTTGGGCAACGGCGCTGCTCAAATCAACGTTACCAGCCCCTCAGGCACCAATCAGTTCCACGGCGGCCTAATCTGGCTCAACCGCAACAACGTCGCCGCAGCCAACACTTGGTTTAACAATCGTTCCGGCGTTGCTCGCCCCTTCCTGAATCAGAATCAATTCGGTGGCTCCCTCGGTGGTCCGATCAAGAAGGACAAGCTTTTCTTTTATGGCAACTATGAAGGCTTCCGCGTTGCCCAGCAAACCCCCGCCACCCGCACTATTCTCCGTTCAGATGCCCGCCGGGGCATCATGAGCTACCGGGACACTGGTGGCACTATTCGTCAGGTAAACGTCCTTACAGCTGCCAACCTGACCCAAGACACGCGAATCCAGCAACTGATCGCTGCAGTGCCTGGCCCCGAATTCATCAACCGCCCGGACATTGGCGATGGCCTCAATACTGGCGGATACGGCTTCAATATTCGTAATAACCGCACCCGGGACAACATCCTCGCGAAGGGTGATTATGTCCTATCCTCAAAGCATTCCTTCGCCAGCAGCTTCACATGGAATCGCGATATCGTCGACCGTCCCGACCTCATGAACAATTACGTGAACGTCCCCACTGTTCAAAATGATTCCAAAGTGAAACTCCTTTCTGTCACGCACCGTTGGAGCCCCAACGCAACTTTCACCAACGAACTTCGCGGCGGTTTCAATATTGCCCCTGCTCCCTTCAATACAAGCGAAAAATTCGATCAGGCCATCATCGCACCCACCCTGATCAGCAACCCGGTTAACACTTTCCGTCGTCAGGGCCGCAATACCGACACCTACAACCTCGCTAACAACGCGACTTGGGTTAAGGGCAGCCACACAATTCAATTCGGCTACCAAAGCCAATTGGTTCGTGTCGCAACATACAACGACGCAGCCATCACCCCCATCTACAACCTCGGCATTAGCACGGCAAACACAATCAACATCCAGTCCTCCCTACCCGGCATTAACGCCGGAGACCTCGGCATCGCTAATAACCTCCTGGCCCTCCAGGCCGGCTTCATCACGCAGTTCAACCAGACTTTTAACGTAAAAGACAGGACCAGCGGATTTCTGCCCAATCAAGCCAACGCCCGCAATCTAACCAACGACAACTACGCCGGCTATATCCAGGACAAATGGAAAACCAACCGTCGTCTTACTCTCACAGCCGGCATGCGTTGGGAATTCTATAGTCCCGTAAGCGAACAGAACGGCCTCGCCTTATTGCCAGTTCTCAATGGTCAATCGGCAATTCAGGCAATTTTGAATCCAGCCGGCTCTCTTGACTTTGCCCAAGGCTCACTTTACAAGAAGGACTACAACAACTTCGCACCCAACATTGGCTTGGCCTATGACATCTTCGGAGATGGCAAAACCAGCTTTCGGGCCGGATACAGTGTCAATTTCGCGAACGACGAATTCCTCACTTCAATCAACAACAGTATCGGTACCAACGCCGGTCTGGCGCAGGACGTCACAGTTCCCAATCAGACCGCTCGTGTATCAAACCTCCCTGCAGTACCAGTGCCCACCTTTAGAGTGCCCCGCACTTACGCTGACAATTACGCAGTCAATACTCAAGCTGCCTTCGGCATACCTGACCCCAGCCTCGTAACCCCCTACGTACAGCAGTGGTCTGCGGGCATCCAGCGTGAGGTTGCGCGGGGCATTTTGGAAGTTCGCTATGTCGGCAATCGAGGCACAAAGCAGTTCCGCGGCTTTGACGTCAATCAGGTATTAATTGATCTCCCCGGCTATCGCGAAGACTTTGCTCGTGCCCGGTCCAATGGCGAACTTTCGAGAACGGCAAACGGCGTATTTAACCCAGCCTTTAATGCTGCCATCCCTGGCAGCCAACAATTGCCCTTCTTTAGTCAGATGCCGGGCAACAATCTTGGCAATGCCACGATCCGCGGCATCATTGAGCGTGGAGAACTGGGCGAACTCGGCAACACCTATCAAATCAATCGTCTCAACGCCCCCTTCAATTTCTATCGCAACAGAAACGGCTTGGGGGCAAACATGATGACCAATTATTCAAATTCGAATTATCACGGTCTTCAGGTGGATTTCACCCGCCGCTATGCGCGCAACTTCTACTTCCAGGCCAACTACGTCTGGTCCAAGAATCTCAGCGACACTTCAGGCGAAGGCCAAGCCCGGTTTGATCCCTTCCTTGACATCAACAACGGTGCCATCGAATACACCCGCACTGCATTCGACCTCCGTCATCAGTTCAAGATGAATAGCGCCTGGGATCTTCCCTTTGGCAAAGGTCGTTTCTTCGACTCGGGCAACTTTTTCAACAAGGTCATCGGTGGCTGGACACTCAGCACCAATATCACCGTCAGTTCCGGCTCGCCATTCAGCATTTCCAGTGGCCGCGGAACCCTCAACAGGACAGGACGGTCTGGCGTGAACACTGCGAATACCAATCTTACTGCCGAGCAAATTAACAGCTTAATGGGTGTGAGAATGACTGGAGACGGTCCTTTTTACTTTGCACCTGGAGTTATTGCTGGCGATACGCGCGGCACCGCTGTGGAAGGACGTGCAGCCGCACCCGGTCAGATTTTCACCAACCCCGGCGTTGGCCAGCTTGGCGGTCTGGCTCGTCGCATGTTTAATGGCCCCGCCTTCAAGAACATCGACGCCGCCCTTCAGAAACGAACTAACATTACCGAACGGCAATACATTGACTTTCGAGCAGAAATGTTTAACGCAACGAACACAGTCAGTTTCAACGTACCTGATTACAACATCAACACCACCAATTTCGGTCGCATCACCACAACACAGTCCGGTCGCCGTATCGTTCAGTTCAGCCTCTACTACCGTTTCTAAAACGGCAACAACAACCAAAAGACCTCCCGGTGCATGAAGCAGCGGGAGGTCTTTCACTTTTTAGAACGCCTGCCCAATGCTAAAGAACGGTCGTCCCAAAGGCTCCCCGGGCTTCCGGTCCAGCTTGATCCCGTAGTCCAGGCGCAGCAGAAAGTAAGGCGTACGAATCCGAATCCCAAACCCTGCCGCCTTGCGAACCTGCCACGGCCGGAAGTCCCCAATCCGCTCGTAAACGTTGCCAACATCGACAAACCCCACACCGTCGAAAATACCCTTAACAGGAAACCGCATCTCGGTATTGAGGATAAAAAGCGAATCGCCACCCGTAGGCGAAATCCCGTCAAATAGCCTCGGCCCCACCCCGTCCTGATTAAATCCGCGAATCGTAGTTCCCCCACCCGCGAAGAACCTTTCGCCCAGGCTCACCCGATTACTCTCGCCACGTCCCGCAATCAAATCCTGACCGTTCAATCCTGCCGCTAAACCAACGCGTACTCCCGTAGCCAATATCAGCCGGCTCTTTCTCACCCCTTTCTGCATCGGCAACAGCCCCGGTTTGTCGAAAGCGAAATAACGGAAATATTGCCCAAAGTACTTCGCAAAATTCAATTCACTGCCCGAGAACGTAGGTGCGTATTCCACCGCATGCGATGTCAGCGACCCGCGTGTCGCATCCAGCAAATCATCCCGCGTATCTCGAGAAAGGGCCGCAGTGAATGGTGCCACCTTCAACGTTGCATCAAAGATCGGGTCAGGCCCACGGTCATAAGTCCGGGTCTGCTCCCAGCGGTAGCCGTAATTCAAAATCCAGGCCTTCTTGAGTCGCGCCTCCTGCAAAACAGAGAAACCCACCCGATCCGTATTGAAGCCATCCCGAACCTCGCGGCGCAAAAACGAAGATCCCGTAGTCCGGAGCGGGAATCGCTTCAGCAACGGCTGCGTAAAGAACATGCGGGCTTCCTGCAGATCCGCGTCATACCGCATCCTCATACCCAGCGTGCGCGCAGACCCCAGCGAGTTCCGGTTCGAGAAATCCACAATTCCCCCCGGCCCACGATCGGTGTCGAAATAGCCGCCGTAATTGAACTGAAAGGGCCGCACCTCACGCACATTCACGTCCAGCGGCACCAACCTCTTCCCCCCGGCCACATCCAGCGGATGCCGCTGTATGTCAATCAATGAGTAAGCACCAGTAGTGTAAAGATTCCGCCTTGATCGGCCCAACAACGCGAGGTCCAGCGGATCGCCAGCCTTCAGCTCCATCTGGCTGCGAACCAGCTTTGGTGAGGTATCGAGATTCCCTTCCACCTTCACTTCACCCACAATGCTCTGCGGCCCCTCCGCGATCTGAAACGTAACGTCCACCAGTCCGGTCTCAGGATGCCGGTTTAGCGAGTGCGTCACCTCCACATCGTTGTAGCCCTTCTGCCCATACAACTCACGCAGGTTCGCGAGGCTTTCTTCTCTCAGCTCAGCTCCGTAGTCCTCCAATTTCTCAAGAGCCACAACGGGCAACAATTGCTCGACTGGATATACCTGATTGCCAGCAAACGCAATACTTCCCACCCTGTACTGTGGGCCCTCAGCAACCGGATAAACAATCTGGGCACCGCGCGTAGCCTCGTCCAGGATTAGCTCAGGCTTCGCAACCTTGACATCGAGAAACCCGCGTTCCCGATAGGTCCTGGTGATCAGATCAATAGCTGGCTCTGGCCTCGACAACGCCGCCAGCGTCAGCTTCTGATCCCGCAACAACTTTCGCAACTCCGATTCTTCAATCCCCGAGGCACCGGCAAATACCAGCTTGGCTTCGTCGTATTTCTCCCCCGTCTGGATATCAAACACAACCCGCTTCCGGTTCTCCTCCGGCAACTGTATGGAGTATTCGATCTGAGACTTCAAATATCCCCGGCCCGCCAGATCTTCCTTCAGACGATCCACCGCTTCGTCGGCCCGCTGCGCGTCAAAAACTCCATCACGCCACTGCTCACGGATCTTCTTCTGCAAGCCCCCGCTCACGGGAAAGCCCTCATACACGAAGTCCACTTTAGGCCCCGCTTCCACGCTCAACTCCAGATCCACAACCCCTTCCCTCGCACTTCGATTCAACCGTACCCGCGCCTCCAGATGTCCCTCATCGGCGTAACGCCGGCTCACCCGCTCTACCCCCTTGCGGATCTTGAAAAAGTCATAGGTCTTCCCCTCCCGTGCCGCCAGCCACTTCCGCAACTGCTCTTCTGTAAAGATCTGCTGGCCAATCAAATCCACCTGGCCAATCCGCTTATGCTCCCGCTCGGCCGTTGTACTGGGCTCAGGCGGTCTCCCTCCAAATTCCTGGCGCTTGGAAAAATCAAACCGGTACGAGTTATCCGTTTGCTTCAAAGTCCGCGTTCGAAATCGCTTCGAGATGTCATATTGGCCTACCAGAATTTGATCGCCCGAATCCGTCAGATTCATGGAATAGATCAGGCTCAACTGCCGGGTAAAATTCTGCCCCACCGTCAACCGCGCCGAAGGGTCAGATTCGTTGGCAATCAGGTTCGGCTCAATTCTTACTTGCGACAATCCAGTGGCCTGCTCGATGCCACGCCCAAGCGAACCGCCCACCCGCCCGGTCAGATACGAAAGCACCTGTTCCTTGGCTACATCCGCTTCCTGCCCCTGTATCTCATCGAGCGTCCTGCCGATCAACAACACCGCGGCAATATCCGGCTCCGGCAACGGCGGATCGGACGTCAGCGTAGTCTCGCGCTCCTTGCCCTCACCTTGCACCGACAATGTGACGTCGTAGCCGGATGCCTGCGTTCGCGCCACAATGTCGAACGATGGCTCAATCTTGTTCTCGTCGTTGAATGTCAGCACACCTCGATCCACAAGATAAGTGCGCTCATTCAAATTCAGACTTCCACCCTCGTCAATGTTCACCCGGCCCACCAGCCCAGGGCGATAATAAGTCCCTGTAAGGCGCGCATCAATCGTGATCTCAGCCTTGGCCAGATTGTTATCGACAACCAGCGGATTCTCTGTGTCGATCTTGATGCCATAATCCAGCCGCTCAAGCAAAGGCGACCGTTCCTCTGCAACATCGGACGGCGTCGCTGACGAATTCAGCGCATTCAGCAACCCCTGATCGAGGTTCACCGCATCCGTGTAACTGCCGTCGATAATGTTCAAGTCGCCGCCCACAAGAATCCGGCTTCCGGCAGACCGCACCGTCAGAGTCGCATTCGAAAGGGTCTTGAAGTTGGCCGGCACGTCCAGATACACACCATTCATGGCCAGGCTCAGATTCAAATTCTCAACCTCTGTACCGCGTAAAGAGAACCCGCCAGACCCCTCAACCGTCCCGCCATTCAACCCTCCCGTCAGCCGGTTCACACGAACCTGATCCTTCGCCAGATCAATCCGCACATTCAATTGCTCGGCCTGCACCTTCGGATCGGCCATGCTGATAAAACCGTTAACCACTTCAACCGATCCCGCCGCCTCCGGCGCCTCCAGCGTCCCACCCAGCTGCAGCGCAACCGTCGTAGCACCCTGCGCTCGAACCGTATCCGTAAACGCTGCCATCAGCCCCAGGTCCAGATTCGAGTCCAGCCGCAAGGCCAATGCCTGTCTCCCAGTCAACTCCGCACTGCCCGTCAACAGCACCTTCGACGAGTCCGGCCCCAACATCGTGAACCGCTCCACGCTAACCTTACCCGCATCCACCCTCAATTGGGATTTACCATCCTGCGCCAACCGGTACTTACCCGCATTGAGACTCAACTCTTCAAACTGGATCTCTCCCCGTAATGCTGCCACTTCCGGCTTGGTCGCCTCCACCTTAGCCGTAAACGAACTCCGCCCCGCGACACCTTCAGGCACGCCCGCGATCTGCGAAAAGTCCAGGCCCTTCACTGAGAACTCCGCGCTGGCCGGCCCACCCTTCTTTGCGAATTCAAACGGCAACTCACCGGCCACCAATCCTAATGGCAGATCGCCCTTGCCGGAAATCGTCGCGTTCGCCCATCGAGCGTCCAGACTCTCAATACGCACGTTTCCTTCAGCCAGCACCGCACGCACATTGGCCTCGCTTAGCGGGGAAACCTTCGCACTCGTATAGAACCCATCTTTCAGATCCAGCTCGATCCTCGGGTCAATCGAAAATTTACCCGCCTTGAGGCTGCTCCCCATTCTGCCGCTAAGAGTAAGCTTGCCCATTGCGTTCTCTTGCGGTTCCGCCTCTGCTCGAAATGCTTTGTGCGCGGCCTCCACATCCACCGCCCCATCCACCTGCAAGACTCCAGGCGCACTCCCCGCTACCGTCAACCTTGCCCCCGGCCCCGACACAGTTACTGACTTCAAACTAAGTTGCCCCGCCCGCACCGTAGCCTCAAGCGGACTCTCCAGCTTCAACGCCTGGCCCTGTATCGTAAGCGCTGCCGCACTCGCCTGCAAGGTGGCATTGGCCTGCTGCCACTTCTCCATCTCGCCATCCGCCTTCAGCACAGCACTCAAAGTCCCCTTAAGATCAGCAGGCACCCATTTGCGAATGGACTCTGCATCCGTCCCTTTGGCTTCCGCACTCAGTGTAAAAGGATACGGGGCCAAGGTCGTACTCTGCAAAACCAAATCCAACTTCTGCCTCGGCGCAGAAGCCTTCACTTCCACTGACTTGCCGTTCAAGTTTGCCGTCAGCTCAACCGGCCCCAGATCGTTCACATCCCCTTCAACTCGCGCCACTACAACCGGCTGCTCCACCGTGCCCCGTCCCTGCACCTCCAGCGCCGCAACCCGCCCCTGCGCCAACTGAAATCCATCGCTTCGCAAAGAGGCCGTAAACTGGCGCGTAGCAAACGCATAAGTTCCCTGCCCTGTAGCCCGTTCCTGGGCATTCTTCTCAATCAACAAATCGGGCACTGTTGCCCCATTCTCGTCAAAGCGCGCCGTAGCACTCACTCGCCCCAAAGGCTCGCCATAGGCCGCCGAATTGTCCACAGACAGCCGCGCCTCCCCCTCTGGCTTTCCCACGGTCCCCCGCAACTCGGCACTCAGATTCACCACCCCACTCAATGGCAATTCCGCCTTGCCCAGCACCTTCAGCACCTCATCAATCCGCGCGTCCACCACTTCTGCATGTAAATCCAAAGCAGCCGAATCCCCGCCCACACCCACTACTCCCCGTGCCGACATCGTCTGTCCGCCCCACTGCACAATCGCCGAATCCAGCTCCACTCTTTGCCGATCGGCCCTCCCCTCAGACCTCACCGCGATTCCGGTCAACGTATCAGCCGTCAAAGCCGGTGCCACAAGCGCAAATTCCGCCTGCGGCTTGCCCACCGTCCCGCTCAAGCTCAGCGCAAGTGTGGCCGCCCCCGCCAGCGGCAACTCCACATAAGGTTGCGCGGCGACATTTTCGCTCTTCACCGATAACTGCCCACTCAATCGATCGCCCGCTCCAACCTCAATCGTCCCACTAGCCTCGATCCCACTCACAACGGCGCGATCGATATTCACAAACCTCTGTCCGCCCTTGGCCTGACGCACCCGCACCTCGCCGGCAACAGGATAAACACCCTCCGCCGCAGGCCGGTTACCCGCGATTCGAATATTGGCATCGCCCGTAGCTGTAGCAAAATTCAGAGCTTCCCACTGCGCCCTCACAGTCCCGCTTGCCGTACTTGCCAATCCTGCAACAAAATCATTCAACCGCAACTGCTCGAATCTTCCCGTAAAACTGCTCAATCCTCCGCCCAGAGCAACTTGAGTATCCCCACTCAAATTCCCCACAGAGGACTTCAGCGTTAGCCCTTTACCCACCACCATCCTTCGTTGTCCGTCATAGGTAAAATCCCCGGCCACTTCCAGATTCCGGTACTTCTGCCACGAGCCGTCCCGCGCAATCAGGCTCGCCCTCACCTCAGGCGAAGCAACAGTCCCGCCAATCAAAACATCTGCCTCAACCCGCCCCCCTGCCTCAGCCAGAAACCGGTCTAGTTCCCCCGAAACTCGAAACTTGCCGTCCAGCCCCAGCTTCTCGAAATCAAGAACCGCGAGCGACCCGTCCAGCGCCACCCCGGTAGAGCGCAAAGCCAGGCGCTCCAGCTTCGCATCCTTCCGCCCTGCATCGAGCGTCGCTTGCAGGGATTGGATCGCATAAACCCGCGCCCCATACTCGGCCATCCCATCTTTCTTCGTGTTGAATTCCACTCGATGCCGCCTGGTGATCGGGTTCCCCTCAACGCGCATATCCCACTGCGGCAACACTACCTTTAAACCGTCGCGCCGGTCCTCAAAAACAAAGGACCCTTCCTGAATAGCCGCGCGCTGTATCAGGAACTCAAATGCTTCTCCCTGCGAACCCTTCGATTTCGGCAGATTAGTCAAACCATTGGCATCAATTACCAGCCAGATTCGTGCTGAGCGAAGCTTCGCATCAGTAACGACGAAGTGCCCCAGAATCAGATCCCGCATCGACAATTGAAATTCAACGGAATCCATCTTCGCCAGCGGCGGCAGCGACGCCTCAGGCGTCATCACAACCCCGTTCAGCGTTGCCCTCAAATTGAGCAGATTAAAATTAATCCCCGAGGCTTCAAATCGAATCCCCTGAGCCGCCAGCGCACTCTGCAACCTTCCCAGCGCGAAGCGTCTGGCTGGCGGTGTATGAACCAGCGCAATGCCGCCGATAATCAGGCCACCAATGGTCAACCCGGCTATGCGTAAATACTTGAGACGCAAACTGGACTCCCGTCTCAGCGGCTCGATCTCAGAAACGAGCGAACCTTCGGTGCTTCGGGCGAATTCGGTTCCAGCCTGAGAAAGTTGTTAAAGGCGGTCACCATCTTGTCGGGCCGCTTCGTATTGCTGTAGGCAAGCCCGGCATAGTAATACGCATAGCCATTTTCCGGGTCCTTTTGAATTGCAGCTTCAAGCTCGCCTACAGCATCCCGATGCTGCTTCTTCAACACTTTCAACATGCCGCGATAAAAAGGCAGCTCGTCGTGATCGCTCTTGGTCTCCGCCGCCGCCTCGATCGCCCGCTCCGCCTCGCCATATCTTTTCTCGCCGGCATAGGCGGCCGCAAGCGCAAGCTGAAGATCCGGCCCCGGCGCTTTGGCGTTTTCCAATACGTCTATGGCCTCACCGCTTTTCCCCTGGCGCACCAGCGACAATCCCAATACCCGCTTGGCTTCAGCGTTATCGGGTTCCGTTTCCAACACCGCACGCATGTCTTGAACCGCCCCGCCATAATCGCGATTCCGGAACTTTTCCAATCCCGAATTCACATCCGCACCCAGCATGCACCCAACCGAAACCAGAATCGTCAAAATTTGAAACATCTGCGTGTTCTCCTGTCTAAATACCTAGACCCTTCCGAACCCACACCAGTTTCCCACAATGCACCATTCCTCCTGTTCTCAATCGTGGGCCCTGCCGGCAGTGCCTTTTAGATGAAGTCCTTTCTTTGGATGTTGAGCCGGATCATCAAAGCGTTTAAGGTGGTACGACACAAGCCTAGTTTTTCAGCCGCTTTCGTGACAACTCCATTACTTTTTCGCAGGATCGCCAGGATATGTTGCCTCTGCAATTCGTACAGCTTTTCCGTATGCCCAGCAGGGGGAGCCTCTTTATACAAGTCCTTCACCGGAGCGTTTAACACGTTTTCCTGAGACAGGATTACAGACCGTTCTATAAAATTCTCCAGTTCTCGTACGTTTCCGGGCCAGGACCAGTCGCGCAGTGCACGTACAGTTGCTACAGAAATTTGATCAATTCTTTTGCCCATCTTGGCCGCAAAATGCTGGGTAAAATGATTGGCGAGCAGAACGACGTCGTCACCTCGATCCCGAAGCGCTGGGGTAGTAATCGGGAATACGTTCAACCGGTAAAAGAGTTCGCATCGAAATAAATTCTCGGCCACCATCTTGGATAGATCTCGATTCGTGGCCGCTACAATCCGAACATCCACAGGAATGGAGTTGTTACCGCCCAATCGTTCAATTACCCTTTCCTGTAAAGCTCGCAATAGCTTAGGCTGCAAGTCGTACGGCAAATCCCCCACTTCATCCAGAAAGAGGGTACCCCCATTGGCCATCTCGAATCGCCCCAGACGCCGGGCTTGCGCACCTGTAAAAGCCCCCTTTTCGTGCCCAAACAGCTCGCTCTCAAGAATCGCTGCAGGAATGGCAGCGCAATTCAACGTAATAAAAGGAGCGTCCTTCCGTGGGCTTTGTTGATGGATGGCCCTTGCCACCAGTTCTTTCCCCGTCCCGGTTTCTCCCAGGATCAAGGTGGAGGTTTCGGTAGGGGCCACCATTTCCACAAGTTGCATCACACGCTGCATGGCTTCACAATTGCCAATAAAATCTCCAGAAGCATGCGTCGCGACCGGTATAGCCTGAGTTTCCATATCCTGCCCGGAAGCAGCGGCAGCAGGCCGGATGGACGCAAACCACCGAAACGGCTCAAACTCAAGAATCACAGGCGCTATCTCAACCAGAATTTTCGATCCATCCTTATGGGATAACTCCTTTTCAAATGGCTCGACAGCGGTTAAGGACAGCCCGCAATGCTCCAACCCGCAAAACCCGGTGTCACCAAACTGCAAAGGGGCTAGATGGCTCCACTTGAGACAACCACCCTTAAGATCGTCATCCGAGTATCCAAAGAGGTCTAGAAAACCTTCACTGGCTTTTGTAATGCAGTCGCCATCACCAAATGCAGAGGCAGATCGCCAGTCGTACAGCATTGGCGCCTTCAGGCGCGTTGCCGAAGCTCTTACCTGCCCTGAATTCTTCGAAGGGATCATCTCGTAGCCAGTGGGTGCGAAAGGCAGCATCTGGAACTCTTTATTTATCGGCATGGGCTCTCCTTACAGCGCGGCTGAGCTAGGGCCGCTCAGCGCTTTCGCTTATTCATGATTTTTGAGCTTGCAACTTTGCAGCCATTTCATATGCCTAAAGAAATACGCCATTAGACGGATACTGGATAAAGATGTACGAGTACTTGTTTCACTGCTTTTAGATTGTGAGTGAATATTTTTTATAGTCGTCTCGGTTTTAAGACCAACGCGCTCCGATCTACCTTGCTCGCTCACAAACCGTAATCTCAGAACCCTCGCCGTTGCGGACACTCAGCGTGGGCTTACCATTTGGCGCGTAGTAGATCATGTAGAACTTCGCTGGCAGCACTCCCTCCAGCATCCCTCCCTGAAAACTCATCCTCCCGCTCGATTCATCCAGCCGGAACGATCCTGCCTTCCCCTCTGAATCCGTATATTTTCCAGCTCCTGTAACTTTGAAATTCATCAGCATCCTCGGCCTTCCGCCAGACCAGCATTCATACGATCCCGGCATCACCGCCGTTCCGCCCCCGGCTTTGCCTGCTACAGCCGCCTGTATCGGGGCATCCGTCCCTGCAGGTGCCCGGCTCCCTTCCAGACTCGACAGCGGAATACTCGATGCATTCTCGGAAGGGTTGTCCTTGCACTCATAATCCGGTCCCAGCGACACCGTCATCGCACCCTGCACCTTCCAACCTCCGAATGCATCCGGAAGCATCAGGAATTCCCGTTGGTTCATCTTGCCCACGCAAGTCTGGCCGTAGTATCGATTTTTCGGGTATCCAGGAGTATAGTCCCGAATGAGTACTGTAACTCGAAACGGATACGAACCAGCCGTTCCTCGCCCCGCTGTCACCTGCTGAAACAACACATTACGCTCGGGAAATCCCGACCGCTTCAGGTCCATCAGACTCTTCTCCAGCGCACGCTTGAAGGTCTCTACGCTTGGCGCTTGTTGCCATGCAAATACGGATCCTGTAAGGATGGCGCCTAGAAGCATTATTATCTTTATGTATTGGTTCACGAACCTGATTTTATGCGATTCTCAGGCTGAGCAGCCAGGCAATCACGGTATCAGAGCAGCAAGCGGATTCGCGTGTTAAGTTTGGGGAGTCGTGCAGAAATCTCGCGTCACCTGCGTTGCCGTCGCAGTTCTGAGCATCGCTGCGATCTTTTGGCTCTCCCGAAAAGTCCTGCTTCCCAGCCTCGATCCTCCTTCGATCCTCGTGCAGGTGCAGCAACTCAACGAGTTGGCAACCGTCCGGTATTCGATCCAAAAGGTGATCGGCTTAAAGGAAGACAAGCTGCCACTGGGCACGGAGGCAATCTTGCTAATCGTTCAGGCCAGCGTCCAGGCCGGCATCGATCTCGGCAGCCTGAAACAGGATGACATTACCATTCGCTCCGACGGCACGGTTGTCTTAAAGCTACCCGCGCCAAAAATTTTGAGCGTCTCCATCGACGAGAAAGAAACCAAAGTCTGGGATCGCTCCATCACCTGGTGGACCCCCTGGGTGCCATACAGTCTGGACTTCGAACAGCGCGCCAGAATTGCCGGGGTGGAAGCCATCAAAAAAGGCGCAATCGACATGGGAATACTCGTCCAGGCCGAGCGCAACGCAGCAGCTTCAATCAAGGGCCTGCTCGGATTGACGGGGATCAAACCCGTGCTGATTATCCCCTCAAAGACTTCCTGACTCGCTCTGTTGTGAAAGCTCGCTACCTCAACCTTCGCCACAAATGGAACGCACCCAGACTCACATACACTACTCCTAAAATCGCCGAGCCAAGAATAGCCGGAGCCAGATCCTCCAATCCTGCCCCTCTCAAAACAATGCCCCGGGCAATCTGCACCGACCACGTGGTAGGCAGTAATCCGCTAAAGGCAACGACAGCGGCCGGCATCGTCTCCCGCGGAAAAATAAATCCCGACAGCATGTTGCACGGGATTCCAATGAGAAAGGTCAGCTGTAACGCTTGAGCTTGAATTCTGGCTTCAGCCGTGACAATCAGCCCAAGGCCCAGGAAAGGAGGGAGAAACAACACGAGCGAGGCAACGAATAGTGCAATGCTCCCGGCGACGGGGACTGCAAACACGTACTGCATAATCGCCATCAACAAAAGCCCGGTCACCAGCCCGGTTCCCGCGCAAGCCGTTAACTTACCGGCGATAAGCGATGGCAAACTGATGCCCGTGATGCGCAGCTGATCGAGCGTCCCTCGCTCGCGTTCCTTGACGAAAGACAGCGCCACCAGCAACATCGTCGTCGTTTCCAACAAAGTCGCCACGAGCGCCGGCACGAAATAGTGTACAGTTTGCCCCTGCGGATTAAACAGCACTTCCGGGCGAATTTCAATCGGCAGCTTCCAGCCCTTTCGATCACCAACGGCAATGGCCAGCGCTTGCTCAAGCCCAAAGGCCTGGGCCGCCGCCACCACTTGTCCGGCCATGGCTGGATCCGATCCGTCAACCCAGACGCGCACTTGCACCGGGCGGCCGTGGAACGCATTAGCCGAATAACCGCGAGGGATTTGGATCGCCACCTTGGCCTCGCCCCGTCGGATCAGGCTGCGCAACTCCTCCTCGGTCTTCACGTGGTGGGCTATGCGAAACATCGAAGAAAGTCCAAACGAGTCCACCAGCGAGCGGCTGAATCGCTCCTCATCCAGATTCTGAACGGCGATCGGGACGTCGCGTACTCTTGTGTCCAGTGCATATCCGAACAAGAGCATCAGAAAGAGTGGCATCCCGATAGTCAGGATCAGGGTGTAGGGATCATTAAGCAGATGCCGAACCTCTTTGAAGGCAACCAGCAGCGTGCCATTGAAGAATCTCATGGCATCCTCTCGAAGTGCGCTTCAAGGCTCGCCGAAAGTTCCGAATAGGGCCCACACCCTGCCACTCGTCCCGCGTTGAGAAAAACCACCGAATGACATCGGGCTGCTTCATCCAGATGGTGGGTACCGGTAAACACGGCCACACCCAGTGCCGCTTCTTCCTCCATCACACGCCAGGCATAACGCCGGGCGGCGGGGTCAAGCCCTGCAGAGGCTTCATCCAGCAGAAGAACGGCGGGCTGGTGCAGCAGCGCGCTCGCCATGGCGACACGTTGACGCCATCCGTGAGACAAAGCTCCCGTGCGGTCCCGGCGGCGATCCGTAAGCCGGAATCTGGTCAGCGATGCTTCTACCCGCTCCAGCGCAACGCTACGGCTCAAGCCGTAAGCGCGCCCATAAAACTCCAGATTCTCCGATACAGAAAGGTCTTCATACAGCCCGAATGTTTGCGCAACATAACCAATCCTGCAACGCGCGGTGGCAACTTCGCTGCCTGCGATAGAGATTTTGCCGGCTGCGGGCGTGAGGAGTCCGCAAAGGTTCTTGAGCAGCGTGGATTTTCCCGCTCCATTGCCCCCCAACAGGCCAACGATTTGGCCCGGCGCCACCTCAAGCGAAACGTCATCCAGGGCAATCCGCTGCCCATACCGGTAGACAAGTCCTTGAATCTCGATACCGCTCAGAATCGTAACCCCACAGCATCTCCAGCCTGCACGTTTGCTGCCGTTGTGGAGATGCGGATGCGCACACGGCCAGTCCCCGCAGGCTCCGCCGTCGTGGCACGAATTCGAACACCATTTGCAAGAGACACTTCAACAGCACTTCCAGAAGGATATTCCCCCCTTGAGGTAACAACCCATTTCCCGGGCAACGCAAGTAGCGCCACAGCAGCTCCCGGCAACACGCTGTCTCCAACCTTCAGATCCAGCACTTCCACAATCCCGCTCACCGGCGACTTTACATCGAGGCGCTCTCGTTGCTCACCCAGCCAACTCATTGCACTCTCGGCCTCTGCTCGAACTTTTTCCAGCTGCGTCAGGGCCTGCGGTCGCAATTCATCTGCACGCCGGATTGCAGATACGCGTAGGGTTTTAGCGCGGTTCAGCCGGGCCACCGCAGCAGGCGTTCCCTCTCGCTCGGTCGCAGCAAGAGCGTCCACGTATTCCCGTTCCGCATCCAGTCGCACAGGGTCTGTCTGAAGCAGCGAAGCCCACGTCGACGGCGGCACCCGTTCGATGAATGAAGAGGTCGTTGCGATAACCCCAGCTGGGGCAAGCGCAACCACATCATGCACTCGCTTCAACCTGGCATCCAGCTCCTCAGCCTCAAAACGCACAAGAACGTCTCCAACGTTTACGTGCTGTCCGCGGTGTGCGTGCACCGATTTGACACGCCCACCCAACGTGGCCGCTGCAATAACCGCCTCCGGCTCGATCCGGCCTACGGAACTCGTCACCGCACCGCCTCGAGGTAGTGTCAAAAAGGCGGCAACCCCAGCAATGCCCAGAATTGCCAGGACTACGGCCGATCTCATCTGTTTTGGGCACCCACCGAGATCACCCGGCCCGGGCTCGACTGCCCGCCGATCGTAATCACCACCGGGTAATCCCCGGCAACCGTCAGCTCCGACGGAATGCGGATGTTGGCCTGTCCGAGAGAAATTTGTCCAGGCGTCATACCCAGAAAATCGACTACAGCAGCTATGCCGCCAACCGATACGGTAGATACCGCACTGGGCCGCGAGAGCGGGCTGGCCCCGGCAAGGGTACCAGTGGGAATAGGATTGTCCAAAGCGCCCTGACCGGTGAAGTAGACCACAATCGACTGCCCCGCTTGTGCCGGATTTTCAGACGTGTTCAGCGATAAAGATCCGTCAGCGGCGTAGTTTTGGGCCACCGCCCGATTGGCACCAAACTGGAAGATGCCAGGCGCTGTCGCCTGCACGGTGAAGTTAAATGGTGCGGAAACAACACCTTCCGATTCCACTGTAAGCGTAGCTCTGCCAACGGGAGTTTCGTAAGGCAACTGGACATTGATCTGGGTGGGAAGTGCCACCAGAAGTGGCACCAGTTGGCCGTTGACACGAACCCTCACAGAGCCAAGTTGAGTAGGCAGCGGCAGGCTACTGGCGTCCACGCGTGCCGCGGAAAGAGTTGTGCCGCCCACCGTCAGCCAGGACCCCGGCGCAATCGGCGCCAGAAATGTCGCTCCATTAACAACGGCCGTCACAGTGGGCCCGGCAACAGCGGCAGTCACTGCGATATCAAGATTCACGGGCGGAAGCCCGGCAACGCTGGCACTCACTCGGGCCGTTTGAGCAATGGGTCCAAGCGTAGCCATCGTGCTTGCACGGCCTTGATTGTCCGTAACGGCTGTAGCCGGGCTCACCGTCGCACCAGTCGCACTGAAGTTCACCGTCACACCAGCTATTGCCGCCCCGGAGGCATTGAGAACCTCCACCGACAGCGGAACGCGCGCTCCCGTCGAACCTGTAGTCGCCGATCCGGTCACGAAGGCAATCCTCGCTGGCGTTGCAGCGATCGTACCGCCGAAGTCAAACTTCGCAACGAAACCGTCGCCTCGAGGAGCCAAAGCTCCCGTCCCGCCGTAAGCACCCTGGGTAGGCAGGGCGACAGGAAGATTGGCAGATACTGTAATCCCGCCAATGTAAATGCTGCCGGCACCGTCCACTGTAATCGACGCAGCGGCGTCGTCTTGCGAACCGCCAAACAGACTGGAGTAGACAAATGCGCCATTCACATCAACCTTGGCAACGAACGCATCACCTGTATTCTGAACGCCAATAGGTGGCGGCAAATCTATGTTGAAGCCCTGGCCTCCGAATCCCGCGTTCGTCTTTTGCAGCGCATCGGCGCTCAGGGGAAAGTTGGAGGACAAAGTAAATCCAGCGACATATGCATTGCCAGCAGCATCCAGAGCAATGCCCACACCAAAGTCATCGGATCCCCCGCCCATGTAAGTCGAATAAACCAGTTCGGAGCCGCTGGGGTTGAGTTTGGCGATGAATGCATCTCCTTGAGCCCAATCTCCCGCATTCCCGATCGCCCCCGAGCCACCGTATGCTCGCTGGGCGGCAGTGGTAGTTACAGGAAAATCCCGCGACAACGTACGGCCCGTGACGTGCGAATTGCCAGCGGCATCCACCGCAATGGAATAAACTCCATCACGAGACGAGCCTCCAATATAGGTGCTGAAAGTGACGGCACCCGCAGGATTGATCTTCATAACCCATCCGTCGTCCGCCGCGTCCCGGTAGACAGTCGATTCCACCCCGCGAAAGCGGGTTTGGAAAGCGCCCGGGGAAACCGGAAAATCGGACGAGTATGTAAGTCCGCAAACATACAAATTACCCGCTGCGTCGGTAGCCACCCCACTGGCAAGATCGTGACTTCGGCCACCCAGATACGAGCCATAAACCAGGGAGCTTCCAGCCGGGTTCAACTTTGCCACCCAGCCGTCTCCAGTAGCTGTAATGGCTGCATTGGCCCCGCCGCGGTAACTGCGCGAAATTGCATTAGCCGAAGTTGGGAAATCCGTCGACATCGTGTCGCCTGCGATTACTGCGTTGCCGCCGCTATCCACGGCAATGCTCCAGGCCGCATCGTTAAGGGTGCCGCCCAGGTACGAGCCATAGATGATCCTCGCACCGTCAGGACTTAGCTTGACGACAAACGCATCGCCCCGCCCAAAGAACAGGTCGGCCGAACGGCCGCCAAATCTGGTTTGAAAGGCTCCCGGCGTTACCGGGAAGTCGGCCGAGCGAGTGAGACCAGCAACATACGCATTGCCGCTCGCGTCCAGGGCTAGCGCCGAAGCAAGATCGTCGTCAGATCCGCCCAGATACGTGGAATAGACAAGACTTCCCACCGGGCTGAACTTGGCCACAAACGCATCGCCAAAACCAAAATACTCGGCCGAGGCAACACGGCCCTTGTTGGCCGTCTGCAGAACGCCAGCGGTCGTGCGAAACGACGTAGAGCTGGTGTATCCGGCAACGAAAAGCGCCCCACTGGCATCCACGCGAACGCTGGTGACACCATCCGTTCCGGAACCACCCAGATACGAACCATAGCCCAGCACCGGGTCAATCACCAGCGGCGCGGAGTGATCATATTCGCCAACCTCAAACGCAGCTTCTCCTGAAGCCAACAGCTTGTATTCGGCCGCCACTGGCACACGAACGTGATTGCGCTCCTGCCAGGCTAGCGGTCGATGCTGCCGCAATTCGTTCGGTCCATCACCGAAAACAAGATCGCCCTTGCTGTCCAGGTGCGCTTTTCCGGCACCAGCAAAACGAATGCGGATTTGAGCCGGATCGGCATGCGGGGCAACGTTAAAGTCATACTCCAGCTGCCGTTGCTGGCCGTAATAAATCACATCGATTCCAGGATAAATCGCCGCGTAACGAACCTGGGCGAAGGTAGGCACACCACTCCGCCATTTACTCCGGTCCTTGCCAACAAAGTAATTCACCGTCCCGCCAAGCCGCCCTACCGCTTCGGGCTGTATCAATTGACGTGCCCCTGGAAAGGAAATCGCCAGGTTTTGGCGTTCCGCTTTAGCGCCAGACAATTCGAGAACGGGGCCAGCGCTCGCCAGTCGAACCGAATAATGCGCACCGCGGGCCACAAAGTGAACTCCCGCCGGGGCCTGCCCCAAATTAGGCTCAAAGGAAAGCGGCATCGAAGCGTAGTCAGCCGCGACCAAATGCGCCAATCCAGCCAGCAGAAGCATCGGGAGTCGAAAACAATTCGTCACCATGAGAATCTGTAGCCCGCTCGGCCTGAACCAACCAGAGGGGAAACCGGATGGGATCTCGGGTTTCAAATCAATCGGATCGTGCGGACTCAGTTTGAGTGGGGACGGCTGGTCCGGGGAGAGCACTGGGAATTGGAACATTTAGCTTATTTTTATTGACCTACGGCTGGATTGGGCGGAGCGTGAACCCATGTAGTGTATCACCGAGCACATTCGCAATCCGGGCAACTCCACCGGAATTGTTACGTTTCTACATTACTTCGTTACCAGCCTACATTCCATCTCCGTGATTCGTGCGAATTGCCAACTTTCATGGCTTGCTCGGATGTCAAACAAGGAAGCGTCACACCCGCCGGAGACCGTACCTCACCGATTTCGAGAATCAACGGCAGGTTCGGGCGATTCGCACGATCTTCCGGGATCCGGATATTGATCTGAAGCAGGTCGGCCGTGGCGCCAGACGCAACCTTGGCGTAAGGAAAGTCAGCAACCTGATGCGTCACAGCGCTATCCCCCTGTTTTCCTCAACGATTTCGAGATTTTCTCTCCCAATCTCCAGCCACAGAATGCTGCCAACTACCCGCTTTAACGTCTTTTGTGGGCAAACAAGAGCCACTTAAACGGCCTCAATCCGTTTGAAGAACCTCACGATGCCTAAATAGCTTGACTAGATTGTGTGTCAGGCAGATCAGATTCCATTCCGCTCGCGCTTTTGCGATGCCCCGAAGCAGTGTTCTGCGGCAACATCTCACCTCTTTGATCTGCCCGAAAACCGGTTCGACGATCCCTTGTGCAAGTGCTCTAGAAGTCCGGCTGGGGTCATGGCAACTGTGCCTTCTTCGGTGAATTTGCCTTCTTCCTTCAGGCAAGCATAGCGAGCATCTTTATCGCCGAGATCGATTCCAATCGCGGCTACAGCGGTAGCAATAACCGTCAAGCCTCGACTCCTTTTTGGACTTCGATCCCGTATCTGACGACACCTTAACGCCGACGTTCAGTCGAGGCCAGCCGCCTCATCCTATCTGATGGCTTTCCGATGGCTTTCCTTGCATCAATGCTTGGCATTACCGCATCAAGATTGTCACGGGATTGGCAAGGATGCCGTCAAACTCTGCCAAGAGTTCCACCTCGCCCCTCTGGGCGAGGGAAGGCGGTATAGGTCCGATGACCAGTTGATCCAGGCCGACGAACTGACCCTGGGCTACAGCCCCGAGCACGGGTACAGACTGACCGCCGAGGGTGACCCTTACGGAGCGTTGGCTGCGGAATCCGGTGCCGTAGAAATTGAGATATACCTCGTCACCCCCAAGTTCGATTGGCAAATTCTTGAGACTGGCAGCATCAAAGGTCAGACCAGAAGCTCGAGAGCCATCTGGACGCACACGCAACCAAGTGGCTGCGGCAGGGCCCGTCCCGGTGGAAGCAGCCGAAAACATTCCCGGATGCACGGTATTCACCGAAACCGGGATGGAGGATGAGCCACTCCAACTAGAAATGCGGAGGCTCCCGCTACCGGCAGCCATCTGCTCCGGAACAAGGACGTTCACATGCCCGGGGGAAACAAACTGGATCAGACCTTTACGAGACACCCCCAGTGCATCTACAAAATTGATGGAGGTACCTTCAAGGCTTTCGACGAGTTTAGTGGCCACCATCAGGCGCGGTGCAAGATTCACTCCGTAAAGGGAGATCCACTCCCCGGGCGCAATCCCGTTTCCTTTGAAACTGGCTGCGCTTACTACCCCGCCAGTATTTATGGTCGGGGTACGTGCACGCGATAACTGGAGCACTTCGGAATAGATGGAATTGTAATAAGAGTTGTCAATCGGGAATCCCCAACCCCGGAAGCGCTCACGCAGATCCTGGCCTGCAGCGGCGCCAAATGCCGCAACCATGAAAGTGGCCGCCTCGGTTTCGCCAGCGATTCCGAACGTGTATCTGGAAACCGGTGGCAGCAATGTGGACGCAAAGCGGACGAACCAGTCCGGACCAAACTCGGTCATATGGAGGCCGACAATTCCATTGAAGACATCCGGGTCAAGATCTGTAAACTTCAAGCCTGATCGCGCATATTGATCCAGCGCGTTGCGCCACCGTTGAGAGTCTGGGAATATTGCATTTTGCTCAAACTCGCGAAGAGTGATTGGATTCAGACCATATTCTGATTGCCGCAGTCTCATTGTGTAGCCCGCATACTGCGTGAAACTGGTCGCCAAGCCTTCTACGATAGCCACACGAAACGGGGACCTGATGTTCTCGATCCATTGATTGAACTTGGCGTTTTGGCCAGCAAAGTCGTGACCTAACTCGTGGAAATAGATGAACCATTGGGGAGTGGACAAACTGTTCGCGATGATAAGGCAACTGTTGTCCGAAGGTCTGGCAGGTGAAGAACCAAGGCGGACGGGGTTGCCGTTAATTCCGCAAGGAACGGAAGCATCATTCCGATCTGCTGTACCTCCAACATCATTGACCAAACTATGAACCCCCGCCCGATTCGTACGGTAGCCGGCCGCTTCCGCTTCGAGCTCATATGCGCGGTCTGTCCACTTTGCGACCTCAGACTTCTGAAGAATCTCTTCATAGTTCCAATTGCCAACGAGACGGGCCACATGAAAGCGAACCTGGCCTGAGCTTAAGTCAAAGAACTCGATCTCGGGGAAGGCATTTGCGACCCGGACGATGGTCTGGTTGTTTGCCAACACACCATCCACCCTTGCATGAAGAACCGGAACTTCTTCTATCCGCTCTGGCACTCGTAAGGCGCGAACGGATCCTGCTGGTGAGACCGAAACAACTGGGCTAGCCGGTGGGGGATTGGGGTCGAAATACTCAATCCTACGACCCGTGAGATTCAAGGGGGAACCGTCCGCATTGGTGCCGCTGACCGTCAGTTGGGCCTGGGGGTTAGAGGTGAGGTGTAGCCGCAAATATGGCGGTTCCACCTTAAGATCGCCTACAGAAACGCTCAAGCGAATTACTTGTCCCGTTGCGGAATCTTCAACGTCAACCTGGCCATCACCAAAGCCCGAAGCAGATATCAACCCCGCAGGCGATACAGTGATCAGGCCAGGTGCCAAGGACCTAAACTTTAATGCAGCTGATGGAACGATTACACGTTCTCCAGACCGACTGATTCGGGAAACGGTAATGATCTGCCTAGCCATTCCCGCCACAAGGTAGAGCCGCGACGGATCAGCGGTTAGTAGCGATGTGCAGACCTGATCCGTGGCGGGCAAGGCGGTAACCGATGCAGTTTGAGAAATCAGAACGGTTCCGCCGCTAACTATGGAAACTTTGATTGAGTACTTCCCACCCTGCGCGTATTTATGTGTTGCCGGGAAGAATGACTTGGTTATGGATCCATCGCCCCAGTCCCAAGTAGGCGGGGTCGATTGAAGTCCAGGGGCAGTGAAGCCACCACTGACTTCCACGTAACCACAGGCACGAACCACGGGATCTGAGAGATTTAGCGACAGCTGCTGTCCCGAGAGACAGTTGGCCACTACGGTCAATAACCCTAATCGGAGACTGAGCATGGCTGGATTTTATAACGTCTGAATCTGTTTGGAGACTTGATTTATCTAAGGCTCGGCTTTCTTGCACAGAGCCAAAATCTAGTTCCGACAAACTCTGAGGCCGTCCACTTCTCCACAATTCCCCGCAATGGCCTTGGCCCTCGGGCTAATTCTTGAAACGGCGCGCGAGACCACATCCAGCAATGCCCAAGCCCATCAACACACAGGTTGTTGGCTCTGGAACAGTGCTCTCTAGTGGCTGAATGTCGGAAGATGTGAACTCAGCACGGAAGCCTGCGATAAAACCAACGTCCTGTACAACGAAATCAAGGGTATTCAGGCCTGAGACAAAGTTGCTGTTGATTACAAATGAAGTCCAGCTCGAAAATCCCGATGAAGTCTGCCCTGTGTCTACTCCATTAATGCGAATGTTCAAGCCAGAATTATCCGTTGACCATCGACCTTGAATATTAGCCGTGGCTGGATCAAGCCCGGGAGAGATCGTAAATGAAGTGCGGAAGGTCAATGTAACATTAGTGGGTGTCCCGCTTTCCGTCTGCCAGATCCATCTGGACTCAGCCGAGTTTGCCAACCATGACCCTGGGATTGAACTTATGACAACAGCCGATTGAACCGGCTCAAGCAGGATCGACCAGTTGGGGTCGATTGCACCACCCTCAAGGCCCGCGCCTGTATTGAAAAGACCTGTTAGTGGTGCTGCCTGCAGAGCAGTCACAACGAAGAAACTCGCAAACAGCGAAATTTTAGCAATCATATTGCCTCCTGGATTCCAAACAAAGTTGACTACGGTTACGTGAGTGTTTCTTCAGGTTAACAGCAGATTGCCGAACACTTCAAATGCAGAATCATTCTAAAAGACGGCTTTCCCATGGAAGGCTGTCCAAGAACACCAGGAAGAAGGCCTGATTTTGTTGGGGATTTTGCAGGGTTGTGGTCAGGCTGTCGCCAAATCCAGAGTTACGCAGGAATCTGATGGGGTTCGCGTCGCAGTGCTTTTCGATCGATGGGCATGCGACCTGTTGTGGGGCACGGCGAGAAGGACGTATAGAATGCAAGGGTGACTTAGATGAAGACCATCCCTCAGTACATGTTTGAGCATTGGCTCATTGCAGCGACGATGCTGCTAACCGTTGCTGGATTCTGGAATATCTACTTTGGAGAGAAGTCCGCTCCCAATGCCTATCACCATCTCCATGTCGTCACCGATTTCATGTGGCTGTTGCTGCTGTTGTACCAGCTCCGTCTGATTGTGAACAAAAGGCACGGGGATCATAGGCGCGTGGGCCTGGTCGTTCTGATCATTGCTCCGTTGGTATTCGCTACAACGGCATTGCTGACTGTTCATTCCGCTCACAAAGGGATTGTGGCAGGTCAAGGAGACGCCTTGATCGTGCAAAACGTAATGGTAACCCTCGATTTGGGAATGTTTATCCTGCTGGCATTTGTACTGAGAAAACGCCGGATCTTGCACGGGTCCATCCTCCTCGGCACAACGCTCCTATTCATGGGTATTGCTTTGTTCTTCACGCTCATTAGTTTCGTTCCGCAGTACAAGATCGAGGGCCCGGAGACCTTTTACAGGTTCGAAAGTGCCGGCGTGGCTGGTCAAATGATCAGTATTGTGGTGGGCTTGCTGTTTTTTCTCAAGGACCGAAGGCACGGATGGCCGTTCCTGCTGGCAGGCTCCAGCTTCCTTCTGAACGAATTCATCCGATCCTCGCTGTTCAGGAACAAGCTGATTCAACCTCTGACTGAGTGTGTAGGTTCCATGAATGAAGCTGTTACGTTTGTGGGTAGCTTTGCCGTTTTGCTTGCCTTGCTGGCTGCGACGGGAATACTCAACACAAGAAAAGCAAAGGCATCGGGGCTGGAGAGAAGCAAGCAGGTTGTTTGAGAAAGCCGTCTGACTGATGTGTCCCAGCGCTATCCCTCCATTTTCCTCAATGTTTTCGAGAGTTTCTCTCCCATTTCCAGCCACAGCATAGCTCCAGACTTCCCGATCAAACCCGCTACCATTCCCTAAGCTGCATGCAATCTGCAACTTAGCACAAAAGCCCAAAAGCTCTGTTTTTTCCAAATCCCCGTCGAGACGGGTGCACCCATACCCACTCAAAATCACCCTGAAGCAACCAGGCCAAAGGAGAAGACAGTCGAAAGCATGACCAGCCACTGTGCTTTTCAATCGCATTTTTGACATCTAATGCAATCGCCCCACTCACGTGCCTGCCCTGTTGGCTACAAATGCTCCCGGCCCCATCTCTCCCGATGTACCGGCCACAAAATTAAGCCCAACGCGATTCGCAGAAACTTTCAACTTTCTTTTCCCGCTAACGCATTGATGCTAAATCCGACGAGCCAGCCCCAAACATGAAGCCCATCTTCCCGTCTGCTGGTTTCTTCTCAGGAGAAATCTCATGACCGAAGAACACAATATTGCCAACGATCCATCGACCGTAGCTTCGAATACAGATTCACAGCCACGCAAGAAAACCATGACCGAAGCGGCCCTCATGGCCAACCGCAGAAACGCAACCAGGTCCACCGGGCCACGCACGACGGCAAGCTCAAAGCCGCTTCAAACTCTCTCAAACACGGCCTCTACTCCCTGCGAATCTTCGATAACTTCATCGCTGACCACGATCAGGCCCTCGCCGTCGCCACCAACTTCATCGAACAATTCAACCCAGTCACACCCACAGAGGTCACCTTGGTCCACCAGCTCATCCACATGCAAATCCGCTTCCGGCAAATGGAATTCCTCTACCGTGAAGCCATGCGCTTCCGCGTCGAAGACATTCTGGTAAAACCAGTCAACTTCCTCCCAGCGATCATGCGAGAGCTAGACCGTCTCCCCACCAAAATCACACAGCGCGAAGCCTACATCGGCAACGGCGACAACGTAGAAATCGAAGCCATCGCTGACGCTGAAAAGCTCCCCGGCCGTCCCCCAACGCAATCTACTACGACGTCCAGACCAACAAAGGCGACATCTCAGTGGAAAACCTGCCAGAGGTCAAAAAACTCGCAGGAACGGACCCACAAGTCGGCGTCGAGCTAGCCAAAAAGATCATCCATGACTTCTTCGTCGTAAAACTCGAAGCCAAACACAACATCCCTTCTCCTGCGCCACCAGCCCAACCCGCGCAGAAATAGTAATAACGAACCCAAACCCACCCGGGACAGTCCAAAACAATGCCGGGCCAGCTCTTTGACATCCAGCTCGTTACGCAAAATGGTTACTGGCGCCCCAAGTGTGTCCGGCGGAGCACCGCGCTCCGCCGGGCGCAAATCAAGACAATGGAGCAAGAAGAAGCAAGAAGATTGCCCGCAGCCTTTCTCATTTGGTATTCTAAGAGCAATGCGCCCGTAGCTCAGCTGGATAGAGCGTCTGGCTACGAACCAGAAGGCCGGGTGTTCGAATCACTCCGGGCGCACCACTTCTCTCTTCCCCTCATCGATTTCCCCTCATTAGCCGATACTAATAAAAGGTTGTCTTTCTACAAGACTTCACCAGGCAATGCTCAATGAAGGGTCCTCTACTTCTTCAAATCATCTGCGCCGTTGTTGCGCTCTCCAATATCCTTTTAGCCATACCGCCAGAGGAGCGCCTCTCCAACCTTTCCATTCGCCGCTGGGGGCCAGAAAGCGGTATCCCGGAAGAAACCTTTTCCGCCGTTCTTGCCCCAGGCGACGGCTATGTCTGGCTGTCTTCCAACCACGGCCTCGTTCGCTTCGATGGCCAGCGCGCCCGAATCTTTCGGGTAGGAGACACCTTTCGAGCCAGCGGCACCGGCCCCTGTAGCAGCAACACCCTCAGCACTCTACTTTTGGGTTCGGACGGCTCCATCTGGTCAGGCGCAGCTAGCGGCTGTCTCTTTCGCATCCTCCGCGATCGCTTCGGCACGTTCGCCAACTTCCGCCTCGAAGGCATCGTCCCCTCAGACCTCAATCGCGATAACGCCGGCGTCCTCGCCCTCCGCAACCTCGCAAGAAACGAAGGCATCGAAATCCACCGGCGATCTGCTATTGCAACGGTCTCCAGCAACAAACAGTCCGGTGAGGCCATCACCATCGCCGCTCCCCCCGGCCTCCAGATTCTCTTCAGCGCTCGCGACAACACCAACCGGCTGTGGGCCATCATGAACAACAACCGGCTCTATCTCGCCGGTAACGAATCTTGGATTTCACACTTTCAAGCTCCCGCCACCGTCCGAAGGCTCCTGGCCGACGGCGAAGGAAATCTCTGGATCCCAACCTCCAAAGGCCTATACCGCTGGCGGGAAGGGGACAGCAGGCACTGGGGCAAATCCGAGGGCCTGCCCAAAGAAGATATCCTCTCCATCCACAAAGACAAGTCCGGCTGCGTCTGGATGGGCCTCGATCAGTCCATTGCCAGACTCTGCAACGGCAATATCGAATCGATGCCGCTGGGCCAGGAGCAAGAAGAAATGCTCTCTGCCATGGCCGAAGACCCTCAGGGCAACATGTGGTTCGGTGGCCGCTGGGGCAATCTCTATCGTCTCAACCCCGGCATCTTCCGTATCTACACCCGCCGCGAGGGCCTCGCAGAAAGTCACCTCACCGGCGTCGCTATCGACCGCGATGGCAATGCATGGGGCAGCCTTCGAAAGTCAGGCCTCGTTCGCCTCACAGACGGCCGTGTCACCGGCACCTTCACCCCCCCCGAAGTCGCTGAGACTCAATCCTTAATTAAACACCCGGTGTCAGGCATCCTTGCTGCCACAGCCCAAGGCATTTTCCACGCCACCTCTCAAGGCATTCAACCAATTCGCACAGATTCCCCCCTCCCGTATCGAACCCTTCCTGGCCTCTTCTGGGAATCCCCGGCTCAACTCCTTTACTCCACTGCCAACGCTAACTTCCGGCTCACCCTCCACCAGACGAATGGCCAGGACTCCTGGCGGGTGCAAGAACTCTCGGGTCCGGGTCGCATCCGCCAGATGGCAAAAGACTCGAGTGGCCAGATCTGGGGCCTCTCGCAATTCCGCGGGCTTTTTAAACTAAACGGAAATAAGTATCAACCCGCCCCAAACGCAGCCCCGGACCGCGCCCGTGCCTGGTACAGCCTCACTGCAGACCAGCAAGGCCTGCTCTGGATCGGCACCACCGATGGCCTCGAAATTTACTCAACAATAGAAGGCAGATTCCTTAACGCAAAACCTCTCCTCGGCGGTGATCAGGTCTTCCACATCGCAGAGGATCGCTTTGGTAAATTCTGGTGCACTACGCGCATGGGCCTCGCCCGCTTCTCGAAAAAACAGGCCCTGACCAATCTCAGTCAGCCCGGTCTTCAGGTGGAGCGCTACGGAGAAGCACAGTCCCTCCCGACAACCAATTTTGGCCTCGTCACCTCAGCTTCCGGCGCAACAGATCCTCAAGGCCGCATGTGGTTCCCTGGCCTCCTCGGACTGGTCTCAGTCAATCCCGGAGATTTTGAATCCATCCCCCGCCCTCCAGTTCCTCTTATCCTCGCCATCAACGCCGACGGCAGCGCGCGCGACCTTAACCGCCCCCAGAATATCCCCCCAGGCCTCAAGAAAATCGAGTTCGTCTTCCAGACCATCCGCCTCGACCCGCTCGGCGGCGACTTCTGCCGTCTCAAAATGGAGGGCTTTGATCCCGATTGGATCCCTTGCAATGAGAGCCGCACCGCCCAGTACACCAATCTCCCTCCCGGCAATTACGAGTTCCTGCTTCAGACCTCCAGTCAGGCGGGCCATTGGAACGGCAAACAACTCAGCATCCCGCTCGGCATGGAAGCCGCTTATTACCAGCTCTTATGGGTCCGCATCCTCGCCCTGCTCCTTGTTTGTGCACTCGTAGGTGCCATCGCCTGGCAACGCCACAACCTTTCCCTGCAGCGCACCCGCCTCCTCGAACAAAAGGTAGAAGAACGTACCGTAGAACTTGAAAAAGCCATGCTCGCTGCTCAGTCTGCCAACCGCGCCAAAACTGAGTTCCTGGCCACCATGAGCCACGAGATCCGCACTCCTATGAACGGCGTCCTCGGCGCAGTCCAGATCCTCAACGGCTCGCATCTCGACTCCGACCAGCAAAAGCTTGTCAACGTCATCCGCCAGTCGGGCGAAGATCTGGTCGGCATCGTCGATGACATTCTCAGCCTCTCTAAAGTCGAAGCCGGTAAACTCACTCTTGAGAAAACAACAGTCGTCATCCCTGCCCTCTGCGAGAACCTCGTCGCACTCTTCCAACCCAAAGCAGAAGCCAAAGGCATCAGCCTCAAAATGCTGCTCGAAGACTCCGCTCCAAAGCAAATCCTCAGCGACCCCCAACGCTTACGCCAGATCCTCCTCAACCTCATCGGCAACGCCGTCAAGTTCACTGATCAGGGCCGGGTTCTCCTTCGGGTCAACAGCGATCCCGTCACCAACACGCTTTGCTTTCACGTCGAAGATACCGGCCTCGGCATTCCAAAGGACAAGCTCGCAAATCTCTTCGATCCCTTCGTTCAGGCAGACTCCTCCACTACAAGAAAATTCGGCGGCAGTGGCCTCGGCCTCGCTATCGTTCACCGCTTTGTACAGGCAATGCAGGGCTCTGTTGAAATCGAAAGCGAGCCCGGCTGCGGCTCCACCTTCCGCGTCCGTTTCCCACTTGTGGTCGCACCGGAATTGGAAGAATCTCCAAAACCAGCCCAACAGCTGCCAAACAATCTGGCGGGACTCAAAGTCCTGATTGCCGAGGACAACCGCGTCAACCAGATGGTCTTCGAGCGCATGCTTCTTCGCCTCGGCTGTCAGATTCATCTGGCTCAAAGCGGACGTGAGGCACTTTCGATCCTCCGCGAACATTCAATAGACCTTATCCTGATGGATTGCCAGATGCCAGAGCTCGACGGCTACCAGACCACCACCGAACTCCGCTCCTGGGGCGGTAGCTACGCCAGCCTTCCGATCATCGCTCTCACTGCTAGCGCCATGGCCGAAGACCGCCAGCGTTGCCTCGATGTAGGCATGAACGACTTTCTCAGCAAACCTCTTATGCTCGCCACGCTTCAGGAAAAACTAGGCCAATGGGGCAATCCTAAGGCACTAACAAAGCCTTGAAGGGGACCGCTCTGCCCCGCCTTGCGTTAAACCGGATACTATCCTCAAGCCACTGCTTGGCTTCTTCCTTCTTACCCTGCCCCGCCAGTGCGATCCCTAAAAACGCACGTGCATCATGCACACGGTAATCTTCCTCGCTCACCGTCGGCCCCAGCGAAACTAAGCCCTCCCGCACCAGCACCTCACATTCCTTGTACCGCTGGGTCAGGCAGGCGGTATACGCCGCCGCACCGAGATTCGTCCACAGCAAATAGCTACCCGCCTTCGGATACCATCGCCTTTTGATCTCCAGTGCTTTCTGCGCCTCAGAGAATCCTTCTTCCTTCCTGCCAACTTCCGCAAGGCTAACTCCCCAATGCCCCCTGAGCGTTGCCGCCTCAAGGCTCCCGGCTCCATAAATTCGGGTGTAGCCTCGTACCCCTTCCCCCATCGCCTTCTCACTCTCCTCCGCGCGTCCAAGGTACCGCGCCACGATCCCCAGCGTGAGCAAACTGTCCGCCAGCGCTCTCTGCCGTAAAGGGTCCGCACGATTGATCGCGATCGCCTCCTGAATCAGGGGATAGGCTTCTGCATATCGAAAATCAAGAGCATGGTAACTGTTGGCCAGTGCCGACAAACCCAGTGCCCGGGTCACAGGAAAAATCTGATCCCGGTGCGCCGCCGATAGCCGTACCGCTTCCTCAAGATAGATCCGGTGCTGGGGGTCCGCCATTCTCACATAACTCATCGTTCGTGCTGCATTGGAAAGCGTTTCTACCGCCTGCTGCGGACTGAATTTTCCTGGATTCTTTTTCCATAGAGCCACCGCCTTCTGGGCCCAATCCCAGGCTTCCTCAGATTGATTCCGCAGATAACTGGTCATTGACAGATTCGCTTCAAGCACGGCCTGCATCGGAAGATCCCCACCCGCACTGGCCCGCGCGAGTGCCCGCTTTGTCAACTCATGCGCCTTCTGAAAGTCGTCGTTAGCGCTGAAACCGTTGGCCAGCGCCGCCTCCACTTCTGCCGCTGTCGCCGGATCATTCCCCAGCATCGGCTCAATGCGAGCCTCGCCGTAGGCCAGCAATTCCGAAATCTTCATGTCCGCCCGGGCAGTCACATCAGACCCCGGAATCAACAACAGCGCCGTAATAAACTGCTTGACTCGTTCCGCTCGCAATGCCTCCCGCTCTGCTTTCCGGGCCTGACCATACGAATAAATGGCCGCCGCTCCAAGCCCCAAAACAAACAGACAGGCAACCAGAATCGCTGTGGCATGCCGCCTGACATACTTCCCCGCGATATACAAAAAACCAGGCGGATGCGCCACCACCGGCTCACCCGCCAGATAGCGCTCAATATCAGCGCCCAACTCGATCACCGACCCATACCGTGCCCCAGGCTCATGCGCCAGCGCCTTTCCGCAAATCGCCTCCAGGTCTCCCTTCAACTCCCGGCTTAACACTCCAAGCCTTCCCGCCTCAACTCGTCCGCTTGCCCTTTCGGTAAGAGCCACCACCGAATTTCGTCCTAGAAATGGCCATCCCCCACTTAATAGCTCAAACAGAATCAGGCCTAGCGCATAAACATCGCAGGCCACAGAAGGCGCATCCCCGCGCAACTGCTCCGGGCTCGCATACAACGGCGTCATCTGCTGCGTCGTCTCAAACCTTCCGCTGGCATCCATCAACTGAGCCGTCCCAAAGTCCAGCAGCTTCACCTCGCCCTCGGCCGTCACCAGCACATTTGATGGCTTCAGGTCGAGGTGCACAATCAGACACCGGTGCGCCGCCTGCACCACCTCACACACTCTCACCATGAGGCGCAACCGCTCCGCCACATTCAAATTCTTCCGGCTGCAATACTCTGTAACCCGCTCCCCTTCGGCCAACTCCATCACCAGATACGCCTGATGCTCTGCAGTCACCCCCGCATCGAGAAACTTTACAATCCCCGGATGATTGAGAGAAGCCAGCATCCTTTGCTCCCGCACAAACCTCGCCTGCTGCTCATGAAACAGCTTCACGGCTACGATTTGCTCCACCCCATTCACTACGCGCACAGCTCGATACACGAGCCCGGACCCACCGCTCCCCAAATACCCCGTCACCCTCAACCCGGCAACTTCAACTGGATGCTCCCGCAGCACACTCTTCCGCTCTACAGCACTAACCGCCGCTTCCGCCTCCATGGCGGCCAGTACTGCTAGCGCCTCATCGCGAATTGATGCATCGCCTTCAAGCCCAGCCAGCATCCCCGCCTGGTCTGCGGGCGCAACACCTTCCAGCTGCTCACACAACTCCTGAACGCGGCGCCAACGATCGCTTCCGGTCATGACCTCCCACATTAGCGCATCCATCGGCTAACCTAAAAAGTGTATTCATCTCCTGATTCTGCAGAATTGTTGCGATACCTGACTTTGAAGCTGGCGGTCATGGGCCAGCCCCTGAACCATCAGGATGAATTCGTCGATATTGCCCGGCCCCTCCTGCGAAACTACGAAAACAAAGTCCGCCTTCTCAAAGGCTACCTTTGCCCCGCCGACACACGCATCCAGAACTTCCTCGACTCGCACCTCAAAGAACTCGGCGACCCCGTCCCCCGCCTTCCCGAAAACACCCTCGTACTCGACCGCCCTGGTCTTGGCCGAATCCTCTCTTTACCCTACAAAGGCGCCAGCTTCACCTCACCCTATCTGAACTCCTACCGAGTCCCGCAAGGCATTCTCCATAATCCTGTTAGCGATCGCCGCACCACTAAAGGCGTCTTCCATATCGTCGAAGGCGGCTTCCCCGTTCCTGCCGACAAACAAGCCGTTCCCAAGCGTGCCTTCGCTTCACTCCTCAAGGCCGCCCTCAACCCGCCATCGGATACGCTCACACTTCCCTTCACCTCCGCCCAGGAAAATGCCGCCCGGCTCTTCGTCTCCCTCCTCCTGCGCCCCATCGTTTGCCCTGCCGCCGGCAACAACCCTCAAATGACCATGGAGACTCGTTTCTTCGCCCCCGGCAGCCTCGTGAGCAATCTCGATTTCGTGGAATCTATCTTCGGCAACGGCGGGGACCCCCAACTCCCAGAAAACGACGCGGGCCTCGACAGCCCGCACTGGACCGGGCACACCGGCTGCGTCATCCTCGCCCCACACCTGGTGGGCCTCAAGAAGAAAGACCTTGGCCTCCCTCACACTTCCCAAGCCACCCCCCGCCAAATCCGCGACGACATGTCATGGGAGTCAGAGGACGAACTCTATAACGGAGGCAGTGCCTTCAAAATCTGTTGCCGCGATCATAACGGAGTCATTGTCACGATCATCGCCGACAACTACTACGGCTACTGCAAGAAGGAAGTCAAAACGCAGATTAGCTTCGCAGCCAACCTCTACGGCATGGCCGAAGAAGAGCACGCAGGCGGCGCCATTGCCTTCGCCACTTACATCCTCGGCCAGGAATTCCACGCCGAACAAACCGTCAGCCTTAAGAAGGTATCCCTCGAACTGGCTCTCTCTCTCCTTGGCGATCTGGCCATCCGGCAGCCCGAAGGATACGCAATCGACCGCCGCTACCCTACCGTCTTCTATCTCCCTGAGAACTCCATCTTCCGCCTACGCACGGGCTTCGTAACCTGGGACCAGAACGGTGTGGAACAAAGCCTGAACCTCCGCCCAGGCAACGCATACATCCTGCCCTCAGGCTTCCGCGTCCAGATGGAAAAGCACTTCTCCGGCCGGGCATGGCGCCTGATCGGAGTCCGCCCAAAAGGTACTCTCTGTCACAAACCTTGCACTGTCTCCGGCGGCGGCAAGTCCGAAATCTCCAAGTCGATTTCCAGCGCAATCCTCCGCGGCCCCGTCTTCGTTCGCGACTTCCACGCCGACATGGCTCAAGTTGCTGAAATTCTCAAGATTGATTTCTCAACCATTTATCGCGACCGTCTCCCCGACGACCGCAGCCGCCGTCCCATCCTCAGTCCAGAACGCTCCCTCGGCTCTGTCATCCAGCTCCTGACGCCCTCCGCCGAATACAACGACTTTTACAACAACTGGCTCCGTGGCCTCAAACAAACCACCCGCCAGCTTGTCTTCACCGTCAAGCGTTACTACCGTCCCGAGTGGGGCGACAACTGGGCCGAGCATTTCACCGTTGATCACGTCAACGGTTTCCTCGGCCACGAATTGAAATTCGAACAGGAGCCTCTCGTCAGCAACTACCTCCGAGTCGGCTTTGAACCTGACAGCAGTTGGCGCATCTTCAAACTCCGCCCGGATTTCTATCCCTCCATGAAGGTACAGGTCGAAGATGACATTACCGCCTCTGCCGTCCTCCCGCGCGAACAACTCTCCGGCCTCGACCCGGAGAACACGAACCTCAGCGTCAAGCTCCTCACCAACTGCGAAACCCTCCTTTTCCAACGTCCCGACGAAGCGATCCACCGCGGCAGCGACTGGCAGGCCGAATCGGACATGGCCAGCCCAAACACTTTCATTTCCAACTACGAACCGCTCACTCCTGCAAAGGTCACCGCCATGATTGACCACGTTACAGAGATGGATCGCTTCAGTCCGCCCATGAAACAGCTCCTCGAAGACTTCGCCGCCAGTGCAACCGGTGAAGCATACGTCGTCTCCTCGGCTAACCCGCGCCTGGTAAACGGCAAGCCCACATTGAACCCGCGCTACCTCCAGCGCCGTCCCGATCTCGCTGCTCCGCGCGAATCCTATATCGCCGAAATCGTCGCTCGTCTGGAACGTGAAATTCCGTCGGGCAGTCCCGTGCAGTATCCCGTCAATGCCGTCCTTGCCGGCCGCCGCAACAATCCCCCAGATCCCTCTATCAATCTCCCCGCTCTCGCGGTTTACGGCCCCATCCACTTTCAGGAACTGCCCGAACTCTTCATGGAGTTCATTTCGAGCCTCACCGGTAAATCCCCTGCCACCACCGGCTTCGGTAGCGAAGGTGCGCTTACCAAAGGCCCCTTCAACGCGCTAGCTCCGGTGGTCGATTGCAATAACGCTCTGGTATCTTTCATTCTCACCGGCTACCCGGGCTTCACCACCTCTGCCGGCTGTATTGGCCCTAAGGTCCGTGTCGATCACGACATTAGCTTGCTGGTTCCTGAAATCTGGTGCCGTATGCGAGTGGGAGAGCGCGAACCCGGCTTCCTTCTCAGCCACGGACTTCTTGAAAAAGTGAATGACTTCGAAGTCAGCGGCCGGAGAGTTCTCGCCAGCCGCCTCGGCTACCGTATCACTCCGCTCTTTGTCGACCGCTTCCTCGGCCGTATCTTCGAAGTACCCGGTGCCGTCTTCCCCGAAGAACTTCTCCGCCCGGAACTCCAGGACCCCACGGTGTTTGCCGAAGGCATCGATGCCATTGTCGAAAGTCAGCGCCGAGTGGCTCTGAATTACTTTGAAGACGGAAGCATTGACCTCGCCTGCCCCCCTCTAAAAGCCCTCCTCCACATCATGGCCCACGGCCATTACGAAGGGGCGCGGATCGACGATCCTGCATTTCGGAACCTCTTTACGAGAGATTCTCTACTTGCCAGCGACTGGTACAAAGCCCGCCTCGAAGCAAAGCAGCGTGTCGATCAGGCCCTCTGGGCTCGCCACCTCCAAGCTCTCAAGGATTTCGAAGAAGAGGGAGGCACCGGCATTGACCTTCCCGCACTTCTCGCAAATGCCCAGGCCCAGCAGGCCCACGTCAACTCACCTGCATACATTGAAGAGCTCATCGGCACCATTGGCGCAGACCCTTCGCATGCCCGCTAGGAGGGCTGCGTCATAACGACGCTTTTCTTTCGTATAAAACGTACTTTTCGCTCTGGTCCAGCAACCGCCAGCCATTGCTCAAATTCAATAAAGAGCTGAGGGCTCCCTGGCTTGGGACAAGAACGAGATCGAATCGATTTTTGTCCAGCAGCTCACCCCACGGTTTAAGACCGTCGCGGATCGCCAGATACTCATCCCCAAGCGCAGGGCCATAGTAGTTATGCCGGCTGTCGAAATATACCTTCTGCCTCGGATAATTTCGAAAGATCAAATAGTCGGCAACCTGGTCCGCAGCAAAGATGCGGCTCGTCGCGATCCGGTCTGCATGCTTCTCGATGAACTTCACTGGAACCGTAGTTTCAGGTATTTCAGTAGGCCAATTCAAGCCCGGCATGAACAACAGCCCAAGAACGACGGCTGGGATAAAGAGGCTCGTACCGGCCATCATTGGTGTCAGTTGCCTGGTGACATCGTGGAGGATCGTAAGTAGAGACGACTTTTTGCGCCCCGCTGCAATGGCGTTCCAACCCAGGCTCAGTTCGACGGCGAGGATTGGCGCAACAGCCAACATAAATATCGTCATGTGGCGGACTGAGGTGAGCGAACAGTAGCCCAGAAAGAGGATCGTCAATGAGTCAGTCAGATTCTTTTTCCTCACCAGTGACGAAATCACTGCCAGCCCCGCAAACAGCATTAGCATGCAATTCAGCATTTCCTCCGACCCAAACCGGGGAGATTGAAACTCTGCCACATTCTGATTCGTCCAGGGGGACTTCAAGAAATCAATGATGTGTTCGTGCAGGTGATATCCATAAGGATTTACAAGGGTAGCTGCCGCTACAGCAAGCCCAACGAGTGTCAGCTGGATCGCCTCGCTTCGACGGGCCGCACGCAAGTCGTCATAGCAAATCGCCTCTAACGCGCAGCCCACCACACGAACCCCAAGCAAAACCAGGAATATGAAAAATCCCCCATGAAGATTCGCCCAAAGCGCAGCCAACGGAACCAGCACCCAGACAGCATAGCTGCCAGTCGAAGATCGATTGCGGTCGAGAATCCAGAAGGCCACGGTCAAGAAGAGCAAGGTGAACAGATGAGGACGGGCATGAAAGTGAATTGAACTGGCGGTGGCGGCAACTAGCGTGGTGACGAGTGCAATCATTCCATTGGCACCCTTGGCAATTGAGAACTTCAGCAGTACCGTCAGATAGAGCGTGATCAGCACCGCAGCCAGTGCCGAAATCCCCTTCAACCCGGACAGCCGGTAAACGCTGGCCAAAATCACTTCGGAAAGCCATTCAAAGGCATACCAGGCCTGACCTACCTTTGAAAACGAGAAGGGGTCCTGATGGGGAACGCTCCCCGTACTCAGAATGATTTCACCGATCCTGGTATGAAACCAGGTATCGGCGTCGAGCAAGGTCCTGGACCAACCGACCGGGCTTATGGCAAAGAGCCAGACCAGAAGCACCAGGAAGAAAAGATCGGATAGCGATGGCCGGAGGATCGAATGGGGGAATTTGTTAGTCAATTGACACTCCAGGACTAAGGGAGATATCGACCAGATCGGGATATGACTTTAGTATTAAGAGACTCGTTTGATACCTTGAGGCATGTGGGAATCTGCTGTAGTTGTGGCCATGATGACGATGGGAATTGACCCTGAGGCTGGAATCAGCGAAAGCCTGGCGCGGCAAAGAGCCAATCAAATAGCCAACTTGCGCTACTCGCTCGATTTGAAAGTCCCAGCAGACAAGACCGAACCCCTGCTTGGCAAAGCCCACTTGCGGTTTGACCTTAAGGACCGAATCGCACCGATAGTTCTCGATTTCGCCCCTGGCGCGGCCAACCTGATCCGGGCCAGCGCAAGCTATCAGGCAGTGAACGGCCATCTGGTCTTTCCTGCCGGAACGAGCGACATCGAACTTGAATTTCGGCTCGGCGATGCTTCGCTCAACCGCAACCCGGACTTCTTCTATTCTTTGTTTGTGCCCGCCAGGGCGCATCTGGCGATTCCCTGTTTCGACCAGCCCGACCTGAAGGCGCGCTTCACGGTAACGATGTCGGTGCCAGACGGCTGGCAGACCTTGCTGAATGCAGAGCCCGACGTCGAAACACAGCCGCTGTCGACTTATCTGCTCTTCTTTGGGGCTGGCAAGTTTCAGGTTGAGACGGCAGAGATTGCAGGCCGCAAGTACCGGATGTATCACCGGGAAACGGACGCCAAGAAGGTAGAGCGGAACCGCGAAGCCATCTTTGACCTGCATGCAAGGGCAGTTAAGTGGATGGAGGACTACACAGGAGTCCCCTACCCCTTCGGCAAACTCGACTTCATGGCGCTGCCTTCGTTTCAATTCGGCGGCATGGAGCACGCCGGGGCGATCAGCTATAACTCTTCGGGCTTGTTTCTGGAGGAGTCCGCTACGCAGGCCCAGCGGCTGGGCCGGGCTAGTGTGATTTCGCATGAGACGGCGCATATGTGGTTTGGTGACCTCGTGACGATGAAGTGGTTTAACGATGTGTGGCTCAAAGAAGTGTTTGCCAACTTCATGGCAGCGAAGATTGTCAATCCTTCGTTTCCAGAGCTCAATCATGAGTTGCGATTTTTTCTCAGCCATTACCGCTCGGCATATAACGTAGACCGGACGCAGGGCGCGAATGCGATCCGGCAGAAGCTGGCCAATCTTAACGAGGCCGGCACTATGTACGGCCCGATCATCTATCAGAAGTCGCCAATTGTGATGCAGCAACTGGAGAAGATGCTGGGCGAGAAAGCCTTCCAGCAAGGTTTGCAACGCTACCTCAAAAGGTACTCCTTCGCCAATGCCACCTGGGACGACCTGCTCGCCGTCTTCGGCACAGACCTCACGGCCTGGAGCAAAACGTGGATCGATACTGCGGGCAGGCCGAAGTTGACGAAGACCCGGGCCTACGAAGGCTTCGTGTTACCCGATGGCTACGGCGAGTATCACCTCGATGCCAAGAGCAAGACCTACCTGCTTGCGCATTTGCCTGAGATCAAAGATCCTGTTGTACGCGCCCAAGCCTGGTCAGCTTTGTGGGAAGACCGGGTAGATTTGTTTGAGCTGGCCTTGAAGGCCATTCCTCTTGAAAATGAGGAGTTGATTCTGACTCGGCTGCTGGGTGACCTTGATCGACTGATGTGGCGCCACTCAAAGGATCTGCCACGTGTCGAAGCCATGCTTCGCGAAGGCATGAACACTGCCAGGAACCGCAGCATCAAGTCGGCCTACTATCAGGTCTACCGGAGTGTTGCGCCTGTAGAGTGGCTTGAAAAAGTCTGGCGGAAGCAGATCACGATTCCTGACCTGCCGCTAGCCGAGAACGACTACACCCGGCTTGCGGCTGAGCTGATGATTCGCGGCGTCGATGTAAGGGCTGAGCAACTGGCCCGGATCGAGAACCCCGATCGCAAGGCTCAATTCGCCTTTGTCATGCCAGCGCTGGAACTCGACGGCTCGGCCTTCTTTGAGCGGCTTAAAGATGTAAAGAACCGTGGGCATGAGCCCTGGGTTCTTGAAGGCTTGAGCTATCTGCATCACCCTACCCGGCTGGCTGCAAGTGAGAAGTACATCCTGCCCAGCCTGCAATTGCTGAGCGAGATCCAGAAGACTGGCGACATCTTCTTTCCGCAACGATGGATGGGGGCAACCCTGAATTGGCACCGGTCGGCGACAGCGGCTGCTACGGTGAAGAAATTCCTGGCTGGGTTGCCCAAGGATTATCCAGAGCGGCTGCGGATGACTATTTTGGTAGCGGCTGATGACCTGCTACATCCAGTAAAAGATTAGTGATCATCTTCAGACCCGACACGAGCGAATCAATTGGTACTCTTTCGTCGTTGCCGTGCATGCGCGTGAGATCTTCGGCAGTGATCGGATACGGATAGATTCCGTAGACAGGAACACCGCGTGAGCGCCAGGCGTAGGCATCGGTACCGGCCTGAAAGAGGTAGGGCGTGACGAGAGCCTCCGGATAGGTAAGTTTGGCGTGCCTGGCCAATGCCTGGTACAACTCTGTGGTTAACGGGGATTCGGGGATGGGGGCAGCCCGGCGAGCCGCAGCGGCCTCCATGGCTTTCTCCTGTTCGGGGGTCATGGGTGCAGCGGAGAGGCGCATGGGTGCTGACAGAACTTCTACCATCGGATCGTTGATCACGGTCTGGAGTTCGTCGATCAACTCACCAACTGTGGTGCCAGGAATCGTGCGGAAGTTGATCGTTGCCTCGGCCGAGCCGGGGATGACATTGCCCCGGAAGCCGGCATTGAGAAAGACGGGCGCGATCGTATTGCGCATGATCGAGTGGAGGAGGACGTTTTGGGAGATTGCCTTGTCGGCAGCTTTCACTTTTTCGGGGTCGCCCGAGAGAACGAGGTTTTTGAAGTGGGTCTTGAGGGGTTCTTCGGAGACTTCGCCGAGGGTGAGGAAGAATTTCTTTGTCGAGTCGTTGAGCTTGGGCTTGGTGTCGTAAGCGCCGACTTTAGCGAGTGCGCGGGAGAGGCGGAAGATGGCGTTATCGGCCAGCGGCATAGAACTGTGAGTGGAAGTGCCTTTGGCGCGGATCACGATATTGAGGCTGGATTTGTCGGCGGTAGAAATCGAAACGTAGCGGACCTTGTTTGAGTTGTCTTCTTTAACGATCCAGCCGCCTTCATTGAGTGAAAACTCGCAATCGATCTTCTCCCAGTGGCGTTCTGCGAGCCAGCCGGTGTTGTAGAGGCCGCCTTCTTCATCGGCTTCTGAAAGGAGGATGATGTCGCGATCGAGCGGAATCTTTTTAGCGGCGATGTCGAGGACGGCCTGGGCAAAGACGGCGAGCCCGCCTTTGACGTCGATGGCACCGCGGCCGATGACGTAGCCGTCCTTGATGACGCCGGCGAAGGGGTCGACGCTCCACTTTTCGCGCTCAACGCCAACGACATCAGCGTGCCCTGCAAGGAGGATGGGCTTCTTGGTGCCATTGCCACGAAGGCGGGCGATGAAGTGGGACTTGCCCTTTTGCGGGGTCTGGATGATGTCGACTTCAAAGCCGGCTTGCTTGAAGATAGGGGCGAGGAACTGGCCGATCTGATCTTCGTTGCCGGGAGGGTTGGAAGTGTTGATTTTGATGAAATCGATGAGGAGCTTGGCGACAGGCGGAAGGGGCTTGTCGGACAGGGCTGGCAACCCCGACTGGGCCGGCAGCAGTGTTGTTAAAAGCAAGATGGCGATGATGGGGCGCAGGATCCGCCCTGGGTTGCAGGTTGTCGAGGTGTATTTATTGCTGCGCATGATTTGGGCTCCTAAGCGACCAGATGTAAAGAGTTTAGCCCCAAATTGGTTTCGTTCCTGATTTTTCTGTCCTGAGAGGCTTCGAGGCGGCGCTGGGTACGCTGGAAGAGGTTGACGAGGCGGACTTCGTGAGCTTCCTGGCGGGCGAAGGAGGGCTTATCGTTTTCGAGTTTTTCAAAGGCGCGGAGGGTAAGTTGGGGCGCGTCGATTGGGCCGGAGGTGGCCAAGACCGAGTCGATGGCATTGTTGATGCGGAGTTGCGTGAGTTCGGTAACGCGATTGCGACGCCAGGCGGTGATGATCAGAACTTTGAGGTTTTCGAGTTCAGAGGGGGTAGAGGGTTGGAATTCGTCGATGAAGGATTTGGAGAAGTTTTCAAAGACATCAGCGTCTTCCGTTTTGATGACGAAGTTGTGGCTGTAAAGGCCGTGACGGAGAGCGTTGAGACTGGATTTAAACTTGCCCTCGCGGGTTTTGGGGCCGGTGCAGCGCTTTGCATTGCGGCGGTTGGCGGCAGTTTGTTTTTCGGTAGCCATGGTTTTGTTTGTCCTTTGTGTGTGTTTGATTTGGAGGGTGATGGAGGTGTGCCTCCGATGATGATTTAACACGAGGGGGAAAAGGACTTTGAATGAGGCTGCGGGTAAGTGCTTTGTTTTGTTTTGAAAATTTATTTTTTTGGGGTGTGAACGGGAAATCCAGCAAGTTGCGATTGGGCCACAAATCGTCCACAGATGGGCGTAGAATGGCTAAGTTGACCCGCCGCACGTTGCTGTTCGCCGCCGCCCCGCCTTCGCTGCTCGACGCCGTGAGGGCGTTGCCGAACTTCTGTTCGCACGAACACTGGGGGAGCATTGAGTCGATTGGTACTTTTCCGGGCGGCTATCGGGCGGACCTGGAGCCGGGCGCGCTCCCCCAGCGGGCTACCCAGTTGGGCGACCTGCTCGATGAACCCTATCTGCGCGGCTGGATCCGCAATGGCGGCGGAGCGTTGCCGCAGCACCAGGCCACGGGCGCTTACCAGTGCACCCGCCGCGGCATGCTGGCGCTTTACGGCGTGGATATCCAGCGGGCCGCGGGAAGCCGCGCCCTGGATCAGACCATCGCCGCGAACTACGGCAAGCTATTCCAGTGGTACGGCGCTGCAATGAAAAAGGCCGGGTTCAGCCGCCTGATCCGGATTGTGCATCCCGAGTACTATGTGCGCCCGGCAGGGGCGGCCGACCGCGTGACTGAAACGATCCTGCGCGTGGATCCGTTGCTGGATTTGTGGCGGCCGGAGACGGCGCGCCGTAAGGATCTGGTGGCGATGGCACAAGTGGATCCGCAGGACGCGGCTTCGTGGCGGCAATTTCTGGAGCGCATTTTTGCGCTGGCCGAGCGCGGCGGCGCGCTGGGCACGAAGCAGTTGCAAGGGTATCGACGCTCGCTACATTATGAGGTCCGCGCCGATGGCGACATACGGCGTTGGACGGGCGACTTGACGCCGAACGAAGTGACCGTCTTTCAGGATTGGGTGATGCACGAGTGTTCCAGGCTGGCGCATGAGCGCGGCTGGCCGCATCAGGTGCATGTCGGCACACACAACCTGAGTCAATCGTCGCCGCTTCCGCTTGAGTCGCTGGGCCGGCGTTATCCCCGCATGAAGATCGTCATGATTCACTGCTGGCCGTTCTTCGCGGAGGCGGGCTGGCTCGCCAAGCAACTGCCGAATCTTTATCTCGACACCTGTTGGTTGCCGGTGCTCAATCCCAACTTCTTCCGCCAGGCGATGGAGCAGTGGTGGAACTATGTGCCGCTCCACAAGATCACTTGCGGACACGACTCCACCACCGTGGAGATGGCCACGGGCTCTTCGCTCTACACGCGGGAAATCCTGGCCGAACTGGGCGGTGAGCAGTTGCGGCGTCACAGCGCGACGCGAACGGAAGTGCTGGGCGCGATCGGCGGCTTTCTGCACGGGAATGCCGAGTTGCTGTACGGGCCACAGCGCAGCGCGTAGCGACGGGGGGGGCGCTAAAGTTGACCTGTCCCTTTGCGTTTTTCAGGAAATTTGGGCGGAGGATGGCTGTCCACAAATCCCATTTCTGAAAATGGTCCAAATTGCCCGCAGGTGGCGCTACTTTAGTTCTGATGGATAAGAAAATTTCTTCTTCGGTTGGCCAGGGCGGCACCAACTTGAAGGCCGATGTCACAACCGTTCAACAACTGCTCAACAAAGTGCATTATGACTGGGGAGGCCCCAACCCCAAGCTTAAGGATGATGGTTTCATCGGCCCTAAAACCGTTGCTGCCATACGCCGCTTCCAGGAAGTCCAGTTCAAACACGACTTCAAAGCCGACGGTAAAGTCGACCCCGGAAAGATGACGATCGGCCGCCTCAACGACATCGTGAAGACAAATGAAATGCCTGGAGGTTTATTCCGAGCCACGGCCGAACCCATTAGCCATGTCGTGCAACCTACCAATATGACCTGTTGGGCGGCCGCCGGCACCATGCTCGTTGGCGCTCGTGAGCATATGTCGTACGCCATCCAGACCATCATGTCCAGAGCGGATGTCGCCGACCCCGGCTACGGCTATCTCAACATGTTCAACGCCAACAAGGGGCTGCCCCCGGCCCACACCGGCCGCTACACCAAAGCTCTTAAACTCAAAGTCGCCCCGCCCATGAGCTTCTCGGTCGCCGGGTGGCGCAACATGATTACCACCAATGGAGCATTGGGCGTCGTGGGCCTTTCGCCCTTCCTCCACATCCGCGTTGTCACGGAAATCTACGGTGACGGCTCCGTCTTCGGCACTTTCCTCAAAGTGCGCGACCCTGGTAAATCTTTTCCCTACGAGGAAATGTTCAAGAGCTTCGCCGACAAGTATGAAGCAGCGGCCAACGTAAACCACAAAATGGACCAGATCTGGCACAAATAACCCTCGAATCTCACGCCAACAGTAAATTCAATTAGCGGACAAGGACTTCGGACCACTTGTCTGCGTGCAAAGGAATGTTCTTGTTTTTGTTTGCCTCGGTCGGGAAGGACTGGCTTAATGACCCGTGCTTCGCTGCCGGTGGGTTCGATCCTCAGGCTTTTTGCTGCGTCGATGTCTGGCTGGTGTCTTTTGTTGGATCGAATTCCTGGTCAAAGGGCTGCTGTGGGAGGTCGAGGGCTTTGCAGAATTCCTGGTAGATGTACTGAGTGATGTTTTGGGTGATTTCGGGGCCAGTGGGTGGATGGCTTTGTTTCTGGTTTTTGCGTATTCCTCGTTGGTCTTTGCGTATTCATCCGGGGTGGGGACCGGGGGAGGGTCGTCGATGGGTTCGATTTCTTTCTTTATGCCACGTTCGGCGATCAGGGCTTTGAGGGCCTTGATGGTTTTGAGGATGCGGTTGGGGATGCGGTCGAGTTCACGGAGGACGGTGAGGTAGGCGCGATCGGGGGCGTCGTGTTTGCCGTCGAGCATGTAGTGGTTGCAGACGTGTTCCATCTGGAGAAAGCGAAGCTCGAAGTGGATGAACTGCTGGAGGAGCATGTGGTCGGTGGGTGTGACGGGTTGGTACTCTTCGAGGAGGTTGTGGACGGTTATCGCTACCCGGTTGGGATGGGTGACGAGGTGCCGGTAGTTTTTCATGGAGTAGAGGCCGTGCTGGAAGGCATTGGAGGCAGAGCGGGCTTTGCCGGCATCGGTGCGAGGGCCGGTGGATTTCTGGTCATTGCGACGGTTAGCGGCAAGAGCGGCCTCTGTCATCCTTTTCTTGCGGGGCTTGGGGGCAGGACTCTTTTGTGTGGGTGGCAGCGCATCCCCAGTGTTGTCTTGAGTGTTGTTTGGAGTGTTGTTTTCCATGGCTAGACGTTAGCCTGCCTACTGAACGTCTTCATGTTCTGGCGGGGGAGTTTTGTTGGAAGCAAAGGAAATCGAGTTTTCAAATTGTAGTCAGTCAAAATTGGGGGCCCTGCGGATCCCCCCACCGTTGGGATGAAAACGGGTGTGAAACTGCGCAAGCAAGAGGCAAAGATCAAGGAGGCGATGAAAGGCTTTACCGATGAGTTCTTTCGTTGGATGCTGAAATCGCATCTGAATCAGTATGACTTTCTGACTGGACATACCGCTCTGTTCGAGAGTCAAATCGAGGTTCACATGGCACCTTATGCCGAGCAGATTGCATTGCTGACTACCATCACTGGGGTCGAGAAGTTAGTTGCCTGGACCTTGATCGCGGAGATGGGTGTTGACATGAGTGTCTTCCCCACGGCGGCTCATTGTGCGTGTTGGGCTGGGCTGGCACCGGGTACACATGAGAGTGATGGCAAGCAGATGACAGGACGTACGAAGAGAGGGAACCGGACCTTGCGGAGGATCCTGACGCAGTCGGCGTGGGGGAACACTCGATGCAAGCATGGGTACTTGAAAGCTTTCTTCTTGCGCATACGCGCTCGAAGTGGATGGAGTAAAGCAATCATAGCCACCGCCCACAAGATCCTAATCATCGCCTATGGAATCCTCAAGAATAAGTTGCCCTATCAAGATCTCGGAGATGACTATTATGATCGTCTCAACCCAGACAGGACTATCCGTCGCATGCGGACCAGAATGGCGAAACTCGGCTATGAGGTCACATTTACGCCTATCCCGGAGCCAACCATCCAAACCACCTAAGCCACTGACTGCATAGAGTTTGGAGGGCAATAGTTTTCTGGGGAACGGGAATTAGGATTCCCAAGGATTGAGGATTTTGAGCCGGCCTTCAGAGGAGGCCGCTGAGTCCTGCTGCCACTGTTCCAATTGGTTGCGTCGCTTGCCAGGTGGCAGGAATTTCTATTTCTCCTCGAATCTCAGCGAAGGTCAAGACGCTGACAAATCACTCCCAATACTAGATTGTCTACAGGTTATGCAATGTATCGTCACGTTACGAATCAGGCTGCCTTCGACTCTACGCGGCTTGATCTCTCTTCAAAAAGACACGTGCCTCCAGCCTTGGCGGATGAGAGGCACTTGAAGCTACCAAAGAAAGATTCATCAGAACCTGTTGAGGGGATTAAGAGGTTGTTTCAGTTCAGAAGGATGGCTTACCCGCGAGGTTACGACGGTATACAAGACCTATGCTTACTTGGTGTCGAATTTGTTCAAACAGGGGTGGCAAAGAACCGAACTTGTGCTCAAGAGCGATCGACCAGGCGTCGTTCAGATTCCAAACCAAGGCGTTCCGTGAGAACGGGCGGGCATTCCGCCTCATGCGCACGACCTTTGCTCTCTCCGTTGTCCCCGAACTGCCTGTCACGTAATCGAGCGTAGTAAACGGTTCGTCAGTGAAGGGCGTCCGTAGCGTGTAGCTGCCACTAAGTAGGACTTTAGGTTCCTTGTTCTTCACATAGATGCCAAGGGCACCTTCGATACCGGTCACAGCCCGCAAAATTCCGTTATATGAGTCAAGATTGACGGGACGCTTGAATAGCACCGCTGGCTTATTCAGATTGTGCCCACCCTCGAATCCCAACATCGGATAAATCGTATACCAAGCAGCCCCGAGCTTGCCGGGTGTTACGGAAAAGCGCAGATTTGCATCGGCAACGAAATTGCTTGTAGGGTGCTTCCGCGTGAACTCACCTCCAGCAGGCTTTAGATTCCAAAGTAGCCCATTAAAAGGACCCAATCTGCCAGGGCGCACCCCTTCAAGAGAAAAAGCTGCTCGGATGGAATCAGGATCGGCTTCGGTTCGATTGACTGGTAGCTCTGTTCCTGTATTCGTTAGCATCTCGGCTGCAAAACCAAGACGCGTGAGCTTGCGCGGAATTGGTCTCAGGATGTTCACCTTTGCATCCACCAAGTAGAGCGGTTTTGATCCCAGGCCCGCGAGGAACGTTCCTGAAACATAGATATCAGCTTCTGCACGGCTCTTGGGCGTTTTCGGCGGCCCAGCCGGATTGGGTGGCGCGGGTGCCAACACAGGACCCCGTGAACCGATATAGGCAATGCTCCATGTAGGGTTCGTTCTCCCCCGAAGAGCACTTTCGTCGAACGTGAGAGTGACCAAGAATCCGCTTGCGCTCACAGTCACAGGGATCGACATCAGCTCGTTGGGATTGCTGAAGGATGCACTGACCTGCCAACTGCTTGAGTTCCCAGCATCCGCGGGCGCGGCCTCTACCAGGAAGACCGCGATATTGCACGTGGAGGCACAACCGCTTGGTGCCACAACAGCCGTTGCATCGATCTTAAGTAGGCTCTGCGCTCCCATAGAACTCGCAATTAGGAGCATCGCCCATTGAAGTGTGGGAGTTCTCACAACGATCCATCCTGTCCCTGAAACACCGAAGCAGTGCAAGTGCCGACCGAAACCGAAGGGCCACTAAAGATTTTGTTCGGATCGATTGATCCACCAGCAGCCTTCATTCCCTGCTCAATTCCGCTGGCGTGCAACTTCGTCTGAATGGTATCGACCACTCCAAGTTCTTGAAGTGCTTGGCCCGGGTTTGTAAACTTCCCGGGTTTAGGCGTTGCGTTGACGACAATCTGCATACATTGGCTCGCAGGTACTCGTTGAACGCCTTCGGCTGTCACGTCGACATGAAAACTAACTGGTGAGGAATGAACGGTTGCCAGTCGTCCTTCACTTGCTCCGGAAGCCAAGGTGATGCTGGCCGTACCCAACACAACTCCGCTATCAAGCACCACATGCACTACCACGACGGCACCTGGATTGAGTTTCAAGTCGCGGATTCGATGATAAACGTTTCGTGGCTTCGGGGAAGCCTTCTTATTCTTATCCTCATATCGAATCGGCAATTGCCAATTTTGTGCGCCCTTGCCCACCGCAAAAGCCATAGATTTAGGGGCACCCTTGACAGCGGGTAATCCCTTGTAGAAAGAACTCGGAACAGGGGTAGTCGACAGCAAGGAGTACTCGCCGTCGTCTTCTGGAATCAATTGGAGCTTCGGAAGAAACATGACACCTGTATGAGCGGCAACCGATCCCGAGAAGGGACATGCTTCACTTCTCTCATGTGATATTTTTTGCACTACGACCGCTGAACTGCTTTGCGCCTGAGCGTTGGCAACCTTTCTGATGGGCTCCCCGATCGCGGTGGTCTCAAATTGGCAGGCCAGGAATGGCTTTGAAGCGAGCGCCAGGCCACACCTTTGAAAGTGAACAGCCTTCTATGCGAATGCTGCCTCTATCAACCTTGAGGGCTGCTTCTAGTTCGGCCGTTTCTTCTGCTTCGCCTCCATAGTAGTTGCTTGTCCACGACACGTGGCGGTCCAAACTTGGCGGCTTCTGCAGGCCGGAATGGGAGTGGGTCGGCGTTGCGTTTCGTGCGACTTCTAAACCTTCGAGGCAAAAACACCGGACATTCTCGACTGCTTAATTTAGCCCTAAACGCTTGCCCAATGCCCATGGCTTTGCGGCCAATGAAGGTCAGTCGCGAGGGATAGGGCTCCATCCGCGCTCTTGGTAAGCGCTCAAACGGCCTGTTGCATATCGAGACTTGGTGCCTCCAAATTTGAGAAGAGGTGCGGCCTTAACTATCAAGGATACAATTGCATGCACGGCTGTAGAGACTGATCACTATATGCATTTGGCGGCCGAACGCCGAAGCTCTTCACCAGTTGTGGCCTCAACACGAATCGTTAGCAGGGTCGTTGATTCTTTTTCACCCCGGTCCGGTCAGCTACAACCTAGGGGCAATACATCATATTCTTATCTAAAACTAATAGTGACACGCCAGACTGCCTACAAATCGTGGTCTTCATCGACAAAGTCGAGAAGACCACGATTTGGCCCCACGAGTAGGAGTATTCGGGACAATCAATTAATCAGGGCGACGATGTTCGTAAACATCGAATACCTCTATGTAACGATTGGTGAAGGCATCTTGAGCTATCACAGTTGATTGCGCGTGCACCGAAACAGGTGATCACGACCAATCGATGTCGTGCACCGATTCAAGAGGTTTGCGTGCACCAAGAGCCTCAGACTGGCGAAGAATTTGTTCCCCAACCGAATCTGCAGATCGCAAAGCGGGTGAAAACGAAAGCCCTGCCCGAGACTCAACCTCAGTCACTGCCACTTGAAAGGTTCGAAACTCATCCAATTCCAGCGCCTCCAACTCATCCAAATTCTGGGTAAGCAGGAAAGCCTTTGCCTTCAGTGCACCGTCCTCCATGAATGAGATAATTTTCCAAAATTCCCTGGGAATCAGTACTCCACGGAACTCTCGGTCGTCTTCTCGGAAGATCGGGCCCCCAAACACGCTGATCTTGAGACCTTCGACCTCAGTATCTTGAAACACCGCATCTTCAAGGCGTCCCCACACACCGCCCTTACTGCTCTGGTTAAAGTCGTCCATCTGGGGAGCGATATTGGTGAAGAAGAATGAATCCCTATTAGCCTTCTTCGCCTCGTTCAACGGGCCCCACAGCAAGTCTGCCCGGCGGGCAATATGCCCTCGATCTAATCTGTTCCCCGCATACAGTTCATTGCCAGCCTGAAATTCATCCGGGATACGGGGATCCAGCACGAAGGGAATGCCCCTTCGGCTCAACTTGCGAAGACCGCCACCATTAACATTCCAGGCTACCCAAAACGGGAATCTCCGCTCTTTGTTGATGGCGAGAGAAAAATGGGTGTAATCAATTACCTCTGAACCATTGAGTTTGAAAGCTTTTGGCTTATTTGATGCAGACAAACGCGGCTCATCAATACGAACTGAGAGGAAATCCTTCGCAAACCCCACACCGACGGCTTCTACAACAACGGCTGGTGGCATCAGTGAGATCTGAAGCTTCTCAAACACCGATTTCGGATAGCAGGCCAGAGCATGTTCGTTCGGATCACCAGCCCCCTCGCCTGCGAAATGCAGACCGGCTAAGACAGAAACAACTTTCCCATCATTCGACTTAAATAACCACGCCGACCCCGAGTCGCCGCGCTTGCTTACTTCTCCATCCGAAGGCTCAAGATCTGGGTCGATGCCGATTTCGAAGCCGCCAACCTCCTGGACGCCTATATCGCCGCCATAGTTAATCTTTGCGATGGTATCGACTCGTGTCACTATTCCGTGCGTTACTGCCGTAGTTCGACCACTCTTTACAACTTTGTCATCCAAATCCGGTTCACCAAGCTGGTCCACTCCAATATTCAAGTCGATGATTTCAGCAAGAAACCGACGATCTTCGATGGTAGCTACCGCACAATCTCCGGCAGGACCTAGATGCGATCTAACAAGTTTTCCAAGATGATTGAGGTTAGTGCGATTGTCGTCGTGCGGTCCTGGCTGGACCACTACATCGCCAATTGTCCCATCCTTGCCATGTAATACATGCCAATTGCTCAATACGTACGGGGTGCCATCAGCGCGATCGTAAACTATGCAACCGATCGTTCCGGCGGTGCCGCGCACGTTGGATACACTCACACCTGGAACTATTGGGTCAATCCGAGTCTTTCGTTGTCCCAATGCAGCTTCGGGCACAATAGTGTACTCAGTGGTGAACTGACGCTGAATGATGTCAGTGGGAATTTCCACGCCATCTACTAAGATTGATTCTGGAATCGCTGTGGTACCAAGAGTTTCGAGGACGTCCAGGCTAGCCTTTTCGGCCACCGTGAATTGCACGGCAATCTCGCCGGTTCGCTTCCCGTTTTTGATTTTGTATCCTATGCCTATTGACGAGATATTCGGATCTTCCAGATACTGAGGCCCTTTACTGCGCACGAAATCGCGCAGGGCTTGCTTCAGGTGCTCTGATGGTTTCGGGGCTGTCGTCGTTGTCTTTTTTGGAGCTGGCTGGCGACGAGTGTTATTTTCGCTGGATCGTTTCTTGGTACTCATGTTAAATTTACACACCTTTTTTTTGGAATAAAGTCATCTTTTTCGAAGCTCTGATGTCGGTCAGCATAATTCTCTTCAACAAGCCGCCTGATCAGGAGGAGCTATTATTCTACGGATAGGTTTGAAGAGACTTCGCCCAATCGAGAGCTATAGCTACTGGCAATACAACGAATGAGGTCGCTGAGAAATCTCAGCCCCAGCCGAGCAGTGGCCGAAGTTGTGAGAACTCTGGGCTTCGTAGCTGGGGCCTAGACGGCGTTTGAGCTGCAGGCCCTGTCGATACCATGGGTAGGCCGAACTGATCCATTCCCCGACCAATGGCCAGTGCTTCGAAGTTACCGCTATGCAACATTACCGCCTTCTGGAGAAGCATCCTATTTGAGAATCTAAAGGGCCAGACCGGCCGTTTGAAGATGCGGGATTTCTCAGGTAAGGAGCGACAATCCAACCCCTTCTCCGAATTTGTGGAGCCGCTTCCAGTGGCGCGCATGACCGCCAAGAGTAGTTCAGCTCCGGGAACCTTCGAGCCAAAGGACGAAGTCAGCAGCGAATCCCTACTGGCGATAAGAGTCCCAAGGCATGACATTCGATATAGTCGCTTCTGGAGGTCGTGGCCAAAGAGCAGTTGGCCTGAAAATGAATACCAGTGGAAGGCAAGTGTTTTGGGAGTCATAAAAGTCTCGCGCAGTTTGATCAGCGGAAACAGATGACATTCGGGGACATTTTTGAACAAACAAAATCGCGGTGATAGCCGAGTTCAAGTGGAATGAGCCAAGTCATGGATAGCATGGGTTCGCCTTAGCCGACTGCAGAGGGAAGTCTCACTAAAGCCGGAATCTTTGTCAAGTCCAGATTGGCGCCACATTTCGTTCCAAAAATGAACTGAATAGCTCTGAGAAAGATCTAATTCGGGGGTCTCGTGGCAAATTGCGTCTTGCCAGCGATAGCACTCCAGCGGACAAAATGATTTGGGAAGATAGACTTGCGGTTGGAGACTGAAGACCTGGACCGCCTTCCGGAGCAAATGAGTTCCTGTTTCACACCAGAACAGCTTTGCTGGGTCTTTGGCTTCCGCTTCTTCGAAGAGAAATCGGATTGCTGGATGATTTGGCGGGGCGTGGAGAACGCAGTTACAGGCATCAACGCTGCCATCCTCAAATCGCTCTGAAGCACAAACGAATTCAGATGCAGATGGAAAAGGCTTTAGTGCGACGACGTCAAGATCCACCCACCAACCTCCACGGTCCAAAAGTAGTTTGTAGCGAAAGAGATTGGCAAAGCCAGAGAGACCGCCTATCCCGGTGTAGGTGAAAATTCTATCAGCTGGAAGGATGACGGACGCGTCGATCAACCGGACACCCACTGGCACTCCGGCTACTGGTCCGTAGTGGTAAAGATCGACTGAATGGCCGTGGTCTAGAAAAGACTGAAGGCTTAAACGCTCCATACTCGAGAGGCGGCCCTCAACCCAAAGAGTTTGAATCATCCTTGGGCAGCCTCCTTCAGTCGTTCGATGATTGGAACGTATACATAGCCATCAGGTATTTTGGAGGCGTTTTCGATGGATTTGTAGACCCGGCTTCTGGTCGAAATTGCGTCCCAAATCCAAGGCTTCACTTTCTGGTTGACGTAGATTCGATCGGCTAACCTGAGTAAGATGAGCCAAGAGCAAAGATTGTCACTGGGATAGTGAATTCCAGCCATGACCCGACGATCTCCTATGTCGACCGCAAATTGTTGAAGACACTCACTGTTCACATTTTCAAAGGGGATGTTTCTCTGAACGATGGACTCGTAGATGGCAGCGACAGCAGCCAGCCCTTGAAGGCAGTGGCCGCTACAAGCCGAAGGCGTTGACGCGGTGCGCCCTTCTTCGTAGTGGAACCGCTTCTTTGTTAGCGTGAGGGCAGTTTGATACGGCCTTGGCCGCTGCAGCTGTGATTTGATCCGATGACTCAGATTGGCCAGGCATTCTCCGATGAACCCAGTCAACAACCCAGGAACCAAGTTGGCTATGTCCTGTGGAAGAGTGCGGTCATACATGCGATAAAAAGAAGCAAATGCCTCCTTTTCCCTTGCTCTGGGGCGGGTGCGGTCATCCTCTATAACGAACATTGAAAAGTGATCGTACGAGTCGAAGGCCAACACAGGGGAGTTAGGATAGGAGTCGAGGCCGCGACGTGAGCTCTCTAGTGCCATCTGGTCCAGTACGTAGAAGTCTGCTCCTGTGAGGGCATGCATACCTGACTTAGCGGTGCAATCGTTCCAAGTCTGTTGAGCCGGCAGCCATGAAGGCCAAAGTACTTCGTTCAGTTCTTTGACCATATTCTCGATCCAAGTTTCCCATTGTTCTTCAACAGACAGATTTCCGCCTGTTGATATCGATTTGAAACGATTCGGGGGATCAAATCGAGAAAGTTCTCCTCGCTCTGACCGATTGAATTCACCATAGGGTAAAAATTCAACACTTTGCTGTGTAGCTATGTTCATGACTCAAGTCCTTGGTTTGCGCACCAATTTCTCCATGCGGTGCGAAGAGTGTTTTCGAATTGTTGGGTAGTGATCTTGTTATCGAGAATTGGCGAGGAAAATAGCAAGCTTCGTAGTGTTGAGCGCCAATGATTCAAGACATCAAGATCCAAAGCAAGCGAGATTGCCAGGCGGACATAGGCTTGCGGTGACGAAGTCGACCACTCGGGCAGGCCGACTCTCGAAAGCAGCATGTGCGCGACACGCGAAACGTGGTAAGTCCCGGTCAGCGAGACTACCGGCACGCCCATCAGTAGGCATTCACACGTTGTTGTTTGACCATTGTATGGGAAGGTATCGAGAGCGATATCTACAGAGTCCAGAATCTTGAGATGATTCTCCATCGTTGTAGGGCCCGCAAATTCTACTCTTGTTCGCGAAACTCCCCGGACCTCTAGTTGCTCTATGAAGTTCAATCGGATGCGTGAATCCTCTTCAGCGAGCGAAGGGAATGAGTTGTGGATTAAGAGACGGGCAGTTGGCACAGCGCCAAGGATTGCGCCTATGGAATCCCAACACTCGTTTGAAATTTTAACTGGGCGCTGGAAAAGGCCAAATGTTATGAATCCATGTCTATGAGCTGGAAGCGTTGAGATTGCAGGTGTTTCAGGCGGGGGCGCATAGGGCAGATATCCGGAATCAAGGCGAAGGGGAGCTTCGGCATATTGATCTTCGGTTCCTGAGGGACAAACCCATAAGTCCGTAACGATCCCGTCGAATAGAGAAAGCCCCGTCGTACCAGGGTAATTTGGGAATGTGAACTGGAGAGGGGTTGGTTTGGTGGCGAAGATTTGAACACGATTTCCTTCGTAATGGCCCGTCGTATCCACCAGGATGTCGATTTGATCACGACGGATTTGGCGGATGATCTCTTCGTCGGTCAATACAGAAACATTGCGCCAGTGATCGCAGAGGCTGCGAAATTCGTGATGGGCATGGTCCTGGCGGTTGCGAAGGTCGAAGCCAAACACCTCGAAGCTCGAATGATCGTGATGTCGGAAAAAGGGAATCAAGAAGTGAAAAGAAGGATTTTCGAAAAAATCGCCTCCAATGTAAGCTAATCGAATGCGGCGATCGGGATTCGGATCATTTAGGTACGTTTGATGACGGGTTGAACCTTTTGCATGAAGACGGAACCAGTGCTCATGCGCAGACCGGACCTCTGCGCCGGATTGGCCGGACTCATGAAAAAGGGCTGACAGATAAAACGAGTGAAGCGAGGGCGAAATTGAAAAGTCATTGAGAAGTTCACGGCAAAGCCGTAAGCTCTTGCCGAGTTCACCGTCATTCCAAAGCAGAGCAGCTAGATTCGATTTGGCATCCGAGTCGTTTGGATTGGCTTGCGCAATTATTTCCCAATGGGGTCTCGCATGCTGATCTAGACCCAAAGTTCGTAGAATTTGAATCAAAAGACGTCGCGAGCGAAGGCTTTCGGGAAATGTATCGAGACTAGCCAGCAAGAGTTCGTACGCGGATTGGTGTTCCCCCTCCACCAAAAGGAGATTAGCAACGCGAAAGCATACCTCCTCTGCCGAGGCACCTTCAAGAAGCGCGGCAGAATACAGTTCTTTAGCCGCAGCTGGCTCTCCGATCGAAACGAGTGAGCGAGCATGCCAAAGTGTTAATTCTGGATCCGAAGGAAATAATATTCTCGCATTCGCAAACAAGTCAGCCGCTATGCCCCAATCGCCTGAGGCAGCGAGTGCCGAACCCAGGTTTTGGTAGTGGCATTTATGGGAAGGTTCAAGCACTACCGCCTCTCGGAAGCACGTGATTGCGTCAGGAATGCGCGAATTGGCTAGGGCAAGCAGTCCGCTGAGACGCGCCCTGGCAGCTGAAATAGAGCTAGTGCCCAGCTCCAAAAGATCCAAATGGAACTGGGCGTCAGATAAATCTCCGCTGAGTAGGGCCGCCTCGACCAAGCGAATTCGATGATCACTAGTGATGGCAACCATGGAGTGCTCAATTACTCATGGAGTTCAACGATGATATCGCCGTCTTCATTACGCTTGAGCGTGACTCGATTCACCATTTGGCCTGAATCCAATTTGAGTGAAAATGCTCCGTGGATACTTTGGATGGCTGCTGTTCCATGAATTGTCCGAACGGAAATGCGTCCGTGAATCGATAGTGTGGAAGAGTCCTGATCGTGCTTCAAAAGTTCTGAATTGTCAGGCTTCTCCCCAGTGAGTGGGCTTGCATTTGCATTTTGTCTCGAAGAGAGGAGCGCTTTTGAGAGGGCTATATCAATTTTTCTAGGCATGGGGCGTATGGTCCTTGTTTTGATTTGGAATGAAGTCAAGCCAGGACTAAAGCTGCAAGTCCCGGAGGAGTCTTTCGAAACGGGGTTGTCCCTTCAAGTTTTCGAGGAAGGGGTTGACCTTGATGTAAAGCAAACTGCGAGGATTGGTCCGGTAAGAGGCTTCCAGCATGTCGAGGGCAACGGGATAATTGTGCAGAATTGCATAGGGCCATGCTGCATCCGCAGCAGAATAAAGACCGCTGCGAACATCTTCATCAAGACGCAATTGAACAGGCTCAAGGAGAGTAATATCGCCGGCAATTGCATAGATCAGCGATAGCAATCGATCTGAGAGCAATGGATGAAGGGATTCCTTCCGCTTCTCAATGGCTGTAATCTTTGAAGCTTGCGCTAAAGCGAGCCTTAAGAACTTCTGGCGGGCGGCACCCTGCGCCAGTTGAGCGCAACGAGCGTAGGCTTGCCCTAAATTGTGCCGAAGTCCTTCAACATCTCGACCTTCAACCGCAGGTTCAATTAGTTTAACCGCTTCTTCGGGGCGCCCCGAGAAGAGGCGGTAGAGACCGACTGCGGTTGGGCCCATTTTGTCGTAGGGGTCTTGCTTTAAGGCAAGATCACCATGCTCCTGAGCCTCTTCGAAACGACCGAACTGAAGCACAAAACCGGCATACCAGCGATGAGCACGAGGGAATATTGGTTTCAAACGAAGAGCCGCGCGATAGCTCTGATCGGCTGCTGGCCAGTCCATTAGATGTTGGGATACAGCAGCGAGTGAAGCATGCGCTTCAGCGAGTTGTGGATCAAGACTAACAGCAGTCCTTGCGCTGGAAAGAGCTTGCTCAATCAGTTCTTTCGAGTCGCCTGTAATGAAAGCTGTTTGAAGCAGACAAGTGTCTGCCAGTGCCGCCCAAGCCAAGGAGAACGTCGGATCTTCTTTAACTGCTTCACGTAGCAGGTTCTCTGCAGCCCGCGCTCCAGAAAGAGAAGATTCCTCCAGCAGGTAGCGGGCGCGCATGTATTTGTCCAGCGCCGATCCTTTGGCACTCGAAGACCCCGGGGCCATGCCGGGCTCAGCGGTTGCTTTGATCGTTGTTCCGTGTGCGAGAGAATATTTGGTGAGCTCAATGGAAATCGATTGAGCCAGTTCCAGATGATAGTCCGAGCGAAGATTGGGTGGCGGATAGACCACATTCTTTGACCAAACCGGCTTCGACAGGTCTTGATCGAAGAGTCGAATTAGTAGACGAAATTCTCGAGTTGCTGTTTGGCTCAAGGTGCCATCAAGGAGGAATCGACCCGCATTGGGCTGAGACCTTGCCGCTGCAGTTTGTCTCATCAGGACGACCTGGAAGCGGTTAAAGCCGCCCAACAAACGAGCCAATTCCGCGGGAACTTGACGGCAAAGATAGGCTACGTCCGGATTGGAGCCCGGGTTCTCGAAATCGGCAATTTCGAGGCGGGGTTGTTCACTGCCGGATCGATTGAAGAATAGGACGGCTGCCGTAGCCCCGGAAAAGCCAAATGCGCCGGTAAGAAAGAGAGAACGCCTGGAGATTTTCGAAGGTGCGCCTACAAGCAATTCCCTCAACTGCTGAACCGACTGAGGGCGCTTTGCTGGATCACGATCTAGGCAGGCAAGTATTGCGGATTCCCATTTTCGATCCAAACCTGGAGTCAATGAGCGGGGAGACGGAACTTTTGCATGGAGTCTTTGTGAAGCCACCTCCACAACAGTTGCCCCAAGAAACGGCTTACGACCAGTAACCATTTCAAAAAGCACGACTCCCATGGCGTGGATGTCTGAGGCAAACGTTGCTCGCTTGCCCACGAGTTGCTCTGGAGCCATATAGGCCGGCGTGCCAGCTAAACTGTTCGATCCGAAGGTTTCATCATCCGAATTGACAGGATTGGGGCGAGCGATTCCAAAATCCATGACAACAACACGGTGTGGGACAGAGGAAATCAAGACGTTGGAAGATTTGAAGTCGCGATGAACAATACCCATGTTGTGAGCCGCTTCAAGACCATCAAGCATCTGGAGGACTATTGGGAGGCATTCGCTAACGCGCAAAGCGCCATTTTTGCGAATAAATTCCAGCAAAGTTTCGCCCTCAATCAGTTCCATCGAGAAATATGGGCAAGCGAACTCGTCGTCCGGCCAATGAACATCGAACAATCTACACACATTGCGATGTGAGATCGCCCGCGCTGTATTTAGCTCGTTGCTTAAGAGGTTGAAGGCTTCCCGGCCGGAGATCAAACCATTCCGAAGGGTCTTGAGCGCAACTTGGCAGGACTGTTGGTGATCTAAGGCGCGATAGACTTCGCCGAGGCCGCCCACTCCAAGGAGTTCGATTATCTCAAAGCGGCCGTTTAACTTTAGGCCAAGAGGAAAGCGGTGGATTGTGGAAGTTTTTGAGCTAGCGCCACCCTTCGGTTCTGGATCCCAACAAGGGCGAAGGATGTCGGGACCACAGTTTGGATCCTGTACCAGAAGTTCTCTTAGCTCTGAAGAGATCAGAGGCAACTTCAAATCAAGCCCCTTGAGAAATTGTTCCTGCGCGTCAAGAGAGAGAGCTGACGCTTCGAAAAAATGCGACTTGACCGCCAACCACGTCTTTTCCATCAAGGCTCATTTGTTGTAGCGGCAAATGCAGCAGACTGAGGACACTGAGGTCGGAATTTAGTTGCGAGCCAGCGCCGCCCCAAATCAAGATGGCGGTCAACAGTCTTTTCTGAAACACCACGCATGTTGGCAATGGCAGGAATGCTGATTCCTCCGAAATAGACCATTTCGATAAGCTCGGCGAGGGGTGCGTCCACTGTAGCCAACTGGTCGAGACCTTCGTGAACAGCCAGAATTTCTTCAAATCGATTCGTAGCCGGCAGGAGAAAATCTTCCAGTTCCACCTGAGCATGTTTGTTCGGTCGTTTGGCAGCGTTCCTGCTTCGAATATGGTCAACGAGGCGGCGGCGCAACAGGCGAGAAGCAACCCTATAGAAATGAGTGCGATCCTGCCAATCCACCTTACGGGCCCGTATCAACTCAAGTAACACTTCGTTTACAAGGCCAGTCGGTTGAAGTGACATGTCAGATCCTTGAGTGCGGAGCAAGGTACGAGCCATGCGCTGGAGCTGAACATAGACAGCATCTGCCAGCGGCGCCTCGGCGTCGATATCCCCATCAACAAGTCGACGCAAATAGATTGTGATGTCACCGCAATCGAGTTGATCCGCCATATGAGTCGTCAGTTTAACACTTTAGCGAAAATCGATGTCCCCAGTACTAGGCGGTCTTCGCTTTGACAGTCGAGGGTTTTGAAAATGTTCATATATATAGGCGCTGTTTGCATGAGTGTGCTCCTTGGGCAAGATCTACAACAAGGTAAGCAGCTAAGTACTGACGTTGCCAAAGTAAAGAAGACGCCCCCCCTCCAACCGCCTAAAGAGACTGTAAGCAAGGTCGAAAAGCAGAAGGAAGGGGATCCGGCGAAAGACAATGCAAGCCCCATAAACTTGACGACAAGCCCGCTGCTTGAAGTGACTTTGGAGACCACTAGGCCATTAACCTTAGGAGACTCACGCCAAGGAGTGTATGCGACCCTTCGCAATAACTCTCAAAAGATATTAAGGTTTCGTCAAAGCAGCACAGCGTTTGTTTTGTCTCCATCTGAAGGCGCCGGTACCTCTGTGAGCGGAGGGTGCGTCACCTTTCCAACGCTTTCTAAAAGTGATGAGTCTCTCACGCTGCAGCCAAGTGAATCGTACACGATAGTTTGGGATCTTGAATCGGAAACTTGCGAAACGAAGGGTACTACTTTCCCAACGATTTTTGATGCCAAACGTATTCGCGGCGGGGTATATAAAGTGATCTTCAACTCCCAGTATGAGTTCGACAATGCGGCGAAACAGTCGGAAGCACACCACATAACAAAAGTTATCGAGGCCCGCTTTCCAGCACCGTTCAGCTCTGTAATGATTTTTTCGTTTCTCGGAGGAATTGCGGCATATTGGGTTAAGAAGTTCATGCTGATACCCCCAACCGTGTCTATGGCCGCCAATATTCGCGAAGCGGACTGGGCCAAGAGCTTAACTGCAATTTTTGGGAGCGGCATCTTAAGCATGGTTCTGGTCATCTTAGGGACACAAGCTGGAGATACAGCATTTCCTCTGAAATTGGATGTGAGCAGTCTAGTTGGGGCATTCACTTCGGGATTTTTGCTCAATTTTGCAGGCGATCGAGTAATGGAATGGCTTGGCAAACTGGGCCGAGCCTAACCTTGCTGGAGATCAAGCTCCAAATACTTGCTCTACAACTTGCGAAATTCTCGAGCATTGGGCGCTGGCTCAATAGCTGAGCACTCAGAAGCCCGGGAGGCGCTGGGGTGGCGGAGGCGTTGCATTCGGGTAGAGGGTTTTCATTCGCCAGGTGGCCATGGCCAGGGCCATCACTAGGTCGGCGTTGGCGATTTGGGGGTTCGCTGCATTTGTGTCTACGTGGATGGTGGTTTGGCCGGTTTGGCGGCTGTTGGCATAGCGCAGACTTTTGAGTTGGGCGACTAGCGTTTCTTTGTCTTTCAGGTTCGGCATCACTGTCAGTCTTCGACTTTCTATCGATTGCACTAACGTCTCGATCAGGTCGAGCTTGGGGACGTGGAAGAGGTCTACCGATAGAGACGGGTGCCCGGTCTTGCTGTGGGTTGCGCCGGCGGTGAAGACGATGCCTTCGAGTCGGGCTTTGGGTTGGCCTCCGCGGGAAGTGAGTTCTTTGTAGAGGATCTCTAGCGTTGGCCGGCCGATTCCTGTGGCGTCGGCTAGCAAGGTGATTTGTGTGGCTGGGTGTTGTTGCTTGAGGCGGTCCAGGGTCTGATGGACCTGTTGGGCTAGTGCGGTGTAGGCTGTGCCGAGGGGGAAGACTTTGGTGGATGTGAGTTGCCAGGTGTTGTGGCAGGGGTGGGTCGAGTCGATCCAGTTGTGGGGCGAGATGGTTTGGTTGATGTTGAGGAGCAGGGCCATGGCGCTGGGGTCTTCGGACTGGCCGAGGTCGAGGCCGAGGATTGCCTGGGGGATTTTGGTGTGGATCATAGGTCGAAGTGCACCGGCTGTGTACCGCTGATGGTTTTGAAGTGGAACCAGTTTTCGATCAGATCGCCGCTGAAGACGGCGCGGTTGTGGGAGAGGAATTCGCACATGTATTCCTGCCGGAAGAAATTCTCGGACAGGGTGGCTTGTTCTTCTGCCAGGAATTCCGGGCTGATGCGGGGGCAGTCTGTGGCCTTGACTGTGATGCGGTGCCAGGGTTGGTTGTTGGCCCAGGTTTGATAGAAGAAGCCACTGTCGCCGTTGGGGGTGGACATGACGAGGAGGCTGGCGTTGGGTGCGGCGGCAAGGAAGGGGCGGACAGCGAAGTAGAGCGAGGTGGGGACCCAGGCGGCTTCGTCGATGATCAGTAGCGAGACGTTGGAGAAGCCGCGGATCTTGTCGCGATTGGCCGGGAGGGCGAGGATGCGGGCGCCATTGGGGAATTGCAGAGAATGGCGGTTGGTGCCGTCGGATTTGGCGATTGGTTCGGGGGACAGATTTGTGATTTTGCGCAAGAGCTCGGCGGATTGGCGGAGGCCAGGGGCGATGAGGATAGTTTCGGAATTCGGGTTGTGCAGGGCGTGGTGGAGAGCGCGGACGGCGGCGGTGGTGGACTTGCCCCACTGGCGGCAGCAGTTGACGAGGATGCGGCGGTGAGATGAGTCGAGGACTTCGGCCTGTTGCGGGTCCGCTATGAAGTTGAGGTGCTGGCTGGCCCAGATTACCGGACTGGACGTTTGTGTTTTTGGTTGTTGATTTTCGTTTAGCCTAAAGCCGACAAAGTTGGATTGCATGCAGGGTCACCTCGATTAGAGATTTTCGAGGGTGGGTGATTTGGGTTTGGCGGGGCTGGTGTGGCGGGCGGTGGCTAAAGGGTTTCAGTTGAGGGGTTTAGGGCGTCGAAAGTTTTTTTGAAATTGTTGTGAAAGCATTCCATGGGCACGTATGAAATGCCCGCCTCCCGGTGTGAGGGATCCCCACGCTTACGCATGGGGTTGGGCGGGGGGTCCATCATCGACAAGCCATTGATTCAACTGCGGTTATGGGCGGGAAACGGCGATGAGAACGACCCTCGCCTGCTACTGCACTGTAAACAAGTGTCCCGCCGCAATATGCGCCACCGGAAGCTCCGGCACGAGCCCCCGTAGCCACTCCGCCGCCTCCTTCATCCCACCCTCCTCACTGCTCGCGTGCCCCAGCACGATCAACCCCTTCTTCTGCCCGCTGGCAATCTGATCCTGCACATACTCATACACTTCCCACTCCCGCGCCTCGCCAATAATCAGTACATCGGACTTCGCCAGTTCCCGCATGGAGCCATGCAAACTCGCATAGCCCGGCGTCAGCGCAATTCGTCCCGCCTTCATTCCCGGATCCCCAATCATCCTGACTGCGGCAATCCCCAACCGCTTCTTCACCGCCTCAGCCAGTTCCCGCAGCGTTAGCCCCTCCGGCATCCCGTTCTCCCAGCCAAGCGCTTTCATCATCCCCACCCGGATCCCGTCAGGCTGCCGCCGGTGCCAGTGATCGTGAAACCGGAAGATCACCAGGTTGTGCTTCTCAATCAACGCCTTCTTCGCAATCACGGTCGGATCATTCGCAGTGGCCTCCGTAGAATCATCGTGCAGGTAAAACGTGGGCTCGTGCGTGATGATCATGTTCTTACCCTCAGCCGCCGCCTTTTGCAAAACCTCAAGCGTCGCCATGAACGTTGTCACGATCCCCGTAACCGGCGTGTCCACCGTGCCCGATTTCAGCGTGTCCACTGTCTTCTCCTGCCACGGTACAGCTACCCCCTTTTGAATCCTCCCCAGCACCTCCCCGGCCGTCAGCCCGGCGCGCTTCAGCCGCTGCACACGAATATCCCGAAACCAGATCGTCTGCTTCGGCTGACATTGAAACCCAATGTGCCCCTCACGATGCTTCCCATCGCGCGCATCCAGCACCGTCTGCCCGTTGAGCTTCACCACAAAGTGGTCCCCACGGGCAGTAATGTCGTAGTGGTTCCACTCGTTGGCCTTGATCTTCGCCGGCCCGGCTTTCAAAGACCCCACCAGCGAACCCGTCAAATAACCCTGCGGCTGCATCTCCCAAATCTGCAGCTCGTATCCGGTGACATGCGGCTGCCCTTCCTTCTGCGACCGCAGAAACACACCCGAGTTCACATCCGCCGGACCCTTGAACTCCAACTGCAGCCGAAAATCGCGAAACGCCGCATCCGTCGACAGCCACCCCGGCTCCTTGCCGCCGCAATAAATCGCGCCGTCTCGTATGGCCCAATCCCCCGTGCCGGGCGCAGTGGTTGCCCGCGGAGTCCAGCCTTTCAGCGTCTTGCCGTCAAAGAGCGGCGTCCAGTCCTGCCCCGGCGCAGCCAGAGCGAGCATCAGTAACAGGGCGGGTCTCATTGGGCAAGAGTTTATCAGTCCACTGACTAACCGTGGGAAACCTCCCGCCGCGGCGAAGTAGGTACCATTGCAGTCAAGGCAGCCGTGCGACGGTTTACCAGCGCACGTGGTCCCAACCCTGATAGGTCAGCAGCCCGGCAAGCCCCAGAAACAGTCCATAAGTGACGAGTAGCCTGCCGAGACTGAGTTCCAATGCCAGCCGTGCCACGGCCTGGGTGGGATTGTCAGTGTTAACGAAAATCGTCTCTTCTTGCCCAAGCGTAAAGTTCCGGGCGAAGTCTTCGGCCTCGCCCCGGGTGAGAAAGCGCTCTCCACCTTCGACGAGAACGCCATTAGTGAAGGCGTGCCCTTGCCAAACGTAGTCCAAGGAGACGTCGCAACGGAAGTCGTTGTCGCCTTCCATCTGGAAAACCTCGCGGACTTCGATAGCCCGAATGTGGCCGGCCACTGGCCACCAATCGCGCTGAAGTCGCCTGCGCCTCCACTCGACCACAGCCAGTAGGAGACCGAAGGATCCCATTAAGAGGCCGGCCGAACCAATCACGGCCAATGTGCCACGCAAAAACCCAAGAGAAGCCATCTGTTGCATTCCTTATAGTTGTTGGCGTAACTGGGGACGAAATTGACTCAATGGAACCTGAGCACTTGCTGATCAAGTGGTGAATAAAAAATGTATTGCCGCGCCCACGGCCGCTACACCTGATGCACTCCTGATAGACCCCCAGATGCTAGAGAATGGACGTTTTGGTACAGCCGGGCGACATAGGTAACAAAACAGCCCGATGACATGGGTGACACTTTGGCCCAGGGAGATGGGTAACAAATGATCGGAGTTCTACCGCGAGAGTGCCGGACAACAAACCGTTGTTACTTGACCCTGTGAAATTCAATTGCGTCCACGGCCGCTTCCATCTTCATCCGTACCGACCCCACTTCGCCGCCACGCTCAGTTACGAACGAAGCCTTCATCGCCCCCTCGCCAAAGGTATCGAAATGCCAGTGCTTCAGCTCTGACTTCTGCCCGGCATAGTCCAGCAGCAATCCACCCGCCCCCTCCGTTACATTGAGCACTCCATAGCCCCGGTGGGCATAGCGCCCCACATAATCAGAGAGCGCATGGCCCGGCCGCGTCGCCAGGACGCGCTTTTCCGCCGTGGCGGGTGGTGCCACATTCTTTTTGTAGACGGCGGTCCAATCTAAATTCCCCAGCCCCAGCATTCGGTCTGCCAGCGTCAAACAGGCCACATGCGGAAGTGCCCGCTCCACACGGTTCAACAGGACGGTCACCCCAAGATCTTCCTCCGGCATCCACCACATCATGGCGTGATAGCCGCTGATGGTACCCGTGTGGTAGATCATCTTCTTCCCCCGGTATTGCCCGACAAACAAACCCATCCCGTAGGCTTGTTCGGCAAAGAACGGTGAGTAGCCTGCCGTCTGCGGCATCGGCGTATGCGGCCGCTGCATCGCTTCAAAAAACCTGGCTGGGAGCTGCTGCCGGCCTTCCACCTTCCCCGCCTGCATGTGCGCCATCAGATAACTGGTTAGCTCGGCAATTGTCCCGAAGCTCGACCCCGCGGGGCTAATCACATCCAGCCCCGGGGTGACTCCCACCTTTTCAAATACATGCTCCTTCACCACATACGGCACTGCCAATTCCGACTTCTGCTTCACCTCGGCATAAGTGGCAGCTACCCCAGCCAGCCCTAGCGGCTCGAGTACCCGCGTGCGTACTGCCTTTTCCCATGGCTCACCCGCTGCTCGCGCCCCCAGCATCCCCGCCGTCATAAACATCAGATTGTTGTACTGGTAGGTTGTGCGGAAGTCAGCCGAGGCTGGCAAATAACGCATCCGCGCCAGAATCTCTTCTCTCGTGGGTGGCTGCGGTACTGCCCACAATCCGTCATGCCTGGGCATGCCTGTGCGATGGCTTACGAGGTCCCGTGGAGTGGCCCGCTCACTGGCGACAGGGTCAATCAACTTAAAGCCCGGCAACTGGTCGCGCACCGGGCCGTCCCAGTCCATTTTGCCTTCTGCCGCCAGACCATGCAGCAGCAATACTGTCAAACTCTTGGTAATCGAACCGTAGGCAAATTGGCTGCCCGCCGTGACCGGCAATTTCCCCTCCACGTCGCGCAATCCGTAGCCCTTGAGGTGCACTACTTTTCCCTTCTGCACCACCCCCAACGCCATTCCCGGCACCTCCCAATCCCGCAGCCAGCCCTCGACCAGACGGTCTGTTTCGGCTGGCACCTGGGCCAGTGCAAAGGAGGAAATCAAGAATGCAAGAAGCAATCGCATAAGGGGAATCATAGCAACGCATTCTTAAGAGACAGTGCCAGTGACATTTTGCAGAAGATGCTGCTGCTTGACATGAGTTTGATAGTTGAATAGGTTGAAGGGGAATCCATGACCAATCGAACGATCCGCCGTCCGCTTTCCCGCCGCAGTGTGTTGCGTGGTGCGGGCGTTGCGTTGGCTCTGCCGCTGCTTGAGTCGATGCAGCCAGCCTTTGCGCAGAAGTCCGCGCCGGGGGCGAAGCCGAGGCGGATGATTGCTGTCTGCAACAACCTTGGCCTGCTGGCCGATCATTTCTTCCCACAGAATGCCGGGCGCGATTACGCCCTGTCGCCCTGTCTCCAGCATCTGAGTGCGCACCGTAAGGATTTCACCGTTTTCTCAGGGGTTTCGCACCCCAACGTGGATGGCGGGCACCCCGCCGATGTCTGCTTCCTTACCGCTGCTCCGCATCCGGGGAGCAGCTCGTTTCGCAATACGATTTCGCTCGATCAACATATTGCCGAGCAGATTGGCACACTGACGCGCTTCCCTTCGCTCACTCTGGCAGTGAACACGCGGATTCGCAGTCTTTCGTGGACAGGTACGGGAGTGGCAATTCCACCTGAAGACAAAGCTGCCGCTGTTTTTCAGGAGCTCTTCTTCCAGGGCAACGCTCAACAGATTGAAGCTCAGATTCGCAAGCTGGACACCGGGCGCAGCATCCTCGATACGGTGGCCGAACAGACGAAAGATCTGGAGCGGAGTCTTGGGGCGCGGGACCGCGACCGGCTGGATCAGTACTTCACCAGTGTGCGAGATCTCGAGCATCGGCTGCAGGCTTCTCGTGGCTGGGAAAGAAAGCCCAAGCCCGTTGTGAAAGTTGCAGCGCCAGTGGACCCGGCCAACCCTGCGGCCTATATGGAGAAGGTGAAGGTGATGTACGATCTGGCGCGGCTGGCGATTGAAACCGATTCCACGCGATCGATCACTCTGATGCTGGAGGGCGTGAGCACGCCGGTGATGGATATCGCAGATGCGAGGATTACCGATGGTTATCACAACCTGTCTCACCACGGCAAATCGGAAGAGAAGCGGGCGCAACTGAAGATCATTGACGAATGGCACATGAAGATGCTGGCCCACCTGCTGACTGGGTTGAAGAGCGTGACTGAGGGTGAAGAGTCGCTGCTGGACCGCACGATGGTGCTGTATGGATCTAATTTTGGCGACGCCAACGCTCATACCTGCTTTAACCTGCCGACAATCCTTGCCGGTGGCGGATTCCGTCATGGGCAACATCTGGCTTTTGACCCCAAGAACAACTATCCATTGCCAAATCTATTTGTCTCGATGTTGCAGCGGATGGGGATTGAAGCGGAGCGGTTCTCCTCTTCCACAGGAACGATGCGGGGCCTGGAGCTGGCGTAAATGAAGTTTCTGCTTTTGCTGCCGGGGCTTTTGTTTGCGGGCCCGTCAGATGATGTTTTTCTGCAGAAGAATTGTGGCATGTGCCATAACAGCAAAGTAAAGCAGGGTGGCCTCGACTTGTCGCAGCTTGCCTTGCCTGCTGCTTCTGCTGGCGATTTCGAGCGTTGGGTGAAGGTTCATGATCGCTTGCGCGCTGGCGAGATGCCGCCGAAGCAAATCACGAAGCGACCGGATGCGGCTGAGACCAGGTTATTTCTGCAATCGCTGGCAATATCGCTCGACACTTACGAGAAGCAAAAGATTGTGAGTGGCGGACGCGCCCTGGACCGCCGCCTGAATCGCATGGAATACGAGAACGCTTTGCGCGATTTGCTGCAGGCTCCGTGGCTGCAGGTGAAGGGGCAGTTTCCGGAAGATGGTGAGGCGTTTCGCTTCAACAAGAGCGGAGAAGCGCTCGATATCTCGCATGTTCATTTGTCCCGATATCTTTCGGCTGCCGATTACGCCATTCGGCAGGTGATGAGCGTGCAATACTCGCAGCCGCCCACCACCACGACCCGTTTCTATGCTCGCGAGCAGAGCGAATTGACGAATAAGGTGAATCACTCGAACCAGCGGGGCGACCGGCAGGTTTATCCGATCCTGGGTTGGAAGGGCCAGCCTGAGATTTACGAAAAGAAAGCACCGTTCACCGTGGGTGCCGGCAATCCGGAGATACGCGAACAAGAGGCGATGGCGTGGGTGTCGAGCAACTATGTCACTGGCTTCCGGTATCGATGGGACGGGTTTCGCGCGCCGGTGGCCGGGCGATACAACGTGCGCTTCAGTGGCTATTCGATCTGGGTGGCACCGCTGGGGGGCGACCGGAAACATCTGGCCGATTTCGAGAAAGTATCGACGGGCCGACGCTATGAACCAGTGACGGTTTACACCCGCAACGGCGTGCTGAACCGGCGGGTGGGGGAGTTCAATCTCTCGCCGGAACCTAAGGTGCACGATGTTGGGCAGGTATGGCTCTTGGCCAATGAGACTCTGGTGCCAGACGCTTCGAGGCTGTTTCGATCGCGACCGAATAACTTCCGGAATCCGCTGATGCAGGCCGATGGCACTCCTGGAGTTGCGTTTCGCTGGATGGAAGTGGAAGGGCCGATCTACGACGCGTCTACGACGGCAGGGTATCGGTTGCTCTTCGGCGACCTGCCGCTTCAGGCAGTGGCCGATGGTGCCCCCGGCGTATTGATTCCGGCGGTGAGAAATGCTGGAGAAAAGATGGCCCCGAGGGAGGCTCGCCGCGACGTCGCGACTGCAGTTGGGGAAGTGAAGGTGGATCTCGTTTCGGCCAACCCGCAACAGGATGCCGAACGGCTGCTGCGCAATTTTCTGAAACGCGCTTACCGCAAGCCGGTGGCCGAAGTGGATGTACAGCGTTTCCTCCGTCTGATTGCAGGACAACGTTCAGCGGGGCTATCGTTTGCCGAAGCGATGCTTGCTGGATACACTGCTGTGCTGGCCTCGCCGGGATTTGTGTTTGTCAATGAGCAGCCCGGTCGGCTGGACAACATTTCTCTTGCCACAAGGCTGTCTTTGTTTCTTTCTAACTCTTTGCCGGATGAGACTCTTCGCGCCAAGGCCGCAAAGGGTGAACTGAACCGGCCAGAAGTTTTGCGTGCCGAGACGGAGCGGCTGCTGGGACTGCCCACGGCGCGCCGCTTTGTCGATGCCTTTCTCGACTACTGGATCGATCTGCGCAAAATCGAGGATTCTACGCCTTCGGCCAGTCTCTACAACGATTACTATCTGGACGATGCGCTGACGGAGGCTTCGATTGCCGAGAGCCAGCTTTACTTTGACGAGATGGTGCGCAAGAACCTGCCAGCACGCTATGTGGCGAATTCGGATTTCACCTTTCTGAACGACCGTTTGGCGGTGCATTACGGCATCCCTGGTGTTATCGGGATCGGGATGAGGCGCGTGAGTATTCCGGCCGGCAGCCCACGCGGCGGGTTTATGACGCAGGCGAGCGTTCTCAAGCTTACGGCCAATGGCACCACCACGTCGCCGGTGCTGCGCGGGAAGTGGATCATGGAGCGGATTCTCGGCTATGAGGTGCCGCCTCCTCCGCCGGTGGCGGCGGTGGAGCCGGACATCCGCGGAGCGGTGACGATTCGCCAGCAGCTGGATAAGCATCGTACCGATTCGAGTTGTGCCTCCTGCCACAACAAGATTGACCCGCCGGGATTTGCACTGGAGAGCTTCGACATCATGGGCGGCTGGCGCGACCGCTACCGTGCGGTGGACGAGAAGGTTCCTGCAGTGGCCGGGCGAGGAAAGAACGGGCAGCCCTTTGAGTATCACTATGCGTTGCCGGTGGATTCCAGCGGCTCGCTTCCCGATGGACGCACGTTTGCCAACATTCACGATTTCAAGCTTCTTTTGAAGAGTGAGGATGAAACGCTAGCCCGCAATCTGGCGCGTCAACTCACCGTGTTCGCAACCGGAGCGCCAGTGCGTTTTAGCGATCGCCCGAAGATCGAGCAAATGCTTGAGCGAAGCAAAGCGCAGAACTATGGGGTGAGAAGCCTGATTCACGAAGTCGTGCAGAGCGAACTCTTTCGCAGCAAGTAGGGCGAAAGGTTCTGCGCCTGCTGAAAATCGTTGCTAATCCGGGAGCAGTTTTCCTGGATTTAGAATCCTCGCTGGATCCAGTAGAGACTTGATCTCCTTCATCAAGCCGACAGCGTTTGCTCCGTGCTCGCCTTTCAGATAGTGGCGCTTGCCAATGCCTACTCCGTGCTCGCCCGATGCGGTGCCTCCCAAGGACAGGCTTTTCTCTACGGCTGCGAGTGAAAACCCGTTGACGGCCTGACGCTGGGCTTCATTGAGCCAGGGCAGAATTACATGGACATTGCCGTCGCCGGCGTGGCCTAGCAGGTAGCCGGTAAGGTTGCGACGAGATAATTCCCGCTGGAGAAAAGACACCATCTCTTGTAACTTGCCGACAGGGACTGCTGTATCTGTGGTGAGCAGTCGAGCGCCCGGGTTTGCTTCGGCTGAGGCTGTGTAGGCGCGGAGGCGTGCGGCCCATAGCCTCGCTCTCTCGACCGCTTCAGTAGCCCTGCGGACAGCAATTGCACCCGCGGCCCAGCAGCGGCGCTCGGCTTCGGCACCATCACCGATACTGTGAAATTCGCAGAAGAGGGTGTCGGCAGGTTCTTCGCCCAAGAAGCCCATGTATGCGCGGTCGAGAAATTCGATTGCGCCGGCATCGAGGCCGCTGAGGGTGCTGGCACAGTGGAGCGCGTGGGCGACGGAGGGGAACTGCGCGACCAGGGCCTCTTCGAAGGTTGGCTCTGGTGTCAACCTGACGATAGCCTCGGTGATCACTCCCAATGTTCCCTCGCTACCCACGAATAACTGGGTGAGGTTGTAGCCGCAGCTTTGCTTTGCCGAGCGGCCGCCGGTGCGGATTACCCGGCCATCTGCCAGTACTACCTCAAGGCCCAGAACATGGGCCTTGGTCGCGCCATATTTGACTGCTTTGGGGCCTGCGGCATTGTTGGCGATCATTCCGCCAATCGTGGCATCGCCGCCGACGGCGACGGCAAAAAACCAGCCGGTGCCTGCGAGCTGACGGTTGAGTTCCCGGTATTTGACTCCGGGCTGAACAACGGCAAGCCGGTCTTCGATGGAAAGCTTGAGGATGCGGTGCATTCGCTCGAGGCTGAGGCAGATTCCGCCACGGACGGGGATGGGATTACCCTCGGCGCTTGTGCCTGCACCCCAGGGAGTGACAGGGATCTTTTCGGTGTTCGCCCACGTTAGAAGCCTGGCAATTTGCGCGGTGGATTCCGGATAGGCGATTATGTCGGGCTTGTGGGGCGAGTGGCCGCTGATGTCGGAGGAATGATTTTCGCGGTCTGCCGGGGAATCACTGATCGAGACCCATTGGGCCAGATGCTCGTAGCCTTTCATGGAGGGAGTCTAACATCTCTGCATGCTGCTTACAGGGCTTCAGCAACGCTTCGAAGTTGCTGCCAGGGGACGGGCTGAGAGTCGAGAAAGTCCACTTGTGAGAGATCGACCAGGATTCGGTGATGGCCCTGGTCGAAGTGGGTGAGAAGGGTTTGCCGTAAGGCATCGTTGGTGCCAAAGACCAGACGGCCGGCTCTTCGCCGGATTCCGATTGCAGTGCTTATGCCGGATTATTGGATCTTTACGCGGTTAGACTAGTTCGCCTGAAAGGCAAAGTAAGTCCCATTTGTCTTTTTCACTTCCACCAAACCCAAGCGAGAGCCAGGCGGCTTGTCGTCACTTAACATGGCCTGGATATCTCCCAGCAGGGGCCAGCTATCGCTGAAGTAAGAGTGCGCCAGAAAATCCGTACTGATTGCCGAAGCATCAATCGTATCTACTCCCGCAACAACGACAATCCGGTCTCCGGCCTGACCCGCCCGCGGATTGCCATGCAGGGTCTTCGAAGCCCAGAGAGCCTTGTCGTTAGAAGAGGCATAGAGCGTCAATCGGTGTGAGATTGCCTTCAGCGCAGAGGCGAGCTCGGCAAATGTATCGGCATCAATATCCGGCGCTGCCAGGATCACGTGGCGGAATTCCAGTCCCGGGATTGGATTCCGGCTGATGCCCTTCAGGGCCTCGCAGGCGGCCCGGTTGCCCATGCTGTGGGCGATGATATGGATCTTTGCAGCCCCGCTCTGAGAGCCCAGAAGATTCAAAAAGCGTTCCAAATGCGGTGCCGACCAGGCGACATCGGCCTCATCCCTGGTGTAATCCTTCGTTTTGGCATTCGACGGCCAGCTGTAGAAGATGGGGGCACCCTGAAATTTCAAATCATAGGCCATTTGCCCCGTCCGCCGGGCCGCGTCCACGAAGGCTACGTTATAGCCGTGGATGAACACAAAAGCTTCACGGGCCGGCGACTTCTCCACCGCCTCGCGCACCAGCTTCAGATATTCGGATTCTTCTTTGCTCAGTGTCTCAAGCAGCACAATGTGCTTGTTCGGGTCTGGGCGGAATTCCAGTCTCCAGATCGAAGGCGATGACAGTTCCCCTAGCTTTCTGACCTTCGGAATGCTGATCAGACATTCGCCATAGTTCAAGTCCCCACCCGGGGACCGGCCCCCGCCGTAGTCGAGTTTGCCATCACTGGTTGGCTCAGCCGAACGGTCGGTTGCGTAGAAGACCCGCACCACTGAGTAGTTCTCGTTCTCCGCTTGGGTGCTCTCCGGGGAGAAGGAGAGCGGAGAATCATCCTCCATGTCCATAGGCAGAACTGAGATCAGAATCGAATCGATGTTTCTGGCCGCCTCCAGAACTACCGACGGGGTGGCGTCTTCCAACCACTCCTCATGTCTGGCTAACTCGGAGCTGAGATCGTTTAGCTTCAGACCTTCCGGGACACGCTCAAAACCGGCCAAGTGCCGCTTTAACTGCACCAGCAACTTACGGCAATCGTTCTGAAAAGGTACAGTTGCCTCAAGCTCCATCACCCGTCCTACTGCCTCAATTGCCCGCTGCAATGCTTCGATCACTCGATTTCGGTTCATCGATATACTTTCGCAACTCTCTCGCCCGAACTCAACTGAAGGCACTAAATAAAGCTGTTATAATCCCGCACACGGTTCAATAAGCCCGTGGGACTCACTAAGTACGCTGATCTCGAAATCCGGATTCTTAAACTTGACGGGGAACTTGGGTACCCGGTTGAGATTACTTTCAATGGGGATCGGGAATTCCCGCGCGGCCACCTTTCGCGCAAAGTGCCTGAGCCTGACGAGCTCAATGCTCAGGCTACTGGCGAATCGCTGTTCGCCTGGCTGTTTGGCGAAATTACTTTAGCCAAGGCCTGGGCCGAAGCCAGAGGGTTGCATAGCCAACGCCGGATCCGGCTTCGCATTGATGAGGGCGCCCCGGAGCTGCACGCGCTTCCCTGGGAGACTTTGCGGGATCCTGAATCGGGCGATCTTGCAGCGATGAAATCCACTCCCTTCTCGCGCTATCTGGCTGGCCCCTGGATGCCCGGTAACCCGATTCTCAAGCGGCCGATCCGGGTGCTGGTGGCAATCGCTAACCCGGTGAATCTTGCTGATTCCGGGTTGCAGGCCATCGACGGCGATCGCGAATGGGAGCTGATACAACTCGCGGTGGCGGGCGTGTCGGGAATCGAGTTGACCCGCCTTCCCGACCCCTGCTCGCTTACTGCACTGGAGGAGGCCGTGCGCAAGGGAATCCACATCCTGCACTTTGTCGGCCACGGCTCCTACGATGAGAAGAAACGGACTGGGAGTCTGCTGCTGGCTGATGATAAGGACAACCGGATCAAGCTTGCCGAAGATCACGAGATCGCCGAGATGCTGCGCCGTCAGCTTGCCAACACCGAGTCCAGTCTCGATGACAAGCTTCGGCTGGTTTATCTTTCCAGTTGCCAGACCGCCACGCGCGATTCGTTCGACGCGTTTCGTGGCCTGGCACCTAGAGTGGTGGATGCGGGTGTTCCGGCAGTGGTGGCGATGCAGGATTTTGTGCCTGTAACGACGGCTGAGGCTTTCGAGAAAGTGTTCTACCGCGAATTGATGGTCCACGGTGAAGTGGACCGCGCTGCCAATGCCGCCCGCGCATCTTTGCTGACAGCAAAAATTCGGGGCGCAGCGATTCCGGTCTTGTTCCTCCGCTTGCGATCGGGCCAGCTTTTGGGGAAACGAGGTGTGATTGTTGGGGACGTTAGCGACGCCTATTGGCGGACGCTGGTCAACAAGATTCGCCGCGGGCAGTGCACTCCGATCCTCGGGCCGGGCGTGGCTTCTGCTCTGTTGCCCAGCCCGGAAGACCTGGCGCAGGCGATTTCGGCCAGTCATTACCCGTTTGCTGACAGCTCGGACTTGCGCCGCGTCAGCCAGTTTCTGGGGACCATGGACAACGCCGATATGCGGCAGCGAGTGCTCGATCAACTTACCGCCTCGCTGCGCCGTAATCTGGGTTCGTCCAACAGCGCTGCCGACATCAAGACGCTTTCCGATCTCGAGCTAGAGCAGTGGAAAGGTTTGAGCCAGCGCTTTGAGACTGAGATTCACGAGCAGTTGGCGGCTCTGGGACTCCCTCTTTATGTCACCACCAATTTCGACAATTTCATGACGCGGGCGTTGCAGTCGAAGCTCAGCGAGGGAGACGTCCGCCGTGAAGCTGTGATCTGGCGCGAAGCCAGGGAAGAGCGCCCGGCCTTAGACCCGCCGTCAGCCGGCAAGCCTGTCGTGCTGCATCTGTTTGGAGATGACCGGGAGCCGGAATCGATGGTGCTGACCGAGGACGACCACCTGGACTATCTGGCTCGAATTTCGCACGATCAGGAAATTTTTCTGCCGGCCAGCGTCAACGCTTTGCTGGCCAAGAACACGCTTCTATTTCTGGGCTATCGCCTGCAAGACCTGGACCTGAAGGTGATCCTCCGCGGGCTGCTCACCTATCTGGCGCTCACCAAGTACGACCGCATGCAACTGGCAGTACAAATCGAGACAGAGCAGCACGACGCCTCGACGCAAAAAGAAGTGACGGACTATCTGCAGCAATCCTTCCGTCAATACTTTTCCTCCAAGTCGGATGTGAAGGTGTACTGGGGTAGCGCGCAGCAGTTTATGGCGGATCTGACGGCCCGCATGAGGGAGTTGCCCAATGGCTGAGAACAATCCCTACGTGGGGCCGGCGTCGTTTACCGAGAAGGACCGGGCCCGTTTCTTTGGCCGCGATGAAGAAGCACGGGAATTGAGCTACCTGCTGATCGCGCGGCGGGCCGTGCTTCTCTACGCGCAATCGGGAGCTGGCAAGACTTCGCTGCTGCAGGCCAAGGTAGTTCCCGAGTTGCGGGATGCGGGCGAGATGAAAGTATTGCCGATCACGCGAGTGATGGGCCCGGTCGAGGAAGGCAATGTCTATGTGGCCAATGCTCTGGCGGGGTTGGGAAGGGCCGGTGCGAGTCTCACAGAAGCGCTGGCTCCCTTGTTTCCAGCCCATCTCGAGGGGGAAGAGGAGATCCCGCACCTGCTGATTTTCGACCAGTTTGAGGAAGTGTTTACGTTCCACCCGGAGCTTCGCAAGCAGAGGCGGGACTTCTTTGAGCAGTTGCGGGATTGCCTGGGGGCCTATCCGAAGTTGGGGCTGCTGCTTTCGATGCGCGAAGATTATCTGGCGGACATGGATTCCTGCGCTGGATATTTGCCAGACCGGCTGCGCACCAGAATGCGGATGGAGCGGTTGTCGGACAAGCAGGCGGAGCAGGCCATTGCGTTACCGGCGGCGGGGGCGGGCAAGCCCTTCGTCGACGGTGCGGCCCGGATGCTCGCCGATGATTTGCGCCGCATTCAGACTGGGCAAAAGAAGGCCTTGGATTCGACGGATCCAGAGGATGAGCCCAGGAAGCTGGGCAAGTATGTGGAGCCGGTACAGATGCAAATTGTCTGCAGCCGCCTCTGGACGGAACTGGAACTGAAGGATCGATCACCTGAAATCACCCTGGAAGATGTCAAGAATCTGGCCCGCGTGGATGACGCGCTAACCGGCTTTTATCGCGACTCATTGGAAGCGGTACGCAAGACTTTACCGAGCCTGAGCGAGCGCGCACTACGACGGTGGTTTGGCGAGCAATTGATCACTTCGGCCAAGACACGCGGCACGGTTTACAAGGGAGACTCAGATACAGGCGGCCTTCCCAATCCTGCCGTCAAGGTGCTGGCTGACAAATACATTTTGCGGGCAGATCCGCGTGCCGGTGGCGACTGGTATGAGCTTGCTCACGACCGGTTGGTGGAACCGATCCTGGCGGACAACATCAAGTGGCGGACCGACGAGTATCAGAATCCGGTCGCTGATGGTCGGGAACGCTGGCTTGCCGCTGGGCGGGTTTCGAAAATGCTTCTGAGTGGAACCCTGTTGACGGTGGCATCCCGTTTCGCAGCCGCCAATCCCCTGGAAGTGACGCCAGAGGAGAAGGCATTCCTCGAGGCCAGTGTGGATGCGGCTGAGGTGGAGAAGCGTCTGGATGACGAAAAGCGCAGGCAGGCTGAGGAGCGGAGTCTGCGGGCTCGTAGGTTGGCCATTGTGATGGGTCTGGTGGCCCTGGGTTTTGCAGGGTTGGGGCTTTGGGCTTGGAGGCAGAAGTCGATTGCACAGAACATGCTGGCAATGTCGACTGTGCAGGATGGGACTAAATTCTTGGACGAGGGACACCCAGGAGAGGCCACTGCATACCTGGGACTCGCCCTGAGGCAAGCGTCAGATTCGCTGACAGCGGCGAGTTGGATGTCGGATCTATTCTTCAACTCTACGTGGTGGCATCCTGGCGCGCGACTGAAACATGAGGCCGAGGTCTACTCAGCCGCGTTCAGCCCCGACGGACGTCGCGTGGTGACCGCCTCGGCGGACAAGACAGCTAGGGTGTGGGATGCCGACACTGGAATTCCCGCGGGCGCGCCCTTGCAACTTCAGGACAGGGTCCTCTCTGCCGCGTTCAGCCCCGACGGTCGCCGCGTAGTAACTGCTTCCAATGACTGGACGGCGCGGGTGTGGGATGCCGACACCGGCAAGCCCGTAGGTCCACCCCTGACACATGAGGACAAGGTCATCTCCGCCACGTTTAGTCCCGATGGGAGTCGTGTGGTGACGGCCTCTGACGACAAGACTGCGCGGGTGTGGGAATCCGACACCGGCAAGGCCGTGGGCAGGCCCCTACAACATAAGGGCGCGGTCAGCTCAGCCGCGTTCAGCCCTGACGGCCGTCGCGTAGTGACCGCTTCTTTTGACGAGACTGCGCGAGTTTGGGATGCCAACACCGGCAAGCCCGTGGGTATGCCCTTGCAGCATCAGCGAGCGGTTCGTTCCGCAGCGTTCAGCCCCAACGGCCGTCGCGTAGTGTCCGCTTCTTTTGACGGCACTGCGCGGGTGTGGGAATCCGAGACCGGTAAGCCCGTAGGTGCGCCCTTGCAACATCAGGACGCAGTTAGCTCCGCTGCCTTCAGCCGCGACGGCCGTCGCGTGTTGACCACCTCTGCGGACAAAACGGCGCGGGTATGGGATGCCGAGACCGGCAAGCCCGTGGGCGCTCCCTTGCAACATCAGGACGCAGTTAGCTCCGCTGCCTTCAGCCCCGACGGACGTCGCGTGTTGACCGCTTCTGCGGACAAAACGGTGCGGGTATGGGAGGCCGTCACAGGCAAGCTAGAGGGTGCCCCCCTGCAACATCAAGGCGCGGTCAATTCCGCGGCTTTCAGCCCCGACGGACGCCGGGTGGTAACCATCACATCTTTAGACTTTGCCGCGCAGATATGGGAGGAGTCCGACACTCGAGATCTCGTGGGCGCACCACTGAAACATGAAGGCAAGGTCTACTCCGCCACTTTCAGTCCTGACGGGAATCGTGTGGTCACCGCCTCTGAGGACAAAACGGCGCGGGCGTGGGAGACCGACACCGGTAATCCCGTGGGTAAGCCCCTCCAACATCAGGGCGTGGTCCGCGCTTGCACTTTCAGTCCCGACAGTCGACGCGTGGTGACCGCTTCCTTTGACAATACGGCGCGGGTGTGGGAGGTCGACTCAGGCAATCCCGTGGGCAAGCCTCTTCAACATCAGAACCCTGTCATCTCCGCCGCGTTCAGCCCCGATGGCCGCCGTGTGGCGACCACCTCTTCCGACAGGAAGGCGCAGGTGTGGGAGACCGACACTGGAATTCCCGTTGGAAAGCCCCTGCAACATGAGGACACGGTAAACTCCGCCGTGTTCAGCCCCGACGGCCGATTCGTGGTGACCTCCTCCTCTGACCAAACGGCGCGGGTGTGGGAGGCCGACACCGGCAAGCCTGTGGGCGAGCGCCTAAGACATGAGGGATGGGTCTTCTCCGCCGCGTTCAGTCCAGACGGGGGTCACGTGGTGACCGCATCTCAGGACAAAACGGCGCGGGTATGGGAAACCCTCACTAGCAAGCCAGTGGGTGCGCTCATGCAACATGAGGGCGCGGTCTATTCCGCCTCGTTCAGCCCTGACGGACTTCGGGTGGTGACCGCCTCTGCGGACAAGACAGCGAGGGTGTGGGAGGCCAACACTGGAAAGCCCGTTGGCGCGTCTCTTCGCCATGATGGAGAGGTCAACTCGGCCTCGTTCAGCCCCGACGGTCGTCGCGTGGTAACTGCTTCCTATGACTGGACGGCGCGAGTGTGGGAGGCCGACACTGGAAAGCCTGTGGGGAAACCCCTCCAGCATCAGGGCGCGGTCAACTCCGCCTCGTTCAGCCCCGACGGACGTCGCATAGCGACCGCCTCCCGGGATAAGGCTCAGGTGTTCAACGTCCTCCTCAACTGCTGCACCTCGCAGGAAGATGCCGTGCGCCTCGCCAGTCTCGCGGAAGCCGTGAGCGGGTGGCACGTGAGCGATACCGCATCTCTTTCGTTAATCGGACTCGACAAACAACGCGAACTGCTCGACACGCTTCGACGTTCGCGAGACGGCAAAACTGCGACGCCACCCCAGAACCTCACCGTCGACTGGCTGATTGACCGCTTCATTCGCAGGGAGTAGCGCCAAAGAGCCAACCCAGGCGACAACCCGGCCATTCCCTTTGGGAAGACGCTAACGCCAGTCGGCGGAGTGGATCCAGAGTTATTGGAGAAACGCCGCAGAGTCACGCTCTTTGTAGAGATTTAGGGCGACGTTGAAGTGTGAATCGATACACCACATAAGCTTGATTGGATAGGATGATCGTCAATGCCTCTCTCCCGGCGAAGTTTCATGGCTAGCGCGGTGCCGCTGCTGGCTCAGCAAGAGCGGCCCAATATCGTCTTTGTGATTACTGACGATCAGGGCTATGGTGATATCGGCCGCCATGGCAATCCGGTGTTGAAGACGCCGAATCTCGATGCGCTGCACGATCAATCGCTGCGCCTTACAAATTATCATGTCAGCCCTACTTGCGCGCCTACCCGGTCGGCGCTGCTCACGGGAAGATACACCAATCTGGTTGGCCCCTGGCATACCATTCAGGGCCGCAGCATTCTGCATCACGATGAGGTGACGCTGCCCGAGATCCTGCATGCCGGTGGCTATCGCACGGGCATCTTTGGCAAGTGGCATCTGGGAGATAACTATCCCTCGCGCCCTATGGATCGAGGCTTTGACGAGACGGTTGTAATTGGGGGTGGCGGTGTCTGGCAGACTCCCGATCACTTCGGCAACGACTACTTCGACGACACCTACCTGCACAACGGTAAGCTGGAAAAGTACAAAGGCTTTTGCACCGATGTATTCTTCGATAACGCCCGGAACTTTATCGACGACGCGGCTCGCAAGAAGCAACCCTTCTTCTGCTACATCCCCACCAATGCGCCTCACGGGCCGATGTGGGCACCCGATGAAAACGCCGCACACTACGCCAACGTCAAGGGGCTCAAGGAACCTGGCTTCTATGGAATGATCGAGAACATCGACGAGAACATTGGCAAGCTGCGCAAGCACCTGGAAGCAACTGGCCTCGCCCGCAATACGATCTTCATCTTCACAACTGACAACGGCACCGCATCAGGAGCACAAGTCCACAATGCAGGCATGCGCGGAACCAAAGGCTCGCCTTATGAAGGCGGCCACCGCGTGCCCTTCTTCATGCATTGGCCCAAGGGAGGCTTTTCAAAGAACAGGCCGGTCGACACGCTTGCAGCTCACATCGACATTCTCCCCACCTTGTTGGAGATCACGGGCGTCAAGCGACAGAAAGGGCCGGAACTTCACGGCCGCTCGCTGCTTCCGGTATTCCAGAGCAAAAAGTGGACTCCGCGGAGCATCGTCACCGATTCTCAACGTGAGGAGAATTTGCTGAAGTGGCGTCAGGCAGCAGTGATGACGCAGGAGTGGCGCCTGGTTAGCCCGGGGCTTGGTGACAACGAGGAGAAGGCGAAGCTTGAGTTGTTTGACATGCGTAGCGATCCTGGTCAGTTAACCGATGTCTCTCAGAAGCACCCCGAGGTGGTAGAGCGCCTCAAGGCTGATTATGAGAAGTGGTGGACGCTCGTGTCGGCACGAGGCCACGAGTATGCCCGGATCATTCTCGGCGACGCGAAAGAGAACCCCGCCCGGCTGACCGCTCATGACTGGCATGGCGAGGGTGCGGCAAAGACCTGGAATCAAAGATCGATTCTGAACGGCCCAGACGCGAATGGGTTTTGGGCAATAGAAATTCGGCCCGGGCGTTATGTATTCGAACTCCGCCGCTGGCCAAAGGAACTGAATTTGCCACTCGGTGCCCCCTACACACCCCCGCCAGACAATCGCGAAAAGGGGAAAGGCAATGCGATCCCTGGCATCAGCAAAGCTCGCATTCGAGTAGGCGCTATGGATCGCACGATTGAGGTGGATCCAGTCTCAACCGCAGTCAGATTTGAACTCGATCTTCCCGGAGGACCAGCCGAGCTGCAAACCTGGCTGATATCAAGCGACGGCTCTGAGCGCGGAGCCTACTTTGTTTATGCCGAGCGGCGCTAGCTAAGCTGGAATCATGAAGACAAGGCATTTGGGCAAAAGCGGCCTTGAGGTTTCCGCTATCGGACTTGGGTGTATGGGGATGAGTTTTGGCTACGGCCCTCCTCATGACACGCAGGAGATGATTGCGTTGATGAGGGCGGCGGTCGAGCGCGGCGTCTCCTTCTTTGATACGGCTGAAGTCTACGGCCCTTACATCAATGAAGAGTTGGTGGGGGAGGCGCTTGAACCATTCCGTGGAAAGGTGGCGATCGCGACCAAATTTGGATTTAAGCTCGACCCCGAGACGGGCAAGCAGGCCGGGCTGGATAGCCGGCCATCGCACATACGAGAAGTCGTCGAGGCTTCGCTCAAGCGGCTTCGAGTGGATACGATTGATTTGCTCTACCAGCACCGCATCGATCCTGCAGTTCCAATTGAGGACGTGGCCGGCGCAGTAAAGGAACTGGTCCAGGAAGGCAAGGTGAAGTACTTTGGGCTTTCTGAGGTCGGTGTACGCACAACCCGCCGGGCACATGCAGTGCAGCCTGTCGCGGCAGTGCAGAGCGAGTATTCGCTCTGGTGGCGTGAGCCAGAGGCGGAGATCCTCCCGGCACTGGAAGAACTTGGAATTGGCTTCGTGCCTTTTAGCCCGTTGGGACGAGGCTATCTAACCGGGGCCATCGACGAGAACACGAGCTTCGACAGCACAGACATGCGAAACCACGTACCTCGCTTCGCACCGGAAGCACGGCAGGCAAACCGCGTAGTGGTGGATCTCTTAAGCAGAATAGGCAACGCTAAGGGCGCGACTCCAGCCCAGGTCGCGCTAGCATGGCTGCTGGCACAGAAGCCATGGATCATCCCAATTCCAGGAACAACAAAGCTGCGCCGCCTGGATGAAAACCTCGCGAGCATGGCAGTGGAGTTGAGCGCAGAAGACCTGGCTGAGCTCGATGAAGCCTCATCGAAGATTGCGGTGCAAGGCGCGCGATATTCAGAAGCGGCACAAAAGCAGATCGATCGCTAGGGAATCGGCTTAAGTTCAGCCGGAATCTCTGGAGTGGCCTCGCGCTCACCTTTGAAGATTCGCGTGATTTCGCCAGACAGAGTCAGGTACCAGTCACTAGGGATCGTAGTCCCATCGACATCGAGCGTAAGCCAAAAACCCTGAGCCGGAGCCTCATCGCGACGCCCCACCACCTTCATGATGGCAGTGGCTTCATCCACCTCATCAAACATGGCGATCTTCAACATCGTCGCCCCGGCAGTCTTCGCGTTGTAAGCCTGACGCCAGAGAAATTCCCCACTCAGCCGAGGAATTTGATTCGGTCTGTTGTTCTTCTTGAGGTTCTGCCAGGAGAAGCCCGGAAAGACAACCGGCATGTAGAGCTGCCCATTGTCAGCCGCCTTCTTAACATCGGGAATCAGGACATTATTCTTCCAGTTGTCCACCGCTGCAAGCGTTTCGTAGCGACCCACATTCCAGGGCTGAACCACATCCATCATCGCGTAGACTTCAGCCCACTCGGCCTCACGCCGGGCATCATTAGACAAGATACGCCAGCGCGACGGAGTCCCGCCCATGTAAATGACGTTGTGGCGAGTCTTGAACGCGCTAATCAGATCCTTAGCTTCCTGCGCGCTCGCCGGAGGATGGTTCGTAGTATCCAGACCCATACCCCACACCGAGACCAGCGGCTTGCCCTGGTGGTGTTGGTAGTTGGGATGCGCGGTGATCTTGAGTTCATCCACCAGGTATGCCCAATCCTCAAGCAGGATCTGTGCAAACGTGGCGGGGTTCCCACCAGAGATGTCATATTCAATGGCAAAGGTGCGACCGTTTTCCAGTGCCGCCGCCATGATGTTCTTCAAGACCACCTCGCCACCGGCCCGCTTGTTGCGGATCTCGCCTACGAAGCGCTGCACAAGAACACCATCCAGACCGTATTCCCTCATCCATTGAAAGTGGCGCTTTACCGTCTTGGGGTTGCGCGAAGAGAAAAGATACGCGGGCTTGTCGCCAATAGTCATGTTGGGAATTTCGCAGAGTTCGTCCTGGTCAAATTCAGTTGTGTTGGGGTACATCTCAACGGTTAGAGTTTCCGGAGTGGGAACACCGTTCGCCCAATGAGTCCATCGAGTGGTGCCGTCGCCGGGGCAGGTAAACCAGCCTTGATATCCGACCAGCACTTTGTTGTCCAGCGTAGCTGGGTCGACACCCAGAAAAAGAGCGAGAGCAGCCAGGTAAGCAGTCATTGCGTGCTCTCTTAAAATTCGAGCCGGAGGCCCATGACCATGGTTCGATTGCCGTTCTTGGCGGTGATTACGCCGAAGGTGGACGACGTGATTCCAGTTGCGGGGCCTGCCGGATTGGGATGGTTGAGCATGTTGTAGAACTCGGCGCGGAACTGGAGTCGCATTCGTTCTTTGATTGGCTGCCAGCGGCTGAGGACACTGTCGAAGCTGAAGGTTCCCGGGTTGCGCAGGTTCGGTTCGGTACGCGAGCCAGAACCGAAGGAGTAAGCTGCGGGATTCGTATAGGCAGAGGTATCGAACCAGCGGTCAAGCGATTTGCCTTCCTGGAGGACCCCACTTTTGGAACGATTGGCATAGCAGCCGAGGCCGGATACGCCGGGCATGGTGCATGCGGCACCGATTGCGATAGGGGTGCCGGTTTGGGCGGCGAGAATGCCGCTGACCTGCCAGTTGCCAAGAATCATTCCGCCAATGCCTTTTGAGAGGAATTGCTTGCCACGGCCGAAAGGAAGTTCATAGACCCAGTTGGTGACCAGGCGCCTGTTGATATCGGCGGCCGAGATGGAGCGGGAGAGGCCGAGGTCATAGGGGTTAATGAAGTTGGCCCCGCCGACGAAGCGCTCATTGACGTTGTCGATCAATTTTGCGCCCGTGTAGGAGACCTGGAACATCAGCCCATTTGAGTAGGAGCGTTCTGCCCGCAGTGTGAAGCCATGATAGATCGAATCGCCGACGGCAGCCCGGATTTGGTTGATGCTGCCGGCGTATTGCTGGTAAGGCACGAGCAGGATTCCTTGCCGCACCGTGGCAGTGCTCATCGTTCCGATGGTGATCTTGCCGAAGAAGGGGTTGGGCACGAGGCTGTTGAGTTGTGAACCGCGCGAGAGTGCGCTCGGGTCTGTGGCGTTGCGGTTGTAGTTGTTCCAGATGCGCATGCCGCGGCTACCGATGTAGGCGGCTTCGACGAGGAAATTTTTGCCGATGCTGCGTTGCAGGTTGGCGTTCCACATGTGGTTGGTGGGGGTTTGCCAATCGGGCCAGATGGCACTGATGCCGGCACCCACAAGGGAGTTCGGGTACGGTCTAAGACCATTCACGAAAGGATTGGCGAGCGAAGCACCGGCAATGGGAGTGTTGGGTGCGGCAGGAGGTTGGCCGAAGAAGACGTCGGTGCTGACGGAGGAGCCGCTGCCGAGATCGCCAGGGCTTGCGCCAACGCCGCCGCTGCCGGGGGCGTAAAAGATTCCATAGCCCGCGCGAAAGACTGTCTGTGGCAGGAATGTCCAGGCGAGGCCAACTCGAGGTGCCCAGTTATAGTTTGGATTGCTTGGATAGCGTCTGCTGGCACTGGTGGTTGTCAGAACTCCGGTTCGGCCGGTGACTGGTTCGATGCCGTTGGGATCAAAGTAGGCGAGTTGGTTGTAACGCTCTTTGAAGGGGGTTTGGTATTCGAAGCGAAGGCCCAGATTGATAGTGAGATTGCGGAGGAGTTTGTAGTCGTCCTGCAGATACCAGTTGTAGCTTGGCTGCAGCAGAGCAAGCGACGGCCCGACAGTGAAATTGCCGCTATTTGGCACGCCGAGCAAAGCGCTGGCGAGGCCATATCCAGCATTGGCGTTTGGGGTGGCAGGGTCTGGCCCCTGAGTGAATCCCCGGTTGAAGCCGAAGTTGCCGGAGGGCCAATCGGGGCGGAAGGTATTGAAACTGCAGATCAGGTAATCGAAGCCTGTTTTGACGGCGTGGGAACCTTTGATCCAGGTGAGGTGCGCCTGGAATTCGGGGGTGGTTTCAGCAGTTGAGTTTAGCGAGGCGCGGTCGGGGCCGACGGCAGTGAAGTCGGTGATGTTGAAGCGTGGGAAGAGAGCGTCGGCCGAGGCGTCCTTGAGATACCTGGGGAGGCCAAGCGTGGTGATGTCGAAACCGCGACTGAGCGGAGTGAGCTGGGAGATCGAGCGAGTATAGCCTGCGCGGAATTCACCAATCAGGTTGGGCCTAAAGGTGTGAGTGTCACTGAGGGCCATCGTGTGAGCCAGATTTCTCTGGTTGCCGCCACCGTTGGTGCCTTCTCCCGGGAAGGCGATGTTGGTGAAGGGGCTTGTGCGGGGAGTGACCTGATAGCCGTAGCGGAAGAAGAGCTTGTTGCGTTCGCTCAAGTTCTGGTCTGCGCGGCCGAACCATCGGTCGGTCTTGACGATGTTGGAGAAGTTTTGCGACCAGTTGGTCTGAATGGTAGGAGAGATTTCGAGAGTTGGCTTGGGGTAGTAGGCAAGCACTTTCTGCATGATGGGATCAAAGCGGGAAAGCGGCACCTGGTTGCCAGGAAATGGCTGGCGACCGAAGCCGCTTGCTCGCGTCGGATCAGCAATGGTAGTGAGAGGATCATAGACTCGGATGAGGGCTCCCGCAGCAGTGAATGTCTGCGAGAAATCGCCGCCTAGCTGCCTTGCCGTAGGGACGCTGGCTGTCGGTGTGCTTACGCCGTGATCGTTGGTAACATCCCAATTGAAGAAGAAGAAAGTCTTGTTGCGGCCGTTGTAGATCTTTGGGATCAAGAGTGGCCCTGAGAGGGAGAACCCGTAGTCATTGCGGCGCTGCCTGCCCCGGGGCAAATTGTTGCGGTTGTTGGCCCAGCTATTGGCGTTCAGTTTGTCGTTTCGGAGATAGTTATAGGCGCTGCCGTGGAAGGCGTTGCTGCCTGAACGGCCTGCGGCTACCACCACTCCGCCAGCGGAGCGGCCATATTCAGCTGAGAAGCTGTTGGTAATGAAGCGCACTTCGGCGACCGCTTCTTGCGGAGGCGTATAGGCGTTGTCGAGAGTCGAGTTGTTTCTGGTTTCCTGGCCATCGAAAAGGATGGCAGAAGTATTGGAGCGGCCACCGCTGACGATTGGCCCGGTGCCGGCGTTGCCGGTGGCAATTACACCGGGTGAGAGTGTGAGCAGCGAATACGGGCTGCGGCCCGTGGGCAGCTCAATGATCTGCTTCGCGCTGGCAACGTAACCCAGAGACGAACTGACCTGTTCGACGCCAAGAGCATCGGCCGTAACCGTTATCACTTCGTTTATGCTGCCAGGCCGAAGCACGGAGTCAATCGTAGTGATCTGGCCAACGAGGACGGGAACGTCGGATATCTTGGTTGTTGAGAAGCCGGGGAACTCTATCGTCATGTTGTAGGCGCCTGCCGGGAGGTAGGGGATTTTGTAGAATCCGTCATCGCTGCTCTCCACGCGGGCGATTGTCCCTGTGGCTTGGTTGGTAGCCGAGATGCGCACCTTAGCCATTTGGGCTCCGCTGGAATCGGTGACGGCCCCGGAGATTCCGCCTCTTTCAGCCTGGGCAAAACACGCCAGAGAGCTTGACAGAGCAATCACAGCAAGGCGCAACAAAGCGCTGTTTTTGATGGACATTTTCAATCTTTCCTTCAACCAAAAAAGTGGCGAACCAATCGATGCCTGAGCTTATCCCGAATTAGCCTCCGAGGCAACGTTAGGCCCTGTTTGTAACACAAGCGCAACCGATTGAAACGAAAAGGCTATCTGATCTTCGCAGTTCCTAACAGTAGCTACGTCGTGATATTCTTGGCCCGGGTAGAATTTGAATGTCCAACCAGGCAATGCTCCCGCTGGAAACCGAGCCGCAAGCATCACAGTTGCGCGAACATCTTCGCGAAGTCTTTGACAGCCACGCGTTCAAAGGAAGCAAGCGAAGTCAGCAATTTCTCCAGTACATCGTGGAGAAGGCTCTGGCGAGACAGACCGAAGAACTGAAGGAGCGCAGTCTGGGTGTTGCGCTATTTGGCAGAAGCCCCTCCTATGACACTGGTGAGGACGCAGTGGTTCGGGTAACGGCCTCGGATGTTCGCAAGCGCTTGCAGCAGTATTACTCTGAGCATCCTTCTGCAATTCGGATCGATCTGATAGCAGGATCGTATACGCCAGAATTCCGCTACTTGCCCATCCCGGTTTCTACCCTGTCTGACACGCCAGCAAGGATCAACATAAGATGGGCGCGCATGGGAGCCATTCTTGCAGTGATTGCAGTGGCTGCGTTTGGTGTGGTGTGGTTTATGAAGGCAGATCCTGCTTCGCTGCAAGAGGCATTGCCATGGTCAGCGTTGTTGCAGGATGGCCGTCAGCTTCAGCTTGTTCTGGCAGATCCAGACATCTCAGCCCTTCAAGAATTGACTGGGTCTGAAATTACTCTCGCAGACTATGCAAACAGGCGATATCTGCCTAACCCTGAAGCCTACAGTGCGGATATGCAGAGAACATTCAAACTGCTGCGAGGTGCCAATGTGGCTGCGGCAGATGCGGGAATTGTTGGCATGGTCTCGAGGCTGGCTGCTCCGGGTTCGGTTCGGCTGAAGATCAACACAGCGAGAAGCCTGCAATTGAGTGCGTTTAGAACAGATGACGATTTCATGATCCTGGGCAGTTATCGCTCAAATCCCTGGGGAAGATTGTTTGAGGATCAAATGGATTTTGATTTTGTTCGTGACCCCAAGACCAACAGGGAAATCATCCGGAACAAGAAGCCGCAAAAGGGTGAGTTGCCAGTATATGTTCCGACCGCAGGAGGGTGGGACGCAGGAGACGCCTACGCGGTGATTGCTCTCGTAGAGAACCCGAATCAAGCCGGCAAGGTGCTAATCGTAGCAGGCACAAACGCGGAGGCTACAGAGGCTGCTGGCAAGTTTCTTTCGACTCCAGCAGAATTGCTCAGGCAATTGCAGGCGAACGGAATCGAAGCTGGAGGGCCGGCTACACTTTTTGAGATATTGCTTCGAGTCCGCACAATGGCAGGATCATCGCGAACGCTAGAGGCAGTAGCTTTCCACCGGCTTGCCTCACGCGCTGCACGCTGATTCCTAAAGCCTCCGAGTTGCCAGAAGCTGTAGAGCCATGAGCTTAGGGGATATTGATTGCGGGAATCTTTGCCTGACTGACGGCAGCATTGAATGCATTGACGTCTTCTCTTACCAATTTATCGATGCGCTGGGCGGCGGCATCGATGGCCTGTCTTGCAAGTTCGATCTGGTCGAGCTGCGACTTGGCCGGAGCGGCTGAAAAGCTATCGATTCCATTCGTAAGCTGGGCGATGCGTTGTGTAAGGCCGGGAAGCTGGAACTTCGGCTCTGGCTTGGAAAGACGCTCTTTCAACTCTTCAGGTGATGGGGGAGGGCCACCGCGACCGCCGCCGGCGAAGTTGGGACGCATGTCGTCAAGCTTGGTTTTGAGATCTGCAGCCAGCTTGCTGAGATTCGCTGGGGGCTTCGATGCGTCGGGACGCTTCCACGAGTCGGTTGTAGCCTTGAGGGCTGTATCGACTGTATTGAACTTTCTGCGGAGTTCGGCAGCACGGCGGGATAAGTCCATCAGGCTGTTGATGGCAGCGCGGCGGCTTTTGCGATCTGCATCGCTGAACCAGGTGATGCGGGGATCTTCTTCGACGATGAAGGTTTTGGTGACTTTGGTGTTGCCAAGGGAAATCTCGGCCGTGTATTGGCCGGGGTCGACGCTTGGACCAGCGAGAGCGGTGGCGACATCCGGGCCACCGCCACCGGCAAACAGGGTGGCCTGTTCGACCTCCTGCGGTGTGGGTGCAACGGCACGATCCATGCGCAGGTTCCAGACGATGCGGTTCAGGCCCGCGTCGAGATTCGCACCCCGCATTGGGATGTTGCGAACGAGCTTGCCTGCACTATCGAGGATACGAATTTGGACATCCTTCACGTCTGGCTTGGCGGCAAAGTGAATGTCGAGGATGGCCCCGTAGGGAGGGTTCTTGCCGAAGAACATGTCGTGACCATCGAAGCCGCGTTTGCGGGCCAGACGCCACATAGTTGCTGGCCGGACGTCGTAGAGCTGAACGGCATCCTGCGTGGGCTTGGCTTGCTCGAGGGCCGAGATACTGTCGAGAATCCAGACGGAGCGGCCATGAGTGCCGAGTACCAGATCGTTATCGCGCGGGTGGATCGCAATGTCATCCACGGGCACGCGGGGCAGATTGTTCTTGAATTCCTGCCAGTTGTCGCCGGCATCGAAGGAGACGTATAAGCCGAACTCGCCGCCCGCAAAGAGGAGCTTGGGGTTCTTGGGGTGTTCGCGGATGACGTTCAAGACGCCGCCGGATTCCGGGATGCCGGTCTTGATGGCCTTCCAGGTCTTGCCGAAGTCGGTGGTCTTGTACATGTAGATGCCGAAGTCATTCGTGCGGTGGCCATCGAAGGTAACGTAGGCAGTGCCCTGATTGTGCTGAGAAGAGACGATACGGCTGACGTAGGTTCCCTTGGGCACACCAGGGACGTTTGCGATTACGTTCTTCCAGGTTTCGCCATCGGTTGTGACATGGAGGTTGCCGTCGTCGGTACCCGCCCAGACGATGCCAGCGCGTGTTGCAGATTCACTCAGCGTGGTGACGGCAGGGTAGTTGGCAACACCGTCGTTGCGAGCAAGCATGGTACGGTCGCCGACGCTCTTACCCATGATCGACAGGGTATTGCGATCGGCGTTGGTGGTGAGGTCTGGACTGGTGCGACGCCAGTTGTCGCCCTGATCGGTGGACTTGAAAACGAAGTTACCGCCGTAGTAAAGGGTCTTGCGATCGTGCTTGGAAATCGTGATCGGAGAATCCCACTGGAAGCGGTAGCGGTCCATGGTGTCGTTGTCTTCGCGCGGGCGGATGGAGCGGGCTTCGTGAGTGCGAAGGTCGCGCCGGGAGAGGTTGCCGTCCTGGGATTCGGCGTAGACGATCCAGGGTTCTTCGGGGTCAATCTGAGCGTAGAAGCCATCGCCGCCCTGCACCTGATACCAGTCTTCATTGGTGATGCCGTGGCTGAACGTGGTGGCTGAGGGGCCACACCAGGTGTAATTGTCCTGAAGGCCGCCACAGATCTTGTAGGGCTTGGCGTTGTCGAGGCCAATTTCGTAGAACTGACCGAGGGCGATCTGGGCGCGGTCGTCCCAGTGGCGGCCGGCATCGCGCGAGAAATGGATGCCACCGTCGCAGCCATCGACGATGTTGTCGGAGTTCGCCGGGTCGATCCACATGGCGTGATGATCGGAATGCAAGTTGGAGCCGCGTTCGGTTTTGAAGGTCTTGCCGCCGTCTTCGGAATAGTGAAGGTTAACGCCGAGAACCCAGATGCGCTGGTCGTTGTTCGGATCGATGCGAACGTTGGAGAAATACATCGGGCGGGGGTTGGTGTTAGACATCCTGGTCCAGGTCTCGCCTTTGTCGTCGCTGCGATAGAGAGCGGGTTGCTGGGATTCCACCAGTGCGTAGACGATGTTGCCGTTGCGGCGATAGACGTCGAGACCGATGCGGCCGAGGTCTTCCTGCGGGAGGCCTTTGGTGAGTTTTTTCCAGGAGCTGCCACCGTCGGTGGTTCGATAGATCGCACTGCCAGGCCCGCCACCATTCATGCCGAAGGGTGTGCGGCGGCGCTGATAGGCAGCAGCGAAGATGGTGCCGGGATTGTGAATGTCCATGGCGATGTCGTTGACGCCGGTGTCGGAGTTAATCGACAGCACTTTTGCCCAGGTCTTGCCGCCATCGATGGTCTTGAAGACGCCACGTTCTTCGTTGGGCCCCCAAAGGTGGCCTGCGGCAGCGACGTAGACGATGTTCGGATTGGTGGGATGGATGAGAATACGCCCGATGTGATGGGTATCTTTAAGGCCCATGTTAGTCCAGGATTTACCGCCATCGGTTGACTTATAGACGCCGTTGCCCCAGGAAGAGCTTTGCCGGTTATTGGATTCGCCAGTGCCCACCCAGACGGTTTCAGGCTCAGAAGGGGCCACAGTCACGTCGCCGATGGAGGAGAGAGATTGATCGTCGAAGATGGGGTCCCAGGTGATGCCGCTGTTGACGGTCTTCCAGACGCCTGCAGAGGCAGTGCCGGCATAGATGGTGTTGGGATTAGATTCAACGACAGCGAAGTCGTCGATACGTCCGCCCATGTTTGCCGGCCCGATCTCGCGGAATTTTAGTGCTTTGAATTGGTTGATGCTTTGGGAGTAAGCAGCAGGAAGGAGCAATAGTAGCGTTGCAATGGCAGCCCGTGTCATCTAGTTGTTGTAGCAAAGATTGGTCTCATTTGTTAGCTGCTGTTCACTTTGTTAAGATCGCCGTCATGCGAATGAGAACCAAATGCTGACTCGGAGAGCGCTGCTGGCTGCTGCGGCTGCCGGAAAACGGAAGCCCAACATCCTGCTCTTATTGGGGGACAATTGGGCGGCGCCTCATGCATCGATTCTTGGGGACCCGACGGTTCGGACTCCCAACTTTGACCGGTTGGCGAAGGAGGGTGTTGTCTTTCGGAATGCTTGTGCGCCCAATCCATCGTGTTCACCGTCACGGGCGAGTTTGTTGACGGGCCAGGAAACTCACCGGTTGCGGGATGCGGCCAACCTGTACGGACCTCTAGCGTCGGAGTTTCCTCGCTATCCCTCGATACTGGAACAAGCGGGGTATCAGACGGGCTTCTCCGGCAAGGGTTGGGGCCCGGGAACTGTGCCTGGTGAATCGCGAAATCCAGCCGGGGATGCCTACAAGTCTTTTGATGATTTTTTGCAGAAGCGCCCTGCCGATAAGCCCTTCTGCTTTTGGTTTGGCAGCCACGACCCGCACGTACCGTGGAACCGGGGTGAAGCGCGGAAGGCCAGCATGGCATCGTCGAAAATGCGGGTGCCAGCGCACTTGCCCGACCACGCAAGGACGCGGGAGGACATCCTCAGCTATTACGCCGAAGTGGAGGAGTTTGATTTCGAGTGCGGGCAGATCATCGAGACGCTTCGGGCCAGCGGTGAGTTGGACAATACGCTGGTGGTGATGACAAGCGACAACGGCTGGCAGATGCCGCGGGGTCTGGCGAATTGCTACACGCTTGGAGTGAAGATTCCGATGGCGATGAGATTTCCGGGGCAGATTCGCAAGGGGCAGACGCGGGACGATTTTGCGACGCTGGCCGATCTTGCCCCTACCTTTCTGGAGGCAGCTGGGGATAGCGTGCCCAGGCAGATGACGGGCAAGAGCCTGCTTTCCAGTTACCGGCGGCAGTTCGTCTATCTCGAAAGAGAGCGCCATGCCAACGTCCGGAAAGGCGATCTTGGCTATCCCGTCCGAGGGTTCCTGACTGATAAATACTTGTACTTGAGAAACCTGGAACCGGATCGCTGGCCTGCTGGCGACCCTGAGTTTTATTGGGCCGTTGGCGCCTACGGGGATGTCGACGACTCTCTCACCAAGCGGCTATTGCTTGAGACAAAGCCGCAACCCTACTTTGATTTGTGTTTTGCAAAGCGCCCGGCAGAGGAACTCTATGATTTGTCTCTGGATCCAGATCAGGTGAAGAATCTGGCCGCTGATGCTGGCTATCGCAAAGTGAAAGATCAGTTAGCCGTGAGAGTGCAGCGCAACATGCAGGAATCTGCTGACCCGCGAGCCGCCGGGGTTACGGAGTTCTGGGACAAGGTTCCTTATACGGGGCTCAAGTTCAAGGGAAGACCGATTGATTAATTGCCAGACTTGGGTTGAATTTCAAAGGTAAGGCTGGCCCAGAAGCTTTCCCAGTCGGCGACCTTGGGTTCGACGCAACGCTCCATCACCAATGCATGCAGCTTATGGGGGCCGATTGCCTTGATCGGGACCCGCACACGTCCTTTGGCATCGGTACGGCCGACGATTTCGATTTTGGCCTTGCCGGCTTCAAGGTAAGCTGACTCAATCGCAACATCTTTGGCGGGTGCACCCTTGAAGAGAACCTGCACCATCATCGAGGCACCTGGCTTGAGCGAATAGGGATTGCTCTCGGGGATGATCTCAATGGGCAGACCGGTTCGTTCTTTGTAATAGGAGTCGGATGCAGAGGACTGCAGGATCGACTTCGCGTACTTGCTGTAGCGTTCGCTGCCTTTTCTTTCCGACTCATTGTTCGCCTTGCGCCAGGCAATAATGTGCTGGAGACCTTCTTCCGCCAGGTAGGCTTCAAATTCACTGGCAGAGAATTCAATGGAGTTCGGAGCCGTGTTCGAGGTCAGAATCATGGAGCCGGTGCCGGGGATGGCTACGGTTGCAGTTGTGTACTTCTCTTCAGCTGCGATCTTTTCGAATTTGACAGTGCCGGTTCTTGAAAGCAGCTGAGTATTGCGCAGCCGCTCTGGCTTGGTGACTGCCGGGGCGTCGGGGAAGCCTTCTCCGTTCTGGTAGACGATTCGCAATTGCTGCCCGGGTTTGACGACGAAGTTTTGAGGCATCAGGTAAAGGTCATGAGCAGAAAGAGCGACTAAGAGAAAAGTAATCATTTCCTGAATTGTCCCTCAGATCGATAGCTGGCAATAGAGCTACACTCAAAGAGTGCGGCGCATTCCAGCATCTCTGCTCCTGCTCCTGATCAGTTTCAGCCTGATCTCGCCGCTGCTTGCTGCGCCAGCCGAAGCCAGATTACCCGCCTGTTGCCGTCGTGATGGCAAACATCGTTGTGCGGCGATGAAGAGTCAGGTTCAACAGTCTGGCGGCCTCAAGATTGCCACTGTATCGTGTGCGCAATATCCACAAGCCAAGGCTACGCTTGCCTCCTCAGGTGGCTTTGTAGCTGAGAACGATGTGGCCTTGCTGCCATTTCGCGCTTTGGAGTCTGTCGCTCTTGCCGAAGATTTTCTTCGGCAGTCTCTCGTGGGCAATGGGCGACAAGAGCGCGGCCCTCCTTCCTTTTCCCTCTAAGCACTACAGCAAGACCTGGGTGATCACCGGGTCGACGTATTGAAGGGAAAGGGATTTTCATTTTGAAAGTCAGGGCCAGCCACGGGATGGATTGCCTGAGCACGGTGTTGCTTCGTTTGCTCACGTGCCTATTGCTGTGCTTTGCTTTTCTTGGGCCAACAGCAGCCCAGGCCCTTGCAACGTTTGAAGCATCTACAGACGCGTGCAAAATGCGATGCTGTGGCAAAAAAACATCCTGCTGCCGCCGCGCGGGCAAACAGGGCGCAGCCATCAGTGCAAGGCCCTGTCTGAAGTGTGTTTCAACACCGCTGACAATTGCATCTACCGGGCCTGCACTTGCCAGCAGACCCGCCACAGCGCAGGGTCTGATCGTTTCTATTTCAACTGCTCCATCGATCCCCGATGGAGTCCACTATCCTCAGCCCAAAGCCTGTGCATGCTTTGAGCGTCCTCCCCCACAAGCCTGATTCGCCTCTCCCCACATTTTCAGACAAGTTCATTTTCTCTTAAGAGAAAGAGGGATCCATGATGTTGAGGATGATGGGCACCCCTGTTTTTGCAATCGCGATTGCTTTAGCGGGAGTGCCTCAAAAACAAGTGCAAAGAGCAGGCACGCTGGGACAAAAAGTTCGGGAGGCTCAACTCGATTTTGAAAAAGGCATTCAATACGCCGATGGCGCAGGTGTTGCCAAAGACATGCAAAAGGCTGCTGAGCAGTACCGCAAGGCTGCAGAGAAAGGTCACATTCCGGCCCAGTACAATCTTGCCTATCTGCTTGAGAACGGCGCGGGTATCGAGCAAAACCTGAAGGAAGCCGCAGGCTGGTACCGCAAGGCTGCAGAACAGGGCGACGCACAATCGCAGAACAACCTTGGGGTGATGTATGCAACAGGCAGCGGCGTAGCAAAAGACGACGCTGAAGCCGTGAGGTGGTATTCGCTGGCAGCCCAGCAGAAGGATGCGCAGGGGTTGACGAATCTGGCTGCGATGTATCTGCAGGGGCGCGGCGTCCAGCGCGACTACGCGCGAGCACTCGATCTATCGAAGCAAGCTGCAGAAAGTGGTTATCCAGTGGCGCAGAACAACCTGGCGTTGATGTATGCCAACGGCCAGGGCGTGAAGCAAGACTACGTGATGGCCTATGCATGGCTTGATGTTGCTGCTGTTGAAGTGAGAGCGGCTGCGTCTCTACGAGACAAGATGGCCACGCGGATGACACCGGCACAAGTAGGACAGGCCAAAGAAATTGCGGCGATGAAAATCAAGAAGTTCAGAGGAGGTAAATGATGAGTTGCTTATGTTCAAAACACGCTAGCAGACGAAGTTTTCTCTTTGTCGCTGCGATGACTGTGGGAGTGCCTGCGGCGCTAGCCAATCTCGCCAATGGCGACCCGAGGCTGGAGAAATTGTTCCTGATGTTTATCGCCCCATGCTGTTGGCGGGAGAACCTGCTGGTACATTCCTCGCCCACAGCTGATGAGTTGCGAGCCGATATTCGCAAGAAGGTGGACTCAGGCTTGACGGACGACCAGATCAAAGCTTCGTTTCTTTCGAAATATTCCACACGAATTCTCGCCATGCCGGAAGGCGTTAAGGGGCAGTGGCTGAACTGGACCCCGTGGTTGTTATCCGCAGGCGGACTGGCTGCTCTTAGCGGGATCGTTTGGCGCTCTGTGCATCGAGAGAAGCCGGTGGTGGCACACGCCAATCTACCCGAGTTACCGGAAGAGGAGTGGTAAGCGATGAAAAGTTTATTTCTGTTGTTCATGATGGCTGCAGTGCTGCCTGGGCAAGTGAGGCGTGTCGACCCGCCTGCATCGAAAGAGAGCGGCATGCCTTATGTCGTGACCGGGCCCGATGGATCGATCTATGTTTCTTACATCGACTATCTCGGAACCGAGGGCCATGCATTTCGCTTCTCGCGTTGGGACGGGCAGGGGTGGTCCACGCCAGAGACGATTGCGCAGGGCAAGAACTGGTTTGTCAATTGGGCGGATTACCCAACGATTGCTGTGTTGCCGGATGGCGCGATGCTGGCGCACTGGCTGACCCGGTATGGAGGTGAGGGCAAATTTGGGTATGGCATCCGGGTAGCAAAGCGGGATGCCACTACCAAAACCTGGCGCGAGGTTTATGGCATGAGTCTTGAGGAGCCCAAGGATTACGCGGGTTTCCTGAGTTTCCTGCCGCAGACACCCGGGGCAGTTTACCTGGCACCGCCGCCGAATCAGAAGCCGGAAGATGGCCATCGCAAGACGGTGCGATTCGTTTCGTTTGGGCCTGCGGGGGAAGCGCTGAAAGATCTTGAGATTGACGCTGACGCCTGTTCCTGCTGCCAGACCGCGATTGGTGCTACCCGCGACGGCTTCATTGCGGCTTACCGGGATCATCAGCCTGGTGAGATTCGGGACATCGCGATTGTCCGTTTTGCAGATGGCGTCTGGACCAAACCTGCGACGCTGCATCCCGACGGATGGAAGATCAACGGTTGCCCCACAGACGGCCCCTCCATAGCAACACGAGCCAAGAACGCAAGCGTGGTTTGGCTCACCCGGGCCAATGAAAATCCCAAGGTGCAAGTAGCGCTCTCTAAGGATAATGGGGCTCATTTTGCGGCACCAGTCCGGATCGATGACGGCAAGCCGCTCGGTAGAGCTTCCATCGTGGTGCTGGATGACAGCAACTACCTTGTGGCATGGATCGAAAAAACCGGGGACGACGGCAAGGCGGAGATTCGCATCAAGCGTGTTTCGCTGGATGGCCAGACATCACAATCCGTTGTCGCAGCCCAGGCCAGCACCTCGCGACTGACGGGCTTTCCCAAGCTGGCCGTGCAAAAAGACCAAATCCTGTTGGCCTGGCGCGATGGCAACATCCGCGCAGTGACTTTTAACGTAAACCAATTCAGAGGAAAAGATTCGAAGTGAAGTTTCAATATTTTTTATTCAGAGCCGTTGCTCTTTTGATCGTTGGGGCTGCTGCATTTGCGCAGTCGTCTACCGCAACTTTGTCCGGGGTGATTACCGATGAGCAGGACCGCGCAGTTGGAGCTGCCAAGCTGACGCTGCTCGACCCCAAGAAGGGTGTGAGTAAGCAGATCACAACAGACACTAACGGAAGCTATGTCTTCGCACAGTTACCAGCCAGTACTTACGAGTTGCTGGTAGAGAAAGCTGGCTTTGCCAAGGCCCGATTTGCTGAGCTCACCATGAACGCGAACGACCAACGGTCATTGCAAGTGAAGTTGAAAGTGGCAAGCCAGGACGAGACGGTGACGGTAACCGGAGATGCTCCGCTGGTGAGCGAATCCCCGGCGGTGGCCACGGTGGTGGATCAGCGCTTCATTGAGAACCAGCCCCTCAATGGACGCAGCTTTCAGACCCTGATCAATTTGTCGCCCGGGGTTGTACTGGCCCCGTCTGGCCTTGTTGACGCCGGACAGTTTTCAGTAAACGGCCAGCGCACCGGTACGAACTACTTCACCGTAGACGGAGTGGGTGCCAATTTCGGCTTGCCCTTTGCCACTACGCCCTATGAAGGCGCCGGTGGTGGTGTGCCTTCGTTTTCTGCTCAGGGCAGCACGAGTGCGCTTGCTTCAGTCGACGCAGTGCAGGAGTTTACGATTCAAACCTCAACCTATGCTCCAGAGTACGGACGGCAGCCTGGGGCGCAGGTTGCGATCGTTACGCGGTCCGGGACGAATCGTCTGCATGGTTCTTTCTTCGACTATCTGCGGAACGACAAGTTTGACGCGAACAGCTGGTTTGGCAATTTCAACGGGCTCAAGCGCCCTGCCCTGCGGCAGAATGACTTTGGCTTCACGACGGGTGGGCCTGTGCTGATTCCCAAGGTTTACGATGGGCGCAACAAGACCTTCTTCTTTGTTTCTTATGAAGGGTTGCGGCTGATCCAGCCGGTGATTTCAGTGCCATCACGAGTGCCGTCGCTGGCAGCACGGGCGAATGCAACAGGGCTAGTGAAGAGCTTGCTTGAAGCTTATCCCTTGCCCATCGCAGATCCGATTCCTGGCTTGCCGAATGAGACGCCCTATGTGACGAGCTTCTCAAACCCCTCAAACCTCGATGCGACCAGCTTTCGGATCGATCACAGTCTCTCATCGAAGATCACACTCTTTGGCCGCTACAACTATGCGCCGTCAGAGAGCCGCGAGCGTGGCCGCTTTGCCACGCCAAGCTATGTCGCAACGTTGCCGGGCAGAACCAAGACCCTGACACTTGGCACGACGATGGTATTGAGCGCGGCGATCAACAACGATTTGCGTTTCAACTACAGCCAATCGTATGCCGCCCAGATCTACAAGCAGGACACTTTTGGCGGGGCGAAGTTGCTGCCGGATAGTCTGGTCTTCCCTGCCTTTGCCAAACCGGAAACCTCGCTGTTCTATCTGACGATTGGAGCGAACGATGAGAACACGATCAGCCCTGGCACCTTTAGTGCGAACACGCAGAACCAGTACAACATCGTCGATACGTTGAGCTGGAATACCGGCAGACACTCGCTGAAGTTTGGCTTTGACTACCGGAGGCTTGCTCCCTCGATTGGTGGACGGCTCTATTCGAAGGTGCTGACTGTGCCCACGATTACGCAGTTGGTAACGGGCATTATTCCGACAACAGAGGTGCGGCAGGTGGATACCTTTCTTGAGCCACGCTATGACAACAGCTCCGTGTTTTTTCAGGATGCGTGGAGGATTGCTCCGCGCCTGACGCTTACCTACGGTATGCGTTGGGAACTGAATCCTGCGCCATCAGAGGGCAATGGCAATTTGCCGCTTACGGTGACTGGCCTTAGGAATCCGCAGACAGCGAAATTGGCAGCAGCGGGGTCTAAGCTCTATCCAACGACGTATGGCAATTTCGCACCGCGGCTGGGCGTTGCCTATCAGCCCTTCCGCAATCGCGGCACCGTGGTGCGTGGCGGCTTTGGCGTGTTTTATGACCTTGGGTACGCCTTTACGGGCACGGCCTTTACGCCGAGCAACTATCCGTACTCACGCAATCGCATCGTAACGAACGCCTCGATCAACGATCCGATCCTGAATGCCGAAGCGCTTCCTCTGAATACGAATCCGCCCTACCCGAGGCTCTTCGCATATGCCGAAGACTACAAGCTGCCATATACATTGCAGTTCAGCGTGGCAATCGAGCAACCGCTGGGGAATGCGAATTCGATTTCGGCGTCCTACGTTGGTGCTGCCGCGCGGCGGCTGGCACGCGTGGAGAGTTTGCGCCCGCAAGTGTTGCAGAACGCAAGCTTCACACGCATCGACTATGTGAACAACGAAGGCTACTCAGACTACAACTCGCTGCAGATGCAGTTTAAGCGGCGGATGACACAAGGGCTTCAAGCGCTGCTTTCCTATACGTGGTCCAAGTCTTTGGACACGGCTTCTGATGAATCGATCTCCAATTTGCAGGCGCCCGTTTCGCGCCTGGGAGCGGCATCCGACCGTGGGCCATCGTCTTTCGATTTCGCCCACACCTTCACAGGTTCGGCGAGCTACGAGATTCCGGTGCCAAAGTCGAACCGGCTTGCCCGGGCCATGGTGGGTGGCTTCGCGTTTGATTCCGTAGTGCGTCTGCGGACAGGGTCACCGGTTGGTATCGTCACTGGGCGCGACCCGTTGGGGCTGGGCCTTACGAATGTGGCGCGACCGGACGTGGTTCCTGGTGTGCCGCTTTACCTTTATAGCGATGCGTTCGCAGGAGGCAAGCGCTTCAACCCGGCAGCCTTTGATGGAGCAACGCCGCTGGCGCAGGCCCGGCAGGGCACGCTTGGGCGAGGAGTGCTACGAGGCTTCGGCTTGCAGCAAGTCGACCTCGCGCTTCGACGTCGTTTTCGCCTTACCGAGGGCTTGAATTTGGACTTCCGCGCCGATGCATTCAATCTCTTCAACACGCCGAATTTTGCGAACCCAATCGGGATTCTTACCAACACAAACTTTGGCCGGTCTACACAGATTCTCAGCACCGGCCTCGGTGGGTTGAATCCGCTCTTCCAGGTAGGCGGACCGCGATCCTTGCAACTGGCACTGAAGGTGCAGTTTTGATATCGCGACGCCAATCGATTGCGCTGCTTGCTGCAGCGGCTTCAGCCCAGGGCAACGAGCAGATTGCGATGCTCGTCTATCCCGGTATGACGGCGCTGGATCTTGTTGGCCCGCAGCAAGTCTTTGGCTACACCATGGGCACGAAAGTTCATCTGGTGTGGAAGAGCAAAGACCCTGTGGTGAGTGATACAGGCCTGTCGATTCTGCCAACCAAGACCTTTGCAGAATGTCCAGACCCGGTGGACATTCTGTTTGTTCCAGGCGGCGGGGCTGAAACCATTGCGTTGATGGAAGACGCACAAGTGATTCAGTTTCTCAAGGCTCGCGGCAAGACGGCACGGCTGGTGACGAGTGTGTGTTCCGGCTCGCTGGTGCTTGGTGCGGCTGGGCTGCTGCGTGGCTACAAGGCAACCAGCCACTGGGCTGTTCGTGATGTCCTTCCCCTGTTGGGCGCTACTGCAGTAAACGAACGAGTGGTGCAGGACCGCAATCGCATCACAGCGGGCGGCATTACCTCTGGTATCGATTTTGGGCTGCGCATTGCGGCCCAACTTCGAGGTGAAGAATATGCCCGCTCGCTGGAACTGACGCTCGAATACAATCCGCAGCCACCCTTCGGCACTGGCACCCCTGAGAAGGCCGGTGAGCGAATTACGAAAGCAATGACCCGGATGTATGAACCCCTGAATTCTTCGGCTCGCCTTGCTGCGGGCCGTATCAAACCCTGAAAATCAAGAAAGGCAAATTAGACTATGAAACAAATATGGATGGCGCTTTCTCTGTTAGTGGTGAGCAGCGCATGGGCCGATGACGCAGTGACAATCCGCTTTCGCGCGGTTGTTGGCAATGAAGATTATGCTTGTGGCAAGAGTTATACAGGCATTGGAACATCGAAGTCGACGATCACGCCGCGCGACTTCCGCTTTTATGTGCACAATGTGCGCCTGATCGACTCTTCAGGCAAAGAAGTGCCTGTGCAGCTTAAGCAGGATGAAAAGTGGCAGATCGACAATCTTGCCTTGCTTGATTTTGAGAATGCTACGGGTGGTTGTGGCAACGGCACTCCCGACATGAACCATCAGATCGTAGGGACAGTTCCCGCGAGCGGTAATTTCAAGGGCATCCGCTTTACGGTGGGTGTGCCGTTCGAGAAGAACCACACAGACTTAACGACAGCTCCTTCGCCACTGAATCTGACGGCCCTGGCCTGGGTTTGGAATGCAGGCCGCAAGTTTGCCCGTCTTGATTTCTCCAGCACAGGAGCGCCGCGCGGCTATGCGATCCACCTCGGCAGCACAGGCTGCACGCCAGACGACAGCAAAACGACCATCCCCACCAAGTGTGGAGCTCCGAACCGGCCGGAAATAGAGATTCTGGGATTCAATCCTCTGAAGGATTTTGTGATTGCAGATATGGCGGCATTGCTGAAAGATTCCAATGTCGACGCAGCCGGCCGGATGATGTCGGGCTGTATGTCTGGCCCGGAAACTCCAGCATGTAAGCCACTTTTTGCCAATCTGGGTCTGGCCATTGGAGACCAGGCAGCGCAGACGCAGACCTTCTTTCGTGGCAACACAACTCAACTCACGCAAGCACAGAGGTAGTGCATGAGAGCAGTTCTGTTTATCATCATCGTCGCGTCGTGCTCCCTCATGGGGCACGACGCACATGGCCGGGCCAACGCGCCTCAAGAAGCGCGCAGGTTGAAGAATCCGGGCAACACCTCGCCACAATGGAAAGAGTCTGCGCAACGCAATTACTCTCGCTATTGTGCAAGCTGCCATGGCGAAGATGGCAAGGCTCGCACATCTGTTGCGGGCAAGATGCCTGTGCGGCCTACCGACCTTACCAACTACCTGATGGAGTCGATGAAAGAGGGTGAAATCTATTGGGTGGTTGCGCACGGAATCGACCAGCGAATGCCCGCTTTCTCCCAGCAACTCAACGAAGCAGAGCGCTGGGAATTAGTACTTTGGGTGAGAGAATTGCGCCATCACCAGAGCCTGATGGAGAAGGCACAACTGGGCCCCTATCAATGGAAGCTTCCGCCAGGATTTCCTTATCCAAAGGTCCCTTCAGACAATTTGATGACGGCAGAAAAGGTTGAACTGGGCCGCCATCTTTTCTACGACAAACGGCTATCGCTCAACCAGACGCAATCTTGCGCCACCTGTCATCAGGCGTCTCGTGCCTTCGCAGACCAGCGTGGGCGTGGAATAGGTTCAACCGGAGAAGTACATCCGCGCGGGCCGATGAGCTTGATCAATGTCGCTTACAGCCCCGTCTTAACCTGGGGCAACCCAAACATGCGCAAGCTGGAAGACCAGGCTCTTGTGCCGATGTTTGGCGATCATCCCGTTGAGCTTGGAATGGTGGGCAAAGAAGATCTGCTCGTGAAACGGCTCTCTGGGCAACCTCGCTATGGCCGCCTTTTCAAAGAAGCGTTTCCATCAGAGACAAGTCAAATCACAATTTCCAACATCACAAAGGCAATTGCCTCCTTTGAGCGCACCTTGCTCGCGGGAGAATCTCCTTATGATGTGTATCGGCGAGGGGACGACCCCGGAGCCATCTCAGACTCAGCCAAGCGGGGCGAGGCCTTGTTCTTTAGTGAGCGGCTGGAATGCTTCCACTGTCACGGAGGCTTCAACCTCACTGGCTCCGTAGACTACCTCGGCAAAGGCATGGCAGAGGTGGAGTTCCACAATACGGGACTCTACAATCTGGCTGGCAAACTCAGTTATCCATCCGCCAACACCGGCCTTTATGAATTCACTCAACAGGAAGACGATATCGGCAAATTCAAGGCGCCGACACTGAGAAACATTGCCCTCACTGCTCCCTACATGCACGATGGCAGCGTGAAGACGCTTGAGGATGCAATTGAACATTACCGACTGGGAGGGCGCAAGATCCTGGCTGGTCCTCATGCAGGAAACGGATTTGAAAACCCAAACAAAAGCGAGTTCGTTAAATCATTCGAAATTTCTGCGAGTGAGAAGCAGGATCTGCTGGCCTTTCTTCGGTCGCTTAGTGATCCAACGATTGCTACCAACCCGGATTGGCAGGACCCATGGCAACCGGCTATCGTGACTCAGCGGCCGGTTCCATTGCAGCCGAAATACATTATCCACGGCGAAGTTGTAAGGGTTTATGAGGAAGACGGTGCGATCTCGCTTCACCACGATGAGGTGCCCGGATTCATGAATGCAATGCTGTCACCGCAGGCGATGGAGTTTGTGGTCACAGACAAGAAATCGCTGGCGGGTCTCAAGCCCGGGATGAGAATTGCCGCTGGGGTCCGCAAGCGTGGAAGCGACTATTTGCTCGAACAAATTCAAGTACAAAGGACAAGAACCAAAAAATGACAAGACGCAACTTAATCATCAGTGGGGCGCTATCGGCGTTTCATCTCGGAGCACAGAGTGCAGCACCAACCGTGACACTACCCAAACTGCCTTATGCTCTTGACGCGCTGGAGCCCTTTATCGATGCGCGCACGATGGAAATTCACCACGGCAAACATCACCAAACCTATGTGGACAATCTGAACAAGGCCCTGGCTACCCAGCCCGAGTTGGCCAAACAGCCGCTCGATCAGTTGCTGAAGAACCTCAGTGCTGTGCCCGATTCGATTCGCGGAGCCGTTCGCAACAGCGGCGGTGGTCACGCAAATCATTCCCTGTTCTGGCAGACACTGGGCAAACCCAAAGGTGGCCCAGCTGGCAAGCTCGTGAAGTCGATCGAGAAATCATTTGGAAGCCAGACTGCATTTGAAGACAAGCTGCGTACTGCAGGCTTGGGAGTCTTCGGTAGCGGTTGGGTTTGGGTTGTCCCGAACGGTGCAGATAGTCTCTCGATTGAAACTTCGCCCAATCAGGACAGCCCCTGGAATGCCGGCAAGACGCCGCTCTTTGGCCTTGATGTTTGGGAGCATGCTTATTACTTGAAGTATCAAAACAGGCGTGCGGATTATCTTGCCGCTGTGTTGAAGGTGGTGAACTGGGACTTCGTATCGGCGCGTTACGAGGACCTTTCGAAATAGATGCGATTGCTGCTTGCAGCGCTCTTTCTTCTGGCGTCGTGTTCTGAACAAACTACGACGCCAGAAAAGGTCCATCATTACCAGCTGAACGGAGTAGTCGTGCGAATACTCAAGGAGGATTCATTGGCTGTAATCAAGCATGAGACGATCCTTGATGAAAAGCGCGATGTGTGGATGGATGCGATGACGATGGAGTTTCCTGTCAAAGATCCGAAAATCCTTGACAGATTGCGGGTGGGGGCCAATATCAGAGCCCGGGTAAACCAAAGTGATTCCAACTACGACTACTGGATCGATGAGGTCGTGTTGACAAAACCGTAGCAGGTGTATGCTACTGACATGAATCGTCGCGACTTTCTTGGAATGTCTCTTGCCGGTAGCAGTGCAATGGCAGCGCCTGCCAACAAACGGAAGCAGATGATGGATTGGCTTGCAGGAAAGCCCATGCCAAATTACACTCCTGCCGCGTTCTTTTTGCATTTTGGTGATCCATACAAGGCTGGATCTGCGGCGACCAAACGGCACCTGGAGTTCTTCGAGCAGACGAACATGGATTTCGTGAAGATCCAGTTTGAGCAGACCTATACGCGGCAGGACTTTCTGCAGAAGCCAGCAGATTGGTCGAAGCTCGCTCTGCGCAAGCTCGATTTTTATGAACCGCTATTGCAGACCGTGCGCGAGGTAGTGAAGTCGAGCAAGAAGGATTCCCTGATCCTGATGACGCTCTATTCACCGTTTATGTGTGCGGGCCATTGCGCCACTTCGCCCTTGCTCAAGCAGCATCTTGAGGAGAACCCCGAAGCGGTAAAGAAGGGCATGGAGATTCTAACTGAGAGCCAGATGCTATTCGTCCGTGCCTGCATCAAAGAAGGCATCGACGGCTTCTATATGTCGACACAGGGGTCTGAGGCCAAGCGCTTCAGCAGCCCAAAGATCTTCTCCGATTACATCAAGCCCTACGATCTGGTTTCGATGAAGGAAATCCAGAAGGCTTGCGCGTTCAACATTCTGCATGTTTGCGATTACGTGGCTCCCTACGCCAACTTTGATGCCGTCTACGATTACCCGGGGCACGTCATCAACAGCAATGTCCGGCTGACCGAAAAGGAAATGTCGGCGCAAGAGATTTCGCGCTTATTCAAACGACCCTTTATGGGTGGTATGGACCGGCACGGCGTCATTGCCAAGGGCAGCCCTGCCGAGGTCGAGACCAAGATCAAGCGAGTGGTAAAGAGCTGGCCGAAACAATTCATACTTGGAGCCGACTGCACGGTTGCAGGCGAAACGGACTGGAAGAGGCTACGTCACGCGATCGACGTCGCCCACAGCGTTGGGGCTTAACGAGCCAGTTCGAGAATGGTTTCAAGCATGACATTGGCGCCACTAGCGCAATGCTCCCAAGTGCTGAGTTCTTTCGGGGAATGGCTGATCCCGCCAATGCTTGGGATAAAAATCATTCCCATCGGCATCAACTTGGCCATCTGTTGGGCGTCGTGGCCGGCACCGCTGGGCAGGTGGCGCGTCTTGAGTTTGAGCTTGTTGGCAGACGCCTCGATCACCCTTTGAATCTCGGGCGCAGCAACTGCGGCTTCATTGTGGCCGTTGCTCGTGATTGAGATTTGGGTTCGCGTTTCTGTCGCAATCGCCATGGCGCGGGTTCTGATCTTTTCGGCCAGACGTTCAAGCTTGGCAGAAGAGAGATCGCGAATTTCAATGCTCATCTGCACCTCGCCCGGGATCACGTTGACGGCGTTCGGGCTGACCTCAAGATGACCGACGGTGCCAACTTGAGCGCCTGCCTCAGCCATCACAATCTCTCGCACGGCGAGCGTCAATTGCGCAGCGGCGATCAGGGCGTCCTGGCGGTCGCGCATCGGTGTAGTGCCAGCGTGATTGGGCGCACCTTTCACCACGACATGATAGTCGTCGATCGAGACAATGCCATCGACCACACCGATGGGGATGCCTTCGCGCTCGAGCGTTCCACCCTGTTCGATGTGAAGTTCGAGGTAAGCGTGATAGGTGCCGCGCCGAATCAATGCTGTCTCCAGCTTTGCCGGGTCGCCGCCAATGCGCCGGATCGCCTCAGCCTTGGTGAGCCCGCGAGAGACCATCTGCAACTCGTTGGGCTTGAGCACCCCGGCTGCCGCACGGCTGCCGTTCAGGCTGGTGCCGGAGAAAGAAGCTTCTTCACAAGCCCAGGCCACAACCGTAAGCGGACGGCGCGTAGTTATCTTCTGATCGTTTAAAACGCGAAGAATCTGTACTGCAGTTAAGGAGCCGAGGCAGCCATCGAAGTTGCCACCCTGAGGCACTGAATCGATATGCGAGCCAAAGAGCAGCGGGGGTAGAGAATTGTCCGTGCCCGGCCGAGAACCGAAAATATTACCAGCAGCATCGATGCGGACGGTTGCGCCTGCTTGCTTGAGTAAGTCCATGAAGAATTTGCGACCGGCGATATCTGCATCAGAGTATCCGATGCGGCTGACGCCGCTCTCGAAGGTGCCGCCCGCAGGGCGTCCAATGAGGCTTAGAGCTTCGAGATCAGCGCGAAGCGCGGCGGTCTCAATGCGCGGAGAAGCTGCCTTCAAAGGGATTAGAGCGGCAGCTGCAAAAGCCCCTGCAAAAGCACGACGATTCATGACTCACTAGCCTAGCATTGGTACACTCTCCAAGATGAACCAATCAGCATCTACGCAGCTAAGTCGGGGCTTGGGGCTGCGTGATGTGACGCTGCTTGGAATTGCGTGTATTGTTGGCACACGCTGGCTAGCGACTGCGGCTCATGCAGGGCCAGGGTCGGTAACCCTGTTTTTGCTCGCCGGTTTGTTCTTTGTTGGGCCAACAGCTCAGGCAGTGGGCGCCCTTGCAGAACGCCGCCCCGGCGCAGGCGGGCAGTATGTCTGGGCTCGCGAAGACTTTGGAGATTGGCATGGCTTCCTTGCTTTCTGGTTGTACTGGATTGGGATTGCTTGCTGGGTTCCGAATGCCGCTCTGGCTTACATCAGCATTGCCGCTTACGCTATCGATCCGGCTCTTGTCGACAACCGCAACCTGATCGTGGGCGCTGCAGTGGTGGCAATCTGGACTGGTGTTGGGATCAACCTTTTGGGTGTGAGGATCGGACGCTGGAATCAGAATGCAGCCAGCGTGGCAACGTGGCTGATGGCTTTGTTTCTGGTGCTTGCAGCAGGAGTTGTCTTCCTGCGTCAGGGGTCGGCGACAACATTGAACCTGATGCCTCCGTTGGGGATCGATGCGCTCAATCTCTGGTCGCAAATCGCTTTTGCCCTCACAGGCATTGAGTTGTTGGGAATGATGGGCGAAGAGATTCGAGAGCCTGGCAAAACGATTCGCCGGGCAGGATGGATGGCTGGGCTTGGGGGCGTGCTTTTCTACAGCGTGGCCACACTTGCCATTCTTGTTCTACAGAAGCCGGAAGAGACCAGCGTATTGTTTGGCATCATGCAGGCAGCGCAAGTTGGTGCCACATCGCTGGGTTGGTTCTGGTTGCCCGTCGTGTTCGCTTTGTTCTCCGTGATGAGCATGCTCGGCCAACTTGGCGGTATCGTCTCGGCAACCGCACGGCTGAGCTACGCGGCAGGTCGCGATGGGCTTTTGCCTTCAGCATTCGCACGCATCCATCCCAAGTGGCAAACTCCCCATGTGTCAGTGTTCGCACTGGCAGGCACCTCGACAGCTCTACTCTTGTTGATGCAATTGGGCGACACGATGCGGGCGGCCTATCAGGAACTGGTGTCGATGATGGTGCTTGGCAGCTTTCCTCCCTTTTTGTATATCTTTGGCAGTGCCTGGAAGGCTGGGTTGCGCTGGGCACCGGTCTCTGGCATTGCCGTAATTCTGATTGCACTTGCCTTCTCCATCTTGCCAACCGAGGACATCAGCAATGTATGGCTTTATGAAGCGAAGATCTTTGGCGGGTCGGCGCTGTTGTTGGGTCTGGGCCGGTGGATCTTTTTGAAGAGCCGCAGAACGTTAGAAACATAGACCCCAGATTGATGGCGTGTCATCATGACGTGAATGGGTCCAATCCTATGAGGTGTTCATGTCGAATTTGAAGTACAGAATTGCATTCAACCTGGCGTTGATCGTGGCTACATCCACTATCGTTTGGGCTCAGCAGCCGCCCGGCCAACCCAGACGGCAGGGCGGTTTCGTACCCGGCCAGCAAAGGGCAGCAGAAGATCCGGTGAAGGTTGCCAAAGGCAAGGGAATCTACGGAATCTCCTGCCGGGGATGCCATGGCGCAGACTTGCGCGGTGGTGACATGGGTGGGCCCAACCTCCTACGCTCGCAACTTTCGCTCAGCGACCGCGAGGGTGAGAAGATTGTCCCCGTCATTCAAGGCAGCCTGCAAAGCGGAGGGATGCCAGCGATCCCGATGAGCCCTGAAGATGCCCATGCCGTTGCGGCCTATGTGCGGACTGTGCTTTCTACAATTGGCGGCCAGGGTAAGCCGCCCAGCTCTCAGGAACCGCCAACCATTCTGGTTGGAAACGCAGCTGCAGGCAAGGTGTACTTTGAAGCAAAGTGCGTCAGTTGCCATTCGACAACGGGAGACCTGAAGGGAATCGCGACGCGGATCAAAGATCCGAAATTACTGCAGAATACCTGGGTAGCAGGCGGGCGAACCGGGCGGGGTGGAGGCAGCGCAGCCAGCGACTCGCCTCGCCGCATCGTCACCGTAACCGTCACCCCAGTTAAGGGCGGCGCTCCAGTTACGGGGCGTCTGCTTCGAATCGATGATTTCGTGGTGACGCTGGAGCTTGCCGATGGCTCGGCAAAGTCCTTCCGTCGCGACGGGGATCTGCCGAAGGTAGTGGTAAACGACCCTCTGACGCCACACCGCGAACTGCTTTCCGTTTATACCGACAAAGATGTGCATAACGTGACCGCTTATCTGGTGACCCTACAATGAAGTTCCTCCAATTCCTGTTTCTCCTGACTGGCTCTGTAGCCTTATTCGCACAGGGCGGTGGCGTTGCGCCTGAGGATCTGCTCAAGCCACTCAAAGATTCCTGGCCCACCTATAACGGTGATTATTCGGGACGTCGGTTCAGTGCGCTCAATTTAATCAACACGTCGACGGTGAAGCATCTTTCGCTGGCCTGGAGCGTTCGCTACACCCCGGGCATGCCTCCGCCAGCAGGCGCCGGCCGTGGGCGCTTTGGCGGTGGCCCGCCCACCAAGCTGATTGTTGGTGGCGAGGGCACTGGCGAACTTGCCGCCGGTGGTGGCACGATCAAGGCTTCGGTTCTTGCCGTTGACGGCACCTTGTATTTCACGATGCCGGACAATGCGTGGGCGGTGGATGCGCGCGATGGCCGCGAGTTGTGGCACTACTACTGGAAGACCCGTGGCGGCACGCATATCGGCAACCGGGGCATGGCTATCTGGAACAACTATCTCTACATGGAGACGCCAGATAACTACCTGGTTTCGCTTGATGCCAAAACCGGCAAAGAGCGCTGGCACAAGACCATCGCCGATCTTGAGCAAGGTTATTTTTCGACTCCAGCGCCGATTGTCGTAGGCAACCACGTGCTGGTCGGCACTGGCAACGATATCGATTCTCCTGGCTTCCTGCTTTCTTTTGATGCCGAGACTGGCGATCTGCAGTGGAAGTTCTACACCGTGCCGATGAAGAAAGGCGACCCCGGGCTTGATACCTGGGCCAGCCTCGATGCGGCGCGCCACGGTGGTGCGCAGACCTGGATCCCTGGGGCATACGATCCAGAAACGAAGCTCTACATTATTGGCACTGGCAACCCCACTCCTGCCTATACCACCGGCAAACGCGGCGAGGGCGACAACCTCTTCACCTGTTCGCTGGTAGCAATCAACGTCGACACGGGTAAGATGGCCTGGTACTTCCAGACTTCCCCGCACGACATGCACGACTATGACTCTGCGCAGACACCTGTCCTGGTGGACGCTCCGTTCAACGGCAAAATGCGCAAGCTTGTGCTGACGGCAGCCCGGAATGGTTATTTCTTTACCCTGGATCGAGTAACCGGGGAGCGCCTGGTAACAGCCAAGTATGGACAGCGGACGAACTGGGCCAAAGGGCTGAACAAGTTTGGCGGTCCAGAGCATGATCCGCTGAAGGACCCGACAGTGGGTGGCGCGCTTGTCTCCCCAACATCGGACGGTACGGTCAACTGGCAGCCTCCGGCATTCTCGCCCGACACCGGTTTGTTCTATGTGCCGGAAGGCAACGGTTACTCGCTTTTCTATCTAACCGACATTGATCCCCGCGGGTCGATGGGGCTTGGCGGAAAAGAGGAAGTGGGCGTCGGTACAGGCGGCAACTATCTAAGCGCGATTGATTATAGAAATGGCAAAGTAGTGTGGCGGCACCGCTACTACGGCAACGGCGGAGGTGGCGGTATTTTGGCCACAGCCGGCGGGCTGGTCTTTGCAGGAGACGGCATGGGTAACTTTGTAGCTCATGACGCAAAAACAGGTAAGCCGCTTTGGAATGCCCGCATCGGCAACATTACGAACGCACCGCAGACCTTCCAGTTGGACGGCCACCAGTACCTGACTGTCGCCACTGGCGATACCATGTGGGCCTTTATTTTGAACTAGGCAACAGGACATCTTCCAGCTTGTCGGCAAGGATGAATTTGTCGAAGTAGATCGTATCCTCTGATGCCTTATGAGGGCTGCGGTGAATGCCGGGCTGACAGAAGTAAATCGTCTCTGGCCCCTTGGTCTTCAGCTTCTTGTCCAGAACAAGCACTCCGTCGAACCACAGGCGCGTGTTGCCCTTCTCGCCATCCTCAGACCAATGGATATGCATCGCCAGGTGATGCCATTTGCCAGTTGTGAAATCAGCCTCCCAATGCGTTCCATTGCGGCCCAGGTTCCCGGTGCCGTATTTGATAGACGTACCACCTTCTTTAGGCTCAACCCACCACGTCATCACGTTGTTGTACCTGGGTGGCGGTGTGCCCTCCCAGTAGAAGAAATTGTCACGGTCTTTTGGTGCATCGGCCAGGTACAGGTGGAAGGACATGTAAGTATCCGAGCCCTCTTCGATCGTGATCTTCGGCCCTCCTACCTGTACCCGCAACTGCTGCGCGTTGAAGACATCGTCTTCATGAATCGTGAACTTGCCCGCGTATTTTCCGCTTTGAACAATGTCGCTGACAACCTGAATGTTGCGGGGCGTTGCGTTCTGGCCGCGTGTACCCGTCTTGCTCCACTCGCTCAGATCGCCCGTCTCGAAGTTGGCCTTGAAGAGGACCTCAGCCGAGGCAGTGCAAGCCAGCAGGAAGAAGAGCGGCCATCTCATTCAGCGAATCCATGCTGTTTGCGATGGTGTGCGGCGTCGTAGCGCTGTGTGGTCTTGAAGTGCTCGTAACGGCCGTCGCCTGAAACCTCGCGCAGCCTCGAGCTGAGAGTCTGTAACTCCGGAGCGGTCATGGGCTTGAAGCTGCGGGCCATGGCGAGTGCGCGGTTGAGGTCTTCCATGTTTGCCAGCCCCACCACCTGAGTGCTGATGGGTTGAGACAGGAAGTAGCGATAGCATTCTTCGACAGTAACGACCCCGTCTTTCAGCATCCGTGCATCGCCACCACAACCCTTCATGCCGATCACGCCAACACCACGCTTGGCGCATTCCGGCATCACTTCATGGCGAAAACTTTCGAAGCGATAGTCCATGACATTGTTGGGCATTTGGCAGGCGTCAAAGGCAAAATTGAGAGCCAGCATCTTGCGATGGATGCGCGGGTGCTTGTGTCCGGTGAAGCCGATAAAGCGGATTTTGCCCTGCTTCTTTGCTTCGATGGCGGCGCGCAGCCCGCCATTTTCCTGAATCATTTCAGGGTCGTTGTAGTAGTTGCACTCATGGAATTGCCAAAGGTCGATCACGTCGGTCTTGAGGCGGCGCAGACTGTCTTCAAGGTGCTTCATCGCGCCCGCATAATCGCGATCGCAGACCTTGGTCATCAGGAAGGCCTTCTTCCGGTAGCCATCCATCGCGAGGGCCTTGCCCATTACTTCTTCAGCGCGGCCGTCATGATAATCCCAGGCATTGTCCATGAAGGTGATGCCATTGTCGATGGCGGCATGAACGAGCCGGAAGGATTCGCTCTCCTCTTTTGGACGAGCCTGATGGTGGCCGCCAAGGCCAAGAATCGAAACCTGAACGCCGGTCTTGCCAAGCGGACGAGCGGGAATGCCGGATGCAGTAGATTGTGCTGACTGCAATGATTCAGCCAGTGGCAATGCCGCTGCGCTGGTGATAAAGCCACGTCTTGAAGGTGTCATCTGAGAACTTGCTCCTTGTCACGGTAATTGTATAGCGCCACGCGCTGGCCTGACTTCTGCGCGGCATAAACACTCTCGATCATCGCGATAGTCCAGCGTCCATCTTCTTCGTTGCAACAGGGCCTTGAGTTCGTTTCGATCGCACGCAGCAGGTCGGCCACCATGAGGGCATTGGCGATTTCTGGCCCGTTGCGGATTCCAGGAACTGGGGTTGCCGGAATCGCTTCCCATGGGTGCTTCGCGTCAGGAAGCCAGGACGGCGAACGCAGGATGTGAAGGCCACCATCAGGGTAAATTCCGTTCGGTAGAAAGATCACACCCTTGCTGCCGTAGATCCATGTGCCGAAGCGAAGCGGGTGCGTGTCGGCAACGGCACGTGATGAAAAGTAACCATGGACGCCGCCGCCGAAAGCAAAGGTCACGCTGATCTGTCTGCCAGCGACTGGGCCGATATTTTCTGTGGGTTGCGTCACATCGCCCGGGCCGATATCACGGCCATTCGTCGTGATGTGCGCCGTGGTCCACTCAGGATTACCGAGAAAGAAGCGCAGCATGTCGAATAGGTGTGAACCGAGAACCATCATGTCCTCACCTCCGGCACGTCTATCCTCTTTACCGCGTGCACGAATCTCCTGAATTTCACCAATCTCGCCTGCCTCGATGAAAGCCTTTGCCTTGAGGGCGAACGGCGAAGTCCGCATCTGGTGAGCAATCTGGAGTTTCACTTTGTTGCGTCTCACCGCTGCCACCATGCGATCGGCGTCGGCGAGATTTTCTGCGAAGGGTTTCTCCATGTAGATGTGTGCGCCAGCTTCGGCGGCGGCGCTCACCATGGCCACTCGCTGGTCCGTCCACCGCGGACCGATGCCCACGATCTCAGGCTTCGTGTTTCGAAGCATCTCCCGGTAATCGCCATAGACCTGCGAGGCGCCGGTACGCTTGGCGGCAGCGGCTCGGCCGGCATCGTCGGCGTCGGCAAGCGCAACCAGGTCCAAGTTGTCGAAAGTACGCCAGACCGTGTCGATACCGTGGCCGTAGTTGCCGTGGCCGGTGTGACCGATGACGGCAACACGGTAGCGCCTGGGAGATGCAAATAGCGACGCGCCAGCCAGTGCCATAAAACTGCGGCGTGAATTGAGTGTTAGCAATCCAGAATCACCTCTTGGCATTAGATTCTATGCAAATTCACTGGCAACGTATAGAATCCCTAACATGACTCGACGTGATTTCCTAGATAACGCGAAGTGCCTTGCTACTGCGGGCGTCGCCGCTCTTTGCTCTACTGAAGGACTGCTGGCTCAGGCCCGCGAAAAGGCAAAACCTCTCAATCTCAAGATCACAGATCTTAAAACCTTCATCGTAAATCGTGGTGGCACCAACGGCGTCAATTACGTTTTCGTAAAAATCTATACGAACCAGGGGCTCACCGGGCTCGGCGAAGGGTCCGTAACCAGCAAAGAAGCAACCGTAGCTGCAGCGATTGAAGAGCACAAGCGCTACCTGGTGGGCCGCGATCCAGCCGACATCGAAATGCATTGGCAGGCCATGTACCGTTGGCCCAGATGGCGTGGAGGGCCGATTCTGAATTCAGCCATCAGCGCCGTCGAAATTGCTTTGTGGGACATTCTTGGCCAGGCCTTGGGCCAACCTATCTGGAAGTTGCTGGGAGGACGCGCCCGGGACCGTGTTCAAATGTATGTCCATGCCAGCGGCAATGCACCGCAGGCTTACGCACAAGCCTGGCTGCAGGCTAAGCAGGAAGGCTGGACAGGCTGCAAGGCTGCCTTTATTACAACTCAGGGAGACGTGATCGACCCCGTGCGCTCGGTACGCGAAGGCATTGCCAATCTCAAAGCCGTGCGGCAGGCGGTAGGCGAAGACTTTCGCATCTGCATCGACGTGCATGGCAAAACCACCCCAACGATGGCAATCGATTTCTGCCAGAGAGCAGAAGAATATCGGCCATTCTTTGTCGAAGAAGCTACGCAGATTGAAGATCTCGATGAACTGGCTCAACTGCGGGCTTCCACCAGAATTCCGCTTGCCACCGGTGAGCGTCTCTTCACCAAATACGGCTTCGCACCGATTTGCCAGCGCCACCTCGTAAACTACGTGCAACCGGACGTCGTACACTGCGGCGGCATCCTTGAGATGAAGAAGATCGCAACCATCGCCGAGGCTTATCGCATTGAACTCGCCCCGCACAATCCACAAAGCGAAGTAAGTACACTTGCCTCGCTGCATGTCGATATTTCAACACCCAATTTCGCCATCCAGGAGATCACTCATCGCGGCAATGAGCAGTATTGGAAAGACCTCTTCTACGGCGGTGGCATCAACTACGACAAGGGCTTCGCCGAAGCCCCGGATCGTCCAGGGCTTGGCGTCAATTTAGATGAAAAGGTAGCGGCTCTTCGGCCTTATCAGCCACACAATCGCCAGCAATTGCGCTTTCCCGACGGTGGAATCGCAGACCATTAAGGAGACTTAGCGGTACTCGTCCTGCAGCGCATTGAGCGCATCGGCCCCCGGGCAGAGCTTCTCGTAGGGAAGATCCCGGAGCGGAGTTTTTGATGTGTCGTTAGCTTGGTGCAGATCAGCAGAGTCACTCTCGATATAGAGCAGTCCCGTAAGGACCTGACCTTCATTCTGGTTCTGATCGAGATACGCAGATACCTTGGCGCGATCGGTAGGATCGTAGTCTTTGGGTACAGACCGGAAGAGCACCGTACTGCCATCGTGCATCTTCACGGCAGTGGTGCCAGCGTCGGTAATGTTGGCCACAATCTCTTCTGCCTTCGGCACGTAGTCCGCCTCAATCATGTGCTGGGAAAAACGGCGCGTGTGCAGATAGCTCTTGGTCGAGCCTGGGTGGTCGTTGAAGGTAACGCATGGAGAGACAACATCGATCAGGGCAAAGCCGCGATGCGCGATGGCGGCTCTGAGGATGGGCACCAGTTGCTCCTTGTCGCCAGAGAAACTGCGGGCGACAAAAGTAGCGCCAAGCGTCAACGCCAAGCGCACCGGATCAATCGGAGCCATTCGATTCACTTCACCGCGCTTGCTCTTGGAACCCATGTCGGCCGAGGCCGAGAACTGCCCTTTGGTCAAGCCGTAGACGCCGTTGTTCTCAAGGACGTAAATCATGTGTAGGTTGCGACGGATGGCATGACACAGTTGCCCGAGGCCGATGGACAAAGAGTCCCCGTCGCCAGACACACCAATGTAGGTAAGGTCGCGATTTGCGGCAATCGCACCAGCGGCAATGGCCGGCATACGACCATGCGCTGAATTGAAGCCATGCGCGCCACCTACAAAGTAGGTTGGTGTCTTCGAGGAACATCCGATGCCTGAAAGCTTGGCGATCAGATGCGGTGGAATGGACTGTTCCCACACTGCGCGGATAATCGCGGCTGTAATCGAGTCATGACCGCAGCCTGCGCACAGCGTTGACATCGACCCTTCGTAATCGCGAACAGTAAGCCCTAGTGCATTACGCAGCGCGGTGGGATGCGCAGCAATCGGTTTGGTAATCGAGGGCATTTAGGCGATCTCCTTCAGGATTTCTTCCACCAGATGGCCAGAGCTCAACGGGAAGCCGCTGTAGAAGAGCAGGCTCTTCATCTTTTCTTTGGCGATGCTGGTTTCGAGAGTCAACAGTGATTTTAGTTGAGCATCGCGGTTCTGCTCGACGATGAATGTAACCGGATGCGAGGCCAGAAACTCCTCCACGCTTTCAGGGAATGGGAAGCCCCGAATCCTCATGTAGTCGGCAGGCACGCCCTGGGCAAACAGCATGTCCTGAGCTTCGCGCACCGCAGGATCGCAGCCGCCAATCGAGATGATCCCGAACTTGGCGCCTTCGCGCTTTTCAACTACCGGGGCCGGAACAAACTTGGCTGCGGCGGAATGCTTCTTGAGCAGCCGGTCCATTACTTCCTGATATTCTGCCGGGATCTCCGTATAGACACCATACTTGTTGTGGCCCGAGCCACGCACGAAGTAGGCACCCTTGGAATCCACACCAGGCAGCGTACGAGCCGGGACGAAATTCTCGTCTTCGTTGTTGTAGCGCTGGAATTTCGCGATCTTGGCAAGACCCTCTGCGTCCAGCACGCGACCGCGATTCGGGCGGTAGGAATTGTCCCACTCAAGGCGCGGCACAACCCAGTCGTTCATCCCGATGTCGAGATCGGAGAGCATCATCACCGGGGTCTGGAATTGCTCTGCCAAATCGAAGGACTGAATCGCCATGTGGAAGCACTCATTGGGATCGGCCGGAAACAAAAGGATATGTTTGGTGTCGCCGTGAGAGGCATAAGCGCACTCAAGAATGTCGCCCTGCTGGGTACGTGTTGGCATGCCGGTGGAGGGACCGACACGCTGCACATCCACTACGACAACCGGGATTTCCGCATAGTAGGCAAGGCCGAGCAACTCGTTCATCAACGAGATACCGGGGCCGGCCGTTGAAGTGAAGGATCGTGCTCCATTCCAGGACGCCCCGATCACCATTCCGATTGCGGCCAGTTCGTCTTCCGCCTGCAGGATCAGGTAGTTGTTCTTGCCGGTCTCGGGATCTTTTCTGTACTCTTCGCAGAAGCTCTTGAAGGCGTCCATCACCGAGGTCGCCGGAGTGATTGGGTACCAGGCAGCAACCGTTGCACCAGCATAAACACAACCAAGCGCAGTAGCCGTGTTGCCATCGATCAGAATCTTGCTGCTATTGGCATCCATCTTCTCGAGACGGAACGGCATCGGGCAAGGGTAATGGTCTTTTGCGTACTGATAGCCCAGCAACAATGCCTTGGAATTGGAATCGTGCATTGCCTTCTTCTTCGAATACTTCTCATCGAGGAGCGCCCTGACGATGTCCATATCGATATCAAGCGCGGCGCAAAGGGCACCGGCGTAGGCGATGTTTTTCATCAGAATGCGCTCGCGCGGTTCACCAAAATGTTTGGTACACATGTCGGCGAGCGGAATCCCGAAGTAATTGATGTCCTCACGCAACAGGTCAGGATCAAGCGGCCACGACGAATCGTAAAGCAGATAGCCGCCGGAGCGAAGCTCCTGAATGTCCCGGTCATAGGTCTGACCGTTCATCGCCACCATCATGTCGTACTCAAGGGCGCGCGCAGCATAACCACGCTTGTTCACCCGGATTTCATACCAGGTGGGCAAGCCCTGAATATTGGAAGGGAAGAGGTTCTTGCCGCATACGGGAATCCCCATCCGGAAGATGGCCTGCATCAGGAGGCCATTGGCACTGGCTGAACCAGTACCGTTTACATTGGCGAGTTTGATCGCGAAATCGTTAACCCGGGTTTTGACTACGTCGTGCATGTCGCACCTGCATAAGGAAGAATCAGGGAGTACTTCTGCATGTCCCAGGCTGCCGTGGGGCAGCGTTCGGCACAAAGCCCGCAATGGACACAAACATCTTCGTCCTTCACCATCAGACGCTGGGTATGGGGAAGCGGGTCGGAGGCATAGAGGGCCTGTTCCAGATTATTGGCCGGCGCTGACAGACGCTGGCGCAAGTCCTCTTCGTCGCCATCACGCGTGATGGTCAGGCACTGCACCGGGCAGATATCGATACAGGCATCACACTCGATACACTTCTTGGGTACAAACACCGTTTCGATATCGCAGTTTAGGCAGCGTTGCGCTTCGCGTGCCGTTTGTTCGATATCAAAGCCCAGTTCTACTTCCACATTCAACTGGCGGAAGCGCTCGGCCAGATCGACATGCTGCATCTTCTGGCGCTTCGACGGATTGTAATCGTTGTGATAGCTCCACTCGCTGATTCCCATCTTCTGGCTCACAAGATTCATACCTTGCGCAGGCCGCTCTTCGAGCGAAAGCCCCTGGCAATGGTTGTGGATCGAAATTGCGGCTTCATGGCCGTGCGCGACTGCCCAGATAATGTTCTTCGGGCCAAATGCTGCGTCGCCGCCAAAGAAGACACCGGGACGAGTGCTTTCGAAAGTCTTCTGATTGACGACGGGCACTTCCCATTCGTCGAACTCAATACCAAGATCGCGCTCGATCCAGGGAAAGGCATTCTCCTGGCCGATGGCAAGAATCACATCGTCGGCAGGGAAGAAGATTGTCTCGACCACCTTCGATCGCTTGGCCTGCGCATCCCATTCGAGGCGTTCAAATTCCATGCCCTTAAGCACTCCATCTTCCACCACAAAGCGTTTGGGCGCATGATTGATGATGATCTCTACGCCTTCCTCTTCGGCATCGTCCAGCTCCCAGGGTGAGGCTTTGAAGTAACCACGCGGCCGCCGCGCCATCACCTTAATGTCGGTGCCGCCCATACGGCGTGAGGTACGACAGCAATCCATGGCAGTGTTGCCAACGCCGATGATCAGGACGCGTTCACCAATCGATTCTGTATGGCCAAAAGCAACAGACTCCAGCCAATCAATCCCGAGATGGATGCGATCTGTGTCATGACGCCCGGGAATATCGAGGTTCTTGCCGCGCGGTGCGCCAGAGCCCACAAAGATTGCATCGTAGCCATCATCAAGCAGCCCCTGAAGGCTTTGCACGGGAGAACTGTATCGGATGTCGACACCCATGTCGATGATCATGCCGATCTCTTCATCCAGCACCTTTTCTGGCAACCGGAATGAAGGAATATTCGTACGCATCAAGCCACCCGGCTTGCTCTGTTTTTCAAAGATGGTGATTTCATAACCAAGCGGCCGCAGATCGTTGGCTACGGTGAGTGAGGAAGGCCCCGCTCCTACCAGCGCAACGCGTTTGCCATTGCTCTGCGCAGGCGGCTTCGGCACCATATGCCCGACATCGCCCTTCAGGTCGGCGGCAACGCGCTTGAGCCGGCAAATGGCCACGGGCTGCTCTTCGATGCGTCCGCGCCGGCAGGCCGGCTCGCAAGGACGGTCGCAAGTGCGGCCAAGAATAGCTGGGAATACGTTCGATTCCCGGTTGGTTATGTAAGCTTCCGCGTACTTACCTTGAGCGATCAAGCGGATGTATTCGGGCACATTGGTATGCGCCGGACAAGCCCACTGGCAATCCACTACTCGGTGAAAGTACTCGGGGTTGCTGACGTTGTTTGTTTTCAGAATGCCCCTCGTTCCAGAGCCGTTTTTGACGGCCAAAAGGAATCTATCATAGATGTGCCGGGACGTCAGATCTTGATCAAGAAATCAGGGTCATGAGTGCAATCGGCTGATGAACCTGATACGATTCCGTTCATTCGGAGGATCGACTCATGGCAATTTGTTCCAGACGCAGATTTTTGAATACCGGACTGGCCGCAGGTATGCTGGCTGGTACGAACGTTCTGCCTCTTCAGGCAGCGCGAGGCAAGGCAACCGACTGGGTGACACTTGGCAAGTCGGGTGTCAAAGTAACCCGGCTCGCTTTTGGTACTGGCACCATGAGCGGGAGAACCCAGCGTGAACTTGGGCAGGATCAATTTACCAGACTCGTGCGTCACGCCTATGACAACGGCATCCGCTTCTTTGAAACCGCAGAGAGCTATGGCGACATGCATCGCATGCTGGGCGTTGCGCTCAAGGGAATCCCGCGCGACTCTTACCGTCTCATGTCCAAGGTGACCACACGCGATGGCGTTGACCCTCAGACCAAACTCGACGAATTGCGCAAACTCGCCAACACCGATTATTTCGACGTGATGCTCCTGCACTATCAGCACGTCGCCACCTGGCCCACGGATACGGCACGCTGGCAGGACGGCATCCTCGAAGCCAAGGTCAAGAAAGCAGTCGTAGGTCATGGGGCCTCCGTGCACGGCCTCCCGGCCCTGCGCCGCTTCCCGCAAAACAAATGGCTCGAGATCGCCATGATCCGCATGAATCACAATGGCACCAAGATGGATGCCGAAGAATACAATACCCGCGGCGCTGGTAACGTCCCGGAGGTGGTCACGCATACCAAGCAGGTGCACTCGGAGGGCATGGGTGTGATCAGCATGAAGCTGATCGGAGAAGGCGCATTCACGCGTCGCGAAGACCGTCAGGCCGCCATGAAATTCGCTTTCCAGCATGCGGGCGTGGACAGCGTAACCGTAGGCTTCAAGAACACCGCCGAGATCGACGAAGCAATCGAGAATCTGAACCTGGCCTTGGCCTAAGCTGTTCTCCCCGTCTCTTTTCTTGTAACATTACGGTTCCCTTAGAATCTGACTTATGCTTGTGTTGAGGGCGAGTCACCAGCCACGGCATGACCAGCGCCTAAAAAAAAAGCCAACAAGGATGAGCAGAGCACTTTTAAACCAATGAATCAACTGGGGAACCGTTCACAATTTGCAGACGTCACAGGAAGGGCTTAAAAAAGCCGAACAGCCGGATCATCACTGTGAATTCTTCTGTCGAACTTAAAAAAATATCCCCCTGGCTCGCCGAACATGGCCCCAAAGAACTTGAATCCCTTTTCAGAGCTATCGTTTTTCATCCGTCCTCGCCCATACTGATCGCCGATGATGAGCGGAATTATCAGGAAGCAAGCGTCGGGGCTGGCAAGTTTTTCGGTCTGAAGCGCGAAGCTCTAATTGGGCGGCGCGTCGATGATTTCACTGTTCCGTCAATCGAGACCGCACTTTCAGAGCGATGGCAGCAGTTCCTTAAAGACGGCGATCAATCCGGAATGCTTCAGTTTTTGGGTCCTGATGGCTCCCCCAGAGAAGTGGAATACCGGGCCAAGGGCAATGTGCTGCCTATCCGTCATCTTTTATTACTGCGAGAAAAACCGTCGGAGCAGCATGCGGATGAACCCTTTGGGGGAGGTCACGGCTGGGCGCAAGACTATGCGCTTTTTCTCATGGATACGGATGGCTGCATCGTTGCCTGGTATTCCGGAGCCCAGCGCATTTATGGCTACAAAGATTCCGAAGCTTTGGGAGAAAGCCTCTCACTTTTTTATCCCAGGGACGCTGGAACATCAGCCTGGGTTGAGCGCACTTTGAAGCGGGCGGCTACCGACGGACACTCCGCCGGTGAAAGCTGGCACCTGAAAAAGGATGGGTCCAAATTTTGGGCCAACTCCATCACCATGGCCCTGCGGGACGACGATGGAAAACTGCAGGGCTATGCCCGTGTTGTGCGTGACTTCAGCGACCGTCACGCAAGGGACGAGAAACTGGAACGTCTTCGCCGGCGGGCGAAGCCCATCCCGACAAACTCCACCGTCGCAGGCGTTGTGTCTGGTGAATTCGATCGCATCCTCGAGATGAACGATCGTTTCCTGGACATTATTGGCTATCGCAGGGAAGATCTCGAGGAAAGCCGCATCGTATGGGCTGACCTGACTCCAAAAGACTTCGCCGCAGCAGATGAATTTGCTCACGAAGAGGGCTTGCGATTCGGGGCTTGCAGTCCATTTGAAAAGGAACTGATCCGCCAGGATGGGAAGCGTATCCGGGTTCTTGTGGCCACGGCAGTTCTGAAACTCACTCCTTTTCGCTGGATCACCTTTATTACCGATTTAAGCGAGCGCGAACAGCAGGAAAGCGTTCATAGTGAGCTTCCCAGTTCAAAGCAGGATTTTCCGGAAATCATCGGTACAAGCAGGGAACTCAAACGGGCACTAAGCCAGGTAGAGCTCGTAGCCCCGACCGATGCTACCGTCCTGATTCTGGGCGAAACTGGCACAGGCAAAGAATTGATCGCTCATGCCCTGCACCGTCTGAGCCCCCGACGAAATGGACCCTTTGTTAGCGTGAATTGCGCGGCCATTCCGACAGGGCTGCTTGAAAGCGAATTGTTCGGCTATGAAAAAGGGGCTTTCACCGGAGCGCTGCAACAAAAGATCGGCCGATTCGAAATGGCCAATAATGGAACTCTTTTTCTGGATGAAGTGGGTGATATCCCTTTTGACCTCCAGCCGAAATTGCTCCGCGCCCTTCAAGAAAAATGTTTTGAACGGCTGGGAAGCACACGCACAACCCCGATCAACATTCGCCTTGTCGCTGCAACCAACCGGAATCTGGTGCAAATGGTGGGGGACAATCTCTTTCGAAGCGATCTTTACTACCGGCTCAAAGTCTTCCCAATCAACTTGCCACCCTTGCGGGACAGGCCAGAGGATATCGCACTACTGGTGCGCCATTTCGTAAAGAAGTACGCAGCAAAGATGAATCGCAAAGTGGACAAAATCTCTTCTGAAACGATGAGAGCATTGATGAACTGGTCTTGGCCCGGCAACATCAGAGAGCTGGAAAATTTCATGGAGAAGTCAGTCATTTTGTCGATGGGCGCTACGCTGAATGCTCCCATCTCGGAACTGCGAACCGACCCGGCAGTTAGCGTAGGCTCAGCGATGGAGGATGTAGAGCGTGAGCATATCCTTCGGATCCTGCGAGAGACAAACGGTAGCGTCTCGGCTGCTGCTATTCGCCTACGGCTTCCACGAACCACCCTGAACGCCATGATGAAAAGGCTTGGAATTTCCCGAAAAGACCTCTAGCTGATTGGCTCGAGTCGCACCTTTGGGGTGAGCCAATTAGAGTTCCTTGAGGCGCCACTTGCGATAGTCCACCCGCATCGGGGGCCCAACATGCACTTGCACACCGATCTGCCCCTTCTTCTGCCGGCCTGGATCATCATCAATCACCATACTCAACATCTGTCCGTTGATGTTGTGAATCATCACATTCCCGCGAACGATGAGGTGAACCGAATTCCAGCCCGCCTCAATTCTTGCGCCAAGAGCCATGTTGTCTCCCAATCGAGACAGGATCACCGGCTTGCGCACTCCTGTGACATGCGTAACTTCCCCACGCGTAGCCAGAAACAATCGCCCCTTCTCTTCATAGTTATTACCCGTGTAGCGATTCTGCCCATCAATATCGCACTGGTATCCGCGCATTGCAAACCGGTTCGCCAGAGTGACCTTGTCGGGGATTACAACGCTGCGGTAATTGATCCCGCTATTGCCCTCGGGAGTAATCCGGTAATCGACCTTCAGCTCAAAGTCCTCAGGCGTACTGCCTTGCCAGATGATGAAGGTGTTGCTCTTGATTACCGTCTCGGGAGTGATCTCGCCAGTCATCAGTCCATCGGCGACACGCCAATACTTGGAGTCCCCCTGCCAGCCATCGAGAGTCTTGCCGTCGAAGATACTCTCAAAGCCTGACTCATCGCCTTCGATTGCTTCAGGTCTGTCGCTCTGTTTGGGCACATAGGGCAACACTTGTGCCGTCGCCAGTGGCGTGAGGAGACCAAGGAAAAGCCTGCGGTTTAAAGTGCCTGTGTTCATGGCTCCTAATTCTATCCATGCGACAGGCAGCATCGAAGATGTTATTGTGCTTCAAGCCACTCGGAGGCCATCACAATGAGACGTTTCTTATCTTCAATTGCAATTTTTCTGATCGTTGCGCAAGCACAGACCCCTACAAGCGATGTGCCGATTCCCGCAGGTGTTGTAGCCGCCCACATGGTAGGCCGCATGGTGATCGGCGCTGACGGTGCCGCCGAATTGATTGGTTATTACCCGTTCCTCGAAGGCGTTGAAGGCTCGCCGTTCAGCTCTGAGACCGAGACATCAGAGCGAACCGCCCGCTTCACCTTCCGCTCCAGCCGATTTCGCGTTTCGATTCTGCGCAACGACCCGCTTACTCACCTCCGTGCAACTCCGCTTGAAGCCAACACAGCAATCGTTCTTCGCGCTTACTACAACTCAAGCCCTGATCAGGAATTCTCGCGGCCCGATTCATTTTCAGCGGGAGAGCTGATTGGCGAGTATCAGGCCCGCGGGGGGATCACAACAATCATCCCTCTCACCGCAACCATCAATACAGGCTCGTTCCGCCGCGTTGTCAGTCCCGATTTCAAGTTTGGCGACAGAACCTACAATTTGGGCCGCCTTGCCGAAAACATCACAGTTGAGCTCAAAGGCGCACCACTTGATTTCGCCCTTGGCTACGGCGCTGCATCGATCCCCTTTGGTGGCTCAGCAATTGCCGCGGCAGCGTCGACACCAACCACATCGCCATACTAAGCCCGTCAGCCTCTACTCGCGAACCGCATAGATATTCATCTTGCTGGTTCGCCCCTTGAGGTCCACCTCACCCAGTGCTTCAAATCCGGCGTAGTCAGGAATGCGCTCGCGGATCGCCTCCGACACAATAATCTGCCCCGCCGCTGCTTTATTCACCAACCGCGCCGCCACATTCACGGTGTCGCCGATAGCTGTGTATTGCACGCGGTCGGCCGAGCCGATATTGCCCACCACCGCAAGCCCGCAATGCAGTCCAATGCCGATCTGGAAGGGCCTGAGTTTGCGTTCCACCCGAGACTGGTTCAGCACCTGCAACGCCTGCTGCATGCCGAGTGCCGCTTCGAGCGCATCGCGGGACGAACGCTCGGACGCAACGGGCGCACCAAACAAGGCCATGATGCAATCCCCAATAAACTTGTCTAGCGTTCCATTGCACTGAAAGATCACGCCACTCATGGCCGTGAAAAAATCATTCAGCATTTGAACGATGTCGCGCGCTTCCATCTCCTCAGACATCGTCGTAAAGCCACGTATGTCGGCATAAAGCACGGTAATCGACTGCAGAACTCCAGCCAGTTGCGATGTCCCACCCGCAGAGACAATCAGGTCTGCTACCTGCGGTGGCAAGTAGAGCTTCAGGGCCTGCCGCTCGACTTCCCGATGCAGCAATTGCTGACTGGCAATCGCATTCTCGATGGCCGCTGCCGTCTGCATTGCGATCGTATTCAGCAGCTTCAGATGCGCCGCAGAGTATGGGGCCCCGTCCGTGTCAGCCAGCGTGATTAACCCGATCGTTCGCTGCTTGGTCAACAGAGGCGCACTAATCAAAGATCGAAGCGATGCTTCTTCGGCATGGGCACGGGCATCGGCCGGGTAATCATTTACAATCTCGGCAACACCACGATCTAGCACCGACGCTACAAAGCGAGACTCTGGTGCCAGAGGTGGCTTATGGCTGCCCAGAGGCCGAAGCGGCCCCTCCAGATCTTCCCGAATGAGAATGCCCGCATGCGAGCCCGGAATCAACCGCAGTGCCTGCTCAAGAGCAGCTTGCCCGACATCGGCCACATCCAGCACGGCAGCCAGTTCTTCAGACAGTTGCCCAATCAGATGCACCTCACGATACAGGTGCAGCACTTCACCGGCAAGTGCACGCCGCTCCATCTCTTTGGCTGCCAGGTGCTGAAGCAATGCAACAATCGAAGCCGCGGCATCAGCACTTCCGCTTACCCAGCCGATCACTTCGTCATCAACCGAGACAGGCAGGCGAGCAGACCCGGCGGCACTATCGCCAAAGAGCAGCTTGCCCCCAACATCCTCAATCGCAATGCCTCCACCAAGGGCGGCTGCCAGCGCCTGAACCACAGGCAACACGCCACTTCGTTGGCTAACTAATGCTTTTAACGCCAGAACTGCCATAAACTCAAAGCCCCAATACTTCGCGGGCCTTGGCTAGCAGCGCGTCAGGGTCAAAGGGCTTCGTCATATAGAGATCCGCACCCACTTGCTGCCCGCGCAGCCGGTCGAATTCCTGCCCCTTGGCCGTCAGCAAAACGATATGCACGTGAGTGAGCCCAAACTCGTTCTTCACCGCATCACACACATCAAAGCCATTCTTCTTTGGCATCATCACATCGAGAAACACCAGATTGGGTTCCTCGGTGCGAATGGTCTCGAGCGCCTCTTCGCCATTGGTGGCCGTCAACAATTCCACCCCTTCATCTTCAAGATCTTCGAGCGTCTGCTGAATCAACATGCGCAGATGTGGTTCGTCGTCAACAATCAGAATCTTCATGTCCGTTACTGGTAGATGAGAAACAAAACGTTCTCAAGGCCTTTCTCAAATCTCAGCGAGCGCACGCCTTCACTGCTCGACAATAGTGAATTCAAAATGATGATGTCCGGCTTGGCGCTCACAGCATTCGGGATCAGCTCGGCACCGTTAGATTCCACAACGTGATAGCCCCGCGCCTCAAGCACTTCAACCAGGCTCCGGATGGTCGAGGCGTCCTCATCCACCACCATTACTTTCCTCTTGGACTTGCCCTGATCGAGCAACGTCCCCACCTCGCGGAAGAGCGACACCGTATCGATCGGCTTGGTGAGATAACGATCTACACCCAGCCGGAAGCCACGTTCCTTGTCTTCCACTATCGACAAAATGATGATTGGGATGTCCATCGTTGCCGGGTCGTTCTTAAGCACCGCTGCGACATCAAAGCCATTCATCTCCGGCATCATCACATCCAGGATCACAATGCCGGGAGTCTCTTCGCGAATCCGCGCCAGCGCCTGCCGGCCATCTTCGGCCAGCCTCACTGCATAACCGGCCTCGGTGAATTCCTGCTGCAATAGCGAACGGATATGCGGGTCGTCATCAACAACCAGCACCGTCTTCGGCCGCGACTCATGCGTCGCAACGTTATCCCGCAACTGCCGCACCAGCGATTCGATATCAATCGAGCGTGGCTTCGTCCCCGCTCCACCCACAACCGGCAGGCTAAACGAGAAGACGCTACCCTTGCCAATCTCGCTCTCCACCCAAATCCGGCCACCGTGATACTCGACAATCTCTTTAGAAATCGGCAAGCCCAGGCCCGTGCCTTTGGGCTTATCGGTAAGCGTATCGCCCACCTGCTTAAACTTCTCAAAGACCTTCGGCTGATCCTCAGGCTTGATGCCAATCCCGCTGTCGGCGACACTCACCACGATCTCGCCATCCTGCATCGCGGCAGAACAGGCAATCGAGCCCGCGTCGGTAAACTTCACTGCGTTCGAAATCAGATTGATCACTACCTGAATCAGGCGATCGCTGTCGCCGGTCACCACTGGCATATCTGGTTCGATCTTGCGAATGAGCTCCAGTTTTTTCGCCTCAAACAGAGAAGAAGTTGCCGAGATGGCACGGTCGATCACCTCCGATACAGACACAGGCGCCATATTCCAGGTGAATTTGCCAGCCTCAATCTTGGCCAGATCCAGCACATCGTCGATCAGCTTCGTGAGCCGTTCGCCTTCGCTTACCACCACGTTCAGGTTCTCGCTCACCTGCCGCTTGGTCTGCGCAATCTTCTTGTCGTCTTCAGGCACCAGCGGGAAGATCCGCTCCTCCAGCCTGCGCTGGATGATCTTGGCAAAGCCAAGAACAGAGGTCAGCGGAGTTCGCAATTCATGGCTCACGGTCGAGAGGAATGAACTTTTCGCCGCATCCGCCTCTTCAGCCGCAGCGCGAGCCACACGAGCCTCTTCAAACAACTTGGCATTGTGTATCGCTACACCAACCGCCGAAGCAATAGTCGAAAGCAACCCCTGATCGGCCTCGGTAAAGCGGCCTTCCACTTCTGTGGTCTGCACGCTGATCACGCCCAGCATCTCGCCGCCAGCCGGGATCGGAACCCCAAGGTACGAGGCAGCGCGACGCCCGATATTCTGCACTCCCAGCCGGCTGCTGCTGCCTGCCATGTCTTCATTGATCAGCAACGGCTTCCCGGTGCGAATAATTTGTGAAGTAAGGCCCTCACCAAAGGGGCGAGACTTTACCTCTTCACCAAACGCATAAGGGAAATGCAGCGTCATCGTCGCACGGTCCAGCAGCGACACATAAGCAATCTCGGCATGAAACACATCACGCACCTGCTCGCCCACTAACTGAATCAGCCCCTGCATATCCAGTTGCGTCGACAGCGCCTGCGTGATCCTGTTGATCGTCGCCAGCTCATTGGCCCGCTCGCTGATCTCGTGCTCCCGCTCATTCACCAGCCTGTAGGCACCGGCATTGTCGAGCGCAATCGTCGTATAAGAAGCCAGATTCTGCAAGAGCGAAAGGTGCTCTTCGGTATAGGCATTTTTCTTAAAGCTCTGCAGGCTCAAGACACCCAGCACGCGGTCTTGCGCAATCAGCGGCAAATAAATCATCGAAGCCGGGGCCTGCGCAAGGCTGCCGTCTTCGAGTAACCGGGCCCCATGCTGGTAACTCGCGATGTAGCTACGGTACTCGTTTTCGACGTCATGGATCAGCACTGGTTTGCGGTTCTCAATACACCACACGGCAAACTGATTCTTGTCATCGGTGCTGCGCGAATACGGCGCATAGCGCTTTCCGTTTTCGATCGCAAGGCTGTACTCAATCAGCTTCTCCTGAGGTCGATAGAGGCCGACTCCGAAGACACTGGCATCCACGATCTTGTTGACACACTCATAGAGCTTGAACAGAATCGTGTCGAGGTCCAGCGACGCGGTAATCTCCTTGCCGATGTCGCTCAACAATTCGATATTGTCTTTTTGAGCTGCAATCTCGTCGGCCTGCGTGCGAATTTCCTTGGTACGTTCGGCTACGGTCGCTTCCAGTACCTTTGCTTGAGCCTCAAGCTGGGCCGTCTCGCGGCTTGCTTTCTCACGTTCATGCCGAACCACCAGATGACGAGCACCTAAAGCCAGCAACAGCAGGAGCAGCGCATAAACGCCGTAGGCAAGATTGGTGCGATACCAGGGTGCCTCGATCTTGAACTCAAAAACGCCTTCCTCACCCAATCGCCCGTCCAGCGCGCGCGAGCGCACATGAAAGCGATAAGACCCCGGAGCCAGCCCGCTATATCTCGCCTCTTTCTGCCTTGCCCAGGCAGACCAATCCTTGTCCGCACCATCCAGACGGTACTGGTAGCTGGTTGCATCTTCGTCGCCGTAAACGGTAGCGGCAAATTCAAAAAGCATCGAGTTACGGCCGGGTGCCAGACTGGGTTTTAGATTGCCAGCCCCGCCATAAACAACGTCATCCGTACCAGCGCTCACCCGCCTCACCAGAGTGGAAAACGGCTGTGTTCCAGCCGTCTTCACTCGTGGATCAAGGCGAGTCAAAGTCTCCGAGCCAACCCAGAGAACTCCGTCGGGATCCTCAACCACCGAAAGAAGTCCTCCTGAAGACAAGCGGCGGAAGGGCTCTTCCTCCAGCCGGAAACTACCATCCGCATTCCTGCGAAACATGCCCTGGCGCTGGCCGGTCATGGATCTACTGCCAGAAAAAACGTTTCCATTGGGAAGTTGGGAAAAGAAGACTTGAGCGGCATCCTTCAGGGGCAGGACGAAACGCGCATCGGGCACGAATTTCTGGCTACTTCTATCCCAACGCAAAGTATTCTGCGAATCTGCAGCAATACTGAATACCTCTCCCGAAACTTGTGTGAAAACGTGTAAACCGGGTTCGATGCCTTCCCTGGCACCCAGGCGCACGACCTTTGCGTCCCCCATACCCGTAGCGGGCACTTCAACCCTCGCCACTTCCCCCGGCCCTGAATTCACCCAAAAATTGCCTTCGGAATCTTCAGCACCCATTCCGAGTCCCACTGAGAATTTGGGTATGCGCCCCTCATCCTTCCACTTGCCGTCTTCCCAACGGATCGAAGAATAGCCACCAAGGTGGCTCACAAATACCCGGTTCGGATCCTTGCGCGACAAACGAAGGCCATTGGCGGCCTGCGTAACGCCTTCAAGGCCAGGGATCAGAGCTGAAATCTTGTCGCCGTCAATCTTCATTACCCCGTTACCTGAGGCAAGGAGCAACTGGGGCGGCACCTTTGCGGCAGGGTCAATGAAGGAGAGAAGCGTCCAGGCCTGATTGAAATTGGCTGGAATCGGCTGCAGCCTGGCTACCCCGGTTGCCGGATCGCTTACCAGCCTGGACAAAGGAATGCCGCCATTCGCCGAGGCCACATACAAGGTCCCTTGATGACGAGTTAGGCCAGCCGGAAGACCCATGGTGAAAACTGAAGCCTGTGAACCCACATCTACCCTTGCAATACCGCCACCCTGACCGAGCCAAAGCGCCCCATCCCGATCCATCATGGCGCTCAAAACGTTGGAATCAGCGAGGCCTGTTTCCTTATCAATAGTCCGGCGCAGCCGGCCGTCATGGTCGATGATCACCGCCCCGCCACGAAGAGTAGTCAGGCAGAAGCCTCCATCGGGAAGCAGCACCGAAACATAGAGATCGTTTTTCTCCAGATACGCATCTGCCTGGGTTGGAAAAGGCGTTGATTTTTCCCCGTCGTAGAGACTGAGTTTGCTGTTGCGGGCAGAGATCAAAATCCTACGGTCATCGTAGGGGTGCATAAACAGCTTGGCGGAGCTTTTATAGGCCTCGCCCCCCGGCAAATTGCGCAATTCGTCGCCCACAATTTCCTGCAGCCCAATCCCGCCCTGAGCTGTATAAATGCGCCCGCGCACTTCAGAAAGTGCTTCGAATCGCGACTTAGACACCCACACCTGCATCCGCTGCCCATCCCAACGGAAAAGCCGCTGATAAGAGCGGAAGTATTTTGCCTTGGGCGTCAGAAGAACCTGCCAAACATCTGTGAAATCCCGATGTTCCACCGGAATCTTCTCTGTCACTGGCAGATACTGCATCGATCCATTACGATCGGGTTCGAGTGTGCCAAAACTGCCATTGGCCCCAAGCCAGATCTTGCCGTCGGCATCTTGAGCCAGCGAACGGACAACATTCGAGGAGATCCTGATCTTGCGCCAGTTTGCCCCGTCGTACTCAAAGATTCCACGTGTACCGCCGAAGTAAAGCACACCGCGCCGGTCCTGCATGATATTCCAGATTTGCTTGGAAACATCGATATCCCTAGGCACATAAGTCCGCAGGATCGGCAACCCCAACTCAGGCGAAGGCTGCGCCGCGAGGCCCGCTGGCAGGGCGATCAGAACCAGAAGAATCCAGCATGTAGTTTTGAGCATGGAGAAAGGCGTAATTATCGAACTATGATACGCCAGCTATGCCAACCTGCTGGAAACTTAGAGTGGATTTCAGTAGGCTGTAATCATGCGACACGCCGCACGCGACTATTCCCACACCCCAATGAACATTTACTGGGAGATGACGCAAGCATGTGCGCTTGCTTGCCGTCATTGCCGCGCGGAGGCCTTGCCCTCGGCCCATCCGGATCAACTAAGTTATGAAGACGGGCTCGCATTCCTGCGGCAGATCCCCGATTTTGGCGACCCAATGCCACATTTGATCCTCACCGGTGGCGACCCGCTGGAGCGTCAAGACCTCTATCCATTAATCGACGAGGCGCATCGCCTGGGCATCGAAACCTCCATCACCCCCGCTGCAACGCCAGCACTCCAGAAAGAAACTCTGGCCAAGCTGAAGGCCCACGGCGTTACCGGCCTCGGCTTAAGTCTCGATGGCTCCTCAGCCAGCCGCCACGATTCCATACGCGGCGTACCCGGCACCTTTGATCGCACCCTCGCAGCCATGCGCTGGGCCCAGGAGCTGGAACTTCCACTGCAAGTCAACACCCTCGTATCAGAAGAAACAGCTCCCGACATACCAGCCATTTACGAACTCCTCAAGCCCTATACGCCAGCCCGCTGGAGCCTCTTCTTCCTGATCTCTGTAGGCCGCGGCAAGGTGCTTGACCCGCTCTCACCAGACGAAGGCGAACGCATGATGCACTGGGCCTACGAGACGGCCAAAACTGCACCCTTCATCGTCGCCACCACCGAGGCCCCCTCCTATCGCCGCGTCGCCCTCGACGCCATGCGCGCCGAAGGGATGACCGGCGAACAGATCATGCGCAGCAACTCCACTCGCGGCTTCGGTATCCGCGATGGCCACGGCGTCGTCTTTGTCTCGCAAAGCGGCGAGATCTGCCCTGCCGGCTTCTTGCCGCTGGCCGCTGGCAACATCAAGCGAGATCGCCTCGTAGACATCTACCGCGACTCACCGCTCTTTCAATCTCTCCACGACCCCACCCAGTTTGAAGGCCGCTGCGGCTACTGCGAGTACCACACGCTCTGCGGTGGCTCGCGCGCCAGAGCTTACGAAGCAACCGGCGACCCGTTGGCCTCAGACCCCTTCTGCCAATACGAACCCAAGCACCACGCCTAGTACCTCTTGCAGCCGGCGTTGCAGGTAGCGACGCTCGCTTTCGTTGCTCACCAGCGTCAACGCCTGCTGATAGGCCAGGCTCGCCTCTTCGTTGGCCCCCGCACGGCGCAACAGGTCTGCCTTGGCTGCATACAACAAGTGGTAGTTTTCGAGAGATCCATCCGCTCTCAGAGCCTCTATGACTTCAAGAGCAGCCACCGGCCCATGCACCATCGCTACAGCAACCGCCCGGTTCAGTTCCACAATCGGCGATGGTTTCAGCTTCAACAGCAAATCATAAAGCTTCAGGATTTGTGGCCAGTCGGTATCTTCTGGCCGATTCGCGCTGCAATGAAGGGCAGAAATCGAAGCCTGTATGGCGAAGGGCCCCGGCCCGCCACGGAACGCCTCTGCCGCCAGCGGCAGCGCTTCGGCGATCTGCTCCTGGTGCCAGAGCCTGCGGTCTTGTTCCTCAAGAATCACAACATCGCCCGCCGCATCCAGACGCGCCTCGCGCCGCGCATCATGCAGCAACATCATCGCAAGCAAGCCGCACAATTCGGCAGGCACCTTCGGCCGCATCAATCCGCAAAGCAATCGGCCCAGACGAATCGCCTCCGAACAGAGGTCAGCGCGAAGCAAAGCCTGGCCTCGCGTCGCCGCATAGCCCTCATTGAAGATCAAGTAAATAACCGTCAGCACTGCGTCCAGCCGCTCGGGCAATTCTGAGCTGCCCGGCACCGCATAGGGAATCCCCGCATCACGAATCTTTCGCTTGGCGCGCACGATCCGCTGTGCCATGGTTGCCACAGGCACAACAAAGGCCCGCGCAATTTCTTCTGTATCCAGCCCACCAAGCGTCCGCAGCGTCAGCGCTACCTGTGCCTCCAGCGCCAGAGCCGGATGGCAACAGGTAAAGATCAAACGTAGACGGTCGTCGTCGATTTCAGAATCAGATATCTCCACAGTCCAGTTCTGGCTGGCTGCAAACTCTTCAATTTTTTCTTTGCTCCGCGCCCGATGTCGAATCTTATCAATTGCCTTGTACCGGGCGGCTTGAATCACCCATGCCCTCGGAAATTCAGGCACCCCATCCTTACGCCACTGCGCCACTGCAGCCGAAAAGGCCTCTTGTGCCGATTCTTCTGCAAGCTCAAAGTCACCCACCTGGCGAATCAAAGTAGCCAGAATCAGACTCCAGTCAGACCGGTACAGTGCTTCGACAGCTTGATCGGAATCCGGTTGCATGAGTAAATGGTAAAAAAATGCAATACATGCTGCTGGCTTATCTCGACGAGAACGCTCTGAGCGAAGAAAATCGCAACGAGTGTTACGACGAAAGCGTCCAGTTAACGCAAGATCTGCATGCCACTGGCCACTTCGTAGCCGCTTCGCCCCTGCATCCCACATCCACCGCCACCAGCGTTCAAGTACGCGAAGGCAGGAAGCTCATCACCGATGGCCCCTTTGCGGAAACGCGTGAACAGTTGGGCGGATACTTCATCGTCGAAGCAAAGGATCTGGACGAAGCCCTCGCAATTGCCGCAAGAATTCCGTCAGCACGCATCGGCACAATCGAGGTTCGTCCTCTGGTGCAATTAACCGGCTTGCCCGAAACGAAAAAATAGTTTCTACTAGTTGTCGATTTCTGTTTCCCCGGTTCGACTTGAGTCTGAAAAGGAAAAATCATGTCTAAAAGTGGCGTTAGAGTTCTTGTTGGCACGCGCAAAGGCGCATTCATTCTCACCTCCGATGCAAAGCGCGAGAAGTGGGATGTCTCCGGGCCGCATTTTGCCGGCTTTGAGCTCTACCACCTGAAAGGATCGCCCGTCGATCCCAATCGCATCTATGCCTCGCAATGCAGCGGCTGGTTTGGTCAACTGATCCAGCGCTCGGACGACGGCGGCAAAACCTGGACCCCCATGGACAACAAGTTCATCTACGAAGGCGTAACGGGCACCCACCAGTGGTACGACGGCACAGCCCACCCCTGGGACTTCAAACGCGTCTGGCACCTTGAGCCCTCACTAACAGACCCCGATACCGTTTATGCCGGCGTAGAAGACGCAGCCATGTTCAAGACCGTCGATGGTGGCAAGTCCTGGCACGAACTTGCTGGCCTGCGAGGCCATGGCTCTGGCTCCCAGTGGCAGCCCGGCGCAGGTGGCATGGGCCTGCATACGATCGTCCTTGACCCCAACAATCCCGGCCGCATCTTCATCGCCATCTCAGCCGCCGGGGCCTTTCGCAGCGACGATCACGGCATTACCTGGAAGCCCATCAACAAAGGTTTGCGCTCGCAATACATCCCCGACCCGGACGCCGAAGTCGGCCACTGCGTGCATCGCATCGCCATGCACCCTTCGCGCCCGAACACTCTCTACATGCAGAAACACTGGGATGTAATGCGCAGTGACAATGCTGGAGAATCCTGGTACGAGGTCAGCGGCAATCTGCCTACAGACTTTGGCTTTGTCGTCGACGTACACGCGCACGAGCCAGAAACCATCTACGTGGTTCCGATCAAGAGCGATTCCGAGCATTTTCCAATCGATGGCAAGCTGCAGGTCTATCGAAGCAAGACCGGCGGCAATGAGTGGGAAGCCCTCACCAACGGCTTGCCCCAGGAAAACTGCTACGTCAACGTCCTCCGTGATGCGATGGCCGTAGACTCAATGGATTCCTGCGGCATCTACTTCGGCACCACCGGCGGTCAGGTCTACGCCTCTGCCGACAGCGGCGACACCTGGAACGCCATAGTAAGAGATCTCCCGGGCGTGCTTTCAGTCGAGGTCCAGACTCTCTCGTGATTCGCGTAGAGTTACCAGCGCACCTGCGCACCCTCGGGCAAATCACTGGCGAAGTACACCTCGAGGTCGAAGGCGTCCCAACGCAAGCGGCTTTGCTCGACGCACTCGAAGCACGTTATCCGATGCTTCAGGGCACTCTGCGCGATCACACTACCAAACAGCGCCGCCCCTTCATCCGCTTCTTCGCCTGCGAAGAAGATCTATCGCACAATTGGCCCGAAGACCCACTTCCCGAAGCAGTAGCTTCAGGCAAAGAACCATTCTGGATTGTTGGCGCAATCGCCGGAGGACGCTGAAAACCTAATTCCCTGGGCGGTACTCACGCTCAGTGTGGTCTTTGACCTGCGAAGGGTAAAAATAGACCTCGCGCAAATCACCCTTTGCATAACGCTGTGCCTGGTCGTTAAAGTGTTTGCTCTTGGGGTCTCCGCTCTCACCGCCAGCAGAAACTGCAATCGCTCTCACCTTCTTGCCAAACTCCACAACAGCAACAAAGCTGTTACCACTCGTGCCGTACCATTTCTTCGTCCCGGGATGAGGCCGCGCACCAAAACTCGCCAGACTCCCCCATATCGCCGAAGTGAAGCCTACGGGAATACTGGCTTTCGAATCGTCAAAGGGATGCACAATATCCCCGGTCAATCGTTGGAAGCGATTAATTTCCCCCCAGGGCGTCTTCCACGATCCACTGGTTCTCTCCAGCTTCACCATGGCCGTTGCCATTGCTTCCAGCAAAAGACTAGGTGGTGCTTTCGTGCCCAGATAGTCCTCCACCAGCATGCCTTCACGACGAGCCGCCGGCATTGCCAACCGCCGCGCTTCCTCACCCCAAAACACGGCCACCGAAGTAGCTACTGAATCCACCGACCAACGCAGATCCCACTTCTCAAGTACTGCCAACTGTTCACGCCAATTCACATCGGAATTTTTGAGCACACGAATCAGCGCAGGCATCGGCTTCTCAAACCAGGGAAGGTAGCTGTCATAAGCAGCAGCCAATAAGCTTTCAACCGTGAAATCAGTCTTACCCTCAAACACCTTCAATGCGTGCACGCCCCGCGCAGAAGCAATGCCGCTCTCCACATAAGCAGGATACGCATCTTTCTTCAAGCTCTCCTTGCCGGCAGCCCACCAGGGAAAGTCGTTCGCGTTATAAAGCCAACCTGCTTTGGGGTCCAAGAGGTTTGGCGTCTCGTCGATCGCATGCAGCCCCTCGTATTCCGTGGCGGGATTCGATCCATCCACAGGTTTGGTCCAGTCAAAGGCCACATCCCGCTTGGGCATATAGTTGCCATGAAAATATGCAATGTGCCCGCTCGCATCCGCGAAAATCGTATTGTTCGATGAGTTCGTCTTCAGCTCCATCGTCTCGCGGAAGCTCTTGTAGTCTTTGGCTTTGGTTCGCAAGTAAGATTGCTGCAAAGCCTTCACCGGTTCCTGCATCAGCCGAACCGCAACCCATTGCCCATCGATGCTCCGCACAATCGGCCCATGCGTTGAATAGAAAACAGTGAACTTCTTTTCAGCCATACCAGTCTTCGCTCTGTAGGGAATCGTTACAGACTTCGAAACCAGCGGCTTCTCTTCATTTCCGTGCTTGGCATAGAACCGGTCGCCCCTCTGCGTAACGGTCTCGAGGTACTCATCAATCACATCGGCACCGCTCGAAGTATGCATCCACCCGCACTTCTCGTTGAAGCCCTGATAGATAAAGAACTGTCCCCAGGTCGAAGCGCCATAAGCATTCAAGCCCTCGCCGCTCACCATCTGTAACTCCGACCGAAAGTAGAACGAAGTATGCGGGTTGATCAAAAGCAACGACGCCTTGTTCTTCGTGTTCGAAGGTCCAATCGCAACTCCATTGGAACCCGACGGCTCCTTATGCAGATCCTCAACCTCAACCCGTGCCAGCGTCGAAGCAGCCTTGCCGTAGAAGGCCTCCAACTGATTCAGATTCACCCGCTCGATATCCCCGCCAATGCTGCCTTCTGTAAAGCTCAACGCCATCCACGGCTCAAAGCGCGTAATCAGCCGAGGCTTCACCTCAGGATGCTTGGCGAGATAAAAATTGAGCCCATCCGCAAAAGCATCCATCAGCTTCTTCATCCAGGCCGGGCTCTGTGAATACTGCTGCTTCAGCGTCTCCGGATCCACAAACAACTTCATCCTCAGATCCTGATAGATCAGCTTCTCACCTTCAGCCTCGGCAAGCCGGCCCATGGCATTGATGTAATTGGTCTCAACGCGGTTGAAGTCATCTTCGGCCTGCGCATACAAAGCCCCAAAGACAGCATCGGCATCCGTCTTGCCATAGACATGCGCAATGCCCCAGCTGTCGCGAACAATTCTTACTCTCTTTGCTTGTCCCTCCCAGCGCCGCAACTCTGCCGGATCAGCGGCAAAACCACAACAGGTAATCAACAGAAGAGCGACAAAAGAGCAACGCATAGATACAGGTCAATTTACCGCAGGAGCCTTGACGAACTCGAGCACCTGCCCATCCTCAACCAGTTTCTTGCGCAACACTTCATAAGGCAGATCCTGCACATCCACCTTTGAATCCATAGCCAGGACAGCCGCCGTCGCCGCCGACTGCCCCAGAATCATGAACACCGGCTCCATCCGAATCGACCCATACGCAATGTGCGAACTCGACAGGCAAACCGGCACCAGCAAGTTCCCCGCCTGGCCCTTCTTCGGCACCAGCGATCCATAAGAAATCTGATACGGTCCGTTCGTACTCACACCGATATCACCTTCGTTCTGCACATACCCATCCGGCGTGATGTAGCGCTGGATGTTGTGAGAATCGATCCCATAAGAACCCATTCCCACCGGCTCAGGCGTAGGCCGCTTCTTCGTCAACTCGTTCTCGGTCATCACATACTTGCCCACCATCCGCCGTGCCTCGCGAATGTACATCTGGTGAGGCCAGTTACCCGTCTTCACAAACTCATCTTTGGCCAGGCCCCACTTCGCAAACTCGGTACGAACATCCGCCGGTACCCGGGGATCATTGGCGATGAAGTAAAGCCAGCCTTGCTGGTAGTTCACATGCTCATCAAAAATCTCTTTGCGCCGGGCATAGTTTGCTTCCGGATAATCCCAGTTACGCCCGATATTGTCGGTTGAAAATGGCCCGTGATTATTGGTATCGCTCTTCAGATTCGGGATCGGGTCAAACTTCTGAAAAGTCTCACGCCAGCCCGCATCAAAGATCCGCAGTAACAGCTCATAATCCTTGGGCTCATACTTGGCCGGCTTGGGAAAAGGCACCCGGTTGGCCTCGTGCTGCGTCAGACTCATACGGAAGCAATAAGCCTGCACCTTCTTGTCACCCGCTCCATAAACACCAGGAAACTCCGTACTGATCTTCGGCAACACACCACTCTTCGGGTCACCAGGAATCACATAGGGAGAGATCGGCTTCGGCACCGCACCAAAATGATGCCGGTGATGCAGCACTCCCGTCTGCACCCCGTTCCACTTCTCACCATACGTGGCCGTCGATTCGCGGCCCACGTGATAATCCACCTTCGCCGCAGCCATCAGGTCGCCTTCGTAGGTAGCATCGATAAACATCTTGGCAACATACTTGTTGCCGTCCAGCGTCGCAATCGAAACAATGCGGCCATCCTTCATCTCGACGCCCTTTTCACGATCCAGCCACGCATTGCGAACAATCGGAATCTTCGCTTCCTTCACCCATTGCTCATAAACACCTTCAGCAACATGCGGCTCAAAGATCCACATCGTCCGGCCCTTTGAATCTAATGCTTCAGTGCCTTGCCCCTTGTTGCCATAAGCCTCACGCTTCTGCCAGCGCCATGCTTCCGGCTTGTCATAGTGTTGCCAGACGCGATGATAGAACTCCCGCGACAACCCTCCAATCACCGTCTTGTTGCCTGAGTCTGTCCAGCCCAGCCCACCCGCGGTAAGTCCGCCCAAGTGCTCTTCCGGGCAAACCATCATCACGGATTTACCCATCTTCTTAGCCTGCACGGCAGCCGTAATGGCACTCGAAGTACAGCCATAAATCACGATATCGGCTTTGCGGGTAGCCGCATCTGCGCCAAGACTGGCCAGGATCAAAACTGCAAGCTGAGAGATCTTCATTTCTGCTACTCAATACTCTATGCGAAGTGGCGGATGTAGACTTAAAGATTCGTGCGCAAGTACTTGCATCTCGCGGTTGCGGTTTGCCTGCTGAGTTCTTTCAGCCAGGCCCCGCTCGGCCATTTTCACGCTGAAGACCCCGATCACGATCACGGCGAAACCCATCTCCATTGGCATCATGACGACATCGATGCCCCGGTCTGGGAAGCCGAAGAACACGATCAGGACGCTTACTGGATCGATTGGCTCGCTGGCGACGGCAACCCTGCAGCAAAAATGCTTATCGTATTGCCCGCCCGGCAACACGTGATTCAGCTTCAGGTCACTGAAACACTCAGGCCCGCCCCGGCAACCAAAAACCACGATCCCCCGTGGCGCGCTGGCCTCCCTGCACGCGCTCCCCCTGCCTAGCTCCTCTCCCCACTTGCTCTCGTTCTGAGAGCCAATCCCCTTTTGTCTATTCATTTTTGAGGTGGCCTCATGTTGCATGAGAACCGAGCCGCCATTGCTCTCCTGGTTTGCGCCGCAACGCTCCCAGCACAGCAATGGACGGAAGCAGCAGTCGTCGAGAAGTTTCTCGATCAGAACCCGATCTCGCGAGAGTCCCGCGCCAGGGTTGCGATCGCAGACGCCGAGGTGCGCACGCGCAGCGCTTACGCAAATCCAACCGTCTCCTTCAGTCACGAAGGCGCCGGTCGTACAGACTTCTATCAGGCCTCGCAGGCTTTGCCCCTGACAGGCCGCCTACCCCTCATCCGTCAGGCTGGACTCTCTCAAGGCAAGGCCCTCGAAGCGGAAGGCGCCTTCTCCCTCTGGCAGGCCAAATGCAATTTGAGGCTCAGCTTCTATCGAATGCTCGCAACGCAACTGAAGCTAAGTGCCCTCAAAGATTCCCTCACAGAACTCAACCGTGCCATCAGCATTCTCGAGACGCGCGAAAAAGAAGGAGAAGGCTCCAAGCTCGATCGGCTCCGCGCACAACGCGAGCGCCACGAAATCGATGCAGAACTCAGCTTCCTCGATTCAATGCTCGCCACCGAACGTGGCAGCCTTCTCGCCTATCTCCCCGCTGGCGAGTCGATCGAAGAACTCGCTGGAGACCTGGCAATCCGCACGACCAGCCTCGACACGGCCGAACTCCTGCGAAAGACTCTAGCCACCCGCGCCGACATCCAGGCCGAGCGCCAAAGAATCGAACAATACCGGATGGAGCAGCGTGCCGCAGACCGCCTTCGTTACCCTGAGCCCGTCCTCAATGCCGGCCTCAAACGCGCCGAACTGGGCCAGCCCTCCATCACAAATGGCCCGGTCATCGGCCTCAGCATGGCCATACCCATCTTTCAGAAAGGCAAATCGGAAGTCTCCCGTTTTGCCGCCGAGCAGGAGCGCGCCACCGCCCGACTCGACATCCTCGTGCGCCGCACCCAGGCAACCCTCGACGCAGCCGCACGCGTATTCAACATTCGCAAAGCCGCTCTCGACAAGTACCCGGCTTCCGGCCGCGAGATCGTCGAAATAGCCACCATCGCCTATCAGGAAGGCGAAACCGGCATCCTGCAACTGCTCGACGCCTACCGCGTAGATCGCCAGTCCCGCCTCAGAAGAATCGACCTTGAAGCCGCCACCCGCGAAGCCTGGCTCACCCTTGAATCCGTAGTTGGAGAGGAACTACCCCGATGAAACAGAATCTTTTGATCCCACTTGTGCTTTTACTGAACGCCTGCGAAAAGCCGGCGCCGCCAGCTGCTGTCGAAGAAAAAGTAGAAGTCGTCAGCGCCACCAACTGGACGCAGAAAACCGAGCTCTTTGTTGAATACCCGCCGCTGGCCGCAGGCCAGATCAGCCGCTTCGCCATTCACCTCACCCGCCTCGACAACTTCAAGGCAATGCGCCAGGGTGTAGTCCAGGTCAGACTCGGCCCCTCCGTCTTTAAAGTCGCTTCACCCTCACGTCCAGGCATCTTCGGCATCGATGTGAAGCCCACAACTATTGGCGATTTCCCGCTCAGCATCCAGCTGAAAGGCGAAGGCCTCGACGACATCCACCAGCTCGGCACCGTCAAAGTGACAACCAAACGCGAAGCACCCAAACCAGAAGAAGAGACCAATGAAATCTCCTTCCTCAAAGAGCAGCAATGGACCCTCGACTTCGGCACCTCCCTTGTCGAAACCAGAACCCTTCAGGAAGACCTGCGAGTCCCAGCCGAAGTCACCGCCCGCTCCGGCGGCGAAGCTAGCGTCGATGCCCCTCTCGATGGCCGCCTCACGCTAGACACCCTCCCCATCATCGGCACCACCGTCAAGGCAGCCCAGGAGATCGCCCGGCTTACTCTTCCCACCAGCACACCGAACGATCTAACCGGCCTCGAACTCGCAAAGGCTGAAGCCCAGACCATGCTCGATCTCAGCCGTAAAGACCGCGAGCGCGCCTCACGTCTCGTCTCCAGTGGTGCCGCACCACAACGCCGTCTCGAAGAAGCCACAGCTCTCGAGCAAAACGCCGAAGCACGCCTCAAGGCAGCCGTGGCTCGCCTTGCTCAATACGACAACTCAAGCAGCGCCGAGGGCCGCGTCACTGGCTCCAAGCTCTTTGTGATCCGCGCCCCGATCTCGGGCACGATTCAAACGGTCAAGACCACGCCCGGCGCCAACGTCAAAGCCGGGCAGCTCCTCTTTCAAATCGTCGATCTCGATCAGGTCTACGTAGCCGCAATCCTGCCCGAAGCGGAGTTCCCCAAGATGCGCACTCTCAGTGGTGCAGAACTCGAAATCCCCGGCGTAGAAGCACCTCGCCGTCTCGATCGCCTCATCACCATCGGCCGCGTCGTCGACTCTCCATCACGCACCTTCCCCGTCACCTATGCAGTCGACAACAGAGATCGCCGCGTGGCCATCAACCAGACCGTCTACGTCAGAATCTTCACGGGCACACGCGAGTCTACCCTCGTGGTTCCCGAAACAGCAATCGTCGACGATCAGGGCCAACCGGTGCTCTATCTGCAATCGAGCGGCGAAAGCTTCTCCCGCCAGCCCGTCAAGCTGGGCAAGCGGCAAGGAGGCATGGTTCAGATCATCGAAGGTCTCAAACAAGGCGACCGCGTGGTAAGCAAAGGCGCTCACCTGCTGCGTCTGGCCTCAATGTCCACGGCAGTACCCGCGCACGGGCATGTGCACTAGAGAGGATTTGCAATGTTTCAATTCTTGATTCGCTGGTCCCTTCACAATCGCGCGCTCGTGCTCTTCCTCGCCCTGGTATTGCTCGTCTGGGGTGGCCTCACCGCTCGACAGATTCCGCTCGATGTCTTGCCAGACCTCACCGCACCCACCGTCACAATTCTCGTAGAAGCTCCTGGCATGGTGCCCGTCGAGATGGAATCGCTGGTCACCTTCCCGATTGAATCCACCATCAACGGAGCCCCCGGCGTCCGTCGTGTTCGCTCCGCAACAGCAGTTGGCGTTGGCGTGATCTGGGTGGAATTCGATTGGGGCCAGGACATTCATCGAGCCCGGCAAACCGTCAACGAAAAGCTCGCCATGGTTGCCGCCACTCTCCCGCCCAACGTAAAGCCGCCCTACCCTGCCCCCATCTCTTCGATCATGGGCGAGATCCTCTTCCTCACCCTCGAATCGAAAACCCATTCGGCAATGGAGCTGCGCACCGTCGCCGACACCGTCCTCCGCCGCAGGCTGCTCGCAGTCTCCGGTGTCGCGCAAGTCATCCCGACAGGAGGCGAGCAAAAGCAATATCAAGTCCTCGCCTCGCCACAACTCCTGCGCGAGTACGCCCTCTCCATCGACGATCTCGAACGCGCCTTGCGCGAAGGCAGTCAGAACTCCTCGGCCGGCTTCCGCGTCGCTGGTGGCCAGGAATATCTCATTCAGGGCATTGGCCGCGCCGCCACAGAAGCAGCCATTGGCCAGATTGGAATCACGTCTCGATCGGGACGCCCAATCCTCGTCCGCGACGTAGCCGAAGTCCGCATTGGGCCCGCCCTCAAGCGTGGAGAAGGTTCGCACAATGGAGAACCTGCTGTTGTGCTGGGAGTTCAAAAGCAGCCCGGCGCCAACACGCTCGAACTCATGCGGCGGCTCGATTCCACTCTCGACGAAATACAGGCAGACCTTCCCGCAGGCATGAAGATCGACAAACATGTCTTTCGCCAGTCTGACTTCATCGAACGTGCCCTTGGAAATCTCGCCCTCGCACTCAGAGACGGCTCGCTCCTGGTGGTTGTCGTAGTAGTCGTCTTCCTGATGAACCTCCGTGCAGCTCTCATCACCCTCGTCGCGATTCCAGTCTCGGTGGTAACTGCCGTCATCGCCATGAGCTGGTTTGGCTTCACCATCAACAGCATGAGCCTCGGCGGCCTCGCCATCGCCATCGGCGAGCTCGTAGACGACGCCATCATCGATGTCGAAAACGTCATCCGCCGCCTCCGCGAAAACAAGGGCCAGCCCGCACTCGAGGTGATCTACAAAGCCAGTTGCGAGATCCGTGGCTCGGTCCTTTTCGCCACATTGATTGTCGTCATCGTCTTCCTGCCACTCTTCGCATTAACCAGCGTCGAAGGGCGCCTTCTCGCCCCACTCGGCTTCGCCTATATCGTCAGCCTCGTTGCCTCTCTCTTCGTAGCCCTCACCTTGACGCCAGCCCTGTGTTCCCTCATCCTGCCCAGCGTCCTCCCCTCACAGGAACCCTGGCTCGTGCGGCAACTCAAGCGCATCTATCACCCGATTCTCGACGCCTCCCTGCGTCATCTCTGGCCCATTGCAGCCCTGTCTATGATCCTCGTTGCCAGCGCTGCAATTGCCCTCACACAGATGGGCCGCACCTTCCTCCCTGAGTTCAACGAAGGCACGCTCACCCTGAGTGCCGTGACGCTCCCCGGCACCAGCCTTGCCGATTCAGACAATCTCGGCCGCGGCCTCGAGCGCATTCTCCTCGACATACCGGAAGTAGTCTCCACCGCCAGAAGAACTGGCCGAGCCGAGCTCGACGAGCACGTCCAGGGCGTTGAATCCGCTGAGCTCGACGTCACTCTCAAGATGGCCCAACGTCCCAAACACGAAGTACTGGCCGAAATCCGCGAGCGTGTCACGCTGCTGCCCGGCATGAACGTCACCGTCGGGCAACCCATCTCACACCGCATCGACCACATGCTCTCAGGCACACGCGCCAATATCGCCGTTAAAGTCTTCGGCGACGATCTCTACGTCTTGCGCAAACTGGCGAGGCAAATCGAATCGGCAATGCAACCCGTCGAGGGTGTAGTGGATCTTGCCGTCGAGCAGCAAACAGACATTCCTCTGCTGCGCGTGGTCGCGAGGCCCGAAGATGCCGCAAGGTACGGCTTGAGCCCGGGTGAAATAGCAACCCAAATCCAGACTGCCTTTGTAGGCACAGAACTCAGCCGTGTCCTCGAAGGCCAGATCAGCTTCCCTCTAGTCTTGCGATACCCAAAAGACCTGGGCGAGCTCAACCGCATCCTCATCGACTCAAGCACCGGTGCCAAGGTCCCCATCGAAGCTGTAGCAAACATCATCGAAGATCGCGGCCCCAACTTCATCAGCCGCGAAGGCGTACAACGCAAGATCGTCATACAGTGCAACGTCGCCGGCAAAGACCTGCTGAGTGTTGTCGACACAATACAAAAAGCAGTTTCAACAGCGGTCAAACTGCCACGCGGCTATCGAGTTGAGTACGGCGGCCAATTCGAAAGCGAAGCGGAAGCTTCAAGACGGCTACTCCTGCTGGGCGGTCTGGTCATCGCAGCGATCCTGCTCATTCTCGCCACAGCCTTCGGCTCCACGCGGGATGCACTGATCATCATGCTGAATCTTCCGCTCGCCCTCGTAGGCGGGGTCGCCGGAGTCTATCTCTCCGGAGGCATCCTGTCGGTTGCATCGCTAATCGGCTTCATCACTCTATTCGGTATTGCCACCAGAAACGGCATCATGCTGATCTCGCACATCCGCCAGGTCAGGGAAGAACCCGGCGTTACCAACTTGCGCGATGCCATCATGCAAGGTGCAAGCGAAAGACTAGCCCCAATCCTGATGACCGCCCTCGCCGCCGGCCTCGCCCTTACCCCAATAGCCCTCGGCGCCGGCAAACCCGGCAGCGAGATTCAAGCCCCAATGGCGATGGTGATCCTCTGCGGCCTCATCAGCTCCACGCTACTCAACATGATCGTCGTCCCGGCTGTCTACTACTGGGCAGCCTTGTCGCGTCGCGACTTGCGGATCTTCATGAGCTCCTTCATCTGATCCTCACTCAAGATCTTCTTCAGTTGCGAATCCGCCCGCTCGTCGATCGACTGCGCCTCTTTGCGCATCTTCAGCTTCGTACTCAACGAGGCTTCTTTCGGATCGCCATACTTTTCCCGAATGGTCCGCAATTCCGCCGCCTGCTCGGTAAGAATGGGCGCAACCTTACTACCCACCTCGGTACTCAGCTTCAACTTGCTGATGGTCTCCACAACCGCAGGTGGCACCTCCACCTGCGCCATCATCACAAAGGCCAGCAGCAATAGATATTTCATAATTTGACCCGAGGATAGCAAGTCTCAATCCCCGGCGAGGCTCTCAAGCGGCGAAACGCGTGATGCCCGCCGGGCCGGTAGAAAGGCTGCCAGCACCGCAGAGGCAACCAGCGCTGCTGCCACCGCCACGTAGGTGAACGGGTCTGCCGCACTCACCTCATAGAGCAACGACGACAGCAACTTGCCCAACGGAATCGCGGCTGCAACCCCGGCAACAACACCAATCAGTGCCAGCTTCAATCCGTGCACCACAAACATGTTTCTTACCGTTGCCTCTGGCGAGCCGAGGGCCAAACGAATTCCAATCTCACGGGTCCGTTGAGACACCGTATACGAGATCACACCGTAAATTCCAATAACGCCAAGCAACAGAGCCAACCCCGAAGCAATACTAAGCATCGTTAGCGTGAACGACGTTCGCGCCAGCGATCGCGCATAGATCGCCTGCAATGTCCGTGGATTCGCTATCGGCACATTCGGGTTCACCGCCCAAACCGCCTGCCGGATTGAGTTCATCAGCATTGCCGTTCCAGCACCTTGGCTACGAATCACAACTCCCAGGCTTCGGCTCACCTGAACCTCCTCACCATACATCTGCTTCACCGCCAGCGGCCAATAGACAGAGGCAACAGCAGGCTGATCCACCCCGTTGTCGCGTTCATTGCCCACCACTCCAATCACCTCGCGCCACACCCCTTTTTCACTCTCTCGAACCCGCTTGCCGATCGCCGCTCCGGGGCTACCCCAAAGCTCAGTCGCAAGCTTCTCGGAAACCATCACAACAGCGCGCATATCTGTGATGTCGGTCCAGCTCAGGTCCCGCCCTGCCTTGAGCGGATTCCCCATCGTTGAGAAATAATTGGGGCTGACCCACTTGTAGCGCCGGATTGCCGGAAGCTGGCCCTCTCGATAACTGACTCCCTCCACATAGATCGGATCATTGCTGTTGTTCCCATCCATTGTGATGGAACTCGACATACCCGCAGATTTCACCCCAGGTATCGCAGATAGTCTTTCTACAATGTCCTGGTGGGCCCGGATCAAGCTTTTTGCATCGGGCACCAATGATTTTGGAATCGAGAGCCGAAACGTCATAACCTGCTCCGGCTGTGTAAACCCTGGCTCAACCCGGGTGAGCGCGCTCATCGAGCGAATCATCAACCCGGCTCCCACCAGCAGCACCATTGCCAAAGCAACTTGAACCACCACCAAACCATTGCGGGCAAAATGACGCTCACGACCATCGCTCATCGTCCTTCCACCCGAGCGCAATGCCTGATTCAAGCGCCGGCCCGCATGCTTCCAAACCGGAATCAATCCCAGTAACAGGCCTGCAATCACCGAAAGGATAGCGGCAAAAGCGAGAGACTCGACGCTGAGCGCAACTTCTTCCAGCCGTGGCAGATAGGGCGGCGCCAAAGAGTGCAGCAACCGGATCGAGGCAAACGCAATGCCCACGCCAACCACCCCTCCGGCTACTCCAAGAAGGGAACTCTCCAGCAGCAAATCTCCAGCAATATGGGCGCGCGTGGCCCCGAGCGCCGCCCGCACAGACAGCTCGCGTTCACGGCCTTCCACTCTCACCAACAGTAAATTCGCTACATTCGCGCAAGCGATCAGCAAAACAATGCCGATCACTCCCATTAGTACCCAAAGCACCTTGCCAATATCACCGATCACATCGTCTTTAAGAAACCGCAGGTTGGGCGTAATGCGAGCCTCTTCAAAGGCCTTGGCGCTCATCCCCGGCGGCGGCGGAAACTTCTGCGTCAGCATCGTCAGCATTCGGGCGAGATCCGCATTGGCCTGCGCCAGCGTCACCCCGGGCTTCAGCCGAGCCACAGATTGGTGACTGAAATTGCCCAGCCTCACCTCAGACCGGTTCAATTGAAACGGCACCACAACACTCGGGTCTTCGTTCATAAACCGGAATCCGGCTGGCAAAACTCCGATTACTTCATGAGCCCGTGAGTTCAGCAGGATGCGTTTGCCCAGAACCTCGCGCGCACCGCCAAACTTGCGCTGCCAGTATCCATAAGAAAGCATCACGGTCTCTGGCGCTTTGGGCGCGTCGTCTTGCGAGCTAAAGCGGCGTCCCAGAATCGGCTGTACGCCCAGCAGCGGAAGTAGGCTTTCGGTCACAACAAGCGACGGGATGCGCTCCGGCTCCACCCCACCCGTCACGTTGACAGCCTCGTCCCGCCAAAGCGCAATACTGGAAAACACTTTGTTTTCTTCGCTATAGAGAAAGTGAGTTGCCGGAGAAGCATTCAAGTCGGTAATTCCGACTCCTGGCGCGGATTGCCATACCCCAACCATTTGATCCGAAGCCTCAAACGGCAGCGGTTTCAGCAAGACAGCATGAATCACGGTGAAAACTGCCGTATTGGCACCAATCCCCAGCGCCAATGTCAGAATCGTGATCATTGTGAACAAGGGTGAGCGGTTGAGGCGCCGAAGGATCTGTCGCATACCGCTTATACGCATGAATTCCACAAAAGTTTCTACATGTATTCGCTCTGTAACCAAAAAGTATTGCGATTGAAACAAACTGCCCCTACACTAGAAAAACTGTGAAAAAGCTTAACTTTGCATTACTGGGTCTGCTTTGCCTCGGGGAGGCAATGGCGCAATCGACGCTTGGCGTCGTCCTTGGAAACGTGACCGATCCTTCCGGAGCCGCAATTGGTGGCGCCAAAGTGCGTATCGTCAATCTTGGCGAAAATGTCCCCCGCGAAACTGTCGGTGCAGACAATGGTGCATACGAATTCCAGAACGTGAAGGCTGGCACCTACTCGGTTTCGATTTCCAAACCTGGCTTTCGTGCTTTTTCTGTGAAAGAAGTAATCCTGGAATCCCGGCAGACTCTCCGCGTTGATGCCCGCCTCGAAATTGGCGAAGTTACCCAGGTAGTTGAAGTCAGCGCCGCTGCCGGCTTGATCGCAACAGACTCACCGGCAGTCAGTTCCAGTCTCACCCCTGAAAAAGTCGCTTCGCTGCCAGCCAATTTCCGCGCCAGCACTAACACCACCCCGTACTTGCTGCTCCAGACGCTCCCGGGCGTTCAGTCAGACAACGGCGGCGGATTTGCCATTCAGGGTGGCGTTCCGGCGCAGTCCGAATCCAGCTCCGACGGCATCTCAATCACTGCAGTTACCGGTAACAGCCCCAATCGCAACCTCTTCCCCTCAATCGAATCGATTAGCGAAATCCGGGTTCAGGGCGTAGGTAACTCGGCTGAGTTTGGCCAGCCTGGCGACGTCACCATCATCTCCAAGAGCGGCACAAACAACTATCATG
>JALHNH010000011.1 GCA_022843625.1 Bryobacter sp. | reverse complement strand
AATCAAGCCGGGGAGCTCACAACTCCCACCAAAGCGAGACTAACCTCAGAAAGACCCCTGAAGCAACTTTAGCTCCCCGGCGCCCTTTGGGTCTTCCTTCCTTTTCTTCCTCTTTCCGCAAATCCAAGTATTCTGAATCATGGTGAACCGCGTCCGGTTGGACAAGTGGCTTTGGGCCGCGCGCTTTTTCAAAACTCGCGCGCTCGCTGGGGACTCCTGCGACATGGGCCGAATTGAATGCAACGGCCAAGCGGCCAAGGCTTCCCGCGAAGTGCGTGTTGGAGACAAATTGGTGGTTCGCCACGACGGCTATTCGTTCGGGATCGAAGTTTTGATTGTGAGTGAGAATCGGGGGCCTGGGGCGGTTGCGCAAACGATGTACGTCGAGAGTGAAGAGAGCAAGGCAAACAGGATGAAGGTTGCCGAGGAGCGAAAGGCCATGCATGAAATGGACGCGCATCGGCCTACCAAGCGCGACCGTCGTGACATCAACCGTATGCGAGGGCGTTAGAGGTTCAAGTTTTCCCAGGCGAGGCCAAAGCTCATGGTCATGCCTGCACCGCCGGGGCTGGTAAAAATGCGTACGCCGTCACAGGGAGTGATGTCGACCCAGTCGGTAACGGGGTGCTTTGCATAGACACCGTACCAACGTTCAGCAATGGAATTGTCAGCGAAGGTGGCGAAGCCTTTGAGGTAGTCGAGGATGAGTTCGTCGATGAAGTCTTTGTTGAAGGGTTCGACGGTGAGGCCGTATTCGTGCGAGTCACCGATTGTGATGGCGTTGTCGGCCGTTGCGCTGGCCATAACATGGATGCCCCACTTCACATAATCGGGGAGTTCTTCTGCGACACGAGTCTTGAGGGCACCGAGGCTGGGGCAAATCTGGAAGCTCTTGTAATGAGTGAGGGTAAGGCCAGCTGCGAGGCTTGGGCCGAGCTGCCAATGGTCTGGCTGAGGCGGGGTGCGCATCATCTGAAGCTTCACCCGTGTAACGCCGCTGGACTGCAGGAGTTCCGGGTACAGGGTTTCAAAGTCTTCGCCCGAACAGATGTAGATTTGTGGGGCGTTGAAGACGCCTTTGCCGGTGGTGACGGTGCCGGTCGTGGCAGAAGTGACTGAGGTCTGATAGTGGAACGTCACGTCAAATTGATTGGCCAGAAAGACAGGGAGTTCGCGGAGAGCCTGTCTGGGGTCGATTGTGGTCTCGGTGTCGCTCCAGAGGGCACCCTGGAGGCTTTGGGGCTTCAGGGCTTTGCTGTGTCTGGTTGCCTCTTCTGGGCTGAGCCATTGCACCCGGTAGCCGTGTGCCGGGCCAAGGGCGGCAAACTCCTGAAGAACCCTGGTTTCATCGTCGCGATAGGCCGCGTGAAGGCAACCGGGGACCTGGTGTTCGATACCAGCGGCGTTCAGGAATTCGAGCCAAAGCTCGCGGCTGCGCAGTGCGGTGTTCAGACGATGTCCAGCAGGCTGACCGATGGGCCAGATCATGCCGAAGTTGCGGATGCTGGCACCAAGAGGGCGAGGATAGCGATCAAAAACAGCTACGCGTTTGCCCTGGCGGGCGGCAACAGAAGCGTGGGCCAGGCCAACGATACCTGAGCCGACGATGATGAGGTCAAATTCCTGATTCATAGGGCTGTGACCTTTGCACGATAGCATGAGCTCTATGCGTTTATTCTCCCTTTTGTTGCTGGGTGCTTCGCTTTACGGACAACGTGTAATGGTGATTGGAATCGACGGTTTGTCGACCGCGGCTTTTGAGAAGGCGCAACTGCCAAATCTCAAAGCACTCATGAATCGCGGGGCCTACACGCTTAAAGCACGAGGAGTTTTGCCAACTGTGTCCAGCCCGAATTGGGGAAGCATACTAATGGGTGCAGGACCCGAGCAACATGGAGTCACTTCTAATGAGTGGCAGCGGGACAAGTTTGAGATTGAGCCACTGTGCAAGGGTCCTGAAGGGATCTATCCGAATGTTTTTGGAGTTCTGAAAGCAGCAAAGCCGAAGCTGCATCTGGCAGCGATCTATGACTGGGATGGCTTCGGACGTTTGTTTGATCGTGGTGCTGCGACCCACGCGGTTCATGTCTTGAAAAGTGAAGAGACAACCAAGGCAGCGATCGAGTATTGGAGGACGAGGAAGCCTGATTTTCTCTTTGTACATCTGGACGACGTGGATCATGCCGGGCATGAGCATGCCTGGGAAAGCGCAAAGTATTTCGAGGAGGCTGGCAGGATTGACGGCTCGGTGGGGAAGCTGGTTGATGCGGCGGCCGGAGCGCTTGTGATTGTCGTTTCAGACCACGGTGGCACTGGAAAGAAACATGGCAATTCAAATATGAACGACTTGCAGATTCCAGTGATTTGGGCCGGCCCAAAGGTGAAGCATAGAGAGATCAAAGCTCCCGTGAATATTTATGATCTTGCTCCAACCATTACTGGGGCCTTCGGCGTAGCTGCAGATCCTTGCTGGATCGGGAAATCTCTGTTGAGCCAATGAAACAGAACTGTCAGTTGTTGTTCATGATGCAGTAATTGACTGGCAGCTAATTTAGTTGGAATGAAGAGAGTTTTGTTGCTGCTTGCGTGCACTGCCGTGCTTTTTGCGCAGTTTGATACGGGTGCTGTTGTGGGGAATGTGTACGACGGGAGCAGGGCACCAGTTGTTGCAGCAGCCGTTACGATTGAAGATGTTCGAAAAGGAATCAAGCTCAACGCCAAGAGCAGCGAAGCGGGCACCTTTGAGTTTCTTTCGATTCCAATTGGCCGTTACAAGGCGACAGTGACACAGGCCGGTTTTCGCTCGCAATCGAGCGCTGAATTTGAAGTGGCGATTGGGGCCAAGCAGCGTGTGGATTTCAAGCTTGAGCTGGATACAGTTCAGACCACTGTGCAAGTAGTTGCCGAGGTGGCGCTCCTGCAGACGGATACTTCAGATCGCGGCCAAACGATTGCCGCAGCACAAATCCGTGAGTTGCCGCTGGCCGGACGGGCCTATTCAGAGTTGATTTACCTGAGTGCGGGTATTGTGCGAACTCCGAGTTCTGGTATTGGTTCAACGCAGCGCGAGGCGTCCTTCAGCGTGAACGGCTTGCGCAGTACTGCTAATAACTTTCTTCTCGATGGGCTGGACAATAACTATTTCGGCACCTCCAATCAGGGCTTCTCGAATCAAGTGGTACAACCTCCTCCCGATGCCGTAGCTGAATTTCGAGTGATTACCAACAATACGAGTGCGGAGTTTGGTCGTGCGGGTGGTGCGATCGTGAACGCCAGCTTGCGGAGTGGGTCGAATCAGTTTCATGGGGCGGTATGGGAGTTCTTTCGCAACACCCAGCTAAATGCAATTGGCTTCTTCAAGCCGACGACGGGCCGTCCGATTCAGAATCAGAACCAATTTGGAGCTTCTCTCGGCGGGCCGATTTTCAAGAACAAGACTTTCTTCTTTATGGACTACGAAGGTTACCGGGAAGTGAACTCCGGTGTGTCGTTCGTTACATTGCCTAATACGGCGCAGCGTGGTGGCAATCTGGGAGTGCCGGTAAGGAACCCGATCACCGGGACACTCTATGCCAACGGCGTTGTACCGCAAAGCGACATGATCCCTTACGCGCGTGCGATTTTAAATTCGTTGCCTGCCAACACGTCGACTGGCGCTGCCAACAACTTTCAATCCTTGCGCCGCGTGACCGATTATCGCGACAAGGGTGATGCCAAGATAGACCATTACTTCTCAGAAAGAGTTCGTGCCTTTGGTCGCTTCAGCAAGAGCCGCTTTGATGTGTTTGACCCTGGGGCTTTTCCGGGGCTTGCCGGGGGTAACGGCAATGGTTTCCAGTTCGTTCCGCTTACATCTCTTGCCGGTGGATTGACCTGGACGGTCAACCAGAATTCGATCATTGAAGCGCGTATGGGCTATTCCGCGTCTGAGGCTGGCAAAGATCCTCCACTGGTTGGCGGCCCTAGCATGCAGGAGCTTTTTGGAATTCCTGGCTTGCCCACTGACAAAAGACTCACTGGCGGGATCACCAACGAGACTTTAATTGGATTCACTTCTTTTGGGCGGCAAGGGACGAATCCGCAGTACCAGCACCCGAAGCTTTGGAACCCCAAACTAAACCTCACTCGCGTCGCCGGAAGGCACACTTTGAAGACTGGCATCGAGTATCAGTGGCTTGGAGTTGAGACGCTCGACGTGAGCCCGATCATTGGTCGCAATACCTACACTGGACTTTTCTCGGTCCCGGCCGGTTCGACGGCAAATGCAGCAACGCAAGGTTTGTATAGTCTTGCCGACTTTATGTTTGGGGCTCGCAACACCTTCCAGTTGGTCAACGACGGACTGGTGAATCACAGGCAGCAGTCGCTCTTCGCCTATGTGCAGGACGACTTCAAGTTGAGTTCCAAGGTCACCCTCAATCTGGGTTTGCGCTACGAGCTGGTTACACCGTTCTACGAGCGCGACAACCTGCTTTCGAATCTGGATCTGAAATCGAACACAATCTTGAAGGCCAAAAGCGGGTCGATCTACGACCGCGCGCTTGTGAATCTGGACAAGAACAATTTCGGCCCTCGTTTAGGCATCGCCTGGAACGTGATGCCGAAGACGGTAGTGCGCGCCGGTTACGGGTTGGGCTTTAACAGCTTTAATCGCACGGGTACCAGTTACCTTGCTTACAATGGTCCCCGATTTGTTCTGGCAAGCGCTGCACAAACGCCCGGCACGCCTGGCTTCCTCAATACGCAGCAGGGTTTCCCGGCAGGCTTCACGTCTCCAGAGCGATTTGACCCTCGCCGCAGCACTGTACAACACGCGGACCCGAATATGCCGTGGGCTGCTGTGCACAGCTGGTTCTTTTCGATTCAGCGCGAGTTGCCGATGGGGATTCTCGTCGATATTGGGTACGTGGGAAATCGCGGGGATAGCCTGGCGACGATCAACGATCTGAATCAGGCTCGCCCAAACCGGATCGATGAGAACCTGAACATCGAAGACCGACGACCGAATCTTGCCTATAGTTCGATCTCCGGTACGCTTGCCAATGGATTCTCTCGTTACCACGGCTTGCAGGCCAAAGTGGAAAAGCGCAGTGATGCAGGGCTCTATTTTCTGAACAGCTTCACGTGGGCCAAGGCAATCGACAATTCGAGCCAGGCATTTGACAGCAACAACGGCAATGGCACCAGCTTTCAGGACATCTACAACATTGCCGCCGACAAGGGCATTTCCAACTATGATCGAAAGTTCAACAACATTACCAGCGTCGTTTACGAGTTGCCGTTCCTGAAGGGCCGGAAATTCATCGGTGGTTGGCAGTTCAGCTCGATTGTGAACATGCGGTCTGGCGAGCCCTTCAACATGAGCTATACAGCGGCAGCCCGAGGACAGGTGGCACCCTTCCTGACCTTGCTCGGTTTCAATGCGTTCCGCCCCAACATTACCGGCGATCCGTTGGCTCCCGAGGGGCAGCGCAGTGTTACAAATTACCTGAATCGGAGCAATGTCTCGATTCCGCTGTACTTCCAACCCTTTGGTAATGCGGGTAGAAACATTGTGCGTGGTTTTGCGTTTTATCAGGCTGATCTGGGCGTGTCCAAACGCTTTGTATTGACCGAGCGCTTTGGATTGCAGTTCAAGGCCGAGGCCTTTAATGTTTTGAATAAATCGAACTTCCCGGCACCGAACGCAAATATTTCAAGCCCGGCCTTCGGGACAATTACTTCTGCCTACGATGCACGGAGAATTCAGCTGTCGCTGAAGGTGCAGTTTTAATGAAGTGCCTGTTGATGCTGTCGCTTTTTGGACTGATCGCGCAGGCTCAAATGCCTGTGATCTTCGTTCACGGCAATGGCGACGATGCGACGAAATGGATGCCTGTGATCTGGCTCTTTGAGTCGAATGGCTATCCAGCCAACCGGCTCTTTTCCATTCGTATGACAGACCCTGCTGCCCGTCGAGAAGATAGCAAGCCGGAGACGTTTCGATCGTCTACAACCGATCAGGCGAGCGAGTTAAGCGCGTTTGTAACTCGGGTTCTCCTTGAAACCAAAGCGAAGAAAGTTGCTTTGGTGGGTAGCAGTCGTGGCGGGATGACCATTCGGAATTATCTAAAGAATGCTGGAGGCGCGGCAGTCGTTTCACATGCCGTTCTTTGCGGTACTCCCAACCATGGCGTCTTGATTGCCGACATGAATCTCGACATGGAGTTCAACGGCAAAGGCCACTTCTTGCGGCAATTGAATGAGGGCTCGGAGTTAGTGGACGGCGTTCAATTTCTTACGATTCGTAGTGATAAGAATGACAAATACGCGCAGCCGAATGTTGGCTATGATGGGCCGGCATTGAAGGGTGCTGAGAATGTAGTGTTGCCCGGGCTCGACCACCGTGAGGTGGCCTTTCATCCGCTGGCGTTTGCTGAGACCTTTCGCTTCCTTACTGGTGAGAAGCCGAAGTATTTGAAGCCAATCGCTGAAGCTACGCCGAAGTTGAGCGGGGTCGTAACCAGCTTTGCCGGGATGGCGCCCACGAATCGTCCACTCTCTGGTGTGAAGTTTAGTGTGTTTGGCTTAAAGCCTGGCTCCTCTGAGCGAAGTGGCGAAGCGGCCTACACTGTAACCACAGATGAGACGGGTTCCTGGGGGCCACTGGCCGTTCGGCCGGATCTTAACTATGAGTTTCGTCTTGAGAAGGACGGTCGCACGGTGAGCTACTTCATGAGTGGACTTCTGCGATCCACTGGGCTTTTAAACTTTCGCTTTGTGCCAGCGGGTGCCAGGGGCTTGACGGTTCACCGCCCACAGGGTTATCTGGCCAAGGGCCGTGATCCGGTTCTGGTGGACGGTAAGCCGGTTGAAGAATTGATCGAAGGCGTACCAACTCGGGATTCCGTTAGTTTGATGGTTCGCGGGGCGGTGAAAGTGTCTCTTCGTGAGGAGACGGTTTACTCCCGAGGGCCAGAAAGCGATAACGAAACGAACATTGTAGAGCTGATCTGGGACTAACGCGCTAGCATTAATTTGCGATGCAAATGCTGAGTGTTTTGGGCTCTACGGGCTCTATTGGTGTCAATACGTTGGATGTAGTGAGGCGGTGGAAAGGCCGTTACGGAATTCACTCGCTGGTGGCTGGCGGCAATGTGAAGTTGCTCGCAGAACAGATTTTTGAGTTTCGTCCTAGATTGGCGGTGGTCGCGGACGAAGGTGGTCGCGAACGTTTGATTGGGGAACTTCGGGCTTTGGGCTTGGCCGAAAGTGACTGGCCGCAACTGGAGTTTGGGGCTGAGGCCCGTGTGCTGGCGGCGACTGCTGCGGAAGTCGAGTTCGTATTGTCGGCGATTGTAGGCGTTGCCGGGCTTGAGGCTACCTATGAAGCCGTGAAGCTGGGAAAGCGGATTGGTCTTGCCAACAAAGAAGTTCTGGTGTCCGGTGGGGAATTAGTGATGGCCGCCTCTCGTGCGGCTCGTACTGAACTGTTGCCTGTCGATAGTGAACACAATGGGGCACACCAGTGTTTGAGGGCAGGGAAGAGGAATGAAGCTGTGAAGCTGATTCTTACTGCCTCAGGTGGACCTTTCCGCAGGACACCTTTTGAAGATTTGAAGACGGTTACTCCAGAGCAGGCGCTGAATCATCCGACCTGGAAGATGGGGCCGCGGATCACGGTGGATTCTTCGACTTTGATGAATAAGGGTTTTGAAGTGATCGAGGCCTGCTGGCTCTTCGACTTTAGAGCCGATGAGGTTGAGGTGGTGGTGCATCCGCAATCAAAGGTGCATGCGATGGTGGAGTTCAACGATGGGAGTGTGATCACGCAGGTTTGCGCGACCGATATGCGCATGCCAATTCAGTATGCGCTCACCTACCCGGAGCGAGCCGATGCGCCGGTGCCCAAGCTGAAGTGGGATGAAGTGCACAGCTGGGATTTTCATCCTCCCGATTGGGAAAAGTTTCCATTACTAGGCCTGTCCTATCAGGCGATTCGAGCCGGTGGAAGTGCGGGCTGTACTTTGAATGCTGCTGATGAAGTGGCAGTGGAGGCGTTCCTGAAGGGGCAGATACCTTATCTTGCGATTGCGGCCACTGTGGCTGAGACGCTGGAACGGGTTCCCGTTACGCATCCTGCCACAGTGGCCGCTTTGCTTGAAGTAGACCGTCAATCCCGCGCCGTTGCGCAGGAGTGGATCAGTTCGTCTTTTGCTCTTTCGCTATAAGCGATTTGATGTCTGCAGGCGGCTCGAGCTTTGCTTCCTCGATTTCTGGATTTATCAGAAGTTCAATGATTTTGTTATCCATCTTCTGAGGCCCCATGGACTGGATCGAACGGTGGGGAAGCAAGAACGCTCCAACTTTGCGATAGTCGCTGACGATAATTGAGATGGGGAGCTCACCCATTGCAGAGACCAACGTTAACTCAGTTTTAACCACCAGGCCAGTTGCTTTTGAGAACCAGCTTGTCTCGGGCTTTCCTGCGTCTTTGGGCCTAGAGACGACACGATAGCAGGCTTGGCCTTCAACGGTTTCTTCCGCCTCGGTGGTTGCGCTCTCGTAATACTTACGCCAGTCTGCAGCAGCGCGAATGTCGTTCAAGCGAAGCATCATGCTGCGCTCGGCGCCTTTCACTAAGCGCTGGCCTTGCATTGCTGAGGATTCCCAGACAACGCCATCCCAGCCACCAGAACGAATCTTGCCAAGGCCAGTGAGCTCCATGGTGGTGTTGGTGCGGCCGGGGTAGACGCTGAGAGTGGTTGTCGTGCCTTTGAGCCCCTGGCCGACAAACTCGATTTCAGATTTGATCGATTGTGACTTGAGTGCCTTGTAGGAAGCTGCGCCACCGCTGAGTTCGACGAAGCGGTCCATGAGGGATTCGCCGCTTGGGAGATCTGCTGCAACTGCGGTTGAAGCGAGCAGAATGAGAGTTAGAAAGGTTTTGCGTTGCATTGTAGTTATTCCTTTTCGATCCATTGACGGGCTGCGAGGCGGGTTGCATCGATGCCCTTGAGCAATTGTTGACGGGTAGGTTCGATGAGGACGTCGGGTTCTACGCCCAGGCCTTCAAGTGGTTTTCCACCCGCAGAAATGTAGTTGGCGGTGGTGTACTGGAAGCCATCGCCGGTGGGAAGCTTTTCGATCGCAGAGGGTAGGGCCATGCCTGCGCTTCGACGACCGAAGATGCGGGCACGCCTGAGGTCCTTCATTCCGCCAGCGAAGATCTCTGAAGTAGAGGCGGATTGCGCATCGATCAGGATGGCAAGTTTGCCGAGAAAAGCACCTGGCCGTGGATTGGCCATAATCTTGAGTTGAGTGTTACGGAAGAAGCTCGTGCCAAGGCTTTGGCTTTGATCGACAAACCAGCCGGCGAGGCCACCGGCTAGTGCTCCGATGCCGCCAGGGTTACGTCGGAGATCGACGATCATTCCCCGGCAATTCCTGCAATCGAAGGTGGCCTGACGCAGAAGGCTTTCAAAGGCTTCAGGGTCAAAGAAAGAACTCACGTGGATGTAGCCTGTTTCTTGAGATAGCCGCTCGTAAACCAGATCAAGCCGCATAGGAGGGAGTTCGCCGAAGCGGATCATCTTGCCGCCAGGCTTGGTGAGCTCCAGCCTGGCCATCGAGGATTTACCACTCTCGTCTTCGAGAAGTAGTTCGAGCGATTCACCGGGCTCGCCGCGAAGCATGTTGCGGATGGCGAGATGGGCATAGGGCTCGCTTTTTGCGCGGGCGATTCGTTCGCGAACTCGGCGACCATTGACTTCACGAAGGACCATGCCGGAATATGGCCCAGTAGCGATGACGGCATCGCCGCCGATGATTTCAAAGCGCAGGCCCGCATCACCCTGGCCAGACCCGCCTTCCATATCGGTGTAAGCTGCTGCCGGGATGATGCCTACATGGGAATGGCCCAATCGATCGAGGAGGGCCTCAATGTGATGCCTCGCTTCTTCAGGGGTTGGAGCTGCTTCCACCTTCGGCCGTAGTTCAGTGCGAGCACCCTGCCAGTCGATGCCATTGTGTTTCGGGTCCCAATGTTTGTCCTGGATGGTCTGCCAGACCTGATCAAAGCTGGCGAGTGAGAGTTGGTTGTTGGGTTGCGAATGGGCGCAGAGGATGAGCAGTGCGCCAAGGCACACGTATCGTATGGTTCGTGACATGTGGAGTACCTTTAGTGAGTTTTAGCTTCGAGTTGGTCGAGGACTTCCTCGACAGAGGAGCGGCTGCTGCCGCTGAGCGAATCCAGAGATTTTCGAGCCAGCTTGAGAGATTCCCGGGCCGCCAGATAATTGCCTTCCGCGACCAGAACAGCAGACTCTGCAACGGCGACGGCTTCTTTGCTTACAAAGCCTGGTTTGGATGCCTCTTTGAGGTGCATCCTGGCAAGCTCCAGGTCGACTTCAATGCGGGCGAAGAAGTCTGCTGCTCCGGTATGAATGATCGGCCTTGCCGCCGCAGGCCAGGCATCAACATTCGCGATTGCGCGATCCAGCCAAAGCCTTGCTAATTCGAACTCCTCACGATCGAGATGGTAGCCATAACGGGTCCACATGGCCATGATGCCGTCGAAGGTGGGTTCGACGTTCTGTGTTGTGGCCTCGACGTTCTGTGTTGTGGCCTCGACCAGTTCTGCTGGTAACTCCCGTGGGCGTACACTCATCGAGATTGCTCCAAGTGCTGCAGAACTAACCCAGCGGCGGCCCGCTTCACTGCGTCTTGCCAACTGCAGGATCCGCGCGCCGTCGTTGACAAAGCCAGAGTTATTGATGGGAAGCATCGTGACAAGGGCGATACAAATAGATCCAATGGCGAAAATCATCAGGCCTGCTGCAACATATTGGTTGCTTGCCCAAAGAGCGAGCGCCGGAAAATACGCAAGCCCTCCCAAGAGAGACACGATTGGGCCGCCGCAAACCAGCATCAGCATTTTTTTGCGCAAGACTTCGTTGTCAGGTACATTCTTTGGGTCAGGGCCAGCGGCTGCGATGCCGCCCCACAACGAAGCGCTGCGATTGAATTTGACTTGCAGTTTTCCACTTATACCATCGATGCGCAGAGGGCCGACGGCATAGAGGTAGAAGCGAAATCCTGCCAATCGACCTCCGATCACATGGCCCAGTTCATGCGCTGCCAGTACTAACCACAAAGCGATGAGCGTAATTGGAATGATCGCAATCCCAATCTGCAAGTCTATTTCGGAGCCTTTCAGTGCCTTGCCAATGAAGTAGCCAAAGGCAAGACCAACAGGTGCAAACAAGAGGCCTGTAAAAAAAGACTGATACTTCTTCAACATTTCCTTAGTACTCCTTGTTTTCGACAACCCATCGTGCAGCGGCGAGTTGAAGCGCCGTTAGAACCATCAGGAAGCAGGTTTGACCTGCAGGGACGAGTGGTGTAGTGCTTAGCAGGTAAGTCCCCAAGTCGAACCATGTTTCTGGCAGAGACGAGCTGTAGCCCCCAAGTGCCCCAAGAATCAATAGGCCAATTGTCCCGGCCCAGAACTCATCAAAGATCGTAGAAAGCCACACTGCCATCGCATAAAAGAACGAAGCCACTACCAGCATGTTCGGGAAATAAGTCCAGGGTGTAGATACGTCCGGCACCATGGCTGCTGCAATTCCATAGCTCGTCAGGCTGAGAATCAGCATCAGGATCATTCCAGCACTGGCTCTTGTTGCGAGTATGCGAGTTCTCGTTACAGGCATGGAAAGCAGGAAGCCCATCGAGCCATGAAATCCGCGGGACATACCCATTGATGTTTGTGCATTAATTCCTGCGCCGGCCAAAATCTTTGCCGATATGGGCAGTAAAATGCCGCCGTAGACGATTACAAAAATCTGCCAAAGCTTTGAGGCACTTTCTGCAGGTTTGAGGTTCTTCCATTTGTTTGTGGAGAGCTCGGAAGGAAGCCAGCCGACAGTCAGCGCGATGATGTAAATCGCGAGAAGAATTGTTAGCGCAAAGCGAAACCGAACTTCTTTCCATGTCTTAAACCAGAGCATCTTGCCTCCTTACGCTTTCCACAAAGAGTTCACGCAGCGGAACGGGGTAGGCTTCAATATCTGAAGCCCCGAATGATTTTGCGACTTCGATCGTTTCACTACGGTCTGTAAGAATGCTGAGGCTTCGGCCATCCTGCTTCAGGATTCCAAGTTGCGAGAGCTGTGCGAGTTGATCCGGACCTGGTTCAAGAACAAACTGGATGCGGCGCGTGTTAGCTCGAATCTCGTCGAGCGAGCCTTGTTTGAAGCATTGCCCTTTGTGGACAAGGCATACATGATCACCAATTTGTTCGATCTCTTCGAGCCGGTGTGAGCAGATCAGAACTGTAGTGCCGTGGTCCGCGACCAGCGATACCAGGGCCTGGAGGGTTTCTTCGCTTGCGATTGCGTCGAGCCCGTCTGTAGGTTCATCGAGCACCAGAAGCTCTGCGCCCCGGGCGATTGCCATCAGCATGTGGAGTTTGGTGAGCGTTCCCTTGGAGAGTTGGGTGACGCTTCGCTCCAGAGGGATCTCGAAGTTATTGGCATACCGCTTCTCGAGATCGTGATTCCAACCCGGATAAAAGCTGGCGGTGAAGCGAATGACCTCTCTCGCGCTCATGTAAGGAAAGAGATCCTTGCGTTCGGGAATATAGGCGGTGCGCGAGCGGATGAGACGGTTCTGTTCGGAGTTGAGTGCGTCCAGCCCAAGAACGCGTGCGCTCCCTGAATCTGCCTTGGCCATAGCCAGGAGAAGCCGAATGGTTGTCGTCTTTCCTGCGCCGTTGAGCCCCACCAGCCCGCAAAGGGAGCCTTGCGGTACCTGAAGGCTCATGCCCCGGAGCGCAGCCACATCCTTGTAGGATTTCTTTAGATCTACTGTTTCGATTGCATAGATGGGTCTCATTTGGCGGCCCTTTCTGCGATTGAGGCGTCGATGAGGCGTTTGATTTCTTCTTCGCTCAGGCCGAGCGCAAGTAGGCGCTCGACGGCCTTGTCGACGATCGGTCTGGCGGTTTGCATACGATCGGTGAGTGCCTTTGTGTTGAGGTTTTCGCTGATGAAAGCGCCGGCTCCCTGGCGGAGTTCGATCAGCCCTTCGTGTTCGAGTTCACGGTAGGCCTTGGCGACGGTGTTCGGATTCATTACCATCGTCTCGGCTAGCTTGCGCATGCCGGGAAGTTGATCGCCCGGACGGAGAACCCCATTTTCGACAGCATGCTTGATCTGCTCCATGATCTGGAGGTAGATGGGCACACCTGAATTTGGGTTGAGTCGGAAAATCACAGCGTTATACTGTAATAGTAGACTAGTACACTAATACAATCAAGAACTTTTTTTGCCCGGGGCGCATCTCATACACTGAAGACTGAACATGGAATTCTTAAATAGCGTTTTTTGGCTGCTCATTTTGTTGGGCGTGATGATTATCATTCACGAACTGGGGCATTATTGGGCTGCCTTGCTCTGCGATGTGAAGGTAGAGCAGTTTTCGCTCGGATTTGGACCCAGGCTCTTCGGGTTCAAGATCGGCGAAACGGACTTCCGCTTTTCGGCAATTCTCTTTGGCGGTTATGTGAAAATGCTTGGGCAGGACGATATGGCTGTCGATGCTGGCACGAATCCGGACCCTCGTAGTTTTACGAATAAGACTCGATCTCAACGCTTGTTCATTATTGCGGCGGGGCCTGCGATGAACATTCTGCTCGCAGTTGGGTTGTTGGCTGGTCTATTTATGTATCAGTTCCCGAAGGTGACGAATGCGAATGGGCCAGCCGTCGTAGGGCATGTCGAGAAAGGGTCTCCCGCCGCACTGGCTGGGGTAGTTGAAGGCGACACGATCATCGAGTTTGATGGCAAGAAGAATCCAACCTGGGAAGACGTGATCGTCAAGGAACTGACCGGGGCGGGGAAGGAGTTCCCCTTTCAGGTGAAGCGCAGTCAATCGACGATGGCGTTGACGGTGACTCCAAAAGAAGATGCTAAGACACAGGTTGGATACGCAGGCTGGCGTGAGCAGACCGAGATCCGGATCAAATATATCCTAAAAGGGTTTGACGCAGAGCGGGTTGGCTTGATGCCCGGCGATGTGGTGATCAGTGTGAACAACATCCCTGTTCGCAGTTTGACCAAGCTGGTAGAGATCGTCAAGGAAAGCAATGGCAAGGGTGTAGACCTTATTTATGAGCGCGAGAATGTCCGCAACAAGGTGGCGGTGCAGCCCAAATTCAACGAGGCTGAGAAGCGCTGGATGATCGGGATTCAGCTGGAGCCCAAGTATGTAGTGGTTGCGCTGGGTCCGATTGAGGCACTTAAGGAAAGCATCAATTACAACATGCGCGGGGCTACGATGATCTTCGACTACCTGAAAGGCGTTGTTCAGATGCGCTTGTCTCCCAAGCAGTTTGAAGGCCCGGTCGGGATTGCGCGAATGGCTGCCGCCGCGGCAAAAGAAGGAGTGGGAGACTTTGTTTCGCTGATGGCAATGGTTAGTCTGAACCTGGCAATCTTTAATCTGCTTCCGATCCCTGTGCTGGATGGCGGCGGTATTCTCGTTCTTCTGGTGGAAATGGTACGCCGCAGGGATCTATCGCTGCAATTGAAGGAGAGGGTTTTGCAAGTAGGCTTGGCTTTCCTTCTGATGATGGTGGTGTTTGTTCTCTATAACGACATTTCAAAGGCCGTGATGCCCAAAGGTTGATACAGTATGGGCGATGCAACAGTGGCGCCCCTTTATCTACATGGGATTTACAAGTCTTTGCCTGATGTTGATGGCAATTGGAATGTGGATCTTTGCTCCGCAACAGACCACGGTTGTTGAACCCCTTACTTTCTTTCTTGAAATGGGCGATCAGGGTGAGGCAAGCGGGCTTGTAGTTGTAGAACGTAGTTTGCGCCCAAGACAGTTTGAGATTCGAGGCCTGGCTCAGCCCGCTACGCAGGTTTCAGAGCCCATTGCAATGTCGATTCAAGTCAAGAGCCAGTCGGATGCGACGATAGTGTTTCAAGAAAAGAAAGAGCTACCACTTGACGGCAAAGGGCAATGGGTTCCCTTTCGCGCTGAGTTTCTGCCTAAAGAAGAAGGTGAGCACTTGATTACGGTGAAGGCAGGAAAGCCTGTACGCTCCGTTCAAGTGACTGTGGATCAATGAGGTAGAGCGTGGATCTTGTAGATGGCTTTCGGCTTCTGGTTGGCTGTGGTTTGAGCGCAGCGCTGTTTATGGGCTTTTGGGTGCTGTGGTTGAAGACACAGAACCGAGGCTTCCGTACGTTCGCTTTTACCGTTGGTTTGTTGCCTGCAGCCTTCGTCATCCTTGTAATTCTTGGCCGTTTGATTTTTGCCACTGGCGTTATGCACGAATTTACGACTGGCGCTGTAGGGCCGGGTACTCGGGAACTCGCATTTCCGGTTGAAGATGCCGAGATCCGGCACACGATCGAAGTTAGCCCGGCAATTGAGAAAGTCTCGGTCAAAACTCCAGAAGGAGAAGTACTTGAAATAAAACAGTCGCTCAGCGAGGGGAAACTAGAATTGGAGTTCGAGCCTCGCCGGGGAGGGAGTCATCGTCTCGTACTGGAGATTCCTGAAGGAGTGGGAGCGGTACGGGTGGTTGCGCGGGAATTGAGATGAGTCGCAGGAATGGGATCTCGAGAATCTGATCCTGCCAGTCGGTATGATCTGATGCAAGTGAGGCGAGTTCGAGCCAGGCTGTTGCGTCAGCAATTGGTGTTTGAGGGTGGATGAGAAAGACACCCGGGCTAAAGGCTCCAGAGGCGAGGTAGGTTCTGAAGTGTGCGGGCAGCATGTGGATGTCGTGAGTAACAACGATTCGATCTTCATCGGCAGCGTAATGCAGGAGACTGCTGTGGGACAAGCCTTCAATACGCGCTTTGTTTGCACTGAGAAAATCTATTGTTTTGCTTCGACGCCGGCAGGCTGTCAGCAGGTGATGATTGAGGCTGATGTCGGCTATCAGACGTAACATCTAGGATTTCCGCATTGCCTGCTGGCGGTAGTCTTCCAGCATCAGGTCGAGCTTAGACGGTGCCGGATTGGCGGTGCGAAAGTCCTGCCACGCCTTGCGAGTCTGCCAGGACCCGTCTTCAATAATCTGGCGATTGCCCAGGTAAAAGGCAATCGCCCCGTGTATTTGTTCCAAAGTGAGTGTTGGAAAGCTGAAATGAATTTCTTCTGGAGACGCACCATTTTCGTACTCGGTAACAAGCAAATATAGAGGCAACCGGCTGTCGACCAGATAAAAGGCGTCGTCGCGTAATTCGATGTAGTCTTTTGCCATGATTCTTATTCATGATAATAATATTCGACGATGGACCCGAACCAGACGGTAGTTTACATAGTGGTGGCTGTTGTAGTTCTGATTCTTGCGATGGTCGCGTATGCGGTGGGAGCACGATATAACAACGGGGCTACAAAGTGGAGCGCCTGCGCTTTTCTTTGCTTCGGATGGTTTTCTCTATATGCTACCCACCGGTTTTTAAATCCTGTAGAAAGTATTCGTTACTTCGAGACTGATTTGTCAATCGAACCTGATGGCCGTGGTGTCTGTGCAGTGCCGGTGTCTGGCTTGTATCCTCGTGAATTGCTGATTCGCCCAAGGGCAGCTTTAGGTTCAACCAGCGTCGAACCGGTTGAAATGACCTTGGAGTTGCGATCGGAAATTGGCGGGCACCTGGCGATTGCCTCCAGGGATGTATTGGTGCCAGGGGATGGTGGAACCTGGCAGCAGATGCGGAAAGAATTTACTCCCAAGGCGGAAGGAGACCATGTCCTCGAGATAAAAACTAGTGTGAAGGTGGGAATAGTACAGGTAATGGTCGAGTACTGAGATGGAGAACACAAAAGAGTACCTGATGTTGGCGGCGGCTCTTGCCCTTCTGGCCTCCCTTTATCTCGGCATGCGTTTGTTGGCGATAAGGTTCAATCGGCCTGTTTTCCGAATGATCGGGTTCCGGCTTGCTGTATTTGGGAGCCTGGTTGTGCTGATGTTTATCCTTGGTATTTTCACAAGGGATGTGGAGCCGACTGGAGTTGTCATAGCTTCAACGGGGCCAACGGAAGGGCAGGCTAGTGTGTTGCGGGAGTTGGCCTTTCCAGTGACCGAGGACAAGGCCCGGCAAGGTCTGGAACTGACTTTGAGCGGGCGTAAAGGATCGACGGGCCCATTGAGAGTTGTCGCGCGAGTTCTCGATCCAGTGGGCAAGCAGATTTCAGTTGTGGATCAAATCCTGGAAAGGGGCGAGGGAATGTTCTGGCTTCCCCTGACATTTTCATTCGTTCCATTCGAGCATGGGGAACACAAGTTGGCTATCGAGATCCCCGCAGCGGTGGCAGAGCTTCGACTCGTAGTGAGAGAACAGCGTTAATGGATTTTGATTCGAAGACCTTGATCTGGTTAGTGTTTGGCACTGCACTGAGCGTTGTCCTGTTCCTTGGACTATGGGTGATGTGGCTGAAGACTCGCGACGACCGGTTTCAGAAGTATGCGTGTATCTTTGGGCCTTTGCCAATAGCCTTGATGCTGCTGATTCTGTCTCTGCGAAGTGGGAATGTGCCTGTAGCTGCGGGATATTTTCAGATCTCAATCGATGGTTCTTTAGCAGGCGAAGGAGAGGTGACAAGGGAGATTCTCTTCCCTGTCGCCGATGGGACTGCGCCATACTCTGTTGAAATCGATCCTGTGATTGAGGATGTGACGGTGAAAGCTCCCAACGGGCAAGCTGTGAAGGCGAGTCACGGGATAATTGACGATAAGCGCTTTGTCTTTTTCAACGCAGTAGGGCTAGGCTCTTACCGCCTGGTCATTCGGGTGCCTTCGACGGTGAGCAAGGTGCACATCACTTCCATGCAAAACCGGTAGATGATGGTATGGATGGAAACTCAGGATGTTCTCAAGCTTGTGGCAATGGCCGCAGTAGACGCCGTCGCCTTTCTTGTCTTCTGGCTACTTGCCCTCCGTACAGGAAATCCCAAGCTCAAGAAGATTGCAAAATACATCGTGGTATTTGGATTCGCCTACATTGCCATGTATGGCTATGTGCTTTATGAAATGAATGCCCCGCGGCCCGACTTCGTTACCGATGCAGTGGGTCCAGCAAGGGGTACCGGCAGTGTATCGAGTGAAGTCTCCTTTCATGTTGTTGAGGCGGGAGAAATCCACCATGTGGAATTGACGCCGCGAGCTGATGCCGAGGCGACGGCCAAGGGGACAATCGAGGTTCCCTACAAGCTGGAATACAAGTCTGGAAAAATCCTGCTTGAAGCCGCGCCATCGGTGGAGCCGGCGGAGGGGAGACAGTGGCGAACCGTCTCATTCGCGTTTACCCCTGAAGCTTCCGGCGATTTGATTTTGAAGCTACAGATCCCTGCCGGAGTAGATATGGTGCATGTGGTGGTGAAAGAACCACGATAGGCGGCCTAGATGCCGAGCTGGGATTTGAGTCGGTCCACGAAGTCTTCCAGCGTCTTTACGCGTGCTTCCAGTTCGTCGATCCGGTTGGGTGTTGTTGCTCTTGCTGCGGCAGGTTCAGCGAAGGAAAACTCGGGGATGGAATCTCCGAGGAGGTGAGTCCATCGTGCTTCTTTTGTGCCGGGAGCTTTGGGAAGTTCTTGCACCAGGGGCTCGTCTTTGCCTGCAAGGCGGCTGAGGGTCGACAGAACGGTATCGAGATCTTCAAAGGGAAATAGTGATTGGGTTCGTCCACGTAGTTCGCCTGGGGTCTGTGGGCCACGGCAGAGCAGGACACAGAGGACGGCCAGGTCTTTGTTACCCAGGTTGAGTCTTTGTCCGAGACCCTGTGAATACTTGGGGACATGATGCTCGCGGCCGGAGTGCTCAAAGGCGATTCCTTTATGGCGCATGACTTCGATCGCATTGAGAACGTCGGCTTCTATCAGGTGCATGACGGGTTCGCGGTTGTTCTTCTGGTTGCAGGCAGTTACAAGCGCGTTCCCTGAAAGCGGGTAGTATTCGGGCGTCGCCATCTCCTTTTCAATCAATGCGCCGAGGACTCGCTGTTCAGTGGCGGTGAGATCGAAGGACATGTTGGTTAACCTCTCAGATTGTGGAAAGCAGTTTCGATTTCAAGCTGGGCTGGCCGTGCAATTGGAATCAGAGGGAGGCGCGGAGGCCCGCCGTAATAGCCGTTGAAATCCATGGCGTATTTGAGGCCCGGGATACCGTATTTGACGGTGACGAGTGTGGCCGCTTCAGTGATGCGGCGTTGCCAGTCTTCGGCGGCATCGTATTCGCGCTTGAGAACGGCTTCAGCGATGGTGAGGCAAGAAAATGGAGCGGCGCTTGCGTATGCAAGAATGGCGCCTGTTGCTCCGGCGCGCAGACTGGCTGCAAGATTCGGGGCGCTGCCGTTCAACACCTGAAATCCCGGCTTGACTGCCTTGAGGAGCGCCTGGAGTTTGTCCATGTTGCCGCTCGACTCTTTGATCGCAATGATATTTGGGTGCTCGCTCAGAAGGGCTACTGTTTCGACCGAAATGTCGAGGCCGGTGGATTGCGGCCAATTGTAGATCATAAGCGGGATCTTGGACTTGTCTGCTACCGACCGAAAGTACAGCGCCTGGGCTTCGAGGTTGTTGAGGAGATTCTTGTAGTAGTGCGGTGTGCGCACCATGGCGCACTTATAACCAAGATCTGCGGCGCTATTGGTAAGGTGGATGGTCTCGCGGACGCTTTCAACCCCGGTGCCGGCAATCAGGAGTTTGGTGGAGGGGGTGAATTTGGCGACTTCTTCCCACAGATAGAGTTTCTCGGGTTCAGTTAGGTAAACAGATTCGCCAGTGGAGCCGCAGACAACATAGCCGGATAGCGTGGTTAAATTCCACTTCTCGATGTTGGAACGGATTTTGGCGGTGTAGATGTCGCCGGAGTGATTGAAGGGGGTAGGGATGGGCGGAAAGATGCCGCTAAGTTTGAGTTGTGGCATACTTCCCGCCCTGATAACTAGCCGACCTTTACGAACGTGAAGAGGGCGAGCGACTCGATGAAGGCCAGACCGATGAGGAGCAGGGTCTGGATCTTGCCGGCTGCGCCGGGGTTACGAGCGATACCTTCTGCAGCTGAGGCGATTGCCTGGCCCTGACCGCGGCCGCAAAGACCGGCGGCGATTGCCATGGCGAAAGCCGGAAGCAGGATGCCCTTTTCACCGACCATCGGCTGGGCAGTGCCCTGAGCGAAGATGGGAGCGGCGAAAGCGAGCAAGAAAAGAATCATCATTGCTTTATTACGCATGTTGAAAAGTCTCCTTTATTAGACTTGGTTGAAATGGCCTGACAGGAGGTGGTGCCGTTGGTGCGTTGGGACGCCCAGGGCTCACACTGTTGGGCAAAACTGGTTTAGTGATCCTCGTGGGCGACGGCCATGCCGACGTATGCCATCGAGAGAATCATGAAAATGAAGGCTTGCAGGAAGCTGACAAAAGTGTGGAGGCCCATCAGGATGGCGGGTGCTCCAATCGGGATCAGGTTCATGAAGGCGATGGTGACCTGTTCGCCAGCCAGCATGTTCGCAAAAAGACGAATTGTGAGGCTGACCGGGCGGATGAGGTGCGAAATGATTTCGATACCAAACATGAAGGGTGCAAGCCACCAGACTGGACCCATGAAGTGCTTGATGTGGCCGACGATGCCCTGAGCTTTGATGCCGGCGCCGTTGTAGTAGAGGAAGGTTGCTACGGCGATGCCGAGCGGAACGGCGGGTGCCATCGTTGGGCTCTCAAAAGTGGGGATGACGCCGAGCAGATTAGAGAAAAGGATAAAGACGAAGCAGGTGGTGAACCAGTAGGCGTACTTGGTGCCGCCGTGGCCGATGACTTCTTCTGACTGGGTCTTGATGAAGCTCACCAGGAGTTCGCCGATCTGCTGCAGGTATCCAGGCTTGGCCAGATTCATGCCAGCGCGGACGATCCACGGGAGAACCAGGAGAAAAGCCACGATGATCACCAGCATGGCGTTGTAGTTGGACCACGGCTTGGCGGGGTCGTGTGCGTGTTGGCCAACCAGGGAGATCATGGCGTTGGCCGGGCCGGCGAGGTATTGGTTCAACAGCGCAGTGAACCAGAGTTCATGTTCGTGCATTCTTGTAGGACTCGATGAGGGCTTCAATTCCGATAGCCAGAATCGACAGGAAAATCCCAAAAAAGACTTCCAGCGAATGGCCCGGATAAACCTTAAGGATAGCAGACAGGGCGAGGGCGTAGACAAGGAAGCGGACGACGAATCCAAAGCCTTTAAGCCACGAGGTACTTCCCTGGCCCAGCAGGTCGATTCCGCGGGCAAGCACCCAGAGGCTGAGGACGCTGATTCCGGCCGTGGAGAGAAAGGCCAGAGCGCTGTCGAGGCCACGCCAGATCCCAAAAACGGCAAATCCGAGCGTTGCCAGTGCGGCTGCCACTTTGAGAATTTTGTTTGATTTGAGACGGTATTCAGTCACGCGAGTTTCGTTCCATTAGCTTCAATTGACGCATGACTTCGTATAGGCCAAGGCTAAAGCCGAGCACCAATCCAATGACGTTGGCGTATTTTGTGGCGTAGTTTTGGTCGATCCATTGTCCGGCATAATAGCCGCCGGCAATCGTGACAAGCAGGGTAATCGGCAAATTCATGTATGCGGCGGCTTTTCCCATGTGGTTCCTCTTATATATTGTGTACATGGCATTTCAAGCAACGCAGGCAGATCGCTACGACGCGATCGTAGTTGGCAGTGGCGCGACTGGTGGCTGGGCCGCCAAGAAATTGACTGAGAGCGGGATGCGGGTGGCCCTTCTTGAGGCTGGCGGCAACGTCACCAAGAAAGACTACACAGAGCACACGCAGCCATGGCAACTGCCTTATTTGGGAATGTCACCGAAGGTGATCAAGGATCGTCCGATCCAGGGTACATGCTATGCGTGCACTGAATACAACTCCAAGTGGTTTGTAAACGATCACGAAAATCCTTACACGCAGGACAAGCCTTACAAGTGGATCCGGATGCGCGTGCTCGGTGGCCGCAGCCTTAGCTGGGGCCGTCAAAGCTACCGCATGGGGGACATCGATTTCAAGGCAGCATCGAAGGATGGCTACGGCGAAGACTGGCCGATCCAGTATTCCGACCTTGTGCCCTACTACGACGAAGTGGAAAAATATGTTGGGATTTCCGGCATGGCCGAAGGCCTCGAGCATTTACCCGATTCGATCTTTCAGCCGGCTATGGACTTCACCTGCACAGAAGCGCACGTGCGCCAACAGATCAAGGCAAAGATGGGCCGCACGTTGACGATGGGTCGCGTTGCGATTCTTACCAAACCTCTCAATGGGCGCCAGGCTTGTCACTATTGCGGGCCTTGCGAGCGTGGTTGTGTCACCACCAGTTATTTCTCGTCTCCTTTTACGACGGTTGCCGATGCGATGAAGACGGGCCGCATGACCTTGCTGACCAATGCGGCTGCTGCGCGGGTATTGATGCAGGATGGCGGCAAGGCGGATGGCATCGAATACGTCGATACAAAAACTCGCGAGCTCAAGCGTGTGCGGGCGAAGGTGATTGTGCTGTGTGCCTCGACCCTGGAGTCGACGCGGCTGCTGATGAATTCGCAGATTTGCAACTCCTCCGGGGCTCTTGGCAAGTATCTGATGGATCACATTTACCAGGGTGGAGCATCGGGATTGATGCCGATGTTTGAAGCCAAGCCCTGGGCTGGTGCTCCCAAGCGTCCTACTGGAATTTACGTTCCGCGATTCCGCAACATCAAGGAAAAGATGACTAACGGCTTTATTCGTGGCTACGGCTATCAGGGGAGTTCGACTCCAAGCTTTAGCTTCAACTCGCCCGGCTTTGGCGCAGATTATAAAGACGCTGTGCGCAATGGGCAATTTGGGATGTCCCTTGGCCTCTGGGGCGAATGCTTGGCCCGTGCTGAGAACCATGTGACTCTCGACAAAACCAAGCGCGATGCGTGGGGTATCCCAACCTTAAAGGTGAGCGCCGACTGGAGCGACAACGAAAAGAAGCTCTGGGAAGACGGCCGCAACCAGGCCGCCGAAATGCTGGAAGCCTCCGGCGCCAAGAACATCCAGAAAACTGGCCAATACAGCGTGCCAGGCTTCTGTATTCACGAGATCGGCACGGCCCGCATGAGCAACGACCCGAAGAAGGGTGTGCTGAACAAGTACAATCAGGCTCACGATGTTGAGAACGTGTTCGTCACCGATGGTGCGGCCTGGGTCAGTTCTGGTTGTCAGAATCCCACTTTGACCATGATGGCGATTACTGTGCGTGCTTGCGACTACATCGCACGCGAATACTCAAAGCGGATGGTTTAGCTTTTCAATCTGCTCGTGGGACAGTGTCGGGACTTCGATCTCCACACTGTCGCCGGCTTTGAGCTCAATGCTTTTCGCCATTGATAATAATTTGTTGACCACGGCAGGATCACTGAGCAAGCTCACGTCAATGTCTCCAAACGTGAGTAGACTATGGCGGCCTGGTTCCAAGTGTAAAACCGTGGAAGCAGTTTGCCGGAAAGCTTTCATTGGTCCATTCAGCACCGCAACAAAGGCTGCCCCGGGATTGGCGGCGCGCAGTTTCACCATCGGCATAGTTGCGCTTACGCGAAGCACAAATGGATTGGGCAGGCCTTGACCTAAATCGATCTCCGGTGTTTCCACGATCAGCGGGACTCCAGCCAAATCGTTGACGCTGAGCCTGTAGCGGGCGCTCGAGAGGTTATCGATCCGGAATGCGCCGTCCGGATCAACCGGTGTTGGCCGCACAGTGCTGGCCAGGTCTGTATCAATTGCCTGAACAGTAATCTGCAACTTGCCGGGGTCCACCGTTGGGCTGCCTTTTGCCATCTCGATCTTGCCGGCCAGCGCAAGCAATGGCCGCGGGCCAATCAGCAAGTCTAACTGGTCTGAGAAGACGCTCAAATTCATGCGAAGTGCAACTTCGTGGGTAAACATGTCCTCCCGCACGGCCTGCAAAATATAATCACCGGGTGGTACTCCTTTGGCTTCAAATTCACCCGTGGAGGTGCGCATTGTGACGCTTGGATTCACAAGGCCAAGCAGGGTAAGTGGGGCATCGCGCGGCATGAGCCTTACAGAGTACATTTTGGCTTCATCGCCGGCTGGAGGAATCAGGCGACCACTGAGCCGGTGTGCAGTGGCAAGCCGGAGATCAATGTTGGTGTTGGGCAGTTTGTCTCCGTTGTGGATACGAAAGGTGCCGGAGGCCGGATACCAGGTTGCTGGAAATAGTTTGTTGGGGAACGGGGTTCGACCGCCCTGAGTAAGCAGCCGGTATTTTCCAGGCGGCAGTTCGGAAATACTGTAGTTGCCCTCGGGGTCTGAGCGGCCAGCACCTTGTTGGAGCCATTCCGTGCGCCCACTGCGCTCTGTTTCGCGCAACGCGATCACTGTCAACCACTCAACCGGGTCGCCATCTGCGTCGAGAATTTTACCGGAAATGGCAGCGGTGGGAATGATTCGGAATAGCAGTGGATTTTCTGCCGATTTCTCATTGAGCAAAAAGGGGCGGCCTGGACTCTGGGGAATGGGGGCTCCGTGGATGTAAGGCATATAGCCCTTCAATGCAACAGCAATCATGTACAGGCCTTCACTAAGATCCTGCGCCTTGAATGCCCCTTCACGATCGGTAATAACGCCGATGGGTACTCCTGACTCTTTACCGAAGAAAACAGTTGCCTTGTAGATTGGCTTGCCTGTCGAGACGTCGAGTACTTTGCCTGAAACTTCAAGGGCATAGAGTTTGAAGCTGAGCAAAAGAAATAGACTAATCGCAAGCGACTGCATGTTGACAGTATGCAGCGGAGATTAGCGAGAATAAAGGGGTGACTTTGCTTTCTTCGCTTTCATATGACCCGGTTGAGCTGAAGTTCGGCACCAGTGGCAGAAGAGGAGAGATCATTCACCTAACGCCACTGGAAATTTACATAAACGTCCTGGCCGAAGTGGAGTATTTGCTTTCGCTACCAAAGTCCGAAGGCGGGATTCTGGTTGGCGATGACTTCTACTTAGCCTCAGACTTGAGGCCAAGTTCACCCGATTTAGCTATTCCGGCTGTGGAGGCGCTGCGTGCGGCGGGGATGAATCCCGTGAACTGCGGCAGGATTCCTACTCCGGCTCTTACTTACTACGCTCTTGCGCAAGGAAAGGGCTCGCTGATGATCACCGGGAGTCACATTCCTTTCAACCGTAATGGCTACAAGCTAAACACGTCTCGCGGTGAATTGCTCAAGCACCACGAAGGGCCAATCAATGCCTGCGTGGCAAAGGTACGGCAGGGCATCTACGACGAAGCCGCCGAATTGTCATTGTTTACCGCAGAAGGGAAACTCAAGGCGTCGCCTCCTCCACTGCCCGAAGCGACTACGGCTGCCGCCGGGATGTATCTCGATCGTTATCTCGATTTTTTTGCTGGCAAATCGCTCAAAGGCCGTCGGATCTTGGTCTATCAGCATTCAGCCGTTGGCCGAGACATGCTTGTGGATCTGTTGCAGCGTTTAGGTGCCGAGGTGGTCGCTGCGGGCCGTAGCGATGTGTTTGTTCCTATCGACACAGAGAACATTGAGGTTTCGCAACTTGCGGCGATTCAGGCTCTGGTGGATGGACCTTATGATGCGGTGGCCTCGATCGACGGGGATAGTGATCGACCGCTACTCCTTGGAGTGGATGCCAACCGGAAGGTACGCTTCTTCGGTGGCGATTTGCTTGGGATGGTTGTGGCGGAGTATCTACATGCGGACGCGGTAGTGGTGCCGATAAGCTGCAATGATGCAATTGACCGGGGTGCGTTGGCTGGGGTGCTAATGCCGAAGACGCGAATCGGGTCGCCTTACGTGATTTCAGGCATGGAAGACGCGATTGCGCAGGGCAAGAAGGTAGTTTGTGGCTGGGAGGCCAACGGTGGTTTCCTGCTTGGCTCCGACTTGCCGAATCTGCGGGCCCTTGCCACGAGGGATGCATTCCTTCCCTTGTTGTGTGCTTTGTTCGCAGCAGAGGGGGGCTCCCTTGGTGACCTGTTGGATCGGCTGCCGGCACGGTTCAGCAAGGCGGCCCTGCTCAAAGATTTTCCTCGAGCAACAAGCCTGAAGATCCTGGAGGGCCTCACGCCCGAGACCATTGCTGAGTTCTTTGGTGCGAGACATGGCTTCAGCTCGCTGGATCGAATTGACAAGACGGATGGGGTGAGGATGATTTTTTCCAGTGGCGACGTGGCTCATGTGCGGCCATCGGGGAATGCTGACGAGTTGCGTATTTATGCAGTTGCCGATACGCAGCAGCGTGCGGATGAGATCGCAGAGGCAGGAATTTCCCCTGGAGGGATCTTGCGGCGACTAGAGAGCATAATGAAGTGATGAGACGCCGTGCCCTATTTCTATTTTCGGCTTTGTTGCTGCGCGCTGAAGGGAAACGCCTGCGCGGCAAGTTGATGGCGGGTAGAAAGCTAATGGTTGGCGATAAGGCTGTTGCGCTGATGGGCGATGAAGCTGTCGCAAAGGTGCTAGATGACGAGCGGTTGATCGGAGCGGAGCTTGAGGTGGAAGGCGCGACAACTGGGGATGGAAGCTTCGAGATCGATGGAATCCATACCAAGCCGGTCTATACCTTCATAAAGGGAGAGCGGTTAGGGGTGAGCTATTGGTGTGAGATCTGCTACATCCGTACCTATTCACCTGGCAAGTGCTGGTGTTGCCAGGAAGATACCAAGCTCGATCCTAAGGACCCCAACACGCCGGACCGCAAGCCTTAAGATAGGCATATGGCACAATATCGCGCGGTACAGACCAGTGAAGACGGACAGCCGGTGGTGCGGCTGACAGAAGTCGAAAGCAACAGTGAAGTAGCCGTTGCGCCTGGTTTCGGGGCAAACTCCTATGACTTCCACGTAAATGGCAAGAAGGTGTTCTGGGGACCTCCCGGCGTCGGTGTCGGGGAACTGGTGTCCAAACCCCGCTTGCTCGGCAATCCGTTGTTGTCGCCCTGGGCGAACCGTATTGAGGGGATGAGCTACAAAGTGAACGGCAAGGAGTACTTGCTCAATGGTGCATTGGGGAACCTGCGCCTCGATGGGAACAAAAACCCAATTCACGGTCTCGTAACCTTCACGAAGCTCTGGCAGGTGAAAGAAGTGTCAGCGCAGAAGGACCACGCTCTGGTTCGAATGACGCTGGATTGTTCGAAGCAGCCGGATTGGCTGGCTCAGTTTCCTTTCCCACATCGGATTGAGTTGACTTACAAATTGACGGCGGGAACACTTGAAGTGATTACCGCCGTCGAGAATCTGGCGACGGAGCCGATGCCACTTGCGATTGGTTATCACCCTTATTTTCAGTTGAGCGATGCACCGAGGGATGAATGGGAGGTGACGATCCCGGCAAAGGACTTGCTTGTTTTGTCTCCGAAGTTGATCCCGACCGGGGAGAAGAAACCAAACCCATATCCGAAGGGAATGAAACTGAAGGGTGTGGTGCTCGACGATGTATTCGGTGGGTTGGAAGAAAATGCTACGTTTCGGGTGAAGGGGAAGTCGCAGGCAATTGAAGTGATTTACGGCAACGATTATCCGATTGGCGTAGTCTACGCGCCGGCTGGCCAGGCCTTTATTTGTTTTGAGCCGATGACGGCACCAACAAATGCGTTCAATACTCCTGGAAGCTACAAAACAATCGCGCCAGGAATGACCTGGCGCGAGAGCTATTGGATTCGGACGAGCGGCTTCTAAGGCCGCTTACTTCTTGACGGGAGGTGCAGTCTTGGGAGCTGCGGGAGCTGCAGTTTTCGGGGCTGCGGGGGCTGCCATCGTCGAAGGAGCGTTCGCGTCATAGATCTTGATCACTTCGTTGGTGATGTCGAGGGTGTTGGACGCCCAGATGACTGGGGTTTGCGGTGAGCTGATATCGAGGATCATTGAGAAACCGTTGTCGGTGGCATACTTGTTGATGACCTGCATGATCCGGCCGCCCAGTTCGTTCAAAACCTTCTGCTGTTCCTGATCGAATTCGGCCTGTGCATCTTCGCTTTCGCGTTGCAGGCTCTTGGTCTTCATTTCGATGTCAGTTTGCAGCTTGCGTTTTACTTCGTCGCTGCCAACCGTGCCGAGTTTCTGATACTGAGCCTGGAGGGCCTGAACGCCAGCATTGGACTTTTCAATTTCCTTGCGTCGCGGCTCAAAACGAGTCTGTAGTTCAGCGGCTGCCTTCTGCCCGTCTTTGGTGGAGACAATGGCCTGCTGAATATTGATGGTGCCCACTTTGTTCTGCGCGAAGGCAGAGACGGAAAGACCGAACACAACAGCGCCGGCCAGGATGTTTTTAACGAAAATGCTCATTTACTTGGATTTCTCTTTCAGAATCTTATCAAAACAGTTACTTAGAATGTGCGGCTGATCGTGAAGCGGAAGATTCTCTGTCTCTCGCGATACGGGCTGCCCTGGCCAAACTGGGCAATCGAATTGATGAAGGTGGCTTGGTTCGGGAAGTACGACCGGTCAGCTGCGATAGGCGGCTGGATGAAGTCGTCTACCCGGAGGGGGTTGAAGGCGTAGTAGAAGCGGAAGGGCGCATTCACAACCGGCATCATGATCTGTACTTCAAGGCCGGTGGACATGCGGGGCTTCTGGGTAAAGTCGATCAGGAAGGCCTTATTTTCAAAGCCAGCCTGTGGGAACTGGGCATTGAGGTTGTCGATTCGACCAGGGTTCAGGTTGAGGCCGTTAGAACGGCTGATGCGGTTGACGCCGATGTCGGCGAAGGCGGCCAGGACAACTGGTCCAAAGATTGGGATGCGGTATTCAAAGTTGCCGACACCCTGCGTATCGCCACCTGGGTAAATAATCTGGTAGGTGGGGATGTTTTGGGTTACCTGGGTGAGGAAGAGCTGACCGTTGCTGCCAATGGTGCGCTGGATACGAGCACTGCCGTCTTCGTTCAGCACGGGTACTGTCGTGCTGCTTGGAATATAAGCGAGGGGGCTGATGCCCCAGATGTCGAAGCCGCGGATGTCGTTTTCGCCGCCCATATAGAAGCGGTTGAACGGGGGTGCTGTCTTGCCGCCGTAACCCGTAATGAAGCGTCCTAGAGTGTGAACGCCGATTACGTGGCCCTTTTTGAAACCAGACCGGAAATACTTGAAGTCGATGGTGGGTTCAATCATGTTTACATTTCCACCCAGAAACGAGCCTGCAAAGGTGGAAGAGATGTAGATCGATTTGCCTCGCGATGGGGTGACGGGATGGTCGACCGTATTGTACGAGTAGTTAGGAACGATCGACGAGGTACGAATGCCCGAGAGCTGGTTCGGACCGTCCAGGTTCTGGAAGTTTACCGCTTCGAAGTAGGTGCGGGCAGCGGTGGTGGTGGGGTCGAACCTCGAGGTGTTAAAACTGTAGGTAACGCCAACACGGGCGAAGCTGCGACGCAGAAGCGTCGATGCATAAGCCGTAAAGCCATAGCCGTTTGACGAATAGTTCAACAGATTTTCGCGCCCGAGTGAATCGAATTGCTGGGTCAGATTTCGTCCTGAGAAGAGCGAAACTTCGCGGCCCTGGTCGTAGTTGAAGCGCTGATAGAAAATTGTGAAGCCGACTTGGATCGGTTTATCGAGGAAGTAGGGCTCGGTAAAGCCGAACGTCGCTGATCGAATGCGGTCGCCGAGCTGGGTGTCGAGCGAGAGAGTCTCGCCAAGGCCGAGGAAGTTATTGGTGGAGTAGCCGAAGCTAACGAAGCTACCGGCAATGCCAGAGACGCCGCCGGACATTTGAACTGAGTTTCTACCACGTTCTTTCACCTTAAGGGTGATATCAACGGTGTTGTTCTTGGTGTCGCGGGTGATGTTTGCCGCTTCGTTTTCTTTGAGTACTTCAAAGTAGCCAAGCTGGTTGAGGCGCAAAAGGCTAACTTCCCAGAGGCGGGAGTTGAATAGGTCACCTTCGTCGAGTAGAATTTCGCGACGGATGACTTTATCTCGGGTGGTGGTGTTGCCAGCGAAGTCGATACGGCGAACGAAAAACTGCTTGCCTTCATCGACGTTAAGGGTAAGGTCGATCTTTCCGTTCTTGATGTCTGGCTCAAAACCAGGTTCGGGCACGAAATCAAGGAATCCAAATTGACCGTAAAGCTTGCGCATATCTTCAAGACCTTTGCGCAGCTTGGCTGTAGAGAAGACATCGCCCTCGCCCATTCCGAGTACGCGGCTAAACAGTTCCTCAGGCGCGCGGAAGAACTTAACACCCACAAGGTTTAACTTGGCGAGGCGATATTTCGGACCTTCATCAATGTTGACCCGGAAGTCGGCACGCTTCCCGGGCTTGTTCGGTTTGAGCACTGGAATGCGTAGTCCGCTTCCGCCTACATCCTTGATAACGGGATCTTCGGCGCTCGCCTTCGCTGTAAAGTAGCCTTTTTCTTGATAGAAGCTCTGCACCCGGCTCATATCTTCTTCAAGCTTTGTTGCGTCGTAGGTCTTCGCGAATAGATTTTCGAGAAGAATAGAGCGCGGGATGCCGACAGGACGGAGGTTCTTCATAGCGCGGCGGACAACTGCATCGCTGAACACTTTATTGCCCTGGATGTCGATTTTTCCAACCTTTACTTTGGGCCCTTCAGCCACTCTAAAATTGACTTCAAGTGAGGATGGGGGGATCTGACGAATTTCAGGGGTTACGGTTGCGAACTGACGGCCGCGCTCCGACAGGTATTCTTTCAAAACATTCGAGGCGCGTTGAATCTTGTTGGGGTCATACTGTTGTTCAACCTGAAGACCAACCTTGCGTTCTTTGAAGCGATCCAAAATTTCCGATACTGTGATCGACTTCATGCCGTCGTATTTGATTGAGCGAACCACACGGCGCTCCGTTACTACGTATCGGATGATCCAGCCGGTGCGGCCTGCTTCACGCTCCAGTCGAATATCGTCGAAGCGTGCGGTGTTCCAAAGGGCCATAAAGTCTCGATTGAGCGAGTCTTGGCTGTATTTGTCACCCTTTTTGCTGATGATCAGGGCGCGGAGGGTGTCTTGGGGGACGCGTCGTGAGCCACGGAACTCAATGGCTTCGATTACGTCTTCAGATGGAGTGTCACCCACAGATGGGGCTGGAGTGGCTACCGCCGCTGGTGCGGGTTGGCCGGGGTTCTCCAGTTTTGGCTTGGCGGGGGCCTGAGGCTCCGGCTTCGGCGCTTCTACTGGAGTGGACGAAGGAACATTTTCAAATGGATTCGCGGGTTTGGGCTTGGCTGGCTGTGGTGCCGGGGTTTGAGGTGCCGGGGGCTGCTGGCCAGCTTGTTGCGCGAGTAGAGAAGAGTATGAGAACGCCAGAACAACAACAATAGACTGCAGAAATGGCATACCCAGGCTTGCTCGCCTGTAAGACATCATCTAATGCTGGTTCCTTTCCACTCTGCGCCTTTGAGGAGACGAAGCCTGATCTGGTTGGGTTTCAAACGAAATACCTGGTCCAAGGGAAATTCTCACGCTTAAGGCCGGGCCTTATCCAGCGGAGATTTGAGTCTCTTTTGAAGAGCGCACAAATACTGAGTATAAACCAACGCAAATGCCAAGGAGAACGAAGGAGAAGAAGATCGACGGTCTGCGCGAATATTGTGAGACCAAAGGGAAAGAATTTCGCCAAAAAAAACCATCCAGAAGGTAAAACCAGGTAGTTGCCGACAGAATACCCAGCACAAGAGACGTGAGGGGGCGCAAAGTGGGTGGAATGACTGCGGCGAAGATCAGAGCAAAAATTGCCGAAAGGAGCAAATGTACGGACAGACCCGATAGCGTATAGAAGCCAAAATCGGGCTGCAAGCTATTCTGTCCATAAAAAATACCAGCCATCAAGTTAGGGAATGTCCAAAAAGAATGAGAACTAGATCGCGATGCGATCCCGCACCAGAAGATCATTAACAATGAGGCTAGCGAACCCGCCTGCAATGCGGCAAAGAGCCGATCAAGGCGAGTGGCTTGCAGTGGAGAAGCAGGGCTCTGCGCTCGCGCTGGGGGGGCGGACACGGAGTCTGGAGGTGGCGAGTCGATCATGCCGCAACCTAATGGTAGCATTGGAGTTCTTAACAATCATGACAAAACGGCGCGTATGCATCACCGGGATTGGAGTGGTCAGTCCCAATGGATTAGGCCGGGAAGAGTTTTGGCGAAATACTCGCGCAGGTAAAAGTGGAGTCAAGCCGATTTCCAGATTCGATTGTTCTGGACAGCCCGTCCAGATTGCTGGCGAAGTCGTTGGATTTGATCCGCTTGCCTACATGTCAGCAAGAGATCTTGAAGGGACAGGACTTGCCACCCCTTACGCAATTGCTGCGGCTGGTGAGGCGCTGGAAGACGCCAAAGTAGACTGGCAATCGATGGACCTCGAAGCTCTCAGGCGAGTGAGTGTGTATGTTGGGAGTGGTGGAGGGAATCAGGAATTTACCGAGCGGCAATACTCTTACTACTACAGTGGCCAGCAGAAGAAATGTAGTGTCTACGTGATCCCCTCGAGCACGCTTGGCACTTTGGCTAGTGAAATCTCGATGCAGTTCGGATTTCGTGGTTTGAGCCACATGTTCAGCAACGGGTGCACCAGCTCGACAGATGCAATCGGTTATGCTTTTAGGGCAGTAAAGCATGGTGACGCCGAAATGGCGATATGCGGCGGTGTGGATGCTCCCATTGCACCGTTAACGCTAAGAGGCTTCCAACTGCTGAGGATTATGAGCACTGGTTCTAACAATGCTCCTGAACGTGCCTCAAAGCCCTTTAGCTCGAGCCGCGATGGCTTTGTTCTTGCCGAGGGTGCCTGGTTCTTTTTAATGGAAAGTGAAGCCAGCGCTCGGCAGAGGGGGGCGACCATTTATGGAGAAATTGCCGGGTATGGGGCGACTTGTGAAGCTTTCCATCGAGTCAGGTTAGAGGAGGTTGGTATCGAGCCTGCGCGGGCGATGGAATTGGCAATGACGGAGGCCAAGTTCAAGTCCGAGGATTTTGACTACTTGCACTATCACGGCACGGCGACGCACTTGAATGACCGTGTGGAGACAACTGCAGTGAAGTTGGCTTTTGGAGATTACGCAAGGAGATTGCCCGGGTCGAGTGTGAAGAGTATGATCGGGCACCCACAAGGAGCTTGTGGGGCCGCCAGTCTGGCGACAACCTTACTCGCGATGCGCGATCGCTTTGCCCCTCCCACCATCAATCTGGAGGAAGCGGCAAAGGAATGTGACCTGGACTATATCGCCAACGTTGGCAGGGAACTTGAAATAAAAAAAGCGATGGTAAATACCATCGCTTTTGGTAGCAAAAATGCGGCTCTTGCCGTTGGTCTTTTAGACTGATCGCTAGTCTGGCTTCGAGTAGTAATAGGTGTGATAGTAGGTGTACTTTGAGTAAAGCTCGCCGCGCCGTGCGCCGTTGACCACCGTACCCAAAATATTGTTTTCACACAGAGACTGTATGGCCCGGGTGATGGAATCTACAGTTGTTACACCTAACCGGACTACTAGAACGGTGCCATCAGACATTGTTGAGAGTAGATTTGCATCTGCTGCAAAGAGCAGTGGAGGCGTGTCTAGAATGACCCAGTTGAAGACCTTTTCGAGGTTCTTTATGAGTTCTCTTACCTTGTCGAGGTTTAGCAATTCGAGTGGGTTGATGACAGCTTCACCAGCAGTTAAAATGCAAAGGTTGGTTCCGGCAACCTTTTTGATTATTTGCTCAATGGTCGCTTTTCCGAGAAGGTAGTCGGTAATGCCAGGGGAGCGGTCAACTTGAAAAAGGTTGTGGACAAGCGGACGACGGAAGTCGAAGTCACACAGTAGTGTATGGTTGCCTGCCAGGTGGGACTCGGCGAGCGCAAGGTTTACCGCCGCCATCGACTTGCCTTCTGCCGGCGAAGGGCTTGTTACCACAACGGTATGGATAGGCTGAAGACTCTGCAGGTGATTGAGCCGGGTTCGAAGGGTGCGAAACTCTTCACTGGGCGCTTCATGTGGACGGGAAGCGTCAATTAAATGTGCGTCCTGAGAAGGATTGAAAGGGATCTCCTGAATTCGCTCCAAGAGGTTATCGAAGTCGGGGTGTATGGTTGCAGGGTGCGGGTCGGCGGTTCGAGAAACCGGTGCAACATTTCTAGGCTGGCTCTGAAAATCAGTTGGGCTAGCCCCGGATCGCCTTAAGGCATCATGTACTCGGCTCATTAGGTTGTTCCTTCCAAAAGGCTATTTGATGATCGACACATTTTATTTGCTTGTCATATAGAACACAACCGAGCCAGTCATAATTGCGATGCTGGCCAAAGTTGCTGTCGACCACGCAAGCCATGCCAATCTGCGGCGGCGGCGCACTACCAGGTCATTTTCGAGCAAAGGGATGCAACCGAGGATTGTGAGTTGGGTGTAGGCGCGGACATCTTTAAGATTTTTTAGGGTGGAATCTTTCATTTCTTTTGCGCCTGCGAAACAGATTCCAAGGATCAAGCCACCAAGTGCACCGCCAAGGATAATCATCCAGCGTTTTGGCTCAGTAGGATTTTGGGGTAGCGATGCTTGATCTAGAACTTCCAGCTTCTCGGTTTGCTTTCGATTTTCAAGCTCCACGGCCGCGTTAGCCCTTTGGCGCATGCGGTCGATTTCTTCAAAGTCGCGACGGGCCATCATTGAAGAGAGGCGTAACTGTTCGTATTCTTTTTCGCTGGAAGGCATCGTAGCCAAAGTCCCTTGCAGTGAGCGAGCAGCTCTATCAGCATCCTGCAGGGCCTTCTTGTAAGACGCCTCTTCCATTTTGGACACTTCGATTCGGCCCGTCAACTGCTGAATCTGGGCTTCGAGGATTCGTGCATCTCGAACGGCTTCGGGTCTCAACCCAGAAACTGAACCACCTGTTTTCTTCGCCGCAGCCTCAAGTTCATCCTGAGTTTTCTGCAGGCGGTCTCGTTCTTTTTTCAATATTTGGAGATTGCCGAGAGAACTCTTAATGTCTGGATGGGACTCCTGGTATTGCTCACGAAGACTCTGGAGCCGAGTTTCAAAGTTGGCGATTTCACGCTCGAGCGCGACGAGGCGGTCATTGCGGGGAACCAAAGCTGTAGGAATGACCTCTACAGTCGGAGTAGTGATCTGCTTCAACTGGTCTTTTAGAATACTGATCTGGTTTTCGATGATCAACCGGTCCTGGTTGACCCTTCCCAAAGAAGCATTGATGTTGGTCATTCGGGTCTCTATGCCGTTAATAGCTGAGAAAGTTGCGCCCTGTTGCTCAGGGGTTCGACCAACATTTGCAGATTTGAATTTGGACATCTGCTCTTCGATTGCATCCAGATCGCGCTTTCGCGACTGCCACTGATCTTCAACGAAGTCTTTCATCTGCGAGGAGGAGCTAGCTCGTTCTCGAACGTTTTCGTCAATAAATTTAGTGACGAGGTCCTGGCAAACCTTTTGAGCAATGACGCGGTTTTCGTATTTGAAGGCTACTGAAAAAGCGAGAGTTTTGGACCTGTTTTCGCCGCTGCCCCCGAATGGTGTCACGGAAACAGCTTTCGAGCGCATACTCTCGATAACGTCTTCCATGGGGAGACGCTTTCGTTCTCTTGGATACAGTGAGTGAGTAGTGATGATGTTGGTGAGGGTGGCACGGCTTAGAATGCTCTGTGTCATCTGATTGACGCGCTGACTCATGTCGACTGTCAATGGCATTGAGAGCAACCCTTCAGGTACCTGAGGCGGAAGAACTCGGATTGTGGCGCTAGACACATAGGTATCCGGCCAAAGGAAAGCAACCACAACGCTGATCACCAGACCAGCCAGCATAGGAGCAAGAATCAAGGACCGATGACGGCGTACGACATCGATGTAGTCTTCTACATCCAGCGCTCTATGCTGAATGGCAAGTGGATCTTGTAGAGGTTGCACTGAAAAAAACTCCTAATTTTCTTATCGTCCTACGGAACAACGATGTGATCACCAGGTTGGAGCAGAATGTTTTGTTCCAGCTTCTTACCCTTGATGACTTCATTGAAATTGAACTTCAATCGCTCGCTACCGCGCATAATGACAATTTTTTTGCCGTTTCCGAATTCTCTAATACCGCCCGCAATTGTGAGAGCTTCGAGCACTGTCATCGGTCTAACCAGGGGAAAGGCTCCCGCTCTGTTAACTTCGCCAGAAAGAAGATACCTCTTGCTCTCAACCTTTTGAACTTGAAGACTGACAATCGGATTTTTCAGTACCTTCTCGTACGCTTTTGCAATTCTGGCCTCAAGTTCAACTGGAGTTGTATCTGCTGCGTCGATTTCGCCAATCAACAACAAATTGATCTTTCCGTCTGGGCGGACCGAAGCTAAGCCAGAAAGATCCGGTTCTCTCCAGACTCGAATCAAGATTACATCCTCAGCTCCGATGCGATAGGACTTTGGATCGACGGCCGCACCAGGTGAAGCAGCCGTAATCTCGGGCTTTTCTTCTACTGTCACGGGCGGTTTCTGCTCCTGCCCGGGTGGGGGCGTTTGCTCCGCAAATAGTCCAAAAGCTGTCACCGCAAAGCACAGAGAGGCCATTTTGCTCAATCGGGTCACGTCTCTTTTCCTCCAGTGGATGAAGCTTCGAAGTTATATTCGAAAGACATATACCTCATCTCATCAATTTTAATTTTACACTAATCAAAAAGCTAGAACTGTAGTACCCAGGTGTCATTCTGAGAAACCAGAGCATGAATCGACAGTTCCATAGGAAGAGATGAGAAGGCGAATGAAATTTTATTTGGCAAAGTCAGATCCACTGACCTACTCGATCGAAGACCTCGAACGTGACGGGAAAACCGTTTGGGATGGAGTCAAAAATGCCCAGGCACAGCAGGCCATCAGAACCATGCAGGATGGGGATTGTGTAATTTGCTATCACTCGCAGGGCCAAGCCGCCGTAGTTGGCTGGGGGTACGTAGAGGGGGCAGTTTGGGTTGATGCTCACGATCCCAAGATGAGCGTGTTTACCTATCGATTTGCAGGGAAGCTAAAAACACCTGTGACGCTGACGGAAATCAAGAACTCCGGTTTGTTTGCAGATTTCGCCCTGGTGAAACAGTCGAGGCTCTCGACCATGGCGGCCCCGAAGGAATTTGTGAGTTGGCTTAAAAAGCGGGCTAAAGAGTTCAAGCCTTAGGCAAGGACACCTGCAAGGGTGAAGAGTCGATGAACTTGATGTACCGGCAGCCCTACTACATTAAAGTAGCAGCCTTCGATTCTGGGAATAAAGCGTGACGCCAAGCCCTGAATCCCATAACCACCGGCCTTGTCAAATGGCTCACCTGAAGCTACATATTCCAGGATTTCTTTTGCTGAAAGCGGCGAAAATTCGACTTTGGTCTCTTCAACGTGAACCCATTGCTGGTCTTGCCAACGAAAACAAATCCCGGTCAAAACAGAATGCACGCGTCCAGCGAGGGCCCCTATCATGGCGATTGCTTCTGTCGAGTCAGCAGGTTTTTCGAGGATCAGTTCTGTTTTGCCATCCATCAGCACAACAGTGGTATCGGCAGCGAGAATCCCTTCATCTGGCGCAATACCGATTGCCGACGCCTTCTGGATTGCGAGGCGCTTTACATATTCAAATGCGGTTTCATCGGGTGCGCGAAACTCTGGAATCTCAGAAGGGCGAACGACAAACGGGAATCCAGCCTGAGTCAAAAGGGTTGCACGGCGAGCGGATTGGCTTGCCAGAATCAGTTTAAAGCCAGGGATGAATGGAGAGGTTGCCACACTTTAAATTTTAGCGGTCATCTGGGAGAGCATGCCTGCTACAATCCAATTCGTTGAAGCAAATGGACAAGGCCTTGCGGTTATTGGGGAAGCTAAAAAACGAAGTTGTTGGCAATGAAGAACTTGCCCGCGCGGCGTGGCGTGCTGCGGTCGGAGACCGAATCGAAGCTCACGCCCGATTTTGCGAATTGGTGCGGGATCGAATTGTTGTTGAAGTAGATGACCGGGTCTGGCAAAGCCAGATGCATACGCTTGAAAAGCAAATCCTCGCCAAATTGGCGCGACTCCTCGGGAAAGTAGTTGCGCGGCATATTGAGTACAGAATTGCGATTCCGAAGATCAGGCCAAAGATAGATTGCGCGCAAGACTTTCGTTTGGAGCCCAAAGATGTGGAGGCTGGAAGGATCGGCGACCCAGGATTGAGGCGAATGTACCTCAAGTCGAAACGGCGAGCCTCTGGCCAGTAGACCTCAAGCAATGAGAAGATCTTGAGAGATGCAATTTAGCAAAGAAGACGTCCGGAAAGTAGCCAAGCTGGCAAACCTGGATTTGACCGAAGCAGAAGTGGAACGAATGGCGCACGACATGGCCGAAGTGTTGACTCACATGGAGCAGCTTTCTTCCCTCGACACTTCAAATGTCCAGCCAATGGCACAAGTTCTTTTTGAAGCTCCAGCAACGGCTTCTTTGCGTGAAGATGCCGTTCGAGACCGCACACTGTTGGGTACGGAAGAAGCGCTGCATAATTCGTCGCTAAGTGGGGCCGGGCACTTTAAAGTGCCTCGCGTGATTGAGCGCTAAAAGGAATGCAAAGCATGGATAATCTTGGCAGCATGTCAATTGCGCAGGTCAAAGATGGCCTGCGGACGAAGAAATTCAGTGCCCTGGAACTGGCCCGGGAAGCCGTTCGATTTGCAGAAGCCGAAAACTCAAAGACGAATGGATACCTTACCTTCAGCCCCGAATTAGCCGAGGCATCGGCGGTCCTGGTAGACGCAAAGATCGCGAGGGGCGAAGACCCCGGCCTTCTGGGCGGAGTACCCATTGCCGTTAAAGACGTCCTTTCGACCAAGGGCGTTAGAACCACCTGTGCTTCAAAGTTGCTTGAAAAGTATGTTCCGGCCTACGATGCCACCGCGGTAGATCGCCTGAAGACTGCCGGGGCGCTCATTATCGGGAAGGCCAATTGCGATGAGTTCGCCATGGGCTCTTCGAATGAAAATTCGGCATTTGGCGCTGTTAGAAACCCCGCCGCGCTTGACCGAGTTCCTGGTGGTTCCAGTGGTGGTTCTGCCGCTGTGGTGGCACAAGGTACGGCAGTTGCCTCGTTGGGTTCTGACACTGGTGGTTCTATCCGTCAGCCTGCATCATTCTGCGGAGTCGTTGGCGTAACGCCCACCTATGGCCGCGTGAGCCGCTATGGTTTGGTCGCTTTCGCCAGTAGCCTCGATCACGTGGGACCGTTTGCTCGAAATGTCTCAGATGCAGCGCTTGTGTTGGAAGCTATTGCCGGGCGCGACGAGTTGGACGCCACAAGTGCTTTTGCTCCCGTCGATGATTATCAAACCGAGATGCGGAAGCCTGTGGCGGGGATGAAGATCGGAATCCCTAAAGAGTACTTTGAAGGGCTCGAAGCGGAAACTGGGGACAAGATCCACACTGGATTAGATGTTTTGCGCAAGCTTGGCTGCGAGATCAAAGAAGTGAGCTTGCCTCACACTCCTTATGCCATTAGCTGCTACTACATTATTTGTACTGCTGAGGCCAGCTCGAATCTTGCAAGGTACGACGGTGTTCGGTACACGGCACGCGCCGAAGCCGCGACGCTGACCGATATGTATGCCAAGACTCGCGGTGAATTCTTCGGAATGGAATGCAAGCGGCGCATCATGCTGGGAACATATGTGCTGAGCCATGGCTACTACGATGCTTTCTATTTGAAAGCGCAAAAGGTTCGCACGCTGATTGCCGGTGACTTTTCTGAAGCTCTCAAGGATGTTGATGCCCTCGTCGCTCCTGTGAGTCCCTTCCCGGCATTCAGAATCGGAGAAAAGATGGCGGATCCAATGCAGATGTACTTGTCCGACATTTACACAATTACGGGCGACCTGGCAGGTATACCTTGCATGAGCGTGCCCTGCGGAAAGACCAAAGAGGGACTACCTGTAGGGATGCAGATCTTCAGCGGACATTTCCGGGAGAGTACGATGTTTCGCCTGGCCCATGCATTTGAGCAGGCTGGAGGGGTAGCTTAGGCTACCGCCCAAGTTTGCGTAGCTTGACGGGCTTTCCGCCTTGTTCGCGGCTTTTTTGAGCTGCATCGAGGAAGGCGAAAATCTCGATCGTCTCAGCGGGGTCGATCGGTGCCTTTCCCGTCTGGAAGAAGCTTACGAACTCCTTCACGAGAGGTACATAGGAATATTCAAACTTTGTAGGAGTCTGGATAATCTTGTTGTCCTTGGTGAACACGACTGCGCCGAAATCTGAATATGGGCGAAGGGCGCGAACCGTTCCGATTCGCCCATCCGACCATCGGCAAGTGATCTCGTCCTGGTCGGGGGAATATGTGCGGGTGACGGTTTCGCATCCCTTGCCCATTAGCGTGAATAGCATTTCTGAGGCGTGGATGGCGTACCAGCCGAGTTCGAGGTAGTGATGCTCCTCAAGTGGCCCGGGTCCCCAGACAACGGCTCCCTTGAGGCCGGGTTGCGCAAGCGGAGCAAGGCTTTTTGCCCAACGAAGGCTGGACGAGGAAAACCATTGAACTCCTTTGGCCTTGGCTAGCTTTGCGATTTCAACGGCATCTTCAAGAGTAGCCGAGAGGGGCTTGTCGATGAAGAGGGGTTTTCCTGCGGCGATGACTGGCCTGGCCTGCTCCAGGTGGGGTCGCCCATCTACACTTTCAAGCAAAACTGCGTCGACTTTTGTCAGTAGCGTGGCGATATCAGGAACTATCTCGACTTTCCAGTCGCGAGCGAGTTCTTCTGCGTACTTGTCGACACGCGAGATGCTGGATTCTATGTCTTTACTCCCGCCCTTAAAGGCTGCAACGATTCGGGCACCGGGAATGAAATCGGGATGATTAGGGTTGTTCAGGATCTTGCTGAACGCAACTACATGGGAGGTATCGGTACCAATAATGCCGATGCGGATGTCAGCTGCTGTGGCCACAGTGGCGAAGAAAAACAGAAAGGAAGTAATAAATCGCATTGCGGGCATTGTACACTACGGCTTTGGTTCGACTCTCCTCACCACTGCAATTTCTCAAAGGCGTTGGGCCGACGCTGGCTGAAAAGCTGAAAGCGAAAGGCCTCGAAACCGTTGAGGACCTGTTGTTCTATCCCCCTTTTCGGTACGAAGATCGCAGCCGGTATGTGCCTTTTCGCCAGATCCGCGAAGGACAGAGTGGCGCAGTGCTTGCCATGGTGGCTTCTACCCGGACAAGAACATGGCGAAAAGGGGCTCAAATTTTATTTGAGGCCGACTTGCAGGACGAACAGGGTAATCGATTACAGGCCAGGTGGTACAACGCAAAGTATCTCGCCAGTGAGATTGTTCCCGGATTGCGATTGGCTTTGTTCGGAAAAGCCGAATTTGATTTCCAGGCGGGGAAAATTTTTCTGGCTCATCCCGATTTTGAAGTGTTGCCGGAAGGCGGCGACCCTGAACTTGCTATGGACATGGGGCGAATCGTGCCTGTCTACGAAACTGTAGGGAAGATTTCTACCAAGCAGATGCGACGGTTTGTTATGCGTGCTCTTGAAGTTGTGGGCGAGCTTGAAGATGCACTGCCCGTAGATATCATGCGGAGATTCCGCATGCCGCAGCTTGCAAAAGCTGTCGCGGAGGTGCATGAGCCTCCAGTCGATATGAATCTTGATTCGCTCAACAACCGCAGATCTCCCGGGCACTGGAGACTGATTTTTGAAGAATTTTTCTGGCTTGAGTTTGGACTCCTACGCAAGCAGCTCGAGGTGAAACGAACGCCCGGAATTGCCTTTGAGCTGAACGAGCAGATTAGAGACAAAGTGAAGCAGATGCTTCCATTCAAGCCCACCTCGGCACAGAAGCGGGCGCTTAAAGAAATCGCAATGGATATGGCTGCCCCTCACCCGATGAACCGATTGCTGCAAGGTGACGTCGGAAGCGGCAAGACGCTGGTAGCCGCCGAAGCCGCAGTAATTGCCATCGAAAATGGGTATCAGGTTGCAATGCTGGCACCGACAGAATTGTTGGCCATGCAGCATTTTCTCTCACTGCAGCGCTTTTTCAAGCGGCTCGGTTACCCGGTGGCTGTGATGGTTGGTTCACAGAGCGCAAGAGAGAAGACACAGATCAAAAAGCTGGTAGCCGAAGGCCTGGTCAAGCTGGTAGTGGGGACTCATGCGCTGCTTGAAAAGAACGTCGAGTTTCAGAAGCTGGGTCTTGCGATCATTGACGAACAGCACCGTTTCGGAGTCTTGCAACGCTTGTTCCTGAGACAGAAAGGACTGACTCCCGATGTGCTCGTCATGACTGCGACGCCAATTCCGAGAACCCTGGCTCTCACTATTTACGGGGATCTTGACGTCAGCGTGATCGACGAGCTTCCACCTGGCCGCATTGGCATCCAAACCAAACACTTTGCCCAATCTGCAAGCAAAACGGTGTGGGAACTAGTTCGCAAAGAGTTGCAACAGGGCAGGCAAGCCTACATTATTTATCCGCTCGTGGATGATTCGGAGCATTCCCCAGACCTTAAGAGCGCTCAAAAAATGTTTGAGATGCATGCGGAAAAAATCTTTCCTGAGTTTCGGGTTGCCTTAATGCATGGGCAATTGCCGGCCGCCGAGAAAGACCTGGTTATGCAACGATTCAAAAAACATGAGGTTGACGTTCTGGTTTCCACCACGGTGGTGGAAGTTGGTCTTGATGTTCCCAATGCTTCTGTAATGGTGATCGAACATGCGGAGAAGTTTGGACTATCGCAATTGCATCAGCTTCGAGGCCGGGTGGGTCGCGGAATTCATTCGAGTCACTGCTACCTCGTGACCGGACGCCAGAATGAAGTCAGTGAGCAGCGGATTCGGGCCATGGTGGAGAGTTCTGACGGGTTTCGACTAGCAGAAGCGGATTTGGAGATTCGTGGTCCAGGAGAGTTTTTTGGTACCAGGCAGTCAGGCGTTCCACAACTCCGTTTTGCTCATATTTTGAAGGATCGAGAAATTCTTGAGATGGCTCGAGGTGAAGCCCGGAGCTTTCTCGACAAAGAGTCTGGGACTTCGCAAATGAGTTCGGCGGAGCAGTATCTGGAACAAAACTGGCAGCGGCGATATGGCCTGGTGCAAGTGGGATAATTGAAGGATGAGAGTGATTTCAGGCGAGTTTGGACGACGCAAGCTCATCGCGCCCAAGGGCGAGACAACCAGACCGACACCAGACCGGATGAGGGAGTCCCTGTTCAGCATTCTTGGGGATAGAGTTGTTGGCACCGCGTTCACGGATTTTTATTGCGGGTCTGGTGCTGTAGGGATTGAGGCGCTAAGCAGGGGTGCCAAGCGCTGCACTTTCGTAGAGAAGGACAAGGCAGCACTGGAGGCACTGCGTGCCAACCTTGCCACTCTGGGGGTGGGGCCAAGGGCAGAGGTTGTCGCTAAGCCGGTGGGGGCTGTTTTGGGACAAAGAAAGTGGGAGGGCATTGTATTCGTTGACCCTCCCTACGAATCTGAAACTGAATACGAAAGCTGCCTGTTATGGCTCGGAAAGTCAGCCGCAGATTTAGTATTGGTCCAACACGATCGACGTTTAAAGTTACCTGAACGGATTGGCCAACTGCAATCTACAAGGCAGCTGAAACAAGGCGACAACTGGGTTAGCTTTTACTTTTTGGGCGAAGATTCAGGCATAGCTTGAACGGGTTCTGAAGTATCGAAATCGATTGGAATGTCGATGAACGCCAATTGTTCTTTTCCCACTTCGCCGCCGTCTGTGACTTCGAGCTTGTAGTTTTTAGGTGAAACGTCAAAGAGGATTCGCCCTTCTTCTGTTTGAGTTGGGCCTATCCTGCGTATGAGTCCAAACCAGCCCTTGAGGAAATCGGCATCCTGAAGCTCAGGCGTTTCGATGCCAGCGCTGTCGACGACCCGGAATAGCGGCAATTCTGCTTCTTTGGCACCACCATTGGTGATGGACATGCGAATCACCAGAAATCGCTTTTGTGGGATTTTTGATTGCCCAATATCGCCTAGCTGTGAAAAGAAAGTGGCTTCCAGGATGTTGTAGGTGAGGTTGCCTACACCGGCCCGTTCACCCATCTTAAAAGTCTTTGAAGCCTGTTTGATTTTTGCATCTGTTTCAGCCCCGTCTCGCGAACAGGAGGCCAAAGTAGCTAAAGAAGTAGTCGTCGCCAACAAAAAGGTTCGACGAGTTTGGAACGGCGGTTGAACTTGTGTCATCTTACTCGGTATGAGCGTAATTCACTTTAGGGTGCGTTGGCAATCTTATCTGCCATTCATTTTGGTAATGATGATATTGTTTGGTCCGGCCAGCACGACGATTTTTGGGCAGGGGCAGCATCCGAAGTCCGGCAGAAGAATCGCTCAAGTGATGGGAGCCGCAGGTGCTGATTGGCTTGAAAGAAGCGAGCGGGAAAGCGAAGAAAATCCCGCTAAAGCGATTCAGTTGCTCAAATTCGAAAAGGGAATGGTTGTTGCTGACGTAGGAGCCGGGAGCGGCTACTACGCCATTCGAATTGCGGAAATTGTTGGGCCGACTGGCAAGGTTTATGCCAACGATATCCAGCCAGAAATGTTGAGCATTCTCAAAAAGCAGTTGCGGCAAAAGAAAATCAGCAACGTTGAACCTGTTTTGGGCACTGACCGTGACCCGAGGCTCCCGCCCAAAAGTTGTGACGTGATCTTGCTGGTGGATGTATATCACGAGTTTTCTCATCCCCAAGGAATGCTGGTGAAGCTAAGAGAAGCTCTGAAAGATACTGGCAGGCTTGTGTTGCTGGAATACCGCAAAGAAGATCCTTACGTGCCGATACGTCCCGAACACAAGATGAGCGTGAAAGAAGCAAAGCTCGAAATAGAAGATGAGGGTTTTGTTTTAGACAAAGTACTTGAAGACCTGCCTTGGCAACACATTCTGATTTTCAAGAAGAAATAATTGTTCCGATTCCTGAGATCATCTGGTGCGGTGGTGTCAGCAGGCTGATCACCAATGAATTCTGGAAGGGCAAGTCATAGTAGAAGCCTGGATGGACGCATACATCGCGTTCGAGCAGCCGAAGTGCAAAGGCTTCTTCGCCGTCGTTCGCCGGGCCCTTCAAAATTGCACTCCAACCAGCTTCAACTGGCAAGATAGACCACTGTGTGTTCTTAATCCGAGCAGGGATTCCTTGGAGATTTGTAAGGCATCGTTCTCGAATTGGGGACTGGAACTGTGCTCTCTGTGGCAACCAGCAAGCTGCTGCCTGCTGGATCGGCGCAGAAACCGACAGATAGGTGTCAGCGACCAACTCCAGATTTTTGTAAACGGACTGATTTTGAGGCATGACTATCCAGCCCAGCTTCATCTGCGGAAGAGCACAGATTTTCGAGAGGCCGCTGAGGGAAAAGACATTTGGGGCTTCGATTTGTGTCAGCGATCGAGTTTGGGTGCATTCCGCGGACCAGGCATAGTCGGCGAATACTTCGTCTGAAATCAACCAAATTCTGTCTGCCGAAAATTCCATCAGCCATTTGAGATCGTCCGACTTCAGAAAATGGCCAGTGGGGTTATTGGGCTGAACCAAGATGATCGCCTTGGTCTTATTGTTGCAGGCTTGTAGCAAGCCATCACGGTCGAGGAGCCATTCTCCGTCAGCCTGGTGGAGCGGGTAAGGCCTGGCTTCGAGTCCTTCCGCTTCGATCAGGAATTGCAGAAGAGGATAAGACGGCTGAGGGATCAGAATCGAGTCGCCAGGGTTTGCGATGAGCTTGAAGCAATAGCTATAAGCTTCGCTTGTACTGGTTGTGAGTAGAATTTGATCTGGCGTGATCTTGCTTGAGAATTCCTGCTCGTAGTAAATCGCAATTTGTTCTCGAGCTTGCCACGAGCCTTTTGCCAGTGGCGTATACCGATCCGCCTCCAGCCTGGCAATCGAAAATGGATCTGGAAGCCCAACGTCAGCCTGCGTTGGGTTTGAGATGGAAAGGTCGATGAGAGAAGTGCCGTGGTTCTTATGGGCCTTCAACGCCTCAGCAAGCCTATTGGGTTTGGCGTGCCAGGGATATCGATGTGAGAAGGACAGCAGGAGATTAGTCCACCAATGGCCGAGCCTTGATCCAGTCGATCAAAGCGTCTCGAAGATAGGGCCCGTCAAGAGGCATCGCCCGCCCGAACTGGCGAAGGATTTCGTCCTTTGAGTTTCGCCAGCCCTCTACCAGGAAATCAATAGTTGCAACGGTATAAAGCTTGTCTGGCTCGACGGGGGTGCTGCCCCGGATAAATTCCGGGAGGAGCCTACCCGGGATATTGCCGGCGACCATGAGGTTGTCGAAAGGCATAATGTTCCATACGCTTCTTGCGAGAATTTGCCCGCCGGGTAAAGAATCGCGCACGCCGCCCGAATTCATGTACACGAATTGGGCACCTGTCTTATCCCGCATAACCCGTTCGATCCAGAGTTTCGTCTGCGGCCGATCTTTGGCGGCGGAGCTTTGGCCGATGGGTGAATCCACTACTGCGCGGACTTTCCGCTCCCATTTTTCAACCAGTTGTGCCACTTCAGGGTCTGGCTGGTAGGCGGTTATATTGATCGAAATTCGTTTCCAGTCGGCGGTGATGACCTTTTTGGCGGCTTTATCGTAGCGAATATTGAGACGACCGAGTTCTGAACCATAACTTCGAAGCCGCACGCCGATTCGATCTTCAACTCGAAACATGTTTTCTTTGCCCACATGATCGTGACCGGAGATTGTGATTGCGTATTCTGGAATGCTGGAGACGATTTCGTCGCATGGCTCTTTTGTAAGGTGAACCAGAGCGATCAGAATGTCGGTCTGGTCTTTAAGCTTTGCGGCCTCGGCACGGAGGGTGGCCAGGGCCGGGAGCATTCGATTGGGACCAAAGAGGCGCGGTGAGGTGAGGTTTGGGGAGACGTCTTCCATCAGCACGCCAACTACACCGATGCGCAGCCCGTCACGATTAAGAATCACGCTGCCGGATTCGGTGAAGAGTCGGCCGTCTTTATTGAGGAAGTTTGCCGCGAGCACAGGATGCCCTGCTGCCGCAAGAAAATCGTTGATCCGCTCGTAGCCGTAATCGAATTCGTGGTTGCCGAGTACGAAGGCATCTGTCTTAAGCGGACGAAGAACCTCAAAAACGGGCAGACCACGAAAGATTGTACTTACCGGTGAGCCCTGAACATTGTCCCCCCCATTGAGGAGAATACAGCGTGGGCAGTTCTTGCGTTCCTGTTGGATGGCAGTGGCAAGGTAGGCTGCTCCCCCGATCCCTTTGTCCGAAGGTGAGAGCCGTGCGTGAAAGTCGTTGAAGTGGAGGACCGAGAGATCGACCACTGCTTCTTGCGACCACGCACTAAAAGTGAGGCTGCAAAGCAGCAACAGAGAGCGCATGCTCACTATGGTAGCGAGTTGCCGTTAGTTAGGGGTCGCGGCTAGCCAGTAACCGCTGCGGGACTTGACCTCGGCACCTGAACGCCGCACCTCCACCTCGATTGTGTGCCAGCCACCGTCGAGCTGCACGGCCTTGCTGGGGCTATAGCTCAGGATGTATTGATGTTGGAGCTCATCGCTCAACTTCTGAACAGCAGACTCAAACCCGTTCAGGTTTAGGAATGAGTATTCGCTCCCTCCGGTGTACTTTGTATAGACCTCTTGGGGGTTGCTGATGAAAATAGCCTTCGTGGCGGTGAACAACTCTTTAAAGATGGGCATTACGTTGCCCATGGTTCCACCCAAGGCGCTCATTTGAGCCTGAGTTGTTGGAGTATTCGCCATGCCAGCTGGCATCGGACGGGCACTCGGGGGGATCGGGTTCGGGCGTGGATATTCAGGAGAGGCCATCAGTTTATTCATGATGCGCGACATGTTGATGGAATAAACGATGATGTTGTTGAGCTCCACTTCCAGAAGAGCGTCCTTCACTCTGGCGACGCTGCCGCTCTCTTGCGTTTCGCTCACAAGCACAATAACGCGACGATGATCGGGGGTGCGCTTCTTGAGCATGCGAGCCGCCTGTAGAACAGCATCCGACATAGCGCGGGTCTGGGAGCCAGGGCGCATCTTTGCCAGTGCTTGCTTAAACTTGTCCGTATCGTTGGTAAAGTCCTGGATTGTTTCAATGCGATGGTCAAACGTTACGATCGCGGCTTCGCCACGCTCACCAATGATCAGGGGTTCAAGCATCGATCCGATCTTCATTACCGTTGGCAATACTTTTTCGGTGGACGCACTGCGCTGCACAACCAGCACAAGTGAAACGGGCACGTAGGATTGATCGAGCTTCAAGTCTTGAACCTTACCGTTGTCTCGAAGAATAAAGTCTTTAACGTCGAGACCTTCAATAGCATTTCCATCACGATCCTTGACAGCGGTTGGAGCAACCACTGTTCGAGTAGTGACGCGTAGAACTGTGTCGACCTGTTGGGCCGTTGCTATCGATAAAAAAATTGCAAACAAGAGAAGCTTGTTAATCATTCTTTTCCCTTTTGTAATCGCCACTCTTGCCGCCACTTTTGGACAACAGGTGTAGATCGGTAATCACTATGCCCTTATCGAGGGCTTTTGTCATGTCATAAATTGTGAGAGCGGCAACAGCAGCGGCCGTTAATGCTTCCATTTCGGCACCCGTGCCCGCAGTACAACTCACAAAGCTTTTGACGCGAATGCCGGCACTTTCGATTCCAAATTCAATATCGACTCTGGAAAGGGGGATCTGGTGACACAGAGGAATCAATTCGGGAGTTCGTTTGGCCGCGAGAATGGCGGCGATTCTGGCCACTTCAAGCGGATCGCCCTTTGGATTATTGGGCAGGGCAGCCAAAACTTCAGCTGACATGTGAATGAACGCATGAGCGCTAGCCGTCCTGGTGGTTGCGTTCTTTGCCGAGATATCGACCATACGGGCGGTACCTGCCGAATCATAGTGACTAAGTTTGCTCATTGCGCCAATACCTGAATGAAATCTCCTGCTTGCCAGGACTCTTGCCGAGAGTCTACGACCACGAAACAGTTCGCTCGTACCAGAGTCGGGATGTCGCCTGACCCCTGCCAGGAAAGTATCTCGACTTTCCGTCCGTAGTCTGAAAGCAAACCCGGCAAAAATCGAGTGAGGCCGGGCTTGTGAGAATAGTTGGCCTGCATTGCTGCAGAGTGAAAATGGAGCGGCGGATCGGCAATGCCTGAAAGACGGCTCATGGCCGCTTCTGCAAAGATCCGGAAGGTGACCATCGTGGATAAGGGATTGCCCGGCAGACCGAAGAAATAGGTGCCTCTGGCCTTACCGAAAACGGTGGGTTGGCCTGGTTGGATGAGCACGCGGTCGAAGTAGAATTCGGCGCCCAAGTTTGCAAGCGCCGTTTCCACAAAATCATATTCTCCCGCAGAGACTCCGCCGCTGATCAGGAGCAGGTCTGCTTCGAGTCCATAGGCAATCAGATCGCGGGTGATTTGCTCTTCATCGGGTGAGATGGGGAGAATTTCCGGGCGTCCCCCCAGTCTTCGCACGTCAGCGGCCAGAGCCCAGGAATTTGAATTGCGAACCTGGGTGAGATTGGGCGTTCGAGCGATATCGACGACTTCATCACCGGTAGCGAGAATTCGGACGATCGGCTGACGAGTCACGAGTACCTGACTTTGTCCGACGGTGGCCAGCATGGCGATTGCCGCCGGATCCATGCGCCGGCCTGCGGGTATGACAATGCCGCCCTGTCGAGCCATGCTCCCGGCGGGGCTGATCCATTCTCCGGGGGCAGGGGGGCGACTAGTGGTGACGTGTGTACCTGTGTTTGAGACGTGCTCTTTCATGAGCACCTGGTCTGCCCCCTCCGGTATAACTGCACCTGTCATGATCGAGATCGCTGAACCTGGGTCAAGGGGCGAAGCAGGCATTTGACCGGCCCGGATTTCTCCAGTGATCTTGAGTTGGGAAGACAGATCGGAGGATCGAACCGCAAAGCCGTCGCGCAGACTGCGCGCCAGTGGCGGCATGTCGCGATCACTTAGAATATCGGCCGCACAGACGCGGCCTACCGCGTCTGTGAGCCAGAGCGATTCGGTGGGAATGTTTGAGGGGACGAGGACACGGCGGAGTACTTCCTCGCGCGCCTCTGAAAAAGTCAGTGTGGCCATGCCAAGACTCAGTCTAACCTGTAAGTTTGATGGAACCATGTCTGTGGACGATTCGCGAGATGCGAAATGGGCTCGAACGAAGGGAACTGAGTCGCGAAGACTTGCTTGAATCGCATTCGAGGCAGATGCTGCGGCTGGGAACCCCACTCAATGCTTTCACTCAGGTTTTTGAGCCGCCCCTGCGGAGGGCTGGTTCTTCTGGAGCCCTGGACGGGATCCCGATCTCAGTCAAGGATTCGCTCGACATTGCAGGAAAGGCAACTGTGTGTGGACACCGTGCGAGACTTTCCCATCGTGCCGGGAAGCACGCTCTCTGCGTGGAACGTCTGCTCGATGCGGGCGCAGTAATTTTGGGGAAAACGAATACTCCCGAGATGTTGATGAACTGGGAGACGTTCAATGATGTCTACGGGGTGACCCGAAATCCCTGGAATCTGGAGCGTACCGCTGGTGGCTCCAGCGGCGGTGAGAGTGCGGCAATTGCATCAGGGATGTCTGCTGGTGGAATCGGCTCTGACGGCGGCGGTAGCATTCGCCTGCCTGCTGCGCTGACGGGAATCTGTGGTTTAAAGCCGACCCCCGGCCGTGTGCCGGCAACCGGACATTTCCCCTCCGTCGGGCACCCGGGAGGATTGCTGGGCGTGATTGGGCCGATGGCAAGGACTGTCGAGGATGTCGCCATTCTTTTCCAGGCAATGGCGGGGCACGCAGACAGCGATCCATTTTCTGTTCCTTTTCAGGCTGTTCGCGGCGCTGTGAAGGGCAAGGTTGGATATGTTGAAGATCCAGTAGTGGGAATGGCACTCGCTTTTGTTGAAGGAGAGACCGGGGTCTTTCCAGTGCAAACCTGGCAGCGCATATTTGATGTCTGGAGATTTTTCTTTCTGCGTCTCAATGCGCACCCGATCGGGTTTCCAACTCCATACACCGCACCGTTTCTGGAACTAGAAGCGCCGAGCGCCGGTGAAATTTTGGAGATGCTGGCGGCCAGAGACTCATTGCGTGCCCGATTCCTTATGGCGATGGACGATTACCCGATCCTGTTGATGCCGAATCCCGGATTTGGTGCCTGGAAATGCGGCGAGTTTCCAGGTGTGGAATCGATGGCACCCCTAACGATTGCGAATCTTTTGGGATTGCCTGCCCTCGCGATTCCGGTGGGTTGGGACGTGAACGGGATGCCGCTCTCCATTCAAGCAATCGCAAAGCCCTGGAATGAGGAATTACTATTAGAGTTCGGAATGAGACTGGAGGAGGTGCGAGGGAGATTCCCCCTCGCACCAATCACACAAAGCATATGATTCTTGGTATCGGGATTGACCTTGAAGAGGTTAGACGGATTGGCGAATCTATCGAGAAGTTTGGGGATCGATTTCTCAATCGGATCTTTACAGACAACGAGATTGCGTTTTGCTCGGGAAAGGCAAATTCAAACGAACGCTTTGCAGCGCGGTTCGCGGCCAAAGAGGCAGCTTTCAAGGCTCTGCAGGCTGCCTGGGAAGAAGGATTGAGTTGGCGTGACTTTGAATTGATCGCACAATCAGGCGGGGCTCCCCGGATGGTGTTGCACGGACCTGCCGCACGGATTGCCCAGCAGCGTGGGGTCAATTGTCTGCACGTCTCGTTTAGCCACACCAAGACACACGTGTCTGCGGTTGTGATTGTAGAAGGAGCCTAGCGGCCCACGGCAACGCTAGAGGAGCCTGATGGCACGCGGGTTTGTGCTTCTTCAAGGCGCTTGGCTTCCTGAAAAGTAAAGATCATACGGTGGATTACTGTGAGGTTGCCAAGAATCGCTGCGATCCACAGGACGGGTGCCATTCGATCGAAGAGAGCTCCGATGATCAGCAGCACCACACGTTCAGGCCGTTCGAGAAAGCCCACTTTGCACTGCGGAATGGTGTTTTCGGCCCGTGCTCGCGCATAGCTGGTCATGACGCTGGCAATCATCACGATAGCGGTCAAGACGACATAGGGAGCGCGATTGATGTTGCCGTAATAAACAAGCAGACCGATCAAAAGTGCCAAATCTGAGTAGCGATCAATGACACTGTCGAAGAAGCCACCGAATCTCGTTACCTGTCCGGTTTGGCGAGCGACACGCCCATCGACCATGTCGAACAATCCCGCACCGATGATTACAAGGCCAGCCTGCCAAAATGCGCCTCTGGCCAAGAGCCAGGCGGCACCAATGTTGATCACCAGGCCGATGAAAGTAAGGACGTTGGGATGGATCTTTGAGAGCGCCAACCCGTTGACGATCTTGACGAGCAAAATATTGCAGGCTCGTCCAACTGCGCCGGTCCATGTAGTTTTAGGTTCCACTAGTGAGAAGGCCGTTGGGCCCAGATTACCCTAAATCCTCAAGATCGTGAATGGTCTTTACCTTCAAAATCTCAAAATTCTTAGTACCGCCCGGAATCACGATTTGAACCTCGTCGCCTGCCTGCTTGTTCAGCAAGCCCTTGCCAATCGGGGAACTGGTTGAAATCATTCCATTTGGAGCGTCAGCTTCTTCGCTGGTGACAAGCTTGTAGGTGATCTCTTCTTCCTTTTTGGTGTCAAACACAACTACTTCCGAGCCAAGTCCAATGCGGTCGACCGGAATTTTGGTCATGTCAGCCATCGACATTACTTGAAGCCGCATTTTCAGCTGGCCAATGCGAGCATTCACATACCCCTGGCGTTCCTTTGCAGCGTGATACTCCGCGTTTTCGCTGAGGTCACCGAGTTCGCGGGCGCGCAGGATCTCCTTGGGCAGTTCGCTGCGCAGTTCGTGCTCAAGCGAAGCCACCTCATCCACCAGTTTTTTCTTTATGTCGATCATGTCACCAGATTTCTACTCTTTCCATTCTAAACCGTCTATTGGACGGCAATGCGGGAGCTTCTGGAAATTACCCCGTCCTTCTGGATGGTGAGTTCGACTTCAGGGCCGGTGGGGGAATCTGGCGGGACTACTACATTTACCTGGTAGAGCCCAACAATGCCCGGGGCCAGGCCGCTAAAGAGGAGCTGAGCCGGTCGGCCACCGATGCTGACAAGCGGATTTGTGGTGGTTCGCGCCAAAGGGTCTGAAGGGCTGATTTGCCCATTTCCCGGAGTGCGATCCACGGGACCGAGCCCGTTGACGTAGAGTTGGGCGACTTGACCACGACGGACGGGATTGCTTCCCGAAATGAGGGCGAAGGATCCGTCGAGGGCTGCAATGTAACGTCGATTCGACCCAGGTTCAAAATACTCAAAGGGTGCTGGATTCGAGGCTCGCAGGCGTAAGGTCTGGACGGCACTGGAAAACTCACCGATGGAAACCTTCATTTCAACCGTTGCAAGACCTGCGCACTCCCAGGGAATCTGAACGTTGATCTGGCCTTCGCTTACGAACTGGAGCCGGCCGGCTGCGCTCACCCGTTGAGAAGGGTTATCAAAGCTCACACTGACACGAGCCAAAGACAGCGGCAATTCATTTCCACTAAAGATCTTGAGCGTCGGGCTAAGTGCTGCACCGTAAATGGTGATGTACTGGCCGGCGGCAAACCCTTCAGAGGCTTCTCCGCTGGCAGCGTCCCGAATGCCATTTGTAGATACTGCGGGCCGCGCGATCACCTTGCCGACAAAATCTGCGAAAATCGTGCCTGCTTCGAAGCGGACGACTTGCTCTCCTATGTTTGAACCAGCCTTTATTGTGCCTTCTGCTATCCCGTATTCGTCCGTACGCTCATTGGCGAAGGTTACCTGGGCATCGCCGCTAGTGGTGCGGCCCCTGACGGCCACGTTCGGGACAGGGATCCCAAACTGGTCTACAACCTTCATCAGAATTGCCTGTTCGAAGCCAGGAATGGCATCGTAAAAGGCGCCGCCCAGTGCATACATATTCCAGGCGGGACCTGGGCCGACGTAGAACGTGTATGGCACCCTTAGGTCGGTAGCTCCGCCTGAAATTACCAGGAATCCATCGTACTTGCCGTTTGCCGGGCGAGTTCCGGACATGCGCACAGAAACTTGAGTCTCACGGCCGGCCAGCAAGCTGAATGTAGCTGGGGCTGCAGTGATCGTAATCCCGGCTGCCGCAGTCCTTTGTTCGACGCGAATGCTCAGATTGAGCGAGCCGGAGTTGGCCATATTTGAAATGGCAAGTCCCTGAGGCGCTGGAAAGCTGCCTGGACTGACAATGCCGAAGCCGATCGAGCTGGGCTCCACCGCAACATTCGATTGAAGTGCGCGATTGGCGTCCAGTTTCCCGCCGCCCATTGCAGTGACGGCGGCCTGCACCTGGCGTCCGTTGTTGTCGTAATCGATTAGATTGGTGTTGCCTGTATTGGCCAGTGCACTCTTGATTTGGGCGGGGCGAAGGCCGGGCGATCTTTGCTTCACCAGCGCAGCTGCTCCCGCGACCATCGGGGCTGAGAAGCTGGTTCCCTCAGCGACAACGTAGCCGCTGGGGTTGTACATTTCACCGTTCGGATCTGTCCTTTGGGTTGCCATGTACAGGTCTGTTCCAACGGCAACCATGTCAGGCTTTACTGCGTAATTTCCGATGCCGGGCCCTTGTGAGGAGAACACGGCGATTTCGTCGGCTGCGGCTCCCACTTCGCGGAAAGCCGGGTTGAGGCGAACCGTTCGCTGTTGATTAGAAAGGAACGAACGTAGAGCGTTGCCAGCGTTGAAGCCGATCAGTGCGGCTGGAATGGAAGTGTTGTCGAGACCCCCGAGTTGGGAGACACCTGCACCCTCAAGCCCGCTAATTACAACTGCAATCGCCCCGGCGCGCTGGGCGTTGTTTACCTTTTGGGCAATCAGGCAGGTGCCACGTTCTATCAACGCGATTCGACCCGCCATGGAATTGTCTGGTAAGGGGTCACAACCCAGGCGGCTGCTGGTGACCGAGCTTACATCAACAAGCAGCGCCTCGATCGGGGTCGACAGTTGCGGGCCGTCACCAAACCGCATATTCACCGATTGCAACTCGCTTGGCACTCCGTTGCCAAGGACGGTGAGCGTGTTGTACCAGATGTGAGAATTCGTGATTGCACCGACTGTGATTGCCCCAGGGGCTGTCCCGGGGCTTTCGATTGTATTGAGTGCCGGCAGGTTAGCACCGATGTCGCCGCTATTGCCTGCCGAGATAGAGACGATCAAACCGAGCCGAATTGCATTTTGAACTGCATTTGCAAAGGCGTCGCAAGGCTGGTTTTTCTGTGTGCCGCAGAAATTGTCGAGCGGGCCGTAGCCGGCCGGGGCCCCAAGATTGAGACTGGCAATGTCCATACCGTCGGCAATAGCGTCTTCGAGTGCCTTGATGACGACGCTGGGATACGTTGTGTCGTTAACCCCGCGGCTGCCAAAAACCTTGTAGTTGCCAAGAAAGGCTCGCGGGGCAACCCCTGAGATGCGGCCACTAGGCGAGTCATGTTCCTGCCCTGCCGCTACCATCGCTGTCGCCGTGCCGTGACCGATTCGATCCCGTGGAGTATTGTCGTCCGGTCGTGTGTTTACCGCGTCTGTGCCAAAAGCAAAGTTGAGGAGGTCCACGTAGCTTCTTGCTGCGACTACCTTGTTGTTGGTAAAAGCACAATCCCCGTTATCGGCTTTGCATTTCGGGAATCCGGCTGGGGGAGAGGCTGAGAAGTCCTTAAATGCAGGATGGTTCTGGTCGATACCTGTGTCCAAGATGGCAATTTTGACGCCCGTGCCAGCTCCCGATATTCCTCCAACCTGATTCCAGGCTGACCGCACATTTACAACATCGAGTGCCTTGTTGATATGCCGTTTCAAGGGAAGCATGCGCTGAACCCTGTCTACTTCGGGAAGGCCCTTGACCTGTTCAATCTGCTCGGCGCTGGCATGGACAAACAAGGCATTGAGCAGAACCTGAGTAGAGTCGATAATCTGAATTCCTGATTCAGCCATCCGGCTGCCAAGCGCAGTCTGTTTTGATTCCAGGGCGGAGCGCTGGGCAGTGGCTTCTTTTCGAAGCAGGTCCTTCCGGCTTTGCATCGCTTCGGCGAGCGGCGGGTCTTTCAAGACCACAATATAAGTATTCGATCCCCGTTGTGCCAAACCAGTGGCGGCGAGGAGGCTAAAGGCGGCGATCCAGGCCGCAAATCGAGTGTGCCTCATGTGTTTAGCGACGTATTCCCATCAGAAACAGTTTCGCAACTCAGCCACTTGCATCGTTTCTGTTGAAACGACATCTTACTAATCAAGTAAAGGAGATCAGACAAAAATGATTCAGATCAGAAAATCGGAAGACCGCGGCAAGGCCAATCATGGTTGGCTCGAAACGCGTCACAGCTTTAGCTTTGCGGACTATTACGACCCCAACCATATCCAGTTTCGTGGGCTGCGCGTCATCAATGAAGACTGGGTGGCTGGCGGCAAAGGTTTTGGAATGCACCCCCACCGCGATATGGAAATTCTGACCTGGGTGCGTGCCGGCAAGCTGGAACACGCCGACACGATGGGAAACCGCAGGACGATTGAACCCGGCGAATTGCAGGCGATGAGTGCCGGCAGCGGTTTGTACCACAGCGAATACAACCCCTCGCCCGATCAACCGGTTCATCTATTCCAGATCTGGATCATGCCCGAGAAGCGAGGCATCCAGCCGGGTTATGACCAGAAGACATTTGCCGCCGAAGGTCGCAAGGGCAAGTTTCAGTTGGTTGCCTCCGCCGATGGCGATGAAGGTTCCTTGATGATGAATGCCGACGCCAGGTTTCTGGTGGCGGATCTTGGGACAGGCGATCGGAGCACCTACGCAGTGGAGAAGGGCCGTGGGGTTTATGTCCAACTGGCAGATGGAGCTGTTGTCCTCAATGGCCAAACGATGAACGCTGGTGATGGCGCAATGGTTGAAGATGAGGCCGAGATCGCGATTCAAGCCAGCAGTGACGCGCACCTGCTGCTCTTCGACTTAAAGTAACGGCTTGGCGATCTCGACCGTGGCTCCGGCCTTGAGGCCTGCCTCGGGGCCGAGGGCTACCTGGTCGCCCTCTTTAATGCCAGAGAGCGCGATAACGCTGGTAACATTGCCTGAGCCGAGTTCCACCTTGCGCCAGACCAGGATATGGTTTTCGATAACGTAGACGCCGCTTGCCCCATCGCGATTGCGGATCGCTTCTTTCGGGAGCAGTAGCGCGGAGTCCTGTTTGCGGGTCTGAATGAAGGCATTTACGTTTGTGCCGGGGAGCAAATCTCCGTCTCGATTTTCAATTCGGCATTCGACTTCGCCCACTTGTCGAGTGCCGAGGGGGACGATTTGAGTGGGGATCTTGTCGACCTCACCGTTCCACTTTTTGCCCTCAATCGCATCCCACGTAATGGTGAGCGGCATGCCTTTCCCGATTCGTCCGAGTTCAGGTTCATCGACAAAGACAAGGACTTTCAACGTGTCCAGGCGCCCGACATTTGCCACCAACGTGCCGGGGCTGACAAAAGAGCCCTGTTTGATGTCGAGTTGATAGACAACCCCCTCGATTGGCGATCGAATGATTCCCATCTGGATTCGCCGTCTTGCAAGATCGGCAGATGCCGTCGCTTCTCGCAAGCGAGCGCGTGCCGAGGCCAAGTCTGAGACGGCAACAAGGGTAGGCCGACGAGCGTTGAGAGCAGAAATCTGGAGTTTGAGCAGCTCAACTTTATCTTTGAGCACCCTCGTCTCTTCCCTGGTGCCGGCATTTCGCGCAGCCAATCGCTCGGCAATCTCCATCTCCTTTTCCGTTTGCAGGAGTTCCGCGTTACGTTGTTTGATACCTTGTTCGATCTCTACAATTTCGCGCTTGCGCCCGCCCGATTCGAGCAATTGAATGTTTGCCTGGGCTTCTTCGATGCGTGCAGTTGCAGCGGAAATATCGGCCTCGGCCTCCTTTGAGTCGAGGATCGCGATGGGGGCACCCTTGGCAATTCGCTGACCTTTTACTACCGGAACACCAACTACCAGTCCTTCTTTTTCCGCTCGCGCACTGGCCCATTCGCTTGGTTCGACGCGCCCGTTGGTGGTTACCTGATCTTCAAAGGGAGCTCGAACCACCCTGAACACCGGCACTTGAGGAGTTGCATTTCTGAAACTCCAGGCAAAATAACCGCCAATGACTGCCAGAACAACGACCAGCAGCAGTCCTAAACGCTTCATTCCTTAACATCCTTTGCACAGTGGTCGAAGAGCAATTGCCATTCGACGTGTTGAATCTTGATGGCCAGCGCATTGGAATCAGCTTTTGTGCTGGATCTGGCTGCACTGATGAAATCGACGAAGCGGGCGTGGTCCCAGATTCTTCCGGGATTCCAGCCGGCTTTGATCGACTCTTCTCTCAATTGATCTTCGATGGGATGGCGGCCGACTTGTCGAAACCAATATTTGGAATTCCAATCGTCTGGCTCCATACGGTGGTAGATCGCGTGCCAATAGCTGGCTTCCATCGTGGAGAGATCCTGCGAAACGGAATGACTTTCTTTGCCAAAGCCGGCATAGAGAAGAAGGCCTGCCCTGGATTCGTCTGGAAGGCGGCAGTGTTTGAATGCTGCCTTCCCAAAGCACTTTACTCCGGCAAATCTGCCCTCATCAACAGCAATCAATGGTGATGGATTTTCGCCATTCTGCAGCGAGAGCATCAGGCTGGAAAACTCAGTGGACATTGGGTTCAGGCCCGGCGCTTTCAGCAACCATAAGTTCGAGATTATTTTTTACGTCGTCATCAAGCCATTGTTCACCGCAATTCCTGCAAACAAGCGCAGGGACGTCTTCGATCTGGAAGAGCTCTTCCCTTACGATTACCTCGTAAGTGATGGGAGCTTCCATGAGTGCCGTTCCGCAAGAGGTGCAATGAGTGGGACGCATCAATAGCCTAAACCCATGCTAACTTGAAACGAGATGGTCAGCTTCAAGATCCACCGCCTTAAAGATCACGTTTCTTCGCAGTTTCGCTGGGCTCCCCACACTGCTGGCCCCGCTACGGTTAAGCAGCGAGACTATGAAATGAGTGGCGAAGTGGAAGCCCTTAGTGCTTATGCGCTTTTTAACGAATTGCGTGGCAGCGCGAACGAACTTCGAGTTGGTGACTTGCTCGAATTGCCGGATGGGACACTCCGCATTTTCAAATTTGTCGGTTTGGAAGATGCCACTTGGTTCGTTGCGCCCATTCGACCGGAACTCTCCGGAAGCCCTGTGAGCGCCAGTGAAACCGAAATGAGCGGCCCGAATCTAGGGGCCTAGCACTGTATCGTGCCCTGCAGGGGCTTTGAATTTGCGCTACACTCCAAGTATGGGCAGTTGTTCGGCTCCCAGTGAGCCGATAAATCAATATGGATTGGTTACCTACCTCCCCGGCGAGCTAGGTTGCTATCTGGATCAGTTAAGAAGAGATCTGGTTTCTCAATGTAACGCAAGATCCCATATTTCCTTGCTCCCTCCCCGCTCCCTGGACACTTCTCCTTCCCAAGCAGAATCTCAAATCCGTTCACTGAGCTTGCTGGCCCAGCCAATCGTGGTCAAAATTGGAAAAGTGTGTGTGTTCCCAGGCACTTCCGTCATCTTTTTAGAACTCGAAGCTGGACAGTCGGAGTTGGTAGAGCTTCATAGCAAGTTTTCAGCCGATGCTCTTGCATTTGACGAGCCTTTCCCATTCCATCCCCACATTACGTTGGCCCAAAACTTTGAAATCGGCACTGTTGATGAAAGAATCCGGCAAGCCCAGATGCAATGGGATGCCTACACTGGCCCAAGGGAGTTCCTATTGGACAGGGTCGTGTTTGTGCAAAATTCAGCCAACAATTGCTGGATCGATCTAAAGACATTCTCGCTGGAAGGGTTGCCAGTTGCACCGAACCTGACTTCCCCGATGAGACTCAGTCGAACATATTGAGCTGATTTTTTTGCGCAACTTTTTGTTTCTTGAGAGGGCTTCCCACCACGCCCAAGACCTCAAATGATTCAAGCGCTGGCCGAGGAATCAGGACTTTTTGAACTCCAGCAGCTGGCTCAGGAGGTGACGCTATGATCGAAACAGGGTCTAAAGCACTGAGGCTATTGGGCATAGTCGCTTCCACAGAATCCCCGTCTTTGAAACGAAACCTCACCCACAACCCTTGCTGCCTTGGCCTGACTGCATAGCTGCTTCGAAGCCAAGGCGGCTGGTCTAACCATTCGCGAACAAAGCAGATGAGCTTGATTTGCTCGATCGGAAGATTCTGTACTACTCCTTCCCGATTCAGGAACTGTACAAAACCTCCGTCGAAGGGATTTCCCGAGTCGACGAAGCCAGCCAGAGTCTCCCGCTCAAAGCGATAAACCATTGCTTTCTTTGTCGAAACGCTTGTCAAAAGCTAATTTCCTGCCTTTCGGAGAGGTTCCAAGCCAAAAAAGGTCAAAATTGTTTCAAACACAAATGCCAATATTGTATCATTGGCTCAATGTTCGGCCAGGCACCCTTTGCGGCTGCCGTAAGGTCGTATTTGACTTACTGCAGAGTCGAAAAAGGTCTTTCCGCAGCGACACTTAAAGCTTATGAGAGTGATTTTGAAAGTTACTCACGTTGGCTTCAAGAATCGTGTGAGGACTCGTTTTCGCAAATTGCAGTCCTGCAGGCTTTCCAAAAGTATCTTTTGGATCGAAAACTGAGTGGCCGGAGCATCGCTCGAAAGTTTGCGGCCTTGCGCGGTCTGTTGCAGCATCTGGTGGCTGAAGGGCAATTGGCGAAAGATCCGACAGAGTTTCTGCGCACGCAGAGTCCGCCACGCAAATTGCCGAAGGCAATTCCAGAGGTACGTTTGGCGGAAGTTGCGGCGGCGTTTGATCGGTCAACCCCAAGGGGCTTACGCGATTGGGCCATGTTTGAGCTTTGTTATGGATCTGGGTTACGATTGAGCGAATTAGTGAATGTGCAATTGTCGGCATATAACGCCCTTTCCATGCGTCTGAGAGTGACGGGAAAAGGCAATAGACAGCGCTTGCTGCCTGTCGGCAGCGATGCGGCTAAAGCCATCGACCAGTATCTTCTGGAGGGACGCACCAAGTTGCTGCGTGGGAAAAGCTCACCCTTCCTGTTTGTGAGTTCCCGCGGGCCGAAGTTGGAGAGCCGGTCCTATTGGAAAGTTCTCGCTCAGATCCGTCGTGCCATGGGAGGCGGGAAGGCTCTGCACCCCCATATGCTTCGCCATTCCTTCGCAACACATCTGCTCGATGGCGGCGCAGATCTTAGAAGTGTCCAGGCTTTACTCGGGCACGCGGATATTTCGACGACTCAGATTTACACCCATGTGGAGCAGGAACGCCTACGTGGGATTGTTGACCAATTTCATCCAAGGGAAGCCAAGAAATTATGAGTGATTACATGTTCATGCTGGAGAGTCACCTCAGCCAGTCGCAGAATTTTGTTATCTCAGAAGTCCAGAGGATGATGGCAAAGCTTCAGGTCAACGTTTTTCTCACTGGCGGAGCATTGCGTGACATGTCGGCCGGTCTTCCTGTTCGCGACTTGAATTTTACTCTTGAAGGTTCGCCCTTCAAGCTAGTAAAGGCTCTCGAGAAGGAGGCTGGAATTCGTGTAGTGAACTCGGACGATGTTCGCAAAAGTTACGAGATCAGCTTCCCAAATGGCGTGCACGCTGAAATTTCTATGGCTCGCATCGAGAAGTTTGCCAAGCCTGGAGCAATGCCGAAGGTTATCCCTGCTACGATTCATGAAGACCTTCGTGGGAGGGACTTCACGATCAATTGTCTGGCGATTTCACTTGCTCAAGGATCGCGAGGACTGCTGCTTGATCCCACTAATGGCCTTTCCGATTTCGCTCTCCGCGAGTTAAGAACCGCCAATAGCCATACTTTGAGTGACGATCCTTCAAGGGTCTTGAAGCTGGTAACCCTTCAAGCCAGATTGGGCTTTCAACTGGATGAGCGCACACGCGCGCAATACCAACGAGCCCGGGAAGAGAAGTTGGAAGAGTTGATCACTCCCGAGGCCTTGCGTAGAGAGATAGTAAAAATTGGAGAGGAGTTTAATCCGCTTCCGGTGCTTGAGACTTTAGATAAAGAGAAGCTCCTCAATCTCTATTTCACCGGATTTTCTGGCGCCAAGCTCAATTCTGCAGGCTTTGGGAAGTTGCTCAAATTCCGGGGAATGGTTCCTTTTGGAACACATCTCAAAGAAGATCGCTTCTCGCTCTTTCTTTACACCATCAGTGAAAAGTGGACACCAAAAGACAAACAGAGCTTCATCAAGAATTGCAAACTATCCAAGCGCGAAGTAGATGCCTGGAAGAATCTGGAATCTAAATCCAAGACGCTTCAAAACACTCTCAAATCAGCCAAATTGCAGAAGCCATCTCTAATCTATGCAGCTTTGATGGATGCACCGGCCGAGCTTATTTTCGTGCTGTTGTGTAAGTCTCCATTGCGGGTAGTTCAGGACAGGATCAAGAATTATCTCCAAAAGTATTTACCGGCTGCTTTAGAGATTACCGATGACGATGTTGTCAGTGCAGGGCTGAATCCAGCTACGCCCAAAGGCATGCAATTAAAGAAACAACTGATTGCCGCAAAGCTGGATGCTCGGCCGCGAAAAGTACCTGTTACTGACTCGGCTTACAGTCCTCAATCTTGAGCTTGAAAGTGCTGACCTCGCGCCACGCATTGCCATTTCGCGTTTCGATGCGGAGAAGCCCCTTTTTTTCGTCTACTCTCACACGTGATGTATTCGTAGGGGTTCGCTGACCAGGCTGGGCAGTTTTGGGAATTCGACCCGAAATTTCCCGCAATTCCCAGCTTGTCCCACCCGATTGCGTTTCGTAGAGTTCGTACTTGCCAGCTTCGCCGCTCCCGCGATTGTCGACCAGAATCCAACCGCGTTTCGCTGTCTGGAAGGCAAAGTCTTCAATCACGCCTACGCGAGTCTCCGCAAAAAGGTCCACCTTACGCCAGTTCCTGCCAGCGTCGGTAGTCAGCAAAATAAATGGATCTCGCGGCAAGCCGATAGAAGTTTGCCCGATTAGCCAGCCGGTTGAAAAATCGATGAACTGCATGGATTCGAGAGCGCTTGCTTTGAGCCGGGAGTGAGCTTCGCGCCACGTAGATCCGCCGTCTTCGCTGATCAGCAAAATGGATTGAAGAGTCGAAGCCGTTGTGTGCAGGTTGCCAGCCAGAAGTAGAACAGTCCCAACAGATTCCACACTTGAAAACTCAAGGTAAGTTGGGCAGGGTTCGGCTTCACTGCAGGTGAGACCCAATGCAGTCATGTCTAGTTCTGCGCAAAGGTTGGGCAACAGAATTGGGCCTGCAGCGCTGGCGTAAACATTTGGCGGCTCGGGAACGGGCGTAGCGAGAGGTTGAGGCGCCTGGGCTTGCGCCATCAACCACAAATAAAAAAATAGAGGCACTACCCTCATACTAGACTGGAGTCAGTCTTATGTTCTCGTGGTTCTCAAAGAACGTGGAAACACTGAAGCCTTTGCCCCTGTCGCAGAGGGAAAAATCCTATTCAGCGGCGAGTGGCTTGGTTTATCAATACCTCTTCAAAGGAATGTTGGGCCGGAAGCATGTTTTTCGAGTTTCGGCTGATCGCAATACGCATTTTGAAGTTGCAGTTGAGTTGACCGAAGATGCTTTGGCTGCCTGTGCTGCCCGGATGGGGTCGGCCCTGCGCTGGAATGAAGAGTACGCACTCGCCAAGCTGAGTCTCTTTCATGCCTTCGACGATGCAGAAACTGCGGAGAGTTTGACTCAAACAGTGGTGCCGCCCAGCCAATCCCTGCTGGAGCATATGGACTACCTAAAGATGGCATAAATCGATGTCAACTCAGCCCTCAGCGCGCGAGCCAGGAGCTCCTTATCCACCACCGCTCGACCAGCTGGCCGATCGAGAGTTTTCTTTCCATCCGTCGGTTGGCAATCTGGAGACGAATTTGTGGCGCTTAGTCGATGCCAACTGGTCTGAATTCCTTGTGGAGAATCAAGGCGACCAAACGCAAGTGTGGGTGCCGCGACGCTACCTTGGCGAAGTGTCAGCCTCAGATCGCCCTGTCATGATCGTTGGGCTAAATCGCTCGCTGGACTACAAAGCAGGGCAGGTTTGGCCGGTGCAGAAGCGGATCATAGAAATGCCCCGCGTCCCCGCAGGCGAAGTGGTAGTTGAATCTCAAACTGCGCCCACCGGTGTTTCAGCGAGTATTCGTGGAAGCGGATTTGGCCTTGATTCTTCCGAGAGAAAAGTCGGAAAGTTAATTCTCTTTGCTCTTGCCGGTTCTGTGCTTATTGTCGCAATGGTGATCTTCTTTTACCGTGGCCTGGAATCCGGCGAGCTGGTTTCCTACAAGCCTGTCGTCCAGGAAAGCCTCGGGCTTGGGCCCGAAGATGACTATTTCGCGGTGATCCGAAAACTCGGAACTCCTCAGGCCGACAGATGGAAGGCGGAAGGAGAGATCCTGCAGTATCAGGTTCTTGAGTATCCAGCCCGGAATCTAAACGTAATTCTTGCAGGCAGGGAACGTAAGCGAGCGCTTTACGTTGGCGCAATGGATCGTGATTGGAAGGTTGTCGACAGCGTCAATCAAAAAGGCGGGTCTAATACCTATAGAGTGTTGTCGAAACTTCCTAAATTCTAAGTCTATCGACAGATAGAAATCAAAGACGAACTCAGAGACAGCTTTGCATTGCCAAATTCTGAAACAAGCTGTTTTCAATCTTCGGTCGGTTTCGAGGCGAAGGTCTGCTCAAGCTCACTAAACGAAATGGACAAATCTCTCACTCTATGCCTGTCGGCCAGTTGCCGGAAATGATGGGAACATAGCAGCCGAAGGCCCGTGGTTATTGGCTTATAGCGAATTTTATACCCTCTAATTGTGATAGTCTTTGTGGAATATGAAATCTGTGGGAACTGTTCTTGTTTGGATCGCCATCTCCTTGCTTGGCGCGGGCTGTTTGGCCGCTGTAGCCTTCAATCGTGGGGAGTCGATCAATTCAATGTGGATCGTTGTTGCAGCCGCCTGCGTTTACCTTGTTTCCTATCGCTTCTACGGTACTTTCATCGCGACAAAAATTCTCAGTCTCCGCTCCGATAGAGCCACGCCCGCTGAACGCCTTCGCAATGGGCACGATTTTGAGCCAACGAACAAGTGGATTGTTTTCGGGCATCATTTTGCTGCTATCGCCGGGCCTGGCCCCCTCGTGGGCCCGACCCTGGCGGCCCAGTTTGGGTATCTTCCAGGCACGCTATGGATCATTCTTGGTGCGGCGTTGGCTGGGGCTGTGCACGATCTTCTCATCCTGGCTTTTTCGATTCGACGCGACGGCAAGAGCCTGGGCCAGATGGTGAAAGAGGAGATCAGCAATGTTGGCGGGATTACTGCGATGATTACCGTTCTTCTGATCATGATTATCCTGATGGCGGTGATTGGACTTGTTATTGTGAACGCACTCAAAGGAAGCCCCTGGGGGACCTTTACCATTGCTGCAACCATGCCAATTGCCATCTTCATGGGACTTTACCTTAGATTCTTTCGCCCTGGCCGCGTGATTGAAATTTCTGCAATCGGTTTTGTGCTGGTAGTGCTTAGCATTTTTGGTGGCCAATGGGTTGCTGAATCTCCCACTCTCGCCCCATACTTCACCTTCGGTGGAACGACGCTTGCTTTAATCCTGATTGCCTATGGCTTTTGTGCCAGCGCGCTGCCGGTCTGGCTCTTGCTTGCCCCCCGGGACTACCTAAGCACCTTCGTCAAATTGGGAGTTGCTGCAATGCTGGCGGTGGGCGTGCTCTTTGTGCGCCCCGAACTCAACCTTCCAGCAATAACGCGCTTTGTTGATGGGTCTGGCCCCATTTTCGCGGGCACTGTTTTTCCTTTCTGCTTCATCACGATTGGCTGCGGTGCGTTGTCGGGCTTTCACTCGCTGATTTCTTCAGGCACGACGTCGAAACTACTCGCCCGTGAGAGCCATGCGCTCCCGGTTGCTTATGGGGCAATGTTGGTGGAAGGGATGGTTGCCATCATGGCGCTAATCGCTGCTTGTGCGATGGAGCCCGGCGTCTATTTTGCCATCAACTCTCCAGGTGGTGTTGTCGGTGCATTGCCCGAAGCTGCAGTGACGACGATTACCGGTTGGGGATATCCAGTTACGGTTGCTCACATGGAAGAATTGGCTCGTAGCGTCGGCGAAAGCAGCCTCTTTGCCCGCACTGGCGGGGCTCCTTCTCTGGCTCTTGGTATGGCGCACATCTTCTCTCAGGCTTTGTCGATGACCTCTGATGGTGGCAAAGCAATTCTTAGCTTCTGGTATCACTTTGCGATCATGTTCGAGGCGCTCTTCATCCTGACAACAATCGATGCCGGAACTCGGGTGGGGCGCTTTCTGCTACAGGATCTGGTTGGTCAGGTCTACAAGCCCTTTGGCCGTACCAGTTGGATGCCGGGTGTTGTGATCGCCAGTGCGTTGATCGTTTCCGGCTGGGGGTGGTTCCTCTACCAGGGCGTGCTGGACCCGCTTGGCGGAATTAATTCTCTCTGGCCACTCTTTGGAATCGCAAACCAGCTCCTAGGCACAATTGCTCTCTGTCTCGCCACCACGATATTGATCAAGATGTTCCGGGCGAAATATGTATGGGTGACGGCCATTCCACTCGCCTGGATGCTGAGCGTTACCTTCTCGGCAGGCTGGATCAAAATCTTTGCCACCAACCCCCGGCTTGGCTTCCTGGCGCGGGCTGACCAGTTGGAGGGACAGATTGCCGCCGGCAACCTTACCGCTGCCAAAGTGGCCCAGTTCCAACAATTAATCTTCAATGAACGAATGGACGCAGCCATCTGCGGCCTTTTTCTGATACTGACGGCAACAATTGTTTTTGAATCGGCAAGGTCCTGGGTACGGATCCTTCGGAGTTCCACTGCCAGTTCTGTCAGTGAAACGCCCTTCGTCGCCACCAGATTGCAAGTTGGAGAAATCTAGAATGAAGTTGCTGTGCCTGCCTCTGCTTGTTTTGACACTTGCGGGTGCCCCTCCTCCCTCGGTGCCTGATTTGCGTGAACAGGCCAAGCTGCAACAATCGTGGCTGAAATTCAGACTTGAAAAGAATTTGCCTGATCTGATGCGTAAGCACGGACTGGATATGTGGGTAGTCTCGAGCCGCGAATACAATGAAGACCCGGTTTTCTATTCGCTGGTTTCTCCCACCATGTTTGCTGCCAGGCGCAGGACCATTTATGTTTTCTTTGACCGGGGCGCGGAGAAAGGCGTTGAGCGTCTGGCTCTGGGGGGTGGTTCACAAGGTGGCCTCTATGAGGTTTATCGAGATCCCGACAGCGGCATCGAGCTTTATGGTGACTCCCAGTGGATTCTGCTCAAGAAATTGATCGACGAGCGCAAGCCCAGGAAGATTGCGATCGACGTGTCCCAAACTCACGCATTCTCTGATGGCCTTTCCGCCGGGGAACGGGAGCAGCTTGAAGAAGCGATCGGACCTGAGAATCGCAAAAAGCTCGTCCGGGCCGAGGGGCTGGCGCTGGATTTTGTTGCGCTTCGGGCTCCCGAAATGGTGCCTGTATATCAAGGACTGATGGAAAATGTCCATTCCATAGTCGGCCGAGCATTTTCCAGCGAGGTGATTCAACCTGGAAAGACAACGGATCAGGATGTCATTTGGTGGCTTCGCCAGGAAAATCAACGCCGGGGCTTTGGTACCTGGTTTCAACCTGGGATGCGCGTCCAGCGGCAGAACGGTAAAAGCCTGCAGATTCTTCAGCAGGAAGATGCGCCAATCGTAATTGAACGAGGCGATGTCCTCTGGGTGGACTACGGGTTGACGGCGATGCGCCTGGCGACGGACACCCAGCATATGGGCTACGTCCTCAAAGCAGGTGAAACCGGGCCTCCTGCTGGCATTGTCAATGCGCTGGAGAATTCCAAAAAAATGCAAGACATTGTCATGAAGCGGATGGTGGTGGGACGAACGGGAAACGAAGTGCTGGCGGAGGCGCTGAAGGAAGTGCGGGCGCTAGGCATCAAGGGCACGGTTTACTCACACCCCATTGGAGACCATGGGCACGGTGCCGGGCCGCTGATTGGGCTCTGGGATCGCCAGCAAGGAGTTCCAGGCCGTGGAGACGTCAAGCTTCTGCCGAATACCTGGTTCTCAATTGAGTTGTCGAGCCGGACCCCGGTTCCGGAGTGGGGCAATCAGGAATTGTTTGTGGGAATGGAAGAAGACGCCATGGTGGGTGTGGATGGCAAAATCCAATGGGTTCTACGACGGCAGGAGAAGTTTCACCTGATTCGTTAGGCACAAGCAGCAATCTTATAGAGGCCTGAAGCTGGCATTTGGATCGGTTCGAAGTATTCCGGTTCGACTGCCCCGAGGTAGTCACGCACAAAAGCCCTAGCCATGCCGACGCAACCCTGATTTCTGTACATACGAAAAAACATTTGCTGGGCGGCTGCGGCGTCGAGAGTAGGGCAGAGGAGGGCGACGACAGAGGCACTGGAGCAAACGCAGTCCCGGCATTCCTTACCGACCAGACGGCAGCTTTCCGGGTTCACTATATTGCTAAGATCGTCTTCGATTCCGACTAACATTTCGTACCTCTCCTCAGGTGAATCTCATTTGTACCGTGAATCGAATTTTGGGCCTAGACACCATATAGGGAGATTCTCAAACTTCATTGCGGGTATTGGGTCTTTCCTTTTGTACCCTCACATGGGGGTATTGCAATTTGAAAAATGTTTTTCTGCTTCCCTGAAAGAGATGCAAAAGCGTGATGCTGTTGCTACGCTCAATTTAGGCCCAACCAATTTCAGTGAAACACTGGGCCGCCCCAAAATCCCTTACATAGACAAGCTTTTTCCGCATTCATGAATATCCGCTCGCTGTTCAGCCTATTTTCGTCCGACCTCGCCATTGACCTTGGCACGGCGAATACCCTCGTATATGCCAAAGGCAAGGGCATTGTTGTCAATGAACCTTCGATCGTGGCGATTAACAAGAACAACGGCGAAGTTGAAGCCGTTGGCAAAGAAGCAAAAGAAATGCTGGGCCGCACGCCGGGCAACATCGTTGCAATCCGTCCTATGAAGGATGGCGTCATCGCCGACTTCAAGGTGACCGAGCGCATGTTGAACTACTTCATCCAGAAGGCTCATGGCCGCAAGATGCTTGTGCACCCAAGAATCGTAATCGGCGTCCCTTCTGAAATCACCCAGGTAGAAAAGCGCGCGGTTATCGATTCTGCCTATCGCGCCAAGGCGAGCGAAGTACATTTGGTGGAGCAGGCAATGGTTGCAGCGATCGGTGCCGGGCTTCCCATTACCGAACCCGGCGGCAACATGGTTGTGGACATCGGCGGCGGTACAACCGACGTTGCGGTCATCTCTCTGGCCGGCATCGTCTATTCCCGGTCCGTTCGGGTTGCCGGAAACGAACTCGACGAAGCGATTATTCAGTATTTGAAGCGCAAATACAACCTGCTGGTTGGCGAAAGAACTGCCGAGCAAATCAAAATGAAGATCGGCTCGGCCTCCGAACTTGACAAGCCAATTACGATGGAAATCAAGGGACGCAACTTAATCGAGGGTGTGCCGCGGACGCTGACCATTGGCGACGAAGAAATCCGCGAAGCCCTGGCCGAAGGTATTTCGACGATCATGAACGCGATTCGCGTCGCGCTGGAGCGCACTCCTCCCGAGCTTTCAGCCGACATTTCAGATCGAGGTATTGTGCTTACTGGTGGTGGTGGCCTGATCAAGAACCTTGACAAGCGGATCCGTCAGGAAACGGGCTTGCCCGTATCCATTGCAGAAGATCCACTGGCTTGCGTCGTACTTGGCATCGGCAAAATGCTTTCCGATTTCAAGTTGCTACGCCGCATAGCAATTGAGTAGGGGAGCGCCTTAGGGCAAGCATGGATGGATTCTTAGGCAGATACCGCAATTTGTCCGTCCTGGTGATTGTCATCATGGCGCAATTGGTGCTGCTTGCCGTTCAGGTCAAAAATAACCAGGATGTGCGGCTGATTCGCGTTTGGGCAGTGACGGCCATCACTCCACTCGCGCGGGTACTGGAAGGTATCCGGGCCAATACATTCGGTATTGCTGGTGAATATTGGCAATTGATCGAGATTCGATCCCAAAACCAGACGCTCAAGGCCGATGTCGACCGATTCAAGCTTGAAAATCAGTTCTTGAAGGAAGAACTGGCAACGGCCAAGCGCGTAGAGGCTATGGCGTTCTTTGTCCAACGTAACCCCAACAAAACGATCGGCGCTCGAATCATTGGCGCAGGGGCTGGCATGAACTCAAAGGTCGTTTTCATTGATCGAGGGTCCACTTCCGGCGTTTTGAAAGGAATGCCGGTGATTACCCCGGATGGTATTGTCGGCAAAGTAACGGCTGCCTACCCGACTGGTTCCCAGGTCATGCTCATTACCGACCCAACTTTTGGCTGCGGTGTAGTCTCAGACAAAACCCGGGTGCACGGCACTGCCAAAGGCCAGGGAAACAATCAATTGCTGGTGGACTACATTCAAAATGAACAGACTGTCCAGGTAGGTGAGATCTTTTACACCTCCGGGGATGATCGCATTTTTCCAAAGGGTTTGCCGGTGGGGCCGGTGCGAGTCGCCAGAGAGGGTAAACTGTTCAAAGAAATCTATGTCGCGCCGGCCGCATTTGAAAAGGGCCTGGAAGAAGTGCTGGTGGTGCTCGAAGGCGTACACCAGCAGATCCCCGAGCTTTCTCAAGTCACAAATGTAGGCCCTGAAGCCAAACCGATGGCTCCTCCGGTTCCTGATTCAGTCGCCCTTCCCCTGGACGCAACCCCCAAACAGAATCCAAACCAGAGGTTTTCTACTGATGCCGACCGTTTGGTCGATCGATACAAGGCGATTGGCGAGCAGCAGGGGCTAAGCTACGGTAATGGAGGTAGGGTGCCTAATTTTAATGCGCCGGTTGCACCGAGAGTAGCTGCACCGAAGCCTGCCGTTATAGAGGCACCTCCTGCCACTCCCGCAGTTGTTCCGCCGAATCCCTAAGTAGAACAATGCCATCTCCTGAGTACACAGAAGCAAACTACGTCGAAGGCCGACGCCGCAAAAGTTCCTCTTCGAGCTTTCGACCCATCGTCTTTTTTCTCGTTCCGCTTTTCTCAGTCCTGCTCGACATTTTTCTTCCGAGGTTTGTGGAGTCGGCCAGAACTCTTGAATTTCCTTTGCTGATCACAATTTATTTTTCGCTCATGAAGCGCCAGCCAATAGCCGGTGTGGCCATTGGCGCAACAATCGGCCTCATGCAGGACTCGCTGTCACAACAGCCGCTCGGCATGTTTGGAATCGTAAAAACGATAGTCGGGTATTTTTCTGCCTCGGTTAGTTTGCGGTTCGATGTGAACAATCCTGCGCTTCGGTTCATGCTTTGCGCTTTCTTTTTCGTATTTCACCAGTTCTTTTATTGGGTGATGGTGCGAGCTCTTCTAGGTCAGGTGCCCAATATCAATGGCCTTGATGAAGTGGTGCGGGCGTTGCTGAATTCCGCAGTCGCGCTTCCTCTCTTTTTTCTATTGGATAAACTAAGGGAAGATGGGAGCTAGGCTTTCAGCCCTCCAAGATTTTTTGTGTTTCAACCATCAGGACGCTCGCGACAGTTAGACTTCCAGGACCGGATCCGGTTGCTGCGCGACGAATCGAAGTTCGCGCAGGGCAAGATTGCGTTTCTGCAATACCTCAGTGTCGGCATTTTTCTGTTCATCGTTGGGGGATATTGGAATCTTCAAATCCGCAACGAGGAGATCTATTCTCTTAAGGCGGAACGGAATCGAATCAAGGCGCTGCCGATTCCTGCCCCACGCGGCAAGATTCTGGATCGAGACAAGCGGGTGATCGTGGACAATCACTCCAGTTTCTCTGTGCTGCTTTCCCTCGAGACACTTAAAGATGAACATCTGCGTCCCATTACCGACGGCCTCGATTTGGACTACGACGAAGTTGTTGCGTTGCTTAAAAGCCGTCGTTCGCGGCCCAGATATCTACCGATCACTCTCAAGAAAGAATTGACTCCCGCCGAGATCGCGTTTGTGGAATCACACCGCGATCCTGACACCTATCCGGAGCTGGAATTGATCCATACCGAGCGCCGGGTCTATCCATCCAATGGCTTCGCTGCCCACCTGATCGGCTACATTGGGGAAGTCTCTGAGGCCGAACTGAACCAGGCTGACTTTGCCAAGTATCAGCAGGGCGATCTGGTTGGCAAGACCGGGATTGAGCGTCAGTACAACGATCTTCTTACCGGCCAGGACGGCCAACGGCAGGTGCTGGTCGACAACAAGGGAAATGAGCGCCGGGTTCTTGGCCTCAAAAGAGCGGTGCCAGGCCAGTCAATCGAACTTACTTTAGATCTTGATGTTCAGACGGTGATGGAATTGGCCATGGATGGACGACGCGGCGGTGCCGTTGCCCTCGATCCGCGTAATGGCGAGGTGCTGGCCATGGTCTCCCGGCCCGGATTTGACCTGACCAAGCTGTCTTCCAGAGAAAGGACCAAGCAGTGGAAGGAAATCTTCTCTAATCCCGAAAAGCCACTATTGAATCGAGCAATTCAGGCACAACTCGCGCCCGGTTCGACCTTTAAGCCGATCGTTGCCCTGGCTGCGCTCGAAGGCGGAGAAATCACGAACGATACTTCGTTCAGCTGTGGCGGCGGGCTGAACTTCTTCGGCAGATACTTTCACTGCCACAACAAAAGAGGCCACGGCGCGACCTCGCTAAAGAAGGCGCTCGCCCAGTCCTGCGATGTCTATTTCTACAACGTGGGTACCAAGATTGGCATTGACCAAATCGCAAAGTATGCTGAGATCGCGGGCTTTGGTTCCAAGACAGGAATCGATCTCCCATCTGAGGCTGAAGGCACCCTGCCATCCAGTAAGTGGAAAATTCGAGCCCTGAGAGAAAAGTGGTACGGCGGCGACACCGTCTCCGTAGCGATCGGCCAGGGATACCTCACCGCAACTCCAATCCAGCTTGCCCACGCGATAGGCGGGATAGTTATTGGTGGCATTTGGCACACTCCTCATCTACTCAGGGGCGATGCACCTGCCAAACCTGCCCGCAAGGCCGACCTCGATCTTGAGCATGTCCGCCTTGTCACTGATGGCATGTGTGAAGTTGTGAATGGAGCAGGTACCGCTTACGGCTCGCGAATCCCTGGCATTGAGATGTGCGGCAAGACCGGTACAGCCCAGACTGCCTCTAACGAATATCAGAAGGCGAAGAACATTCGGCTGAAAGACAACGCCTGGTTTGTCGCCTTTGCACCCCGTGTGAATCCTGAAATCGCGGTGGCTGTCCTCTTCGAAGAAGGCGAGCATGGCCCAATGGCCGGAACCATCGCACGCGATATCGTTAAGGCTTACTTCGACAAGAAGACCCGCAAAGAGGTCTCTCAAACTCAGCCGTCAACCGTAACGGCAAGTTTACCCGTTCCTCCCACGGGAGCTGCAAATTAATGCTCTCTTTCCGCACGCTGAGAGATGTCGATTGGACCCTCCTCGTACTCACTCTCATCCTTTGCGGAATTGGGGTTCTGCAAATTTATTCAGCCACTCAATCTACCAGCGAAGCTGACCGCTGGTGGAAACAGGTAATTTATATTTTTGCGGGTTTGCTCGTCTTTTACCTCGTGAGCCAGGTCGACTACCACACACTCGTCGGCCAGGCCCCTTTGATGTACGTAGTCTTCGCAGGTATTCTTGTCTTTCTGCTAATACTGAGTCGTGTCGTGCTGGGCGCGAAGCGTTGGATCAGTCTTGGGGCCGGCTTCAAGCTGCAGCCCAGCGAATTCATGAAGCTGATCCTGATACTTTTTGTTGCTCGATATATATCCGAGCTCAAGACGGACTCCCTGAGTCTTCCTGATTTGCTAAAGCTTTGCGGCCTCGTCCTCGTCCCATTCATCCTTGTCGGATTACAACCCGACCTGGGTACAGCCCTTTGCTATCTGCCAATTCTTGGCGTTGGTGTGTTGCTTGCAGGCCTTACCAGGCAGCAGGCTATGGCCATCATGGTCATTCTGCTTCTTATTGTTCCTACTGGTTGGTTTGCCCTGAAGGATTATCAGAAGGCGCGAATCACCAGCTTTATGGATCCCGCGTCTGATCCGCAGGGTTCTGGCTACCAGGTAATGCAGTCCAAAATTGCCGTCGGTTCCGGAGGCATGTGGGGCCTTGGGGTAACCCGTGGAATGCAGATCCAACTTCGCTTTTTACCCTTTGCCCATACGGACTTTATCTTTGCCGCTTTTGCTGAAGAGCACGGCTTCGTAGGAGTTGTCACTGTACTTGGGTTATATTTCCTACTATTGATGCAAATTTTGCAAAACGCACAAACTGCCCCAGACCGGGCAGGCACCGCCATTTGTATGGGCGTTGGTGCGTTAATGCTTTTCCACGTTCTGGAGAATGCTGGGATGGTTGCCGGGCTAATGCCAGTGGCGGGAATTCCCTTGCCATTGATGAGCTATGGCGGCTCGAGTATTCTCTCGTTTTTCCTCATGCTGGGGCTCGTCAACAACGTACGACTCCGGCGATTCTTGCAGTAAGATGACCTGGGCCAAACTATGACCGCCTTGGGCTACAACAATTTGGAACTATTTTGCCGAGACGCTTTTGCTGGACTTCTCCCCGCTTCAAGGATGACCCCTTGCGGCTCTGCCGCCGCACGCGATTTCTCCGCGGGCCAGTTTCCGGCCACCAAACGCTTCTATACGCACTCAGTGCATTTCGCGTCTTGTTTCGAGTCGAGTTGATTTCCAGAGTTGTATTCCAGGCCGGCGGTTCTCCCCAGGATCCTTAAGGAGATGCCTGATGGCAAAAGAGTTAGTAATTTCCACTGGGCGGCACGAAACCCGTGTCGCCATCATGGAAGAAGACCAACTGGTCGAAATTTATTTCCAGCGCGCTAACGAATATTCGCTCGCCGGATCGATCCACAAGGGCCGCGTAACACGCGTGCTTCCTGGAATGCAGTCCGCCTTCGTTGACCTTGGTCTCGAGCGCGACACATTCCTCTACGTCTCTGACTTCTTCGAAGAGAATGAAGAGTTCGAAAAGATGCCGGAAGGGCGTGAGCGTAGCGAACGTACTGAGCGTCCGGATCGCGACCAGAATCGTGGACGTGGTCGGGACGGTGGACGCGGTCGCGGCCGCGATCGTCGCGAACCTCTTGTGGTTCAGGCTGCCGGAGTTGAGGCCCCGGTGATAGATGCTCCCGTCGCTGCTGCCTCAGATGCCGACAGTCCGCGAGTTGTGGTGGAGCGTCCAGCAACTGGAGATACCGAAGACCTGCGCCGTGGCAACCGCCGCCGTCGTCGCGGCCGCTCACCCCAGGGTGGTAATTTCCCGGAATCGAAGTTCGCAGACACAACAGAAACTGAAGAAGCTGCAACAGAGGAAATAGAAGCTGTCATTGAGGCCCATGAAAACGTGGATGCCCCTTCTATGCCCATTCTGCTTCCCGGCGAAACACTATCAAAATACAGGGGCCGCCCTGCTGAAGCTGTACCTTCATTTGAGGATGAGGTCGAAGCCGAGTCTGATGAATTGGATGAGCCTGAGTTTGTCTTTGATGCCCCAGTAGAAATTCACGAAGCTCCCGTAACTCCTTTAAAGGCAATTACCCCTGAGTCCATCGCCGAGCGGCGTGAAGCCGAAGTGCTCGAAGAAGTAAAAGAACATCTCGCTGAGATGGCCAAAGAGAATGAAGAGCAACGAGACTTTGAAGAAGCCGAACGCCTCGTCTACGAAGACAAAGAAAACGCTGAGGCAGAATCCGAAATAGCCGCATCTGCCCAGCTTGAGAGCCAGGATTCGGATCTTACTGATGATCAGGACTCCGGCGATGATAATGAGGAGGAAGGCCAGGATGACGCAGAGGCCTCAATTTCGCTTGAATCTGAAGTGACTGACGGAGATGATGCTCAGTTGTTGGGCGAAGGCCCAACTCCAGATTCTGATGGGGTTCTCCCGTCACTCGGCTATTCGGCGCATTTGCGTCAGACTGACCAGCGCTTCCTCCAACAACGAGCCCCACAAGAGGGCAGCGACGGCCAGGATCGCGGCGGCAGGCGTCGGCGCAGGGGAGGCAGGGGGAAAGACCGTGAGCGTGCCCCAGAGGCCGCAGCCGGTCCAATAGAAGCGCAAGTGGCGGTAGCAGGCGAAGCAGTCGTAGCTCCTGTTGTGGAAGGACAACGGGAATCCAGCCCTCGTCGCGAAGATGGGCGCCGTGAAGGGCGCAACCGTCGTGATCGTGGCGATCGATCTGAGCCACGGGGCGAACGCATGGCAACCGAACGGGCTGATCGACCGGATCGCTCTCCAGATAGAAATGACCGTCCAGACCGCGAGCGCCGTCCACAGCCTTCAATAACGGAGCTCCTCAAGGAAGGCCAGGAAATCCTGGTTCAGATCGCCAAAGAGCCACTAGGTCAAAAGGGCGCGCGAATCACCTCACACATCGCGCTTCCGGGCCGCTACTGCGTCTACATGCCGACTGTCGACCATACGGGTGTCTCCCGCAAGATCGCATCCGACGAAGAGCGATTGCGCCTGAAGCGCATTCTTCAGAGTCGAAAGGAAGGAATCCCTGGTGGTTTTATCATCCGTACTGCCGGAGAAGGCCGGTCCGAAGAGGAAATCCTGGCCGACATTGATTTCCTGAGCAACCTCTGGGTTGATATCCGCAAGAAAGCGGAAAGCAAGCCAGCCCCTGCCCTGATCTACCATGACCTTGAAATTGTAGAAAGAGTTCTTCGTGATCAGTTGGGCCCGGACTTTAAGTCGATCTGGGTTGACAACGAAGAGATCTACGAGAGCATCTTGCGCTTCCTCGAGCGTTTCCAGCCAATGATGGTTTCGCGCGTCAAGATGTACACCCGGCAGGCCTCTATTTTTGACAATTTTGGGATTACCCAGGAACTTGAAAAGGCTCTGCGTCCCAAGGTCTGGCTGAAGTCCGGTGGATATATTGTAATCAACCAGACAGAAGCGCTGGTTGCCATTGATATCAATACCGGCAAGTTCGTTGGTAAGTCGAATCGACTCGAAGATACGATCGTCAAAACTAACATTGAGGCCATACGTGAAATCGTCCGTCAAGTCCGTCTGCGCGACCTCGGCGGAATTATTGTTATCGACTTCATCGATATGGATGAACGCAAGAATCGCATGAGGGTCATGCAGGCTCTTGAAGAGGCAATGCGCGCCGATCGAGCCCCGTATAAAATTCTCCAGTTCAACGATTTTGGCCTGGTTGCAATCACTCGCAAGCGCGTCAAACAATCACTCGAGCGCACCCTGTGCGCCCCTTGCCCTTATTGCGAAGGCTCAGCCTATGTCAAGAGCGTGCAAACCGTCGTTGGAGAAATTCTAAATGAAGCCAAAAAATTAGCCCGCGCGCTGGAAGACTCCAAGGACGTCCTGCTCCGGGTCAATCCCGAAGTAGCGAAGGTCTTCAAGTCTTCTGACAATCAGTACCTCGAGGAACTTGAGGAGATCGTCGGCCGGCCTGTCATGGTTGTCTCCGATGGCCTCATCCATCAGGAAAAGTTTGATCTGGCCTAGCGTTCAACTCCATGAATGCCATGCGATATCAACTTATCCTGGTACTTACTCTGATCTTGAATACGAAAAGCTCCGCACAGGAGCTTTTCGTGTTTTCAGATCTCGCACTTTTCGCTCAAAAGGACCTCTCGAAAATCGATTGCGATTCATTGCTGGCATCCAAAGAGTATGAGGTTCTGTCGCCGGCCCTTGAGCGAGGCGATTTTCTAACACTGTTGGTAGTAGTCAAGCTTCAGGCTGGCCAGGCATTTCTTCTGGAGACGGGACAGTATCCAAATGGCGCACTCCCTCTTCGCAGTTTCCGGCTTTTTCCGGGTACCGACACTCCTCTTGAGCTCATCCCGGTCTCAAATTCTCTTCGCGGACGAACAGTCGAGAACCAGCGCTGCGCTGTTTTTGTTCTGGATGCCCAAGTGCCGAAGGATATGCCGGAGGGTCGGCTCAAGTTAGAACCGGCGCTTTGGGTTTCGGGCTCTTTGTCGCAGCGTGGCTGGCTCCGATATCCTATGGAAATTAGAATTTTGCAAAAGGAAGCAGACCCCTTCGAAATTCAGCCAGCTTGCTTCGCATCCCATTTCACTTTGAATCGTCTTCTAATTCGCAACCTCAGGCGAGAAGGTTTGGATTGCCACAGTCTGATTGAGGGCAAAGTCGATACTCAAACCATCTTAAGCCGCCGCCGTTTACGAGGAAAAAACAAGTAGCCAGTGGCCGATTTGCTACAATGGAGAAAACAGGCTGGAGAGGTGGCCGAGCGGTTTAAGGCGCACGCTTGGAAAGCGTGTGTACAGGAAACTGTACCGAGGGTTCGAATCCCTCCTTCTCCGCCATCCGAATCTTCTCAATTTCCGGTCTGCAGTTCTCTCCTCCCAACAATCTCAATTCCAAACCCTTCAAGCCCAACCGCCTTAAGCGGAGAGTTCGTTAGCAGTTCAATCCGCTTTAATTTCAAATCCCTCAGTATTTGGGCTCCGATTCCAACCTGATGCTGCATTTTCGGCTCGCCCTCAGAGCGCTGGAGGTGTCGGGCATGAACTTGAAGAAGGCCTGTTGATTCTTCAGTGCCCCGCAGTCGCTCCTGGTTCCCATGGTGAAGATATACAAGGACTCCACGTCCTGCCTCTGAAATCAATTTCATTGAGGCGTCTAGCATCGAGCGGCAATCACAGGCCCGGCTTCCAAATAGGTCCCCAAAGGGACAATGCGAGTGCATCCTTACCAGGACTGGTTCATCTCCGTCCAAATCACCACACACCAACGCAGAATGCATCTCACGATCCAGCTTGTTTTCGTAGACAATCATTTTCATCTGGCCATGCGCCGTATCGATAGTTCCACTGCTGTGCCGGAGAAGATGACTTTCATTCCGGAGGCGGTAGCGAATCAGGTCGGCAACGGAGATCAGTTTCATCTCATGCTTTTTGCAATACCCAATCAATTCGGGAACACGGGACATTGACCCGTCTTCATTCATAATTTCGCAGATGACACCTGCTGGTTTTCTACCAGCCAGCCTTGCCAAATCGACGGCCGCCTCGGTCTGGCCGGCTCGAACAAGAACTCCACCACTCTGCGCCCTGAGTGGAAAAACATGGCCTGGGCGAGCCAGATCATCCGGCCCTGTTCCGTCTTCTACACAAACCCGTATGGTGTGTGACCGGTCCGCTGCGCTGATCCCGGTTGTTACGCCCAGCTTGGCATCGATAGATTCAGTGAACGCCGTTCCAAAGTTGGAGGTGTTGATCCGCGACATCAATGGCAGATTCAAGCGGTCGCAAAGCTCCGGTGCCATCGCCAGGCACACCAGGCCACGCCCATGCACGGCCATAAAGTTGATCAAGTCTGGAGTTACGGCGTCAGCCGCAAGAGTGAGGTCTCCCTCATTCTCACGGTCTTCGTCGTCGACGATTACAACCATTTTCCCGGCACGAAAATCCGCGATTGCGGATTCAATTGAATCGAATGGCATACTCTTCACCATTGTCGCCGACAACAGCCCACGAGACCTAAAAATTCGATCTTCAGCCGTTCGTTGGCCAGTTTGGGAAAGAACTTGACTTAGCATCTGATTCTGGCGCGCCAGATTCCAGCTGCAGACCTGGTTTCATTGGGTGAAGTCGATTCTCAATAATCGGCCCAAAGCCGTTCACAACTATTTTCCAGCTCTATTTCCTTTCTTTTCAATAAAAAATGGGCATTTCTGGATTTCCTCCTCCCAGGCCCTGACTAATCTCTGTGTGGGGTAAGTACCCCAAAGACATTGAACTAACAGAAAGTTACGAAGCGACTGTTTCGTATGCGAGAAGAAATGAACTTGACGCAAATTACCGATGCGATACAGCCGCATCCAGACTATCGAGCGTGGCTCGCCAGCCTTGAAATGTATCGCGACCTCTACTCAGGCGGTGCTCAGATGAAGTCAAAGGCCAGCAGCTATTTGTATCGGCGCCATCGCGAACCTGCTGAGGTTTTTCAGGAGAGAGTAAGCCGGGCCTTCTACGAAAACTACATGGGCTCGATCATCGATTGGTACGCCTCTACTCTCTTTCGCAGAGAACCGATTCTAACTGTTGAAGATACGAACCGGCGCAGCAGTAAGTTTTATTTCGAGTTCTTTGAAGACTGCGACCGCAACGGCTCCAACATCACGGATTTTCTTCGTAAACGATTCATTGACGCATTGATCTTTGGGAAGTCCTATATCGCTTTAGAGTTTCCCAAGCGCGAGGCCAGCTTTAGTAGCCGCCTCGAAGAAGAAGAATTGGGCGTCGACAGAGGCTATTTAACTGCGATCCACCCTACCGATGTTGTCAATTGGGAACACTCACACGAAGGTAAGCTGACTCTGCTTGCGGTCCGGCTGCAGGGCCCCAAATCTTCCAGCCCCTTTGACCTAAATAAAGAAGCCTCGCGATTTCTGATTTACACCGAGACTGAGTATTTCATCGTCGAAGAAGATCCTTCAGGAGACAAAGCAATTCGCCTTGTAGAGAAGGGCCTCCACTCTTGCTCATCAGAGTTGAGGCTCCCTGTGTTTGAAATTGCTCTAAGCGATGGTCTGTGGCTGATGAACAAAGCCGCGCATCTTCAACTCGAGCACTACAACAAATCCAATTCCTTGTCCTGGTCCCTCGGCATGGCACTCTATGCAACTCCAGTTGTCTATAGCAAGAAGGATTGGTCGGCCATTCTTGGAGAGTCTTACTACATCCATCTGGACCCGGAAGATAAGTTCGGGTGGACCGAGCCTGAAGGTAATGTCTATCGTATCGCCATGGAAAACCTGGCTCGCCTGCAGGAAGAAATTTACCGTACTTGCTATCTCATGGGTCAATCGAGAAGTTGGCTCTCCGGCTCTGCTCAAGTAAGCGGAAACAGCAAGCGTGCGGACTACCAAATTACTCAGGAAGTGCTCCGGGCTTACGGCGACACAGTCAAGGACACCCTGAAGCGGCTTTTGCAGACACTCATTCGTGTCCGCAAAGATGACCTCCGAATTTCCGTTTCGGGCCTCGATGAATTCGAGGTCGGGGAATTCAATGAGGAACTTGATGAGGCGCAAAAGCTCCTGAACCTTGGAATCGACTCAAAGACTTTCCGCAAGCAGGCTTTCAAAAAGCTGGCTTTCAAGTTTCTTGCGGATATCAATGAAACCACCAAAGAGAGCATTGCTGCTGAGATCGAAGAACAGATCGACAAAGGAGATGCGAAATGAATTCAAATCCAGAATCAGAATCGCAAAATACCGCTGGGGACCTGAAAAAACTGGTTCATGAGGTGTTTGAGGAATATCACAACGTTCAGACGAAACGAACGGAACCGGCCTACAAGGCTGAGCTCGAGGAAGAACGCCGCAAGCGCGAATCCATGGAGAAACGCCTGAATGAATTGGTCGACGAGAACCGTCGCTCCAAGGCAAAAGCAGAATCCATGGAACGCGAATCCTTGATTCGCAATGAATTACAACGCTTGGGTGTCGCCAAGCTTGACCTCGCTTTCAGGGCGGTAAAAGACGACATTCATCGGGATAACGATGGATCCCTGCATGGTCGTGGCACCGACGGAAATGTGTCACTGCAGGAATTCTTGCGAAAGTTCGTGGACGAAAACCCCGAACTTCTCCCGGCACGAAATTTGGGTGGCAGCGGGACGTCTTCCGGCGGCCGCGGCTCCCAAAGCTCACCAGGCATTGATCTAGATTCGATCAGGCCCGGAATGAGCAAAGAAGACTTGGCCCGGGTGCGCAAAGAAATTGCGCGCGTAGCTGGCCTGATGGTCGATTAACAAAACTCAAAAAGGAATACACATGCCTTCTATTACTTCTGCGAATCTCGCTAACGCGATTGTGAAACTTGTTGCAGCCGATGCGCTGCCTGCCCTGATGGGCAATCTCGTGATGGGCAACCTTGTCAATCGCGATTTCGAACCGACTCTAGCCAAGGCTGGCGACACTGTGAACGTACCCGTTCCTCCGTCGCTTGTCGCGAATAATATTGCTGACGGTGGCTCTGTAATCACTCAGAATCCCAATCTCGGTAATGCACAGATTGTGCTGAATACTCATGCTGAAGCTACCTTTCAGATTCCCGATGTCACCAAGATCGTTGCAGTTCCGGATCTCTTGAGGCTTTACATGGAGCCCGCGATTGTGGCCCTTGCAGAAAAGGTCGAAACTGACCTTTTGAATCTGGCAACTTCTTTCACTGCCAACAGCCCTCTGGGTGCAGCAGCCACACCGTTGACTGAACAGATTGTCGACGATGCCGAAACCGCGCTTTTCAATGCGAAGGTTCCTGCAAGCATGCAGAAATATCTCGTCGTGGATGCAGCTGGCTATTCAGCTCTTCGTCAGAACCCTCGCTTTAGCGAATATTCCAAAGCGGGTGAAGCTGGGCTCAAGGCATTGATCGATGGCAACATCGGGCGCTTGAAGGATTTCTACGTCTTCCGCTCACAGTTTGTTCGCAAATCTGGATCACCGCTTACGACCTATAACCTCGCTTTCGCTAAAAATTCTCTCGGCCTGGCCGTTCGTCGTCTGCCCCAGCCTCTTCCTGGTACAGGTGCCATCGCAGAATATGCGGAACTCGGCAATTTCGGCGTTCGAGTGGTCATGAGCTACCAGCCCGACACCTTGTCACAGCAGTTCACTGTCGACATCCTTTACGGTGCTGGTGTTCTTCGCAACAATCACGCTGTTCAGGTTCGCAGCTAGTCTGTTTGAACTAACAAATCGAAAGGGTCGGTGCTCTTCACGGGCACTGACCCTTTTCAATTTTCAATCCACGAAACAGAGCAAAAGATCATGGCGCTACTCAAAGACCAACCCATTAGCTGTTTGGCGGAATGGATGGCTTATGACTCAAAACTGTCCATCCTCTCCGAGCAGGAATCCACATCCATCGAGGCAAAATCCCGCCTCGCACAAAACGAAATTGAAACGCAGGTCACGAGCTTTTTGCTTCGCCATAGTGGCTTGAGCGAAAACGCAGCTCGCCAGAGCATCGATAAGGTGGTTGTTACAGAAGCTCTTTCGCGTTGGCATAGCATGTTGACGCTGAGTCTCTTCTACATCGACCTGGCTTCCCTGCAAAACAGCACGCTTCATCGCGATCAGTCCCGCTTTTTCGAAAGCAAAGCTGAAGCTGCAAAAGATCAGCTCTTCGAGACTGGCCTTGGTATCGTCAATCAGCCAATTCCGAAGGCACCACTGCCCTTTGTTGTGTCTGCCCCTGGGGCTGGCACACCGAGAATCTTGCGCGGCCGTATCCGCTTTCAGGATCTTGATGGCGCATTGGGTACTCCCAGCTCTGAGTTTGTTCTGGATATGTCTGCTGGCGAGTCTATTGAATTGAGCGTCGATACGTTGCCAACTCGTGTTACTGGTTGGCTCCTTTATCTCGGGGATAGCGCTGAGCCACTCTTCAAGTCAACATCCGCCCCAATTCAAGCTGGTGTTTCTTTCCAGGTAATTCCAGATCTGCCACCGATCCTTGCCGAGCAGATGAGCAAAGCTTCCCAACTCCCGGATCGCTTCATTCGCTATTCCACCGAGCTGTGGAGGTAAGTGCCGTGAACTTGTCAAGCAAAGCCGTCATCGCTGCACAGGATATGTTGGCCGGTGAATCTGGCCTAAAAGTGAGCGTTGAAGCCATACAGGAAATCCGTGGAGAGCTCGCGAAAGAAGCCAGGTTCCAGGTCGACACCGACCACTGGAATCAGAAAATGACCGAACGAATTCCCGCAAACCGCAACCCCAAAATTTCTGTCTCTCTGGTCAAACTCCATCGCGGACAGAAAGAAAAGCTGGCTGAATTCACAGCCCTCGCGACTCTTCAGATTGAGTTGGCTTCAACTCACGAACGTGCTGATTCGCTTCAGGGCATGATCAGCGACTATGTCGACGCTCTCTGCGATGTCCTCAATCGCAATCAGGGCCTCTGGAGCAAAGGCGTTTATTATGCCGGCGGCTTCAATGTCGACGTTGCGCCCATTTCCAAGGGCGGCCTCAACTTCGTGCAGAGCGCCACGATCTCAATTGAAATTCATCTTTGGCAGGAATAACCATGGCTAACGAATACATTGCATCCTTATCGAATCGGATCTTCATCAAGTCAGAAGTCGATTCGCCAACCCTTAACAATATGGCCGAGGCGCAAATCGCTCCGATCACTGCTTTCGAACTCTCGAGTAATCGCAAGCAACTTTACCGCAGAGACAAAACTGGATTTCGTTCTGAGTCCCCAATCATGGGGCCGCAACGGGAACTCATCGAGTTCAACCTGGATAGCTATGGCACAGGTTGGGCAGGTGGCAGTTCCAAGCCTGCGATCTCTCCGATTCTAGAAAGTGGCCTCTGCAAAAGCGCAGAGCTCTCCTCATCGTTTGCCGTTCAATCCAGTGCAGGCACATCGATTTCTCTTCAGGCGGACGCTGCACTGTCGATCGGGATGGGCCTGTCGTTTGGCTCTGAAATTCGCTTTATCGAATCGATTTCTGGCCCCAGGGATTTCACAATCAACGCTGCATTTTCAGTCCAGCTTGACTCAGGTTCGCAACTCGACGGCTGCGCAAATTTGTCACTGGGCGAAAGCGTCAATCCAATGTCCATCCTCGATTCCTGGGCCCCTTCTCAAGCCATCCAGCGCTTTGTCACAGGAGCCGTCACCGACGTTCTGAAGGTAAACATCAACAACGATTTTCTCGAGATCTCTGCCAAGGGTTATGCCCGTAACCTCTACGACAATGTAAGCGGTATCGGTGGTTCTGAATTTGAGTTCCCTGCAGTTCCAACCAATTTCTCAGCTCTCGAAAATTCGCCAATCGCCGGACACCTGGGGCAGGCGTTCATTGGTGTTCCAGCCGCAAGCCTGTGCACGCTGACTCAGGCTGAACTTCGTATCGACAACAACATTGAGCCAAGAACCGATGAATTTGGTTGTTTCTCAACCAAAGCATTCGTCCTGGGTCGTCGTAGAGTCTCGCTCGATCTCACGATTTTCGAGCGTAACGACGCGTTAAGCCAGGCGCTATACGCGAAGGCAGTAAACAACGAGCCGGTTCCGGTAATGCTTCAGATCGGAAATCAGCCCGGTTCCATGTTTGCGATCTACTTGCCGTCGGTTCTCTTTCCGGTTCCCGCATTTAGCGACGCACAGCCGCGTCTCTTGTGGCAGTTCCGCAATGCAATCGCTATGGGCCTGCAGAACGATGAAGTCTTCATCGCTTTGAGATAAGTTATGCACCTGAACTACGAGCGGGAGTTCGACTCAGCTTCGATGCCGGGCTTCCGCTTCATCGTCAAGCGACTGGCGCTGTCGCAACGCATTCTCTTTCTGGCTGACAATCATGATTTGATGCAGCGAGTAAAGTTTCTCAGTGCCGCACCGCACCCTGACACTGAAGCTCGATTATTACTTGTCGATCTGGAACTCGAGCTCAGCCGTCGCCTTCTTGAAAAGTGCCTTCTCGCGATTCGCAAGGATGTTGATTTCAAGCCAGCCAGCTCGGATGACATCGCCTGGCTTTTGAATATGGCACCGACAGAGTTTTGTGTCGAAGTGCTCAGCAGAGTTAGCGATGAACTATCGCTCTCCGGGCAGCGACGAAAAAACTAGCAGCCGCCTTCCAATACCTCTCCTCCGCGTCCCGGTGGGAGTGCGGCTCATGCAGGGAGCGCGGACTTGAAACCGCCAGAGCGTGCGGCTTCTTGAATTGCCAGCCATCAGAAATGCCAATTTGGGCAGGAAAAACTGAAGTCTTCTTTCAGTGTCCGGAAAGTGTACTCGATGGTGACGCTGCCTATTGGATCACACTCGAACGCTGGTGCCGCCTCATGGAGCCCAGTCGTTTCCTCGACTTTCCCGCTGTCGATTGTGACGCAATCAATGCCATTCAGGCATTAGAAAAGGAATCATGAAATGAACCAGGAACCGAACAAGGATCGTGCAGGAGCCAACCCGTCTACCGTTGGCGATGTGCTTTCAAACATGATCCAACAACTCAGTACAAGCAATACCAACATCGTTGGTCAGATTCGCGACATTGGCACAGCCACCACATCAAACCTGGATCGCATTGGGCAGACCCTCGCCCCTTCGGCTTCGGCCATTACTTCGAATTCAACCGGCAAGGATCTCTTGAATGCGTTCAACCCCATCGGTAACTCCAAAGGAACGAACATCCTCACCAGCCTTTTTCTGGGCCCGGTTTGGAAGGGTCTCTTCAGCCTCTTCAGCGGTGGGGGCGGGGAACAGGAAGCTGTCCCTCTTACGAAATTCAGTTTCCCTGATCAGACCAGAACTGAGCTCGCCGCATCGCTCCGCAATGATGGCCAGTCAAGTTCCGTCAGAACGGACGCATTTGGCCTGACGCAAGCTGCACCCGTCGTGCAGCCATCGATTCAGATTTCCATCCAGGCACTGGACGCCCGTTCCATCCTCGATCGCAGCGATGATATCGCCGCAGCCTTGAAGCAGGCCATGCTTTCAAATCATGAAATTAACGACAACCTGAACGAGATTTAGCCATGGACTTCCCGATCCTGATATCCGGCGAGCAAGTACAGTCGAGTGCGATTCGATCCGAGCCGGCACAACATATAGAACACTTCTTTGAAGGCGATTCGCGCCAGGCTCAGCTTCGCACCAATGCCGATCGCAAAACTTGGCGCCTCAGTTATCAGAATTTGATCGGCGAAGAAGCAATGCGCCTTAGAGCCTTCTTTGAAGGTCTCTCAGCAGAAGAAGAATTCTCTTTCACCGACCCATGGACAGGGATTGCTTATCCAAACTGCCGTATCGCAGAGCCACGTCTTCAACTGGCATGTGACAAAGATGGCAGATTTTCGGCACAACTGGAGATTGAAAATGCCCTCTAATCCAATTCAATTCCCCGCACTCGACAACGGAATGTTGGCGCACCTGCCTGTGGAACTCTCGATTGAAAAGATGACTCGCGCCACTCGATTCCCGGATGGCAGCCTTCTCTTTGCAGCCAGTGAAGCCAGAACCCGTTACAGCTGGTTGCTGCGCTACGAAAACCTGAACCCGCAGGAATGGCAACGATTGCTGGACTTCATTAACGCTTCACAGCGCGGGGCATCTTCCTTTACCTTTTACGATCCGATTGGCAATCTCCTCGCTCAAGCAAACAATTTGGAAGATTCCATCTGGCTGGCTTCACCCGGCCTGACAGTTGATCCGATCCAGGACGCAGACCAGGCAAATGCCTTCATTCTCACCAATGCAACTGCCCAGCCGCTTGCTCTGTCGCAGTCGGTCTCGATAGCCGGCCCGTTCACTACCTGCTTCAGCATTCGCGCAAAGTGGGCTGGCGGAGCCAACTTCTCCCTTGCTCTCACGGATACGGCGCAAACCTCATCGGTCTCTCGTAGCGCTTCAGCCTGGGCACGTCACAATGTCCGTCTCACCTCCTCAGGTACTCCTGAAACGCGCATGGTCAGCATCGTCGTTCCGCCCACAACTCAAATCATTGTCGCTGCACCTCAACTGGAAATTGCGGCTCATCCTGGTGCTCCTCTAGAGACCGGAGCCCAAAGCGGAGTTTTCCCAAATTCCTGGCTTGCCCAGAAAAGTTTCGACACCCGATCTGCTGCGCCAGGTGCGCATTCCATCACCCGTAGAATCGAGAGCCTGCGATAGCCATGAGCCTCCTTGAACTGAAAGAACAACCCGTCGTACCTGCCACCGCACTGTTATGTGAAGTCACGCTGGCCGACGACACCAAACGCTACTGGGCTTCGGCTCGCTGCCAGGATGGAGCCAACAATTACCAGGCTCGCATTCAGCCCGATCAACTCAATTCATGGAAACTCACCAGTGATGTTTCAAGTGAAAACGCTGGCCAGGTTTCCGTCGTCTTTGCGGACAATGATGGTGCAATCTCTCAGCTCTTCCAAACCGGAAAACTGATTGGAGCGAGAGTTCGTTTTGCCGCTGCGGTTTTAAATGCTTCGACCGTCGAAAGCAAGACCGTCCTTCTCACTGGTCTTCTCGATACCGTAAGCGAATTGGACGGAAAATCAGCCCGCCTGAACGTTCTCAGCAGGCTTAGCTCCATTCGTGCCAACTTTCCACCAATGCGCATCCAGCGTCAATGTTCATGGGCCTTTCCTTCGACTTCGGAAGAGCGCGATCTTGCCCTAAGTTCTGGCGAAGACGGCCGCTACGCCCCAGTCTTCCGGTGCGGTTATTCACCAGACAAAGCAGGTGGTGTTGGCAATCTCGATGGCTCTGCTCCGTTTACAAGTTGCGACTATACTCGCAAGAGTTGCGAGGAGCGCGGGATGTTTTCAAAAGATTCGACCAATCGCACGACGCAACGCTTTAGCGGTATCGAATTTGTACCACCGTCGATTCTCGTGCGCGGCCACGGCGAGTCCTCCGGGCGAATCTCAAACCTCGTCAGCATCGACACACGATTCAACGATGTCGTACCTGCTGTCTACGGCACCGGCTGGCTCCAGGCCCCGGTGGTCTTCTCACGCAATGATGGCAACTTGACCCGATGCGAAGTCTTGCTTGGCCTTGGCGAAATCGATAGCGTCATCAAAGTGGTAGCTGATGGCTTTGAAATTCCTGAAGGCGTCAGTGGCCAGAATATGACCGGAACAGGTTGGTTCAATTTGGTCAGCCTGGGCAATCGCACTGGTGAACTCAATCTTGGCTTAACCGATGCCGCTGCAAATCCGGTTGGCGACCCCTACGCCAGCATGGCTTATCTCAACCTCGTATTGCCCAATCGCATCAACGACGGCAAGAAGAGTCCAAAGGTTGAAGTTTTGATTGAGGGCTTGAAGGTGCCTGTTCTTGATGCTGCAGGTGCTTTGGTGTCTTCGGATTGGTCTTCCAACCCAGCCTGGATTCTTTGCGATATCCTCCGCCGCACAGGCTGGAAGCTGGATGAGCTTGATCTTGCCTCCTTCGTGTCTGCAGCGCAATTCTGCGATGAGCTCGTTGAAGCCAGGGATGCAAACGGTACCCTTCGTCAAGTCCGCCGCTTCGAAACCAGTCTCGTCCTGAAGCGCCGCTACAGTGTTGGTGAACTACTACGTTCACTCCGCATTGGTTCACTTCTCTTTCTGTACTTTCAGCCCGATGGCAAACTGGCCATCCGTCCAGAAACCACCATTGCACTGCAACAGCCAACCAAGCCAGCCGGCAGCAATGCCTTGACTGCACTCAACAGCGGCTGGCCAACTTATGAATTCGGTGACGGTTTAAATCAGACCACTGGCATTCTTTTGAAGTCGAACAGGGAACCCGACTTCCGAATCTATTCAAAGCCCAGCCAGGATTCCCCGAATCGTGTCAGCTTTGAGATGCAGGATTCTCTCAATGAGTTCCAGCAGGACAGCATCTCCATCGCCGACACGGATGACATTCGTCTCCGCCGGCAGGAGATCACCCAGGCTCTGCCTGCCGTTGGCGTACCCAACTTCCCGCAGGCCCAGCGCATCTGTCAAACCTGGCTCAACAAGTCAATCGCTGGTAACGTGTACCTGGAATTCCGCACCTCAGTAAGAGGCTTCCATATCAGGCCGGGAGATCTTATCGCTGTGAGCTACCAGCGCTACGGCTTTGATCGTACGATCTTTCGTGTTCTCGAGTTTCAGTTCTCACCGCGCCTTGATGTGATGAAGGTTGTCTGCCAACTGCATCAGGATCATTGGTATTCCGATAACGCGCAGATTCGGTATGACCGCTCTCGCATCTTCGCCTGGCGCAACGGCTCGGCCCGAGCCGTTTGCGGCACGATCCTCGATGGCAGTGAAGTACGCTTTGATGCCTCCGAACAATTGGCAGTCGATTCTGACGGTGTCCAAAAGTGTGCCCTCAGAATCCCTTTCCGCAAACCTCAATCGGAACTTGGTGCCGCGGGTGGTGTCCCACTGGTGAGCTTCGCCTACACCGTCCAGTCGACAGGTGGCACGCTACCTCAGGGCTCCTATTTCTACGGGCTCACAACCATCGATGCGAGCGGTGTTGAAAGCGGTTTGTCGAGCTTGATCCCTGTCCGGATCGGTGGTCTCACGGCAACCAATCGTGTCACCTTAAGTGGAATCAGCGTCGCCTCAGCCGCCGTCAGTTTGAATCTCTATCGTGGAGACTCACCACATCGCTTGCTTCGCATCGCAACGGGCATAACTGTCGCCGATTCCGTTTCTGATGTGGGCGCCGCCCCAGAGGCGCAGATCCCGCCAGACTCTAACTACAGCAGGCTCAGATCCTGGTTCAGGCAGACTTTCCTCGTGGATCAGACTCCCACTTCGTGGACAACAACCTCCATTACTCGCACGGCCCTCAACCTCGTTGTAGATCGATGGATTGGAAAAAAGTCGTGATTCGCTCAGGAAAAGGCATGGGCCAGGAGCGTGTCATCTCTGCCAACATTGCCGACACCATCACGATAGAAACGCCTTGGGATGTCGTCCCCGACGCTACTTCTAAATTCGCGATTGTGGAAACAACCTGGGCACTTGCTTCAGAATCCGACACCGACATCATTACCGTGATGTTGCCACTCTTTACCGCCTCGACCTTCGAGATCAGTCTGCGCTCGGTAGGCAAAGACAACCTTGAGCTCGACCAGTTGGAATCTCCATCGCTGCTCTGGCAGATTGGAGTAGGTTCCGCTTCCGGCTCAGACAGCGGCGTACCTGCTACTCCAGCCTTTGGCTTTGCATTAATTGAAGAAGGCACTGTTTCGATCGGTGGCATCGGATTTAGCGTTCTCGAAAATCTAAGCTCCGTATATGTCGGACAACTCGGCATCCTCTTCTGGGATGAGCTTGGCGCTCCCACCCCAGTCAGCCTGGGAGCTGCACTCTCTCCCTCAGATGCAACCGTTACTCTCGGCGGCCTCAGTGCAAGTCTTGTTGAAGGAGATCTCTTCCAGATTGAGGAAGAGATATTTGAGATCACAGGTGATCCCACGAGTGGCAACATTTATCCCGTCACCCGTGGCCGCTACCAAACCTCAGCCGTTGCTCATGACATTGCCAATCCGGTGTTTGTACTAACCCGGCGCGACATGACGATTCCATTCGTCCCCGGCTACTTCAGTTCCACGGCAGCTGTAGGCTTTCGCTACAATTTCAGACTGCCCAACGTCCGCATCTCCGCTGCTGATTTCACTCTCTACAATCGTGTCGGCGCCAGTGCCCGGGCCGAAGAAAGCTACACCGGCGTTACGAGCTTCGGTGTCCGCACTCTCTCTGGAGGTCAGATCACCATGAACGTTCACGGCTATCTCGCCATAGAGGCTTCCGCCGGCAACAGCTACGTGGTAGACCGCACAACGGTGGTCCGCGATGTCTCTGCTTATGTCCAGGAAGCTCCCGTCGGTGACGATATTGAGATCCTGGTTAGAGTCAACGGCAACCCATACTGCGATCTGGTAATCCCTGCTGGCAGCAACGTCGCGACAACGGTGAGCAAGTTCAACACCCAGGCCTTACCGCAGGGAGCGAAACTTTCCTTCGACATCTTGAACGTCCCTTCAGCCTCACTCGGAACCCCCGGGCGAGACCTGACAGTCCTGCTCCAGATCTGACCTCAGCGCCTCTGCCCGATACTAGGAAGCGTGATCTCTGTTCAGAATGTATCCAAGCGATACATCACGCAGCCTGGCTTCTGGCGAGGCCGTAGCCCGCACGAAGACGAGGCCCAGAACGAATTCTGGGCCTTGCGCAACGTATCGTTTGATGTCCCCCGCGGCGAAGTCTTTGGCCTTGTTGGCCCCAACGGCGCAGGCAAATCAACTCTTCTGCAAATCCTCGCGGGCATCCTCCAACCCACCGAAGGCCGCGTCCTTACACAAGGCCGCATTAGCGCCCTGCTGGAACTCGGTGCCGGCTTCAATCTTGAATTCACTGGCCGCGAAAATGTCCGTCTCAATGCCGAACTCCTTGGCCTCTCCCGCAAAGAAATCGACGCCGCCATCCCCGAAGTAGAAGCCTTCGCCGAACTCGGCCGCTTCTTCGATCGTCCCGTCCGCGAATACTCAACCGGCATGTACGTCCGTCTCGCTTTCTCCGCCGCGATCCACCAGCATCCTGAAACCCTCGTAGTGGATGAAGCCCTCGCCGTAGGCGACGCCCGCTTCGCCAACAAGTGCATCCGGCGTCTCGACGAACTCAAAGCACAAGGCACAACCATCCTCTTCGTCTCGCACGACCTCGGCATCGTCAAACGTCTCTGCAACCGTGCCGCCCTCCTCTGGCAAGGCCAACTCGTCACCCTTGGCACTCCACGCGAAATCTCCGACGAATACACGCGCCGCGTACAACTCGACCTCACCCCGCTCACAACCACCAACACAACGAGCAACAATCGAAGCCAAATTCTCTCAGCTCACCTCCATCACCCCGAAGGCCCGCCCCGCACCCAATTCGAAATCAACGACTCCATCACCCTCACTGCCGAAGTCAAAGTCCAACACCCCAACACTCAATTCCAGTTCGGCCTTCTCATCCGCAACCGTCAAGGCATCGACATCGCAGGCACCAACTCGCAAATCGAGAACTGCCCCATCACCATCGACGGCCCCGCCACCCTAAGCATCTCCTTCACCTTCCCCTGCCACTTCACGCGTGGCGACTACACTATAACGCTAGCCACCCAAGACCCCGACGGCACCCGTCAGGACTGGCGCGACGATTTCCTCGAATTTCGCGTCAACGACCGTCGCGACTACGCCGGGTCCACTTGGCTAAATGGTAACTTTGAATGGATAATCCGATGAGCTCTCCTTCTCACATACAAACGATCCAGCAGACCCTCCGCGATCTCGACATCGACGCCTGGCTCTTCTTCGATCACCACCAGCGCGACCCAATCGCTTACCAGGTCCTCAACCTCGAGCTCAATCAGATGGCCTCGCGACGCTGGTACTATCTGATCCCCAAAGAAGGCGAACCTCAGCTCCTCGTCCACCGCATCGAATCCAAAATCCTCGATTCCCTCCCAGGCCAGAAGCACATCTACTCCGGCTGGCGCACACACCAGGAAGGCCTAGCCACACTCCTCTTCGGTCTCAAGCGAGTGGCCATGCAGTACTCCCCCGGCTGCGCCATCTTCTACGTCTCGATGGTCGACGCCGGCACCATTGAACTCATCCGCTCCTTTGGCCCTGAGATCGTCTCCTCAGCAGATCTCGTCCAGATCTTCAACGCCACGCTCACGCAGGCCCACATCGATTCGCACCTCGCCGCCGGCGTCAAGATGGACGCCCTCCGCCGCGCCGCCTTCGCCGAAGTCTCATCAGCCCTGGCTAACAACCGAACCCTCACCGAATACCAGCTCCAGTGCTGGGTCCGTCAAGGGATGGAGCGAGAAGGCCTCTTCACCGACCACGGTCCCATCGTAGCCGTCAACGCCCACGCCGCAGACCCCCACTACGAGCCCAGCGAAGCCTCAGCCCTCCCCATCCGTCCCAACGATTTCCTTCTCCTCGACATGTGGGCCAAGCTCACCACCCCCGGCGCTGTCTACTACGACATCACCTGGACCGGCTTCTGCGGCACCGCCGTCCCCACCGAGATGGACAACGTCTTCAACATCGTCGCAGCGGCACGCGACGCAGCCTTCAATCGAGCGAAGGCCGCTCGAGAAAGCGCATCAATTCTCCACGGCTTTGAAGTCGACGATGCCGCCCGCGAAGTCATCACCGCTGCCGGCTACGGCGACTACTTCGTCCACCGCACCGGCCACTCCATCACCCAGGACATCCACGGCACCGGTGCCAACATGGACAATCTCGAAACTCACGACGTTCGTCAGGTGATGCCCAACACGATCTTCTCGGTCGAACCCGGAATCTATCTCGAACACTTCGGCTTGCGCTCAGAATTCGATGTCCTCGCAAAGGCTGATACTGCAATCGTCACTGGCGAAATCCAGCAATCTCTGATAAGGCTATAAACAATGAAAACGATCCTGCTCACCCTCATCGCAGTTCTCGGCCTCTTCGCTCAAGACGGCCTTCCCAAGGACGGCAAGAAGTATCACGTGATCTTTGAGATGTCCAACGGCGAACAACCCCGCCTCGAAGGCGTCATCCGCAACATCGACAACCTCAAGATCGCTCTCGGCCCAGAGAACGTCACTGTGGAACTGGTCTTGCACGGCGGAGCAATCGTCTCCTACACCAAAGACAAAACAACCCTCGCCGCAGAGTGGGAGCGCCTTGCCAAATCCGGCGTCGGTCTACTCGCCTGCAACAACTCGCTAAAGATGCGCAACATCCCCAAAGACACCCTGCTTCCAAACATCAAGGTTGTCGATTCCGCCGTAGCTGAACTTGTCCGCAAGCAGCAAGCCGGCTGGCAGTACATCCGCAACGCGAACTAACTAAATCCCCACCAGCATTGCCAACAGAAGCGCCGCCATCTGCGGCGCTTTATACGCTTCTTCACCCTCTTCAAACCACTCATCGATCGAGTGCGCATTCGGGCTCTTGCCACCCCCGCCAATCGTCACGGCCGGAATCCCCAAACTCATCGGTATGTTGGAATCCGTGCTCCCACTCCCGGTAGCAAACATCGGAATCCCCAACATCTTCGCGGCCGCCATAGCCTTCTGCACAATCGGAGTCTCATCGCTCGGTGCTGCCGCCGGCCGCAAGCCCATCGTCTTGACTTCAAGATCGAGCGGAGCCTTGCTCTCCGGCCAACGCTTCTTCTCTGCCTCAAGTCCATATTGCAAAGCCGCCTTCAACCGCTCATCCAAAACCGCCAACTCCTGCGGCGACTCACTCCGAAGATCCAGCTCCATGCTCACCTCAATCGGCACCGAATTCACACTCGTCCCACCCGTCACCGTCCCCACATTAAACGTAGTCCGAGGATCCTTCGGCACTTCAATATCAGCGATGCGAGCAATCGCCCGTCCCATCGCATGAGCCGGATTCGGCATCCCAAACGCACCATAGCTATGCCCCCCGCGCCCCTTATAAGTCACCTTGTATCGATTACTCCCCACTCCACGCGAAGTCACACGAAACCCAGTCCCGTCAACAGAAATAAAAGCATCCACCTGCCCCTTCAACTCCTTGGTAAACAGATGACGAACCCCACGCAAATCCCCTTGCCCCTCTTCCCCCACGGTTGCAACAAACAACACCGTCCCCGCAGTCTTAACCTGCGCCTCGCGATAAGCCTTAGCCACCGCCAGCACAACGGCCAGCCCGCGACAGTCGTCCCCAATCCCCAACCCATGCAGCCGCTTCCCCTCGGGCCGAACCTTCACATCCATCCCAGCCGGAAACACCGTATCGAGATGAGCACTGATCACCACCAGAGGCTTCGGCGCACTCGCCCCCGGCAGCCGGCTGATCACGTTCCCTTCGCTGTCAGTACGAATGTCCACCATCCCCAAAGCAGCCAGCCGCTTGGCATATTCCTTACCTCGCTCAGCCTCACCAAAGGGCGGCGCCGCAATCTCGCAAATCGAAACCTGCTGCGACATCGTCCAGGCATTGTTTACTCGGATGGCCTCCACCGCCGCCTTCAAGCGAGCATCCTCCACTCCCTGCCCAAAAGCCACAACCCCAAAAACAACGATCAATAGCAGACGCTTCATATGATTTCCAGCATAAGCTAAGCTACAGACATGGCGACTCCAGTTCTCATTTCGCCCGAAGAATACTTGAAGACAACCTACATCGATCTCGACCGGGAATACGTTCACGGCGAAATCCTGGAGCGTTCCATGCCCACTATCCTCCATGGCAGAGTACAAGCCCTGTTGTGTTTTCTTTTTGAACTGCTTCGCAGGCAGCATGCTGTTTTTGTGATGACAGAAGTTCGCCACGCAATTGAGCTAGGTGCCATCTACCGAATCCCGGACGTCGCCGTATTTGCTGGCGATGTTCCAAAAGGCCAATATCCCGAAATCCCACCACTAGTCGCCATTGAAATCGCCTCCCCAGACGACCGCCTTAGCGAGACCCTCCGCAAGTTCTCCGAATACCTGGCCTGGGGCATTCCTAACGTCTGGCTCATCGACCCAGAAGAGGCAAAGCTCTACGTCTACGACGAAACCGGTCTCCATCCTGTAAAGTCCTTGCAACTCCCGCAATACGAGTTCACGATCACCCTGGCCGACCTCGAACTCCCACACCAATAGATGCCAGCTATAACTGCGATCTTCGTCGCACTCGCCGCCATGACGGTCTTCTACGCAACCGTCTTCGTAAATGCGTTACGCCGCTGGACCCCCACCCCCAAGCCCACCGCAGAGCACCTCGCCACCGGCTTCATCACCAACTTCTTCGACACCCTCGGCATCGGCTCCTTCGCCCCTTCCACCGCCATCTTTAAGTTCCGCAACATGATCCCCGACGAGCTCATCCCCGGCACCCTCAACACCGGACACACCCTGCCAGTAATCCTGCAAGCCTTCATCTACATGTCTGCAATCGAAGTCGACGTTCTCACGCTAGTCCTTCTAATGGCAAGCTCGGTAGCTGGCGCGTGGATCGGTGCAGGCCTCGTCGCCGGCCTCCCCAAACGCACAGTCCAACTCTGCATGGGCGGCACACTGCTAGTAGCGGTAGTAGCAATGCTAGCCCGCCAACTCGACCTCTTCCCCGCCGGTGGCGACGCACTAGCCCTCACCGGTTGGCGCATGGCAACAGGCATGGCTGGCATATTCACAATCAGCGCCATCAGCACCCTCGGCATCGGCTTCTACGCCCCCTGCATGACCCTCGTCAGCCTCCTCGGCATGAACCCCGCCGCAGCCTTCCCAATCATGATGGGCTCCGGTGCCTTCCTCATGCCAGTAGCCAGCGCAAGATTCCTATTGGCCAAATCCTACTGGGCACCCGTAGCCGCAGGCCTCACCATAGGCGGACTCGCCGCCGTCCCCCTCGCTGCCTTTGTCGTAAAGTCACTCCCACTCACAACTCTCAGATGGCTAGTGATCCTGGTCGTCTTGTACGCTGCTGTCCTGATGCTCAAATCGCCACAGAACAAGCCCGCGCATTAATCTCGTTTTGTCCCCAAAAGGCTCTGCCAATTCAACAACACCGCAAACGGTTGGTTCCTGCAGAGACCCCCTCACTGTATCTTCCGACGAAGACTCCGCCAACCCAAAATCCAGCACCTTCACCCCATCACGCGCAGGCACAGTGTTCTGCGGTTGAAATGAACTTATCAGTGCCACAGCCATCGCGCGCTCGCACACGCTCATAAAAATTATTTCATGGACGGAGGGGGGATTCAGCGTCTCCACCGACTGTCCACTCAAGGCGACTAAAATTTAACTCCAAGAGAGGCTTTCCTTGATACAGCCACGTAAAATCCCGCTTATCCTAATTGCCACTGCATTCGCAGCGGCACAAACAACTATCCCAGCACCCAGCATATCGGCGGCCGGTATCGTTAACGCGGCGTCACTAAGCCGCACAGCCAGCGCCACCCTCGCACCTGGTTCGATTGCCACCATTTTCGGCGAGAACCTCTCTTCGGCCACGGCACTTGCAGAATCTCTGCCTTGGCCGACATCGCTGAGCGGCGTTTCGGTGACGTTCGCCGGGATGCCTGCGGCCGTACTTTATGTATCTTCACGGCAGCTGAATGTGCAGGTACCTTGGTCCATATTGGAGTTCGGACAGACGACGCGGATGGCTCCGGTAGTGGTAACCCGGGGCGGCATGGCTTCAATCGCAATGGACGTCACGATCGGGCGTACTTCGCCCGCCATCTTCACCTCTAGCGGCATGGGCACCGGCCCGGCAGTAGCCATGAACTCATCCGATGGCTCCATGGCCCAACCGGCTCGCGCCGGAGCGCGGCCAGCCCGGGTCGGGTCTGTGATTTCAATCTACGCCACCGGCCAGGGCCCCGTCTCGCCCACCCTGCCTACCGGTCGGCCTACGCTTGACGTCAACCGGCGCAACACCATCCTGCCGGAGGTTCTCATCGGCGGACGCCCGGCCCAGGTGCTTTATGCGGGGCTCACGCCGAATGTTCCAGGTATCAACCAGATCAACGTCATAGTGCCGGCGGGCGTTGCCGCAGGCGACGCAGTGCCGCTCCAGATTCGATCCGGCGGTGTCACCTCAACCGACCGTGTGACCATCGCCATCGACAGTGCGATGGAGCCGGCTACTACGCTTCCAACCGCCACAGCCGCCAACGTCTGGAACTACCTTTCCAGACAGAACTACCGGCAGAACTTCCCGCTGATTGAGGGCAAGAGGCAACTCTATTCCGGCATTCCGCCGCACAACAATCTTCTTACGGTGCAATTGAGCCCGAACGCGGAGGACGCCGTCAATCGAAAGCCCGGCTCCTTTCCCGCCGGTGCGGTCATCACTAAAGACCTGCATGGCCCGGACCAAACTCTCCTCCTTTCCTACCTCATGATGAAGCTACCCGGCTTCGATCCAGCCAACAACGATTGGTTCTACTCCACCCGCCGTCCAGACGGGTCGTTCGGGGCCTCCGGCGCGGTGGCCGGCTGCATCAATTGTCACGCAAGATCAAAGGCCAACGACTACTCGTTCCTCGCAAACGTCACACCGAATCCGCCACCAAACGCAGCCGCCGTCCAGCAGTTCCTGACCAACTCCAACTTCCGCACCGCCTGGCGCTTGTGGCCAGGCACTACGGCAAACCAAACCAGTGCCGCCCCGCACGGCGCAACGGTGTCCACCTGGATCAACGAGATTGCTTACGATGCGATTCAGAGCCGCGCCGGGCGCATGCCAGATGGCGCGATGATCGTCAAAGAAAACTTCACGCCCGACCGGTCCTTGGCGGCCCTGACTGTAATGTACAAATCGAGAGGCTTCGACCCGGCCAATAATGACTGGTATTGGCTTCAACAGTCCGCCGCCGGCACCGCAATGGCCGAAGGGCGCGTGCAGGGCTGTATCACCTGTCACAATACTGTAGCCTCAAACGACCTGCTCTACACGGGCTCCATCGCTCCTCTGCCTGAGCCGCGCTCCGCAGCCGTTTGGCCCTATCTGCAAACGGAAGACTATCAGAAGAAGTGGAAGCTGATGCCTGGAACCACCGCGCAAATGCCGGGTACTTCGCCGCACGGCGCGTTGATCACAACCTATGTCAATGAAATAGCGCTCAACGCCATCAACAATAAACGGGGCACAATTCCTCCGGGCGGCATGGTAGTGAAGGAAAACTACATGCCAGACCGCACACTGGCTGCCGTAACGCTCATGTACAAATCTGAAGGTTTCAATCCGGATAACAACGACTGGTATTGGATGCAGCGCACCGCCAACGGCATGGTACCCGCCGAAGGACGTGTGGCCGGATGCATCAGTTGCCACACTGCCAAAGCCGGGAATGACTACCTGTTCCTCGGCACCTTGAAATAGACCGCTGGCCGTATCTGCCGGCTTCTAATCGCAGGGCACTATCGAGACTTGCTTTACGGTGCAATTTCGATAGTGCCCCGGCGGTCCGGCGAAGATCCGCCCCCGCGCCAGTTCCACCGCTCGACACTCTGCAGCGATCCGGCTGGAACTCAAAGCTGCAGGTAAGCCCATTCCGGCCAACGACATCTGGATCGCAGCCCTGTGGAGGCAATATTCCATGCCCGTCATGAACCGAGACTCCCATTTCGATTTTGTGAGCGGATTGCGACGCCGAACCTGGCAAATGGAGTGGCGCACGATTCCCGCTCAGTTGGACGCAAGCCAAACCCGGAGGTCTGGCGCTGCCGCTCTTGTTTTACGGATAGCTCTACACTGCGCCGTTTATCGGGTTCTATCCTGTAGACTGGAGTTGTTATGGTGTCAATCGAGCCCATTCGTGTGGAAACGGAGCGCGAGGAAGATGGCAGGATTCTGGCCTCTGTCCCCGACCTGCCCGGCGTGATGGCCTATGGCGTCACAGAGATTGAGGCGATCCGGAAGGTGAAGGCAATCGCCCTCCAGGTGCTTGCTGACATGATCGAGAGTGGCGAGGAGGTTCCAGAGCCACTCCGGGTCCTGTTCGCGGCGTGAGCGCTTGGAGCGCGTCCAAAGCAAAGCGCGTCTACAGCGCCTTGCTGCGTCTGGGCTGGACTCTCAAGAAGCAGGTGGGGTCACACAGGAAGCTTCAACGGCCCGGCTGGCCGAATTTCACTTTTTGCTTCCACGACAGCGAAGAAGTGGGGCCAGCGGCCCTGGCGAAAATCGGCAAAGAGACGGGCCTGCGACCGGAAGACCTCTGAGGACGACTTCGCCGTTTTGCGCAAGTTTGGTGAGCCAACTCTGTACTCATCTGGCACCGGCTTAAGGACACATGTATGCTGTACTTCATATGCGCTTGGCTCTGGCCTTTCTTGTCCCGATGCTGGCCACCGGAACGACTCCCCGCATCGTCGTGCAGACCTCAGATCCAGAGTTGACTGTTTTTGCACGCGAGCTTGTGCCCCTTTGCGAGGAGTGGTACCCGAAGATTGCCGAGATCCTTTACGGATCGAATCCACCGAATCCGCCCGCTGAGATTCGCATCGCGTTCGACGAGGCGGGGATAGCTGGACGCGCCGAGGGCAACGAGATTCATCTATCGACAGCAGAGGCCAAACGATCCGCCAAGCTGGATTTCCGGGCCGTTGTGATTCACGAACTCGTTCATCTGGTGCAAAGTTATCCGGTTCCGGCACGCTGTGACGGCCTCCGGATCGTAGGCTGTCTCTTGACCCAGCGGCACCACTTTGGACCGACTTGGATCAACGAGGGTATCGCCGACTATGTCACCTATACGTTCTTCACGGGCACAAATAGACCACTGTTGCGGCTGAACTCGAATGGACAACTCCAGGGCTACGACGAATCGATCCCCTATCTATACGGCCTTCAATCCAACAAAACGTCTCTTCACGACGCCTACGCCCCCCGTGGTGTCAAAGCCGGAAAAGGATACCAGCACGGTTATACGGTTACTGCTTCGTTTCTCCTTTGGCTAGAACGGAACAAGGACAAACAGATTGTTCGGAAGCTTAACGCTGCCATGCGGACGAATTCCTACCGAGACGGCATTTGGCGGCAGATGTTGCTTGCTTCGGTCGATCAATTGTGGGCGGAGTTCTTGGGTGCCTCGAAGCAGGCTCACTAGATCAGCCGATCACGCAGCTGAAGCACGGAATGCAACCTCCGAATTCGACCAATCGAACGGTCAGGGTAACGAGCAGTCGCACAGTGTAGAGAAGAATCGGAATCAGTCAGCTCGCTTGCCAATCCAGCCTGATAGGGGCATGAAGAAAATGCGGGACATTGTTGAAGTGTCTAATTAATTCCATTTGCCTTGTAGTCAAAGACTTCTTGCACGCTAGGCGAAGGAATCGAACGTTGCCTGGGTTGACGAAGTTTCGAAGCTCGCCCGCGCACCCTCATTCCTGCCACATCTTCTCAAGCATCGCAAAACCTGCAGGGTCAAACGTTCTCAGCTGCGTCCGATTGAACGGATAGAAATCATTCCGCCCCCAATAAGCTTCAGAGATCTCAGCGAAGTACTCCGTTGGATTGGTTAACGCGTAGGCTCGCTGCCTGCTTCCATTCACGTGAGCAACCGCCTCGTAACTCTTGGCCGCGAGCGCGAGATCGTAGGCCCAGCGAACGGTGACATCAGCAAATCCCAGCACGATGTCATGAAAAGCATGCGACATCTCGTGCAGCACCATAAAGGGCTGATCCACCTGCCAGTCGAGAAAATTGCGCAAGCTCCCGATCTCGATACCTCGCGCTTTGTCGGGGTTAAATCCATTCTGGCGCAGCCATCCTTCGCTGGCATGGTAGGTCATGCACGCAACGCTTGGGTTGTTCTCTTCGATCCAGAAAGGAATCGTTGCGAGCTTGGCAGCCGCGCTCGGTGGCAGAATCCTGTGGATTTTGGCAAGGTCTGCGTCAAGCTTCAGCAGCGCGCGCTTGACCAGGACAGGATTCGCCACAGGACTTACGTAAACGGTGTGCCCTTGAACCTGAGCAACGCCGAAATTCTGAGTTGGGTAGTGAACGAATCCAGCAGCGCAGGCAACCGGGCTCGCCGGGCTGCACACAAGCAGAATCGCAGAGAGCAGAAGCTTCACCATGATTCATGAATCGAACATCCGGCCTGAAAAGTTTACCCGAACCTCCCAATCCGCCGCCCCTCTACCCGAATCCCCTACCGATCTGCTAAAATCAGGGTTTTGGTCGAGTCCCGCCCAATTTACCCTGAACACCCCAAACTACGATGTTCGATAGCTTAAGCGACAAGCTCCAGCGCGTCTTCAAAAACCTGCGCGGAGAAGGAAAACTCACCGAGGCCAACATGGATGCGGCCTTGAAGGAGATCCGTGTCGCTTTGCTCGAAGCCGACGTCCACTTCAAAGTAGTCAAGGAACTCATTGAAAACGTTAGGGAAAAGGCGAAGGGCGAAGAGGTTCTCCAGGCTCTTTCTCCTTCGCAGCAGGTCGTCAAGATCGTCAAAGACGAGCTGATCCGCCTCCTTGGCACCCACCAGTCCAAGCTCCGTTTCGCTAACGAGCCCCCCACGGTCATCATGATTGTCGGCCTCCAGGGTTCCGGTAAAACCACCTCTACCTCCAAGCTCGCCAAGCTGCTCACCAAAGAGGGCAAGAAGCCGCAGCTGGTCTCGGTCGACGTTTACCGTCCTGCCGCCCGTCAGCAGCTCGCCGTACTCGCCAAACAGCTCAGCATCCCGATTCACGACGGCGAGCCCGACCAAAAGCCGATCGACCTCGTCAAAGGCGCCCGCATGGCCGCCATCCGCGAAGGCCGCGACGTCATCCTCGTTGACACCGCCGGTCGTCTCCACATCGACGAAGCCCTGATGCAGGAGCTCAAAGAGCTCAAAGAATATCTCAACCCCCAGGAAATCCTCTTCGTTGCTGACGCCATGACCGGCCAGGACGCCGTCCGTTCTGCCGACGAATTCAACAAGCAACTCGGCATCACCGGCATCATCCTCACCAAGATGGATGGCGACGCCCGCGGTGGTGCAGCCCTCAGTGTCCGTCAGATTACCGGACAGCCCCTCAAGTTTGTCGGTGTCGGCGAAAAGCCCGACGCCTTTGAAGCCTTCCATCCCGATCGAGTCGCCCAGCGCATTCTCGGCATGGGAGACGTCCTCAGCCTGATCGAAAAGGTCGAGGGTGCCATCGACATGAAGGAAGCCGAAAAGATGCAGCGCAAGCTCATCGATAACGACTTCACTCTTGAGGATTTCAAAGAACAACTCAAACAGCTTCGTAAACTCGGTCCTCTCGATTCCCTCATGGGCATGATCCCCGGCATGGACAAAATGTCCAAGCAAATGAAGGAAGCCAAGATGGACGAGAGCGAACTCACCAAGATCGTCGCGATCATCGATTCGATGACTCCTTTCGAGCGCGCCAATCACATGGTGATCAATGGAGCCCGCCGCCGCCGCATTGCCAAAGGCAGTGGCACGCAGCCCCAGGACATTAACAATTTGCTGAAACAATACACTCAAGCCCGCAAGATGATGAAGACCTTAACGGATTCTCTCGGCGGCCTTGGGGGCGGTAAGTTCGGTGGCTCGATGGCTAAGCGCCTCGCCAAAATGGGCTTGCCTGGAATAGAAGATCTGATGCGGCGCTAACTGGCGCCAAATCATAACCCCGCTCACGCAGGTTTTTTGTAGAGGAGAATAGGTTCGATGTTGATGATTCGTTTAGCGCGTTTCGGCTCAAAAAAGAAGCCGACCTACCGCCTGGTTGTTATCGAGAAGGAAAGAGCACGCGACGGCCGTGCGGTTGAAGTTGTGGGTCACTACAATCCTGTAGCCCAGCCCCAGATCGTTAGCCTCAAGCATGACCGTATTCAGTACTGGATGAAGAATGGCGCACAGCCTTCTGACACCGTTGCTCGTTTGATCAGGAAGAACCCTGCTCAAGTCGAAGCTACTGTTGCTGCTTAGTCCATTTCTTGAAGGAGCCTCACGGCCATGAAAGATTTAGTGGAAGAGATCGCCAAGGCGCTCGTTGATGCGCCTGCATCCGTCACTGTCAAGGAAGTCCAGGGCGAACGTGTAACCGTTCTCGAACTCCGTGTTGCCCCCGAAGACATTGGCAAAATTATCGGCAAACAGGGCCGAACCGCTCGTTGTATCCGTACCCTTCTGGGCGCGGTCGGCATGAAGCAGAACCGTCGCTTCGAGCTTTCGATCCTGGAATAGTTATGGTTCCCGAAGGTTGGTTGACGCTGGCAACCGTCATGAAGCCGAGAGGCAACAAAGGTGAGCTGATTGTCGACCTCCACACAACGGGAATCGAACGGTTGAGCGAAGTCCAAAGCGTCTCGGTTTTTGATTCGGCATCTACCCCGCCGAAAATCCTCGAAATCGAAGAAGCCTGGATGCATGTCGAGAAAGCAGTGGTCAAGTTTGCCGGTGTCGATTCCATCGACCAGGCCAACGCCCTCCGGGGCATTGACCTTTGTATTCCTCTCGCTGCCCGCCGTCAGCCCAAAGAGGGCGAAGTGTTTTTGAGTGACCTCATCGGTTGCCAGATTTTTGACAAAAAGGACTCCCTGCTCGGTACTGTCGAAGACATCTTCGAAGAAGGCGCTCAGGTCTGGCTTCAGCTGGACACCAACAACGCTCTTGTTCCCTATGTCCCGGCTTTCTTCCCGTCCATGGATCTCCCCAATAAACGGCTGGTCTCTGACCTCCCCGAGGGCCTCCTCGAAGTCAACAGCCAATGATCTTTCACATCCTTACGATTTTTCCTACCTTCTTCGAAGGCCCGCTCAAAAACGGCGTGGTCCCGAAGGCCGTGGAAGCAGGCTTGATCGACATCCGGGTTCACAATCTTCGCGATTGGACCTCAGACCGTCACTCCACAGTCGACGATCGTCCCTTTGGGGGCGGCGAAGGCATGGTGCTCAAGGTTGAACCTGTTTACCAGGCCATCCGGTCGATCCTGCCCCAACGCTTCGAGCCAAACGAAGAAGGCAACAATGGCAATACCCGCGTCATTCTGCTATCCGCCCAAGGCAAACGCTTTCAACAAGCTGATGCCCGGGCAATGCTGCAGTATGACCAGGTTCTGCTCCTCTGCGGCCGATACGAAGGCGTAGATGAGCGGATAACCGACCATCTGGTGGATGACGAATTCTCGATCGGCGACTACGTGTTGTCGGGCGGGGAACTCCCAGCTGCCATCGTGGTCGACGCGGTCGCGAGGCTCGTTCCCGGAGTACTGGGCAACGCAGCTTCCTCGCAATTTGAGTCGTTCTCTGAAGCTGACGAGAACGGCGTCCCCTTGCTGGATTGTCCGCATTACACAAGACCGGCGGACTTCAACGGCTGGCAGGTACCCGATGTGTTACTCGGGGGCAACCATGCCGAAATCAAGCGCTGGCGCGCTGCTCAAGCTCTCGCCAAACGCCTAAAAAACCGTCCCGACCTCACCGGCGGGACTCACGAAAGAGGTTAATTCTTATGATTCATCCGGCACTAGCCAAGGTCTACAACGCAAACAAGCGCACCGATCACCCCGCTTTCCGCATCGGTGACACCATCAAGGTTCACGTCCGCATCCGCGAAGGCGAAAAAGAACGTACCCAGGCATTCGAAGGCGTTCTCATCGCCAAGAAGAACACCGGCATGGGCGAAAACATCACCGTTCGCAAAATGAGCTTCGGTACCGGCATTGAGCGCATCTTCCCCATCAACGCCCCCGTCGTCGACCATATCGACATCGTCCGCACGGGCCGCGTCCGCCGCGCCAAGCTCTACTACCTCCGTGGTCTCAAGGGCAAGGCTGCGCGTCTTAAAGAGCGCACCTAGTTCGCCAAAGGCAGCGCCATTGGTCTGCTCACTCAAAACTGAAGCCCGCTTGCGGGCTCTCGGATATTCAGCTCCGGCCGGCATCGATGAAGCCGGCCGGGGCTGTCTGTTTGGGCCGGTTACCGCAGCCGCTGTCATCCTTCCTCACCCCTGCAGAATCAAAGGTCTCCGCGATTCCAAAATCGTACCCCCAGCCGAACGCTCCCGCCTCGCCGATCAAATTAAAGGCGAAGCACTCGCTTGGGCTGTCGGCTATGCCAGCGTCGAAGAGATCCGCAAGATCAACATCCTCGAAGCCAGCCGCCTCGCCATGCTTCGCGCCGTTCAGGCTCTCGACCCCCAACCCGACTATCTCCTCATCGACGCCATCGGCATCAACTCCCCTATCGAACAGCAAGCTATCATCCACGGTGACGCCATATCCCGCTCGATCGCCGCTGCTTCCATTCTCGCCAAAGTCGATCGCGACCGGCTCCTCAATCAATTCCACGCCCGCTACCCCGTATACAATCTCACTAGCAACAAAGGCTATGGAACACGAGACCATCTGGCAGCGTTACAAAGATATGGGGCTACGCCACAGCACCGCAGCGAATTCGCGCCCGTACGTGCTGTCATCGATGCTCGCAGGACTCCCACCCAATGACTGAATACCGCTGGTATCACAAACTCTCGGGTGTCCTCTACGTCGTCCTCTGCTTCGAGATCGGGCTCTTCCTGCTCTTTTTCCCCTGGAGCGATTATTGGAAGCCCAACATGCTCGCCAACCTCAGTCCCGAATGGGGCATCTTCTGGATGAATCCCTATTTTCGGGGTGCCATCAGCGGCTTCGGTCTGATCAACATCTACTTCAGCGTCATCGAGGCCTTCCACCTCCGTCGCTTTTCCGGCACAACAGAACTGGACTCCGGACAACACCCACCCTCAATCCACGATAATGACTAGAGAGCAAGATCCTTTGAGCACATCCACTACGCCCCCATCAAACAAAAGCGCATTCGAGCGTTGGAACGCGGCCCGGCTTTCCCTGGCTGAAACTCAGCGCGGTACCATTGCCGAATGGACGGTCACCGTCCTGCTCCTTCTCTTCGCAACCACTTCGCTAGTCCAGGCCTTTGTCATTCCTACCGGTTCGATGGAAGACACCCTCCTCATCGGCGACCACCTCCTGGTCGATAAACTCGCCTATTCCCCCAAGGGCCCGGTTTCCCAATACCTGCTTCCCTACCAGGACGTTAAACGCGGCGACATCATCGTCTTCCGATATCCTGAAGACATCAAGCAGACCTTCGTCAAACGCGCCATCGGCGTCGCTGGAGATCGTATCAAGGTCGAAAACAAGCAACTGATCCTCAACGGAAAGCCTGTCCAGGAACCTTACAAATTCCACAAGACCGACTACTTCGATTCCTACCGCGACAACTTCCCCTCCGAACCCAACATGCGCGTCTACCCGGGCGCAGAAGAAATGCTCAACAAGCATGTCAAGAACGGCGAAGTGATCGTTCCCGATAATTGCATCTTCGCCATGGGCGACAACCGCGATTCCTCTCTCGACAGCCGTTACTGGGGCTTCGTTCCCCGCGAAAACGTAATCGGCAAGCCTCTAATTATCTATTGGTCCTACGAGTCCTCGACAGACCGCCTCGCCGGCAGTCCCATCAACCCGGAGCACCTTCAGGACCTCGCACTCAACTTCTTCTCCAAGACCCGCTGGAAGCGCACCTTCCAACTCGTCCGTGGCTATCCTCTCCAGTAACAAACCACATGGTAAACACCACCTCGCGCACCAACTACTACGGCCTCATCCTTGCCGGCGGTCGTGGCACCCGATTTTGGCCTCGTAGCCGCAAAGCCAAAGCCAAGCAGGTCCTCAATTTCTTTGGCGAGCGCAGCCTGATTCAGCAAACGGTCGACCGTCTCCGGCCTCTGCTCCCACCAGAGCGCATCTGGATCCTCACTAACGAATTTCTCAAAGACGAAATCTCAAGGCAACTCCCCGAAGTCCCCAAGCGCCAGATCCTCGCCGAGCCCGCACAGCGCAACACTGCGCCAGCCATCGGCCTTGCCTGCCACATGCTGCATTCGCTCGATCCCGGGGCCGTCCTCGGTATCTTTCCGGCCGACCACATCATTTCTCGTCCCGCCATCTACCTGCGCGCTGTCCGCCCCGCCTTCCGCGCTGCCTCCCAGGGTGAAATGGTCGTCCTCGGCATCAAGCCCCGCTATCCGGAAACCGGCTATGGCTACATCGAGTTCCCCAAGAAGACCGCCTTCGGCAGCCTCGAAACAGTCCCGATCACCCGCTTCTGTGAAAAGCCAGACCTCGCCAATGCTAAGAAATTCCTCAAGTCCGGCAACTACTACTGGAACGCAGGTATGTTCTTCTGGCAGGCCTCGCGCCTCCTCGAAGCGCTAGACAATCACCTGCCCAAGACCTCCAAGCTCATCCGCGGGCTCCCTCCCTTCCTCAGCCCCGATTTCTTCCCCGAACTCTCCCGCGTCTTCCCACTCTGCGAAGACATCTCGATCGATTACGCTGTCCTTGAAAAAGAAAAAGGCATCCTCAGCGTCCCAGCCCCGGACTTCGGCTGGAATGACGTCGGCTCCTGGAACGCCGTCTATGACCTCCAGAAGCACGACTCAGAGGGCAATGCCTCACGCGGCGAAGCCATCTTCAACGACAGCACTGGCAACTACGTCGATGCCCCCGGCAAACTCGTAGCTATGCTCGGTGTAAAGAACCTCGTCGTCGTCGATACCCCCGACGCGCTTCTCGTTCTCGACCGTGACAAAGCCCAAAATGTCGGCCAGATCGTCAAGCTACTCGAGAAGCAGCGCCGCGACAGCCTCCTATAAAAGCAAATGCCGCGCGAGGGCATCAGCCCAAGCGCGGCATTTACTTTTATAAAGTCGAAAGACTAAAGGAGAAGTACCTTATGCAGGCTTCTTTTCTTCCGCCGTTTTCTTCTTCTTCTTCTTCTTGCCTTCCTCTTCCTTCTTGGGGGCATCCTGAGCGAAGGACACGGTGGCAACGCCCATCACGAGGGACAGGGTGAGCAGCAAAGATGCGAACTTTTTCATTGGTATTTTTTCTCCTAATTCATTCAGCAGCGATTAACGCGCTGTACGAATATTACCCGTACAGTCCTACTCCTGTCCTTAAGATTCAATTAAAGTTCTTCAAGGTCATCCGGGTCTAAAGTCCTTAAAGTGATTTCAAATATTCAACTAAAGCCCATCTCTGGGCGTCACTCAGCGCAGGTCCAACCACTCCTCGCCCACGAGGTCCGTCCTGAAACCAATGCCCCGCATTGCTGTTCCCTGGCAATGAATAATCAAACCGCGTACCGCCTTCAAGTTGCTTCTGCTCATAACCCACCTTTACCGGGTCGAACTGCTTGCTGCCCAGCCAGAACTCCGGCTTCCCGCGCTGCTCTTTCGATGCCAGCAACTCATACAGACTAGGCACCGACCCATTGTGCAAGTAAGGCGCAATCGCCCACACTCCATTGAGCGGTCGAGCTTTATAAATCGGCTTGGATCGCACCGCTGCTGCATTCTCTTCCCGATACCCCAGCCACTCCGCCTTCTGCTCTGCCGTGTATCCAGCCTTCACAAAAAACTGGTCCCGAATCCCCTTGGTCACCACTTCCAGTCCAACTCCGGCGGAAATGCGACCCTTCCCAAGATCCCCGCTATCGGCCGATCGCGCGATAAAATCCAATGCCGCACGGCCATCCGTTCCCACATCCACCACCTGCACATCCAGCAAATCGAGAAATCGCTTGCCGCTGGAATTTGTCACCCAAAATTTCGGTGCTGCCGATCCTAGGTCCGCCTTCAGTTTCTCAATCGACGGCATATGGCAACCTTCGCAATGTTTCTCGTACAGAGCAGCACCTGCAGCCACCTTTGCCCTGTCCAGGGCAGGGAAGACCGAAGGCCACTTGGGCGATTGCAACCCCGCGTAAGGCTCTGGCCCGGAGAGCAAATCCTCCAGCGTCTTCAAGCCATTCATGCTCACACTGCTCTTAAACTCTGTGGCATCTGGCCCGTACAACTTCGCCATCGCTCTCACGCCCAGCGCCTCTCCGATATTACGCACCAGCGGATCTGCAATCGACGAATTGTACTGTACCCACGTAAACCACGACGCATCCCACACCTGAGGAAACCTCACCGGCGCATTGGCCTGCACGTAGTTTTCCGGCTTCTGCATATCTGCTCCAAACACCTGATTCCCGATTCGTGTCAGAGCATCGGTCCGCCCAAAACCAGCGTCATTCGGATACAGATTCCTGCTCTGCACCAGTGCCAGTTCTTCTTTCGCCTTGGCGATAAACGCGCCAAATTCTGCCTTCAGCGTCGCTCGGTCAGCTTCAGTCGCCTGCGGCCCCAGCACCTTCTCGGCAAACTTGCTATACCGCCACGGCAGCATATCGGTCATCACCAGCGCGATCCCCAGCGCCTTCTGAAACTCGGTGGGCTGTATCATCGCCACTCCGCCTTCAATCCGCACAGCGTAGTTCTTGTAGTGCAACTCCCCTGTATGGCAAGCCGCGCATGTCAGCCCCAGTACTGGGTACGTCTTTCCGCTCACCGGGTCTGCGAAGTCTGTTTGCCTGGCCAGTCCAACGGGCAACCCATCGGGATTCAGCTTGGAATCTCGATCCCCGGCCAGAAATCCAAAGCGCCCCAGATACTCCTGCCTTGCAAACGGCTCACAACCCAAAAAGCAGGGCTGCTCCAGTGCAAGAAACCAGTCATAACGTACCAGCCTTGTCCCCTGGGCCGTATGATGATACTGCATCCGCTGCGCATCATTCCAACCCTGCTCCAGCTTCACCAACTGGCCCGGCGCTTGATACTCCGGCGTCACCACACGCAACTGCTTCAGCCTGGGATAAGCCACCACCCCGGCACCAACCACAATTAGAGCCAGCAGTAAAACCGCAATTCTTTTAAACATAGTCCCTATCCTACAAAGCGAGATTTCTTAACCACAACGATCAATTGATTTGCATTCCGCGATACTCTGGTGCAACCCGTGACATCCACCCTCCTGCGCCACCCCAAAGGCCTCTTCTTCCTCGCGATCACGGAGCTATGGGAACGCTTTTCATACTACGGCATGACCGCCCTGCTCATGCTCTACATGGTCAACCACCTCCTCCTCCCCGGACACGTCGAAAACATTGCGGGTTTTCAATCTCTCCGCTCGGCAATCGAATCGATCTTCGGCCCCCTGTCGACACAGGCCCTCGCTTCCCAGATCTTTGGCCTCTATGCGGGCTTCGTCTATTTCACTCCCGTCCTTGGCGGCCTCGTTGCAGACCGCTGGCTTGGCCAGCGCACTGCCGTTGTGGTGGGCGCTTTGGCCATGACCGCTGGCCATCTGGCCATGGCCTTCGAGCAGTCCTTCCTCGCCGCACTTCTCCTCCTCGTCATCGGATCCGGCTTCTTGAAGGGCAACATCTCCGCTCAGGTAGGTGCCCTCTATCCGCCTGACGACGAAACCCTCCGCTCCCACGGCTTCACCCTCTTCAGCACAGGCATCAACACCGGCTCCGTCTTCGGCCCAATCCTTTGCGGCTATCTCGCCGATCGTTACGGCTGGCACTACGGCTTCGGCATCGCCGGCATCTTCATGCTCGCCGGGCTGGCGACCTACCTCTACGGTTATCGACATCTTCCCCAACGTGTGGCTAAAGTCACAACCGGGGCCACACCCTTCACTCAGCAAGACCGGCAAACTACTGCCGCCCTGATTGCTGTCATGGTTCTTATTCTCTTTATGATGATTGCCTATGTCCAAATCTATAATGTCTTCCCACTATGGGTACAGAGCCACGTGTGGACACAAGTGGGCACCTTTCAGATCCCGATCGCCTGGTTCAGCAGTGTAGATTCCATCAGTTGCATTCTTTGCACTCCCCTGCTCTTTGGCCTCTGGAAATGGCAAGCTTCCCGAGGCAATGAACCCGGCGACATCTCCAAGATCGGAATCGGCATCCTTCTCTCTGTTCTCGCCAACCTGCTTCTGGTCTTCGCTTCTATCACCTCCGGTGCCGAACGTGTTTCAGCGCTTTGGCCCCTCGCCTACTCCGCCACTCTCGGCGTCTCCTTCATGTTTGCTTGGCCCACCTTTCTCGCTCTCATCTCTCGTACCGCTCCAGCCAGCATCAACTCCACCATGATGGGCCTTGCTTTCATGTGCCTCTTTGGAGCAAGTAACATCGTTGGCCGTCTGGCGGCCTCTTATCAAAGCATGGGCCCGGCAATATTTTGGGGAAGTCACGCCGCAATTGCAGCCACCGGCGCACTCCTTCTCCTCCTCTGCGCTCGTTATCTCAACCGCGTTCTTCATCACAACTCCTGACACCCCAAGCTTTCTCGCCGTAGTAGCATCGGTACTTGCATGATTCTCGATGAGGTACTTCGCTCAGGCATTGCCCGGCGAAAAATCCCCGCAGTTGTTGCAATGCTGGCCAGCCACCAGCAGACGCTCTACCGTGGTGCCTTCGGACGGCGGGATTCCTCCGGTTCGCCTGTCAGTTCTGACAGCATCTTTCAAATCATGTCGATGACCAAGCCCATTACCACCGTGGCTGCCCTCCAACTCGTGGAACAGGGTAGGGTCAATCTCGACGAAGCCGTTTCCCACTACCTTCCTGCACTTAAAAAGATCCAGATCCTCCAGGGCTTCGATTCGAGCGGTCAGCCGTCTCTTCGCCCGGCGGCTACTGAGGTCACTCTGCGCCACTTGCTCACCCATACCTCAGGCTTCTGTTACGACACATGGGACGAAGCCATGTTTCGATATACATCTGCAGTTCCGGATTCCAGCAATGTGCCCAGCCCGCTCATCTTCGAACCCGGCGAGCGCTGGCAATACGGGCAAGGTATCGATTGGGCCGGTCGTCTCGTGCAGCGCCTGAGTGGAATGTCCCTCGAAGACTACTTCCAGCAAAATATCTTTGGTCCTCTCGCCATGGAGGACACCAGCTTCATCCTGCCCGCCTTCAAATTCGATCGCCTCGTTACCAACCACCGGCGCAACAGCTACGGCGACTTGCAGCAGGAGCAACGCAAGCTACCGGATCCGCCCATCTTTTTCAACGGTGGCGGAGGTCTATTCTCCACAGCAGGCGACTATGTGCGCTTTATGCAGATGATCCTCAATCAGGGCCTCAGCCTTAAGGGCAAACCTATCCTCCAGCCTGCAACCGTCGAGCAGATGAAGGTCAACCAGATTGGCACTCTCACTGCCGTCCCAATGAAATCATTCCGGCCAAATCGGTCAAGCGATGTCGACCTCCAACCTGGTCACGACGCCAAATGGGGATTTGGCTTCCGCATCAACCCGGAGGCTTACGACGGTGGCCGCTCGGCCGCCAGCCTCGCCTGGGCCGGCCTCTACAACACATTTTTCTGGATTGACCCTGCGCGCGACCTTTGTGCCGTACTCCTCATGCAGTTCCTGCCCTTCGTCGACAAGGAAGCCACGGGGCTCCTCAACGACTTTGAGCAGGCAGTTTATCGCACCATCAGCCTGCGTTAAACTCAGGCGGTGAAAGATCTCACTCAGGGCTCCATCCCCCGCCACTTGATCGAGCTAGCCTCCTTCATCGCGGTAAGCATGGTCGTCCAGACTCTTTACTTCCTTGTAGACCTTTACTTCGTCTCATCTCTCGGCGGCGCTGCCATCGCCGGCGTCGGTCTGGCCGGCAATCTCATGATGGTCATCCTCGCGCTCACCCAGATGCTTGGCGTTGGCACTACAAGTCTGATCGCCCAGGCCGCAGGCCGGCGGGACCCATCCGATGCCCAGTCCGTCTTTGACCAATCCTGTTTGCTCTCGGTTGTGCTTGGATTTACCTTCCTCGCCTTTGGCTTGATTTTCCAGGACTCGTATTGTCGCTGGCTCAGCGCCGATGCCGCAACTCTCGTCGCCGCAAAAGGCTATTTGAAATACCTGGTCCCTGCATTTGCCATACAGTTCGCGCTAGTTTCGATGAGCTCCGCCCTGCGCGCCACCGGTGTCGTCAAGCCCACCATGGTCGTCCAGGTGCTTACTGTTGCAATCAACGCCATCCTCGCGCCAGTCCTGATCGTAGGCTGGGGTACAGGCATCCCGATGGGCACAGAAGGCGCTGGCCTCGCCACCCTCATCGCTCTCATCGCAGGCGTCGCTGCTCTCTCGGTCTACTTCATAAGGCACGCCAGCTTCGTCCGCTTCAGCAAAGCCGCTTTCACGCCCCGCATTGCAATCTGGAAGCGACTCATCGGTATTGGTCTTCCCTCAGGTGGCGAATTCCTGATCATGGCCGTCTACTCGGCCTTCGTCTACAGCATCATCCGTGATCAGGGGGCCGACGCTCAAGCCGGCTTCGGTGTAGGTGTCCGTCTGATGCAATCCCTCTTCCTGCCGGTCATGGCCGTCAGCTTCGCTGCTTCTCCCCTGGCCGCTCAAAACTTCGGTGCCATGAAAGCCGATCGTGTCCGTCAAACCTTCCGATCTGCGGCAATCATGGCCGTCAGCCTCATGTCGGTGATGACCATCCTCTGCCACCTCTCACCAGAATCTCTGGTGAGAATATTCACCTCAGACCCGCCAGTCGTCACCTACGCCACAGACTATCTGCGCATTCTCTCCTGGGGCTTCCTCGCCTTCGGCCTTACGTTCACTAGCTCAGCGATGTTCCAGGCAATGGGCAACGCCTGGCCCGCTCTCCTCAGCTCGATCTTACGGCTGCTGATCTTCGTCTTCCCAGCACTCTGGCTCTCGCATCGCTCAGGCTTTGCGCTTACCCAACTTTGGTATCTGGCCGTCTCAGCCGGGGCCGCTCAGTGCCTTTTCAGCCTGGCTCTCCTGCGGCGCGAGTTCACCCTGCGCTTGGCCTTCGATCCCCCACCAAAGCCCTTAAAGTAGCCAATGCATTTCTGGCGGAAGCGCGGCGAGACCGGCAACTGTGGTTGGCCGGTGTTCTTGCTGATTGTGCTCAGCTGGGCGTAGTACTTGTCGAATGAGCGGGCGCTGCTGTTGCTCCCTACGTTCGTTCTGTTTCGCTTCGGCTAGAAGAGCGCGTGCTTTTTGCCCTGTGCGGATACGACTATGAGGCATATCTTGCGAGGGGGTACAGATGGCTGTAAGATAACCGACAGTTGTTCCAAGCAAATAGAGAGGAAGTCATGGAATACCTGATTGGGTTTGCCCTTGGCGCCATAGTGTGCGCCTTTGCCAAGTTCTCCGGATTTGATCGTGAGCGCGTCTTTTATCCAACCGTCGCTTGTGTAGTTGCAACCTACTACAGCTTGTTTGCGGTCATGGGCAAGTCCATGTTGGCGATCACTCTTGAGGCTTTGATCGGGTGCGCCTTTTTCGTACTTGCGGCGGCAGGTTTCCGCAAAAGTCTTTGGCTGATTGTGGTTGCTCTCGTGGGCCATGGAGCCTTCGACGCTGTTCATCACATCTTCATTGAGAATCCCGGTATGCCCATCTGGTGGCCCGGTTTCTGTGGATCAATCGATGTTTTCCTCGGCGGATACCTGGCTTTCCTGCTGAAACGACGCCCCGGGTTCGCTTCCAATTCACGAGCATTGTCATAAACAATACGGCCGGAGGCGACGCACGTAGGAATGAATTGCTTTGGACAAAAAGCCTTGTTTCCCCTTCGACGAAGATGGTACGGAGCTTGTGCTGCTTTCCCACTGGCAACCCCAATGCCCCGTATGCTTTTCACTCCAGCCTCAACACCGTCATGAGCATAGATTTTTTTTGCTGGCTATAGTCAGCCACAGTCTACCTGCGTGGAATCAGCGTTTTCTACATGAAGGAAAACGGAAAGCTCGCCAACCAACTCGTGCGGCACCCCTGCCTCTTCCAGAGGAATAGACAGCTTCTGTAGCGTGCCAATTAAATCGAAGACGCGTTCTTTAAATAAGACGTTTACGAACTCCCGCTTCGTGGCGGCATTCTCGAAGAACTCTGCAAAACTTACCATTGCACCCCAAAACTATCATCTGCTCCAGTTTCGCTTGGCCCGCTCTTTGTCTTCTCCTGCACTCACCTGCGAGGCCTGCAGGCTACGTGACCATATTGAGAAATTACAGACGATCTTGGGTGCTATCCATGATTTGTAAACAATGGCCTGTATCATTCGCCCCACAACATACACGGGAATGCTATGAATCGAAGTCGCACACTGAGCTATATGTCCACCAATCCCCAGGCTGTGGAACGGATGCTGACGGCTTGGCGGATCTGCTCCGCAACCAAGCTTGATCGAAACCCAGGCTATTCCGCGCTTCTTGAATAGAAGCCCTAACTTTTAATGCCTCCGCACCTCCCACCATCAAACCCCCACTGGAACCTGGTCGCCACAGCCCTCCCCCTGGCCGCTCTCCTCATTGCAACCATAGTCCTCCGCACCAGCCCCACCTCCGATTTCGCTACCCGCCTCGGCAGTCTCTTCAAGGCGACAATCCTCTGCGGCGGCATCGCAGTGTTTGGCGAAGTCGCCGCCATCGCCTCTCTCTATCGCAGCGAGCGCCATACCTGGCTCTCCCTCCTTGCCGTAATCCTTAACGCATCGATAATTCTCGCAGCCGTGTACCTCATCGCACGGATGGATTGGGACTAAGCCCACACCGCCGCATCCTCGCGGCAAAGTCCCCCAGAAACTCCACCCGCCATCGGTTTACCGTCTTCGCCCCCGGATGCACTCCCTCCGCCGTCGACGCGTCCACATCGTCAATCCACCAATTCGGATGCTTCACCGAAGCAACCCCGCTCCGCGGAAGCGGTGGTGCTTCCGCCGTAAATTTCCCACTCCATCCATCGATCCCCGCAAAGCTACTTTCAATCGAGTAACTCCATACCTTCGCATCCCTGGGTGAAAATCGAAACCGCAACACCCCACCATCCACCGATACAATCGCCGGCACCCGCCGGTCAAACATCACCTTCAACGAATCCCCGGCCCCGAACCCAGCCGGCAAGTCCAGCGCAAACTCAACCACCCCAAAAACCTCTACCCGGTCCTCCTCCGTCGTCAAGCGTTTAAATACCGAATCTCGCCCATCCCAGATCCTCTGGTACTGCCCACCCCAGCCGGGCTTCGAGGGATTACTCGGGTCCCCATGCAACAGATAACTAACCGACGGGCTATCCCCCATCTTGATCGTCCCCTTCAGTTGCGTCTCAAAGAACTTACCCAGCGCTCCAAACGGCGCAATCCTCTGTCTCACAAACTCCCGGTTCCCCCACTCCCCCGTCTGATTCCCACCCGTAAACCAGCCGCGATAAGTCGCATTCGATTCAATCATCCACAGCTTCGGATGCTCGCGCTCCACATAGTGATAGGCATCCACGCTCCACATCTTGTTGGGCCCCCCAATAAAGTAAACGCGCAACTTCGGCAGGATATCCGGAGCATCATGCAACGCCTGCGCTAGATCCTCAATCCCACCCCAAACCAAAACATATAGCGGACGTGCGTCCCGTCGTCGCGCACACCGAACAATCCAGTCAGAACCGGCAGTGGGCGATCCAAACCCCCTGCGCCCGGGAGCCTCCAGCGCTCCCTGCTTTGAAATCGCCTTCAATTGCGCAGGCGTCGGATACTTCGCCGATACCTTCCGCAGCGTCGGATAATCGAGTGCGTACCGGTCAATCACTTGATGAATGTGCTCAAGCCGCCCCGGCCCAAATGGCGAAGACACAATACCCTCTATATCCAAAACGTCCGCATACATCAATAGGTGCACCATCGACTGAAAATCGTCTGGATCCGTGCCACCAATATCGGAAGACACAATCACCCGATGGCGCTGCCCATAAACCGAAACCGCCATCAACGCCGCAATAGCGAAAACACGAAAGAAACTCATAACGTCAAAATGCATTTGTCCACTAAAGCAACACCACAAACAAGCCAAACGACACCAGCCCGCCGGCGATAGCCACCCATCCCCATTCCCGGTGCTGCCGAATGCTCCACCACATATAAATCCCAGATCCAATCCAGAACAAAATCACTACACAGAATAGATCTACCACCACGGCCCAGGCAGTAGGCAACCAACCGTCCTGCTCAAAACCACCTCTCGCGTGCATGCCAGTCAAAAATTGGTCCCAACGAAATCTGCGATCTTCCACCCTCAATTTTTTCTCACGCGCGAAATACTTCAATTGAGTGCTGTGCAGAAAGGTGTACGAGTAGATGTTCACCTGGTCCGGCCCCTGTCGATACGCCCCAAAATTCGTTCCCTCAATCCCAACCAGCTTCAACGCCGCACGTCCAAACTCCCGAAGCTGTTCCGGGTCCTCCGGCACCACCACCTCGTATGTCCTCTCCTCCCGCAGCGTCCACATGGCCTGGTTCTTCGCTTTATCCAGGGCTTCGAAAAATGCATTGTGGGCAATCGCAAACGAAGACATTCCATACATGAAAAGCCAGGGCAGCAACGCCAGCCCAAGATAAAGATGCGCTCGCCGGTTCAAATCGGACAGCTTCATATCATCACCACAAAAGCGGCAAACAAAATCGCGCCCACCGCCAGTGCACCCGCACCGTAGCGCCGCGTAACCTTCATCTCCCACCACATCCACAGCCCCGATAGCCCCCACAGGATCATCGCACCGATAAACAGATCTACCGTCACAGCCCATACCGTATCGACAACATAGCCGGTGTCGTAACCTCGGCGGCGATGAAATCTCTCAAGAAAATTGTGCGGCGGGTTCGGCATTCGTTCTACAACCAACTTGTGATCGGCTGGCGTATAAGTGATCCGCCGCGGCGACAGCATATCGTTGCGGCTGATCACCACCGCTGCCCCGTCCCGCCGCACACTAAAAGCACCTTCAAGATCGAGACTCGCAAGAATCTGCCGCGCCACCATGCGCGCATCCGCCTTCTCCGGGAAGCTCCCCTGATAGCTGACTTCACGTTCTTTCCCCAGCGGCTTCGGCGCAGCTGCATTGCGCTTCACAAATAAATCACGGTGATTCATCGCAATGGTGCTCACGGCATACATAAGCAGCCAGGGTGCCAGAAACAGCGCTGCATACATGTGGGAGCGCCTCAGGAATTTTGACAGCATCGCCAAAGTATACCGGAAGGCGTTAGCAGAAATTTTGAGCCTATATTTCCATTCCCATCAACAACTTCCTCAAAAATTACTTCGATTTGCTCCATACCGCCTGTTAGCTTCTAAATCGGAGAGAGCCCCTGCTTCTCTCTCGAAATCAATCGGAAAAATGGAAAGCAACAACCATGTCAACTCAGGCTCAAATAGATGCCAACAGGCAAAACGCAAAGAAGTCTACCGGCCCCAAAACTGCCGCAGGCCGCGCCAACTCCGCAGCCAACAGCACCCGTCACGGCCTCACCGCCAACCCAACAACCATCTTCGAAAACAATCCGCACGAACGAAGCCAATTCGATGCCCTCAAGGCAAAACTCCTCAAGCAATGCCTCCCCGAAGGCGAACTCGAGCTCCAAACCTTTGAGCGCTACGTCTTCGCCTTATACCAAGTCGACCGTGCCCGCCAGATGGAAATCGACACGCAAAACCGCTGGCTAAACGAACCCAATGACGAAAAGCTCTTCTCCCATATGGAACGCATTCTCAAACTCGGTGCCGCCCAGGAGCGCCGTGCCGACAAAGCCCTCCAAGAGCTCTCAAAACTCCAGCGAGACCGAATCGTGACGATGGACATCCACACCGAAGTCTACTTGCTCGACAAGGTCGTCGACATCCCGGCCACCTTCCCGATCTTTGATGTCCGCAAAGCAAACCTTTTGAATACCAGCACCGGAGCTTGGGCACTTCGCCTCATGGCTCTCATGCCAGAGGCCCGCGAAATCATGGATAAACATCGCGAAGCCAGGCTAGCTGCATAATAATCAACCAATAACCCGGCCTCAACAGGCCTCAGCTCTCTGACAATTGAATATTGCTTCCGGTAGTGGGTACACCACAACCACGCCTAAACTTCGTTAGGCACCACGTAGGGCGCGCGATAATTCCGAGACAACATCGCATTCGCCTCAGCATCGTTCGGGAACCGCATCGTCGTTGGATCAAACTTCAACTCCCGGCCCAAGCGGTGCGAAATATTCCCCAAGTGACAAAGCGCAGTCGAAAGCGCCGTCTCCTCAATTTCGGCATGAAGCAACTTAGGGTCCCGTGCCCTCACCGCATCGGCGAAGTTTGCGAAGTGATCGAGATTCGCTGGATAGCTAACAACCGGCTCTGGCTGCTTGTTCCGTCCCAGCGTAATTCTGAAGTCTCCATTTGCCATCAGGTGCATGCTGCCCTTGGATCCGAAGAAATCCCACGACATCGGCTCTGGCGTGTAAAGCCCACGCAACTGCCCCACAATAGATGACCCATCCGCATACGTCCAGGTCACATTCTGCGTATTCGGGGTCTGGCCTTGATCCTTGTATCCAAAGCGCCCGCCTGTCGATCGCACCGCAACAGGCAACGTCTTCTGCATGCCCCACCGCAACACATCCAGCATATGGATCCCGTTGTTGCCCAACTCCCCATTGCCAAAATCCCAGAACCAGTGCCAGTTATAGGGCACCAGATTCGCATGATAATCCTGCATCGGTGCAGGCCCCACCCAAAGATCCCAATTCAGATTCGCCGGCGGCGGCGTCACTGGCTTGAAACCCAGCGAATCACGATTCCCCGGAAAGAAAAAATTACCCTGATAGATCTCGCCAATCACACCGGCATGGAGAAGCTCTACAGCTTTACGAAAGGGCCCCCACCACCGCCGCTGTGTCCCGCCAGCCGCAATCCGCTTATACTTTCGCGCCGTCTTCACCAACTGGATGCCCTCAAAAATGTTGTGCGAAACCGGCTTCTCGACATAGACATCCTTGCCTGCCTGCATCGCCCAGATTGCCGTCAGCGAGTGCCAGTGATTCGTGGTGGCAATGGTCACCGCATCGATATTCTTGTCCTCAAACGCCCGCCGCATATCGGTATGAATCAGAGGCCGCTTACCAGTCTTGGCAAAAATCGCCTGTGATGCCGCCTCAGCCCGAGCTCCATCCACTTCCACCAGCGCAGCAATCTCAAGATTTGCTACCGGCAGCATCTCTTTGATGTGCGCGGTTCCGCGAGATCCAACGCCAACAATTGCTACCCGCAACTTGTCACTGGCCTGAGCCCACGATTGAGAAGCCATAGCGGCAGAAACGAGAAAAGATCGACGAACCATAATTCCTTTAATCTTATCCTCTAGCGCTTTGGATTCACTTTCGCCCCGCGATCCATCAGCAGTTGCAGAACTTCCTTCTTGTCCAGGGCCGCTGCATAAACTGGTACCCCCAGCTTGTCCAGCGCATTCGGGTCCGCCCCGGCATCGAGCAATAAACGCACCGGCTCGATGCCCGCCTTGGGGCTGCACTGAATGGCAAGCTTTAACGGAGCATCGGCATCCCCCCGATTGGGATTTGCCCCGGCATCAAGAAGCGCCTTCAAGACCGGCAACTGTTCCGGTGATTTCTGAAGCCGCAAGAGCGACATATGTATCACCCCCGCTCCGCCCATATGCTGGCGAATATTCGCCGCCGCCGCTGCCTTCTTTACGCCCTCCACGTCATTCCGCAGCACCGCATCCTGCACATCCTTGAGTGACACAGGCTGGAAGGCCATCTGCCGCTGCGCCTCCTCAGGATGCAGCAACTTCTGTATTCCAATCCCGGACAACACAAACAGGACAGGGCTCAGCACCAACGTCAATGAAACCAGTTTCAATGCCGTGGATTGAGTCCTAAGAAAAAGAAAGCCAATCCCCGCAAGTACTAGTCCTGGAGCAAGCAACATCAATAGAAAACCGGAAACCGGGCTGGTATGTGACGGCCCCGCCGCCGCCAGACCCAGCACGAAAAACAGCAGCAACACCGCCGCATCCAACGCCATTGCCAGCCAGAAAATCAACTTGAGAAGCATCATCAACAAGCAAAGCGCGAGACACGAACCAAATCGATCAACCCGCGCTTGCAAGAATCAGGCAATACTTTGAAGATCCATGGAAATCGGTATCGATAGTTTCATTGCCACCAGGACAACAAGCCCTGCCGAGGCCTCTCTGCGTATGCGCGAGTTCCTCCTGCGCGTCGAACATGCCGATCAGGTCGGTCTCGATGTCTTCGGCATAGGCGAGCACCACCGTCAGGAATTCCTCGACTCTGCCCCCAACATGGTGCTCGCCGCTGCCGCTGCCCGCACCCGGCGAATCCGCCTTACCAGCGCCGTAACGGTGCTGAGTGCAATCGATCCTGTGCGCGCCTTCCAGAGCTTCGCCACGCTCGACTTGATCTCCGGTGGCCGCGCCGAGATGGTGGTCGGCCGAGGCTCCTTCATCGAAGCCTTCCCGCTCTTCGGTCTTGACCTGAATGACTACGATCTCCTCTTCACCGAAAACCTCGACCTGCTCCTCACGATCCGCGATAACACGCACGTCCATTGGTCTGGCCAGCGCCGAGCGCCGCTCACAGGGCAGGGAGTCTTCCCCCGGCCGATGCAAGAGAAGCTCCCGATCTGGCTCGGCGTCGGCGGCACCCCAAAATCATTCGCCAGGGCCGGGGCCCTCGGGCTGCCGCTGATGATCGCCATCATCGGAGGCGAAACCCATCGCTTCCGGCCACTCGTCGACATCTACAGAGAAGCGGGCCGCCTTGCCGGACACCCCCCAGACCAACTAAAGGTTGGCCTCCACTGCTTCGGCTACGTTGCGCAATCGTCAAAACAAGCCGCAGACGAATTCCTCCCCGGCTACATCGAAATGATGGGGAGAATCGGAGAAGAGCGAGGCTGGCAGCCACCCACACGCCAACAGTTTGAAGCTCAAATCGGCCCGCTAGGGGCCTACTTCATCGGCGAACCAAACGAAGTCGTCGACAAGATCCACCGCCACAGCGAATCTCTGGGAGGAATCTCCCGCCTATCCTTCCAGATGGATGTTGGCGGCTTCTCACACGATCAACTGATGAAATCGATCGAGCTCATCGGTACACGATGTATCATGTATCCCAAGGCTTAACCCAATGAAATTGATCCACCGCAAATTGATGACTGCCAGTCTGCTGATCCAGTTGACAGCCGCAACCACTCCCGCTCAATCGGGCGAAGCTGCTCTCATTACCAAGGCAAAAGGAATTCACGACCGCGTTCTTAAGCTCGATACTCACAACGACATCGACCCCTCGAACTTCACGGCCGACTGTAACTACCTCAAGCGGCTCAACACGCAGGTGAATTTACCAAAGATGGTGCAGGGTGACATGGACGTTGCCTTCCTGATCGTCTACGTCGGGCAGGGCCTCCCCACCGAAGACGAATACGACAACGCCTACAAACAGGCCATCGAAAAGTTCGAAGCCATCCATCGCTTCACTGAAAAGATCGCCCCCGACTCCATGGGTCTTGCTCTGACTCCAGACGACGTCCGCCGCCTCCACAAACAGGGCAAGCGCGTCGCCGTCATTGGCGTCGAAAACGGCTACCCGATCGGCACTGACATCAAGCGCGTAAAAGAATTCTACGACCGTGGTGGCCGTTATATGTCGCTGGCCCATAACGGCAACAGCCAACTCGCGGACTCAAACACTGGTGAAGCTACCGGTTACCTCCACAACAACGGGCTCTCCCCCCTTGGCCGCGAAGTGATCGCCGAAATGAATCGGCTTGGCATGATGGTGGACCTGTCGCATCCCTCCAAAGGCGCAAACCTCGAAGCCATCCGCCTGTCCAAAGCTCCAGTCATCGCCTCCCATTCCAGCGTCCGCGCACTGGCCGATCACAGCCGCAACATGGACGACGAGCAACTGATGGCGCTTAAGAAGAACGGCGGCGTAATCCAGATCGTCGGCTTCGCGAGCTATGTAAAAGTAGATTCCAAACAGCGTACTGCAGCCCTCGCTAAAATGCGCACAGACCTTGGCTTGGGTGGCGGCGGTGGCAGAGCCCGCAACACTGCTGGCTTCCGTCGTCCCTGCGCAATAGAAGAACCCGGAGCGACTCCCCGCCGAACCAGCGGATTCTTAAGTATGCTCCCTGCTGACAAGCGCGCTGAGTACGAAAAACAGATGGCCGCGATCGACGCAAAGTACCCGCCTATGAGCCGCGCCACAGTGAAGGACATGGTCGACCACATCGACTACGCCGTTAAGAAGATCGGCATTGATCACGTCGGAATTTCATCCGACTTCGACGGCGGTGGCGGCATCGAAGGCTGGGACAGCGCCGCCGAAGCCTTCAACGTAACGCTCGAATTGGTCCGCCGTGGCTACACCGAAGAACAGATTGGCAAGATGTGGAGCGGCAACCTGCTCAGGGTCTGGGCTGACGTTGAAAAGGTCGCTAAGAAGAACTAACGCTACTCGAAGTCCAGCATCACTACTGACTTTGGTGGCAACAGCACCTGCAGTGTTCCGTTGCGGAGTTCTGCGCCTTCAAACTTTGTGGGGGTGAGCGCTGCGGGTTTCTCGAACGTGTTGCGAGCGTCCATCGTTGTTGCCGTGATGATGCGGCCACTGACGCGAGTCCCCTTCCAACCTGTGATCTGCAGGCTGACGCTGCGGTTGGGGTCGGCGTTCGTTAAGCCAGCGTGTACTTTGCCAGCGGCATCCCGAACGGCCGATGCGCTGACGGCTGGAATCGTCCAGGCGTCTTTGTTATAGAAGGGCGATTTCAATTCCACCGGAAGGCTCGTCGCATCCTGATAGGCCTTGTAAAGATCGAAGACATGATAAGTGGGAGTCAAAACCATCTTGTCGTCTTTGGTGAAGATCATCGCTTGCAGCACGTTTACCATCTGGGCAATGTTCGCCATCTTGACGCGGTCGCCGTGTTTGACGAAGAGGTTGATGTTGAGGGCGGCAATCAAGGCGTCCTGCAGGGTGTTTTGCTGTTGCAGGAAGCCGCGGTTAGTTCCCGGTTCCGGGTCGTACCAGGATCCCCATTCATCCACTCCCAGCCAGACGCGCTTGTTCGGATCGTACTTGTCCATGATGGCTTTGTGCCGGACGATGAACTCGTCGAGCTTCAGACTTGCGGCCAAGGTTTTCGCCCAGGCTGCTTCGTCAAATCCATAAGCAGGGCCCTTCTTGGCCCAGGTTCCGGGTAGCGTGTAGTAGTGGAGACCGATGCCGTCAAACTGCTTTCCGGCGTCGCGCATCATCACTTCAGTCCAGTGATAGTCGGAGTCGGATGGCCCACTGGCCATCTTCATGATCTTCACGCCTTCAGGCACCTTTATAAACGTTGAATAGCGACGCGTAACGTCGGCTGCATACTCGGCGCGCATGTTGCCGCCGCAACCCCAGAGCTCATTGCCGAGCCCAAAGTAAGGGACCTTCCAGGGAGCCTTCCGGCCGTTGGCAGCCCGCTCATCCGCGAGGGTGCCTGCGGGTGAGGTCATGTATTCGACCCACTCGGCCATTTCCCGCGGAGAGCCATTACCAACATTGCCGCTCACATAGGCTTCGGCACCTACGAGCTCAGCAAAGTCCATAAATTCGTGGGTTCCGAAGGTGTTCGGTTCGGTTACGCCGCCCCAGTGTGTGTTGATCTTGACGGGGCGCTTGGACCGGGGGCCAACGCCTTCGCGCCAGTTGTACTCGTCGGCGAAGCAGCCGCCGGGCCAGCGGATGACGGGCACCTTCAGGTTGCGCAAGGCCTGAAGTACATCGTTTCGATATCCGCGGGTATTAGGGATCTTGGAGTCTTCTCCCACCCAGATTCCGCCATAGATGCCGTAGCCCAGGTGTTCGGCGAATTGGCCAAAGATTTGGCGGTTCACCTGATAGCCGGGCTTGTCGGCTCGGATGACCAGTTCGGCGCTGAGGGGAGTCTGAGCGGAAGCTGCGAAGGAGATTCCAATGAACAGTGCAACGGCTTTGGTGAATGACATAGATGTGCTCCTAGAATTTATCAGGATTCAAAGCTTATGCTCTTTAGAATGCGGTCGGCGTAGTCGACAGCAAATCGCATGGAGGGCGGATCGGACGTGACGCGGGCGCGCAGCATTGCTGAATCATCTGCCCAATCGACCATCATGTGAATCTGCTCGATGGCCTCGTCGTTGACGGCGATGTTGCGCACGGCGAGGGCCGAGATACCGTCGTTTGCGAAGCGGATGAACTCGGGCTCAGGGTAGCTCTGTTCGGCTTCTGACTGGATCGCGTCGAGGATTTGATCGATAGTGCGGCCGTCTTTGGGGATGACGCTGAGGTTGATTTGGATCTTCTCATCAGGGTCGAGCACCATGGTTCGCCGGCCGTCGTCGATTACGAACCAGCCAAAGGCTACACGGATCAGAGCCTGGATGGCGCCTGCGCCAAGTCTGGCGGTCTTTGCTTCTGCGTCCAGTTCGAGCACGTTGGGTACAAAACCGATGCCCTGATCGCGGAGACTCGTGTTGAAGGGATGTTCGGGATCGAGTGTGGCTGGGTTGTCTGCTTTGGCATAGAAGCCCATGTCTTCGTCTGTGAACTGAGGTGCGGGTGGAACTGCTGCAGGCTCGGCTATCGGCTCGGGGGGGCGAGGCGGGGGACTGATGCCCATACCGGGCCCGATCGGTACGGTCTGGCCCTGTACCGTCTCAAGAATGAAGCCGTCGAGAGCAGCCTTCCACACTGGCTCCATCGATGTGCTGATTGCTTCGGGAGCGAGGAGGCCAAGATAGACAAGGCGCCCGCCGTCTTCAAAGAACGCAAATCTGAATTCGAGCAAGGTGCCTTCCTGCTCCTGCTGCCCTGTACCGACCAAACCCTGGACATTGCCAATCGTGGACGGCATAAATGCGGTGGGACGGATTCCCTGGGAATTCAAAAGAAAAAGGCTCCAATCCTGGAGGGTGCCGTCTTCGAAGCCAGGCCGGGCTGCTGCTGACATCATGACGGCAGCCCACGGCGTTGCGGCGATCATGAGCGGGAAGAACTTCTCTGGTGCGCTGAAGTCGACTTCCTCTTCTGGGAGTTCGATGACATTCCAATCGCGGGGAAGGGAGATACTAAAATCCAGTTGAGCAATTCGTGCGGGCACGTTCACCCGGACGAGATCGAGCGGTTCAGGCATGAGTTTCAGTTTATGCCGTTTGAGCCGATTCCCGGTGATATGGAGCGTGAGTAAATATGAGACTCGTAATTCTTCTTGCCGCCTGCCTTGTTTGCCAGGCGCAGGATTGGGCTGTCGTCAAGCAGTTGCCGCCTGAGAAGCAGGTGATCGTGGTTCTAAAGAAGGAACGGCATACTGGCCGTGTTCAATCGGTGACGGATGATTTGCTGGTTGTCGTTGAGAACAAGAAAGTGATCACGATCGCCAAGCCGGATATCAGACGGGTTGGCATTCGCAGCGGTTCTGCGAGGGGCAAAAATGCGGCGATCGGCGCGGCCATCGGTTTTGGTATTGGCTTCGCTGCTGGAGTATTCACCCCTGGCGATCTGGAGCGAAGTACCACAGGGCCGATCGTTGGCGGAATTGGTGGATTGATCGGGGCAGGAATTGGCGCTGCCATCCCCGGATACTCGACCATTTACAAGGCGAAATAACTGTATTATTATTCATAAGGGTTGAATAAAAATACAGTCATGTCTGCTGCACTCGTTTCCGAAGCCTCTCCGCAGGCCCCCGTCATTGCCTCCGGCGATCTCACTAGCGATCTGTCGATCACCAGTTCTGAACTTCGTGATTTGCTCAGTCTCGCCTCGGAGCTCAAGCTCAACCCGACGCGTTATGCGGCTTCGCTGAAGCACCGCTACCTCAGCTTGCTGTTTGAGAAGCCCTCACTTCGCACTCGTCTCACCTTTGAACTTGCCATCAAGCAACTTGGCGGGGACGCTGTTGTTTCCATCGGGCCGATCGGGGACCGCGAACCGACCAAGGACATTGCTCGCAATCTCGATCGCTGGACGAATGCCATTGTGGCAAGGACGTTTTTGCAATCTACGATCGATGAACTGGCTGCGTGGTCGAGCGTGCCGGTGATCAACGCACTGAGCGACATGTACCATCCTTGTCAGAGTTTTGCCGATCTTCAGACGATCGAAGAGCGTTTTGACAGCCTGGCCGGCATCAAGCTTTGCTTTGTTGGCGACGGCAATAATGTTGCACACTCGCTGATGCTCAACGGAGCGCGGATGGGTATGCATATTTCTATCGCTTGCCCGAAGGGTTATGAGCCTAACATGCATGTGCTGGATCAATCCTTACACTTTGCCCAGCAGGCCGGTGGCAGCGTCAGTGTGACGAACGATGTCAATGAGGGTGTGAGCGGCGCTCACGTAGTTTATACCGATGTCTGGACCAGTATGGGACAGGAAGCCGAAGCAGAAGAACGAATCCGCACCTTCACTCCATATCAGGTGAATTCCGAACTGATGGCCGCTGCGTCGCGAGATGCGATTTTTCTTCATTGCCTGCCGGCCAAGCGTGGACAGGAAGTGACGGATGCAGTGATTGAATCCAATCAGTCGGCTGTTTTCGATCAGGCCGAAAACCGCTTGCATGCCCAGAAGGCGCTGCTTCTGATGCTGCTCGCTTAGGATAAAAATGATGCAAGAAAAGCTCTATGGCGGCCGCTTTGAAGCTGGCCAGGACAAGTATTTCGAAAAATTCTCTGAGTCGCTGCATTTCGACAAGCGCCTGATTGAAGCGGATCTGGAAGGCTCGAAGGCGTTTGCCCGGGCACTGGAGAGTGTGGGAATTCTCAATGCCGAAGAGCGTGGCCGCATTGTCAAAGCCTTTGAAGAGATCCAGACCGAAGCGAAGAATTCGGCTTACTTCAACGGAGCCAGCGACGAGGACGTGCACTCGTTTGTGATTCGTCAGCTCAAAGAGAAGACTGGCGAGCTTGCCGACAAGATCCACACCGGGCGAAGCCGCAATGAACAGGTGTCTCTCGATACACGGCTCTGGCTACGGTCGACGATTGAGACGACTATTGCTGCTACGAAGTCTCTGATGGGTGAGTTGCTGAAGCTGGCGAACAAGTACCCACAAGCCGTTATTCCTGGCTATACGCACATGCGCCGGGCTCAGGCCGTGCTCTGGCCGCATTACCTTCTGGCTTATTACGAGATGTTCGCTCGTGATGTAGAACGGCTGCATCAGGCGCATGCCCGGACGAATGTGCTTCCGCTTGGCAGCGGCGCCCTCGCTGGTAGCGCCTTCCCTTTTGACCGCAACTCAATCGCCCGCGATCTTGGCTTCGCCTCGATCACCTACAACTCGATGGACGTGTCTGCAGATCGTGACTTTGTTCTCGACTATATGCATGCAGCCAATCTTGTGATGCTGCACCTTTCGCGTCTTTCGGAAGACTGGATTCTTTATTCAAGCGATGAGTTCGCCTGGATGGAATTGAGCGACGGTGTCACATCTGGGTCGAGCCTGATGCCGCAGAAGAAGAACCCCGATTCGCTCGAATTGATTCGTGGCAAGTGCGGCCGGGTCTTTGGAGCTTACTCGGCTCTGTTCGTGACGATGAAGGGGCTGCCGCTTACCTACAATCGCGACATGCAGGAAGACAAGGAGCAGCTCTTTGATGCTGCCGATCAGACGATCTCCTGCCTGAATATGGCCAGTATCGTCGCGCAGAACGTTACGATCAAGCCCGAGATTCCAGAGAAGGCTTGCGCGGAATCGTGGGTAGTCGCAACCGACATTGCCGAGGCTTTGTCGCGGGCCGGGTTGCCGTTTCATCAGTCGCATAAGCTGGCAGGGCGGCTTGTTCTGCACGGGATCAAGACTGGCAAGAATCCGGCCAGTTTTACTGCCGAAGAATTGCATGCCTTTGACCCGCACTTTACTCCAGACTTTGTCTTTATCCTGAAGGACCCACGGCACGGCATGCAGACGCGTGTGGTGCCGGGTGGGACAGCGCCGCAGAGTGTGGCGGCTGCACTGCGTGAGGCTCAGGCCCGTCTCGAGAAACTATGAACAAAAGCGAGCGCCAGCAGCAGATCCTCAAGGTGATTCGCGAGGAAGAAGTGCATACGCAGGAACAGCTGGCGCAACTGCTGAAGCGTCGCTCTTTTGAAGCGACGCAAGTTACGCTTTCACGAGACATTCGTGAGCTTGGGCTGGTGAAAACGGCTCAAGGCTATGCCGATATCGGGAATCCGACTCCCAAGTTTTTGTCGCTTGCCCGGGAGTTTATGACGTCGGCTGTCGCGGCGCAAAACCTGGTTGTGATCCGGACCTCGCCGGGTCATGCAATGTCACTTGCTATTGCCCTCGATTCGGAAGACTACCCGAATGTGGTGGGTACGATTGCGGGTGATGACACGATTTTTATTGCCATGCCGGATTCGGCTCAGGCCAATTCTTTTGCCGCTGAACTGGAAGGGCTGGCGTAGTTGGACGCCCCGCGTGTCTTGCTTGGGGATACTGAGATCCCTGAGGTGCTCAAGACCCTCGCGGCGCTGCTTCCGGATTGTTCGCTCGAAGACTTAGACAGCCAGTTGCAAACCTTCGACATCTTTGTCCCGATTCTTTCCCCGCGTGCCCATCCGAAATTGGCCGCGTTGCTTGTCTCTACTGCAGACGCGGCAAAGGACCCTCAAGTGCGCGCAGCAATTCTCGCAAAAGCAAATTCGATCTCAGTCTGAGGCTTCTGGGAGAATCAAAGTATGTACGAAGAACGTTTGGAGCAGCGCCGCAGGTCATGGAAAGAGGCGGACGACCAGGCGGCCCGCTTCGGTAACCTGCGGCTGCTGATTGTTGTTGCGGCACTGCTTGCCGGCTGGTACGGGCAGTGGTGGGTTGTCGGGGGCTGCGCCCTTCTTTTTGTCGTGGTGGGAATCCGGATTCAGGCTATTGCAGACAGGCTCGAGCGTTTCAAGCGCGCCATTGCTTACTATGAACAGGCGCTGGACCGCATTCAGGGGAACTGGGCCGGGCGTGGGACGACGGGGGAAGCGCATGTTCCAGCTGAGCATTTGTTTGCTAATGACCTGGATCTGTTTGGGCGGGCTTCTTTGTTTGAGTTGCTTTGCCAGGCGCGTACCCGATTAGGGGAATCGACTCTCGCCGGGTGGCTGCTTGCGCCGGCTGATTTGAATACGATTGCAGCCCGGCAGGAAGCGGTTCGGGAGTTGTCGCCGAAGCTCGATCTTCGTGAGGATCTGGCCGTGATCGGGGCAGGGAACAAGCGGCAACTGCGTGCTACTTTGCTTGCCGATTGGGGTGAGGCGGCGTTTACCAAACTGGCCGAGGCTTCGCGGCCGCTGTATCGATTTCTTGGTTTACTTGGTGCCACCGGGGCTCTGGCGCTGATCGCTGATGTGCTTGGGGCGGAGCTTCCTTATTTGCGGATTTACTATCTCTCGATTGCGATTGTGAGCGGTTCGATTGTGTGGCGCTATCGCTTCGAGATTCATCATGTGCTGGAAGGTGCTGAAGGGGCAGCTCATGAGGTGGCACTGTTGTCTGCGGTGCTGGCCCGGATTGAAGCCGAGCAGTTTCAGTGTGCGCGGCTGGTTGCGCTGCGGGCGCAGCTCGATGTTGATGGCTTGCCGCCTTCGAAACGGATTGCGCAACTGCGCCGCTGGATGGAGCTTGCTGATTCGCGGGATCACTTCCTGGTGCGGCTGCTGGGTCCGCTGGTGCTTTATGATTTGCATCTGGCGTTTGCGCTTGAGGACTGGCGCAAGCAATCGGGCACGGCAATGCGGCGGTGGCTGGATGCGGTGGGGGAGATTGAAGCGCTGAGCTCGCTTGCCAATTACCAGTATGAGAACCCTACGGATGTCTTTCCGGAGTTTACGACCGAGGGGCCTACCTTTATTGCGACTGAGCTGACGCATCCGCTGATGCCTCGTGCACAGGCGGTTTCAAACGATATTGCGCTCGGGCATCCCACCCGGGTCTTTGTGGTCAGCGGATCGAATATGTCAGGCAAGAGTACTCTCATGCGGACTGTTGGAATCAATGCAGTGCTGGCGCAGGCGGGTGCGCCGGTTCGGGCCAGGAGTCTCAAGATCAGCCCGCTGGCGCTGGGGGCTTCTATCTCAACGCACGATTCGCTGCAGGGGAATACTTCAAGATTCTACGCGGAGATTTTGCGGCTGCGGGACATCATGCAGAAAGCGGCCGGGGATACCCCGGTGTTGTTTCTCATCGATGAGGTATTGAGCGGCACCAACTCGCATGACCGGAGGATTGGGGCGGCAGCGATTTTGAAGGGCCTGGTGGAGCGCGGGTCTGTAGGTTTTACCAGTACGCATGATTTGGCATTGACGCACATTGTTGAGGATCTGGGGCCCCGTGCGGCGAATGTGCACTTTGAGGATCAGCTCATAGATGGCACGATGCGTTTTGATTACAAGATGCAGCCGGGGGTGGTTACGCACTCGAATGCGATTGCGCTGATGCGGGCTGTTGGGATTGAGGTCTGAGGACGATGCCCACGCCCGGAATGTGGGTTCGCGGATCGAACGAGACACACTCCGGGCTTTGGTTGTTTTTCAAGATCTAGCAGGATGTCAAAGAGCTGGCCCGGCGTTTTTTGGGACTGTCCCGGGCAATATTGGTTTCGTTCCTGATTTTTCGTCGAGGATCGATCAAGAGCGATGGTTCGGTTGCTAAATGCCTTTATTCTGTCACGGGATTTCTCCCGAGTAGAAATTAGCAGATGCGTGGATCGAGTTCCTGTTTGGGCCTGGCTGGATTTATTTGGAATCAATGAGATAGCGGGAAAACAAAATTGAAAATAGCTGTGAATGATGAAGTTCTCATCGGCCAGACGGGCGACTGGTCTTCGGGCGTGAGGATGCATTTGCTCCCGTCTGGGTGATGAGAACGTGCGTTGAGCTAAGCCAGGGTGATTCGACGGTAAACCCGGCCCACCTTAAGTACTCAGCCAATCGAGGGCAATTGAATCAGAGCCTCGGGCCTCAGGCACACCCGTCTCCCCGTCAGCGTCTGGGAATCGAACCAAAAGATCTGGATAAAAATACTTTGATTCCAGATTGGCAAGCCGCACATCATGCGAAACCGGGCGGCAAGGACTCTCTTCCAATTGATTCCCGAGATCCGTCAATAGATTGGTAGTTAGCAGCACGTGAACTGGCTGCTTCGCCGCGAAGTCTCACTTAGCAGAACTGATATCGATGAGAAGGGGAAGAAAAAGCCGAACCCGAAGCGATATTTTCGGTTGACAGGGTCAGCTGCAGCAGGGAAGGTTGACCACGTTGCTAACCGCTAAAAGTCAGGCATTTCCGTGGTAATCTTCTGCCGCTTCGGCCACTGCTCTACCCACTCTGGCAATGGTTCTTTTATCAAGCGATCATCTTTGCGTGCTACGTACGGGCCTAAAGTGTCAGCGTAGGGTACTAAAATGTCAAAGCCCCCCCAATAGCTTTCACCACGATCTTTCCGGATTTCCATAAGGTAGTCGTGGGCCGCGTAGCGTGCACGCGGAATACTGTAGTAAAAAATCTGCGGGAGAAGGTTAGAAGGTAAGAGCTTCTCTGAAGTAAGAACGCCCACAAGATGAAAAACAGCACAGATCTTTCTTGCGATCGCTTTATCCTCGGCCGACCAATGAATGTAAGCTTTCGTTTCAGCAATGGTGAAGAGCGCTTCGAGATCGTTGAGCTGCTTTAATATTTCATTGCACGTGCTGAACGTTAATTCCAAACTCTTTGTCCGCCTCTGATACGACCAGTTATAGATACATGTGCTGGCCGAAAATACGATCGACACCAGTGAGATCACTAACGCAGTTGTTTCATTCATCAGGGCAGCTTATACCAATTACTTCAGGCGTCGCAACCGATATGATGCTTCGATGGATCCCTCCAAGCCCATGGCAATAATGGTTTCTTCCAGCCATCTTTGAACAAGCGGCCGTGTGCCAGGGCGCATCGTTAATCTTGCGAGCCGAAGCTGTTGGATACTGGCCGTAGCGTACCCGAATAGGAGCTGAAGTCAGTATTGTTGGACAAATATTCGTCTGGCCAAGACTCGGCGAATGAGCGCATCTAAAACAAATTCTATTGAGCCAGGCATACTAGACGCCGGTTGATGCCTGCAGATCCGAAGCGATTTTGATTCTGCAAGACCAGGGCTTTGACGATGAGGAGGTATCATCAAGTTTTAGCTTTCAACCCTGATTGCTGCTTATTTTGCATCTCCGTAGCATCCGAAATTCATGGCATTGCCAAAACCATCGCCGGTATCGAACCTTAAGCTGCCCTTCAGCGGCCCGCAGTTGGTTTATAGTCGCGAGGATTTCAGCGGAGTCGCTCTCCCGTCACACGTTAAGCAATATCCAGAGTTGCGATACATGGGTTCTAAGAACCGACTATTGCCCTGGATTCACGGGGTGCTGCGCACTCTTCCTTTTGAGACCGCCGCAGACCCGTTTGTGGGGAGTGGATGTGTAGCTTATTTGCTTAAGGCGATGGGCAAGCGTGTGTTTGCTTCGGATTTTCTTCACTTCCCTACGGTGCTCGCGAATGCAGCTATCGCCAACAATAAACATCAGCTCGATGCAACTGTTGTGAAGCAGCTTTTGGGTGAGCGCAAAGATGGCCCACATTTCATTGAAGAAACGTTTTCAGGGATTTTTTTTACGCCTGACGACTTGAGATTTCTGGATCGTGTTTCAGCCAATATCGAAGGTCTAAAGAATAGCTATCAGCAGGCCATTGCGCGCGCGGCGCTGATTCGATCTTGTCTCAAGAAGCAGCCCAGGGGAGTCTTTACCGTTTCTGGGGACCTCTCGCGGTATGACGATGGGCGTCGCGATTTGCGGCTTAGGCTGGAAGAGCATTTCCTCGAACAAGTAGCAGCCTTTAATCAAGTTGTTTTCGATAACGGGTGCCGGCATTCGGTGCAGCATAGCGATGTGTTTTCGCTTAAGCCTGTGGGTATTGATCTGGTTTACCTTGATCCGCCTTACGTGCCCAGGGCGGACGACAATTGCTACATGAAGCGGTATCACTTCCTGGAAGGACTTTCTTGCTACTGGAAGGGCCGGAAGATCATGGAGGAGACACGGGTAAAAAAGATCGAGAAACCGTTTACTCCCTTTAGCTATCGGAAAACTGCAATTGACGCGTTTGACAGGTTATTTCAGTTGTACGGGGAAAGCATCATAGTGCTTTCTTACAGTTCGAATGGCTTTCCTGACAAGGAAGAGCTTGAAGCGTTGCTTCGCCGCTACAAGAAAACGGTTACCGCTTATGAGCGACCTCATCGCTATCACTTTGGAACTCATGGCAGCGTTGAGCGGGCACAGGTTAGCGAGTACCTGATCATAGGGCGATAATGCAGATTGTCGAACAACGGCTGGAAGACATCACGGGTGCTTTGTCGACGCTGGATAGTTCGTGGCAGGATGAACACGCGGTAAAGGTGATGGCATTGGTGCAGCGGATTGCGCCGAAGCAGACTTATACGGCAGAAGATGTGGCTGCGATATTTCAGGGAGACTTTCGGGCGGGCTTTACTGTTGCGCAGCTATTTCTGGGAATCTCAAAGGATGAATTTCAGGATCGGCTTGGTGCGATTTTGGGACCTGGAAAGATTGGGGTCAAAGCTCTGAGTTCCGGGCGGGATGAGTTTTTGACGGCGCTTCAGAAACTGGAGCTACCGGAGGCTATGGCGGCGGCAGTGAACTTCAAACCCGTTTGGAGCGACATTCTGATTGAGCGGCTTCGCAGCGGGCGCGGCAAAGCGATTAAGGGGCAACGGCGGGGCAGGGATCTGGAGGATTTTACCGAAGCGGTAGTGCGCGAAGTTTTTGGAGACCGTTTTGATCGTGGCTGCCAATTTACAGGAGTGGGGAACAGGGTTGCCAAGAGTGATTTTGTTATTCCCGATCGCCACAAACCGATGATCATTATTGAATCGAAGGGGTATGGGGCAACCGGCTCAAAGATGACCGATGTCGTTGGGGATGCAAACAAAATTATTGAGGCAAAGCGGCCCGATGTTCCCTTTATTTTGATTACCGATGGAATCACCTGGATGCGCAGGACAAACGACCTTCGCAAACTGATTCAATTGCAGAATCAGGGGAAGATTATGCGAATTTATACGATGAAGATGGCTGTCCAGTTTCAGACCGATCTTGAGCAGTTGAAGTCGGAGTATGCACTGTAGTATGACTGTGGAACTGAGTCCGGAGATGGAACGACTCGTACTGAATGAACTTGAGCGCGGGCAATATAATTCGGTTGAAGAAGTGATTTCTTGCGCCGTTCGTGCCCTTAACTACGCTTCTGAAGTTCAGGTTCAGCCGACGGCGAAGCAGTCCCTTGGGCAGTTCTTGTTGGAATCGCCTTTGCGGGATTCTGGGCTCAAGATCGAACGCAGGAAAGATTAGCCCCCGGCACTTTATATTGAACCTTCACAGCGTTTTTCGCGGACGGTGGCTGTCAGGATTAAAATCTGAAGATGCTGCGACGCCATTTTCTTGCTGCTTTTCTTGCGGCTCCTTCGATTCGTCTGGGTGTGATCGGTATGGGGAATCGCGGTACTTCGCTGGCTCGTGTGGCTCGTAGTATTCCCAATGTTGAGATCACGGCGCTTTGCGATATCGATCCCGCCCGGCAGATGGGCTTTACCGATTACCGGAAGTTGCTCGACCTCTCGAATGTTGATGCCGTCTTGATTGCGACTCCTGAACAGACTCATGCCCGAATTGCCGTCGATGCCCTCGATCGTGGCAAGGCCGTGTTGAGTGAAGTCGCGGCGGCAGTGACTCTCGAGGAATGCTGGGAGTTGGTAGAAGCTGTTGAGCGCAATCGTGGCTTCTACATGATGGCCGAGAATTGTTGCTATTACCGTTCGAACCTTGCCGTTCTCGCCATGGTGAAGGCTGGGGTGTTTGGGGAGATCACTTATGCCGATTGCGCTTATCTGCATTCGCTTCCTGGGTTGGGGTATACCAAGCCTGGGGTGCCTACCTGGCGGGGCCGCTTGATGAATGATACGGCTAATTGGTATCCGACGCACTCGATTGGGCCGGTGGCGCAGTGGCTGGATGACCGGTTTGCGACGCTTACCGCCCTCTCTGCGCCTGCGGCGCGGATTGCCGGGGTGATTCCCTATAGCGGGGATGCCAACATTGCTCTGATTCAGACCGAGAAGGGCAAGCTGATCGAGATTCGGATTGATATTGTCTCGGCCCGGCCTACGGTGAGCACGACCCATTACCTGTTGCAGGGGACCAAGGGTGTTTATCGGGATTCCGAAGGGCAGAAGAGTATCTGGCTTGAGGGTGTGCATAAGGAGAATGCCTGGGGGGATTGGGCACCTTACGAGGATAAGTATGAAGATGCGCGGTGGAAGGCAGAAGGCGGGAAGGCCAAGGCTAGCGCACACGGAGGAGCGGACTGGTTTACGCTGCGGGCGTTTTTTGAGGCGGTGGCGCTGAAGCAGCCTTCGCCGATTGATGTTTACTCGAGTGTGGAGTGGAGCAGTATTATTGCGCTGACTACTGCGAGCGTGAAAGAGAAGGGGCGGCCTCAGGATTTTCCGAAGTTTCGGCAGGCCGGCAGGGCTCGCGGGTGACGCTCATGATTGGTTTGGTCATGACGCGCGCTTAGCGCCAAGCACTGTTACCCAAATCGTTCGCCGCCTTCGATTCAGATGAAGAGCTCGACACTCTTTTTGAAAAAGGCTGAAAGCTTCTTTGCCTGTTCTTTGCTGATCGATCTTTTGCCTGAGAGGAGTTCCGATACGCGGCTCTTTGTTCCCAATATGGGCAAAAGAGCACCGGGCTCCTGGCCCTGCTGTTCGAGAAGATAAATTACCATCTGATGTGGTGGGATTGCCGGAGTGGGATATTGCCTTTGCTCATAATCGTGAACCAGGTTGACCAGCAATTCGAGCAATGTACCTTCCTCTGCGCTTAGATTGTTCTCTCCTTTGCGCATGAGGTCTTCGATGCAGGACAAGAGCCTGTCGTTTTCAGCTTCCGACTTGATGATCGAGGGTCTGGTTGCGGCGAGTAGTTTGCCGTATTGTTTCTGGTCGAGGTCGATCTGAAGAGTGCTCATCGCTTCCATGTTCCTTTGTCGTAATCCTTGTGTGTCAACACTGCCTTGATGTATACGATTTCTCGCTGGTATTGGACAAAGGCAATCAGACGATACTTGTTGCCTCCAATGTTGAAGACCGTGAGGTCTTCGACGAAATCTGCCGAATTGAAGGTGGACCGAAGGTCTGCGGGTGTCTGCCAGGAGGATGCTTCGGCGGCCTTGGCCCAGTGCAGCAGAGGATGCAATGCATCCGGGTGTTGCGCTGCGAATTCCCGAATCGTCCCGCGGCTAATCACTCGCACTTCGATAGGTTCCCATAATGGGAACGGGTTGTCAATGTGCGCTTTTCGCTCTGAATCCCCGCGCTTACGCACGGGGTAGGGTTGGGGAAAAAGAAAAGGGGCGGCCTTGGGATTTCCCATGGCCGCCCCTTTCTTTTTGCTAGCCGTTAAGCTGTGCGGTTTTCCGTCTTCGAACCCTTGGCGATTGCGGCTTGCGCTGCGGCCAGGCGGGCGATCGGTACACGGTACGGTGAGCAGCTTACATAGTTCATCCCGACGCGGTAGCAGAAGGCCACTGAATCCGGATCACCACCATGCTCGCCGCAGATGCCGATTTCGATGTCAGGACGGGTCTTGCGGCCGAGCTCGATTGCCATCGAGATCAACTTGCCGACACCTTCCTGATCGAGCGAACCGAAAGGATCTGTCTTGAAGATCTTCAGGTTCTCGTAGTGAGCGTTGAATTTCGTATAGTCGTCGCGGCTCAACCCCATCGTCGTCTGAGTCAGGTCGTTGGTGCCGAAGCTGAAGAACTCTGCGTACTGTGCCACTTCATCAGCAGTGATCGCCGCACGCGGAATTTCGATCATCGTGCCGACATAATACTTGAGCTTGGGCATGCCAGCCTTCTCAAGAACTTCTGTCGCGACGCGGACTACGATTTCCTTCTGGTGATCGAGTTCGCGGTAGCCACCTACCAGCGGAATCATCACTTCAGGAATGATCTTCTTACCCTTCTTGGCAACAATTACTGCTGCTTCGAAGATGGCGCGGGCCTGCATTTCGGTGATCTCGGGGTAGGTGATGCCGAGGCGGCAACCACGGTGACCAAGCATCGGGTTCATCTCATGCAGCTCTTCGACGCGATGCAGAACATGCGGCAAATGCTTCTTGAGTTCGCCGACCTTGCAGCCGAACTTCTCGGCCATTTCCTTCTTTTCCTTCGAGCCTGCATGAGGCAGCTTTGCAATGGCTACCATCAGGTCTTCGCGCTTGGGGAGGAATTCGTGGAGAGGAGGATCGAGGGTACGGATGACGACGGGGAAGCCTTCCATGGCTTCAAAGAGACCGGCGAAATCCTTGCGCTGCATAGGCAGGAGCTTGAGCAATGCGGCGCGGCGGCTCTTTTCGTCGCGGGCCATGATCATCGCCTGCATGAAGGGCAGACGGTCTTCGGCGAAGAACATGTGCTCTGTGCGGCAGAGGCCGATGCCTTCGGCGCCGAAGTTGCGGGCGGCCTTGGCGTCCTTGGGGATGTCGGCGTTGGCGCGGACACCGAAGTCACCACGGAATTCGTCAGACCACTTCATAAACTCGGCGAGGACGCCGCTCTTGGTGTTGGGCTCGACAGTCTTGGACTGGCCGAGGTACACGTCAGCGGTGGTGCCGTCGATCGAGATGAAGTCGCCTTCCTTGACGGTGATGGTTTTGTCGCCCACCTTGACGGTGAACTTCTTGCCCTTTTCGTCAATCGAGATGGAGCCAGCGCCTACGATGCAGGGGCGGCCCATGCCGCGGGCTACTACGGCCGCGTGGGAGCTCTTGCCACCGACGGCGGTGAGAATGCCCTTGGCTGCGTCCATGCCGGCGATGTCGTCAGGAGTGGTTTCTTTGCGAACGAGGATTGTTGGACCCTTCTTCGCCATTTCCACTGCGCCCTGAGCGCTGAATGCGGCCATGCCGACGGCGGCGCCGGGGCTGGCTGCGATGCCCTTGCTGAGCTTAACGAGTGACTTCAGGCTGGCAGTGTCGAATACCGGGTGGAGGAGCTGATCAAGCTGGCTGGGGGCCACGCGCATGATCGCTTCTTCTTTCGGGATCAATCCTTCCTTGACCATTTCAACAGCTACGCGAACTGCGGCGGGGCCGGTGCGCTTACCGTTGCGGGTCTGAAGCATGTAGAGCTTGCCGGATTCGATGGTGAATTCGAAATCCTGCATGTCTTTGTATGCTTTTTCGAGATTGGTGGTGATCTCCTTGAGTTCTTTGAAGGCGGCAGGCATGACCTTCTGAAGGTCAGCGATGGGTTGCGGGGTACGGATACCGGCCACAACGTCTTCGCCCTGTGCGTTGATGAGGAACTCGCCGTAGAAGACCTTTTCGCCGCTACCGGGGTCGCGGGTGAAGCCTACGCCAGTGCCGCAATCGTCGCCCATGTTGCCGAAGACCATGGCTTGTACGGTGCAGGCGGTGCCGATGTCGTCAGGGATGCGTTCCATCTTGCGATAGTAGACAGCCTTGTCGTTGTGCCAGCTACGGAAAACAGCGTCGCGGGACATGTCGAGCTGGACGTGGGCGTCCTGTGGGAAGTCCTTCTTGGTTTCCTTCTTGACGAGCTTCTTGTAGTCTTCGATGATCGACTTGAGGTCAGCGGCAGTGATGTCGGAATCAACCTTGATCTTGCGCTTCTTCTTCATTGCGTCGAAGATGTGGTCAAAGTGTTCCATCTCGATACCGAGGGCGACTTCGCCGAACATCTGGATGAAGCGACGGTAGCAATCGTAAGCAAAACGATCGTTGCCGCTCTTCTTGGCCAGACCTTCGGTGGTGAGGTCATTGAGGCCGAGGTTCAGGATGGTGTTCATCATGCCGGGCATGGAGAACTTGGCACCTGAACGGACGCTGAGCAGGAGCGGATCATTTGCATCGCCCAGCTTCTTGCCCATGAGAGCTTCCAGCTTGGCAAGAGCGTCGTGCTGTTGCTGCTGGATGTCTGCAGGAACCTTGTTGCCGTTCTGGAAGTAGATGTTGCATACTTCCGTTGCGATCGTGAATCCGCCGGGAACGGGCAAGCCGTAACGGCACATCTCGGCGAGGTTTGCACCTTTGCCGCCGAGAAGGTCTTTCATACTCTTGTCGCCGTCGGCAGTGCCGCCGCCGAACGAATAGACGTACTTCTTCATGAAGTGTGGGTCTCCTGTGTCTTGGGAACTATCTCTGAGAATTCGGCAATACCCGAAAACTCTGTCTTAAGGCCAAATAACAATGTTAGCCGATTCTCACGCACGGCCAAATCCGGCGCGTTAACCAGCACTTTTTCAAAGAACAAATCGAGGGCCGGGCGGAGGGTTGCCATCGCGGCCAAAATGTCTGCATAGCTTGCGCCTTTGACTCGGGCGACGACCGCGTTGAAGTCGGCCCAGAGGGCAGATTCCGATGGGTCTTCAAAGAGCTTGTCGTTTACCTTGCCGGTGGGGGAGAACTTGGCCTGGTCGAGGATGTTCTTCATGCGCTTGAAGCTGGCGGCGAGGGGTTCGAAGTCTTCGCTGGCTCTTACTGTCTTGACAGCTTCGAGTCTTGCGAGGACGTCCTGGAGGTGGTCTGAGTTTGCGGCAAGGACGGCGAGCACTTCGTCGGCTGCGTAGCCGCGGATGTCACCACAATAGTATTTGACGCGCTCGATGAGGAAGTCTTCGAGCTTGTCGACGCCTCCGGCGAGTTGCTTGAGGCCGATGCGGAGTTCGCCTTCGGCCAGGATCTTGATTACGCCCTGAGCGGCTCTTCTGAGTGCGAAGGGGTCTTTGGAGCCGGTGGGGATGAGGCCGATACGGAAGCAGCCACGGAGGGTGTCTACCTTGTCGGCGAGACTCATGATTTGCCCGGCGCGGGTGCGGGGGATCGAGTCTTCCATGCTGACGGGCTTGTACTGGTCGTAGATGGCGGTGGCTACGGCTTCAGGCTCGCCTTGCGCCTTGGCGTAGAGGCCGCCGACGATGCCCTGGAGCTCGGTGAATTCCTTCACCATTTCGCAGGTGAGGTCGGTTTTGGCGAGTTCTGCAGCGCGGAGGGCGGTTGCGTCGCCGCCTAGCTCTGTTACGAGCTGCATGACGCGTTCGGTTTTGGCGTGGTAGCTGCCGAGTTCCTTTTGGAAGGTCACTACTTTGAGGTCTTCGACGCGGGCGGAGAGGGGTTTCTGCTGGTCTACGTTATAGAAGAATCGGGCATCGTTGAAGCGGGCTCGGAGGACGCGCTCGTTGCCGTGTTTGACGAGGCCGTCTGCGTCATTTGCGGTGTTCATGACGGCTACGAATTTGGCCGCCAGTTTGCCTGAGGCGTCGTTGACGCTGAAGTACTTCTGATGGAAGCGCATCACGGTGACGAGGACTTCTTCCGGGAGGTTCAAATAGTCTTCGGCGAATTCGCCCACGATGGGGGTTGGGTATTCGGTGATGTAGGTGAGGGTTTCGAGGAGGGCTGCGTCGGTTTTGACGCCTGAGGGCAGGTTGTCGACGATTCGGGCGCGACGTTCTGCGGCGCGGAGTATGACGAAATTCTTGCGAAGGGTGTCTTCGAAGTTCGCGATGGTGACGGGGATGCGGTGAGCCCCGAGCTGGCGGTGGCCGGCGGTCTGATTGCCGGAGGCGATGCCGTTGATCGAGAAGGGGACGACTTCTTCGCCCAGCAGGCAGAGGAGCCAGCGGATGGGGCGGATGAAGCGTGCGCCGCCTTTGCCGGGCCAGAGCATCGTTTTGGGCCAGGGGATGCCGAGGATGAGGCCGGGGAGGTTCGTCGAGAGGATCTCAAGTGCGGTCTTGCCGGCGACTTGCTTGCGGAAGCTGTAGTAGGTGCCTTTGGCGGTCTCGATCAGCTCAAGGTCAGCTGAGGTGACGCCGTTTTTCTTGGCGAAGCCTTCGACGGCCTGGGGGTTGGCTTGCCTGGGTGGGCCGCTGATGAGTTCTTCACGGTCTGCTTCGCGTTCGGCGAGGCCTGAGAGCTGGACTACGAGTCGGCGAGGCGTAGCTTCGGCGAGGGTGACTTTGCCGCCGAGCTGGGCGACGAGGTCTGTGAGTTTGGAGGAGAGATGAGCGAGGCCATCGACGATCATCCAATCGGGGATTTCTTCAACGCCGATTTCGAGGAGTAGATCTTTGGTTGCCATTATGCTGCCACCTCACGTGGGGTGAATTGCTGGTCTACCCAGAGGCCTGCCACTCCGACGGCGAGCTTGCGGACGCGGCCGATTACGCCGACACGCTCTGTGACGCTGATTGCACCGCGGGCGTCGAGGAGGTTGAAGAGGTTGGAGCACTTCAGCACCTGGTCATAGGTGGGCAATACAGGGAAACGTTCTTTGCCGGTTTCGAGGCTCTTGTAGAGGTCGATGAGGCGCTGGCATTCGCCTTCGTGGAGTTCGAAGAGCTTCCAGAGGGTGGGGACGTCGGCCATCTCAAAGTTGTAGACGCTGAACTGCTGCTCTTCTTTGAGGCGGACCTGGCCGTACTGGAAGGCGTCGGTCCACTGGATGTCATAGACGCTTTCTTTGTCCTGAAGGAAGGCGCAGAGGCGTTCGAGACCGTAGGTGATTTCAGCGGGGACGAGATCGAGATCTACGCCACCGCACTGCTGAAAGTAGGTAAACTGCGTGATCTCCATGCCGTCGAGCATGACCTGCCAGCCGATGCCCCAGGCACCGAGGGTGGGCGATTCCCAGTTGTCTTCTTCGAATTTGATGTCGTGCTTCTTCAGGTCAATGCCAATGGCTTCGAGGGAGCCGAGGTACTGTTCGATGACGTCTTCGGGGGTGGGCTTGAGGATGACCTGGAGTTGGGAGTGTTTGTAGAGGCGGTTGGGGTTTTCGCCGTAGCGGCCGTCGGCAGGGCGGCGGCTGGGCTGGACGTAGGCAACGCGGTATTCATCGGGGCCGAGGACGCGGAGGAAGGTTTCGGGGCACATGGTGCCTGCGCCGACTTCTACATCGTAGGGCTCTGTGATGATGCAGCCCCTGTCTGCCCAATACTGCTTTAGGCGGAAAATCATTTCCTGATAGGTCTTCATGCCAAATCCTCCAGCATCGGAGCTGCAAGCAGCCTCCGCTCAATGTGTGATTCGATCAGCCGGACCATGGCGCGTCGCAGGTCTCGGGCTGTCTGTTGGGTCCACTCGCGCTCGGGCATCTTTTCGACGCTCGTTGTCAGGATCTCGCCGAGAATGGCGTTTGATTCTGCGCTGATCTGGACTTCGGGCAGGAAACCGCTGAGGCGGACTGCCCAGACTTCGAAGTAAGTGGTGGCTTGCCAGACCCCGGATTCTCCGCGCAGGCGCATGAATTCGAGAACACGGGCCATGAGCCGGAAGTACTTTTCGTTGACTTCCGCCAGGGGCAGGAGATGTTCAGAGATTTCAGCCATTACGTCCAGGGCTACGCCAGTCGAATACACACGGCTCAACTCAAACTGCGAGTGTTGAAGGTCGCAGTGATCAATTCGAACCAGATCCCGATTTTCTCGCGCTGTGTAGTGAATTTGCACCTGGCTCAACCGTTCGAGAGAAGATCCAAAGCCGCCTTTGGGTTTTCTCGCCCGATTGGCCACACCTCGCAATTTCCCGTGGTCGCGTGTGAAAAAGCTGACGATGAGATCTGCTTCTTTCAGGGGGAAGGTTCGAAGCACGATCGCTTCGCTGGCAGCCAATCATCTAGGCTAACAAAATTCAAAGCAGGCTAGGCGAGCAGGCCTTGTTTGGTGATGACTTCAGCGTTTAGGTAGGGGCGAAGGACTTCTGGCACCAGAACGCTGCCATCTTTCTGCTGGTAGTTTTCGACGATAGCAACCCAGGTGCGGCCGACGGCGAGGCCGCTGCCGTTTAGGGTGTGGAGGTATTCGCTCTTCTTCGGCCCACGGAAGCGGATGCCAGCGCGGCGGGCCTGGAACGCTTCAAAGTTCGAGCAGCTTGAGATTTCTTTGTAGGTGTTCTGACCAGGTAGCCAGACTTCGATGTCGTAGGTTTTGGCACTGGAGAAGCCCATGTCGCCGGTGCAGAGCGCCATGGTGCGGAAGGGCAACCCCAGCTTGCGGAGTATGTTTTCGGCGTCGTGAGTGAGTGCGTCGAGTTCGGCATAGCTATTGTCGGGGTGGACGAACTTGACCAGCTCTACCTTCTGGAACTGGTGCTGGCGGATGATGCCCCGGACGTCGCGGCCGTGCGAGCCGGCTTCGCTGCGGAAGCAGGGGGTGTAGGCGCAGAGCTTGATTGGGAGTTTTTCGAGATCGAGGGTTTCGTCGCGGAGGAGGTTGGTGACCGGAACTTCGGCGGTGGGGGCGAGCCAGAAGTCGAAGCCTTCGCACTTGAAGAGGTCGTCGGCAAACTTGGGGAGCTGGCCGGTACCGAAGAGGCTGTCGCTGTTGACCAGGAAGGGCGGCAGCGTTTCCATGTAGCCGTGCTCGCCGGTGTGGGTGTCGAGCATGAAGTTGATGAGGGCGCGTTCGAGCTTGGCACCCTGGCCAAAGTAGACGGCGAAGCGGGCGCCGGTGACTTTAGCGGCCCGTTCGAAATCGAGGATGCCGAGATCGACGCCTAGATCCCAGTGGGGCTTGGCTTCGAAATCCATCGTGGCTGGAGTGCCTTCGCGGCGGACTTCGACGTTGTCGTCGGCACTGGCACCGAGGGGTACGCTCTCGTGGGGAAGGTTGGGAATGCCTTTGAGGAGATCCTGGAATTCGCCGTCGAGTTGTTCTGAGCCCTTTTCGAGTTCGATGATGCGGTCGCCGATGGCACGGACGCTGGCCTGGAGTTCGGTTGTGTCTTCGCCGGCTTTCTTGCGGGCACCGATGTCTTTGGAGCGTTCGTTGCGCTCGGCCTTCAGAGTTTCGACTTCGGTGAGTGCTTCGCGACGGCGTACGTCGATGGCGCGGAAGGCGTCTTTGTTGAGTTCAAACTTGCGGCTGGCGAGGCGCTCGGCCGTCTGGTCGAGGTGGCCTCGGAACAATTGCAGATCGTGCATTACCTACCAGTGTAAAGACATCCAAGGTGGTTAAGCGAAGTAGGTTTTGATTTCCTTCATGCAGAGGTGGGCTTTTTCGATCAGGGTGCCGTCGAAGATGTGGGTTTCGAGGCCAATGCAGCCCTTGTAGCCGTCTTTGTTCAGTTCCTTGATGATCGAGGTCCAGTCGATCTTGCGGGGGCCGATTACGTTGCCAGCCTTCATCTGGACGTTGCCGAGCTTCTTGAACGGGAGCAGCTTGTAGCCGTCGGGCCAGGCTTTTTCACCGAAGGCGAAGGTGTTGTCGGGGTCCCAATTCATGCCGAGGGCTTTTGAGTTGACCTTTAGGGTCATGTCGGCCAGCTCTTTGGAAGTGGCAACGTTGCAACTGGACTCGTTTTCGAGGAGCAGAGTGACGCCGCCTTTTTCGGCTACGCGGGCGTATTCGCCGAGTTCGTTTGCGACGCGATCCCAGATGGCAGGGACGTCTACGGCGCGGACGAAGGCGAAGACGCGGAGTTGAGAAACGTCGAGGGCGTGAGCCGCGCGGATGGCGAGTTCGAGGTCTTTCATCCGGTCGGCGTATTGGGCTTCCTGACGGGCTTCACGTTTGGTTTTGTTTTCGGCGGACTCGGGGCGGGACATCTTGAGCTCTGTGCCCGGAAGGCCGAATTTGAGAAGGCCGGTATTGAGGAAGCTGATTTTGAGACCAGCGGCTTTGAGGTCTGCACGGACTTGCTTAAGGCGCTCGGGCTCCATGCGGTAGTAGGTTTCGCTTTTGCGGGTGCGATCCTGGGCGCGCGGGGTGTCGCGTAGTTCGACCCACTTAAGGCCGTACTGTTTGGCAAAGGCGATGGCATCAGCTTCTGAGCCTGCGCATTCGTCGGTGAGAATGGCGAAGCGTGACCAGTCGAGGCCTTTAGCTTGGAGGAGTCCAGCAGCGCTGAGCGCCAGTATCAGTTCTCGACGATTCATTCTTAATCTCCCAGGAGTTTTCCGTACGGTTTCCAAGAGGTCACGTTATCACAGACCGCCTTGATGCCGGCCACGATAGGCACGGCGAGGACGAGACCGATACCGCCCCAGATGAGGCCCCAGAACATGAGAGCGATGGTGACGGCAAGCGGATTCAAGTGTACTCTGGCCCCGACGATTTTTGGATAGAGCAGGTTGAGGGCAAAGAGGTGGAGGGTGCCGACGCCACTGGCGATGATCAGGTAGCCGCTGAGTTTTGCGTAGACCGGGAGAGCGGCAAGTACGGGCGGGGCGAGGGCAAGGGGCAGGCCGATGTAGGGAACCAGGCTCAGGAATCCGCTCAAGGGCCCAATCAGGAGTGGGTAGGGGAGCTGGATAAACATGAAGAAAATTGTACTCAGGATGGCGAGGATGACTCCAAGCACGAAGTTGCCGGCCATGTAGGCGCGCGCCATTTTGGCCACGCTTTCCATGCTCTTAGCGGCGATGGCGCGGTCTGGCCCGTCAAACATGTTGAGGAAGGCGCGCTGGATGTGGTCGCTCCAACTGAGCATGAAGTAAACGAGAAAGGGTACGAAACTGGCCATCAGGGTGACACTATAGATGGTTTCAAAGCGCGAGTAGAGGAAGCTCAGGACCGGGGATTCGTCCTGCTTGATTCTGACTTCCTGCACTGGGGCCGGGGCATTTGGGTCTACCGGCGGGGGGGCTATGATGCGTGCGCGACGGCCTTTCTTTTGTGTTTCGAGTTGTTGGGCCTGCTGCTCCTGAATCTTTTTGGGCATCATCTGGGACATGCTGCGTTCGAGGTCTGCGAGGCGGTCTGCGGCACCGTCGATCAGTTCGCCTATCTTTTTGCCGTAGCCGGGGAGGTCGTCGACGAGGCCGCTGGCCTGGGTTACGAGGCCGAGCCCCGAGAAGTAGACGAGGAGGACAAACATGGAGCAGACGAGGAAGCTGGCGATGGAGCGTGGGATCCTCCAGCTCATGAAGCCAAGGACAAAGGGTTGGAGGATGAAGGTGATGATGACGGCGCTGATGAGGGTTACGAAGAAGGCGCGCCCGTAGTAGAGCATGCCGATGATGCAGGCTACGGCGATGATGCGCGTGGCGCTGTTGGACCCGCCGCTGTTCGCAGGCGCGCCCATTGTTTCATTCGTATTGCTGGCTGAAGCTAGAACTGACATCCCTGTCCTGTTACTCCATACTAGAAGAGTCGCTACGATGGCTCAACCCTTTGGACGCATCTTGGGGCTAGATTTTGGCAAACGCCGCATTGGCCTTGCACTTTCTGATCCTTTTGGTGTCACAGCACAACCACTTCCCACCTACACGCGCGTACGTGTCCGTGAAGATGTCGCTTATCTTGCTGAGTTAGCGCGGAATCGTGAGGTGGGGCTTTTCGTTTTTGGGGATCCCAAGTATATGTCGGGAGATATGTCGCGACAGTCTGAGGCGGTGCGAGAGTTTGCTGCGCGGCTGGAGCAGTATTCGAAGTTGCCAGTAACGTTTTGGGATGAGCGGTTGACGAGTTCTCAGGCGCACCGCGTGCTGGATGAATATGGCTGGAGCCGCGAGGAACGCAAGGGGAAAGTGGACCAGCTTGCGGCGACATTGATTCTGGAAGGCTATTTGCATTCGCTCGATCACCAATGAAGAAATTACTGTTGCTTCTCATTGTTGTCAGTCTGCCCGTGGTGATTTTGTTCGGGATTTATCGCCAGCCGATTCCTGGGTATACAGGGGAGAAGTTTGTGGAAATTCCGAAGGGGGCTTCCACGATGCGGATCGGGGAGATTCTGGAGGCAGAGGGGCTGTTGCGGAGCCCATTGCAGACCTGGCTTTGGCGAGCGGTGCATCCTGGCAAGAAGTTTCAGGCTGGTGAGTATTCGTTTCGTAAGGAGCAGACGCTTGACGCGGTGCTGTCGAAAATTGCTCGCGGGGATGTTTATTACGGGCAGTTGACGATACCGGAGGGGGCTTCCATTTACGATATTGCACGGATTCTGGATGAGCAGAAGTTGCTGAGTGGGGCTGACTTCTTGAAGGCGGCAAAAGACCCGGGATTGATTCGAGATCTGGACGGGCAAGCGCCGACTCTTGAGGGGTATTTGTTTCCGTCTACTTACCGGTTGCCCCGCAAGATCACAGGACAATCGCTTTGTTTGCGACTGACGAAGCAGTTTCGTGAGGTTTGGAAGTCGCTTGGTACGAGTGCCACTCCTCGGGAGGTTGTGACGCTGGCAAGTCTGGTTGAGAAAGAATCGGCCGTTGCCGAGGAGCGGCCCCGGATCGCGGGGTTGTTTGCGAACCGGTTGAAGAAGGGGATGAAGCTGGAGTGCGACCCGACGGTGATTTATGCGGCCTTGGTGGAGAATCGATACCGGGGGACGATTTACAAGTCGGATCTGATGAATCCGAATCCTTACAATACTTATCAAAACGCGGGGCTGCCACCGGGGCCGATTGCGAATCCTGGGCTGGAGTCTTTGAAGGCTGCGCTGAACCCGGCCAAGACCGAAGATATCTTCTTTGTGGCGCAACCGGGGGCCACGGGGCATCATGTTTTTTCGACAAATCTAGGCGATCATAACCGCGCTGTCGAGGCTTATCGTCGTGGGCAAAAACGTTAAGCGGCAATTTCCTGAATTGCTGGTGGGGGTTGTAGAAGTCAGCCCGAAAGTGTTTGAGCGGCTGTTGGTTGAGACTGGGGCGGGAAAAGCTTATTTGCGCCGATTGCTGCGTGAGATGCCGGTACGACTGCATCCGCTGGTAGAGGGGGTGAGGCAGGATGGTTTGGAGAATTTAAGCCGGACGCTGACGGGGTTGAGCGAGGTTTATGCTGTTGAGCCCAAGGAGAGTCGCGAGTGCGTGTTGGAATCCAAACGTCATGCTCAGATTTTGCTGGCAAAAACGCCGGGTGAAGCCTGGCGCAAGGTAGTTCTGCTGCATCTGAATACGTGGCTCGAGAACCCGTCGATTTATCCGGTCTGGAGCCGGCTACAAAAACAAAACGCCGCCAGCCTTTGAGAGCTGACGGCGTTTTTCGATACTGAAAACTACATCATTTCGACGGTGGCAACTTTGAGCACGTCGCCTTCGACCTTGCCGGTTACCTTTGCTTTGAGGTCTTTATCCTTGGTGCTTGCCTTGAGTGCAGCCAAGGCCTTGACGTTGCCCTCTTCGTCGAACTTGACGAACTTGCCATCACTCAACACGATGCCGAGGCCGCTCTTGGCGCAACCCATTACACACTGCTTCGTGTGGCTGGCGAGATCTTTGGTTTTGCACGATGTGTCAACGATCGTGCCGGTCCATGATTCGGCGAAAACTGCCGAGCTCATCAATGCTGCTACTGCGAGAATCTTTTTCATATTGTTTAGGTACATCCTCCCACACAGGAGTATACTCCATTCCGGGAACGCGTAGGAGATGCACATATGCAAATGTCCAGATAGGTGAATTGGGGATTCGTTATCATCGAGCCGTGGCGAATAAATCGAATTTCACTGTGGACGAATGGGATCTCTTTCGGAAGATTCCGATGCTGACCGGGTTAGTTGTGATGTCAGCCAGCCCGAGTGGCCCGGTTGGGATTTATCAGGAGTCGCTGGCGGCGTCTGAGGTGTTGCGGACCGGACTAGACAGTGCGAAGAGTGAATTGATGATTGTGCTGGCCCAAGATTTGAAGCGCAATGTCAGCATGCACAAGATGGAGAGTGAAAGCGGTGAAGCGATTCGGATCACTGGGCTTGCAGCGTTTCGGGAACTGTCGAATCTTCTGCGGGCGAAGGCGAGCGAGGAAGAGGCCGAGGAGTTTAAGTGTTGGCTGAAAACATTGGCACGGAAGGTGGCTGAGGCGGCACGGGAGGGTGGGTTTCTTGGATTTGGTGGTAAGCAGGTAACACCCGAGGAAGAGTCGATTCTGGATCAAATCGAAATCGCGCTGCGTTAAATCCCTAGTTGCGGGATTGAGTTCTTCTCCGTATACTCATTTTTTCGCGCTGAGATTCGTCAGCGTGCATCCGATACAGAAGAAGAGTAGAATCCATGTTGTTCCGGGACGAAGCCGATCCTCTAGCACCGCAAAGGGAAGCAGCCATGTTTTATGGCCTGTTTCTCCGTGGCCATTCGGCCGATGACCTTCGACGGGACATCGATGTGCCGAAGGATACGTTGCAGAAGTGGTTGGGGACGCGGCGTTATGCCAACAACTTCAGGGACAATCTAAAGCGAGTCTACAGCTATCGCAAGCAGGTGCTGGCAATTTTCGATGAGCTTGTGATGAACGAGAAGACCCGCCAACGACTGCAGTAACTGATAATCAAGTCAGGATGACACTGACCTGTTATGTTGTTGACGCATTCACCGACCAAGCCTTTCATGGCAACCCGGCGGCGGTTGTCCCTCTGGATTCCTGGCTCCCGGACGATGTGATGCAGGCTATGGCTGCTGAGCATAATCTGGCCGAGACCGTTTATTTTGTGCAGCAGCCGGACGGTTACGACATTCGCTGGTTTACACCAAAGACCGAAGTAGATCTTTGCGGGCATGCGACTCTGGCGTCGGGGTTTGTGATTGAGCAGTTTATTGAGCCGCTGGCGACATCGATCACTTTTCATTCCAAGTCGGGTCCACTGGGGGTGGACATACGGGATGGGGTTTATACACTGGATTTTCCTTCCCGGCCGCCAACACCTTGTAGCCCGGATGAGCATTTGCTTGAGGGTCTGAATCTCCCCGCGAGAGAGATTCTGGCGGCACGCGATTATTTTGCAGTCTATGACAGCGCAGATGAGGTACGGCGGCTTGCGCCGGAAATGCAGGCATTGGCACGAATGCATCGATTCGCTGTGATCGCGACGGCACCGGGAGATGAGCCGGGAATTGACTTTGTGAGCCGGTTTTTTGCGCCTGCGCAGGGTGTGCCGGAAGACCCGGTTACCGGGAGTGCGCATTCGACATTGATCCCTTACTGGGCCAAGAGGCTGGGCAAGAATGAATTGCGGGCGAAGCAGATCTCTGAGCGTGGGGGCGACCTATTTTGTGGGCTTGCAGGGGACCGGGTGAAGATTGGCGGACGCGCCGTGCTCTATTCGAAGAACGAAATTTACCTTGGGTGAGGGTTGATTTGTTCTGTCTGACCGCTTAACGTAGGTTGGGTATGAGAACAAGTTCAAAACCAAACCGCCGGCAGATGCTGGAATTGTGTATTTCACGGGGATTCCTGATGGGCGGGGCGGCTGCTGCTTTGTCGCAGAAGCAATTGTTGTCCTATTGGGAAGCGGCCGAAGAGGCATCGCACAAGCCGACTTCGGCTGAGGTGCTTGGGCCGTTCTTTCGCAAGGGTGCTCCCGATCAACGCGTGCTGCGTGCAGCGGGTGACCCTGGCTTTCCGCTGAAGGTGAGCGGACGTGTGCTGAATACCAAGGGTGAGATTGTTGAAGGGGCGAAGGTGGATCTCTGGCATGCCGATCATGGCGGGCTTTACGATACCAAGGGCTATAAGTACCGGGCGAAGCTGTCGCCCGATGCCAAAGGTGTTTATGGGGTAGATACAGTGATGCCGGGGCATTATGCGGATCGTCCGGCGCAGCATATCCACTACCTGATTACGGCTCCGGGCCACAAGACTCTGATTACGCAAGCCTACTTTGCCACCGACCCGTTCTATGAAGGCAATCCGGACAAGAATTGGAACAAGATTGCCGAACACCGGGAATTGGTGCTGCCGGTGAAGTTGTTTGAAGGTGGGGCGACGGCGGCGCAGCCGGCTCATGCCGAGATCACTTTTGACATCGTTCTCGAGAAGGCATAAGTCATGAAAAGAACTTTTTTGCTTGTGGCGATAGCGCTCAATCTGGCTGGCGCTGAGCGGAGTTTGAGTTCGGAGGCGGCTCCCATCTCGATCCATTTTTCGAAGGATGGGAAGTCAATTACGAGCAATTGCCGAGATGGGCACGTTCGTACCTGGGACCTGGCTTCGGGCAAGCTGGTTTCTGACAAGAAGTTTGGGCCGCGCCTGGTGATGTTGTCTGACGATCTGATGCTCGATGCGAATGGCGAAACCAAGTCGATGAAGATTTGGGATCTGACTGCGGACCGTCAGGTGCAGCTGCTCAATGGAGCGCCGACGAGCGCAATTACTTTGTCGAAGGATCGCCGTTTTGTTGCGACATCGAATCCCAAGGAGCGCACGGTGCGGGTTTGGGATCTTGCTACTGGCAAGGAAAAACACAGCCTGCCGGACGGGCTGGGCGGGGCCGCCGGGCTTACGTTTTCACCCGACGGGCAGACCGTTGTCAGTGCAAATTACGACAACGATATCCGTGTGTGGAAGACGCAGTCTGGTGAGCTGGTAAAGAAGGTTGAGGATATGACTGGCGCGATGTTTGCGTCGGCCTTTAGCCCGGATGGCAAGCAGTTGGTGATGGCAGGGCTGGACGAGACTGTTTACATCTGGGATGCCAAAACGTTTGCGCTGAACCGCAAGCTGAGAGGGCATGGCGAGACGATTGCTTCTCTGGCAATTTCACCGGATGGACGCACCCTGGTAACTGGTGGTTTTGATGTGATTACGCTGAAGAATCCCGTGAAGTTGGCGGTGTGGGATTTGGCAGCTGGCAAGATTGTGAAGACGATTGCGGCCCCTCACCGGGTGACGCGGGTGGCGTTTTCGCCTGATGGCAAATGGGTGGCTTTTGTCACCGGCGATAAAGAGATCTCGCTCGTGAATGTGAACTAGATCGAACTACATGCCGGGGTAGTAGACGAGGTCAGTAGATACGACTTCGCCGCCTGCCTGCTTGATCATGGTGATCACCTGTCCGCGATGATAGGTGCCGTGGTTGACGATGTGCAGGAGGATCTTGTACATCAGCTCTTCCTTGTCCTCACCCTTGATGTTGCGCCAAAATAACTTCTCTTCGAATTTCGAATCTTCCTGTGCGCGAATCCAGGTGGTGAATTCATTCATCACTTTGGGCCACTCTGTTTTGAGCTTTGCGAGGTCGAATGAGTCGCCGGGCTGAGCAAAGGCGAAGTAGGGGTCGCCGGTGAATCGTTTGAACCAGACGCGGTCTGCCAGGAAGATGTGGGTGAGTGTGGCGAGGATGCCGCCGAAGCTGTTGCCTCTGTCTTTTTCCAGGGTGTCGAGGGGTAATTTCTCGGCTGCTTCGAGGACTTTTAGCGATGCCCAGAGGGAGTATTCAAAGTGACGGGCGAGCAGTTCTTTTGAGATCCACATAGAATAAAAACATAGCATTGCCATGTTGCCTTATTCGATTTTTCTGGTTGTGTCCGGCTTGCTGCTAAGTGTGGCGGAGCGGTTCTGGCCTCGTGAGCCCCGTCAGGGGTTTTTTCGCAGGGAATTCGGGTTGGATGTGCTTTACCTGTTCTTTAATGCGGAAGTAGTTGGGGCATTGGTGGCGATCTGGATTACGCGGACGTTGCCGCCTGAGGCGATTTTGCCGTTGCGGAATTTGCTTGAGTTGAATGGACTTGCGGCTCAACCCCTCTGGCTACAAACGATAGTATTGCTGGTATCGAAAGATTTCCTGCAGTGGCTGGTGCATAATCTGATGCACCGGGTGTCTGCGCTGTGGCAGTTCCACAAGACGCATCACAGCTCTACCAATATGGACTGGTTGAGCAACTGGCGCTTTCACTGGTTTGAGATTGTGGTTTACCAGATGGTGCTTTACGTGCCTGCTACATTGCTTGGTTTTTCAGCTGAGGCTGCTTTCGGATGCGCCATCATCAGCACTGCCGTGGGGCACTTTGCTCATGCCAATTTGCGGGTACGGATCGGGTTTCTGAAGTACATTGTGAATTCACCCGAGATGCATACATGGCATCATGTGCATCCGGATGCCGGGCCTCAGGATCGAAATTTTGCGATTACTTTTGCGTTTTGGGATTGGTTGTTCGGAACAGTTTACTTACCTGCTGAGTTCCCGAAACGGCTTGGGATCCGGCTCACCTCGGCGGCAGGTCGATAGACCAAAGGTCGGACGTCGGCTCCGTCATCGAGAGGATGATCTGGTCTCGCGCCACCGCGATGGGATTGACAACGCTGTTAACGAAAAGGAGGTCCCCAAAGCGATGGAAGACGGTAGGCGTACCTACCGGTCTCCTGGTGCCGGCGTCAAGCGGCTGCCGCATCAGCGTCACATTCGGGGCGGTCACGATCGAAAACCGGCCTAAGCGGTAGTAAAGACTCTGTCCATCCGGTGACCACGCAGGTTGCGTCACCCCGCTGGCAATTTCAATCCATGTCGCGGGAGGGATCGGCTGCCGGCCGCGGAAGGGTGCCACATAAAGGTTGCCATTGGAGTCGACGAAGGCCAGCCACTGGCCGTCGGGTGACAGGCGAGGCTCGCGAAAGACGTCTTCCCCTCGGCTCAAGATGCGGGTTCGATCGCCGGTGGCGATGTCGAGCAGCTCGACTTTCTCTCCCAAATGGGGCATCGCCCACAGCAGCAGCGACTTGCCGTCCGGGGTGAAGCCGCGCAGACGGGCGCCTTGAGTGTGGATCCGTTTGGACGGTCCACCGGCGGCCCTCATCAGCTCGAGCCAGTGTGATTTCGGATCCTGGGCCATGGCTGCCACTTGCTGGCCGTCGGGGCTGATCACCGTATGCGAATAGGCATCTCCTATGGTGTTGAATGCCGCCACCAGCCTATCCTTGCCGGTGCGCAAGTCCAGGCTCCAGATGCCTTGTGATCCGTTCCGCCGGGAGCAGTAGATCAGTTGGGTGCCGTCCTGCGTGATGTCGGGATGGCTGCCGTCCACTTGGCCGGGAAGCAGTTTTTTCGGCGGGCCCAGTACGCGGCCGCTATTCAGGTCGCACGGAAGGCTCCAGAGGGTCACCGTGCCGGTACTGGCCGCGAAAATGATCCGCCCGCCGGATGAGTCGGCTGTATAGATGGTGGAGTTGCCTACGGTGACGGCGGCCGGGATTCCGCTCGCCGCCTCGCTCAACGGGATTCGCCAAAGGTTCTTTGCATCCCCATGCGCGCTCGCGATCAGCAGGTCATCGTTGGGCAGCCACTTCACGACGTTGAGTATGACCTGCTGAGTTAGGCGGCGCCGGTTGAGATTGGCCGCAAGCGGCACACTTTGGAGTGGTGCGCCAGTTAGGGAGATGATCCCGAAATCCTGCCCCCCAGTACGCTCCCGAATCATCAGTCTCTCGCCTTCGGGGGACCAAACTGGACTTTGAAAAGAGTTGCCGATATTCAGAGGCTTGTTGGGCGCTGCGGCGGGCGGGATCGTGTCCAGGTACCACTGCTCTCCCACCAGGTAGGCCAAATGCGTTCCTTTGGGAGAGGGCCGCGGGATCCGGGCGTCTGGCACCAATAAGCGGGCATCGCCGCCCAGCGCGGGTACTTCGTAGATACCGGGAGGAGTGCGGTCGGAGGAGAAATATATCTTCGTCCCGTCGGCAGAAAATGCAGGGTCCCGGTCCGCCGCCGGATCGTCCGTCAAGCGAATCGGTGAACTGCCGGTTTGTTGCACGTAGATGTCTTGATTCTCGCCCTCGCGCGCGGAACTGAAGGCGAGCAGTTTCCCGTCCGGAGACAGTGCCGGTGAAGTCGACCGCCCGTCGCGGGTGATTCGTGTAATCGCGCTGGGCGGCGTTACGCTCTTGGTGGGCGAGCGCCAAAGGCTCCAGCCCAGTGCCGCCGCCAGAAGCACCGGGAGCCCGATCGCCCACACCGGAACCCTGGACTTCTCGGTCGCTGCGGCCGTGGCAGGCCGCTCTTCCATCGCCCACAACAGGTCGCGCTTGAGGTCGATCGCGCTCTGGAACCGGCGCTCTGGATCCTTGGCCAGGCAGGTTCGCAACACGCGGGCCAGAGGTGCTCCTAATTCGAGCGGCGCGGGCTCGCGCTCCATGATGGCGGCAATCACGCTCGCGGTGCTTTCACCCGCGAAGGCCCGCTTTCCCGACAGCATCTCGTAGAGCACACAGCCGAAGGAGAACAGGTCACTGCGCGGGTCGACGTCTTTGCCCTGCAATTGCTCGGGCGACATGTACTGCAGGGTACCCGCGATATGCCCTTCGGCCGTGATCGCCGTCATCGTCGCGCCGTCCGGGCCCGCCGCCTCGACGCGCTTGGCCAGGCCAAAATCCAGCAGCTTGATACCCTGCTTCGTGAGGAGAATGTTGGCGGGCTTTAGGTCGCGGTGCGTGATGCCCTTCTTATGAGCCGCCTCCAGCGCATCCAGAATCTGCCCGGCGTACTCGACTGCTTTCTCGAGCGGTAGGGGGCCTTTCAGCGGTGCGCCGTCTACGAACTCCATCACCAGGTAGTTCGGGCCGATGTCGTAGAGCTGGCAGATGTGCGGATGGTTGAGAGCGGCTACGGCTCGGGCCTCTCGTTCGAATCGATCCGTAAAGTTTGATTTCGATACCTTCAGCGCCACTGTCCGGTCGAGCCGAGGATCGCGCGCCTTCCACACCGTACCCACGCCGCCCTCTCCCGACTTTGCGGTCAGCACATGTGAGGCCGGGAGCATCCTTTACACTTTGGACCGGGAGCATCCTTTACACTTTTGAGAGTAAAAGCGAGCCCGCTTAAGTATGGGGAAGCGGCCCGGAGGCCGCGTCCTTTCGGCGT
>JALHNH010000010.1 GCA_022843625.1 Bryobacter sp. | reverse complement strand
GGGTGTAGAAGCTCCCAAGGGTTAGGCTGTTCGCCTATTAAAGCGGTACGTGAACTGGGTTCAGAACGTCGCGAGACAGTTCGGTCCCTATCTGTGGTGGGCGTAGGATATTTGAGGGGGCTTGTCCCTAGTACGAGAGGACCGGGATGAACAAACCTCTTGTGATGCAGTTGTCTCGCCAGAGGCATAGCTGCGTAGCGAAGTTTGGTCAGGATAAGCGCTGAATGCATATAAGCGCGAAACCTTCCCCAAGATGAGATATCCCTGAAGGGCCCAAGAAGACGACTTGGTTGATAGGACGGATGTGGAAGCGTAGTAATACGTTGAGCTAACCGTTACTAATAGCCCGTTCGGCTTGGCCATAAATTTTACAACAAATACAGCATTTTGTTGTTACTTCAGTACGCTCCAATTTTATACAAAGTGGCTGTCTGTCAACATTCAATATCAAAGCTTTTCGATCGGCTTTAAGCCATCGCAAGTTTTGGGTGACCATAGCGAGAGGGTCCCACCCGTTCCCATACCGAACACGGAAGTTAAGCCTCTCAGCTCCGATGGTACTGCACGGGCGACTGTGTGGGAGAGTAGGTCGTTGCCCAATTAAATTTACACAAAACCCCAGCTGGTTCACAGCTGGGGTTTTTCGTTTTACTCTTAAGCTTATGAAATTTGCTGCCCTCCTGTTCCTCGCAACCTGTACCGCCTGGGCGATCGAAATCGAAATCAGATTCCCTCTGCTTGAAAAACAGCTGGCCCAGCAGCTTTTTACCCAGGATGGCAAGCGCTACGTAAAAGGTACACCGAAGTCAAAGTGCAACTTTGCCTATCTGGCTGAACCCCATTTTGCCAGTCGGGACGGGCAGCTCCTCATTCAGGCAAAATTTACCGGCAAAAGTTCAATGGACATCCTCGGCAAGTGCATCGGTTTTGGGGATTCGTTTGATTTCGAAATCCTGTCCGATCTTTCTACCAAGGACGGAACGTTACTACTGGCAAAGCCGACGGTAAAGATCTCATCGCGTGACACTTATTATTCCCGACAGGTTTTGAAGGCTCTTCAGACAAGCATTGGAGATGCGATACGATATCCGATCCGGGAGGAGATGAGGAAGCTTCTGGCCGCAGGGTCTGCCGCTTCCCCCTACAAGGTTACAATCTCGAAATTGGAAATTCGCAGCATCCACATCTTGCCGGATGCGCTGCTTGTGGATGTCGATACCCGCTTTTTGGTTGAGTAGGACTCTTTAGTACATCGGTACTATTTTTCCGGGTTGTACCCAGGATTACACTTATGCCATTAGACTCTTTCCTCCAGAGGAGTCTACATGCGGAATTATTTAATAACCCGCAGGTTCAGGCCGCTTCCCTCCAGGGCGGCCTGTTTCATTTTTAGGCGACTCCGTTTTCTTTGAACCAGGCAAGCATCTTAGCCCAAGCGTTTTCGGCGTCGGCCTTGCCGTAGCTGGGGCGATAATCGGCGTTGAATCCATGTTGAGCTTCCGGATAAACAATAATTTCGCTCTTGGACTTGCCTGATTTGAGCGCATCGCGCATCTTGTCGAGGCTGTCGAGCGGGATGCCTTGGTCTTTTCCGCCATATAATCCCAATACCGGAACAGTCAAGGAGGCGGCGATGTCAATTGGTTGTTTTGCCCTCATTGGATTCGGTTGACCAACGACACGTCCGTACCATGCAGCGCCAGCCTTGATCTTGGGATTATGAGCCGCGTAGAGCCAGACTATGCTTCCCCCCCAACAAAATCCCGTGATAGCTGCTTTCTTTGCGTTGCCACCATCTTTGCCGGCAAACGCCAGTGTGGCATCAATGTCGGACATTACCTGGACATCAGGGACCTTGGAAACGATGTCGCGCATCAAGTTCTGCATGTTTTCGACTTTGGCAGGGTCTCCCTGGCGGGCGTAGAGGGCTGGGGCAATTGCGTAGTAGCCCTTCTTTGCCAGTCGTCGGCATAGGTCCTTGATGTGTTCGTGGACTCCGAAGATCTCCTGAACCACAAGAATAATCGGAAAGTTTTTGCCCTTTGCCGGATGAGCGTGGAAGGCCGGAATTTCACCGTCTGCCACAGGAATTTTAAGTTCGTGCGCCTTGATGCCTTCCATGTCCGTGGTAATGGTTTGAGCGCTTACGGGTTGAACTGATAGGGCGAACCCGACGGGGAGTGAGGTGACCAGAAAGTCGCGGCGTGAATTGTCTTCAGGCATAGTGCCTTCTAGTGTATTACTTGGCGTCTCGCCAGTTGGGCCCGTAGCCGGTTTCAACTAAAAGAGGAACTGAAAGTTGTTGGACGTTTTCCATTTTCGATTTGACCAGCTTGCGCAAGGGCTCCACTTCTTCGGGTGGAGCTTCGAGGACCAGTTCGTCATGAACTTGAAGAAGCAGGCGGGCTTTCCATTGGTCTGCTTTGAGGATCTTGTCCAGCTCGATCATAGCCAGCTTGATCAAATCGGCGGCGGTTCCCTGAAGTGGCGTATTGACGGCGGTTCGTTCAGCGAAATTCCGTGCGTTCGGATTCTTCGACTCGATGTCGGGGATGGGGCGCTCGCGGCCAAAGAGCGTCCTGGTCATGCCGGTTTTGCGGCAGTCGGCAATAATTGCCTCAATAAAACGTTTGACTCCCGAGTAGCGTTCGAAAAAGAGCTTAATGTATTGTTCGGCTTCGAAGCGCGGGATTCCGAGTTGGGCGGCGAGACCAAAACCAGTTTGGCCGTAAACGATTCCGAAATTGACTGCCTTTGCGTTGCGGCGCTGCTCGGAGGTGACCATCAGTGGCGGGATGCCGAAAACTTCACTGGCCGTGCGGGTGTGGATATCTTCGTTATTCCGAAACGCCTCGACCAAAACCTTGTCCTTCGACATGTGGGCAAGCAGACGAAGTTCGATCTGTGAGTAGTCGGCCACAACCAAAGTCCAGCCCGGTTCAGGGACAAACGCCGCGCGAATGGCTCTGCCCTGAGCGGTACGGATGGGGATGTTCTGGAGATTCGGATCGGTGGAGGACAGGCGGCCGGTAGCGGCTCCGGTTTGGTTGAACGTGGTGTGGACTCGTCCTGTGTCTTCACGAATCAACAAAGGGAGCGCATCAATGTAGGTGCTCTTCAATTTAGAAAGCTGCCGGTAGTCGAGAACCTTCCTTGCGATCGGGTGGTCGAGAGCCAGGGCTTCAAGAACGTCGGCGGCGGTGGAATGGCTTTTGGTTTTGGCTGTCTTGCCTGGAGTGGGAAGCTTCATCTCCTCGAAGAGGATGACGCCGAGTTGTTGTGGCGAGTTGATATTGAAGGGGTGGCCGGCCATTTGATAGATCTCGTCGGTGAGGATCTGCAACTGCCCTTCGAAATCCTGGGACATAAGGCCGAGGATGTTGCGGTCTATGCGGATACCGGTCTTCTCCATTTGGTCGAGAACTGGAATGAGAGGTTTGTCGATAGTCTCCCAAACTTGCCAGAGGTTGCGCTCTTCCAGTTTTGGTTTGATCGTTTCGCGGATTTGCCAAATAGCGACTGCGTCATCTGCGGGACGGTTGTGCAGGTGGCGCTCGGAAAGGGTATCAAGCGAAACTGCGCTGGGGTCGGCATCGTGGAGGAAGCCGAGCAGCTTCACGTCTTCGGCCATATGTTCTGCGGGATTGGCTTTGGCGTCGTAGACGATTTGTGGATTACCAGGGAGAGGCCCGGTGATTTCAGCCTGGCCATGGGCGGCGGCGACTCGATTGCCGGAGATGGCGTAGGGGCCGGTGAGGCCTTTCAAGAAATCATCGTAGCTAAGCTCGGGGATGGTTGAGGTCGTCGCAGCTTCTGGTTCGAGCTGTTTGAGAAGGCTGAAGAACTCCATCTCTTGATATACGGCACGGAGGAGGTTCGGGTCTGGAGCTTTGGCGGCTGCGTCCTCAAGAGACCATTCGATGGGGACTTCGCAGTGAATGGTGGCGAGGCGTTTGGAAAGAAGGATTTGGTCTCGAAATTCGATCAGGATCTCGCGCATCTTCTTCTTTTCCACTTCGGCGGCACGGTCTAGCGCGGCTTCCACCGAGCCGAACTTTTCGAGTAGTTCGACAGCGCCCTTATCGCCGATCCCCGGCGCACCAGGGATGTTGTCTACCTTATCTCCTTTTATGGCAAGCAGGTCCGCGACCTGGCTGGGCGGGACTCCCATGAATTCTTTAGTCTTTTCAGCGTCGTAGAAGGTATCGTCCTTCATGGGATTCAGCATTTTGACATTGCCGTTGACGAGCTGGAGCATGTCCTTATCGCTGGACACGATGATCACTTCGACCCCCGCTTCAGTGCCGAGGCGGGCGAGAGTGCCGATGAGATCGTCTGCCTCAAAGCCATCGGCCTGTAGGACAGGAATACTCATGGCTTCCAGTACCGACTTGCAATGCGGAATTTGCTCAATGAGATCTGGCGGAGTTTCAGTGCGGGTTGCCTTATAGGCGGCAAATTCCTGCTCGCGAAACGTAGGGCCGAGGCTCTCGTAAACAGCAACTATATAGTCAGGTTTATAGGTTGCGAGCAATCGGCGCAGCATGTTGTGGAAGATGTATACCGCTTCGGTGGATGAGCCGCGGGAGGTGCGCATGGGTGGTGCGGAGGAGCGTGCCCGGGCATGGTAGGCGCGGAAGATAAAGCCGAACGAATCGATGAGGAATAGACGAGGTGTGGAAAAGTCGAGGCCGGCCATAACGGTATTCTCATGATAGCGGGTTATCCCATTTTCAGTGTGGTGTATTCAGGACACGTTTCGCCTTAGAGTGTGTGGTGATTTTGACACAATTTTTGCCTGCAAAGTTCTACAAATCAATGGTTTACAGATTTCCATAGAATTGTTACAGTAGTGAGTTGAAATCCATGTTTGAGCAGTGCACTCCGGCTTTGGAGGTCCACATTGCAGTTTGAAACTACTATTCAGCATCCCGTTGCTACCAACGGCATAGGGTTGCATCATGGAGTGCCTTCGAGCGTCAGCATCCTGCCAGCACCGGCAGGCACCGGGATCGTCTTTCACCGAACGGATCTTAACGGGTTTGCAATAGCGGCTAGTTTTCGCCACGTAGCCCGTGTCAGTTATGCCACAAGTTTGATGCGGCAGGGTGTTTTGATCTCCACAACTGAGCATTTGCTAAGTGCTTTGTACAGCATGGAGATCGACAACGCGATTATCGAGATCGATAACCTGGAAGTGCCCATTCTGGACGGGTCAAGCTTGCCATGGGTCGTTTTGTTGAAAGAGGCCGGGATCAAAACTCTGCGGCGGCAGCGAAAGTATTTGAGGCTGACGCGGGAGATTTCCGTTGAGGGGAATGGGAAGCGGATCCGCATGTTGCCCTCGGACCGGTTTGTTTTAAATTGTGATGTTTTCTTTGATCACCCAATGGTAGGTCGGCAAAAACTGGAGTTTGAAGTTACTCCAGACCGTTATGCCGAAGATATTGCTCCGGCACGCACTTTTGGTTTCGAGCATGAGCTGGATCAGATGCGAAATATGGGGTTGATTCGTGGGGCCTCGCTTGAGAATGCGGTTTGTTTCACCAAGCAGGGGGTACTGAATCCGGAGGGTTTGCGTTACGCCAATGAGCCAGTGCGGCACAAGGTGCTTGATCTGATTGGCGATCTGGCATTGATCGGACGGCCAATTTTGGGGCAGGTAGTTGCGGAGCGGGCGGGACATGCGATGCATGTAGCGCTGGTGTCGAAGATTATGAGCGATCCTAGTTTGTACGAAGTGATTCACTTCGATCAGCTGGTGGATCGCGTTGCGCATGCGTTGGTTTCCTAATTTTCTATCTCTCAGTCGAGTATTCCTGGCCCCTTTGATCGGGTGGATGATCCTTGAGCGCCATGCGTGGGCGTGGACGGTTTTCTTTTGGATCTCATGGACGGATGCCCTCGACGGGTGGTTGGCAAGGAAGATGGGCGTTGAGTCGAAGTTGGGGGTGTTGCTGGACCCGATTGGAGACAAAGTTTGGGTGATTGTGGCGACACTGGCGTGGTGGAAGATGGGGCGGATTCCAGACTGGTTGATGGTGATGATTCTGTTTCGGGATGCCTTAATTCTCGTGGGTAGCTGGGTGGTGAACTGGCGGACTGGCCAGGAGGATTTCTTACCTTCTATTTATGGGAAAACCAGCACAGTAATTCAATTAACAATGCTAGCGGGGTGCTTTACGCTCGATAAATTCTGGCTGCAGTGGCTGCTCTGGGCTGCGGCTATTGGCACGGTTGTGAGCGGAACTGACTATGTTCGCCGTGGGATGGCGATGCTGCGCAATGGGCAAATAAAAACTTAAGCCTTCGGAGAGCGACTGCTTGAACAGTCGGTCTCCAAAGGCTGATGAGTCTGATTGTTTTTTTGCTTATTCAAGGTAGTAGGCAGTGACGTTGATGGAGACTTCTGCCTGAGCGGTTTCGGTGTACTTGGTGACTACGGCGCAGAATTGGGTGCCGGGCTTGGAGTAGATCTTGACCGGTTGACCGGCGATGTAGCCGGTGTAGTTGGGGTTCCACCTGAATAGAATCTTATTTGAGATATTGCATTCCTTGCAAGTTGAAACGCTCGTTTGCGAAGGTGGAGAGCATCCGCGGAGGGAAGCGCTGGAGCAGTCCGGGAGTGTTCTTTTTCATTGTTTACACGAAAGCGGTATCGAGGCTGCCACCGCGGCCAGCTGAAGTTTCGCTTGCACCGTTAGACAGAGCTGCTGTATGCTTACTCCAGTACAGTGGACTTACATTTTCTTCGCATCAATCCGGCATCAGGCGTACCGCTTTATCTGCAATTGGTTGAGCAGATCCGGCATGCCATCGATATCTGCGCCCTCATGCCCGGCGATCAACTTCCCGGTATCCGGACTCTGGCCCAACACCTGGTGTTGAGCCCAACGACGATCGTCAAGGCATACGGAGAACTGGAGCACGAAGGCATCATCGCGATGCGGCATGGCGCTGGAGCCTTTGTCGTCGACCAGGAACAGAAGCCGAAACAGACCCGGCGGCTGAAGCAGGGGCAAGAAGATGTAAGTCAACTCGTCCGCAAGCTACAAAAGAGTGGAATTGGAGAGGCGGAGATCCGCAGATTGTTTGAAGCGGAATTCACGTCAATTGCCCAAGAGAAGGGTAGTGGCGGATGATCATCGAGACGTTTGGGTTAAGCAAGAACTATGGTGCAACCAAGGCAGTACGTGGTTTGGACCTGCGTGTGCCCGCCGGAGGGATAAGTGCGTTTCTAGGACCCAATGGGCATGGTAAAACGTCGACTATCAAGATGTTGTTGGGCCTTGTGCATCCGACTGCCGGTGGCGGGGAGGTGATGGGTTTGTCCATCACCGATGCGAAGGCGAGTGTAGCGATTCGGCGGAAGACTGGATTTGTCAGCGAAGACAAGCAGATGTATGGTTTCATGACAGTTCAGCAGATCATTGCTTTCACGCGAGGCTTTTATCCGAAGTGGCGATTGGACCGGGAGCGCGAATTGCTGAAGGCATTTGAGTTGCCTGGCGACCGGCGGGTGAAGAGTCTTTCGAAGGGAATGCGAACGAAACTTGCACTGCTTTTGGCGTTGTCACGTGGTGCGGAGCTGCTGATTCTGGACGAGCCGAGTGAGGGGCTGGACCCGGTGTCTACGGAAATCATGCTGCAACAGGTGGTGCTTGCGGCAGCGGACGGAGTCACAATCTTTTTTTCTTCTCATCAACTCGCGGAAGCGGAGCGAATCGCAGACCGGATCTTTCTGATTGTCCGCGGCAGGCTGGCCGATGAAGGCAGTCTGGACGAGATTCGCGGGCGCTACCGGCGCATCAATGCCGTTTTTCTGGGGGAGCCACCTATTGGCGCATGGCGAGACGATTGTGTGGTTAGCATCCACAGCCAGGGGAAAGCCTGTTCGTTATTGGTGAGGGATGAAGCCGATCGCGTGGTTGCTCATCTGCATTCACTCGGCGCGGTGAGCGTCGAAGTTCACGATGTGGATCTTCGGGAATTGTTTCTGGCGAACGCTCTAAAGGCGGAAGAATAAATGTGGCAGAAGGCATGGCTTGAAAGCCGGTGGCGCTTTGCAATCTGCATGGCCATGCTCATTGTGATTTTTGGAGCGGATGTTTATCAGGCGGATCTGAACATGCCTCGCATGGGGATGCTTCCGAATGAATTCAACAAATACGTTTGGAGGATGTCCTTTACAAGGTTCAGTTTTTTTTGGATCTTGTCGGCGCTGTTGTTGGGGATGGGAGGGTTGGTATCCGAACGTGCAAGTGGATCTTCGGACTTCAGCCTCTCGTTGCCGGTGAGCCGCCGCCGGTGGAACGCGGTTCGAGGGTGCATGTCGGCCTCACAAGCTTTTCTGCTGGCGATGGTGCCAGCCGCCGTTGTGCCGGTAATCGCTGGACTAAGCGGGAAATTTTATCCGGTGCTAGAGGCCGCCAACTTTTCGATCGTAATTTTTCTTGCCGGCTTGTTCTATCTCGCACTCGGACTTCTATATTCGTCGTGTTTCGCCGGCCAGTCGGCGAGCGTTGCCCTGGGTCTTGCGACGGTGATGGCTCTGACGGTCCTTTCAAACCCCATCACCGGACGCCACCCATTGCTGGGCATGAATCCAGTTCCAGAGTCGAGTCTGAATGAAATGTTCTTTTTGGCAAATGGCCGCTGGCCAGTGGAGTTCGTTCTTAGCCGGATTGTGTTGGCTGTTGTTCTTTGGGAGGCGTCTATACGGATCGTTGAGAAGAAGGATTTCTGAGCCGACGTGAGGTCAGGTAAAAGGAGCTCGGCCTTCGAGGATCGTTTGCCTGAGCAGCGGATCTTCGAAGGCCGATGGAGTGCATTGGCTTTTTAGCTAGTTATTCGAGGTAGTAGGCGGTGACGTTGATGGAGACTTCTGCCTGAGCGGTTGAGGTGTACTTGGTGACTATTGCGCAGAATTGGGTGTTGGGCTTGGAGTAGAACTTTACGGGTTGGCCTGCGATGTAGCCGGTGTAGCTGGGGTGCCAGCGGAAGAGCTGTGTGTAGGGGACATAGTATTCGTTGGTGGAGTAGCTGCTGGTAGTGAAGGCGAGGGTGAATTCGCCAGGGCAGCCTTGAAGTGGCATCGGTGCGTTGGGGTCTGCTTTCCAGGCTTTGGCTTGTGAAGAGACATACTCCACAACCAGGGTGCGGTTCGAAGGGACGTTGATGTAGGCCTTTTTGCTGGTCTGGCCGTAGGCGAAGCTGACGTCGAGGTTGAAGTTGACGCTTCGTTCTCCGCCCTTCTCGAGGACGGGCTGCGGTGCCACTGGTAGTGACAGCGGGACCGTGACGACTACCTGCGCTGAGGCAGTGCCGGCCAGGGTGAAAGCGCTCATGGTAAGAGCCAAAGTTGCGATTGATTTGATGTTCATGTTCGTTTGTTGTTTCCTGCCTGTAGAGCGATGGCAGTTACAAAATACGATCACGATTATTCATTTCTCAGTGCGGTTGATGGATCGAGCGCTGCGGCTCGGCGGGCTGGGAGCCATGCGGCTATGGTTGCTGAGCTTGCAAGAAGAAGTAACGAGATGCCAATCAGGATTGGGTTGAGAGGCTTCAACTCGAAGAGTTCTTTTTCGAGCAATTGGCTGCCGTAGTAGATTGCGGGTGCGCCGAGGATCAGGCCAAGAGAGGTGAGGCCTATCGCTTCTTTGAGCACCATCCAGGTTACATTGCGAGGAACTGCGCCGAGGGCGAGGCGGACTCCAATCTCGTTGCGGCGTCGGCTCGCGTTGTAGGACATCACACCGTAAAGGCCGATGACGCTTAAGAGCAGTGCGAGGATGCCGAAGCTGCCGCATAGGGTGGCGAACATGCGCTCTCGCTGGAGGTTGCGGGCCACGAGTTCTTCCATGGTGAAGGGGTCGGCTAGCGGGAGGTTGGGGTCGATCTGGCGGATGATTTCGCGGATCGAAGGGAGTAGCGTGATGGGGCTGGCTTTCGTCCTCAGCACGACAGTGGCTTCTTCCCTCTGGGTTTCAAAAGGCAGCCAGAGAAGCTGTGGACGATCCTTCATGGAATTGAAAGCGAAGGCTGGTGCGACACCGATGATTTCCATGGGTTCGTTTTTTGATGAAGGGTCGTCGCCGTGCCGAATTTTGCGGCCGATGGGGAAGGTATTTGGGTCGAGCTTGCGGGCGAGATCTTCACTGATGATGGCAACCTTGGGGGCTTTGCGCGCCATGTCGGCAGGAGTGAAGTTGCGGCCGGCCTTGAGCTTTCCAGCGAAGATTGGAAGGTAAGCGGGAGTGATGCCGTTGATTGCGACATCGAATTTCTTGTCCTTGCCGATCTCCTGGATGTTGCCCCACCAGCCGCCCTGATTCATAGGCCGCATCGTGGCGAGCGAGGCGGATTCCACGCCGGGTGAGCTGGCCAGGGTGCGTTCGAGTTTGTCGTAGAAAGCTGGGAGGGTGTCTTTGTTGTAGCCGGAGGTTCCAGGGCGAAGACCAAAGACAAGCAGGTTGCCACGGTTGAAGCCCGTGTCTTGCGCTGAGAGGTGGCGGAGGTTTTCGGTGAAGAGTACGGCTGCGGCGACCAGAATGATGGAGAAGCTCATTTGGCCGACGATGAGGATGCGACCGGGAGTCCACCATCGGCGTGCGGCAGCGCCGAGGCTGCCAGCGCCTTCTTTGAGCGCTGAGTTCGTGTCGACACGGGAGGCGCGCCAGGCCGGGAAGAGTCCGAAGAGGAAGAGGGTGACCATCGAGATGAGGGCGACCGAGGCGAGCATGGGGAGGTCTATCGACAATGGCAGGGGTGTCGAGCTTCGATCGGTAATGAACTGGGCCAGGCCTTTGGCTGTAGCGTAGGCGACAGCGATGCTGGCGAGGGCGCTGAAGGCGGCGAGGATGGCGCTCTCGGTGAGGAACTGTCGCAGGAGGCGGCTTTGGGTGCAGCCAAGGCTCAGCCGTAGGGCGACTTCTTTGCTGCGGGCGGTAGCGCGGGCGAGCAAGAGGTTTGCTGTGTTGGCGCAGGCGATCAGGAGAACCATAACCAGGAGCGCGCCGAGCACGAGCAAGGGGTTGCGGAAGTTGCGGCTGAGATCGCCGAGGCCGCGGCTGCCATCGTCCAGACGCAGGATGGGGTTGGTCTCGTTTGGTTTCGGTTCGCGATTCTTTTGCCATGACTGCGCAAAGGCGGCCGCGAGCACAGGCTTTATTGTCTCGGGGGAGACCCCGGGATTTCTGCGAGCCAGTGCCTGAAGAAACCAGGAACGGGGATTGTTGAGTTCGATTTTTCCGTCGCGGGGTTGAGCGAACTCAGAAGACTTCCAGTAAGGTGAATAGACCTCTGTGGCATCGCCCGGGATGAGGCCATAGAAGGATGCCGGGAGGACGCCAATGATCTCGTAGGGGCGGTTGTCGATGCGTAAGATCTGGCCGATGACTTTGGGGTCAGCGGCGAAGAATTTGGTGTAGAAAGCATGGGAGAGAAGGGCTACCGGGGCGGCGCTTGGGGTGTTGTCTTCGTCTCTAAGGCTGCGGCCGAGGATGGGTTGCACTTGAAGAGTGCTGAAGAAATTGCCTCCGACGGGACGATTGTTGGCGATGACGGGACGGCCAGCGAAGCTGACGCTGCTTGGCTGAGAGAAACTGTAGACGGCGATGGAGGCGCGGCCCTTTGCGGCCTTCTGCATGGACTCGATACCGGCTTGCGGGAAGAAGTCGGCAACGCTGATAGCCCCTTCAGGAAACATATTGCCGGCTCCGCCGTCTGCCAGGTGTTGCGGGAAGTCTGCGGCTTGCCAGTTAAGCAAGGAGAGTTGTTCTGAGGCCGGGACGGGGAGTGTGCGCCAGAGGATCGTGTTCATCAGGGAGACGATGGCAGAATTGGCACCGATGCCGAGGGCGAGGGAGAGGACGACGGCGGCGGTGACGACGGGGGTTTGTTTGAGTTGGCGGAGGCCGAAGTGGAGGTCCTGGAAGATGGTTTGGAGCCAGGCCCAGGGGCTTTCGTCGCGGCATTCTTCTTTGATTTGCTCGGGGCCGCCGAATTGTTTCTTGGCGAGGATGCGGGCTTCTTGCGGGCTGTGGCCGCGGCGGATGAATTCGTCGGTGAGCTCGGCGAGGTGGTGGGCGAGTTCACGCTCGAGGTCAGATTCGTGGTTTTGCCAGGGGAAGCGCATGGGTTAGGACTCTGGGATTAGGATTCGAGTACGAGTGAGATGGCGTTGGTGTAACGGCGCCACTGGTCGAGTTCGGCGTTGAGCTGTTTTCGACCGGTGGGGGTGAGGGAGTAGAACTTAGCCATGCGGCCGTTTTCAGATTCTTTCCATTTTGAGGTGATGAGGGATTTGCGTTCGAGACGGTGGAGGGCGGGGTAGAGGGAGCCTTGCTGGACCTGGAGGACTTCCTGTGAGGTGAGGAGGATGCGTTGGGCGATGCCGTAGCCGTGGAGGGGGCCGGGGGCGATGGTCTTGAGGAGGAGGAGGTCGAGGGTGCCCTGGAGGAGGTCTGATTTTTCTTGCGCCATGGGTTGGTTGTCTACATAGATAGTGAAGCTACATGTGTAGAGTGTCAAGGTATGAGGGTGGGTTTGGTGGGACGAGTGGGCTAGCGCCTTGGTGGAACGGGTGGGATCGAGCGGGCAAGCATGCGAGCCCGCTCCAAAACAGATGGCGTGGCTCTGAAGTCGGTTTGCTGCAGTTTGTCGAGTGCGTGCTCAATGTCGAGATGACCAACTTGGGCGGCCTCAACCAAAACGCCCAAGGTGCCAGTGATCGTCAGGCCCCGCGCCAACGCGAAGCGGACGCCAGCGGAGTCATCCATCAATAACAGATCCGCATGGATCTCCTCGGCCAAAGCGATTGCATCCAACTCGCCCCGATGAAGAATTTTGCTCGCATTGAAAGGAGCAGTGAGCGGGGACTGAACCTGAACCCAGTCAGGAAGCGAGTTTGCCCAATTTTGGACAGCAGCAGGACTGCCCAGATCCTGCAATTCAAGCAAAACTGAGGACGGAATCAAGATCTTTCCGTATAGCCGTGGCAATATGGAAATCAAATCCGTCTGGAGAAGATAGTTAACCGGAGAGGTGTCCGCTACTACCAGGCTCATGCTGCTGGGAGAGCACCAGCGGCACGAAGCTTTTGTATCGTTGCGACGTCACGATCCAAGTCTTCAACGGTATAAGCGTTTTCAGCAATGTTTTTTACCTTCAGAAGGTGATTCCACTGAAGACGAGACAGTTCGAGTGCCTGGGCGGCCTCTGCGTCGCCGATTCGTGATTCGCGATAGGCTTCGAGCACCAGGGATTCCAGCAGAGTGCGTGACAAGTCTCCGGGGAAAACTGCGGCAATTTCAGCGGGAATTTCGACAGTGATTGTCATTGCTACTACCCTGAGTTTATGTTAACCCGTTGGGTGAGGCACATGTAGATTGGACTAGCTGGTTCGCCCTGCTATAGGAAGTTCTAGTGCTCTAATTGGAGCTATGCCGAAACCTGACATCCCCAAGTTCTCCCTCCCCGTCCGTATCGTCTTCGGGGTTGTTGCGCTTTGGCTCATATGGTGGCTCCTCAGCATCAGCGGAACCATCTAGCTTCGCTCTAAATACAGCATCTTTGATTCAAGGATTGGTTAGGAGCTGACGTCATCCAATGTCACTTTTTTATTGTGGCTTGTGGAGTTGCAGCGGTATAGGCGATGTGGATTACCCTGCGGGGCTTGCCGCTGGTGCTGGCGGCGGTGGCGTGGATGGTTAGCGGGTTCAGGATGAGGATGTCGCCGGCGCGCATCTCGGGGGATGAGAAAGGGCGGAGGCTGTGGCCTCGTATTTCTTGCGCTGTTAGCGGGCCGTGTTTGTGGGAGCTGGGGCAGAGTTTTAGTGCCCCGTCGAAGAAGGTGCAATCATCGAGGGAGAGTCTCAGGATTAGGCCTGTCGCTGGGGTGGCTTGATGCCAGGGCTCTGCGGTATCGCTCTTGTTGTAGAGGATGGCCTGGGTGGGTGTGCAGCCCTCGCCCAGGATCGCGTTTGCGGTTTGGTGGATGATACCGGTTGTGGCTGCTTCGCGCACAGCTTCTGATTTTTCGAGGAGGTTTGTTTCTTCTGCCGCGTCTGGTGGGAATTCGTTTTGTAGCTTCGTGAGGAGGCCGGCGGGGCAGGCTTGCTCGTGGACTTCGAAGCCGTGGTTGTGGAGCTGGAATTTTAGGTTCAAAGGCTTATTCTACGCGGGGATGCGGTCTGCACGAGCGGCGTAGCAACCGGGCTTGGCGAAGTGCAGGTGGATATAGGCTACAGATTCGTTGCTGAAGAGACGGTCTATTGTGGGTGCGATCTGGTTGCCTTCGGCGAGATCTGAGTCGCAGAGCATGTCGTGTTTGTCGAAGGACCGGAGGGAGAGGATGCGTTTGGTTAGCATGGCGGGGACTTCGTTTGGTTGTGGTGTTGCGGGTATTGCGTTGGGCCTGATGTAGATGGCGTGGCTTGCGTGGAAGGGTGTCTTGGCGGGCTGGTGGGTGTAGTGGACGAGGAGGACTTCTTCGCCGATAGGTGTGTCTTCGAGGGTGATGCGGCAGGGGAAGCCGGGGTTCTTGTCGGCTCGCATTTGCAGGGCGTTTGTGGTGTCTACGGGCGTTGTGATTGGGGTGATCTGGAAGGGCATTTGCTTTCACTTTAGTGGGAAAGCAGATGCCCTTCTATCCGATTCTTGTGGCCTGCGCTTAGGCTGTGGGGCGGCCAGCGGGCGGACCTGTCGGACGGGCTGGCGGGGGTGGGCAGCAATCGACCGGGCAGACGTCGTGGCTGGGGCCCATTGTTCCTAAAGCGATGTGGGTGAGCTGGTCTCCTCGTCGCTCGAGGACTAGCTCTCGGATCATTGCGGCGAAGCGTGGGTCGTGCGAGCTGGTCTGGGTGCGGCTTAGATTCATGCCTAGTTCATTCGCGAGGAGGCGGGCTGCTTCGTCGAGATCGAAGAGGACTTCCATGTGGTCGCTGATGAAGCCGATGGGGCAGATGAGAATGTCGTTGGTGCCCTTGGAATGCAGGTCTCGCATGTGGTCGAGGATGTCGGGTTCAAGCCAGGGCTGGTTGGGTGCGCCGCTGCGGGATTGGTAGACGAGGTCGTATTCGGCGATGCCTGCGCCCTCGGCTACCAGACGCGAAGCTTCAGTGAGTTGCTGGACGTACTTCGAACCGTCGGCCATCCAGTTGGGGATGGAGTGGGCGGTGAAGACAAGGCGGGCGTTGGGGGATTTCTGTTTCTCTTCTTTGACCCAATCGACTAGCGGGTCGATGAAGCCGGGGTGGTTGAAGTAGACGCGGAGTTTGTTGATCTCTATCGATTCAGTGCCAGTGGCGGCCTGAGCGGCGTAGAGGTTTTCACGATACTGCCGGCAGCCGGAATAACAACTGAAGGCGGAGGTGACGAAGGCGAAGACGCGCGTTACGCCATCAGCTTTCATTTGAGTAAAGGTGTCGTTGAGGAAGGGGTGCCAGTTGCGATTGCCAAAGTAGACGGGGAGATCCGGGCCTTGCTGTGCGAGGAGCTTGGTTAGCGAATCGATCATGGCGAGGTTCTGCTCATTGATCGGGCTCTTGCCTCCGAAGTGGTGGTAATGCTCGGCTACCACTTCGAGACGCTCGCGCGGGATACCACGGCCACGGGTTACGTTTTCAAGAAAAGGCATTACATCGGCGGGCTCGTTGGGGCCACCGAAGCTGACAAAAAGGATTGCGTCTGACATAGGCTAAGCTATACAGATTCTCCCATGCGTACCTTCGGTTTATTTCTCCTGTTTTTGACGATCGGTTTTGGACAGACGGTTGAAGAGCAATATCGCGAGCGATCGCGCAAGATCATTGCCGCAGCGATCAAAGATGAAGACGGGATGAAGCGGCTTGCTTACCTGTGTGACCGTATTGGGCACCGGCTGAGCGGGAGTGAGGCTTTTACGCGAGCGGTGGCATGGAGCGCGGCGCAGATGATTGAAGGGGGCCTTGAGAATGTGTCTACGCCGAAGGTGAAGATTCCGCACTGGGTGCGCGGGAAGGAGATGGCCGAGATTGTCTCACCCGTGCGCGTGCCGCTGACGATGCTTGGGTTGGGGATGACGGGTGGTGGGGATGTTACGGCAGAAGTTGTGGGAGTTCGCAGTTTCGAAGAGCTCGATAAGTTGGGACGTGCCGGGGTTGCGGGCAAGATCGTGTTGTTTCATCCGCCCTGGGTAAGTTATGGAGTGACTGGAGCGTTCCGGCGCAGTGGGCCTTCGCGGGCTGCAAAGCTGGGCGCGGCAGCAGTGCTGATCCGGAGCGCGGGAGTTCCGGCCGCCAACTCGGCTCATACCGGAGTTACGAACTTTGAACCGGGGGTGCCGGTGATCCCGGCGGCGGCGCTGTCGGAGGAAAGCCTGGGGACGCTGGAGCGTTTGGTTGCGAGCGGGGAGCGCGTGGTTGTGCACTACAAGAGCGAGGCCAAGACCCTGCCCGATGCCGATGGGGCGAATGTGATTGGCGAGTTGCGCGGGAGTGAGAAGCCGGATGAGGTGGTGGTGATCAGTGGGCATCTCGATAGTTGGGATGCCGGGCAGGGAGCTCATGATGATGCAAGTGGGTGTATTGGTCCGCTGCAGGCGCTGATTCTGCTCAAGCAGTTGGGGCTCAGGCCAAAACGTACGATACGCGTTGTGTTTTGGGCCAATGAAGAGAATGGGACCCGAGGCGGCTTGGCCTACCGGGATCAGTTTAAGGATCAACTAAAAGATCACGTGATTGCGATTGAAATGGATGGTGGGGCAGAGCGTCCCGTTGGTTTGGGTGTTACCGGGGGTGGAGAGAAGGCGCTAGCGCAGATGCGCGAAATCGGGAAGCTGCTGCAGCCAATCGGGGCGGGCCTCGTGACGCCGGGTGGTGGCGGCACCGACATTGGGCCGATCATGCGAGAGGGTGTGATCGGGAGCGGCGTGAGGACTGTTGGGAAGCGATATATGGAATGGCATCACACGGCAGCCGATACGCTCGACAAGATCGATCCGGTTGAGTTCAAGAAGAATATTGCGCAACTGGCGGTGTTTGCGTATGTGCTGGCGGATATGGAAGCGCGTCTGGGCCAGTAGTGAACCTTGGAGCGTTAGCCGTGAAACAGGAATTAGGCTTGCTGGTGCGAAAAATTGAGAAGTTGCAGGCCGAGATGACGTGCCTGGTGCAGGAACAGGCGCCAAATTTGAAGGGATTGAGCCCGAGCCGCGCTGTGAGTGCCCGGAATTTATTGCACTATCTGGCTCTGCGGCGGCACGACCTCAGGGAGTTTCAGGAGCGGTTGGCGGAACTGGGACTGTCGAGCTTGGGGCGCACAGAAGGTTATGTGATGGGCGGATTGGGCGCGGTCCTGAGTGTTCTGAGGAAACTCAAAGGAGGTGAGTGGAGACAGGAGGAGGTTGAGTGTACGAGGGCGCGAGGGCGGGAACTGTTGAGCCGGAATACCGAAGTGTTGCTGGGGCCGCTTCCAGAAGGGCGTACCGTGCGGATCATGGTGACGATGCCGAGCGAAGCAGCCACGGATTGCGAGTTGGTGAAACGGCTGCTAGAGGCGGGGATGAACTGCATGCGGATCAATTGCGCTCATGACGGAGAGGAAGCGTGGTTGGGGATGATTCGCAATCTCAGATTGGCCGAGAAGGAGACGGGGCTGAGTTGCAAGGTGCAAATGGATCTGGCAGGCCCCAAGCTGCGGACGGGGCCCATCGAGCCGGGGGTGACAGTGCTTCATGTGAAGCCGGAGCGGGATGTTTATGGTGCAGTCACGAAACAGGCGCAGATCTGGTTGACGCCCTGGAACCGGCCCGAGGTGCCACCGGGCGAGGCAGATGCGGTAGTGCCGATGCCTGTGGGTTGGCTGGGCGGGCTCGAGGTGGGACGCAAGCTGAAGTTTGTCGATACTCGCGGTGAGAAGAAAGTCTGGCGTGTTGTGGCGAGGGTAGGGAAGTGTTGGTGGGCGGAGACCGACGAGGCTTGTTATGTCGGTGCGGGGACAGAAATCGAGGGCGGGCGCGTGAGTGCACTGCCGCCTCGGGCCCAAGTGTTAATGGTGAAGTCCGGTGATGTGCTAAGGCTGGTGAAGGGATTGAAGCTGGGGGGAGAGAACCGGATTGGTGTCACGCTCGATGCGATTTTTGAGAGCGTGCGAGTGGGCGATTCTGTCTGGTTTGATGATGGCAAGATCGGTGGGGTGGTGATGCAGATTCGCGGGGATGAAGTGGGTGTGGAAATTCATACGGCGAAAAGTGGTGGCAGCAAGCTGGGCGCAGAGAAGGGAATCAATCTGCCCGATACGCAGTTGAATGTAGCGGCTCTGACAGACGAGGATCTGACGGCGCTTGACTTTGCCAAACAGCACGCCGATTTGATCGCTTACTCATTTGTGCGGACGGTGAAAGATTTGCATTTGCTGCGGGACAAGATGGGCCAGAGCCAGCTGGGAGTTGTGTTGAAAATTGAGACGCGTGAGGGCTTTGAGAACCTGCCTGAGTTGTTGCTGGAGGGGATGTCGTTTGAAGGGCTGGGAGTGATGATTGCCCGCGGAGACCTGGCAGTGGAGTGTGGCTTTGAAAGGCTGGCGGAGGTGCAGGAAGAGATCCTGTGGTTTGCCGAAGCGGCACATGTCCCGGTGGTGTGGGCGACGCAGGTGCTGGAGACGCTAGCCAAGACGGGAAGGCCGTCGCGATCGGAGATTACCGACGCTGCGATGGGGGAGAGAGCGGAGTGCGTGATGCTGAACAAAGGGCCGTACGTGGTGGATGCGGTGCGCATGCTCGATGATATTTTGCGAAGGATGTCGGGGCATCACGAAAAGAAGAGTCCGAGGATGCGAAAGCTCGGGGTGGCTACAGGCTTTGGGGGCGGCGATACAGCGACATCCTGAAGGCCGCCACCTCGTTGATCTACGTAAACCTTTTTTTACGCGCGCTTCACCCGGAAGAATCCCACAAACAACGCCGCACACAACACCGTTAGCACCAGCGGCACCAGAAACACCTTCGAGTAATCCACCTCCGTCCCCACTCGAAACATGTCACTGACATAACCAGCAAACCAGCTCCCTACCACTAACCCCGCCCCCAGCAGCACAAATGCAATCAAACCCTGCGCTGAAGCCCTCACATCCACCGGCGCAATCTCATCCACATAAATGTAGCTGGCCGTAAAGAAGCAAACATAACAAAGCCCGTGCAGCGACAACGACGCCAGTACCAGCCACAACGGCCCACCCATCGCAAACACGGCATACCGCAACGGCCAGGCCAGAATCCCCACCATCATCGTGCCGCGGATCCCCCAGCTCTTCAGCATTTTGGGCAAGAAGATCAGCGTCACGATCTCTGCCCCCTGCGCAATCGCCATCCATGCCGGCGCACTGCCTGCACCAATCCCCACCTTGTACAAAAACGGCCCGGTCAGAATGAAGTAAAACATCAACTCCGTCGCCACCACAAACGCAATCCCAAGGAAGATCGCAAACTGGGGGTCCTTCAACATCTTCAGCGCTCCCAGAAACGCAAACGGGCTCTCCCCCTTCGCCGCCGGCGGCGTATGCGGCAGCATAAAACACCACAAACCCATCACTACCGACAGTCCGCACGCGAGCCACATCCCGTCAAATCCACCCAGCGGCCCCAGCAACATCGGCAACCACTCCCGCAACCCGATGCCCAGCAGCAACCCCACCACAATCCATCCGATCGTGCCCCAAACCCGTACCAATCCAAAATCCCCCTCCGCCGCCGGCATGTGGTGAAAACAGATGGAATTCGTTAGCGCCAGCGTCGGCCCAAACAACATCGCCCACCCGCACATCCACATCCAGACGCCCTCATAAGAAGTCGCCGTCGCCATCACATACAACGGCACAGCGCCTAGTAAATGCAATACAGCCAGCAAACGATCCGTTGGAAAATACCGGTCCGCAATCTGCCCCGCCACAAACGGTGCCACCATACACCCAATCGGCAGCAGCGCGTAGATCGCCCCCACCTGCCCATCCGTGAATCCCAATATCTTCCCCAGATAGGCCGAAAAATCCGGATACCACGCACCCCAAACCATATATTCGAGCAGCATCATCACGCTCAATCGAAACCGAATTGTCATCCGAAGAACTCCTGCCTACACTGTAGTTTTTTCGCGACAGAGCAAAAAATGCACTGCCTCAAATCCAGCCAAAATTGCAAATCTTCTCTATTATCAGTCACTTCGCCTGCGATGTAGGAATGGCACAGCAAATGCATCTTTTAGCCATCATGACGATCACTATCCATCCGGAAGCCCGCCCGCTCACTCGTGACGATTACGCGCGCGCTTATCAGGACGGCTACAACAAGACCGTCCGCTTCCTTGCCTCAACAGGTGCTCCGCTTGACCTCGCCGAAGAAGTCGCCCAGGCCGCCTGGGTTCGCGGTTGGGAACGCCTTTCCCAACTGCGCCACGTACAGGCACTCACCTTCTGGATCAATTCGATCGCCAAGAACCTGCTTCGTAGCAGCTTCCGCAAGCAACAGCTCTCTAGCGAAATCCTCGAAACAACACTCATTACAAACCCCCTCGAATCAGAACCGATAGACGCACACCGCATGTTCGACGGCTGTTCTGACAATGAAAAAGAACTCCTCCACCTCTACTACGTGGAAGGTTTTACCAGCCAGGAGCTCTCAAGCACTTTTGGCCTTTCCGCCGTAGGCGTCCGCGTACGCCTGACACGGCTCAAGAAAACTCTGGTGGGCAGGATGAACCTGGAGGTCGATCCTGCCGTGGCTTTCGCGCAAAAAGCTGCATAATACCGGATTACCGCGGCGGTTCACAGGGCAGTGTGGGCCGTCGCGGGCGCATAATAAAAGTAGTGCTACGCCTAATCACATTGCTTGCCCTGTCGCCTGCCCTGTGGTCTCAGATCCCTGCCTCCTTTGATGGCTCCATGGTCTATGACCTCTCGAACGGTCCCATCCCTTACAACCAAAACCCCAACAACGAAATCTCTCAGCTAAACTCAAAGCTCAATTTCGAACCTCGCCACGGTTATCTTCTCAGTGTCCTCAAATCCCTGAAAATACCCGTCTCCAGCCAAACCCTCGTCTTCTCCAAAACCAGCTTTCAAGCCCCCCTCATCTTCCCCTCAGCACCTCGCGCGATCTACTTCAACGACGACACCTACATCGGCTGGGTAAAGGGCGCAGACTATCTCGAAGTCTCGACCGCAGACCCCACCTTAGGCGCAGTCTTCTACGTCCTCGAACAAGAGCCAAAATTGAAGCCCCGCTTCCAACGTCACGACGACTGCCTGCAGTGCCACCATTCAGCCCGCACCGCCGGAGTTCCCGGCCACATCGTCCGCAGCGTCTACACCCAACCCAGCGGCCAGATCCACACCAACACCAGCAACTTTGTCACAGACCATCGCAGCCCGATGGCAGAACGATGGGGCGGCTGGTTCGTCTCCGGCAAATCGAACTTCAAACACCTCGGCAATCAGCTCTTCCCTGAACTGGACGCGGCTGGAATCATCAAGACCTTCGACTCCCCAGCCTGGCCCACCCCTACATCGGACGTAGTCGCTCATCTCGTCCTCGCCCATCAGGCCACCGGCCACAACTACATCGCTCGTCTTAACTACGAATCGCGCGCGGCCCTTCACCTCCAGCACATCATGAACGAGATGGACCACAAACCCGACACCGTAGAAGGTTGGAGTGAATCCACTCGCCGCCGTATCTCAAGCGCTATCGAAGCCACCGTCCGTTACCTCACCTTTGCTGACGAAGCCCCCCTCCCTAAGCCAATCGTGGGCGATAGCACCTTTACGCAGGACTTCTCCCAGCAACATCCTCTAAAGCATTTCAACTTGAAGACCCGGCTCTTCGAATACCCGCTCTCTTACCTCATCAATACCAAATCGATGAAGGCGCTCGACCCTGTGATCCAGGCCAAATTCGAAGAGCGCATCAAGCAGGTGCTGCTCAGCGAGGCGGGCCACGGCGAATACTCCAAACTCGACGCCGAGCGTGCCCGTGAGGCCTGGCGCATTTACCAGAATGCCAACCCCCGAAATTGATCTCCACGGCCACCACTGGGTCAATACGATCGGGCACTGCGCTGGCATCCTCGTCTTCGCCACGCTCTTCCTTCTGATTTATCGCGATTCCCGACGCAGTGGGCATCGCCTCCGCCTGCTCCCTCTAACTTCTACTCTGCTAGCTCTCGGCTGGGACCTCGGCCTCCTGCTCGGCATCGCTACGCGAGACCAGAATGCCTTTTGGGCCAACGCCGCAGCTGCGCTCGCCTTCGCGTGCCTCAGTCTGCTCCCGGCCGTCCTTCTCGATCTTGGCCTGGGCAAACCACACAACCTTCTCCGCGCCTCCGGCTACACCCTCGGCACCTTCTGTGCCTTGCTGCACATCAGCGAAGTCTTCGTTCAGGGCCCGGACATTCACAGCTTTGCCCTAATCGCATTGTCCGTAGGTTTCGCGATCCTCGCCGCTGCCAGCTATTTCCTGCTCCGCAACCACTCTCCCTCTGCCTCGATCTGCCTTTTTCTTCTGAGCATCTCGTTTCTTCACTTCCGCAATGCAGCAGATTCGCATGCCCTCTGGTCGGAGATCATCCTCCACCATGCCGGCATCCCGATAGCCCTTTTTGTAGTGCTGCAGGACTACCGTTTCCTCTTGCTGGACGCCTTCCTTCGCCTCGCCGCCAGCGGCACTCTGGCCGCCCTTGTTGTCGCCATCCTCTGGCAAACCCGGCACCAGATTGCCCAACTCACCCAAACCGACGACCCCTTCTGGTACGGCATCACCTTAGTCGGCGGTGCGCTTATCCTGCTTGTCTTCTCCAAGGCCCGCGAGTCCTTGCAGCGCTGGCTCACCCGGCAGGTTTTCCTCCGCCGTGACCCCGAACTGGTAACCCACGCCCTCCGCAATCTTGAAGGCGACGAAGCCGCCATGCTCGACCGCGCCGCTGCCATCATCAGCGCTTATTTCCGCGCCGAACGCTGGACTTACTCAACCAACGAAAGCGACCAAAGTGACGCCACTACCCGGCTGCACTTCCTAAAAGGCGACTCGGTCGACCTCCACCTCCACGGCCGCCGTTTTCTATCAGAAGATATCGAAACCCTCGACCGCTTCAGCGAAATCATCGCTCGCGAAATCGACCGCGCCCGCACCCGCGAACTCGAAAGCCTGATGGTGCAAGCCGAGCTCAAAGCCTTGCAAGCCCAGATCCATCCTCACTTTCTGTTCAATGCGCTGAATGCCCTCTACGGCAGCATCCCTCGTCAAGCCGCCGACGCCCGGCGTCTGGTTCTCAGCCTCAGCGAGGTCTTCCGATACTTCCTCACCACCTCCAAGTCCACCGTCAGGCTGGAAGAAGAGCTCACCATCATCGAGGCCTATCTCGAAATCGAAAAAGCCCGTCTGGGGCCCAGGCTCACCACCACCATTGATATAGACGATTCCCTCCGCTCACTTACGATCCCGGTCCTGAGCGTCGAACCCCTTGTCGAGAACGCCATCAAACACGGCATCGCCGCCCAGCCCGGCCCCGGTGCAATGACCCTCACCGCCCGCCTCGAACAAGACACTCTTATCATCGAAGTCCACGACACGGGCCGCGGCCTCATCGATTCCGACTCCAAAGAATCCAATCGCGTAGGCCTCGCCAACGTCCATCGCCGCCTCAAACTGCACTACGGAGACCGCGCCAGCCTCGACGTTTCCGCCGTCGAAACAGGCACCCGCGCCCAACTCCGCATTCCCGCTCACCAGCCTTTACCGTCCGCTCAGGGCGCAGAAGCCACCGCCAGCGCAAATCTCCTCGGTGCTTAACTAAAAGCAGTAGAACCTGTGATGAGTACCCGAATGCTGAACGCTCTCATCGTCGACGACGAACCCCTCGCCCGCCGCGTCCTGCGCGAGGAGATCGAAGCCCTCGAAACCATCGCCATCTCCGGCGAGGCCGAAGACGGCCAGGGAGCGCTCGCCCTGATCGCCACCACCAAGCCTGACATCGTCTTCCTCGATATCCAGATGCCCGGCATGACTGGCCTCGATGTCTTGCGGGAGTTCAAAGGCGGCGATCACATCCCCGTCTTCATCTTCGTCACGGCCTTTGACGAACACGCTATCCAGGCATTCGAAGCCGGGGCAATCGATTACCTCCTCAAGCCCGTCAGCCAGCAGCGCCTCGCCAAGGCCATCGATAAAGCCCGCCGCCTCACCCGCAACCACTCAGAAAACATCGAGACCGTTGCCAGAATGCAGGAGACGGTTGCCAGCCCCAACAAGAACACCCGCCGCATTGTCGGCAAGGCCGGCAAAGAATACTACCTCCTCGCCGCCGACGAAGTCCTCGCCTTCCAGGCCGAAGGCGAACTGGTCTGGATCATCACTGCCAAACAGAAATTCCTCGCCACTCAGCCCCTAAAATCCATCCAGGAAAAACTCGAAGGCCTCAACTTCCAGCGCATCCACCGCAACTCGTTAGTCAACCTCGACCATGTAAGAAAGATGTCTGCCATGTCTAGCCAGCGCTGGCTCCTCACCCTGTCCAACGGCCAGGAATTCGTAGTCTCCAAGCGCCAGGCCCACTCCGTCGAAGGCGTCCTCAACTGGTAAAAGCCTAAACTCCAAGTTATGGAATGGCTCAACTACCACCACCTGCTCTACTTCTGGACTGTAGCCCGCCAGGGCAGCATCGCCAAGGCCTGCAAGACCCTCAACCTTGCCCAGCCCACCATCAGCGGGCAGCTCCGTCAGCTTGAAGCCACCCTCGGCGAAAAGCTCTTCACCAAAGCCGGCCGTGGCCTTGCCCTCACAGAAGTCGGCCAGGTCGTCTACCAATACGCGGATGAGATCTTCGGTCTTGGTCGCGAACTTCAGGACGCAATCAAAGGCCGTCCGCGCGGCCGTCCGCGCCGTCTCCTGGTGGGCATCTCAGATCTCGTCCCCAAGATGATTGCCTATCGCATCCTCCAGCCGGTCCTGGTCATGGCCGAGCCTGTCCAGCTCATTTGCGAAGAAGGCGCTACCCAGCAACTGATCGCCGAACTCGCCGAACATCGTCTCGACGTCGTCCTGGCTGATGAACAGATTCCCCCGCTGGCCCGCCGCCGTGCCTTCAATCATTTGCTGGGCAGTTGTGGTGTCACCGTCTTCGGTGCCCCCAAGCTTGCTGCCCGCTATAAAGGCAGCTTCCCGGCCTGTCTCAGTGGTGCCCCTTTTCTGTTGCCCATCGAAGGATCAAAGCTCCGGCAATCCTTCGACCAGTGGCTGGATGCCGCAGGCATTCGTCCCACTATTGTCGGCGAGTTTCGCGACAGCGCTTTGCTAAAGACCTTCGGCGGTGCTGGCGCCGGCTTCTTTGTTGCCGCCAGCGCAATTGAAGCCGAAGTTCGCGAGCACTATGGCGTCAAGCCCATCGGACGAATAGACGGAGTTCGCGAGAGCTTCTACGCCATCTCTTTCGAGCGCCGCCTCAAGCATCCCGCTGTTCTCACCCTTTGCGAAGCCGCCCGCGACACCCTCTTCTCGGTTTAAAAATACATCGGGTTTTCCGATCCAAAACCGAGAAAACATCTATTAGACAAACTTTTGCTTCCCGTGTAGATTAACGTTTATGAAGAAACAAAATCTTGTCAGCGCTAGAGCAGACCTCCATTGTGCTCTTCTCCTTCTTTGCTTTTGACAGGCAGCACTTTCCTCAATCTTTTCACCCTCGGAGCAAGTGTATCTACTCCCCGGCTTTACGCTTGCTCCGTATTTTTTAACTTCAAAAAAGGATTTTTCATGATTGCTGCTCGCCTTCTGCAAAGAATTGAAGCCAATTGGGAAGCTATCGCCCAGGCTGTAATCTCATCCCGCAACCAGGATCCCTCGCTCCCCCATTACCGTACCCTTTCCGATCAGGAGATCCGCGACCGTGTTCGTGATCTAACTACCAATCTTGGCCGCTGGCTTTACACGAAAGACGACACCTCCATTGCCCATCACTATGAACAATTGGGCCGCACGCGCTACGCTCAGGCTGTTCCGCTTCATGAGGTAATCCTCAAGCTAATCTCGATAAAGCGTGCCATCCGCACTTACGCCAGCGAGCAGAATTACAACCTCTCGCCGGTGGATATCTACGACGAACTCGAACTGCTTCGAGCGATGGCTGGATACTTTGATTTCGTGATCTATCGTGTAACTAAAGGTTATGAAAGCGCCATGCGGGTGACGGACGACCCTGCAAAGAGCCGATTTTCTGGTCTCCAGGCTGTAAAGGCCAAATCGGCTTGAGCTTGCCCAGAACCCCGAATGGGGTTCCGGGTTTTTTTTGTTAAGTCCAAACGACATCAGGCTACTGAGAAATTTCAACTCCGGTCGCAGGGTTTACATCCTTGTTCGGGTCCACCAGCACCCCGGCCGCAAACGCAACTCTCTTCGGCTTATCATTTGTATCAAGACATAGCAGATGGTTGTTATCCCCATCCTGCAAATCCCCCAACGCAAACGGCGTTACAGCCTTGCCCGCCTCCATCTCCACCCGGTACTGACGCCTTTCATAATCTCCCAATTCATCGCCATCCTTGCGCCTCACTCCTCCCGCCCACACCACTCTTATAATCTGCCGCGTATCCGCCGGGCAGCCACTCCCCGCGCCCCAGCCCCCTTCACGCACCTTCACCTGCTCTAAAGGAACGATCTCGGCAATCACCAGGCCCGGGCCTGCCTCAAGCGGCGTTACCGCAATCTTTGCCCCACGGTAATTCACTTGTCCATCTCGTGAAATCAAATTCCCCATCACCTCAACCGACGCCGGCGGATCCGCCGTAGCCGATCCAAACTCCCCCACCAGCAGCACGGTCCGCACCTCCCCGGCATCTGCCGCCGGCATCACGGTCACGCAATGCATCGTCCCCCGCGCACCACTTCTGGTGACAACAACAAAATCCCCTGCCTCCACCGTCTTCACATTCACTTCCCGGTCAAACACCACAGGCATCCCGTCCTTGCCGCCAGCCCCCGAACAAACCCTCCACCCCGCCAGCAACGGCAGCTTGTTATCAAGCCCAAAGAACGCACTCAAGATCCGCCCCTGCGCAAGTCCTGCTCCAGCTGGAGTCCGATCCGTCGTATCCAGGTTCGGAGCAATCTCATTCACCGGCTTCTGTACCAACCCGCATCCACAAAGTCCAACCGCGACAACCCAAAAAAATCCGTACTTCATTACCCCGATTTTAGCCTCTGTGCGATCGTAGCGAGCGTTTCATCCCAACTCGTTTTCGGCAGATGGCGCAGGATCAAGAACTCGCGTGTGATAATCACGAAATGTCCAAACGCTCGATCCGATTCTGCCCGCTGCTAATGCCCTTCTTTATTGGCCTGGTGAGCAGCCCCGGCTCCCTCTCCGCTGCCGGGCCCCGCAGCGAAGCAGAGGTCAAAAAGGCGATTGAATCAAGCATCAAGCCCTTGCTCGAAAAACACGGCATTCCAGGCATGGCCATCGGAGTAACGATTGATGGCAAGCGTTATTTTGTCGAATACGGCCAGGCCTCACGGAAGCCCCAGTTAAGCATCACCCGCGACACGCTCTTTGAACTTGGCTCCATCAGCAAGACCTTCACCGCAACGCTCGCTGCGCGCGCAGAAGTAGATGGAAAATTATCACTGAACGACCCCGTCACCCAGCATCTTCCTGAGCTGAAAGGCAGTGCCCTCGATCGCATACGACTGCTGGAGCTGGCAACCCACACCGCAGGTGGCTTCCCTCTGCAACTGCCAGACGAACTGAAGACGCGCGAGGACCTAATGTCCTACTTCCGCACTTGGAAGCCGCAATTCCCACCCGGCGTAAAGCGCCACTATGCCAACCCCAGCATTGGCCTCCTCGGCGTCGCAGCAGCCAAGGCCCTCGGGGGTGATTTCACAACCTTGATGGAAGGCCGCCTCTTCCCGGAGCTCGGCCTGAAGCGCACCTTCATCAAAGTGCCAACTGCCGCCCTGCCCACCTACGCCTGGGGCTACAATCGCGAAGACAAGCCAGTCCGAGTGAATCCCGGCTTGCTCGACTCTGAGGCCTACGGCGTGAAGTCCAACACCACCGACATGCTCCGCCTCATCGAAGCCCACATGGGCATCGGCAACGTATCTGAAAAACTGTCCCGCGCCTTGAAAACAACACGCACGGGCTACTACAAGACCGGCGAAATGATCCAGGACATGATCTGGGAGCAGTATCCCTATCCGGCCCCAATCGAGAAGATGCTGGCAGGCAATTCCCCCGCCGTCATTTTTGAGCCACACCCGGTCACCCCCATCCTTCCTCCCATCGCACCCGGCGGCCCCTTCATCATCAACAAAACCGGCTCCACCAATGGCTTCGGCGCCTACGTTGCGTTCATCCCAACCGAGCGTATTGGCATTGTCATGCTGGCGAACAAGAACTATCCAATCGAATCTCGGGTCCGCGCGGGCCATCAGGTGCTCACGCAACTCACAGCCCACTAAGCCTGAGATGCAGCGCTCATCCCAACTAGTGATCCAAAGTGCCGAAGCCTACCAAAAGCTGCTTATCGACCAGCAACTGCTCGAATGCATCCGCAGCATAGGCCGCGGCCTGGAACAAGCCAAACGCGGAGAAGCACGCCCCATGCGCGACTTGCTCCAACCTTCTCCCACGAGCACGGATTCTCACTCGCAGACTAGACCCAATTCAAGACTGCAAATTCTCGCTCGACCCTAACATATTTATGATCAACTTCAATTTGCGGGAGTAAAATTGAAGTAGAGGTTACTAAGTATGTGCCTTCAACTCCTACGCATTACCCTGCTGGTTCTCCTTTTCGCCCGCCTCGCCCAAGCCCAGTTCCCCAAAGCCTACATGGCCGACGCAATTGCCGCTCCGACCATCCTCCCCCCTGGCGAAGGCAATGACGCAAAGAAACTCCTTCTCCTCGAACCTGAAGTTCTCGCCATAGACCCGCAAAACAACATCTATGTCTCAGATTCCAAGTTCAACCGCATCCTCAAAATCACCCCCACCGGTGCCTTCTCCACCTACGCTGGCACTGGCGTCTACGGCTCCTACCGGGCCGACGGCCCTGCCACTCAATCTGGCCTCGCCGGGCCACTCGGCATCGCTATGGATCGCGCGGGCAATCTCTACATTGCCAATCGCTACGCGAGCTTGATCGTCCGGGTCAAACCAGATGGCACTGTCAATACCTACGCTGGCGGCGGCACCAATCCCGGTGACGGCTTCGCCCCCCTACAAACCAGACTGGCCAATGTCGAATACCTTGCCGTTGACGCCCAGGGCAACGTCTACTTCTCCGAGTTCCGCACCTTCCGCATCCGCAAAATCCCCGCTGGTGGTGGCGCAATCGAAACCTATGCCGGCACTGGCACTGAAGGTTATTCCGAACTCAACGGGCCTGCCAAGTCCATCCCGGTCGGCTTCCCAAGCGGTCTCTTCGTCGGCGCCGACAACAATCTCTACATCTTTGAGGCCGGCGGATCCCTCCGCCGCATCACCCCCGACGGCAACTCAACACTGGTTCTCAAAACGTTTGACATGCCAATGAAGACAACCCCCGCCGGCTGGAAGATCGGCGACATCGCCGGTGGCTCGGTCGATCCACAAGGCACTCTCTGGCTCTCTACCTTCTTCCGCCAGCACAGCGTCTCGATCCTCAAATGTCCGCTTGCAAAAGACTGCGAAGTTGTCGCCGGTGGCAGCGACAACGGCTTCAACGGCGACGGCGCTCCCGCAACCCAAAAGAAGCTCGCCTTGCCCGGCAGCATGGTCAAAGATTCGCTTGGCAATCTCATCTTCATCGATCGCCAGCGCATCCGCAGCCTCTCCCCCTCAGGTGAGCTTAAAACCATCGCTGGTGGCGACACAGCCGCCGTACGAGGTGATGGCCAGAAGAACTCCCGCGTCATCTTCGAAAGCAGCTTCGGCATCGCTGTCGACCCGCAGAACAACGTCTACGCCTCCGACGAGCGCAACCATATCGTCTGGCGCTTCGGCGCGGACGGCAACGCCCGCATCGTCGCCGGTACCGGCACCCCCGGATACTCTGGCGACAACGGCCCGGGTAATGCAGCCGAAATCAACGCCCCAGGTCAGCTCGCCCTCGATGGCGCAGGCAATCTCTACATCCTCGATACTTACAATTACGTCATCCGCAAGCTAAGTCCCCAGGGTCAGATCAGCACCTTCGCTGGACGTCAGCATGCCATCACGTTTTCCTGCCCCGGCTCCCAGTCTCTCTCTGCCGCGCAGTGGTGCTTCACCATTCCTGCCAGCCTTGCGGCCGATTCTCAGGGCAACATCTGGGTAGGCGATTTTAACAGTGTCGTGAAGGTGAGTGCAGGCAATATTACTGTACTCAGCCCCGCAATTAGGGCCACCGCTCTTGCAGTCGATCGCAGCGGTAATCTTCTCGCCGCCGCGGGCCAGAGCAGTGGTACTCAGATCTTCCGCAGCAACGCGGGCTCCAACTCCTTCACGCTGATCGCAGGCACCGGCAAATCTGCTTCCTCTGGCGACGGCGGCCTTGCCACAGCCGCTGATATGACAGCAGCTTCCATAGCCGTCGATTCCAACCGCAACATTCTCATCGCTGACACAACAGCGCGCAGCATCCGCGCCATCACCTCCGATGGCCGCATCCAGAAGATCGCCGGCGGAGGCTTAACCACAGGCGTCCGCGCCGACGGCGGCCCTTCCACCGATTTGCGCGTCGGCGGTGGCCAGATCACTACCGGCACCGCAGGCCGCATCTTCATCGCCAACCCCGGCTTCTCGAGCAACATCTTCGATGACGTCCATGTCTGGCGGCTCGAACCCGCGCAGATTTTCCGCTCGGCCGTTCTCAATGCCGCCAGCTTCAAAGGCGGTGCAGTCGCCGGAGGCGAAATCGTCACGATTTTTGGCCTCGACATCGGCCCCAAAACGCTCGCCACCTACGAAGTCGTCAACGGTAAATTCCGCGACGAAATTGCCAACACCCGCATCCTCTTTGACGGCATCCGAGCCCCCATCATCTATGTCAGCGAAACAGCCGCCTCGGTCGTTGTCCCTTATGGTGTTGCTGGCAAAACCGAAACCGACTTGTGGATCGAGTATCAGGGCACAGCCACCAACCATTTGAAGATGCCTGTCGCGATCACCCAACCCGGCATCTTCACAATTCCCCCAACAGGTACAGGCCAGGCCGCCATGCTCCACTGGCCAGACTACACCGTCAACCAGGCCGCAAATCCAATTGCCCGCGAAGGCGTTGGCATGATTTTCCTCACAGCCGGCGGCGAGCAGGGCGAAGACGGCATGATGGCCCAAACCGTTGGAGCCTTGCCGTTCCCGGTGCAGGTGAGAGTAGGCGGCATCGAAGCACAAGTCCTTTACGCTGGCCCCGCACCCTCACTCATCTACGGCATGTTGCAGATCAACTTCATCGTTCCCGCCACGGTAACCCCGGGCGACAAAGTGCAGCTCTACGTCAAGCTGGGCGAGGTTTGGTCTCAGGCCGGTCTTACCATCACCGTCAAGTGATGGCAGGCCCACCTATAACTTCTTGCTACCCAGACTTAGCTCCACAATCCCGATCGAAGGGGGCCCATCCACCGGACAGGCCCCCTTCGGTCCCTTCTTTACACTTGCCACCCCATTCAAAAACTCAATCGTCTTAAACGTCCGCAACCCAGACAGATAATGATCCAGCCTCTTTCCCAAATCCCCATCCCAAACCCGGCAAAACACCCGCTTCTCTGTTCCGCAACTCAGCTCCACCAAATCCTTTTGCGCACTCAGGATCAGCACCTTCGCCCGCACCCCGTTCAACACCTTGCCGGGCTCAAGCCCGTCGAGATCGGCACAAGCCACATCAGCTCCATAGAGTGCCGATCCCGCGAGCATTAGCAACACCCACCTCAAGCTGCCACACTCACTCTCTTGAGCCTCCCGTAAGCCACCACCAACACCAGCCCGCTCAACACAGCCATGCCCAAAAGCACAACACCCACCCGTCCCAAAATCTCCCCATCGGTTTCTTCCCTGTACTCATAAACAGGAAACCCCCCGACATCCTTCGAGCTCAGCTTTACCTTGCTAAACACCTTCGGCAAAAAGTAACTCTGCCACGCCCCAAAGAACCCATCCACCTGCTTACTAAAGTGCTTATACCGCCCCAGACTCGTCCCCGCCAGATCATTAATCGCACTCTGCGCCAGAATCGCCGGCGACAAATACCGGAACCCATCGACAAAGCCCTGCTGCCGCTCCACCTGTTCCTCAAAGTGATCGAGAATCGGCTGCACCTTCTTATCCACTTCCATCTGCACCGCATAACTCAAGCTCGCAAAATCCGCCTGCGGCTTCTCCCCAGCCGGCATCAACTCCGGATGGTCCTCCATATACTTCGATAGCAACATACTGCCCTTCGTCTGCGCTTCCTTACCAGCAGTCCGCATCGCCTGTACCATCTCCACACGGCTCGGCACCGGATACATCCCCGTAGCAATCAAATTCGCCACGCCAGGCAACACCAGCACCAGCCCCAACCAACACCCGGCCAGCGACAACGCATTCGTCGCCGAACTCGTCCCAAAACCATTCACCAGGATTGCAAGCCCAAACCAGAACCCCGTATACAGCGTCATCATCCCGATCCAAAGCGCGAGGCGAGTCCAAACCGTCGGCAGCGACAAATCCACTCCCGTCACCAGCGCTCCAATCAAAGTAAACCCAACCACCAGGCCGAGCAGCAATCCACCCCGCAGCAGTACTTTACCGGTCACCAGTTGTGCCATCGTAATCGGCTGCGAGAGCGCCAGCGACAACGTACCCTGCTCCCGCTCGGCCGAAACCATGTTGTACCCCAGCGCCAGCACCAGCAGCGGAAACAGATACACCAGCACAAAGGCCAGATCAAAACGCCCGGCCAGCAAATTCGTCGGGTTCTCGATCTCGTCATTCGCCAGAATCGCCTGCTTCGACCGCAGATTCAATTTGAAGTAATAGGGATACAAATCGCTCTGCCCAATCGCGAGTGTCGCCAGCGGTGCCGGCGGCATAGCCAGATACGGCGCAGCGCTGGTCCCTCCTATGGCTCCAGCACTACGCGGATCCTGAAAGCCCTTCGGCGCCATCCGCCCTTCTTCCATCGCCACCAGATCACTCTTCAACTTAGCCATCCGCTCGCTCTGCTCGGCCTCAGCCGCCGCCAGCGTCTGCCGCTGAAAAGCCACCCAAGCACTACCGTTGTAAAGGCTATAACCCACCAGCGTCGCCATCAACAATACGACCGCAGTCAGCGTCCTGTCTGCCTTCAGCAACCGCCATTCCTGTTTCGCAATCGTGGCAATCATTCTGCGCGCAACCTCTGTGTAGCTGCCCAGCCCGCGGTCAAGCTTGCAAGCAAAGCCCAGAACCCAAGCAACCCCAAACTCCAGCTCTGCTGGCTCAACACAACCCCAACATCAGGCGAACTGTATTCAAACGCAGGCACCGAAGCCCACAACTTCTCATCCCCCATATGTGGAGCCTCAGTCTTGGGCGCGGTCGTGATATCGGAATTCATCACATCGATAAACAGGCGCCGGTACTTCTCCGCAGCCACCGAAAAATCCCGAAACTGCGCAAAGTCCGTCCCGCTCAATCCCATCGATACAGACCGGATCGCCATCAGCGGAGCCACCAGCCCGCCCTGCTGCTGCAAGCGGTTCTGCGCCTCAAACGTATCCCACAATTCGCCATACTGCTTGTCGTAAATTTCGTTGCCATGATCTTCGCCAGCCTTCAGCGAAACTCCGGCGTAATTGATCGGCAAGTCTTCAATCTTTTCCACCTTGTACTGCGCCAGAAGCTTCTTCTTCAAATCGGCCTCGTCAAAGCCCTTCTTGAGCTCCGTATCCATCCGCTGAGAAAAAGCAAAGCTCGAAGGCGTCCGGTACACCGTCCGCGACAAATCGCTAAACAACCTCGGTGCCGCAAGGCCATTAAAGATCCAGAAGCCGAGCAAGCAAACCAGCGCCAGCCGCGCAGACTTCGCGAGTGCCGAAACCGTAAGCGAGATCCCAATAAAAGCGACAAAGTACAACAGATAACTCACCGTCATCCAACCCAGTCGCGGCAAGTTCGCCGCAAACGATCCTGTATCGCTAGCCAGCACCAGCGCCGCCGATCCCACAATCGCCGCCGGAACCAGCAACATCCCCAGCCCACCAGCAATCCCCAACGCCTTCCCCATCGCCAGCGTCTTGCGCGGAACCCCCATCGACAACAACAGCCTTAACGTCCCCTGCTCGCGCTCCCCAGCAAAAGCCGAAAAGCTCATCAAAATCACCAGCAGCGGCACCAGCAACTGCAACACACTTGACGCCGTCAGATCCCCAAACCTGGCGAGCGTATTCGCATCCCGAGCCGGCTTGTACTTAAACTCATTCTGCTTGTGCGCCTCAAGCCACACGGCCACGCCTGTATAGTTATCTGCTCCCCGGTCCACCAGCGACAGCGGCGTCTTCGGCTTAAACGCATACACCCCGTAATGCGCCGCCGAGTGAGGGTTCTTCTTCCCCTGCGACAGCCAGTTCTCTCGAGTCTCGGCCCGCGCCTGTTCATGCTGCCGGTTGATGCTGACATACTGCTGCCAGCCAATCCCCAGCGACACACACAGCAGCGTCATCACAATCGCTGCCGCAATCTGAAAGCGCCCATCCTGGCGCATCTCCAGCATTTCTTTTTTGGCAATGTGCAGAATCATGGTGCTCTCCTAGTCGTGCATGTGTTCGAGATAAATCCGCTCGAGATCGGCGTGCCCAAACTCATCCGTATTCAAAACCTGCTTCAGCGTCCCCTGACGCATAATCCCCACCCGCGACCCGTCTTCCTTGGCCCGGAACAAATCATGTGTCGCCATCAGAATCGCCGTCCCATTTCCGGCCAGCTTCCGGATCAATTGCGAAAACTCATTCGAAGCCTTCGGGTCCAGCCCCGACGTCGGTTCGTCGAGCAATAGCGCTTTCGCCTGCTTGGCCATAGCAATCGCAATCACGATCTTCTGCCGCATCCCCTTTGAGTACGTCGACACCCGCCGCTCCTCAGCCCCAGCCGGCAGATCCACTTCCTTCAAATACCCCAGCAACTTCCCGCGATCCACCTCCGCCCCGTTGGCGAGCGTGGCAAAGTAGTCCAGATTCTCGTATCCCGTCAGATTCCGGTACAAGCTCACTTGCTCGGGAATATAAGCAATATGCTTCTTCGTCTCCAGTGGATTCGCAACCACGTCGAGGCCGTTGATCAGCGCCCGTCCCCCCGTCGGCTCAATGAAATTCAAAAACAAATTGATCGTTGTAGTCTTGCCAGCCCCATTCGCCCCCAGCAGGCAGAAAATCTCCCCCGGCTTCACTTCCAGGTCGAGCGGCTGCAATGCCGTCTGAGTACCATAACTTTTTGTCAGGCCAATTGCTTGGAGCATGGAAATAATCATAATCCTTGAAACAACCTTAGGCCATGCATATTCTTACAAGCGGCCTGTTTACGCCGCCAAACGGGCTTCATATGTCTTTTTTAGCCCGATGGGGTATGGATTCTACCTAGATGTTACCCTTATACTCTTAGTACTTTAGTTTGCCTAGTTTTGATTCATGTTCACTAAATCATTTTTATTATCAATAATTCTCTTTGCCCCCCAGATGCACGCTATCGTGGTTTCGGGATCCAATCCAGACGCCTATCTTTCATCACAGACCGCCGTAGGATTCTCCAATGTCCCTGGCGCCGGCCAATGCAGTGGCTCCCTTCTTGCCACTGGTCAGCATTTCCTCACCGCCGCCCACTGCATTCTGGGTTACACCGGTAATGCCGAAGTCACGTTTACCAACTCTCTTGGTTCCGCCTTTAAATACACTTCGTCCTCCATGCTCGCCCACCCTGACTTTAACCCCGGTGTTTATCAGATGGGCAATGACCTGGCAATCATCACCTTGGCTGAGGTCGTCGATTCCAGTATCAATCGCTTGAGCCTCTACTCAGGCCCCGGCAACGAGGTCGGCAAGGTGGGAACCCTCATTGGCTACGGCCGCACCGGCACCGGAGCAACCGGCGGAGTTCCAGGAACCTTCGGCACTCGCCGCCAAGGAGAAAACGACATCGACGTATTGGTTGGTAACGTGCTTTACATGGATTTCGACAATGGTCAGGCGGCCAACAACGCTATCGTGGGCAGCTCGTTAGGTAGAGGATTGGCAGAAGTCTTTATCTCCTTCGGCGATTCTGGCGGCCCAACTTTAATTGACGGGCAGATTGCCGGCATTATCTCCTTCTTGACACGCTCTGCTCCAGTCTTCATCCCCAGAGATGCGACCGACGTTAACTCCACTCAGGATGGTTCCTTCGGCGAAGTAGCAGGGCTTACCCGCGTGTCGAACTATCTCACCTGGATCAATCAAAACACCCTGATCGAAAGAACCTTTGAATCCGAAGTTCCCGAGCCTTCGACCTTTCTCGCTGGTTTTCTTGGTATTGCGCTTTGCCTCGCCAAAGCCCGCAATATGACGAAACAATAGCCGAACTAAACAGTTTCCCCGTCTCTTCTTAGGCATCCAAGCGAAAAGCCCAAAGCTTTTTCCGCGGATGCCTTAGTTCTTTCCCACTCCTTCAGGTCACTAGCCGCAATTCTGATCTCATTTTCAATTTTTACCCTATAGCCCTCGACAAATCAGGTCGATAGCCCTTCAGCCACAGGACTATTCGGTTTCATCAATGTCGACAAAATATCTATTCGCATCCATAATTCTTTTTGCTTCTCAGGCCACGGCCATCGTAGTCAGTTCTGGAACCCCGGACAACTATCTCTCTGCCCAAACCGCCGTGGGTTTTTCCAATGTGCCGAGTGTTGGGATGTGTAGCGGTTCTCTGCTGGCAACCGGCCAGCACTTCCTCACTGCCGCCCATTGCATCCTCGGTTATTCAGGCGCAGCCACCGTCACTTTTACCAATTCCCTCGGTACGAATTTTTCCTACACGTCCTCTTCCATGATTGCCCACCCGGATTTCGTCCGCGGCCAATATTTGGCTGGAAATGATCTGGCAATCATCAGACTCAGCCAACAGGTCGATGCCTCGATTAATCGTCTGAGTCTCTACACTGGCGGAGGCAATGAACTGGGCAACGAGGCCACCTTGATCGGTTATGGCCGAACCGGCATGGGGGCTACAGGCAGTGTCCATGGCACCTTCGGTACTCGACGTGAAGGCCAAAATGTGGTTGATGTCGTCACCGGAAACTTACTTTATTTTGACTTCGACAGTGGCAATCCAGCACAAAACGTCTATGGCGGTCTTGGCCTCGGTGCGCGCGAAGTCGGCATTGCCCAGGGCGATTCTGGCGGTCCGGCTCTGATCGGCGGCAGAATCGCTGGCATTAATTCCTTCATCACCTGCGTCGGCGCTGGTGGTGTTTGCGTCTCCACAATTGATGTGGACTCTACCCTAAACAGCACCTTCGGCGAGCAGTTCGCAACTACCCGCGTATCCACCTTCATTGCCTGGATCAACCAGAACACCGGCGGTTCATCGGGTGCACTCGATGGTGAAGTGCCTGAGCCCTCAACCTACGCCACTGGCCTTCTCGGCCTCGTCATTTGCCTGGCGAAAGCTCGTAAAATTCGTAACGGATCGTCCAGCTAAAGGTCTCCCCCGGCGCAATCTTCATCGCGATGTACGGCTCCGGCGACAACACACTTCGAATCGACCAGAAAATCACCTTCGACAGGGGCTTGTCCCCTGTCACCCGAACCCCGGCACCCGTCTTGCGGTTTTCAACTCGAAACTCATAATCCTTTGCTTCCCCGCCAAAGCCCGTAAACTCGCTCATCACGGTCTGCCCGGTCTTTAGCTCATTTACATAGCTCAAACGACGGCCCTCCATCGCTCCATTCGGTGCAATAGGGCTCTTCGCCACGGCATCAAATCCAAACTGAACACTCAGATTCGGCCCTGTTGCTTCCCCATCAATCACAAAGAAATTGTGGTTGTAACTCGAGGTTTCAATCGTCTTCTTGCCGGTATTCTTGAGCCTGTGCTCGATCCACATCTCAGGCTTGCCCCGCACCATCCGCACCGTCTCCTCATACCGGTACCCATACCCGCTTGAAGCATCCTGCAAGTCCTGCCGAAACCCAATCCGGTCCTTCTTCTGCGACACACTCCACTTGCCCGAATCCACAAGCTTGTAGCGTCCAAACCGCTCAAACTTCCCCTCCGTCTCCTTGCGCATCGCCCCAATCCCGATTCGCACAAAATTCCCACCCACCTTCGCCTCGCTATAGCCGAGCGCCTCATCCCCGCTCAGAAACTCCTCCACAGGCCCCGTAATCGCATCATGATGCAGCGGGTCATGCTTCCCGTACCAGACCCCAAAATACGAATGCTTCTTATACTCCAGGCTCTTCACCACCCCAGACCAGTCAAACCGCGACCCGCGATAAGACCCATTCACCGAATCCGGCAAATGAAATACCGCCCTCAAAACCCCGTTATCTAAAACCGCTTCAGGCGCATCCGCCCCCATCAACCCAACACTCAGGCTCAATACAAAAAGAAGTCGCTTCATTGCGAGTTCAAAGTATCATACCTGCCACCAACCGCATCACCCACACACTGGCCACCCCCGCCGCAGACCTCCAGTTGTGATGCAACTGGTGCAGCCCCAAAAACACCAGCACTCCCCCGGCAAACACATAACTATCCCGCAACAAGCTCGCCTCCACCAAAGACGCTCCCCCAAACCCAACAACAGTAGCCAACTGTAGTCCCACCACCTGCCATCCTACCTTCTGCGACTTGGGCTGAAATCGTCGCAACACCGCCGCCGTCGCTACCCCTTCCGGTAACCGGTGAATCAACAGCACCCACGCCGCCATCGATCCAGGTCGCGCTAATTCCAGCAACGCTCCATCAATCAACGCATGTATCCCCAGCGCCAGCCACAACGGCAACATCGCCACCCAATTCGAGCAGTCCCCACACTCCGGGCAAGCCGGATGTACAAACCGGTCCATCCCCCACGCCAGCGCCATCCCCGCCGCAAACGGCAGCATCTTTCCTACCGTTCCCGCCTCACTCCAAACCTCCGGCAACACCACAAACAGCACAAGTCCAGCCATCAACCCACCGGCGTAAGACGAAACCCAATGCGATAACTTCAGAGACCACAGGGCCACTAGCGTCGGAATCACTACGGCAAACAACAAAGTCACCAATTCAACGTTTGACATCAATGATAATGATAATGCATTATCGTACAAGATGTCAGTTCCAAGATTCCCCAAGCGTGTCCCGGTTACAGTCCTCACCGGCTTCCTCGGCTCCGGCAAGACCACCCTCCTCAACCGCATCCTCACCGAAAACCATGGCAAGAAGATAGCCGTCATCGAAAACGAATTCGGAGAAATTGGCGTCGACCAGGATCTGGTCATCAACGCCGAAGAAGAAATCTTCGAAATGAACAACGGCTGCATCTGCTGCACCGTCCGTGGCGACTTGATTCGCATCCTCGGCAACCTCATGAAGCGCCGCGACAAGTTCGACTACATTCTCGTCGAAACCACCGGCCTCGCAGACCCAGGCCCCGTCGCACAAACCTTCTTCGTCGACGAAGAAATGCAGTCCCAGCTAAGCCTCGACGGCATCGTTACCCTCATCGACGCCAAACACATCTGGCAACACATAGACGAAGCCGACGAAGCCAAAGAACAAATCGCCTTCGCCGACGTCATCATCCTCAACAAAACGGACTTGGTCTCTCCAGATGACCTCAACAAGCTCGAAGCCCGCATTCACTCCATGAACGCGGCCGCCAAAATCATCCGTGCCGAAAACGCAGTCGTCGACATGAATCAGGTCCTCGACGTCGGTGGATTCAACCTCGACCGTGCCCTCGAAGTCGATCCCAAGTTCCTCGAACCCGAATACCCCTTCGAGTGGGGCGGTATCTACCAGCTCAACCCCGGCACCTACAACTTCAAGATCAATCCCGGCCCAGACCCCGCCATGGATATCGTCGTCGAGAAGGCTTCCGGCTCAACCAAAGAAGACCTCACCGCCGCCATCGAGCGCGCCATCGCTCGCGAATTCACGAGCGTCCCCTGTCCTTCTGATCACCCCATCGTGATCACCGAAGCCGGCTATTACGCCCTCTTCACAGAACACCACCCCGACGAATTCGAAGCCGTCCTCGAAGGTGCCGGAGAGCCCCTCGTCAGTGCCGAATTCAAACCCGACCACGAACACGACGAAGAAGTCTCAAGCGTCGGCATCACCACTCCCGGCGATCTCGATCAGAAGAAGTTCAACCGCTGGATGTCAGAACTCCTCCAGACCCAGGGCAACGACATCTTCCGCATGAAGGGCATCCTCTCCTTCAAAAACTCCCCCGATCGCTTCGTCTTCCAGGGTGTTCACATGCTCTTCGACGGCCAGGCCGACCGCCCCTGGGGACGCGATCCCCGCCGCAACCAGTTGATCTTCATCGGTCGCAATCTCAACCGCGAAAGTCTCAACAAGGGCTTTGAACAATGCTTGGCCTAGGCTCCAAATCCTCCACTCTCAGACCCGCTCTGCAGTCTTTGTGGCAAGCCAACCTCGCTGGCCACATCATCTCTCTCACCACCACCCGGGAAGCCATCGCCGCCGCCGTCGCCGATGGCCCCATCACCGTCTTTGATGCCAATTCCGGCAAGCGCCTCGCCCAACTCCCCGGTCATAGCAACGGCTCATCTCAAGTCGCCTGGCGCAACGCAGAAACTCTCGCCTCGGCCGGCTGCGATGGCCACGTCCGCATCTACAATCCTCAACTCGGCACCGAAACCCTCACTCTCGAAGCCGGTGCCGATTGGGTCGAACGCGTCGCCTGGTCTCCTTCCGGCCAATACCTCGCCTGCGCCGCTGGTCGCAATCTTAAGATCTGGGACTTCGACGATCCCACCCATCCCACGCAGTCCTACCCGCAACAACAATCTACCATCGCCGACATCGCCTGGAAGCCCGGCCACGACAACATCCTCGCCTCCTGTGGCTACAACGGCCTCGCCTTCTGGTCTCCCACCAGTCCCGAGCCCATTCGCAAATTCGACTGGAAAGGCTCCATGCTCGCCCTCGCCTGGAGTCCCGATGGCAAATACATCGCCACCGGCAACCAGGATTCCACCATCCAGTTCTGGAACATCGAATCCGCCAAAGAACTCCACATGTCCGGCTACCGCGCCAAGATCCGCGAGCTCTCCTGGGATTGCACCTCACGCTTCCTGGCCACCGGCGGCTCAGCCACCGCCGTCGTCTGGGATTGCTCGGGCAAAGGTCCCGCCGGCTCCACCCCACGGCTCCTCGACTTCCACTCCGCACTCCTCACCCAACTCGCCTTCCAGCACAACGGCAGCCTCCTAGCCTCCGGCTGTAACGAAGGCCTGCTCGCACTCTGGCGAGCTCACAACGAGACCCTGCTTGCCACCACACACCTCGGCTCAGCCATCACTCAAATCTCCTGGGCCCCCTCCAACCGACGCTTTGCTGCGGCAACCGCCTCCGGCCTATTCACCATGATCGATGCCACCGCTGTCTAACTTTATGCTGTACCCACTCGAAACCAAACGCACCATCTTCGCTCAAATCTTTGTCTGCAATGGCTGCTGCTGCGGCCGCACTGAGAAAGGCAACCCGGCCGTCCCGGTCGATTACCTCAAGGCCGAATTCAAAGCCCGCAAACTCATCCGCAACGTCCAGGTCACCATCTCCGGCTGCCTCGGCCCCTGCGACGTCCCCAACGTCGTTGGCATCCTCACCCATACAGAAGGCCTGCGCTGGTTCGGTAACCTCACCGAGCACTGGCAATTCGAGTCGCTAATCGAGTGGGCCACCAAGGTGAAAGAAGCCCAAGCGGCCCTCCCTCTCCCGCAATGGCTCGAAGCTCACGCTCTAACCCCCATGGTCGAGTCCATGGCAAATTCTGCCGTAGCCTGATAAAGTCAATCGCGATGCTTCTCGCAATCCTTCCTCTCCTTCTTCTGGCTCAATCCGAGCCCACCAACGCCATCGCCCCAGGCGTCTGGATGCGCGAAGGCGACCTTAAATCCTACGGCCACTGCAACAACGCCATCATCGAGATGAAAGACTATCTCCTCGTCGTCGATGCCAACTTCCCCTCTGGCGCAAAGGCAATGCAAACCGAGATCCCCGCGCTCTCAAAGAAACCCATCCGCTACGTCATCCTCACTCACCACCACGGCGACCACGCCTACGGCAACGCCCTCTGGACTCGCGCCGGTGTCACTACCGTCGGCCACAAAGCTCTCGTCCAAGAGATGCAACGCTACGAACCCAAACGATGGCAGGAAGAATCCGGCAAACGCGATGACGTTAAGGCCATAGCCGCCTCGACCCTCGAGCCACCCAAAGAACTCTTCGACAAAAGCCCCCGCGTTTTTGAAGACTCCACCCGCCGCGTCGAAGTCTGGAATTTCGGCTGGGGCCACACCAAAGGCGACGCCTACATCTGGCTCCCCAAAGAAGGCATCCTCATCGCCGGCGACGCCATCGTCAACGGGCCTTACAACTACACCGGCGACAGCCACCTCGCCAACTGGATCAAAATTCTCAGCAAGGTCGAGAAGCAATGGAAGCCAACCAAAATCATCCCTGGCCACGGCAAATCCGGCGGAGCAGAAATGCTCCGCAGCCAAATCGAGTTCTTCGAAGCGATGCAGAAATCAGTAGCCACTCAAGTCAAAGCAGGCGCAACCAAAGACAGTTTGAAGTCTCCAGATCTTCCAGCCAACCTGAAGCCCTGGGCCGGCGACGGCATCAAAGCCCAACTCACCAACTTCTTCGAAGAGGCCACCACCAGTAAACCCGCCGGCAGCCGGATCCCTTAGCTCAAACGGAATTCCTTAGCCAGATAACGGCCCCAATTCCTGAATTTGTCTTCCCGGCTCGCCCGCCATTGTGTTGAAAGCGCTGCCAGATCGCCTCGTCTGGACAACACTTCCCGCGCCAACCGGTTTGGGCCTCCTCCCCGCATCGCCTCCCCCATCAACTCCTCAATCGGCGTCGCATCGTTCAAGCTCAACCCCCGCCATATCTCGGCAAAGCCGCTCAACGCCGCTGGCAACTCAGCTGGAGGCGGCCCATCCGGCACGCCCAGTTCGATCAATCGTGTCCGGTTCCAGCCCCGTTCCTGCGCCCCAATCATCGCCTGCAATCCTTCCCTGTCAACCACCCTTACGTCGCGTCCCACCAACACCCTCTCCCTATCTAAAGAAGTCAATCGCGGCCAGCCCCCCACCCAGGCTGCAACCGCTTTGCTTATCTCGATCGGCTCATATCCTATAAACTGCACATCATGCGGTTCCGGCTCTTCGACGATTGCTTCCGATAATCCCAATGCCCCACACTTCATGCACGCCCGCATCTCCAAACGCCCCGGCAACTCCTCCAGCACTGCCAACTCCAGCCCTTCGTCGCAGCCGCAATCCACCACACGGGTAACTAATGTCATTCCTTATCATCATCTACAATCAACTCCGTCTCAATGCCCGCGCTGCCATCTTCGGTGTCTTGGGTGGAGTTCTTGCGGTCTGGCTCTACTCGGCCTTCTACGTCTTTACACCTCTCGATCCTTGCCTCATGGGCTTCCCCGCCGGCTTCCTCATTGCCAAGGCAATCTCCCTGGGCTCATTCGGTAAGCACCCCCACATCCTTACTGTGGTTGCCAGGACGCTCTTCGTCTTAACCTATCTTTTCGGTACTCTACCGGTCGATCTGTGGCGCCATTCAGACCAGCCATTCATGGCCACGCTTCAGTCTGTCTACAATCGCATCGACTTCATTTTTGGCCAGGGAGAAGAAGCAGAATCTTTTGCCCATTTCGCCGAAATTTTCGGCGGTTGGATCTCTCTCCTCGCAGGCATCAACATAACCGGCAAAAAGTACGAATAGCCAACTGGCGTAAACTGTCCTCATGCCGCTTCCTCCCACTCCCGATTGGGCCAAACTCACCGCAGCCACCTACCCGCACCTGACAGAAGCCGAACGCGAAGCCCTCACCAAAATCTGGGCCACCAACTATCAGAACTTTCTCCCTCTCAAATCCCAAATCACCGGCGAACTCGATCCCGACTCCACCTTCGATCCCATCTCAACCGGCAGCACAGGAGAACAAAACTAAATGACCCTCACCGAAGCCGCCGCCCAGCTCCGTGCCAAAAAAGTCTCCAGCCTCGAGCTCACCACCCAGTCCCTCGAACGCTCAAAACTCCTTCAGCCCAAGCTCAACGCCTTCCTTACCTTCACCGAACAGGAAGCCCTCGCCGCCGCCAAACTTGCCGACGAAAACTTCGCCAAAGGCATCGACCACGGCCCCCTCCAGGGCATCCCCGTAGCGGTCAAAGATCTCTATTACACCAAAGGCACCCGCACCACCGGCGGCAGCCAAATTTTTAAAGACTTCGTCCCCACCTACGACGCTGCCGTCGTAGAAAAACTGAAATCCGCCGGCGCCGTACTCACCGGCAAACTCGGCATGCATGAGCTCGCCTTCGGCATCACCTCCAACAATGCCCACTATGGCCCCATCCGCAACCCCTGGGACCCCACTCGCATCCCCGGTGGCTCCAGCGGTGGCTCCGGCGTCGCCGTAAGCGCCGGTATGGTCTTCGCCGCCATGGGCTCCGACACCGGCGGCTCCATCCGTATCCCGGCCAGTTACTGCGGTACAGCCGGCATCAAGCCTACCTATGGCCTGGTCTCACGCTACGGCACTATGCCCCTGGGCTTTACCCTCGATCACATGGGGCCGCTTGCCCAAACCTCACGCGATTGCGCCGCTGTATTAAACGCCATCTCCGGCCCGGACTCCCGCGACTCCTACTCAGCCAAGTCTTCCTACCCCCCCATCGACATCCCGGCCAACCCCGACCTCACCGGCCTCCGCATCGCCTTCAGCGAAGAATTCCTCCTCGAAGGCGTCGACCCCGAAATCCGCGCCATGGTCCTTTCCGCCGTCCGATCCTTCCACGAATGGGGTGCTACCACTCTCGAGCTCAAACTCGGCTGGCTCCGTGACGTAGTCGCCATCAGTCATGTCATCCTCCCGGCAGAAGCCGCCAGCGTCCTAGAACCACATCTCTCTCGTCGCGATGACCTCGGCCCTGAAATCCGCCCACTCTTTGAAGCCGGCCGCCTCATTCCCGCCGTTGATTACCTCCAAGCTCAAAAGCTCCGCCGCCTCTACCGCGCAAAAGCCGAAAGTTTACTGTGGCAACATTGCGATATCCTCATTGCTCCCTCTACTGCAATCACGGCCCCCAGAATCGGCGAGCAAACCGTCACCCTCGCTTCCGGCCAGCAACTTGAAGTCCGCACCGCCTCCACTCTGCTCGTGCGTGCCTTCAATGTTCTCGGTACCCCTGCCCACTCCGTCGTCGGCGGCTACCACTCCAACGGCCTCCCTATGAGCCTCCAACTCATCGCCAGACCCTTTGCCGACTCTAAAGTCCTCCATGCCGGAGCTCGTTTTGAACAAGAGACAGGCCACCATCGTATTAAGCCGCCTATCTAGGCATAGACCTAAGTGAAATTCCCTATGACATTTCGCTAAACCTACCCTTAGATTTGGCCGATAGTCCCCATGAGGAATGCTCATGTCGGCCACCCGCCTATTTGTATGTGAAGCCCAGCCCGTCGTAGTTGAAGGGCTTTCTAGAATTTTGGCCGATAGTCCCGAGTTTGAACTCGTCGGTACCGCTCCCCATCCTGGCGAAGCAATCTCAAAAATTGCCGAACTCCAGCCCGATATAGTCATGGTCGATCAGGCCGCAGGCCTTCGCCCTGTCTTCACCTTTCTCAGTGAACTTAAGATCGCCAGTCCCAGTTCCCGCGCAATTCTCTGGATCGTAGATCTCGCAGAAATCGAGTGCTTCCGCGCCCTCCAGCTCGGGGCCCGCGGCATCCTCCGGCGCAGCCTTCCCGTCGCCACCATGCTGGATTGCCTCAACACGGTTGCTAAAGGTAATCTCTGGCTGGAAAATTCCATCAGCGATCAGGTCGTCGGCTTCCTGAATCGTAAGTCCAGCAATCGCCTCACTCCGCGCGAGCGCGAAATCGTCCGGGCCGTCTGCCGTGGCATGAAGAACAAAGAGATTGCCGACCTCCTCCACATCACGCCGGGCACTGTAAAAGTACACCTGATGCACATCTTTGAAAAGACCGGCGTAAAAGATCGTTTCGAACTCGCCGTTCAAGCTCCAAAACTCCTCGGCATCGAGTCGGAAGAAAGCATCGGCGCAAGCTAGTAAATGCTGCAACGTGCGCTCCGCCCTGGTTTTGTCGATGTCATCTTTACCGCCCTCATGGCCTGGATCTTTATCCTCTCGCCCAAGGGCTGGGCTGTGCTTTTAGGTGACGGCGATACCGGCTGGCACATTCGCACGGGTCAATGGATTCTCGCTAACCACCAGGTTCCCTACCGCGATCTCTTCTCTTTTTCTAAGCCAGATGCGCAATGGTTTGCCTGGGAATGGGGATCGGATATTCTCTTCGCACTGCTTCATGCCGCCGGCGGCCTGCCTCTCCTTGTCTTCTTTTCCGGCTTTATTCTGATCGCTACAAGTGTCATCGCCCTTCGATGGATGATCTGGCGCGGCTCAAGCGTCCTGGTTGCATTTCCGGTAATGATGCTCGCCGTTGGAGGCTCCACAGTTCACTACCTCGCCCGGCCTCATATCTTCACGCTTCTCTTCCTCGCCATCGAACTTTGGCTCCTCGATTCCGAGCGCAGAAATCCCTCCCGGCGCATCTGGCTCCTCGTGCCCCTTGCTCTTCTCTGGGCCAATCTTCACGGCGGCTGGCCCGCCCTCTTCGTCTTTCTTGGCATTCAGATCGGCGCACGCCTTCTCTACGGCGACCCTCTCTGGAAAAAAGAACTTCTCGTTGCCCTCACCTGCGCGGCCGCCACGCTCGTCAATCCCTACGGCTGGCAACTCCACCAGCACATCTTCGGCTACCTCCAAAGCAGCTGGATTCGGGATTCGGTCGAAGAATTCCAGAGTCCGAAATTCCGCTCCGAAAATGTCTTGCAATTCGAAATTCTCCTTCTCGCCGGCATCGCCGCAGCCTGGGGGCGCGCCTTCCGGGGTGCTTCTGGCTTAACCGAAGCCGTCAGTGTCTGGCTCTGGGCCCATCTCGCCCTCGGTGCCGTCCGTCACGCGCCGCTCTTCATTCTCGCCGCCGCTCCGGTCATCGCCTCAGAGGTCACACTAGTCCTTGAATCGCTCTGGGCGAGCGTCAGGAAGTCCTCTGTCCTTGGAATCTTTCGCGATCTCGATTTCGACCTTCGCCCTAAATTTACCCATAACTCCATCTGGGCCTTAATTCTGCCCGTTGTCCTCTGCTTATTGAACCTGCACAAGCTTCCTGCCGATTTTCCAGAAAAGCGATTTCCCGTCGCGACAGCTAATAAGCTGGCCGCCCAGCTCAAAGGCCGCAGGATCCTCACCTCCGATCAGTGGGGAGATTATCTGATTTATCGGCTTTGGCCGGATCTGAAGGTCTTTATTGACGGTAGAAGCGACTTTTTTGGTCCCGCCCTCGGTCAGGATTACCTCGACATGCTCAACGTCTCCCCCAACTGGCGAGACCACCTCACTCGGTACCGGATCGATACGGTTATTCTCCCGGTCAATACCGGCCTCGGTGCCCGGCTCGATACCGAGCCAGGTTGGCAACTGCTTCATTCCGATGCGGTTAGCGTCGTCTATGTACGCAGAGTCACAATCGCTGCCATTCCATTTGCTGAACACCTTTTTTCCCCCGGCAGACTAATGAAAGCCTCCCTACCATCCGAAGGAATAAGGGAGAACCGCATATGACTCTTGAGACCGCAGTCGCGCTCAGCATCGGCCTCGCCGCTTCCGGTGAGGATCTCTGGCGCCGCAACATCTCCAATTCCATCCCTGCGGCAGCCTTGCTTGGTGCCCTTGTGGTTCACACCACCAACAACGGCTGGCAGGGTCTTCTCACCTGGTTTCTTGGTGCAGTGATTGGCTTTAGCGCTTTTCTCGTCTTCTTCCTCCTTGGTGGAATGGGTGGTGGTGACATAAAGCTGATGGCCGGTTTTGGTGCCCTCCTCGGGCCCTCCCGCCTCCTTGAAGCAACAATTCTTACCGCAGGCATCGGGGGCATCATCGCCCTGCTTGCGCTCTGCTTTCGCTACGCCGTCCGCTTTTGGCGGCAACGCAATTTTTCGACCGATAAGCAAACTGAGGCTAGCCTTGCGCTTGCTTCCCAACAAGTTGACAATTACATCCCGTACGCCCCAGCAATAACCCTCGGCAGCTGGCTTGCGTTGATTCCGAAAGGGGTTTGACCATTATGGACAAAAGATTTCTCACAGTATTAGGCGTCAGCCTTCTGTTTGCGCTCATTATTTCGAGCGTTTTCTATCAGATGTCGGCGCGCTCCAGCTCCGGCCCATCCGCCCCAGGCGCTGTCGAGATGAAAGATCTCGTCGTTGCCGCCAAAGCCCTCAACGTCGGTACCACCATCAAGCCAGGCGATATTACCGTCACCAAGGTTCCCGTTGCCGCTTTTCCCAAGAGCGGATTCATGAAGGTCGAAGAAGTTCTTGACCGCCCGGTTGTCTCCAATATCCTGGCTGAAGAAGCCGTTATCGAAGGCCGCCTCGCCCCACGCGGCTCCGGCGCCGGTCTCGCCCCGATCATTCCGGTTGGTATGCGTGCCGTCACCGTCCGTGTCAACGATGTCGTTGGCGTCGCAGGCTTTGTCCTCCCCGGCATGCGCGTCGACGTCACTGTCACGGGCCGACCCCCTGCAGGCACTGAGACTCTAACAACCACCGTCCTCCAGAACATCACCGTGCTCAGCGCCGGTCAAACTATGTCGCCTGATGCCCGCGGTGCAGCCATCAACGCTCCCACCGTTACTCTGCTGGTCACCCCAGAACAGGCCGAGGTCATCATCCTCGCCGGCTCCGAAGGCCGCATCCAGCTGATTCTGCGCAACGGCAGCGACAACGACGTACAGAAAACAAGCGGTGTAACTACACAATCACTTTACGGCAAGCGTGGCGCTGGCCCCCGCCAGCCCGGTGGCAACAATTCCAACGATGCGATGGGTGACGACGGTATTGCTCCCCGCCGCCGGCTTCGTCCCACTCCTCCCCCGGTGGTCGTTGCCGCAGCGCCCCCCCCGGCTCCCGCTCTGCCTCCCGTCCCGGAGCAGATTGTTGTCATCCGTGGCAACGCCCGAAGCGTTGAAACGGTTGGCATGAAGCCAGCCAACGGTGCAGCTCCCCCTGCTCCGGTAGCAATCCCTTAATGCTTTCCCGCAAAGCTCCAATTTGACGGCTCTGATGAAACCGAGGAATTCAAGTATGTCTTATCTCAGCAATCCCCAAAAGCTCCTGGCATTTGCCCTGGCGGGCCTTATGGTCCTTCCAGCTCCGATGCCCCTGGCAGCTCAGTCGATGAATGTCGTCGACCTTAGCATGACCATTGGCAAGAGCCTGGTGATCGACTATCCTGTCGAAATTGGCCGCATCTCGACCTCCAGCCCCGAGGTGGTAGATGCAGTACCGGCGACGGCAAAAGAGTTCCTGCTCCACGGCAAGGGTCACGGCTCTGCCACTGTTGTCGTTTGGGCCAAGACAGGGGCTCGCACCATGTACAACATTACCGTTGAACATAACGTCGAGCCCATCCGCAAGCTCCTCAGCGAGACCTTCCCTAACGAAGACATTCGCATCCAGAGCGGCCGAGACTCAATCACTCTCGTCGGTAAAGTCTCAAGCAAAGACGTAGCGGATCGAGCCGTTGCGATTGCCAGCCCTCTGGCCAAAACTGTTGTCACTAATCTTCAGGTCGCCGCTGCTCCGATCGAGCAGCAGATCATTCTCAAAGTCAAGTTCGCTGAACTCAATCGTGCCTACGGCATGCAGCTCGGTGTCAATCTTTTCAGTACAGGTGCCACAGGCACAACAGGTAGCGCTTCCACAAACCAGTTCACACCTCCTGCGCTTCAGACAATCCGCGGAAATAACTCAGTTGTCCCCAATATTCCGAGCACCTTCAACATAACGGACGCTCTCAATATCTTCGCCTTCCGTCCTGACCTGAACCTCGGTGCGGCGATTCGCGCCCTTCAAAGCCAGGATATTCTCCAAATCCTGGCCGAACCAAACCTGACTACCCTCAACGGTAAAGAAGCCAGCTTCCTCGCCGGTGGTGAATTCCCGGTTCCAGTTCTTCAGGGTGGCGGCAACGCCGGTGCGGTCACTATTCAGTTTCGTGAATACGGTATCCGGCTGAACTTTAACCCGACCATTACCCCCAACGGCACAATCAAGATGTACGTTAAGCCAGAAGTATCGACGATCGATCTTTCCAACGCCGTATCCCTGTCCGGATTTACTATCCCTGCTTTGGCCACCCGTCGCATGGAGACAAACGTTGAACTCAAAGAAGGTCAGAGCTTTATGATCGCCGGCCTCATGGATGATCGTGTCACCGAGCAGATGTCCAAGCTCCCCGGTTTGTCGAGCATCCCCATTCTCGGCGCGCTCTTCAAGAGCCGTAACGATCGCAAAACCAAGACCGAACTGATCGTCATTGTTACCCCTGAAATCGTCAAACCCTACAACCCGGATGACAAGCTCCCGGTCCCTGAATTCCCGAAAGAATGGCTCCAACCCTTCAAGGTGACCAAGAAGGTGGGCGATCCGGTCCGTCAGACTTCTGCCATCGAAGCTCCAAAGAAGGTCGAGAAGGCCGAGTCCGATTCAAAGAATCCCTTCCTATTCTGGAAGAGCGGCAAGAAGACGGGCCAGGCTGCATCCGCCCCAGCTGCAACCGCTTCAGATGCAACCGCCCCAGCTGCAACCGCTTCAGATGCAACCGCTAGGGTCAATCCCACTGACTCACCGGCAACTGTAGATGCCCACCCGGCTGCTTCATCTCCAGCGCCTGCTGCCCCAGCACCCATTGCCCCAGCACCCGTTGCCCCGGCGCCCATCCCAGTGGCTCGCCTCAGCCCGCCTGCTGCAAACAGCGGCCTCAGCGCCATTCCGGAACCAACCGCAATTGGCGGGGGTGGAAACTAGCCAGCTGGCTTGCCAAAGGCACACGATGATGAATTCAGCCTCATTTGGGTCGATGGGAGTAGAGCTCACCGCAATCCTGATCTGTCAGGATCGCGAACTGGCCTCTGTATTCACTCGTTCCGTGGAGCAGTCTCGAGCCTTTCAGGTCATGGCCGACCTTAAAGGATATCCCCCTCGGCAGACCCTGGAGATCCGTCTACGTCAGGTCCAGCCCGACGTTGTGCTCCTCGACTTGGCCAGCAACATTGATGCAGCCTGCGATCTGATTCAGATGATCGCTCAGGTTGCACCTTCAACCAGTGTCATTGGCATTCACAATCAAAACGATTCTGATGCCCTCTTGCGGTCCCTTCGCCTCGGCGCAAGCGATTTCCTCTACGCACCCTTCGACCAGAACGCGCAGCTAGAGGCCGCCGACAGGCTACGCCGCGTAAAAGAACCAGAGCAGACCTCCGAGCGTGAACTGGGCAAAGTCATTGCCTTTGCCAGTTCCAAGCCTGGTTCGGGCGCATCTACCCTAAGTGCCCAGACTGCCTTCACGCTCAAGAAAATGACGGGACGCCGGGTCCTTCTACTCGATCTTGATTTGATGGGCGGCACAATTGGCTTCTATCTCAAGCTAAATCACGCCTACTCGATGCTGGATGCGATCGAACACGCCAATCGCTTGAATCCAGCGATCTGGAGTTCCATGATCGCCCATAGCGGTGGTATTGATATCCTCCCGGCACCAGATACTCCAGTTTCGGCCGAAGTCCCGAGCGACAGGCTCCACGCCGTTCTTCAGTATGCGCGCATGCTTTACGACTGGATCGTTGTCGACCTCCCCGCGGTTTTTTACCGGCCCAGTCTCCTCATGCTTACCGAGGCAGACTACATGTACCTGGTCTCCACTGGCGAATTGCCGAGCCTGCATCTGGCCCGCAAGGCGATCAATATGCTCGGCCAGCTCGGCCTCACAAAAGACCGCTACAAACTGCTGGTCAACCGCGTAAACAAGCGCGACGGGATTGGTCTTGCAGACCTTGAAAAAATATTCAATTCCCCTGTCGACGCCATGTTCCCGAATGATTACTTTTCGCTCCACAGGGTCGTGACCCTCGGCCAGCCCCTTGGCTCGGACTGCGAACTGGGCAAAGCCGTTGAAGGGCTTTCCAAAAAGATTTCGGGCAGCATAGAAGCCGAAAAAAAGAAGTCGATGAGCATGCTTGAGGCGGCCCGTCCCGCTTTGTCTCAAACCTGAACGAACCCGGAAGATAGCGATCGAAAGAATCTGAACCATGATTAGCCCCTTAGATAGCGGATCGAAAACACAACTGAGTTGGGAACAACGCCTGCTTAAGAACGCCGGCAAGCCGAAGGTACAACTGAAGCCTGAATATCAGGAACTTAAGTTCACCCTTCACCGCAAGCTCCTTGACAAGATCAATCTTGAGGCCCTTGCTACGATTGACAACCAGCGCGTGCGCGGTGAAGTCCGCCAGGCCCTGATCGCTCTGATCGATGCTGAGCCCACGCTGTTGAGCGCTCTTGAAAAGCAACAGATATGCGACGAAGTACTGGATGAAGTCTTTGGCCTCGGCCCACTCGAAGCCATGCTTCAGGACGCCACCATCTCCGATATTCTGGTCAACACCCACAAGCAGGTCTACGTCGAACGTAAAGGCCAGCTCGAACTCACCAACGTAACCTTCCGCGACGACCAGCACTTGTTGCGCATTATCGACAAGATCGTCAGCCAGGTTGGCCGCCGGATTGACGAATCTAATCCAATGGTGGACGCCCGCCTCCTCGACGGCAGCCGCGTCAACGCAATCATTCCTCCACTCGCCGTCGACGGCCCGCTGCTTTCGATCCGCCGTTTCTCGGCCGACAAGCTCATGCCCCCGGATCTGGTCGATCGCAAGGCCATGACCAAAGGCATGATGGAACTTCTCGAAGCCGCCGTCAAGGCCAAGCTCAATATCATCATCGCTGGTGGAACAGGTGCCGGTAAAACGACCCTGCTCAATGCCCTCAGTTTCTTCATCAATCCGAAAGAACGCATCGTCACCATTGAAGACGCCGCCGAACTCCAGCTCAAGCAGCCACACGTGGCACGCCTTGAGACCAGGCCAGCCAACCTCGAAGGCCACGGTGCCATTCGCCAGCGCGAACTCCTGGTCAACAGCTTACGTATGCGCCCCGACCGTATTGTCGTCGGCGAAGTCCGCGGTGAAGAAGCCCTCGACATGTTGCAGGCTATGAACACGGGTCACGACGGCAGCTTGACTACTGTCCACGCCAACACCCCTCGCGACGCCGTCTCTCGTCTTGAGGTCATGGTCAGCCTGGCGAATTCGAACATGAAACTCGAAAGCGTTCGCCAGCAAATCTCAAGCGCCGTCAATCTGTTTGTCCAGGCTGCCCGTCTGAGCGATGGCTCACGCCGCGTTACCTCGATCACTGAAGTCACCGGCATGGAAGGGGAAATCATCACCATTCAAGACATCTTCGTCTTTGAAAAGCGTGGTCTCTCTCCAGAAGGCAAAGTCTTGGGGCGCTTCGCCGCAACCGGCATCCGTCCCAAGTTCTACGAAAAGCTTCTCTCGGCCGGCATTCGGCTTCGCCCCGATCTCTTTGACGAAGTTGAAGAAGTTTAGGCTATCGACGCAAGGGAATAGAGGAAATCACTATGGGCTTTTTCATCATGATCGCGATTGCCGTGTGGGTTGGCTCCATGGTGGTCTGGTATTTGGTTACCAACGTCCTCAAGAGCCAGGATGTCGACAAAATCAAATCGCGTTTGGCTGGTAAAGAAACCAAAGCCAAGGTCAAAGCCAAGACCCGTGGTCCAGCTCTGATCGAAACTGAAGATTTGCAAACCGGAAAGTTTGCACTTCGCGTTCTCAAACGATTTGATCTCCAGCCGAGGTTGAAGACACTTCTCGAACAGTCTGGCCTCAAGTGGCGTGTGGCCCGTCTGGTTCACGCCTGCCTCGGAGGCTTCTTGATCGGCTATCTGGCAGTTCACTTCTTCCTTCCGCCCAAATTCAGAATCCTCGGTCTAATCCCGGCCGCCCTGTGTGGCCTCATGCCGATCCTCTTTGTTGTCCGCAAGCGTAACTCACGTATTCATCGTTTTGAGGAATTGTTCCCGGATTCGCTCGAATTCGTCTCGCGCTCAATGCGAGCAGGCCACGCCTTCTCGGTATCTCTCGAAATGATCCATCGGGAATTTCAGGAACCATTGGCGAGCGAATTCAAGCGTGCTTTTGAAGAACACAATCTCGGGCTTCCACTCGATGTCGCCCTTGAAAAACTGGCCAAGAGAGTTCCCCTTCTCGATGTCCAGTTCTTCGTTTCGGCCGTAATCCTGCAGAAGCGAACCGGTGGCAACCTCGCTGAAATTCTCGACAAACTTGCCTATATCATCCGCGAAAGATTCAAACTTCGCGGCAAGATCAAGACGATTTCAGCCCACGGAAAGATGACCGGAACGGCGCTCAGCAGCATTCCGATCGTCGTAGCCGTTCTCATGTTCTTCACAAACCGAGACTATGTTCTTTTCTTTTTTAACGACGAAATCGGCAACTACATGGCGGGGGGTGGGATTGCCCTCCAATTGATTGGTTATTGGGTAATGCAGCAGATCGTAAAGATCGAAGTTTAACGAGGTGCTCTCATGATCATGATTCTTACAGCTTTCGCCATATTCATTCTCGTCGCCATTGCAGTCTCTGTTGTCGGCATGAGGATGTGGGTTCAACCCAAAGAAGCGATCGAACGCGTAACCGGCGTCGCTATGGATATCCCCGATGTAGCCCCGAGGCATCCAAGCCTGGTCTTCCATGAGTTGGTTCAAAAGCTTGGTGATGTGCTGCCGGCCTCGCCCAAAGACGTCTCGGTCATGCAGCGACGCCTGATAAAGGCCGGCCTTCGCGGGCCCAATGCTCTTAAGATTTTCTACGGTTCCAAAGTCTTCTTCGGTGTAGTCGTACCTGTCGTAATGAGCCTCATTGTGGCGGGTTCGCCAGCCGACGCAAGCAACAAGTTTGTAGCAGTTCTTGCAGCAGTCGCGGCAGGCTTCTTTGGTCCCAACGAGTATGTCAACATCCTGAGCAAGCGCCGACAGAAAGAAATTCAACGTGGTCTCGCCAACGGCCTCGATCTCCTTGTGGTCTGCGTCGAGAGTGGTCTCGGTCTCGATCAGGCCATCCTGCAGGTCTCGAAAGAGCTTGAGCATGCCCACCCTGAAATTTGTGAAGAGTTCATGCTGGTCAATCTTGAGCTCAAAGCCGGCAAACGTCGCGTCGAAGCCCTGCGCAACCTGGCAGAACGAACCACGGTCGACGACTTGAAAAAGCTTGTCGCTGTACTCATCCAGGCTGACCGATTCGGTACTGGTGTAGCCCAGAGTCTGCGCCAGCATGCCGACTTTATGCGCGTGCATGCCCGCCAGGTGGCTGAAGAAAAGGCCGCCAAGCTGGGCGTCAAGCTTATTTTCCCAATCTTTTTCTGTATTTTGCCTTCCTTGTTTCTCGTCACGGTCGGGCCAATGGCCGTCAAGATCGTGCGCGAACTTGGACCAATGATGAACAACATGTAGGCCTGAAGTTTCAAGGGCAATCTACCGAAGTAGTAAGTAAAGACCACTACAGGTCGCGGATTTTAGAATCGCAACTGGAAAGGAGAACTCAATATGGACGGAGAAATGTTTAGAATCGTCTGCGTTGTGCTCGCAGTCAGCCTGCTTGGTTTGATTGTGCTGCGCCGCAAGAAGAACGTTGAAGAGTAGTCTTGTTGTCGAGATTTCGCTAGCTGGGGCGAGTGCCCGGAGAGGGACTGACACGCGCCCCACCAGCACAGATTTATTTGGTTTGGTTACGGAGGGTTGAGTTATGAAAGGCATTTTGGGCATGAAAATGGCAAATAAGATTTCTACTTGGACTGGCGCGCTGCTTTGGCTCGCGCTCTTGGCTGGTCCCTTTGCGGGCAACGCATCCGCTGCTACTTTCGGCAGGCCCATCGTTATTGGCGGGCAGGCCGCCGATCTGGTGCTGGACGAAGGGCGCGGTGTGCTTTACATCGCCAACTTCACCGGCAACCGGATCGAAGTCATGTCGCTTGAGACTGGTGTGATTCAAACCTCGTTTAACGTGGCTCCCCAGCCCGGTGCGCTGGCGATTTCGCCAGACCGGCGTTGGTTGCTGATTGCGCACTATGGTAACTTCGCGACCCCAAATCAGCCTCGCAATGCGCTCACCTTGATCAATCTGGAATCCAATCAGCGCCAGACGTTTTCGCTTACTGCCACTCCCCTGAGCGTCGCCTTCGGCTCAGATGGCCTTGCGCTAGTCGGCACCTCAAATGCCTTCCTGGTTTTTGACCCAATTACTGGCACTACGCGCACACTTCAGTCAATTACCGACCTTGTCCTGAAGACTTTGCCCGTTCCAGTCAACAACTATCCCCAAAACGTCGTAGCCAGTTCGAGCTCGGCCACCAGGGATGGTACACGAATCTTTGGTGTCCTTCAAGCTTCTGCGGCTGACGCCAATGTTTTCGTCTATCGCTATGATGTCGGCCAGTCACTACTCACTGGCTCTTGGGTGGCTTCTCCTCCTTTTGGCCCCCGTACGCTGAGCACCAATGCAAATGGGACCAACGTCTTGATCGGCTGGGCTATGTTCAACGAAAACTTCATCATGACAAGCCAGTTCCCGAATGTGAGCGGAGTGCTCAACATCGGCGGGCACGTAATCGATTCGGCACGCGGACTAATCTATGCCCAGATGAACGAGCAAATCGCTGCCACTGGTGGAGCGACACCTCCGGCCGGCACCGCAGGAATAGACCAGAGCAAGATCCTCCAAGTACTCGATGTGGACAACCTGACGGTTCGCGAGCGAATCAAGCTGCCTGAAAATCTCTCTGGCAAAGCAGTCCTGAGTGCTGACGGCAATACGGTATACGCGAGCAGCGAAAGCGGCGTCATGATTCTTCCAGTAGGCGACCTCCATCGTCAGCCGAAAGTGGTTTCCAATGTTCCGGACCTTGTTTTCCGCGGCAACTTCTGTGATCGCCGGATAGCAATTCAACAATTTGTTGTGACCGATTCCAGCGGCCAGAACACAGACTTCACTCTGTCCAATATCCCCGCCGGAGTATCAGTGTCCAGCCTCAGTGGGGTAACCCCGGCTGTGATCACTGTTTCGGTTGACCCGCTCACTTTCAGCAACACTCGCGGTACTGCGGTCCGTACGATCAATATCAATTCCGAAGGCTCTGTCCTCAACTCTTCGAGCATTCGTTTGCTCATCAACTCAAAAGAGCCTGATCAGCGCGGTACCAGCATTAATGTGCCAGGCACCTTGGTTGACATTCTTGCCGACCCTGCCCGCGATCGATTCTTTGTGATCCGCCAGGACAACAACAGTGTGCTCGTATTCGATGGCTCCAGCTATCAGCAAATTGCAACTCTGCGTACCGGCAATACACCCACGCAGCTCGCCTTTAGCTTTGATCGGCGAAACCTTCTGATCGGCAGCGACAATGCACAAGTCATTTACGTTTACTCTCTGGACAATCTGCAACAGCAACCTTCCATTGCGATGCCACAGGGCCACTATCCCCGTAGTATCGCCAGCGCAGCTGGTGCAACCTTGGTTGCCAGCCGCGTTGCTGGACCGCAACACAAGATCTCAAGAGTCGATTTCAGCTCCCGCAGGGCTGCCGAGCTTGCAACGCTAGACGTCTTTGAAAACAATATCAATATCGATACCGTCCTGATTGCATCTCCAAATGGAGCCAAGATCATGGGTGCATCCAAAGACGGCACGACACTCTTGTTTGACGGAAACTCGAATTCCTTCATTGCCGCACGCAAAGATACGACCGTTCTCGGTGGATCCTATGCCGCGTCAAGCTTCGATCAGTTCGTCGTTGGCAACTTCCTGCTGAACGGTTCACTAGTTCCGATCCGCCGTCTGGCACCGGATGCGCAGCCAAACTACGGCTTCGCTTTTGTCGACAATACCGGCTTTCGTACAACCTCAGGTAGTGCTGATGGCCCGGGTACGATTCAGCGCATTTCTTTCCCGACCGGGACAGCCCAAATCGGCACACGGATTGTTGAGTCCCCAGTGCCTGCCAATGCTGTCACTCAGCCCTTTATTCGAACCGTTGCGCCGCTCTATTCGCGAAACGCAATCGTCGTACTCACTGTCTCTGGCTTCACTGTTCTTCCCTGGACCTATGATGCTGCCGTCGCCACACCCAAGATCACCAAGGTGACCAATCTTGCGGATGGTTCAACTGCCATCGCTCCTGGCAGCCTTGTCAAGATCGAAGGCAATGACCTCAGCCCAATCAATCAGGCTTCCCGTGAGCGTCCTCTGCCGACGGCACTTGGCGAGAGCTGCATCACTGTAAATGGTCTTCCGATTCCTCTGATTTTCGTCAGCGGCAAAGAGATCAATGCCCAGATTCCCTTCGAGATCGCTGGCAGCACAACCCTGATCCTGCGCACTCCTGGCGGCGTGAGCGACAACTTCAATCTCTCCGTAGCGCCTACGGCTCCGAGCATCTTCCGTACACTGATTGAGGGTATCGACACACCGGTTGCGACCATCGTAAATGGACGTAATGGCCTGCTTGCGACCAACTCGAATCCGGTGAAGCGGAACGACAATATCGTGATCTATCTGACCGGCATGGGCAAGACCAATCCTCCCGTTGAGGCTGGGTTGAGTGCCCCTTCTGATCCGCTGGCCAGTTCTCTGGTTACTCCGGTCGTCTCGCTTGGTGGGGTCGAAATCCCCGTCACCTATGCCGGACTTACGCCGGGCGAAGTTGGGGTCTATCAGATCAATGCACAGATCTTGCGCTGGGTGCCAACCGGCTTCAGCATTCCGCTCACTATCTCGCAGGGCGGTTCGGTAACAACGCTCACTCTGCGGGTGATTGAATAAAACATTTATAGTAAGAATTGTTCTCACTATATTCTTCGTAGAAGGAGCTAACGAATGCTTGAACTAACTAAGCTTGCCCGCACGGGCCTGATCCTGGCCACTGGCCTGATGGCGAGCATCCCTGGAATGGCCCAGCGTTGGGAATTTGGAGCTGGCGCTGCCGGCACCTTCTACACTGCCAAGGACGTAACGGTAGCTAGTGCGAAAGCTACAGCTGGCTTCAAGAACGGCTGGGGGGCCACGGCCTGGCTCGGAAATGATATGCACCAGTACATAGGTGGAGAAATCCGCTACATGTTTCAGCAGAACGACATGAAGCTGTCTTCCGGCGGCCGGGATTACGCTTTTGGCGGCAGATCGCAGACGATCCACTATGACTTCCTTATCCACGCCGCTCCGCGCGGTTCCAGGGTTCGGCCTTTCCTCGCAGCTGGTGCCGGATTCCGGGGATATGAAGGAACTGGCAGAGAAGTTGCTGTACAGCCGTTGAACAACTTCGCCTTTTTGACGAAGACTACCCAGTGGGTGCCAGTTGTTTCCGTTGGTGGTGGCATCAAGTTTATGGCTTCCAAACGGCTCGCCTTCAGAGGCGAATTCCGCGACTACATTTCACCTGTTCCAGACAGGGTGATCACTGCTGCCCCTGGGGCGAAGCTCAATGGCTGGTTCCACAACTTTGTGGCACTGGTTGGCGTCTCCGTTCTGTTCTAATCAGAACAGATGCCCCAGAAATGTGCGATTTGCGGCACTCGCCGAGCAAAGCGATTCTGTCCCGGACTGAGGGCCGACATCTGCCCTCAGTGTTGTGGCAAAGAGCGCGAAGAAACTATCGCCTGTCCGTTTGACTGTGAATTTCTGAATCTGGGCCGCGACCGTGAGCAGTTGCGTGAACTGACGCCGGAAGAAATTCCCCATCCGGACATCATCGTCAAAGAAGAATTCCTCCGCGATCACGAGCCGCTTGTCCTTGTCATAGCTGCCGCCATTTCTGAAGGTGGAGCCAGCCTCGAAGGCTTGGTCGACAACGATGCTCGTCAATCGCTTGAGAGTCTCGTTCAGACCTACAGCACGCTTTGCAGCGGACTCATCTACGAGAGCAAACCTAAGAATCCAATAGCAGCGGCGCTCTACGAGCAGGTGCAGTCTCGGTTGACTGAGTTTCGGCAGCAAATTGAGGCCCAGGCTGGATATCCAGCGGTACTGGATTCGCATGTTCTGGGTGTGCTTGTCTTCTTGCAGCGGATGGAGCTTCAACTGAACAACCAGCGGCGGCGTGGGCGAAGCTTTCTTGATGCGGTAAGGCATTTTATTCCTCCCCCAAAGCCGGCAAATCCCGCGACAATGGGTGTATGGCAACCGGAGTAGTCGTATTCGCGCACGGCTCAAGTGTAGAAAGCGCGAACGAAGCAGTAAGAGTTGTGGCGCGCGTGATTTCAGAAGACAGCGCCTTTCCGTTGGTGGCAACCTGTTTTCTTGATGGTGGCAAGCCGGATCTGCCAGGCGCAGTGGAAGAATTGTTGGCCAAAGGTGCGGAACGGATTTTGGTGGTTCCTTACTTTCTGACCGTGGGGCTCCATCTTAAGAGAGACTTGCCAGACTTGATCGAGAAGATCCGAGCTGAAAGAAACGACCTTGAGATCGAAGTGACGCCTCCTCTGGACGGGCATCCCGGCTTGGGTGCGATTCTGCGGGACCGGGCGAAGGAGGGGGTTGAGAAATGGCTCTAGTTGAGAGAAACGCAAAGCTGATTGAGACCTTTGATGTGGGGCCGGGGATCCGGCACTTTCGGTTTGAAGTGCCTGATGTCGAGCGCTTCGAGTTTGTTCCAGGGCAGTGGGTATCGATGACCGAGCTGGTGAACGAGAAGAAGGTTACCCGGGCTTACTCACTTGCTTCGCTGCCCGAGTCCAATCGATTTGAGATCTGCCTGAACAAGGTGGAGGACGGGCTTTTTACTCCTTATCTGTTCTCTCTCAAGCCTGGCGATACGGTTCCTACGAAGGGGCCTGTTGGTGCCTTCACTGTGAAATCGAAGGAGCGTGAGGCCATCTTTGTGGCGACAGGTACGGGCGTTGTGCCCTTCCGTCCGATGTTGTCACAGTCTGGTTATCTTGACAAGGGTACGAAGGCGGCACTTATCTTTGGAGCGCGATTTGCTGAAGGACTTATGTTCCGAGGTGACTTTGAGGCACTAGCCGAGCGATTCGAGGGCTTCACTTTTGTACCAACAGTGACTCGTCCTGCAGAGGGTTGGCAAGGACGTACGGGCCGAGTGCAGCCGTTGCTGTGGGAATTGTTGGGGGATCGGACCGATGTCGATGTCTATGTCTGCGGGCTGAACGAAATGGTGGAGAGCATCCGCGAGGAGCTGAAGTTGCGCGGGTTTGACCGGAAGCAGATTATCGTTGAGAAGTATGACTAATCAGCCATGGAATTGAGTAGCTCTCGCATTGTTGCTTTGGTGCTTTTGGACCTGGTTCTGTTTGGGCTTTCGGCCTTTTTGATGTTGCAGTGGATGCCGAGGCCTTTGAAGCCGATCGACTACCTGCTGGTTGGCGGAGTCGCAACCCTGATCAGCTTGCTTGGTACGTGGTTGCTGATTTGGAGAGATCTACCGAATCGTTCGGGGTTTCTGGTCAAGAGGCGAATCAAGAAGGGAGAGAGCGAATCATGAGCTGGCGCTATTGGGATATCAGTGTCCCGTTGACAGATGGAATGGTTTGTTGGCCGGGGGATGCGTCTCCGAGCCTGGTGCAGGTGGCTGAGATGGATCGTGGGGATATGTGTAATGTCACCAAGCTGCATATGAGCGCTCATACAGCGACGCATATGGATGCTCCGCGTCACTTTATCAATGATGGGGTTGGCATTGACCAGACTCCAATCGATGCGATGATTGGCACGGCGCGGGTGGTTGAGATTGCCGACCCTGTTGCGATTCGGCGTGTTGAGCTTGAGGCCTTGAAGCCCCAACGCGGAGAACGTCTGATTTTCAAGACGAGGAACACTCGGGAGTCCTGGGCGAAGCCTGATTTTGACAAGGACTTTGTCTATATCGCCGATGAGGGGGCTAAGTATCTGGTGGAGTGCGGAGTGAAGACGGTGGGGGTGGACTATCTGTCTATTGGCGGCTTCTATCACGATACGGTTGAGACGCATGTGACGATTCTTGGGGCAGGGATTGCAGTGATTGAAGGGCTGGACCTGAGGGAAGTTGAGCCTGGAGAATACGAGCTGATTTGCCTTCCACTCAAGATTGCAGGCGCCGATGGGGCGCCTGCAAGAGTGGTGCTTCGAAGGCCAGCCTAGGCGAGTTCGCCGTCGGTGTGGACGCGGTGTCGCATGGCGGTGGTTTCCTTGATCTTGTAGGTTTCGATCCTGGAGCCGGTGGGGCCCTTGGAGGTGCGATCGAGGATGCTGGACATTTCGGTTGGAGTCATCTTCTTCAGGGTCTTGAGTACGGCTACGTTCTGTTCGAGCTGGTCGACTGATTCAACGCCGGAGACGAGCGTGTTGGGGTTCTGAGTCCAGGCAAAGCGGAGGCATTCTTCGATGGTCGCGATGCGCATCTTGCGGATGTTGCCGATTGCGTTGGACTTCATGCCGATGAGGCCGAGGCCGCGCTCACGCACCTTGGGGTGGACGTTTTTGATGAAGCTGAGGTAGTGAGGGTCGATCAGATTGACGGGACACTGGACGGTTTCCCAGCCGGAGTAGCCTTCGAGGAGACGCAGGTGGACGTTAGGATCGGCATGGCCGGTGAATCCAATGTGGCGTACCTTGCCTTGCTCTTTGGCTTTGATGAAAGCTTCGAGTGAGCCACTGGGCCCAAAGATTTTGTCGACCTCGGCCATAGTGACGACTTCGTGGCATTGCCAGAGGTCGAGGTAGTCGGTCTTCATTCGCTTGAGGGTGTTCTCAAGCTGAAGCATGGCACCTTCGCGGGTTCGGTTCTCAGCCTTTGACATCAGGAGGACGCGCTGGCGGAGGCTGGGGGAATCGCCGAAGACTTTGCCGTAGGTGACATCACTTTCGCCGTTGTGATACTTGGCGGCGCTGTCGAAGAAGTTGACTCCGAGTTCGAGGGCGCGGTTGATGATGCGGACCCCCGAGATTTCGCCGCCGACGCGCATGTGGTAGCCGCCGAGGCAGAACTTGGAAACTTTGAGTTGGGACTTGCCCAGGATATCCATGGGCATGGGCATTTCGGCGAGAGCTGCGGCTGAGATGCCGAGGGCTGTCGAAGTCTGGATGAATTCACGACGCTGCATACAGCGATTGTATCTAGTCGCGGCCGGGAAGGAGTTTCATCAGCTTCTCAAACCAGCTCATGTCTGTTTCCGGGAGGGGCTTCGAGCGGTTGCTGACGGGGGGCGCGTCCGGCGGAGGCTCGTAGGGTGCTTTGCTGGTGAGCTTCGCTCTGGTTCCGTCGAAGAGGTAAGACTTGAGCCAAAGCTTGCCGGTGTCATCTTCAACAACGACCTTAAACTCAGGGGCCTGAACCATGACCGGGAAGAAGCCACGGAGGTTGCGTTCTCTGTAAGCAGTCTCATAACGGTGGCGGCGCGTGTTGTAGGTGAAGAGGCGGAGGCCGTCGAATTCGAAGGGGGCGTACTTTTGACTTTGGGTGGTCCAGAGCCAATGGTTGTGTTTAACGCCTTCGTCGGTAACTTCACCCATAGGGAAGTAGGATGTAATGCGGCTGCCCTCGGCGTACTGAGCGACGTCATCGGGGACCTCGAGGAAGATGGCATTGGTGAGGACCCAGCCGACTCGACCGTCCTTATTGCGGATCATTACGAGATCATCCATGGGCTTGGCTTCGACCGGTTTTCCCGGTTCTGTTTCGACTTTGGAGCGGGACATGTCGAGCCAGTTTTCAGGAGGTTTGGGAGCTGACGGCGACGGCGGGGGCGGTATGGCCGGTTCCTTCTTTGGCCGCTTCTTTCTGGCTTTGGGCTTAGGGCTGAGGTCCTCGATCTCGATCGTCTCGCCCTGGTATGGGGCTCGGACGACTACACGGTGGCCGATGACGTCGAAGCGTTCTTTCTCCTGGATCTGAAGGAAGGTTGGGGAGTAGCGATTGGGGTCTGTGTGGACGTTGACGACATCGAAGACGGTGGCGACGCCCATGGTGGGGGCGGACTTGTACTTCTTTGCCAGCTCATCGAGCTGATCCATCTGTTTGGCGCTGATGAGCAGTTTGATGTCGACCCAGCCGATGGTTTGGGACTTGGTGCGGACTTGAAGGAAGCGGCGGCGGCGGTCGAGGACTTCGAGTCTTTCGCCATGTTTCACCGTAGTGATGACAGGGGAGCGGAGGGATACGTCCTGACGGAGGGGGAGTTCGTTGGGGCCGGCAAAGGCTTCGCCGATGACACGATAAACCGGGCCCTGTTTTTCCTTTTGGCAGGAAACTAGGCCCGGCAAGATCGCGAGGATGAGGAAAAGAAACGGCCTAGACAGCCTGGGCAATTTCGAGTAATGAATCTTCAAACGAATAGTCGATGCGTTTGCGCTTGACAGCGTTTCTTAAATACCAGCGATAAGTTTCTTTGAGGCCGGTGGCGAAGTCGCGGGGCTTGAGCTTGAGCATGCGCTGAGCCTTGTTGGTGACCATGGTGATGGGTGCAATGTCGAAGTAATAGCCAAAGTAGAGTTGTGGCCCCATGGGATGACCGCCGGCGAGGGCGATCTGTCGGCGCGGGACGCGGATGACTTGCGGCTTCTTGCCGGTGGCGCTGGCGAGAGCGTGAACAACTTCTTCCTGTGTGAGCGGACGGGAGTTTGCGACGTTGAAGGCGTTGCCCACGGACTGAGGATGTTCCAGCACTTTTTGGCAGGCGAGGATGAGGTCCGCTACGTGGACGAACTGCATGAGGCGGCGACCGTCACCGGGGAGGATGAGTGGTCGGCCGGCGCGGAGGCGATCCCAGAAGAAGGCTTCGCGATAGTAATTGTTGCCGGGGCCATAGATGAAGGGCGGACGCAGCGTAATGACAGGGACGTGGTAGCGATAGTACATGCGGAAGAGCATGCGTTCGCTCATGGCTTTGTTTCGCACATAAGCGTCGGGATGGTCGTCGGGAGCAAGGGCGTCGGCTTCGTGATGGTTGAGACCATCGCCATAAGCGGCAACACTCGACATGAAGATGTACTTTGAGAAGTTGCCTTCCATGGTTTTGATGGTGTGCTCGACCTGAGCGGCGGTGGTGCCACGTTCCCAGTCGTAGACATTATCAAAAACGATGTCGAACTTTTCGCGGGCGAGAACCTTTTTGATCTGCTCAGGATCGTTACGGTCTGCTACGATGTTGCCGATCTTCTTCTTGAACGGATGGGCCTGCTTGCGGTGCAGGATGGTGACATCGTTCTTCTGCTTGAGGAGGGTCTCTACCAGCAGGCGGCCAACGAATTGGGTTCCGCCGATCACAAGGATTCTAGCGCCGGATGTATTAGTTCTGGCTAATGATTCAAACACTGTATTTTCTTCAACTCCGTCTAGGCGGGTTTTGTTTAGTCGTAGTAGTTAAGGCCCGAGAGGATTTTCAGGGTCCAAAAATGGCGGCTCGGTCTGAACTGCTTCCATTCCTAAATACTTGGACGCCAAAAGATTGAAAAGGCTTCATGTTTTCCGAAGTGAGTGTTAGCTCGGCGGGATTCGAGAACACGGAGCGCCTTTCTTGTAATTGCTTTAGCAGGAATAAAAGCCAGTCGAGAAGACCAATTGTTATACTACCAATCGGATGAGCATTCGCGCTACCGCTACCATCACCGCAGTGCTGGTGGACGATGAACGTTTGGCACGGGAGGAGCTGGAATTCCTGCTGCGGGATTTCGTGGATATCGAGGTAGCCGGGGTGGCTGAAAATGGGGTTCAGGCGCTCGAAGTTATTGAAAAGATTGATCCTGATCTCGTGTTTCTGGATGTGCAGATGCCGGGTTTGGACGGATTGGGTTTGATTCGGCGGCTACAGGAAAAAAATGTACGGTTACCATATTTTGTTTTAGCAACAGCGTTTGACCAGTACGCAGTTGAGGCATTTCGGCTGGAAGCGATGGATTATTTGCTCAAACCGGTGGAAAAAGACCGGCTTGGAGTGACGGTGGAGCGGGCGAAACGGTATCTGGCGGAGCATGGGGAGATGGTGGAAGTGGGTGTGGGTGAGGCGGGAAGGGTTTCTAGCCCGAAAAACAAGGTGGTAGTAAGGACGGGGAGCCGGAATTTGCTGATCGATACCAGCGAAGTGATTTATGCGACGATTGAGGACGGATTGATCCAGATTGTTGCTGCGACGGTGACTGGGGAGAGCAGCTACAAGACGATTGACGAGTTGCAGGGGGATTTGGACCCGGAGGTGTTCTGGCGTGTACATCGTGGGTATCTGGTAAATCTCAACCGGATTCGGGAAGTGAATCCGTGGTTTCACTCAAGTTTGATGCTGAAGATGGATGACGAGAAGGGCACTGAGGTGCCTGTGAGCCGGGCTCATGCCAAGAAGCTGCGGGCGTTTTTGAAGTTATAGAAGGAGGCGGGGCGATGGCTTCGGTTTACAAAGAACGGTCGGATGAGCTGGAAAAGTTTGAGTTCCAATTTGGAGTGGAACGTGGGCGGCTGGCGATGGCGCAGGATCTTTTGACGGATGCGCTGAGTCTGGTGGGGCAGCATGGAGTTTATTGTCAGAGTATTCGCCAGCCTGGGAAGCCGGCGATGGATCTGCAGATTATCCTCAAGTTGCTCAATGACAGCAAGGAACTGGTGACGGACGTGATGGATGGACTGAAGGGGCCACAGAAGCCTGCCTGAACACACCTCGAGTGAGGGTGTTCAGGGGCAATGCTGGCTGGGGGCCTGATTGCGGGTTCAATTGTCAGAGATCTTGCGGCTTTTTCGCCTGGGTTGAGGGTGGTGGTTATGCGGCTTGCTTGGACTGGCGGTGTTTGTCAACGATTTCGCGGGCTTCGGGCATTAGGGCCATCAGCTTTAGGGTGAGCAGGCCGGCGGTGGTTTTGGAGAGGTCGGTTTTGCGGACTTCGAACATGGGGAAGGTTGCGGGGATGTCGAGAGTTTTGTCGAGCAAATAGACTTCGGTGTGGATGTCCATGGCGAGGATGCGGTCTCTCTGGAGTTTCGCGAGTTCTTTGAGGGCTTTGTCGGCGCGGCGCTCCTGGGCGGCACCGAGTTTGAGGATGCGCTCCATTTGGTTGAAGAAGATTTCGTTATTGGGTTCGTTTGACCAGCGGGTTTGGGCGTCGATTTCCATTTGTCTGGCACGGTCTGCCTGGAAGAGCGCGAACGTGTAGCGCTCGAAGGCCTGAAGCTCGAGTTCGCCTTCGGGGAGGCATTGCTGGAGGAGTTTGGCCTTGAGTGCGTGGTATTGGGTTCGTTCGTGCGGATTGTTTTCGAAGATGGTTGTGGGGTTGGCGGTGAGGCCGTGACGGGTGCTGTTGGCTGCGGATTTCGCGCGGCCTTCTTCGGTTTTCGGGCCGGTCGACTTTTTCGCATTCTGCCGATTAGCATCGATTTGCGCTTGCGTTGACATGGTGCTTCATCCTTTTCTGTTTTGACATAAAAAAGGGAGGCGCATGGAGCGCCTTCCGATGTAGAAGCTAACATTTGAAAAGTCGATTCCGAACCATGGTTTCTGGATCTTGTTGAGGAGATTGACAATAAAGGCAGAAAATTTCTGCAAACGCGTTTTCGAGTCTTGTGAAGAAGGGCCTGGAGAAGAGGGTAGGGTGAAGCTCTCGTGGTAGTGATATAGGGTCTTAACGACTTGCTTTGCTAGAATCTAGAAAAAGAAGGAGATTCTATATGGCGCTCAGTATCAAGAATCCAGAAGCGGATCATTTGGCGAGGGCATTAGCTGAAGTGACCGGTTTGACGCTTACCGATGCCATTGTAAAGGCACTGCGGGAACAACTGGAGCGCGAAACGGGCCGAGGCAAGAGCAGCGGTCTCGGGGATGATTTGAGGGCCATTAGCGATCGTTGCGGAGCATTGCCGGATCTTGATTTGCGGAGTGCCGAGGAAATTATCGGTTTCGATGAACATGGTTTGCCGAACTAATGGTGATCGACACTTCAGCCATCATCGCCATCCTATTTCATGAAGAGGATCGGGACGTTTATATCGCAGCAATTGAGCGGGCCAGCAGGAGGTTGATTTCCGCCGTGAACGCGCTGGAGGGGGCGATGGTGGCAGAGGCGCGGAAAGGAGAGGCGGCGGGACGAGAGTTTGACTTGCTTTTGCACCGGGCGCGAATCGATGTAGTGCCGATGGATGCGTTGATGGTTGAGGAAGCACGAAGAGTTTGGCGTGAGTATGGGAAAGGCAATCATCCGGCTGGGCTGAATTTTTGCGATTGTTGTGCAATGGCGCTGGCGAGGGTATCTGGCCATCCGCTGTTGTTTAAGGGAGAAAATTTTGTCCGGGCTAAGGCCGTAAGTGCTTTGAACCAAGATGGGGGGGGACGTGGTTGAGGCGGGGAAGCGGTCTGGGCAGCAGTGTATTCGGGGATTGCGTATCACGGTCTTCAATTTGTTTGAATGGTTGGCGGCCGGGAAAACGGAGGCTCAGATCGTTGAAGATTATCCGGAGCTTGAGCATGAGGATTTTCTTGCTGCTTATGAATTCGCCAATCAGTTGCCGGATGTGGCCTTGAAGATTCAGGCGGGGCTGGCCGATGACCGGAAGGTATCGATAGAGCAGATCATTTATCAGGTTCCGCGGAGTGGGTTGGAGCGCAAGGACGGTCCGGATGAGGTTCTCTATCGTGTTGTGCCGCATGAGTTGGGACTGAGGGCGGGGCTGGACGCCGACAAGCTTAATCAAATTCTGGATGACATCGAAGTTTCGGAAAGGCTGCCTTTGGGAGGGGCGAGAACATTGGGGGAAATGCGGGGAGGTAGTTGGGATTTCATCTGACAGCCTCCTCTTACTCTTCGTCCACCACGATGGGAACTTCCACCTCCAACCAGCCAGTGAGAATCTGCGCGCAGATCGCAATTCGAAATGGGTTCGGGGCGAAGGGATTCATCAGGTCGCGTGAATCTACGAGTTGCTTTTGCATAACGAATGGCATCGAATTCCAATCGATCTCTAGCCGCACTACTTTGCCGTCACTCAATCGCACAATCCTGCCGTCATTCATCGCGATACGGTAACGCTCTCCCGAAGGATTTCCAATTTCGACGGCGTCGTCGTAGACATTCGCCTCCGGGCCAAGTACGTTCTTAAGCATCCTCTTTAACCCATCCTTCAAGAACGCTTCTTTATCAAAAGCAGGAGGGGGCGGCGGTGGACTGATTTGGCTTTTCACCTCAAATCGCTTGCATAGCGATTCATACGTTCTCAAGGACTTTCCTGTCAAATTCAGCCCACCTAGATCCCGATAGGTATGAATAGCCGCAATCGCACGCTCGGGAGATCTTTGGGAGATCGTGTGGATCCAAATTGGAAGCAGCTTTGCTGTCCGCCCACGATCTGCCTTGGTTTTCCAATTGGCCTTTGCAAACCACAGCACAGCTTCATCGATCTCTGCGTCTTCAGCGAGCAGCGAGTACCAGAATAAAGATGCCATCAGATCACGGCCCGCCACGCTGAGCCGTAGCCGTTCCCAATTGCGTAGTGGCTCGAACCACTTCAGCATCTGTTTCTTGAATGCTTCGCGGCCTACGGCATCGAGTGCCTTTCGAGCCAGGTTCAGCCATTGCTTGGTCGGCTTTTCTACTGCCCCAAAGCTGATGTTCTGAACTAAAGAAATCCAAGCTCTAGACTTTGCTTGAGGCATCTCCCTTATGTCTAGCTGGATCGCAGCAGACCAGCATGATTTGTCCTCGATCGGTGCTTCTGTATCGAACCAAAGAAGCCAGTCGATTCTCTTGCGCAATTGTTGTGATCCAACGCCTGGCCCATATACGGACTTTCGCCATGAGTGCATGGCAACGGAAAGTTCCTTGCGATATCCGTTGCTGGCGATCCACTTAGAACAATGTTGCAGCACCAGTTCTGATGGTCTGACTCCGAGCCATCTCGTGCCGTCCGCTTTGCAAAGCCCGACAAGGTCTTCCCAATCCAATCGAGGATTCTCTTCCAAAATGCGCAAATACAATTCGCCAAGATCACAACTCCAGCTCAGCCAAGGCATCTCCAGATGCTCGCCCTCAATCGTGGGTGCTTGTTGGGCAAGCCATTCGACGCGTGCATTCAGAGCTTTGAGAGCTGCTGGCCAATCGTGTTTCATCTGGCGCAACACGATCTCTAAATGGGACTTGGAGATTATGATTCCCAGGTAACGGCTATGCCGCCAATCCGTCACCTTCGCTTTGCACTGTAGCGCCTGCTCCAAAACAAAGTCCATTTCATTCTTGAGTGCAAAGCCATCTATTCCGGTGCCGCCTGCAGGTCTCGAATCGACATTTTCTGCCAACAACTGCTCATATAGCTGCTGTACTTCAACAAAAACCTTCAACTGCGGATGATTGGCCAGCCGCTCCGCACAGGCAAAGGCTCTTGTGCCGCTTCGCTTGGAAACTGCTGCAAGCAATGCCTGGATGGAGTTCCGGAACAGAACCCCCTTTGTTGACACAGGGGCCCACAGCACTCCACAGATTTTGTAAATCGCCTCATCCATTTCCAGTTCTGGACAGTGCGCCGTCCAAAAGAGCATCTGTTCAAAAAGCAAACAGCCGGCAGCTGAAATCTCTACAGTTTGACTGGCCTCCATTGAAGTGGCTGCCCGAGTCACCAACTGAACCACACGCTCAAGACCTGCCTTTCGAATCACCTTCGCCGTTGGACCAAGCTGCTCCATGTGCGGCCCCCTTGCCAGCTTTCCCAAAGCTACTAAGTTCAGAAGCGGCCGCCACCCCTCGCCTTGAGGGAATGCTTCGTCAATGTCTTCGGCCCAGGGAATTCGGCAATAGCCGTCAAGGAATAATCGGAAGGCGAGCAGGAAGCAAGCGTCTCCATGGTCAGGCTTGAGCTCTAGCCGATGGACAAGTCCGCCCAGCGCCCGCCCCATTTCTTCACTCAATCGCTCTTTTCGGCGATAAACATTCAAGAGGACCACATCTTGAAGGCGGTAGCAATCCCAGTCGCTATCATCAGATCTTAGCGACGGCCCATATTGCATCAGCAGCAACAATGTTGCATCGTCTACTTGCTGTTCCCAAAGGATCATACGCAGTATCCCAGCCAGGGGATTCAGTACTTCAATTTCATCCGCGCCTTGATCGTGGTTCCACGCGTATCGCTCAAGCAGCGGGGCAAGCCAGGCGTCTCGATCTTGCGTCCTCGCCGCCATGTATTCCGGGAACAACATCGCAGCAGGTGCCGCTGTATTTCGTAACGCAGCTGCGTTCCTCATATCGGAGTCGATTTTCTGATGAATCTCGAAATTTGGATCCCCGAGGCCAATTGGAAAACCGTCGACAAAGTTGACAGACTGCACCATGTCGAGACCATCGGCAAATCTTATCCAAACGATTAGTGGGGGCAAATCGCCATCTTGATTTTGGTGCTGAGACTTCACATCGAAGATGTCTGTGGCATTTTGCTGCTCACTTACTGCCCTCTCTATTGAAGATAAAGTTCACCTATGTGATCTTCTTCCTGGCGGACAGTATCTACGCACCACACTACCCGCAATAAATTGTCTAGAACATCGGTAGGGCGATGTGGGGAGACGGTTCAAACCGGCAGCCTCTCGGTTTGCAACGAGCTACGGCTGTCGTGTTCGAGGCAATACAACGAGAGCGAGGAACGAATGGAAAGTACCTCAGTAGACTCGGTTTCGATTTTTGTGGGGCGCGAGGAGGATGGCCTGTGGTGGGGTGAAATCGAGTCCATGCCTGGGGTGATCGCTTATGGTTCCCGCCGTGAGTCTGCGGTTGCCGCGGTGCGAGCGCTTGTCTTGAGTGTTGCTGCGGATTGCATCGAGAATCGCGAGGCCATTCCAGAGCCATTCACAAAAGTCTTCACCCTGGCATGAGTAAGTGGAAGGCGGTCAAGACGAGGTAAGTGCTAGCCGCGTTGCTTCGGATCGGTTGGGCGGTTGCCTGGCAAAAAGGATCTCACCGCCGGCTGAAACAGCCGGGGTGGCCGCACTAGCAGATTGCGCTCTATGTCGGGCCGAAGCTCAAGGATCAAGTTCATGCCTAGACCTCTCCCTTGGCATTAGCGGACTCGGCCGTTACTGTCCCTCACGCAGGTGCATGCTTTGACAGGAAATTCGCCCACTGTCGGGAATTTGGCCCGTAGCGGAATCTCGGGATCTCTCTCCATGACGTGTTGTTGGGATGGTTGGCGCAGACGAGCGGGGGGCTGGGATTCAGGGGATGAAGGGTTTTTTCAATGTCTGTTTGATGTGGGTGTCGAATGCTGATGAGCGGTTTGGCCTCTGGCGGTAGCACTCCAATCATTTGTCACCCATGTTGCTGAGCCAAAGTGTTACCTAGGTCGTCGGACCGTACCTTTGGAATCCCCACGCTTACGCATGGGGTTGGGCGCGGTGTCGCCGAAGACGCCGGGACGGAAGACGTGGACCGGAAGACGCCGGGACGGAAGACGTGGACCGGAAGACGTGGGACGGAAGACGTGGGGCCGAAGACGGGGGACCGAAGACGTGGGGCGGCCGATCGGGGTGGCGACAGGATTGGCGAGGCGGCCGTGTGGAGGGGAGGCTGACAGCCTCTCGTACAGCAAAAAAGCCCCGCGCGGGTGGCGCGGGGCTTTTTTGAGGAGCGGCTTGGAGCTAGAAGCTCAAGCGCCCGGTGAACTGCACCTGGCGGGGCCGCCAGTAGGACGACTGCATCAACTGAATACCCGTGCCGGAGTCCGGATTGACCAGGCCCTGGATGTTGAATGCATTGAAGGCATCCACGTTAAACCGTAAGCGCCAGCGCTCGGTAATGGTGAACTCCTTGTAAAGAGAGATATCGGACTGGAAGTTCTTCGGCCCTTGCAGCACCATTGCATTGTAGGGCTGAACGCCCGACGGACCCGGTGCGAAGCCTGTCAATACAACCTGTCCGTTGCGGAGTGTCTGGTTTACGTTGTTTGTGCCGAAGAGTGCCGTGCCTGGCGTGTTGTTGATCGGGGCGAGGTAGGGACGGTAGTCATCCGGGAGACCGGTTACGCCGCGGGATGCTGCGTTCACCACGTTTGGGGGGATGTAGCCGTTGAACCAGAGGAAGCCGTCGCGGCAAACACCGCTGCGGCAATCCTGGATCGGCTTCTCCCGCTTGTAAAGGGTGATGGGATTGGTTTCGCCGAAGTTGCCAGTGCCCACCTGGAAGGCCTGCGACACGACTGTGCCGACAAAGGCCATCTGCCAGCCGCCGATCACTGCATTGACAAAGCGGTTGGAATTCCCTGCGAAACGGCGACCTTTGCCGAAGGGCACATCGACAATGCCGTTGAAGCTGATGCGGTGTACCGGAATGGCGGTATCCATGCGGTAATTCTGCCAGCGATTGAATTCGCGGCTTGGCTCAAACGGGGTGCCAACGTTCATGCCTTGCGGAATCGCATCGGGGGCGAAGTTCGCAGCTGGATTCAATGTGTTGTCGCGGAAAGTGTTGCCGCCGACACGGAAAGCTCGCGAGAAGACATAGAAGACCTGGAAGCCGACGCCCTTGCGATAGGGACGCTGGTAGTTGACCTGCAAGGCGGTGTTGTTGGAGAAACCGAACTTCGTGGATTGGGTGATGTTGCCCCACGTCGTTTGATCGTAAGGTCGCGTGGCGACGCCGGCAAAGCGGCCGACGGGCGGGATAGTGCCCGTGCGCGCTTGCCAGACGTAGGTGGAGGGGGCATTGTTGAAGACGAAGTTCTGATCGAGGTTGGTGCCGGCGGTGTAGACGTAGGAGGTGCGCAACACGGAGCCATCCTGGAAGGGCTGCTCGATGGTGAAGTTGGCCTCACGTACTTTGGCGGGGGGATAATCGGATGCGAGAATCGTGCCGGGGCTGATGCCGGGCAGAAGTGCCGTGGTGGTGTTGGTGTCGACGACGTTCTGGGTGTTCAAGCCGGTGATGGCCTGCAGGGGATTGCGCAGCAAGCCATTGGGGAGCCCATCGGCGGCCTGCGCGGCGGCGTTGTAGTTCATGGAGTAGCCGGCAGTGAAGGGATAGCTAGCGGTGAGATAGCGGATTGAGTTGCGGATCGGGACAGGATAAATGTATTCGCCGTAACCGCCCCGGATGACGGTGCGGTTGAGGCCGAAGCTCGGAACCCAGGCGAAGCCGAAGCGAGGGAGAATGTTGGCGTTGTAGCCCTTGATGCCGGCCTTGCCGAGGCCCGCCTCTTTGAGGGTCTGGAACTTGACGCCGAGGTCGCGCAGGTTGGTGAGCAGGGCCTGGCTGGTGAGACCCTGCTGCAGGTAGTAATCCATGTTGCGCGGCGTGGAAATTGCATTGTTTTTGGGGTCGAAAAAGACCAGGTAGTCGTTTTTAACGCCGGGTGCGGGATGGGCTTCCCAGCGGACTCCCGCGTTGATGGTGAGGCTCGGGCTGATCTTCCAGTTGTCCTGCAAGTAGCCGTCGTATTCGATCAGCGAGGAATCGTTGTAGGGAGCGTTGCGGTTCTGGGTGAAGCTGGAGGCGGCACCGAGGAAGAAGTCAGCGTCCTGATAACCGGTGTTGGGCAAAGCGCCGAAGTTTGCGCCTGTTGCGGGGTTGTAGATGGCCGTTGCCAGATTGGAATAGGCGATCGTGTTTGGTGAGCGGTCGGAGAGGTAGCCGAACTTCTCATGGCGGACTCGGCCGCCGAAGGCCAACTGGTGCTTGCCGAGGATTTTGTTGAAGTTTTCGTCGAGGGTTATGATCCGTTGGCTCATGCCGTAGAACCACTGCGAGCCGCCGTAGGGCATGAAGAGGTTTGCGCCGATGGCGGGGAAGCCGATCTGGGAGAAGTTGTTGGGCAGGCCGAACTGCTTTTCGTAGTTCTGCATGGAGGCGGGGTTGCCTTCTACATACATACGCTGCCACTGCATGCTGAAGACAGTTTCAGAGAAGAGGGTGGGCGAGAAAGTCTTGTTGTAGCCCATGGCACCGCTGATGGTTTGAACCGGGATGCGCTGGTAGCCGGTGGCGCCTTCGGGCAGGTCGCTGCTCTGGATGTTGGCTGGCGAGGCAGAGGGGAAGTTTCGCAGGGCTTGCTGTTGCTGGTCGATTTCGGTGAAGCGGAAGTAGCCGCGGTTTTTGTCGTTGAAGACGTGGTCGAGACGTGTGGAATAATTCGGCACTGTCTGTTGGGTGGGATTCTGTCCGGTGAGATTGAAGTTGATCATCGGATTGTCGCCCGAGGTGGGCGTTGGGGTGGCTGCGTAGAGGGTTTTAGCGAGGGGGCTAATGCGGGCCAGTGGGATTACGTTGCCGGCGAAGGGGGTGCGGACGTAGTTGTTGGCGCGGCTTTGGGTTGAGTTGGGATCGTAGAGAACCTGGAGTTGGTTGGCGCCGTTGACGAGGCCGCTGAAGTCGCCGCCGCGCATGGCCATGGTGGGCACGCGCATGAGCTGCTGCTGGCTGGAGCGGAGAGAGAAGCGTTCGAAGGCGACGAAGAAGAAGGAGCGGTTGCGACCGTCGTAAAGCTTCGGCGCGAAGATCGGGCCGCCAATGTTGAGGCCGAACTCATTGCGGATCAACTGGGGTGCCTTGAAGTTTGAGGGGTCTTGCCGGGCGCGGGCGATGCCGAAGTAGTTGTTGCGGGCGGTTTCGAACATTGAGCCATGGATCTGGTTGGTGCCGGACTTGGTGGTGAGAATGACGGTGGCCGGGGTGGCGAACTGGGCGCTGGAATTGAGTGTTTCGAAGCGGACTTCCTGGACTGAATCCGGGTCGGGCAGGATCGCCTGGGCGGTGTTGGCGGGGGAGCCGAAGTTGCGGTTGGTTTGAGGAGCGCCGTCGAGGGAGTATTCCATGGCTTCGCCCATCAAGCCGTTGGCGCGGGTGCCGCCGGCTTCGAGGCCGGGGACGGTGTTTTGCGCGAGGCCGAGTACGTTGCGACCGTTCTGCGGAAGCTGGCTGATGCGGGCGGCGTCGAGTTGTGTGTTGACGGTTCCGCTGTCGTAGGTGGCAAGCTGGATCGTCTCGCCGCTGACGGTGACCTTTTCGCTGACATCACCGACGGTAAGTTGAAGGTCGTAGACCATGACCTGGCCGTTCTGGAGGGTGAGGTTAGCCTCCTGCTTCTTCATGCCCGCCGACGTCACTGTGATGCGGTAGGTTCCAGCGAACAAGCCCCTGGCAGAATAGAAGCCATTGGCGCCGCAGGCGGCCTCGGTGGAAACTCCTGTTGCCTGGTTCAGCACCTGGATCGTACAAGTGGGGATGGGGGCGGACGATGAGTCCGTTACTGTTCCCTGAATACTGCCGGCGCCGCTCTGGCCGAAGGCGGAGAGAGCGAACGCGGATAGAATAAGCGCGAGACGTTTTGAGATCATAAAGAATTCCTCGTGGTTGTCGAGAAATCCTATCACATGAAGATTATGTGGAAATTAATTTTCGCGTTGGTGTGCTTTGTGCCGCAGGCTTTTGGACAGACTTGCGCAGAGTGCCACCGGGAGATCTCGGAGAGCTACAAGAGCACCGGGATGGGGCGATCGTTCTCATTGCCGTCGGCGGCCACGGTTGGCGTGGGGGCTTACTATCACGCGCCTTCCGACAGCCACTTTCGTGTTGTGGAACGAGGGGGGCAGTTCTTTCAAAGGCGGCATCAGGTGGATGCAGCGGGCCGCGAAGTGAACGTGCTGGAGAAGGTGATTGACTATGTGATGGGTTCTGGCAACAGTGCGCGCACCTTTCTGCATCGCACGCCTCAGGACAAGTTGATCGAGCTTCCGCTGGGCTGGTATGCCGAAAAGGGTGGCTTCTTTGCGATGAATCCGGGATATGACCGTCCGGATCATGACGGTTTTCGCAGGCAGATTAGTTATGACTGCATGTACTGCCACAACGCTTATCCGAAGATTCCGGCGGGCAGGGGGAAGGCGTTTGCGGAATCGGTGTATCCGGGTGAGTTGCCGCTTGGGATTGACTGTGCGCGGTGTCATGGGCCTGGGGAAGGGCATGTCAAGAACGCGACGCGGGAGACGATTGTGAATCCGGGGCGGCTGAGCCGGGAGCGGCAGATGGATGTGTGTATGGCGTGCCATCTGGAGTCGACGAGTTTTTCATTGCCGAATGCGTTGCTGCGTTATGATCGCGGGCCGTTTTCGTTTGAGCCGGGGCAGGCGCTGGCGGGGTTTCTGTTGAACTTTGATCATGCGCCTGGGACCGGGCACGACGATAAGTTCGAGATCGTGAGTTCCGCTTATCGCTTACGCAAGTCGGCCTGCTTTAACAAGACCGCGATGACTTGTACGACCTGCCACAATCCGCACAAGGCACCGCGCGGAGAGGAGGCGGAACGCCACTACAACGGTGTTTGCCGGCAGTGTCATACGACGGCGTTTGAGCGGCAGGTGTCGGTGGGGAAGCACACGGGTTTGTCGAACTGCATCGAATGTCATATGCCTCGGCGGCGTACGGAGGATGTGATTCATGTTGCGGTGACCGACCATTTGATACAGCGGCAGCGTCCGGCTGGTGATCTGCTGGCGGCGCGGCAGGAGAAGCGTGAGACGTATCGGGGGCCGGTGGTGTCTTACTATCCGGCGGCGTTGCCTCGGACGGCCGAGGGGGAACTTTATCTGGCGGTGGCGCAGGTGAAGCAGGGTAGCAATCTGAAGGCTGGCATCGCGCAACTTCGGCGGGCGATTGAAAGTTACAAGCCGGCGCGTGCTGAATGGAATATCGAGCTTGGTGACGCTCTGGAGGCTGATGGACAGCGGGGGGCGGCGGTGGTTCAATATCGTGAAGCTGTCAGGAAGGATCCGCGTTCGGGGTTTGCGAGGTTGCGTTTGGGTACTTCGCTGCGGAAGGGGGGGCGTGGGGCTGAGGCGGTGACGGTGCTGACGCGGGCGACTACTGTTGAGCCGGAGCGGGCGGTGAGCTGGCATGAGCTTGGGTTGGCCTATCAGGCTGCGGGACGCCCGGGGGATGCGGTGGCTTCGATTCGTCGGGCGATTGAGCGGGATGCGGATCTGGCTGAGGCGCATACGAATTTGGGGATTCTTCTGGCGAGGGGGGGAGATTTTGGGAAAGCGGAGGCTTCGTTTCGCGAGGCGATCCGGCTGGAGCCTGCTTCGATTGATCCTCGGGTGAATCTTGCGAATGTGTTGATGCCGGCTGGGCGGGTGGCTGAGGCGGAGTCTGAGTTGCAGACCGCGCTGCGTCGCAAGCCGGAGGATGCGGGTGCACGGTATAGTCTCGCGATGTTATTGGGCAGGACGGGGCGTTATGAGGCTGCGGAGCGGGAGCTACAGCATTGTTTGAGGATCGATTCCAAATTTGCGGATGCGCATGCATTGCTGGGCGATCTGATGCTGGCGAAGGATCGTCCGGCAGAGGCGGCGGCTCAGTACCGGGCGCTGTTGAAGCTGCGTCCTTCTGCCGGGACGGAGTTGAGTTTAGGCTTGGCGCTGGCGGCGAGCGGGGATCGGGCTGGGGCGGTGGAGTACTTGCGGCGAGCTGCTTTGAGTGTTGAGCCAGGGGTGCGGCGGCGGGCCACGGAAGCGTTGAAGCGATTCGAAGAGCCGCGATCCCGGCCTAATGCCAAATAAAGCTTGAAGGCATGCGCTTGCCCGACTTCTCGCTGTACAAAATGGTTTTGCCTTTTGTTTTCGCGGCCGATGCAAGTAAAATTGCATTGTTCCCCGGCGATTACTTTTCGTCGAAGCAGCTGAATCGTTGCGGCGGCCCTAAGTTGTTTTTTAACAGATGGTTCCCTGCGGAACCAGAAGAGGTGAAATGTTCTGCTCTCTATCTCCTGCTTTCTATCCTTCTCGGATGGCCCTGATGAGCTCCGTGCTTGTCGCATTTGTGGGAAGCATTTCAGCGCAACCGATTCCCTTTGACGCGGAAGTTCGCGCAGTGGCAGTTGACCCTAGTAATTCGTCCCGGATCTATGCCAGCACTATTGGGGGCTTGCTGAAAACCGATAACCGTGGCGCTACGTGGGAGCAGCTTCCCATTTTTCCGTTGGGCAGTCGCCAGCCCTCATTGCAAGAAATCGAGTTTGATCGGGCCAATTCTGCGACCCTCTACGCCTGGGCTTCAGGGGAGTCCAGTAATCTTTTGGTGGGTGCCTGGCGATCATCGAATCGAGGCGTGAACTGGCAACGGATCATTGAACCCGGCACTTTTCCTGCAGGCAGCGAAGTAATTCGTTTGCTCGTCGCTCCCGCCAATGCTTTTGTTCTTTACGCCGTAATTAGAATTGGCAACGGCCAATCCACCTATCGGAGCTCAGATGGAGGGAGTAGCTGGGCCCTGGCGGGTACTGGCGGTGCGTTTAGTGTCTCTACCGGCAGCGTGGATACGCTGTACCGGGGCGAAGGCGGGAACGTCTTACGTTCTACTGACGGGGCAAGGAGCTGGACGCAGATTGGGCAAACTTATAGCACGAGCAGCCTGAATGGGATTAATGCAATCGCGGCGTCACCTGCCGACCCGAATCTGTTGCTCGCCAGTATGTCAGGCCCGTCCGTGGGCACAAATGGCATTTTTCTATCCACGACCGGGGGCTCCAGTTGGACGCGGGTGCTACAAACCAATGCGATTGGAATCAAGTTCAACACCAAGAATCCAAACCTGGCCATTGTGGGTGACTGTTGCGGCTTGAACGCCTATTACACTAACGACAGCGGACAAAGTTTTACCACGGTATCGCGAAGCCGTGAAGGTGCCACAAGCGGCGTAGGCCTGACGATTACGCGCACCTCATTTGACCATTCCCAGTCCGGCTACCTGATTAACGCATTGGGTGCAATCCCCGGCGGTGGAATAGCAGTCCAAGCGGGCCAAAACTCCATTTGGCGCAAATTGACCGGCACCTTCACGCCCACCGCAGTGCCTAATATCTTTCTGGATAGTGGCCAGTTGTTGAGCGGCGATAGCAGCGAGGCCCGCCTGACGGTGCAGATTGTGGCAGCTGAAGGGGGGAGTGCGGCCGGCTTCGCAATTGCGGCGGCCAGCTCTACCAGCCCCGGGACCTCAGTGAGAATCCTGCGGAACGGGTCTGACCCGGCGAATCCGGTTCCTGCCGTCATCGTAACCCGCAGTATCCGGGATCTTCGCGCTGGAACTTACAAGACATCAGTCAACATTCCAGTGAGCGGAGCATTCAACCGGCAACTGACCATCGAGGGAAATCTGGAAGTGGTCGACCAACCTCGGTCTGCCGGTGTGTACCTTGGCCCTGGACTGCCGCCCGGCATCACGGACAGCCCCAGTTCGCTCGTGACCGGTAACGGCAGAGTTTACATGGGTAGTTTTGGGCGCCTGTTGGCGTTCGATGGCAGGGGAGGAGGCTTGGGTGGCTCTCAGGTGATCGCCGGTACTGGCACCTCTGGCTTTTCTGGCGATGGAGGGCTCGCTACCGCAGCACAGGTGAGTTCTGTCGAATCTATCGGCCTTGCCCCTGATGGGACGATTTATTTCCACGATGCGTTTAACCGCCGCATTCGCCGAATCGCGCCGAACGGCACTATTTCTACTTTTGCTGGTATGCCCAGCGGCAGCTTGAGCATTAGCGAAGGAGCTGCGTTGAATGCCGTGAATTTTTTGATTAGTCCAGGCCTGGCGGTCCGACCTAACGGAGAACTGCTATTGGCCCATAGTAGTCGCATTTGGCGAGTCGATGGTAATGTGTTCCGCACAGTCGCTGGTGGAGGCCTGAATTCTCTGGAAGATGGTGCGGTGGCCAACGGTGCCAGTCTTTCCGCAGTTGACAAGATTATTCTGGACTCTCAAGGCAGCATTGTTTTTGCCAACAATAGAGCGCTGTATCGAATCCGGCCTAACAATACACTGCAGCATCTGGCTGGCGCGAGTTCCGGGCAAGAGCAGGAAGGCAGCCGGGATGCCCGCAGGATTCAGCTTTCCATCGACGCTATTGCTTTAGGCCCAGATGGTATTTACGTGGCCGATCGAAACAGCCTGACCATCAAGCGCGTAAACCCCGATTTTACTTTGGATAGCGTGGCCTTCAATGGCCTTAGTGGTGCGCCTTCGAACTGCACGGGAGCACGCTATGCTCCTAGTTCTTCCACGCGTACAGAAGGTTTGGCATTTGCGCCCGATGCGTCTTTGTTTGCCGGGCAGACCGGGTTGCCGCGTTTTTGGATTCCACCGAGCGTGGCAAGTTCCACTCCAGCCCCTGTTGTTACCGCTGCGGGAGTGGTAAATGCGGCCTCTCTGACCCGCGCACTTTCTCCAGGGTCGCTGGTTAGCATCTTCGGCAGCGCCGTGGCTAGCACTCAGGCGGCGGCATCGTCCCTGCCCTTGCCTGCTGCGCTTGGTGGAGGAGTGGTTTGTGTAGCAGGGCAGGTGGCGCCTATAGCCTTTGCCAGCCCCTCTCAGCTGAACGTCCAGCTGCCCTTCGCGCTCGAAGGGGGCAGCCACACACTGCGTGCCTTCAATGCGTCTGGAGGCTCGGCTGGCGTATCCATAGAAGTGCAGGCCGCCTCGCCTGAGATCTTCCGCGCTAATGGGCGGCCAGTTGTGATCCACCCCAACGGAAGTCTAAACAGTCCTGAAAATGGGGCTGCTGTGGGTGAAGCTGTGGTGGCCTATCTGACTGGAATTGGGAACCTTACGACAGCTGTAGCCACCGGTGCGGCCAGCCCGTCCAGCCCACTTGCCGGGCCGACCCTTCCTGCTAGTGCCACGGTGGGTGGGAATCCCGCTAATCTTCTATTTCTTGGTATGACCCCAGGCTTTGTAGGTCTGGCCCAAGCCAATCTGATTATTCCCGGCTTGCCGTCCGGCGAGCACGAGATCGTACTACGAGTAGGAAATTTTTCAAGCGAAGCACTTATGTTGACTGTGAAATAGGGAGGGCGATTCCTTTTGCGTGAATGATGCACGAGACTAAGCGATTTCGCCCTTGTGCCGATAGACGGGAATGGCTGTGTTTCTGAAGCTGGCGCTTTTGGTGAGTGGGGGAGTTTCGCTCCTGGTTCTGGCTGTGCCAGATCTGATTGTGATTGGCTATCTCTTTCTGATCTTGCCTGGGGTGATTCTGTCGTTGATGCCGACTGCGTTTTTGTATCTGGCCGCGTTTTCCGCGGTGTGGTTTGGATTGCGGGGTAGGGGCGTGGCGCTGGCTAGTGTGGCTGGGGTGCTGGCGGTGGGACTGGTTGCGGTGGGGATCCCTCGATACTTTAATTTGCAGACTGCGCAATGGCTGGTGGAGGCGGCGGATCGGGATCTTGTGCCGCAAGAGAAGATTGGTGGGCCAAGCGGGCTGATTGTCATCGAGAAGCCGAGGCGGATTCTGGGCTGGCGGGAGTGCGATGAGCTCTGCCAGTTGTTGCTTTATAACGATGTGGCGACAAAGGTGATGGTTCGCAGCCTTGAGGAAGAGCCTGTTGCCAAGAAGAACAAGAAGAGTGGACCTATGGTCTACTCGATCGCCCGGGAGAATTGCATGGTGGATGCGGAGCTGATGCGGCGGCTGAAGGAGTCGCGTGGTTATAGCTGGAGCAGTGGGGCGCAGGAGGTGGCGCGGGCGGTTCGGGTTCGGATTGCCGGGGAAGAGTGTTTGATGGGTGAGGAGGCAGAGGCGGCGAGGGGGGATTTGCGGATTCGCTGGGTGGATGAAACGCTTGGGGTTAAGGAATCGGATTTGCGGTTGTGGCCGGGCGTGCCGTGGATGAAGGGTGTTGAGTTGCGGGTGGGGGATCGTGTGGTTGGGCGGGAGACGGTGCGGGGGGCTGCGCCGCTGGGTGTGCCTCTGACGCTCGAGCCCATTTCTAGCGGGATGGGGTTTCGCGGGTGGAGATGGGGGCGGAAAAGGGCTGCCTTTGATGAGCAGAAGCTGGACAGGCTGGCGATGCTCAAGAGGTTGACGACGCTGGATCTTGCGCCGTTGCGTGGGTTGAACGAGACGTCGGTGCGGCGGAGGCTGGATGCGGCTTTGAATGAGCCGGGGGGATCGAATGCGGCGTTTGCGCTAGTGGGGGATTATTACAAGCTGTTGCGGGAGGAGGGGTTTGAGGTTGGGGACCGGGAACGGCTGGCTCGGTTGATTCTGGATGCGCGGGTGGTGGATTTTTCTTACTTTGACTGGTCTGAGAAAGAGCGGACTGGGGTAGGGGAGCGGATTCGGAATGCGATGCTGCAGCGGATGATTTCTGAGCAGGGGTTGGAGAAGCGGCCGGTTACGCAGCAACTGGACGGGCTGGTGGGGCGGTTGTCTAAGGGCACTTTTGCGGGGGAGGTACCGTTGATGGATGAGTTGCTGGCGGACGCGAAGACGCGGCGGTGGTATCCGAATGTGGTGAAACGGCTGGTGGATCAGAGGAAGGCAGGCGGGGAGAAGCTGGTGCGGATTGTGGAGGAGGCGTGGGGGTTGCCCGATAAGGGGTTTGCGTGGGGCCGGGATGCCGAGGCGGCGACTGAGGGGTTGTGCCAGCTTGGGGACGAGGTGCGGGAGTTTTTGCCCCGGTTGCGGGCGGTGGATCAGCGGTTTGCTCAGAAGGTGAGCTATTTGCGGGGGCATGCCTGGCGGGGGATGCTGGTGGGGCTGGGGGCGGAGCCGGGGGAGTTTGCGTCGCCATTTCCGGATGCGGCGAAGTATGCGGCGGATTTGAGGAAGGTGGCGGAGCGGTGCCGGGTGGGGAAGGCGCGGTAGCTGGTGTCCACGCGGTTTTGAAATATGTGCAGCCAAGGCAAGGAGTCAGTAAGATTTGGTTATGAGCACAGCTCGATTTGTGCATTGGCGCGATGGTGATGTTTGGCTCGGATATTTTGAAGAGTTTCCGGATTATCTTACCCAGGGGGAGTCCCTTGAAGAGCTTGAAAATCATCTTCGAGACCTGTATCGCGATTTAACTAGCGGCGACATTGCGGGGATCCGTCGTGTTGCTGAGCTCACAATTGGATGAAGCGGACAGATCTTGTACGAAGGCTCGAAGCTGCCGGGTGCAGCTTTGTGAGGCACGGCGGTAGCCATTACTAGTATCTCAATCCAACCAATGGAGCAGCTCAGTCAGCGCCCCGGCACCGCGAAATCAACGAAACGCTTGCTAAGCACATTTTGAAGAAGCTGGATGTTAAGGCGAGCGATTAATCCCAAACGTTTGCAAAATTGTCCATCATGAGTTTGTTTTCGCTAGCTTCGGCGATCCTTCTGGCAGACTCTGCCCAATCTTGGCATACCGGGCTTGATGGCCTGAGGACAATTCCTTCGAGGGACGGTTGTTGCTTTGTGGGGCCAGAAAAGCGACCTTCGTGTGTTCGTGTTACACTGGTTTCGTGTTAAAAAATGTCACTGTCACTTTACCTGAAGATCTTGCCTTATGGACCAGAAGGAAGGCTGCTGACGAAAACTGTTCCGTTTCGAAGTTGCTCTGCAAGCTGATTGAAAACGCTCGTTCGCAGGGAGATGCGTCGAAACAGATGCACCTCGAATGGAAGAAAAGAAGGCCTCTTCAGATCGATGCGGGCGAACGAATGACTCGCGAGGAAATGCATGAGCGCCGGTAGCATTTTCTTTGACACAAACATTCTGCTCTATGCGGAAGATCAACGGGATTTGCGTAAGAAAGCGTTGGCGGAGCAGTGGATTGATCGAGCATGGGAAGAGCAGCGGGCCCGATGCAGCTGGCAGGTGCTGCATGAGTTTTATGTAAATGCGACGAAGAAATTGGGGGCGCAGCCAGAGGCAGCGCGTGAACTGGTGCGTATCTATCAGGTCTGGCAGCCTATCGAGAACGGGGCTGAGGTGACCGAACGTGCGTGGTATTGGATGGACGCGGCTCAGGTGACTTATTGGGACGGGTTGATTCTTGGTGCGGCGGAGCGACTGGGTTGCACGGTGCTTTTGAGTGAAGACTTTCAAGCGGGAAGATTTTATGGGACCGTGCAGGTGGTGAATCCGTTTGTTGCCCAGACTCATAGCTAGGTTATGTGATCGCGGGCTATCTCTTTCGGAAGAGTACGTACTGGAGCGGTTCGTAGTCACTGTCGGTGAGGATTAGGAGATAGCCGTTCTGGATTGCTTCCAGACGGGCCCAGAACTTTTTGGTTTTGCCGTCGACGCGGTTGGTGGCGTGGAGTTCCCAGTCGGAGACGGTGAAGCGGCCCTGGTAGTCGAGGCCGGAGAATTTTGTGCCGGAATTGCTGGTGCTTGCGTTGCGGTGGATGCTTCGGTAGGTGCCGTCCGGGTTGAAGGTGAACTCGTCTGCCGATGATGATGCGCTCATGCCGGCGTAATTGCCCGTGTAGGCGTTGTAATACTCGACACCTCCGCCTGAGTTGCGTACCCATGTGCCGGTGAGATCCTGGGCTGCGAGGCCGAAGCGGTTCATGGATAGAGTGCGGTCGAGGTCGTTGGGGTGGGGGAAGAGCTGCTTGTGGGTGGCTTCGTTGGGGCTGATGGCGAGGACGACGCGGGCGCCGCCGGCGAAGATGACTTTCATGGCGATGAAGCAGGGTTTGCCGGATTGGGGATCGACGCCCGCGGCGTCCATGAAGTAGATGGGCGGGTAGCTGACGCTGACAAATTTGCGTGGGGCTGAGGCTCGGAAGCTGCGGGCGACGATTTGGGCCCAATAGTATTCGGGGACGTCGACCGTGTTGGGGCGGGCTTTCTCGAGGGCGTCGTTGACGTAGTAGAGGCGGAGTTCGGTTGAGGCTTTGCTCGCCTGGACGTAATCGGGACGAACCTGGGCAACCCAGCCGTCGTCGAAGTTGGTACGGGGACGGGACATGGTCATGCCGCTGGTGGGGATTGTTTCTGGTGGCGGGATTGATGGGGCTTCGTCGATTTGGACTGAGTTGGAGAAGGCGGCTATGTCGTCGGAGAAGCGCATGTCGTTGAAGTAAGTGACGATGGCGTAAGTGAGGTTCTGGCGGGAGTGGGTGGTGACGAGGATGACGAAGTTTTGCGACTTGAGCGAGGCCGTGCCAGCGGCGGCGGTGATCTGCCAGCCGTTTTTGGTTGAGGTGTTGGTTTTGGCGGGTTGGAGCGTGCCGTGTTTGGCGGCGTGGTTTTTCCAGTCTGCGGCTACGTCGGCGTCGTGGTTGCCGCTGGATGGACGGGGACGGAAGAGGAACATCATGCAGTACTGCGCGCCGTTGTCCTGCTTTACGGCGACCGATTCGGCTGTTCGTTCGGTTTTGTAACCCTTGGGTGGGGTGAAGGTGAAGGGATCGTATCGATCCCAGGCGAGGGCCTGGAGGGTGAAAAGAATCAGCAGGGAGAATCGTTGCATGATGGCCTTGGGGATAGCGTAGCAGGCTTGTGTTGCGGGAAATCTGATAGAAATGAGAGCTGGTGTTCTACTTCAAGTTTTCTTTTCTAGTTGCGCTGATGGGTATGCTGGCTCTGGCTGATGTGTTTGAGAGCAGGATTGCACCTGTGCTGAACCGGCAGTGCGGGCAGTGCCATGGGGCTAAGACGCAGATGGCGGGGCTGGATTTTAGTTTGTTCCGTGATGGAGGTGCGGCGGCGCAGAAGCCGGAGCTTTGGCGGAAGGTGCGTGAGCGGGTTGTGTCGCGGACGATGCCTCCACCGCCGATGCCGGGTTTGAGCGAGAGTGACGTGCAGGAGTTGAGCCGGTGGGTGGACGGGGTTGCTCCCGCTATTTCCGGTGGGCCAGGCCGGGTGACTGCGCGGCGGCTGAACCGGACGGAATATAACAATACGATTCGTGACTTAGTCGGAGTTAGTGTGCGGCCAGCGGACGGCTTTCCGGTAGATAACCAGGGTTATGGGTTTGACAATATTGGGGATGTGCTGACGCTTTCGCCGATGTTGATGGAGAAGTATATGGCTGCAGCGCGGTCTGTGTCGCGCATAGCCGTGTATGGGGAGGCTTACGAGAAGAAGCCCGGGATCATTGGGAAGTTCATGATCAAAACGGTGCAGGACGACGGGCATGTGAGCGGGAATGTGTTGCCGTTTTCGATTCGCGGGTCGCTGGAGGCGGTTTATCGTGCTCCGGTGGAGGCGGATTATGTGTTTCAGTTCCGGATGCTGAATCGGCGGGGGAAAGCTCCTGGTTCGGGCAAGGGCACGTTGACAGAGGCCGAGAGGCAGGCGCAGATGGAGGCTTCGCGGAAGGCCGCTCCCCCAATTGATTTTCAGATCGATGTGGATGGACGCATGGTGCAGAAGGAGACGGTGATCGGGGAAGAAGCGTACGACTATACACGCGGGCCAACGGTTGCGAAGGTGCATCTGACGGCCGGGGAGCATACGATTCATGTTTATCTGCCGGACCACGCCAATCTTGAGAATGCGCGAGAAAACCTGAACCGGGATGGGCGGCGGAGGCTGGGTGCGGAGTATATGGAGGTGCTAGGGCCTTATAACCCGGTGGTGGCTAAGCCTCCGAGTTACTCGAAGGTATTTGTTTGTGAGGGGAAGGATGAGGGTTGTGCGCGGCAGATTGTGGAGTCGCTAGCGCGACGGGGGTTCCGGCGGCCGGCAACTGAGGCTGAGATTGTGCGGCTGATGAAGCTGGTGGCGATGGTGCAGAAGCAGGGGGATTCGTTTGAGGAAGGGATCCGGGTGGCGCTGCAGGCAGTTCTTGTGTCGCCGGCGTTTCTGTTCCGGATTGAACGCGATGCGTTGCCTGCGGGTAAGAGTTATCGCATAGATGATTATGAGCTGGCGTCGCGGCTGTCTTACTTTTTGTGGGGCAGCATGCCGGATGAGGAGCTGTTTGCCCAGGCGGCTGGTAAAAGGTTGAGTGACCGGAAAGTGCTTGAGGCGCAAGTGCGCCGGATGCTGCGGGACCAGAGGGCAGCGAATCTGGTGGATAGCTTTGCGGTGCAGTGGCTGGATCTGCGGGCGCTGGACCGGAAGAAACCGGATGCGGCGAAGTTTCCGCTTGTCGATGATGAGTTGCTGGCGGCGATGCGGAAAGAGACGCTGTTGTTTACGGGTGAGATCTTTCGCGAGGACCGGAGCTTGCTCGATTTCATTGATGGGCAGTATACGTATCTGAATGGGCCGCTGGCTCGGTATTACGGGATTGCTGGGGTGGATGGGTTTGGGTTTCGGCGTGTGTCTCTGAAGGGGACCGAGCGGGGTGGGTTGTTGACTCATGGTTCGGTGCTGGCGCTTACTTCTTATGCGACTCGGACTTCGCCGGTGATTCGGGGTAAGTGGGTGTTGCAGACGTTGCTGGGGGCGGCGCCTCCGCCACCGCCGGCGGATGTGCCTTCGCTCGAGGAGAAGAATCTGGGTAGTGAAGCTTCGGTGCGCGTGAGGCTGGAGCAACACCGCGCGAATCCGGCTTGTGCGGCTTGTCATCAATCGATGGACCCGATTGGGTTTGCGCTTGAGAACTTTGATGCGGCTGGGGGATGGCGAACGCATGAGGGCAAGTTTGCCGTTGATAGTTCTGGGGTGTTGCCGGATGGGCAGAGCTTTGCGGGCGTGAGCGGGCTTAAGAAGATTCTGCGTTCTCAGTCGGCGCAGTTTACCCGGGTGCTGACCGAGCAGATGTTGACCTTTGCTCTGGGCAGAGGGATGGAAGGGTATGACCGGGGCCAAGTGGATCTGATCAATTCCCGGGTGATGGCTGAGGGGAATAAATTGTCGTCACTGGTGATGGCTATTGTGGAGAGTGACGCGTTTCAGATGAGGATGAATGGGCATGATTCGAAATAAGCAGGTATCGCGGCGCAGTCTCTTGCGTGGGGCAGGTGCGGCAATGGCGTTGCCGTTTCTCGATGCGATGGTGCCGGCGTTTGCCAGTACGATTGCGTCGCCGACGCGGATGGGCTTTCTGTATGTGCCGAATGGCATCGTGATGGATGAGTGGACGCCTCGGGGACAGAGTGGTGTGGGGGAGTGGGCGATTCCGGCGGAGTTGCCGAGGATTACACGTGCGATTGCTCCGTATCGTAAGGAGTTGCTGATTTTGTCGGGCCTCGATTGTAATGGCGGGAATGCACTGGGGGATGGGCCTGGGGATCATGGCCGTGCTGGGGCGGCTTATCTTACGGCGACGCATCCGAGGAAGAGTGCGGGGAAGGATGTGCTGGCGGGGACGTCTGTGGATCAGGTGGCGGCTCAGAAGATGCAGGGCGTGACGCGGTTTGCATCGATGGAGCTGGGATGCGAGGAAGGTGTGCAGGGAGGGAATTGCGACAACGGGTATAGCTGCACGTATAGCAATACGCTTGCCTGGAAATCACCGACTACGCCGCTGCCGCCGGAGGTGCGCCCGCGGGCTGTGTTTGAGCGGCTGTTTGGGAGTGTGGAACTGGGCGTGGACCCGGCTCGGCGACGCCGTCAGGAGATGTATGAAAAGAGCATTCTTGATGGAGTGCTGGAGGACGCGGCCCGACTGAAGGGTACGCTTGGCGGGGCGGACCGGAACAAGATGGATGAGTATCTGAGTGCGGTGCGGGAGATCGAGACTCGCATACAGAGTATGGAGCGCGGGGTGGGTGTTGTGAAGTATCCGGTGCCGGCTGAGAGTGTGCCGAGTGATTTTGGTGAGCATTCGCGGCTGATGCTGGATTTGATGGTGCTGGCATTTCAGACGGATCTGACGCGCGTGTCGACGCTGTTGTTCAGCATTGAGCAGAGCCCGCGGGCTTATGGTGCAGAGATCGGGATTCCTGAGGGACACCACGGACTGACGCACCATAGCGGAGACAAAGAGAAGATCGAAAAGGTGACGCGCATCAACTGTTTTCATATGGAGGCGCTGGTTTATGTGCTTGAGAAGATGCGGTCGATTCGCGAGGGCGACGGGACGCTGCTGGACCATTCGATGATTGCTTACGGGAGCGGAATTTCTGATGGGAATTTGCATGATCATTCGAACCTGCCGCTGATTCTGGCTGGTGGTGCGAATGGACGGTTGAAGGGTGGGCGGCATATACGGTATGCGAAGGGGACGCCGATGGCGGATCTGTTTGTTGCGATGCTGGACCGGATGGGTGTTGAGGGGGAGAGGTTTGGAGATAGCAGGGGCAAGCTGGAGCGGCTGAGCCTGTGAGGGAGTTAATCTGAAGTTGTCATGTCGAAAACGATTCTGAGCGAGGGGACCGGGGCGGGGCCAGGCCGGAAGACGGCGAAGCCGATTGACCTGGCGTTGGCCGAAGTGATGGCGCTGCCTGCCAAGAGACAGGATGCGGTTGCTGAGGCGATCTTTGCGAGTTTGCGTGCGGAGGCGGACCCGTCGGCACGGCGGTTTCAGGCATTGGTTGAGGCGAAATATACTTGCGGGTTGAGTGCGGCTGAGAGGTCGGAGTTGGAGCGGCTTGAGGCGGGGTTTCATGCGACGGATGAAGAGTTTTATCGCCCGATTCTGCAACGGGTGAAGTCGCACAAGACGACCAATGCGAAGCGGCGTAGCGCGTAAGCGGAATGGATGCGGCGGGGCCACATTTTGTCCGGCGGTTGAGCGCGCCCAAGAGCCGGAAGCAGGACTATCGAGTTTTCCGGGAGCCGGTGCGCGAGGACTTTCGCCAGACTTGCGCTTATTGTCTTTTGTCTGAGGTGTGGGCTGCGGGGCCTGAGAATTTTGAGCTGGATCACTTTCGACCGAAGGCTGTGTTTCCTCAGCTGACGATGAGTTATTACAACCTCTATTGGGCCTGCCACGTGTGTAACCAGATGAAGCGGGATGTGTGGCCGGGGAGGGAAGCGCGGGAGAAGGGGATCGAGTTTGTGGATCTTTGTTCGTCGTCTTTTGCTGAGCATTTTGTTGCGCAGAAGAATGGGAAGTGGCGGGGGAAGACGCTGGCGGCGCGGTACACGATTGATGCTTTGCGGCTGAACCGGCCGCATCTGGTGGAGTTGCGGTTGTTGCTGCGGGATCTGGAGCTGGCTTGACTAGATCCGGTTGGTCTGGTGTGATGGTCCACTGTTATGGTAGTGAATCTTAACGAGGCCAAAACTAAGCTCTCCCAGCTTGTTGAGCGTGCCGTGGCGGGGGAGGAAGTTATCATCGCCAAGGCGGGGAAGCCGATGGTGAAATTGGTTCGCGCCGCTGCGGCGCCGAAGCGTGTTTTGGGCTCGGCTGCCGGAGCCATCGAATACGCTCAGGGTTGGGATGGGCCTATGAGTGATGACGAGCTTGATGTGCTGCTGGGCAGGTGAGCGCGTCGTCGATTTGGGAGATTCGTTTGAGAGTCTAAGCAGGAAAGCTTTGCCGATTCGTGTATGATGTAGGGCGCTATGATGCGCCTCTTGTTTGCCGTTCTTCTTTGTTGCCTCGTGTGTGTTGGGGAGGATTATTTCCCGAAGCCGGATGCGCAGGGCGGGTGGCGGACGCTGCGGGATGCGGCCAAGATTCGTAAGGAGACCGGGCTTGATGTGGCGAAGCTGGATGAGGCTTTTGCTTATGTCGAGAAGACCAGCCAGCATGGCGGACTGCTTGTCGTGCGACATGGTCGCCTGGTGTATGAGAAGTACTTTGGACGGGGGAACCGGGAGGCGTTGCCGGAGCTGGCTTCCTGTGGGAAGGCTTTTACAAGCGTTGCAGTGGGGATGATGATGCAGGATAAGCCGGAGCTGTTTGCGGCTGGTCTGGATGAGAAGGTTTATACTCCGAAGTTTATGCCTGCGGAGATTTTCCCTTTGGATGACGCGCGGAAGGCCTCGATCACGTTGGGGCAGGTGTTGTCGATGTCGGCGGGCTTAAAGGGGATGAATCCTGTTTATGTAAAGGGGGAGAAGCAGGAGTGGAAGGAGCCGACGATTGATAACGGGCCGTGGTCAACGACGGATGAGTTTGCGCTGAAGCAGCCGCTGTGGTGTGCGCCGGGGGATTGTTATTCGTATTCGACGGCATCGAGCCATATTGCGGCGATTGTGGTGAGGCGGACGATGGGGATGGAGATGGAGGATTACATGCGGAAGCGGCTGACTACGCCGCTTGGATTTGGGACCTGGGGTTATGCGATGTACCGGCCGAAGTTGAAGAGTGGCATTGATGGGGATGGGCGGATGTTTCATACGCCGGGTGGCGGGAGTATTGCAGTGAGGTCGACGGATATGCTGCGGTTTGGGTATCTGATGCTGAAGGAGGGACGGTGGGGGAAGAAGCAGATTCTGCCGGCCGAGTTTGCGCGGATGTGCGGGCGGAGTGTGAGTTATAACCCGCACTTTACGCATTCGTTTAACTTCAATTTCAATGAGGACGGGCATTTGAGCGGGGTACCGAAGGATGCTTATTGGAAGGGCGGGGCTGGTGGGTATGCAATCTATGTGGTGCCTTCGCTCGATATGGTGATTTACAAGATGGGCGGCAATGAAGGGCAGTATGATCCTGCGCTGACGCGGTTGCCGGTGCGCTATAAGTACGATGGGTCGCGGGATGGATGGAAGGCTACGCCGGTGGGGGATTCCACGGGGAAGACCTTGCAGATGGTGATTGAGGCGCTGCGGTAGCTTTAGGCCGCAGGGGCCCAGCCGAAGCCGGGCTTGTCGTGTGGCTGCATGTAGATGCCTTCGGGGCCGCGAGTGAGGCGGTAGTCGTCTTCGAACTTTTTGTAATAGTCGCGCGGCCCGCCTGGGGGTGGCATGAACATTTCGCACCACGGGGCGTTGACTGTGGACATGGAGAAGGCGACAGATTCGGGTGTTAATCCGCCACCGTGAGGGATGACGGGGATATCGTAGGCGGCGGCGAGGGCGGCAATCTTGCGGAGTTCGGTGAGGCCGCCGCACCACTGGGCGTCGGGCTGCCAGATCTCGGCCGATTGATTTTCGAGCAGGAGGCGGAAGCCGTAGCGGCCGTACTCATGTTCGCCAGTGACGATGCGGGTGGACTTGATGGCCTTGCGGAGGCGGCCGAAGCCGGCGTAGTCGTGGGGCTGGAGGACTTCTTCCATCCAGTAGATGCGATAGGGTTCCATCATCTCGGCCATTTCGATGGTGTAGCGTTCGGTCCAGGCCATCCAGCAATCGAGCATGATGTCGCCGTCGGGGCCGAGGGCCTGGCGGGCGCGCTTGACGAGATCGAGGTTCTTACGCATGCCATCGCGGCCATCGGCGGGGCCGTGTGGGATGGCTAGCTTTAGGCGCTTGAAGCCAAATTCGACGTGTTGTTCGATGTCGTTGCCGGTGCAGTAGGTGGGGATGCGATCTTTGGTCTGGCCGCCGAGGAGTTTGTAGACAGGGGTGTTGAGGGCTTTGCCTATGATGTCCCAGAGGGCGACGTCGACACCGCTGATGGCGTTCATGGTGACGCCCATGCGGCCGTAGCTCATAGTGGAGCGCCACATGATGTCCCAGAGCATTTCGATGTCGAAAGGATCTTTACCGAGGAGGAGCTTTACGAGGTGCTCTTCGACGATGTGGTTGCCACCTCGCCCGCCGTTGCCGTAGCCCTTGATGCCCTTGTCGGTGGTGACCTCGACTGTGAAGTCTTCTAGCTTGCCGGGATCCGGATTGAAGAGCGAGCGTGTGGCCTTGTACTCGGGGTAGATGGACATCGGGTTGGCGACCTCTACCTGCTGTGTGCTCCAGGCGCCGGGCAATGGCTTGAATGGGGTGACAGGGATGCGGGGCCGGGACTTCACGATCTTGACGCTGGTGATCTTCATCTTGCTGGTGCCGAGATCGGGGAGTGCCTGCGGGGTGGCTATGGCGGGGAGTGCAGCGGCTGCGGCAGCGGTATGTAAGAAGGATCTGCGATTCATAGATGGTGTGTTCCTTTGCGTCCTGATGCTAAAGGAATAGCTTATACCCGGCTGTTGGTATGCTGGACGTTCTGGAGGTGGACTAATGCAATATTGCGTGATTCATGATGTGGAGACTGGTGGTGCGGTGATTGGCACTGCGACTTTGAGTGCTGAGGTTTTGGTTGGGGCTCAGCGGATTGATGATGTGAAGAAGGCGGCTAGTGAGAAGCCGGCGAACTGGCATCATCCGGCTGCGCCGACGCTGCTGCAGGTGGTTGAGGGATCGCACGTGATCTGGGTGCAGAATCGTGGGGTGGCTCAGAGCGTGAAGCTTGAGGTTGGGGACGAGATTTTGTTTCTCGATTTTGAAGAGGACCGGGTGGTTGCGGCGGGGGCGCATCCGGGGCATTGGTCTCAGCAGGGGAGCGGTGGGTTGGTTGCGCAGCGGCAGGTGCTGGCGGCGGTGCCGGATTTGGCGGCGATTGGGTTTAGCGCGCTGGGATAGTCTTCAGCCACTTTGTGTCGTGCTTCATTTGTCGCTAATCTCCCATGGATCGAAAGCTCCGATAGGACCGACAATGTCGCCGACGATCTCCATCTTGCCTTTCATTGCGCCGAGTCTGAGTTTTTTCTTTCCAGGCTTGGCAGGCACGAGCCCGACGGCGAGTTTTCTAGCGGGAGGCTTTTAGCCTCGCAGGATTTCGCCGCCCTCGCGAACGCTGGAGAGCAGCTGACCAAACAACTTACGATCCATTATTGAACTCCATCTTGATGTGCATTCCCAACTTAGCAGTCTGTTTACTGCTGGGCGGCGGCCTGGATGTGCTGGCGGTAGACTTGCTCGGCCTGGTCGTAGGCGGCGCGGGCGGCTTCTTTCTCTGAGGCCCGGATGAAGCGGGCCTTCTGGGACCAGCATTGCTGGACTGCCCTTAGGCACCACTCTGCGCTTTCTTTCGAGAGGATCGGCTTGTTGTTGAGATTGACCCAGATGGGGTTGGTGTGGGCGGCGGGGAGGATTCGCACGGCTACCCAGGCGCTGCGGTCGATGGTGGCTTCAAATTGCACGTCGTGGAGTTGTCCGTCGGCGGGGATGTTTTTTGTGGCTACCGATTTGCCATTGACGATCAACTCTACCGGGACTTCGTTTGTGTCGCCGATGCGGGCACGCTCGATGGTCCAGTAGGGCTTCTGGTCGTAGGGGAGTTTTTGCAGGACTGTGTTGGGGACCTTGTCGAGGAGAGCGGCGGCTTTCAGGGTGACGTTGACCTTCGATGTCTGGTTGAGCTGGATGTCGCTGGTCTGGTTATTGATCTTGAAATCCATGAGGTGGGCGCGGCCGTCGGAGAGGTAACTGCGGCCTTCTTTGAGGCCGTCGATCCATTTGCGGTAGGTGAGGGGCGCGTCTAGTTTTACGTAGGTGCGGCCCTGACCGACGCGGTCGTCGGTGATGCAGGGGAAGTCGGTTTCGCCGGCGATGCGGGTGCGGTAGCCGAGGTTGAGGGTGTGATACCAGATGCTGAGTTCCCAGACGTAGGGCGTGTCGCCGCCAGCGATGAAGTCGATGGTGTTGGGTTTGGTAACGTCGACGATGAATTCGTTGGCACCGATGCCGTCGAAGCCGGGGATCTGGAAGCTGGGCACGGCAGTGTCTGAGACCTGGAGGCCCCAGCCGGAATGGGTGTAGCCGGTGATGGCGCCTTGTTTTTTTGCCCACTGGAGGATGGGGACGTTCCAGGTGGGCCAGTCTTCGAGGCGGTTGGTGCCGGGGTAATACTGATCACTCAGGCCCAGGAGAGCGAGGTGGCCGCTGTCGCTGGAGGGGAAGCCGGAGATCTCAAGATCATAGTGCATGAGCTGGTTGTCGCTGGAGAGCTTGTCGTCTTGCCCCGTGAAGAATTTCTTCTGGTGGTAGTAGCCGGGACCCCAGGTGAGGACCGAGGCGAGGTTGAGTTTTTCGCCGGCGATTTGGCGGATCATGTCTTCGGGGTTTACGCCTTCGGTTGGTTTTTGATAGTGGGAGCAGCCGGCGGCGTGGATGTGCGGGTCGCCGGAATACCAGCCGTATTGGGAGGGATCGATCCAGCGCTTGAGCTGGATGGCGAGGGAGGCGGGGGCTTTGCCGTCTACGTTGAACTCGGTGGTTTGGGGGATGTATTCCGGGCCTCCGCTGGATTTAAGCGTGTAGTAGCCGTGGGGGAGGGAGAGGGATTCGCCGTTGACGCGATAGACCTGGGGCTGGAAGAAGAAGTCTGGGACGGTGCGCTTGGAGGGGTTGGGGTAAAGGCGGTCTCGGCGGTCGTGGATGGTAAGGGAGGCAGTAGTGGGGTTGCCTTTTTCGTCTTTAATGGCGAGCTTGATGTTGCGGGTAGGAGTTGCGTTGAAGAGGATCGAGATGTCGTTGCGGAAGCCGATGTCCTGGGTGCCCTGGCCGACATCGAAGCCCAGGACGGCGGCGCGTTGGCCTGCGTCGCGGCTGAAGATTTCGAGAATGACGTATTCGATTTCGAGACCGGAGAGGCGCTCTTGCAAGGGGGGCTTGCGGAAGAAGTTGAGCTGGGTCCAGCGGTCGCGGATGTCGGAAGTTGTGATGGGTGTGGCGCTGGGTCTTACCCGATAACTTTCGACTGTGGCGGCGGCGTTGGGGCTTTGCACTCGCAGTGGGGAAGTGACGTGGGCGAGGTTGATGACCTTGACGAGGAAGGCGCGGGTGCCGCCCTGGGCGAGATCGGCGACGGCGTCGCCACGGGCGACTTTGACTCGGGCTTCGGGGTTGATCTCGACGGTTGCGAGGACGTGCGGGGCGAGAGCGGATTCGAGGAGTTGGACTGCCTGCTTGTCGTCAGAAGTGGCGATGGCTTCGTCGATCTTTTGACGGGTTTGGGGTGGGAGGGGTTGGCCGATGAAGGCGAAGGCGTCTTCGAGACGGCGGACCTGTTGGGCTAGCGGCTGGAGCGGGACCTGCTGGGCCAGAAGTGGGAGGGCGGCGAGGAGGATTAGCAGTTTGCGCATATCGGTTGTAATGAGTAGATCGTAAAGTGTGGCGTGGATCAAGTCGTGAGAATATTTCTGTTGGAGAGATTTTGATGCGTTCACACAAAATTGTTTCGCTGGAAGTTCTGGATTTGCGGTATCCGACGGTTCGGTTGGGGATGGCGGGGAGTGACCCTCGGCATCTGGCACCGAATTATTCTTGTGTGATTCCGATTCTGCGGACCGAGAGCGGGCTGGAGGGGCGGTCTCTCATTTTCACTATTGGGGATGGGACTCAGATTCAGGCGGCCGCTGTCGAGGCGTTGCGGCGCTTTGTGGTGGGGCGGGATCTGGCTGAGTTTATCGCCGAGCCGGGATTGTTTGCGCAGGCTCTGGCGGAGCATCATCAGTTGCGGTGGCTGGCGCTGGGTGTTTACCGGATGGCTGTGGGTGGAATCGTGAATGCTCTCTGGGATCTTTGGGCCAAGAGCGAGGGTGTGCCGATGTGGAAGCTGCTGTCGAGCTTGCCGCCCGAAAAGATTGTACAGTGTGTGGACTTTCATCACCTGCGGGATGTGTTGACCGAGGATGAGTTGCTGGAGATGTTGCGGAGTAGAGAGGCTGCGAAGGTTGCGAATGTGGCGCGGCTTGAGCGGGACGGGGTTCGGGTTTATAGCACTGCGGGTTGGAGTGGGCGGCCTTTGGATGAGGTTCGCACGTTGTGTCGCGGGTTGTATGAGGCGGGGACGCGGGCGTTTAAGGCCAAGGTGGGTCGTGGGCAGCAGTATGACCGGGCGCGGGCTTTGGATGAGGATCGCCGGATGTTGGATGCGATTCGGGAGTCTACGGGGCCGGATGCGTTGTTGTTGACGGACGCGAATCAGAATCTTGGGGATTGGCGGAATGCGGCCAGCTATATGAAGGAGTTGGCTGAGTACAAGTTGTTGTTTATTGAAGAGGCGATCGCCTATAACGATGTGGTTGGGTATATCGAGTTGCGGAAGGCTCTGGAGCCGGTGGGGATTGGTGTGGCTGGCGGTGAGCAGGCGCCGGATGCGATTACGTTCAAGCAGTTGCTGGCTGGTGGCGGGTTGACGCATTGCCAGATTGATGGGGCTCGCGTGGGTGGGGTGAATGAGCTGTTTGCGATTGTGGCGATGGCGGCGAAGTTTGGGGTTCCAGTTTGTCCGCATAGCGGGGGGATTGGATTGGGGCAGTTGGTGGGGGCAATGTCGATCTTTGATCAGGCGTGGTTTGGGAGTGAGGGACGGTGGCTAGAGTATCTGGAGTTCTTGCAGGCTGGAGTTTTCAAGAATCCGCTGGTTGTGAAGAACGGGCATTATCAGTTGCCGGGGGCGGCCGGGTGGGGGCTGGAGATGGAGGATGATTTTGTGGCGCGATACCGGTATCCGGACGGTGTGGATTGTGCGGATACGCTGGAGGCGGACCGGGTGGCTGCGGGGCAGCCGGGGGCGCCTCCTTATGCGCGGTTTTGGGCTTAGAGGCGGGTCTTAGTGTTGGCGCGGAGGAAGTTGAGCTCTTGGGTGGCTTCTTCGGCGGGGCGGATATTTAAGCAGAGGCCGGTGGTTTCGTGGCCTGCCTTGTTGTCAAAGTATGCGGGGATCAGGTAGGATTTGCCGCGCGCGAAAGCGGCACCGCAGTCGCCAAGGCCCTGGCTAGTCCAGATTGTACGGGTGTTGCTGGGCTTTCCTCTGAAGGTCCCGTGGACTGTGAAGGTTACCGGGCGTTGTTTATCTGTTTGGAGTTCAGGGAAGAATTCTTTCACAAGCTTTTCGAACTCTTCTTCTGTTCTGATTTTCTCGAGACGGCTGTGAGCAGATTTAGGGAGGACGCGTTTGTAAAGTTTCTTTGCCGTTGCCATGTCAATGTCCATTGCTTCTTCAAGGCGCTTGCGTTCTTTCGGCGACAATTTGCTCTCAAAGAGTTTTACGAAGTCAAAGAGGCTTGGGCCAGGATCTGTTACCGTGCCCAAGAACAGGATTGAATGAGTTAGCAGGTCTTGAAGCGATTGCGGGGGGGATGGGGGGGCAATGGCAGGCTTGCGCGAATGGGGTTGTCAGTAGTAAAAACGCGAAGAGGCCTGCGGCCTTTGACATTTCATTCCAACGTATCATGGGGGCATGCTGAAGTTAGCGGTTCTTCTTTTGGCTGGGGCGATTGGGTTTGCCTGTTCCTGGGACTACCTGATCTGGATTCCGCGGAGTGCGACGGCGGATGCGCTTTACCGGTTTGTTGTTGATGGGAAGGCTGGGTATATCGACAGACAGGGGAAGGTGGTGATGGAGCCGAGACTGGAGTTCGACGGAAATTCGGGTGGGGAGTTTCACAATGGCTTGCTCAAAGATCCCTCCAAGAATGGACAATACCTGGATCGATCCGGCAACGTTGTGGTGGGCGAAAATTCAGGAAGCGAGCAGAAATTTTCTGAAGGATTGGCCGTACGGCGTGTGGGTGAAAAGGTTGGCTATGTTGGCGAGGATGGGAAGTTTGTGATTGAGCCCAGGTTTTTGTATGGGTCTGAATTTAAGGATGGAATGGCGAAGGTGTTGCTCGAAGGGGATTGCCTAATGTTTTCGAATGAGGAAGGTTGTCACTTTCCTACGGTTGTAGGGAATAGCTTGCGCAAGGATCTGCCACATTGCCGGTTTGAGTACATAAACAAGTCTGGCGTATTGGTTACGAATGGAAGCTTTGAAATGGCCGGGTCGTTTTCTGAAGGGTTGGCACCTGTTCGAGTTGGTGAATCTTGGGGGTTTATCAACAAGCGTGGGGTACTTGAGATTGAAGCGCAGTTTGAGGAAGCGTGGCCGTTTTCTGAGGGCCGAGCCCGTATCCGTAAGGACCTGTTGATGGGATACGTTGACAGACATGGGAAAGTCTTGATTCAGGCGCAGTATGACTCTGCAGAGGATTTTCATGAGGGGTTTGCTGTCGTGGAAGTAGGAGAGTTTCGGTTTCGATATATCGATAAGAGCGGGCGGTATGCGTTGGGCGGAGAATATGAGGCGGCTAGCCCTTTCTTCAAGGGGTTGGCTCATGTGAAGAAGGGGAAGCAGTTCTCATATATCGATACAACTGGGAAGGTTGTATTTCAGTATTGAGTGCGGAGTCGTCTGTCGAACCAGAAGGGGCCGAAGGGGAGGAAGGCGGCCAGGAGGCCTAGGCCGATTTCTTTGGCTGGCCATTTGTGGTTGCGGGCCGCTATCAGGACCATCACTGCGTAGATGATGAAGAGGGCTCCGTGGAGGGAGCCTACGATTCGCACTGCTTGGGGTTGGCCGGCCAGATACTTTAGCGGCATTGCTATGCCGAGGAGGATCAGGAAGGAGAGGCCTTCGGCGATGCCGGAGCGGCGGAGCCATATTAGGTCGCTGGATGGGTTCATTGTTGGTTTGCGAAAAAGGCGAAGTTGTCGCGGGCTGAATCTACTATTTTAACCGTGGAGCGGCCGTTGCCTTGTTTGGTGACTCTTACTTGTACGGCGATGCGGTCCATCATGGCGGCTACGTGGGTGATTACTCCTACTTTGCGGCCTGAGGAGGGTAGAGTTTCGAGGGCTACCATCACTTGATCCAGGGACTCTGCGTCTAGGGAGCCGAAGCCTTCGTCGATGAAGAGACAGTCTACGAAGGCGTCTTTGCCTTCGAGGCTCGACAGGGCTAGCGCGAGACCTAAGCTGATTAGGAAACGCTCTCCTCCCGATAGAGTTGTGACGGGGCGGAGGGCGGCGGCCATTTCGTTGTCTATGATTTGCAGGCTTAGGTCTTCTTGTGAGGAGCGCGCCAGGCGGTAGCGCTGGGAGAAGTTTGCCAGGTGGTGGTTGGCTAGATGGACTAGATGGTCTAGCGTCAGGCTCTGGACTAGCTTGCGGAACTTGCTGCCGTCGGCTTGGCCGATCGCGAGGTTTACTTCCTGCCAGGTGTTGTAGGTGGATTTGGCTTCGTTGATTTGGGCCTGGAGGGCTTGGGTTTTGGTTTGATTTGCCTGGTCTTGATTCAGCTTTTGTTGCTCAATGCCGATTTGCTGGAGGGCTTGTCTTTGCTCGGCTTCGCTGGCGGCTGGGTCTATTGGGGTGCCTTGATAGAGGGCTTGGGCGGTCTCGCGGGCGGCTGTGGCTTGTTGGCTGGCTAGTTCGGATTTTGCTAGTTGTTCGGTGGCGGCGTTGTGGGCAGCTTGAGCGGCGGCGAGTTGGGTGCTGGCATTGAGGTGGGCTTTGTGGGCGGCAGCTTGTTCTGTTTGGTGTTTGAGTTTGTGTGGGGCGGTGGGTTGGCCGTCGAGGATGTTGGCTCGCTCTGCCTTTTGGGTGCTTAGGATTTGGGTGAGTCGCTCGGCGTCCAGCTTTGCTTCCGCTGAGGCCAGGATTGCCGCTTCGAGGGTTGCGGTGGTTGATGTGAGTGCCTGGGTTGTGGTGTTGAGTTTGTTCGTTAGGGTTTCGGCGATGGCCTGGTGCTTTGCGTAGAGGTCGCAGTTGGCTGCGAAATTCTCGAAGGTGAAGGGAGCGATTTGTTGGAGCAGGTCTTTTTGTTCTTTTAGCCTGGCGAGTCTGGCTTGATCGAGGGCAGCGGCGGCTTTGGCTTGCTCCTGGACGAGGATGCTTCTTGTCTGGTCGAGTTCTTTTTGTTGGTTGGCAAGATCGAGATTGCGTTGCTCAAAGGTGTTGGCGAGTTCGGATAAATCGTCGTGATGGATTGGGTGTGTCGTGCTGCCGCAGACGGGGCAGGGCTTGTCAGGTTCGAGTCTGGCACGGAGGCTGGCTGCTGCGGTGGATAGGGTTTGACTGGCTCGGTTGGCTTCTTGTTTTGTGGCTTCGAGTAGGGCTTGCCGATGCTCGAGAGTTTTGAAATCGTCTTCGATGCGATTCAAGATTTGGCGGGCAACGCCTGCTTCAGGGAAGTCTTCATTGAGGGCTTCGTTGCCGAGTTGGTTGATCTTTTGTTGCAGGCTTTCCCGTTGGAGCACGAGGGGCAGCCAGGTGGTGCGTTCTTCGAGCCAGGTTTTGTTGGTGGCCAGTTGCGCTTCGAGTTCTGCTTTTGATTTGCTTTGAGTGGCTTGGGCCTGGGCTTGGGTGGCTTCGAATTGTTGGCGCTGCTTTTCGAGAAGGGTGGCGGCGGTGAGTTGTGTTGTGGTGGCTTGAAGCTTTGTGTCGAGGGCTTCGGCTTGCTGCCAGAGCGGGGCTAAGCTCGCAATTTGAGTGTCGATGCTGAGCTTTGCTTTGTCTGTGCGCTCGAGGGTTTCTTTGCTTGCAGTGAGTGTCGCGTTTGTTTGATCTAGGAATTGTTGGGCGGCCTGGTGGGCTGCTGTTGCTTGTGTCTCGCCGGTAATTGCTTGCTGCAATTGGTTCCAGAGCTTGAGGGTCTCGGCGATTTGATCTGCTTTGTTTGTGAGAGTTTTGATTTGCTCTTCGATGTTGTGGCGCTCTTCGTCGCTTAAACAGACGAGTTGGGTGAGTTGGGCTTCTAGGGTGTCTAGGGTTTGTCTCTTGAGGCGGGTGCCTTCGAAGACTTTTGTGGAGATGCGGGTGTAGATCTCTGAGCCGGTGATGCGTTCGAGGAGTTCGGCTCGGTCGTTTTCACGGGCGGTGAGGAAGGCGTCGAATTGGCCTTGAGCGAGGAGGCTGGTGCGGCGGAATTGATCGAAGGTTAGGCCGGTGAGGTTTACGGCTTGGGCCAGAACGTCTGTTTTTTTGTCGGCTATCGTTTGTTCTGTTGCAAGGTTGGTTAGGCTTCGCTTTTCTGACTGGAGCTTGCCGGTGGACTTTTCTTTGGCACGGCGGAGCTCCCAGCGGGCTCTGTAGGTGTTGCCGTCGCGGCCTTCGAAGTCGACTTCTGCGGAGCCGAAGCCTACGCCTCGGCGCAGGATGTTTCTGGAATCGTTGGCCTGGATGACTTCGCCGCTTGAGTCTGGGGCTTTCTCGTTGCTGGAGAAAACGAGGCGAGGGTATTCGCCGTAGAGGGCTAGCGAGAGGGCGTCGAGCAGGGTGGATTTGCCGGCTCCGGTTTCTCCGGTGATGGCGAAGAGGCCGGAGCTTGAGAGCGGGCCCTCGTCGAAGCGGAGTTCGAATTTGCCGGCTAGGCTGGCGAGGTTTTCTCCACGGAGGGCCAGGATCTTCATTGCTGTTGGGCTTCTTCCTGGGCCTGGGCGAAGACGACCAGATGGGCGGGAGATGGGGGCTGGTTGTGGGTGCGCTCAAAGGCGATGTGGAAGAAGTGGGTTGGGTCGTGATCGGCTATGGAGGTTGTTGGGATGGTTGTGGTTGTGATGGTTGTTTCGGTGTCTTCGATTCTGGTGTCGACTAATCGGAGACCGGCGTTTTCGGCCAGGGTTGCCAGGTCTTCGCGGAAGGTGACGGGGAGGCCTTTGCGGGTGAGGCGGATTTGCGCGAAGGGACGCTGGTTTGGCGGGGCTTCTTTGTGGAGTTGCAGCGCGTTGATGAGAGTTGGGATGTCGTCGAAGTCTGCGTAGCCTCTGTAGGGGAGGCGATGGAAGGGGAGGGGGCGGGGGATTTCGATGTGCTTTGATGTGACTGTCTGGTTGTCGATTTCGACGAGGGTGATGCCGTGTTTGTAATCGATCTCGCTGGCGCTGAGTGGGATGAGGGAACCGCTGTAGCGGATGTGGTCTGCGCCGATGCGTTGGGGCTTGTGGAGGTGGCCGAGGGCGATGTAGGCGGCTTCTGGTGGGAAGTGGTTGGCGGGGAAGGCGTTCTCGCCGCCGATGAGGATGTTGCGTTCTGCGCCTTCGCTGGTTTGGGCTCCGGAGACGTGGAGGTGGCCGGTGAGGATGAGGGGGAGGCCTTGCCACTCGGGGCGAGTTTGTTCGACGAGGTCTGCGTAAAGGGTTTTTACGGATTCGATGAGAGTGGGCGCTGCGGGGAGGCAGGCGGCGGTGGGGTAGGAGATGGCGAGGACGTGGGCGAGGGTTTGGTTGTTCTCGGTGATCGGGATGAGGTGGTGGTGGGTTAGGGTTTGGTTGTTGTGGCGGCGGATGTTGCCGACGACGTGGACGTTGAAGGCTGAGAGGAGGTCTCGCGGGGATTCGAGGCGAGTGGCGGCGTCGTGGTTGCCTGAGGTGAGGATTGTGGTTGTGTTGGGGCTGGCGGTGTGGAGGGCGACGAGGGTTTTGTAGAGGAGGTGCTGGGCCTGGGCTGAGGGGTTGGGGGAGTCGAAGACGTCGCCAGAGACGATGAGTGCGTGGGGTTGGATTTCTTTGACTGCGGCTATGAGGGAGGCTAGGGCGGCGGATTGTTCTTCGTCGCGAGGGTAGCCCCGGAGGGTTTGGCCGAGATGCCAGTCTGCAGTGTGGAGGAGGCGGAGCACCTTTTTAGGATAGGGGGGAGCGGATGCGGTGGCGGATGGATTCATCGGCGATTAGGCGAAAATCGCGGAGATTGAAGGTGTAAATGAAATCGCATGAAGCTTTTGCCGCGCAGGTCAGGTGCAGAGCATCGTGGATCTTGCCGCCCGTTAGGCCCTTGAGTGCACTGTCCTTGATTGCTGATCTCGATTCTTTGGCAGTCAGGGCTACAAGGTTCATAGAGCTGTCGAAGATGTTTTCGATGAGTTGTGATGCTTCGGCTGGATAAACCGGGGGCTTAAAAGGGGCTCGAGTTAGCACTGAATAGAATTCAGCAAGGGTATGCGTGGAAGTGTATCCATCCCTCTTCGATTTGTGGAGAGACTGGAGGATGTCTCTTGCGGGGACATGATGCGGATGCTGCGCTATTGAGGCTGCAACAAACACAGAAGTATCGAAGTAAATGTTCACAGGCCGAGGTTGCGCCTGTCTTGTTCGTTGCGCTCATCTTCCACCAGCCGATTCCAGTCATAGGATGGGGGCAGTGAGCCGGTGTGGACCAAGAAGCCGTTTTCTCGTATAAGGGAAGGTTTTAGCGATACGTTTTTGAGCAGGACGCCGTCTGTGGTCTCAATGACTTCAAGGTCGCTGTCCTGGTTAATTCCAAGGCGATCGCGAAGAGGTTTGGGAAGGACGACTCTACCTGCTTTGTCAATTTTGAGCGTCATGCCATTAGTTTACGGCAAATGGCATGACGCGATGGGATTGAGCGATTACTTGCCGGAGGCGAAGCAGTAGAAGAGGCCAGCGCCGCCGGTGGCGACGAGGTTGGCCTGGCTGCAGCCACGGGAGGGGTGGGTGGAGTTCCAAGAGATGCCGCCGCCGTTGCGGTCGTGGTGGCCGACCTGAGCGCTGCCTTCACCGTTGGCGGTCCAGTTCTTGCAGGTGTGGTCGGCGGAGTCGGTATAGGCAGTGCCGTTGGGTTGGGTGCCGGTTAGGATGTCGTGGGTGTTGGGCTGAGCGCCTACGCCGTTGACGGGTTCGCCTTTTTCGGTGATGGCATTGTTTTTGGTGATGAGATTGCCGAGGAGGGCCAGTTCGATTGTGTCGCCGTGGAGGTGGGCGAGGTCACGGCCGATGACTGCGCCTTTGGCGTTGGCCCAAGGGCCGGTGCCGATGCGGTCTCGTGCGTTAGTGGCTGGCTTGCCGTCGGCGGCCTGGGTGGATAGGTAGGCTTTCCAGGTCTTGTTGGTGGAGCCTGCGGCAGTGGCTAGTTTTTGGCAATGGGCGTCTGCGCCGGCGAGGCCGCCCAAGTTTGCGCCGTCACCGATGCCGACGCTGGTGATGAAAAAGGACATCGGCGGCGGTGGTGCTTTTTGTGCGGCTGGTTGCTGGGCGAGGAGGGGGAGAGCGGCTAGGGTGAGGATTAGAGTTTTCATAGTGTCTCTGTAGAGCCTACTACGATTGAGGGGCGTGGTGGGGTGGGCTAGGGAGTGTCTCGAATGATGCAGGTGGGTGTTATGAGTTCAGATTCGCTCGCCCCACTTGTGAGTCACAAGCGCAAATTGCGGGGAAGTCGGCCTGCTCCAAGTAGCTGTAGCCATCGAGGATTTCAAATTCTGTCATCCCAGAGGCGAGCATTTCGAGGGCATCCTAGATGGTTAAGCGAAGGTTGCGGATTCACTGTTGGCCAGAGCGCTGCCCCGGTAAAACGATGATGCGGGAGAGATCCACTTTATCGTCGCTCCCCATCGCTGTTGTTATGATGCGTTCTTTCATCGATTCTATATCTGCGCAACTTCAAGGATTTGATCTTCAAGCGACGACAAGACTCTCGAGAGACGTTTCGATTCGCAGGATTCGCACCATATGCGTTTGGTCTTCCTAAGCATGAGTAGTATTCGAGGGCTAGCACAGCGTGGACAATCCATCCCGGAATCAACGCGTCGAATCCAAGGTAGTTGCTTGTGCCAGAAGGGATATCGAGCCGCTAACTTTACGACCTCCGAAACCGGAACAGACGCTGTATTCAGCCAAAGATGGTTGAGTTTTGGAAAGTTCAAAAGTGGAGTCAGGTCTGTTTGTCCCTCTACACTCAGGGAAAGTCTCTGCAAATTTTGGAGATGGGCGAGCGGCGTCAGGTCTCCGCGAATCCATTGGCTCTTCCAGACACAACCTGTTAAAAGAAGCGCAGTGAGTTCCGCCAATGAAGCAATTGGTTCTAAGGATTCGATTTCTCCCATTTCGGCGATGTTGAGCCAGGAAAGAGAGGACACCTGTTCGAGCCCAATGAGCGAAGTTGTCTTTGGACTTTGCCAAAGCTCAAACACTTTGAGCTGCGGGAAGGCCTTCAATATTTTGAGGTCAGAACCTTGAAAATTCCGTAGACTGAGCATTCGAAGATTTGGGAGTCCATGTGGGGAGAGGCTGGCCAGATCGTTAGGTTTCAAATGTACGATTTGAAGTTCCGACTGGCTGAAAAGGCTATCCAAAACTTCGGGTTCAGGCTTTCTCATGTTGAGCAGTAACATCTGCCCGAATGGCAGTCTAGCCTCTAACTTCATACAACTATTTTAGAAGCCGAAGCGGAATTGGAAGAGGGAGCCATTGAGTTCCAGTGAAGTCTATTCACGCTCGTCTGATTCGAGCAAACTTTCCAGTTCGCTCAGGTGTGATATGTCTTTTTCCCGTCCGGTGGCCTTCTTCGCACGTATCAGCGACGGCAGGTTGAGAGTGAAGACTGCTCTCTCGAAGGCTTCGACCTTGACAGATTGCGGCTGGATTGCTTCGAATGTTCCGAGCCCGGAGACTTCTGCGAGAAGGTCGATTTCACCGAGGTCCGTTTGAAGCGTAAGGATTGTTGAATTCCTGAGCATCGTTTCGTCCCAGAGGAAGGGGAGTTCTTTGGGGAGGCCTCTTGGTCTGGGACGAAATGGGGCAAGGCTTTAACGACACGACTGATGTTTGCGGCAGATCTTGAGTAACAGATATCGAGGTCGTAAGTGATGCGGGCGCTGCCGTGGAAGGTTGCCGAAAGTCCACCAATGATAATGAACTCGACCTCGGCATCGCAAAGCGTTTGTACCGCCCTAGCGAACTGCATTAGACGCGCTTGCGGGCGATGCCGCGGACGGACTCAAGTGTTGTGGTGGCAGCTTCGAGTTTCGCACCCCGCTCAGCTGGCGTGAGGTTCAATTGCTCTATCAGGAGAGTCAGGTCAACGCCATGAAGTTGGGCTGCCTTGGCCTTGGTTCCTGCTGGGGGATCGAGAAGGTACCGTTGTTGACGGGCAAGTTGATCTGCCGATTTCTGATGCAGCGTGGGCATGCTTTGATTTTAGCGCCCGTGGCTATTTAGAAGCTGAGGCGGAGTTGGAAGCGGAGGGCTCGGCCGTCGTTCAGGGTGTTGGTGATGACTCCGAAGTTGGGGTCGGTTAGGGAGGTCCCGGGTTCGGCGAATTGGGGGGTGTTCGAGAGGTTGATGGCGTCAGTGCGGAAGTTTAGCTTCAGGTCGTGGGGGAGAGTCCAGTCGGCGCTGATGCTGCCGTTCAGGTTTCGGATGTTGCCCCGGCGGAAGACATTTCGGCCTACGTTGCCGCTCAGTTGGCCCAGGGGAATGTAGGCGAAGGCTGATCTTGGGAGTTGCTGCCTGGAGTTGTCCGGGTTGCCTATGGTTCTACCCAGGATGGTTGGATCAAGGAGGTTGGGGCGCTCTCCGCTGATTCCATCTACGTTGCCGAAGCCGGGGGCATCGGAGCCTGTTTTGAGGTTGAATGGAGTTCCGGTCTTGGCCAGATAGACGCTGTTTAGGCTCCAACGGCCGAGGCGCTTTCCCTGGAATGGAAGTTGGTAGCTGCCTCGCATCAAGACTGCGTGTGGTTGATCAAAGTCGCTGCGGCCCTTGAGGTCCTTAATCGTTTCAAATTCTGTCTGGCTCCTATTGTTGAAGCCATCGCTGTCGTAGGCGGTGTTGGTGTAGTTACCCCCTACGTCGAGAGATTTCGAGAAGGTGTAGGCGGTTTCGAGCGAGGCACCTTTCCAACGAGGTATCGTGAGTGCCGTCTTGAAAGCGTCGTAATAACCACGGCTGGAGCTGGTGGTGTAACGGATGTCGGAGTATTGCGGGAGAGGGCGGCGCTCGTCGATGTTGGCTGTTGTGACGGGGAGGCCGGGAATTTGGGCAGACCGATTGAGGAACCAGCGCTGGAGGAGCTTGAGGCCTCGGCTACCGATATAGCCGGCTTCGAAACGGATGTTGTTGGTGACCGGCAATTCCCATTTGAAGTTGTATTGGTGTGCGTAGGGGGTAGAGAGGTCTTTGGCGAAGGCGTAGAGGACGGTGCGGCCGGCTTTGGAGATGTCGGCGGGGATCTTGCCCAAGGGGTTGAGCGGATCCGGATCGGGGATTACGAGCTTGACGTTGTTGGGAGCGTTGAAACGGATCGATTGAAAAGTGACCGGGAAGATTTCGCCATAGTGGAGGCCGTAAGCGCCGCGCATTACGCCCCAACGATTGTTGGTGGAGGGGCGGAAGGCGAAGCCGGCGGTAGGGCCGAAGTTGTTGCGATCGGAGTAATAGCCGACGTCATTGAGGTTGTTTACTTCGGAGGGCTTGGAGTTGGGACGGTAGTTGACGCCGTAGGAGAAGGTGAGCTTTTGGCTCAACTGCCAGGTGTCGCCGGCATAGGCGAAGTTGTCCCAATTGCGGAAACCCCGGGTGAGGGGTTTTACGGCTATAGAGATGTAATAGAAGATCGGGATGCCAAGGCGGAGATTGGTGAGGGCGTCGTTGCCGAGGTTGTTGTTGAACTGGATGGCACCGAGTTGGGAATCGCCTTCAAAGCCGTTGAGTTGGCGCCGGACGACGGAGAAGCCGGCAGTGAATTGATGGCGGCCGCGGGTTTGGCGCCAGTTGCCGGAGTAGCGGAATCTGTTCTCGGTGCGGTTGATGGGGATGGCGTTCTGGGCGTTGATGGGGGTTAGGACGGCAGAGATGAAGATCTGAGGGCCGAGGTTGTTCCGCTCAGGAACGATGAGGGTGCGGAAGCGGTCGAAGCCGATGGCGAAGGACGTGACGGTTGTGGGGGACCAGGCACGATTCCAGGTCAAGTTTGAAACGTGGGATTTGGTGGAGGTGTCCGGGTTTTGGCCCTTGATGAGCTGGAAGGCTTTGACTTCCTGGGTGAGGAAGGTGTGGCGCGCGGTGAGGGTGTCTTTGGTGGATAACTGATGGTCGATGCGGCCGTTGATGGAATCGTTGTCGATTAACTGTGGGGAATTGGTGTTTAGCATGCGCGGATCGATATCGAGGCGATTGGGTGTTTCGTTGGGGTAGACATCGAGGATGCGCTGGACGTAGGCTCGGAGGGCCGGGTCTGTAGTTAGAGGGGTGCGTTCGTTGGCTCGTGGGACGAGGACATTACCATTGACCTGACCACGGATGCGCTTCTGGCTACCTTCGATGGTGAGGGAAGTTTTCTTCGCGATGGGGCCACCGACGGAGAAGCCGTAGTCGTTCTCGCGGGCGGGTTTGACACCGCCGACCTGGAAGAAGCTGCGGGCGGTGAGGATAGAGTTCTGGTGGGTGTAGTTGACCGAGCCATGCCAGGCAGATTTGAGCGCGGCGAGCAGAGGGTGGGGCGTGGAGGAGGGGGTGCCGTATTCTGCACCGAAGTAGTTTTTGGCGGGTTCGAAGATAGAGATGAAGGTGGCGGTGACGCCGAGGCGGGTGTTGAGTTCTTTGAGGGCGTTGTTGTCGATCAGGTTGAACTGGACGTTTTCATTGCGCCGGGATTCGCCCGAAGAGGCGTCGGTCTGGCCGAGGAGATTGAGTGTTGTGCGTGTGGGAGCGGTGGGCTCTGCGGGGGGCTGCTCTTTGGCCGGGGGACTTGTGCTTTGAGCCGCGCAGGACCACGCCACCAGCAACAGAGCAGTGAAGCGCATTAGGAAATTTTATTCTAGCAAAGGGTTCAGGCGAAGGATTGTCATGGAAATGACTTAGAGAGTTGTTAAGGTACTCGAAGTATGTGGATTGCATTGACTGTTTTGATGGCGCAGACGGTGACTGCGGATTTGATTGTTACCGGGGCCAATATTGTGACGCTGGATGTGGCGAAAAGTCGGCCGGAGGCGATGGCGGTAAAAGATGGACGGATTCTGGCGCTGGGGAGCGCGGCGTCGCTGCGGCAACTGCGGGGGCCTTCGACCCGGATGCTGAATGCGGCGGGGAAGACGATTGTGCCGGGGTTCAACGACGCGCATTTGCACGCGAACCCGACCTATGGTTTTGAGTCGCCACTCGGCAGTGTGGACTTACGGCCGGGGGCGGTGAAGAGCATGGCTGAGCTGATTGCGCGGTTGCAGGAGAAAGCCAAGATTGTGCCGAAGGGAGGCTGGATCTTTGGGGAGCGCTATGAGGATACCAAGCTGGGGCGGCATCCGAACCGGCGGGATTTGGATCAAGTATCGACTGAGCACTATATTCTGCTGAGACACTCGAGCGGGCATGTGTCGACAGTGAACTCCCTCGCGCTGGAGACAGCGAAGGTGAGCAAGGCTACGAAAGACCCGGTGGGCGGGGCGTTTGATCGCGAGGCGGATGGGACGCCGAATGGGGTTTTGCGCGAGGGGGCGGCAAGATTGATTGTGGTGAGGGAGTGCCCGCCGTTTCCGGTGGCGACGCGGGAGCAGATGCGTGATGGATTGATTGCAACGATGCAGGCTTATCTCGCCAAAGGGATCACGAGTATTACCGATGCCGGGACGGCGCCGTGGGGGCTGCGGGCGATGCAGGATGTGGTGCGGAGTGGGGCGGCTGCTCCTCGTATGAATGTGCTGATGTCGACCAGTTATGTTGAGGGGCTGGAAGAACTGAACCTCGAGCAGGGGTTTGGGGATGAGCGGTTGCGGATTAGCGGAGTGAAGGTGTTTCAGGGGAACTCGCTGTCGGGGGCGACGTGCTGGGTATCTGAGCCTTATGAGGGCAGGCCCGATTACTTCGGGATTCCGCCGGCGCGGTCTCAGGCTGATTTGAATTTACTGATTGAGAAGATACACCGGGCGGGGTTGCAGGCGGCGGTGCATGCGAATGGGGACCGCGAGATTGCGATGGTGCTGGATGCGATTGAGATGGTGCAGAGGAAGTATCCGCGTGCGGATGCGCGGCACCGGATTGAGCATGCTTCGATCATGCCGGTGGCCCTGATGCAACGGGCGAAGCGGCTGGGGATTCTGCTGGCGTTGCACTCTTATCTGTATGAACACGGGGACAAGATGGAGGTGTATGGGGCGAAGCGGTTTTCGATTCTGCATGCGACGCGGACGGCGTGGGATTTGGGGATCAAGATCCCGGGGAACTCGGATTCGCCGGTGAGTGTGGCGGACCCGTTGCTGCGGATTGAAAGCATGGTGACGAGACGGAGCGCGGAAGGCAAGGTGTACGCGGCGGAGCAACGGCTGACGGCTGAAGAGGCGCTAACGGCTTTCACTGTACATTCGGCCTATGCGAGTTTTGAAGAAAATCTTAAAGGGACGCTGGAAGCCGGGAAGCTGGCGGACTTTGTGGTGCTGGGTGCGGACCCGCTACATGTGGATGTCCAGAAAATCAAAGACATCCGGGTGGAGCGGACGTTTGTGGGCGGTCGGGAACTTTACGTCGCGCCTTCTATTTGAGGAAGGGGTTATGGCGGGCTTCATCGCCGATGGTAGTTTCCGGGCCATGGCCTGAGTAGACTTCAGTCTCTGGAGGCAAAGTTAAAAGCTTCGTGCGGATGCTCTTCAAAAGTTGCGCTGAATTACCGCCGGGCAGGTCTGTACGGCCGATGGAGCGGCGGAAAAGGGTGTCGCCGGCGATGACCCGCTGTGCCAGCGGAATGTAGAAGCTGATGCTGGCGGGGGAGTGGCCCGGGGTTTCAAGGGCGTTGAGGGTATATTTGCCGAGCTGGAGTTGCATTCCTTCGGCGAGTGGGTGATCGATGGTGGTCATTCGGGGGGCGGGGAGGCCGAACATGGCCGCTTGCTGGACGATTCCGTTGTAGAGGGGTTGCTCGCCGGGGTGCATGTAGGCTGGAACATTGAGGGCCTCTTTTGTTTCGGCGAGGGCGCTGACGTGATCGAGGTGGGCGTGGGTGATGAGGATGGCTTTAACAGTTACGCCCAGACGTTCAATTTCAGCGAGAATGATTCCTGGTTCGTCGCCCGGATCAATGAGGAAGGCTTCTCTGGTGTCTTCGTCGGCGATGACGGCGCAGTTTTGTTGAAATAAAAGACCTACCGGAATGACGGAGTGAATCATACACTGTAATTATGGAAATGTTTCTGCCCCTATTGATGCGCTGGCTGCATATTTTTACTGGAATCGCGATGGTGGGTGGCGCCGTGGGTGGCGCCTATCTAGGCCAGCCGATGGTTGCGCCGATTGCCCGTAATGCTGTGTTTAGCGGAATCGTTGCGATTTTTTTGAGTGGGTTCTACAACATGATGCAGCTAATGGGCAGTGCGCCCAAAGGCTGGCATATGTGGTTTGGGATCAAATTTCTGCTGGCTTTGCACGTGTTTGCGATGATTTTCCTTTTGACAAAAACGGATGCTACGCCTGAAAAGCGGAAGCGGTGGCAAGTTTCGGCTTTGATTGGCACGGCGGCTGTTGTGGCAGCAGGTGCTTATTTGCGCTCTCTGCGGGGAGTTTGAGATGTTGGGCTATTCAGAACTGAGGACGAGTGCGGCGTGGAGGGATTTAAGTGGCCGCGGGCGCATTTTGGCGCATGGTGAAGATAATGCGCGGCTTCTGCATGCGATGAGCTCGAACCATGTGAACGGGCTTGAGGAGGGGCAGGGTTGTTATGCATTCTTTCTCAATGCAGTGGGGCGGATCCAGAGCGATGCGACCATCATGCGTACCGGTGCCGATTTTCTGATCGATACGGAAGCTGGTGCTCATGAGAAGTTGTTTGCACATCTCGATCAGTTCATCATTGCCGATGACGTGACGCTGGAGGATCTGGCCGGGAGTCATTTCGAGATTGGAATTGAAGGGCCTGAGGCGGCGGCTATCGCTGCTGGCTTGGGTGTGCCGGTGCCTGCGGTACAGAATGGCATTGTGGAGTTTGGAGGCGGGTATATTGCGCGCCTCAATGAGACTGGGGTGGATGGGGTGAGGTTGATTCTGCCGGTAGCGGTGAGGGCGGAGTGGCTGGCGAAGTTGAGCGGAGTGGCTGAGGCTGACTTTGAGGCCTGGGAAGTTGTTCGGCACGAGAACGGGAAACCGAGGTTTGGAGTTGAGATTCTCGAGAAACATCTGATTCAGGAGACACGCCTGATGCACGGAGTGCACTTTACCAAGGGGTGCTATCTGGGGCAGGAGATTGTCGAACGTGTGAGGGCTCGCGGGGCAGTGCACAAGGGTCTGGCGGCTGTAAGTGTTGTTGCCAGTGGGAAGGTGCCAGCTCAGGATGCGGAGCTATGTGGCGGAGGCATCCGGGCGGGGCATTTGTTGAGCGTGGTTCATTCTCCGGCTGAGAATTGCAGCGTGGGATTTGCTGTGTTGGGAGTTGAGTATCTTGGCGGGGACAAACACATCAGTTGTGATGGGGTAGAAGTTCGTCTTCGACCTTCCAGTGTGTTCGCGGCCCGCTGATCGATAGCTCCCTGTCGCAGGTAAGGCCGATCTGGCGGGATTGGAGCAACATGGCAAAGGCCGGCAGGTGGAGCTGTGAGCTGAGTTCGACACTTTGGATAGAGACCCCGAGGAGTTTGAGGTTGTCGAGCAAATTGTGGAGTTGATCGATATCAAGACTGGCCTGTTGGGAGAGGTCTATTTCGAAGTCGAAGCCATGTTTTACATTAGCCTGGAGAGTGTTGTAGAAGCTGGCGATTGTGCGCGGGTTGGCGATGTCTTGTACTAATTGGCTGAAGCGGGAAAAGGGTTCGGCTTCTGCAGCGCTGGGCGGGGTGGTCTGCTTTTCGAGAATAGATACGAAGCCTTCGCGCCAGTTGGAGAGCAAGATAGGCAGGTAGGGTTGCCAGTTGGGCTCAGTGGTGCGGATGGCGGGCAGTAGATTGGGGCGCTTAGGGAAAGACTTGAGGACGTCTTTGAGGTTGGAATTTCTATCGAAGCTTTGGAGATTGTGAAGCGAGGTGGCGCGGGCGAGGAGGTTTGGATAGAGGCCTTGCACGATGGTGCCGAGATTGTCTGCGACGGTGATGGCATTGATGATGATTTCACGTTCGCCGGCGGGGCGGACGCGGGCCAGAAGCAGGGGCTTGGGGAAGAGCGGAGTGGTGGCGGCTGAAGCGGGTGCGAAGTGGAGGAGCCAGGGGGCGCCTTCCGTCTCGATGATCAGGAAGTAGGTGGTGGGGTGAGTTGGATCCGGGGTGAGTGTAAGAGGTGAGACCGTTAGTTTTTCGAGGTGGAGTGTTGGCAATGCGCCGGAGAGTTTGGCCCTGATGTCGTTGGACCAGGGGCGACCCTGAGTGAGCTTGAGAAGGAGCTCGGCAATTGCCACCGCTTCGCTTGGTTTGACGGGCGGTAGCAATTGAGAGGGTGTCATAGGTGCGCTACAGTTTCATTCCCTTGAGGTACTCACGGAAGGGGCCGCCGAGGTCTTCACGCTTGAGTGCGAATTCGACAGTGGCTTTGAGGAAGCCGAGTTTGTCGCCGGCGTCGTAGCGTTGGCCGTCAAAACGGAATCCGTAAATCGGACGGGAGCGGAGCAGGTGGCGGAGACCGTCGGTCAGTTGGATCTCGCCAATGGCACCCGGGGGAGTTTCTTCGAGAGAAGTGAAAATTTCCGGGGTTAGAATATAGCGGCCGATGATGGCGAGGTTGGAGGGGGCGTCGTCGGCCTTTGGTTTTTCGACCAGGTTGCGGATGCGGAAGAGTCGGTCTTTGGTGCCATTGTGCGGGACGGGTTCGGCGTCGACGACGCCGTAATTGGAGATCTGGTCGCGGGGGACTTCCATGAGGGCTACAACACTGGCGCCGTAGAATTCGTAGACGTCGATGAGTTGGCGGATGCAAGGGACGTCGCTGTCGATGACATCATCGGCGAGGACGACGGCAAAGGGTTCCTGACCGACGAGTTCTTTGGCTCTAAGGACGGCGTGACCGAGGCCAAGTGCTTCCTTTTGACGTACATAGGAAACGTCGATCATGTCGGAAATGGCTCTGACGGCAGAGAGCATTTCCTTTTTGCCTTTGGATTCGAGGGTGTGTTCGAGTTCAAAACTGACGTCAAAATGGTCTTCGATGGCCGATTTGCCGCGACCGGTGACGATGATCATGTTCTGAATGCCGGAATGCAGAGCTTCTTCGACACCGTACTGAATGATGGGTTTATCAACGAGAGGCAGCATCTCTTTGGGGCTGGCTTTAGTTGCAGGCAGGAAACGTGTGCCCAAACCAGCGGCAGGGAAGACGGCCTTTCGGACTTTGGAAATCATGTAGTTTTATTCTACTTAACAAATGTTGAAGATTTATTTCACGCGTAGTGCGTTTTTGGGATTGCCTTCTGACTGGGATTTGGATAGTAATGAGTTTATGACCGACCCGAGGGTCGAACTCGCGACGCAATTGTTCCAGGATGCATACCAAATGCAGATGAATGGAGAATTAGATTTAGCGATGGACCTCTACAAGAAATCGATACATCTTCACCCGACTGCGGAAGCCTATACCTTCCTCGGCTGGGCGTATCGCTTTCAGGGGCGACTCGACGATGCAATCGTTGAATGCAAGCATGCCATTGAGATCGATCCGACCTTTGGCAACCCGTACAACGATATTGGCGCGTACCTGATTGAGAAGGGGCAAGTGGACGATGCGATTCCGTGGCTGGAGAAGGCTACGAAGAGTGTTCGCTACGACAGCTATCATTACCCCTGGTACAACCTGGGTCGAGCTTATGTGGTGAAGGATATGTACCGGATGGCTGGAGATTGTTTTCAGCAGGCGATTGATATTGAGCCGGACTATACGATGGCGAAGCAGGCGCTGGCGAAGGTGAAGCGGATGGTGCAGTAGGGGAGGCTCCTTGCTCAGAACTAGCGCTCCCAGAACATTGAGCAGGGTGTTGCCCGTGTACGCGCATGAGGCGATTGCGAAAGGGCTGAAGGGGAAAGTGGTGATGAGCCTTGTCGTTAATGCTAGCGGACGCGCGGAGGAGATCCGCGTGATCTCTTCCGAGTACGCTGAGCTGGAAGAGTGCGCGATGAAAGCACTGGAGCAGTGGGAGTTTCAGCCAGCTATTGTCCATGGGGAAGCGGTGGCGGCTGAGGCCAGAGTCGAGATGCTTCTGGATGCGACTCGAACGTAACCCTTTGTTGCGGCGGGCGAAGGGAATCGTTAATGATGGTGGGTGATGATCCCTGTTGTTACAAAGCGCCGGATGAGTGAAGAGGAATACTTCGAACTGCTTGAGGCGAGTGGGGAGCGGCTGGAGTATTGGGATGGGGTTGTTGAGGGGCTGGCTGGATCCACTCCTATCCATAGTTTGATTGAATCCAATCTATTTGGTGAAATTTTCAAAAAGCTTGATGGGACTGATTGTTTCGCGCTGAGCCCGAATCAGGCTATTTTTGTTGCGGCCAGATCGGCATATTTCTTTGCCGACCTGAGTGTGGTTTGTGGAAAAGCCGATTGGGTGGAAAAACGTGGAATTGGATGCCTTATCAATCCAAGCGTCGTGGTTGAGGTGCTTTCGCCGAGCACTTCCATGAAGGATGAAATGGTGAAATTTCATGCCTATACTTCGCTGAAAAGTGTTCGGGAGTACCTTTTGGTTTCTGCCGATCAGTATGGCGTCAAATTACATGAGCGTGCAACTGGTGACGAGATTTGGAAGACCTCGATATTTCAGGATCCTGAGGACGAGTTTGAGTTGAAGAGCTGCGGCGTGCGGTTGAAGGTGCGGGATGTTTATGGGCCGCGGGTTGTGTTTGAGGCTTAATGGAGTTTGTTCTCTCAGCCATCGGTGAATTCGTGAGCTGGCTAATTTGTGAGGGATTACTCGCGATTGCCAGATTCATCGATCAAGTCTTGGGGTTTGGGGCGGCGCAACTCGGACTGAATTGCGCTGCCCTTCCGATTACTCGAGGACTACTAGTAAGTCTTTGGGTTCGACGGTTTCGCCGGGTTTGACGAGGATGTCTTTTACCTTGCCGTCTGCTGGGGCGTTGACGGTGGTTTGCATCTTCATTGCTTCCATGACGAGGAGGCGTTCGCCCTTCTTTACGGCCTGGCCAACCTGAGCGTGGACGCTGGTTATGGCTCCCGGGATTGGGGCGGCGATGTGGTTGGGGTTTGCCGGGTCGGCCTTGGGGCGCTGGGCTGTTGTGGCCTTGAGCGACTTGTCCTTTACCTGGACTTCTCTGGGTTGTCCGTTGAGTTCAAAGAAGACTGTGCGGCTGCCGTCGGGGTGGGGTTCGCTTAGCGTCAGGAACTTTACGATTAGCGTTTTGCCGGGTTCGAGGTCGAAGCTGATCTCTTCGCCCTTGGTCATGCCGTAGAAGAATTGCGGTGAGGGGAGGACTTCGACGTTGTCGTAAGTGTCGCGGACTTTGGCGAACTTGTTGAAGACGTCGGGGTACATGAGGTAGCTCATCAGGTCGGTTCTGTTGAGCTTGGTGTTGGTTAGGTCTGCTGGCGGGAGCTTGGCTTTCTTTGCCTTGCGTGCCTGCAGGATGATCTTTGAGATCTTCGTTGGCCAGCCGCCTTCGGGGATGCCGAGGGAGCCTTCGAACATATCGATTACTGAGTTGGGAAGGGTTAGGGTGTGGTCTGGCTTGAGGTTGGTGAATTCCTCAATGCTCATGCCCCGGCTGATGAGGTAGAGGGCGAGGTCGCCGACTACTTTGCTGGATGGAGTTACTTTGACGATGTCGCCGAAGGCGGCGTTGACGTCGGCGTACATCCTGGCGACTTCGGGCCAGCGGGTGCCTAGGCCCATCGATTCGGCTTGTTCTCGAAGGTTGGTGTACTGGCCGCCGGGCATCTCGTGGATGTAGAGATCGGCGAGGCCGTGGCGGGGGCTGGAATCGAAGCCGCTGTAATTGTGGCGGACGGCTTCCCAGTATTCGGAGTATTCGAGGAGGGTTTGGCTGTCGAGGCCGGTGTCTCGCTTGGTGTTCGCTAGCGATGCGACGATGCTGTTGAGATTTGGCTGGCTTGTGGAGCCGGACATCGAGGCAACGGCTGCGTCGGCTACGTCTACCTTTGCGTCTGAGGCCTTGAGGATCGAGGCACCGTTGAGGCCGCTTGAGTCATGAGTGTGGAAGTGGATCGGAAGCCCGATTTCTTCTTTGAGGGCCTTGACGAGGATCTCTGTGGCGTAGGGCTTGGCGAGACCGGCCATGTCCTTGATGGCAAGGACGTGGGCTCCCATCTTCTCCAACTCTTTGGCCATGCGGACGTAGTAGTTGAGAGAGTACTTGGTGCGCTTGGGGTCGAGGATGTCGCCGGTGTAGCAGATGGCGGCTTCGCAGATGCGGTTGGTCTTGCGGACGGCGGCCATGGCGACCTTCATGTTGGGAAGGTAGTTGAGGGAGTCGAAGACGCGGAAGATGTCGATGCCTTGGGCGGCGGATTCGATGATGAATTCGCGGACTACGTTGTCGGGGTAGGCCGTGTAGCCGACGGCGTTGGAGGCGCGGAGGAGCATCTGGAAGCAGATGTTGGGGATGGCTTCACGCAGGCGACGGAGGCGCTGCCAGGGGTCTTCGAGGAGGAAGCGCATCGAGACGTCGAAGGTGGCGCCGCCCCACATCTCAAGCGAGTAGAGGCCGGAGAGACGGTGGGCGACGAAGTTGGCGACGGCCATCATGTCGTAGGTGCGCATGCGGGTAGCCATCAGGGATTGATGGGCGTCGCGGAAGGTGGTGTCGGTGATGAGGAGGCGCTTCTGATCGCGGGTCCACTGGGCGAACTTCTCGGGGCCGAGTTCGTCGAGGAGTTGTCTGGTGCCTTTGGGCGGGGCGTAGTCGAGATAGGCTTCGACCTTGGGCTTGCGGAAGGTGGCGGGTTTGGGTTTGCCTGCGACTTCGGGGTTGCCGTTGACGATGGTTTCGCCCAGGTAGGTTAGGAGTTTGGTGGCGCGGTCCCGACGGGCGATGAATTTGAAGAGGGCGGGGGTTTCTTCGAGGAAGCGGGTGGTGACGTCGCCCTTCTGGAAGGTGTCGTTGTTGATGACGTTTTCGAGGAAGGGGATGTTGGTTTTGACGCCGCGGATGCGGAATTCGCGGAGGGCGCGGTCCATGCGCTGGCAGGCTTCGTTGAAGTCGCGGCCCCAGCTGGTGGTCTTGACCAGGAGCGAATCGTAGAAGGGGGTGATGACAGCGCCGCCGTAGGCCGATGCGCCGTCGAGACGGATGCCGAAGCCAGCGGGGGAACGATAGGTGTGGATGCGGCCGTAGTCTGGGGTGAAGTTCTGGGTGGGGTCTTCTGTGGTGACGCGGCACTGCAGGGCAAAGCCGTTGACCTTGATGTCGGCTTGTTGCGGCAGGTTGATTTCGGGGCCGTGGAGCTTGTGGCCCATGGCGACCTGGATCTGGGTGCGGACGATGTCGATACCGGTGACCATCTCAGTTACGGTGTGTTCGACCTGGACGCGCGGGTTGACTTCGATGAAGAACCACTCTTCTTTGTCTACGTCGACGAGGAACTCGACGGTGCCGGCGTTTTCGTAGTTGGCTACTTTGGCGAGGGCTACAGCTGCTTCGGCGAGTTCTTTGCGGATCTTCTCTGAGAGGTGGACGGCCGGTGCGACTTCGACGACTTTCTGATGGCGGCGCTGGACGCTGCAATCGCGCTCGTGGAGGTGGACGACGTTGCCGTGTTTGTCGGCGATGATCTGAATTTCGATGTGCTTGGCGCGGCGGATGAAGCGTTCGAGGAAGACGGCATCGTTGCCGAAGGCGGCACCGGCTTCGCGACGGGCTTCTTCGAGTTTGCCTTTGAATTCTTCGGCGTTGTTGACGACGCGCATGCCTCGGCCGCCGCCACCGAAGGCAGCTTTGACGATGAGGGGGAAGCCGATGGACTTGGCGGCGCGTACGACGTCCTGGGTTTTGGTGAGGGCTTCGGGGGTGCCGGGGACTACGGGGATTTTGGCTTTTTCAGCGAGGGTGCGGGCGGCGGTTTTGTCGCCTAGGGCATCGAGCATGGTGGCGCTGGGGCCGACGAAGGTGATGCCGGCTTTGGCGCAGGCGCGGGGGAGATTGGGGTTCTCGGAGAGGAAGCCGTAGCCAGGGTGGATGAAGTCTACGCCGTTGGCGGCAGCGAGGGTGACGATGCCTTCGGTGTCGAGATAGGCTTCGACCGGGCCTTTATTTTCGCCGATCTGGTAGGCTTCGTCGGCTTTGAAACGGTGGAGGCTGAGGCGGTCTTCTTTGGAGTAGACGGCAACGGTGCGGAGGCCGAGTTCGTTGGCGGCGCGGAAGATACGGATGGCGATTTCGCCTCGGTTGAGAGCTAAAAGTTTCTTCACTTTGTTTTGAATCAGGATAGCGTGATGTGGCTGGTTTGGGTGATATGCAGCTTGCGCAGCCTCGCGAGTAGGTGGTTGAGATGGGTTCGTTTGTTCCGTTTTCTTCGATTGCTTGCCTTTGATTGGACGTGTGGCCGGTGGACGGATTTCAACGATGTCGCGACGTTTCGATTCGGGCTTGAGTTGCGAGGTCGGACCCTATCTTTTGTCAATTGGAAGTGGAGAGGAGGTGCACATGAGCCCTCCGATTGAGAAGTTATCAGTCGCGCAGGCTGAAACGAATCGTGATTTTTGTATCTTGTTGATTCTGGTTGGAATTTATTGGAATATGCTTGCGAACGGGGTTTGGCGTAGTGGCTGCTTGGAGGGGCGGGTGGATTCGTCCCAGGCTGAAATTTCAGGAATCTAAGCACTCAGGCGATTGTCTAGGCTTGGTCTAAGTAAATGACGATAGCAGCTTTGCCCCGTATTGATATGACTGCTGGACGCATGTTTAAAAGCGGTCTAGGCGGATTTGAGCAGAGTAATGATGCCTAAGCATTGAGGAAGCTCGGCGCCATTAAGAGGCCAGCCGGTAATCCAGGTCTTAGCGCAATTCTGCGGTCGCGATAAATGTGACAGGAGACCGCACGCCACTCACTTCCAGTTCCAGTGGCACGGTAGAGGCAGGAGGCAGCCCGTCGGGCATTTTGAAGTTGATCTGATAGAGTCCAACAAAACCCGGCGCTAGCCCCGCAAAAAGTACTTCAGCTGGACGACCGGCTATTGTTAACTTCAAAGGGGAGATCAAGGTTGCGGCGGAAGTGGGAGAAGCCTGGCCGGATGCGACGGCTGGAGACACCGGACCGAGGCCAACTGCAAACGCAACCAGTGTGTCGCTTGCGCGAGCGCCGCCAAGCCCCGCAACAATTACGGGCTCGCCTGTCACAAAGCCATATGCGCTGGCTTGCCCCCCACCACTTCCATCTACAGTGAAGACGGCGGGGGAGGCTGCGGCCACCACGAAGGGTTGCGGAACCGAGAGTGCGTTCCCGTTGCGGATCACCAGCCAATGATCGGTGTCGGTGGCGAGTTCAAACGGTATCTGCAGATTCACTTGTCCTGAACTTACAACGTAGAGCGGTGCCGTCAACCCTGAGACGGTCGCAGAAGACTCGTCAAGGCGAATTGGTAGCGGAATCGAGGATGCCTGCACAAACGATTTACTCAATTGCGTTCCGAAGACCGATGCCATCACACCCGCAGAAAGCGGTCCACCGCGCTCAAAGCTGGCCGCATTTAGCACAGCGTTTTGGCCAATTGTCGGCGCATTCACGAGAGGTTTAGCTATAACACCGTCAACCGCAGTTGTTCCGGAATGAGCCAGGTTCGAGAATCTAATCGCTCGCAGGCTCAGGGTTGCGGGACCTGCGGGTGTCTCCCGGAGTGTCGAGGTGGCCGTCCAAAGTCCTGCTCCGAAGTGACTCAACGGGATGACAGTGCCGCTGCCGGTAAGGCTCGCAAGCATTTCTCCCTCGGTAACAGCGGCTCCGCAGTCATCGAACAGCCTCGCCCGAATCGGCAGTGCCCATCCGCTCTGGGTCCAGAATTGAGGAGCGGGTGCCTCGATTATCGGCAGCAATCGAGAAGGTCTGCATCCGGGCGGCGCAACGCCCGCAGTTGTCAGCCCGGCCACCAGAAGGAGCTGCGCATTCAGTCGGATTGCGTTGCTCAAAGCCGGCGAATTGATTATCAGGTCTCCTGAGAATAGCCCGGCGGTTCGGCCGCCTGGATTTGGGGTTAGCGTGATGGTCGCACGCTGCCCTGGTGCTACGGATCCTGTAGCTGGCGAGATTGTAAACCAGGCATCCGTACTGCGGAAGTCTGCGGTGGCTGAGTAGTTAACAGGGGAAGTGCCCCCATTGAACAGTTCAATATTCTGAGCGGTGGGGGGAGCGGCCGCAGGTGCCCCCTGGAACAAGATCTGAGCCCGGTCGACGCTGAGCGGGGATGGGTTTGAACCCGCTGACACCGAAAAGCCGACGGTCATTTGCTTTACGATATTGTTGCCTACATCTTTAAGCTCGATCTGGCCATAGTAATCGCCTGCGGCCAAGCCTATCGGGTTCACTGTCGCCGCGACCCTCGTAGATTCTCCAGCCGCAAGAGAGCCGCTGGCAGGAGTCACACTGAGCCATCGACCTCCGCTTGTTGTGACAGTGGCCGTCGTCCAGTTCAACACACCAGTCCCATGGTTGGCTAAAGGAAAAGACTGAGGGGCGGGGCTGCTGCCCTGGGGAGAACGAAAGCTCAGCGCCTCGTGGGCGGACCTCATTAGCTGTGCCCGTGCGGATAATGCAATCGTGACAGGGACTTTTACGGATTCGCCGGTAGACTCAGCATAAATCTCAATCTGACCGCGGTAGGTACCGGCCGTCAATGACGTGGTGTCCATCTGAATCAAAATGTCCAGAGGGGCAGTCGCCGAAACTACGCCGGTGTTGGCTGGCAACTGCAGCCACTGCTCGCGATCTGTCGTATTGGCGAGGGTAATTCTCAGTGGGCCGCCAACTGCGGCCAGTCGTACGCGTAAGGTGCGGGTGCCGAGATTCCTGCCGGCAATGCCGGTGGCCTGGATAGATGCTGGCTCGACCCTCAACGCAGGATTGGCCGCCTGAAACACCAAGATTGATCGATTTGCGAATCGAAGCACACCGGTGCGTGGCGAGCCACTGTTATTTTGGCCAACCTCATAGACAACAGCGCGGCTGCCGGCACCATTCTGCCCTGATACAATCCGAAGCCACGAGGAATTCGACGCTCCGCTCACCTGGCAGCCGCCCTTGGCTAACAGGAGAAATTGTCCGTTCGATTCAATGCTGGATGTCTGTATGGTTTCGCGTGAGACAGAGACCTCGCACTCCGCACCAGTCAACGCTGGCTGGTCCAGTTGCACCCGGCGGATGCGACGGTTGCCCGTGTCGCCAATGTAAAGAACGTCGGCCTCGTCTACAAACATGGTCCGAGGATTATTTAGCCGCGCGAGTGTTGCCGGAGTTCCGTCGCCTGAATATCCAGGGATGCCAGTGCCTGCGATGGCTTCGATTGTGCCGTCAGCATTGATGCGCCGCACTCGGTTTTCTCCGGCGATATAGATTTCGTTGCGCCGTATGTCTATCCAAAGACCCTGTGGCGAATCCAGTTCTGCCAAAACCGCTTGGCCCCCATCACCGTTGCCTCCGCGACGGCCGGTTCCAGCGATCGTCACGATAGTCCCGTCGGCATTAATGCGCCGCACGACATGATTGTTGGTATCGGCTATGTAGACATTGCCCAGCCCATCTCCGGCGACTGCGCTAGGTCTGTTCAACTTTGCGAGCGTAGCTGGCCCGTTGTCGCCCGAAAATCCCGCTGTACCGGTTCCCGCTACAGTCCGTATCCTGCCGGAGCGATCAATTTTCCTGACCCGCTCATTTTGGGCATCCGCAATCCAAATCTCACCCTGGGCGGACCGCCAAAACTGGGGAGCCGCTCTCATGATGGCCTCGGTTGCCAGTATCCCTTCACCACTAAAAGTGATGCCGGAAGTGGATGGCGTAGGCCGGGCGCCGGCGATCAGCGTAGGAGGGGCATCGGGGTTGATTCGAAAGATGGAGACGCCGTTCACATCCATTAGATAAGTATTTCCAACCTCGTCCACCTGTGTGAAGCCTGATCCCGGTCCTGCGCTGGGAATGACTGGGACGGAGCCGAAGGCCTTGCAGGCAGAAGCAGTTTGTCCGTAGGTAAGCTGCGAGATACCATCCGCTCGAATGCGAAAGACTGATCTCGGATCGATGGTTGACGCGAATAGGCCCCCACGGCCGTCAGAGCTGAGAGAAGGCCCACCATTGAAATACATCTCCAAGGCTGATGTAGGTCGCGGTGCAGGTGGCTGGAAGCAGCCGTTGCCAGCTATATGCCGGAGAATTCCGCCGAGGCTTATCCCCATCACTCGCTGGGTAATGAGATCTTCAAACACAAGCTCGCCGGCCGACGTAACATCCATCGTGCGGACGTCAAAGAAGGGCGTTGAAACTAACGGCGAAAACCCCGTCGCAGGGGGACCCGTTAAGGACGTCAAGAGCCCGCCCGTTGTGACGAGGCGGATCCTGCCGCTGTCGCTGATGGCAAGCCTCCCGTCACCGAGAAAGCGAGGTCTGGACCAATTGAGTGACAGCGGACTGGTACGCGCTACAGATCCGTCCGGCGAACTGGCGCATCGATCTGTGCCGGCAATTGTCTCTAATCTGCCATCCGCATTGACGCGGCGGATACGGCACGCTGTGACGTCAGAGAATACAATTCTCCCCTCTGCATCAAACGTTGGACCAGAAATGGTTTCGCTCAAAAGAGAAGTGGCAAGTGAGCCATCTGGCGCATTAGGCACGTTCCCTGGCCCAACCAGAAACTCCCAATTGCCAGCATTCGTTAAGCGTGCGATGGATCGGCCGTTTGATAGATAGAGTTTTCCCTGTTTATCAAACGTTAGCGTCTGTATTGGGATACCACCGGCATTCGTGATGGTCTGAATCCGACCATCCGTATCAATCGCGCGGATTCGATCGTTCTCAGCAAACAGTATCCGCCCTTCTGGGTCAAAAACAACTACGGGGCCAGTGAAAAGCGCTGACCTTGCGGGGGTACCATCTGGTGCAGAGGATGTTGTGCCGAGGCCACCCAAAATACTAAGGATCCCATTGGCATTGATATCTAAGATGGCGCGATTGCCACTATCTCCTATAACGATCCGGTTGCTCTTGGGATCAGAAGTAATTCCAAGAAAACTTCCTAAAGGTACTGCAGTCGCGGGGCCAGCCTCTCCATAAAGCTTCCATTCGCCGCCGGCAAAAGTCGTAATGGTTCTTTGTCCATAGGCCTCAGCGCAAGGCAGTAGAAAGAGAAGCAGCAATAGCCGCGAAAAAATACTGTGTCGATCCGGAGCCATGAGCCTGATTGTAATACGGTTGTGCGGGTCAAATGACTCCGCTCGTCTTACTTGGTGTACTGTTAGTCGGCACTCGTGTCCAAATTAGCTTTTGAAAAGCGGAAGAGGGCGGTTGCTGCTAGGGACAGTGTCCATTTCCATCCTATTTCGCGCCGGAGACGGCGCAAGCGCTTAAGGATTTATTGAGTGAGTTTACGATAACTCTCGGTCGCTGCTTCATCAATTGCAGCTAATAGTTGCTCAAACATTAATTGCTCGGTGGGCTTCTCCAACTGGTTTGGATCCATTGATGCCCGCTGTCAATCATTGCAAAAACAATCGCTCAGCAGCAACTCGATTCTGTCACTTCAGGTGTTTCCAAGTTCGGATTCCAGTTCTTCGATGGTCGGCAAGCTGCCTTTGAATTCTTCCGGCCACTTCAACAGGTGGGTGAACTCTGAGATGTCCATCGGAGATGTCGTGCTGCGAAGGGCGTATTCCACTACGACTTCGGTCTTCGACTTGCACTGAATCAGCCCGATGCTCGGCTGATCGCTTGGGTGGATCTGGTTTTCTGGAAATCTGGTAATCTGGGTTTATGAAGACGACACTTGAGATTCCGGATGAGTTGTATCGAGCGGTGAAGGCGAAGGCGGCGCTGGAGGGGAAGCCGGTGACTCAGTTGGTGGTGGAGAGTCTGCGGCTCGTGATGGCGGGCAAGACCGGGCCGCTACGCAAAGTCGAGTTTCCGATTATCAAGAGTAAGCCTGGAGGGAAGACGATCACGCTAGATCAATTGAAGCGGGCTCAAGAGGCTATGGATGAAGAAGAGGTGAGTCGGTTTGTACAGCCTGTGCGACGCTAACTTCATTTTGAACCTGGTTCACGATCGTCAAGCTCACCACAAACATGCCAAAGATTGGATGGCAGCCCGAACAGAACGAGCTGAAGTGGGCATAACCAGAAGCACGCAGGTCGCGGTGCTTCGATTACTGAACAATCCAGCAGTGATGGGGGTCGATGTTTGCGATGGGAGGGCGGCTTGGGCCGTGATGGACGTATTGTTTGAAGATCGGCGTATGGTGTTGCTTTCTGACCCTCCGGATCTGGATCAACGCTTGCGCGAGTTTACGATGAAGATCAAGTATTCTCCCAAGGTATGGTCTGACGCCTTCCTGGCAGCATTTGCAATGGCGGCTGGGCGGCGGTTAGTTACGTTTGACCAGGGATTTCGAGCCTATCGAGGGTTGGACGTAGAGGTTCTGGGAAGTCTTTGATTTGCACTTTTGTGACTTGTGGGATGTGGTTTGCGTTGAGAACAGTGATCGCGGGAGATTGAGCTATGGATTCTGGTCATAGAACAATTGAGGATTTGAGGCCATGGCTTACAACTAAGGTTTGGCGCGAGGGAAACTTGTTTGTTTCGCAATGCCTTGAAGTGGAAGTTGCCAGTCAGGGCGAGACAGAGGAGGAAGCTTTGGAGAATCTGCGTGAGGCTCTCGAACTCTGCTATGAACCGCCTTGTTCTACTCGACCACCGGTGGTGCGGATGATCGAGGTTGAGGTTGGGGAGGCGCTGCTGGATTAGGGCTTCGTGTTGAGGCTCTTCGGCAAGTCGAGGACCGGATTCTTGTCGAAGAAGTGGAAAGGGCGGATCAGGAAGCTGTGCCACATTGCTGGCATTACTGGCCAGTCTTCGGCTCTGGTGATGTGGTGGAAGCCCAGGGTGTACCAGCCTACGATGTCGGTGTTTGCGATTGAGCGGTTTGCCTTTACCCAGTCCGTTAGGCCGTCTTTTGCTGGGGAGCTGGTTACGTATACTCCGCTCGCGTAGCGCTCGTTTGCGTTGTATGGGGTTACGTAGAATTGGTGCTCGGAGAAAGAGCCGATTTGCTGGGTCGGGTCGTCCGGGGACATTAGCGACTTTGCTGTTGCTCCTGGCATGATCTCGTAGGCGGTGGGGTAGCTGAGGGGGCCTTTTACTGCCGGGTTCATGAACATCCACATTGAGGGCTTGGCTAGATCGATGTCGAGGATTGCTTCTTTTTCTGTTGCCGCCATTGTTGGCTGGGTGACCCAGATGGATTTGCGCATCGGGTCGTTCTCAATCCTTTTCGGGACCATCTTGTGGAGCATGAAGGAGTTGCTGGCGCCGTCTACGTCCATGTCGAGACGGTAGCTGAAGTAGTGGTCGTGGTTGACTCCAACTGTATGCTCTGCTACGTATTGGCCGGTGTCGGTTGCGTTGTGGCTGTGGTCTGGCGGGAGCTTCTGGGCGGTGGCTTTGGTTTCGATTACGCCTGTGGCTCCTACGGCTACTTCAATGGTGCCGTCGGGGTCGAAGCGCCAGTCCATGATGTAGTCGTAGTTGCCGATTACGGCGGCGGTGCGGAGGATGAGCTGCCGGTTGGGGCGGCCGTAGATTTGGCCGTCTTCGCCGTGACGCCAGGCTGGGGTGTCGAGGCTGCGCTCGAAGAGGCAGGCCATATTGGTGTGGAGCTTGGGCGAGCCGGAGTCTGTGGAGAAGAGGGCGTCAAAGTAGGTGGCGTGGGCGGGGCAATCGAGGCCGATCTTGAGCGGCTTGATGAAGGGGCTTGTCGCGTAGAATTGGCCGGCGTCGATGAAGGCTCGGTTGTTCCAGCCGTTGGCGGGGTCCATGTAGGGGACGAAGAGTTCGCTGACGTGGCCTTCGTACATGACCGAGCGTGGCTTGCCTTTGTCGATCACCTTCACCAAGTTGAGGACGGTGCCGACGCGCTGGTCTAGCCGCATGCGGAATTGCCAGTTCTGCCAGGAGATTTCGCCCTTGTCGATTTTGTAGCCGGGGCCCATGGGTTGCGAGGTGCTGATGGGTGTGGTGTGCGGGCGGGGGACTTCGGGGATCTCTTCGTAGTTGTTGTCGGCTGTGGGGACGGGGGCGACTTCTGTGTCGATGACCTTGAGGATTTTGTTGGTCACCATATCCATCTGGATGGTGAGGCCTTCGATGGAGCGGCCCCAGGTGTGGAGGGTTCCGTTGGTTTTGGAGCAAGAACCGAAGCCGATGCGCTGGGTGGCTTGCTCTGGGGTGCTGCGGTAGGCGACGGGGAGGGCGAGGCACTGGACGGTGCGGAGGTCTGTGAGGCCGCGCTTTTTGAGGGCTTCTATGACGCGGGGGTCTTTCTTGATGGGGCCGTCTGCAGAGAAGAGTTCGCTGCCTGTGAAGGGGGCCTGGGCGTCCTTGAGTTCCTGACTGGAGGTGATGGTTTTGGTGGTGATGTTTACGGTTGCGGCGATTGTCTTGTTGCCTTTACGCAGGATGACGTCGGCCTGACGGGGGACGGGTTGGTTGGTGAGGATGGCCTGTTTCGATGGGGGATGGAGGAGGACGCTGGAGAAAACGGTGTCCGCGTCGGCCTGACCGGATTTCTGGAGGGTTTCGTAAACGGCCCAGAATTCGGAGGTGGTGAGGCTATCGAGAGGGTGGATTTGCGCGACGAGGGGCAGACAAAATACCAGCAAAAAATAGAGAAGTCGCATAGGAAGTGTCAATCAGGATAGCTACTTTCGTGAACCGGTGCACGGGATTTGGCGCTCGGATTGCTGATAAGTTGGCATGCGATTGTACAAAGCCCTGTATCTGCTTGTGGTTATTGCATTCTCTTGTCTGTCGGCAACTGTTGAAAGTGTGGACTTAAGTTCGAATTTTGTGTTTTTCGAGCGAAGCACGAGTCAATCCGACACAGAAACGATTTATTGGATCCGTGGTTTTAATCTGGGGCCACGATTGACTGGTAACGCTTTTTTACTCGCACCGGGGTTAGGAATCAATCCGATCCGGTTCCGATTCGGCGAAGGCATGCCGGCCCGCCGGGAGGGGGCTGCCGCGCGCTTTACGTTGAATGAATTCTCCGGAAGTTCCTCATCCTGGAGACGCGGGATCGGAATCTGGCAGTCGGTGCAGTATCAGTCGGTTCGGCCGGGAGTGGATCTTGAGTTTAGTGCCCGGCGCGACGTACGAGGCGTTGATATGACAGCAACAATTGCGCCGGGCAACCAGCCCGAGGCGCACTATCTGGAGGTGGATGCAAACACGCAGGTCAGGCTTGCGAATGACGTCGCAGATCTGACGCAGGGCTTTGGGGCGATCCGGTTGACGGCTGCCTCGGCTTACCAGATGCAGGGTGGGCAAAAAGTGGTGATCGCAGCTCAGTTTCGAGTGCTTTCCTCCGGGCGACTTTCGATTCAACCCGGCGAGTACAACAAGACGCTACCCCTCTATCTCACCGCAAGGCTTGACCTTCAGCCGAGTGGGATATCGAGTCTACGCTTCAGCGCAGCAGGCAATGGCAGCGACTATCTGGCTGGTACAGAGGAGTCGAACACGCGTTGTTCGACAACGACAGGCGGACGGGTAATCTGGTGCACCGATGTGTGGGTTGCGCGGTTTCTAGCATCTGGGGAGCCGGTGTTTCTGACCCGGCTTGCTGGTACTTATCACGACCAGCCCTATGCGTTATCGATGGCGGACAATGGCGATTTGCTGGTTACTGGTTCCAGCGATTCGGCAGACTTCCCGGCGACGGCCAATGCCGTCCAGCCGACGAATGCGGGACCGGTCGGGCCCCGGCAGATTTTTGCTGTGCCGCCACTTGGAGACGGCTTTGTATCCCGCATTGACGGGGCAAACGGCAACTTGCTGTACAGCACATTTTACGGTTTGCCGAATACGGCTGAGGCAGTGTCCGCGGTATCCGCCGCTAACCAGGTATTGATCGCAGTCAATGGGGAGTCGCTTGCGCTGCTTGACCCTTCTCTTAGCCGCACGCTTGCGCGGAGCGAGACGCCTGTCGGATATATTTTGCGGGGGAGCCTCGCTGAGAATGGTGAAGTCACATTTTGGGACAGCCGTGCCGGGGCACTGGCGAGACTGGAGCCAGGGCTTGGCGAGCGCAAGTACACGTTTGGACTTGGATTTCAGGCACAAAGCAATTTGCAAAGCCTTCTGCGGCTGCAGAATGGCAACACACTTGTGGCCTGGAGCCAGGGCGCGTCATCCAACCCGGACCGAGTGGTGTACCTGAGCAAGGTCGATGCGGCAGGCCAACGGGAGTTGTGGCGCACTGAGGTGGCTCATAGAGCGACAGCGGTGACCTCGATTGTGCGTGAGGCGAGCGGGGACATTTTGCTGCTGCTCAACACGACGATGGCCACGGTGCCGACAACCGAAGATGCTCTATTGCGTGCCACCTGCGCGGGCGCTCAGACGAACTCGGTAGTGCTGCAGCGGTATAGCGCCGCGGGTGATCCGCTGTTCTCGACCTACCTGCCAGTGGAAGTGAGATCGCTTTCGGTGCCCGCTACCGGTGGTGGGCAGATCATTACCGGGATTGATTTCGCGTCGCTGGCAATACACCAGATCCGATTCGACAAGCCCACCGCGCCGAAGCTTGCCTGCGTGACAGGTGGTGCGACCAGAGTTGTAGCCACGGCGATTGCGCCCGGACAGATCATAACGCTACTCGGTGCGGGATTTGGCTCGGCCGGGGCGAGCGTGTACGTGAATCAGGTGCGCGCGCCGCTGCTTTATGTCAGCGATGGGCAAATTAACGCGATTGTGCCTTATGAGGGTGCCGAGCCGGGAGAAGTTGCAACGATTGAGGTGCGTCCTGCTGTGTCGGCGGCCATGGGTCTTAGTTCGGAGGTGCGGGCCGGCGCGGTGGAGATCTTCACGCTGGACGCCTCGGGATCTGGTTCGTTGGCGGCATTCAATCAGGATGGGAGCCTGAACAGTGAACAGAATCCGGCGGCGGCGGGCAGCATCGTGGTGCTTTATGGAACAGGAATTGGACGGACCTTGCCTGCCTCTGTGACGGGGGAGATTGCGCCCGTTAGCGGGCCGGGCGCTCTGGCGCGGCCGCTGGAATTGGTGACCGCGCGAATCGGCTTTGCTGCCAGTGAAGTCCTTTACGCCGGGGCGGCACCGGGTTTGGTGAATGGCGCGGCGCAGTTCAATCTACGCGTGCCAACGGGTCTGCCGTCAGGCCGATGGCCAGTGGAAATCATTCTTGGGATTGCCCGGTCGTCCAGCGGGGCCGGGATCTGGATTCGGTAGCTGGGCAACTTTGATGAAACTTTCTTGCGGATGGTGCGTAGTGGTTTCTGACATGACACGCCGAATCCTCTTTTCACTTGCGCCCGTCGCGCTGCTTTTGACCGGTTGCGACATTGAAGATATGAGCTCCTGGGGCTCGTCTGACAAGTTCAAAGAGGACTTTCATCTGAGTTATCCGATGAAGCCGGGCGGGACTTTGGCCATCGATAACTTTAACGGCAGCATCGAGATTGCGTCCTGGGAGAAGGACGAGATTGATGTCAACGGGATCAAGTATGGCGGCACTGAGGAGTTGATGCGGGCGGTGAAGGTGGAAGGGGATTTGCAGGGGAATGTGTTGCGGCTGCGGACGATTCGGCCTGAGGGGCGGCGCGGGAATTGCGGGGCGAAGTATATTTTGCGGGTACCGAAGAAAATGATGCTGGAGGGTATTGTTTCTTCGAACGGGTCGATTCGGGTGGACAACATTGTTGGGAATGCTCGGTTGCAGAGCTCGAATGGGTCGGTGAAGGTGAGGAGCCTCGAAGGTAAGCTTGATGCCAAGACCTCGAACGCGAGCATTGATGTGGCGGGCGTGCATGGGGACTTTGTGGGGCGGACTTCGAATGGTTCTATCACGGTAGATGGCCTGGAGGGCGGCTTTGAGGCCTCGACTTCTAATTCGAGCATCAAGGCGCGTGTCGAGAAGCTGGCTGAGGGCCGGCCGGTGAAGGCGGATAGTTCGAATGGTTCGATTGATTTGAGCTTGCCGGATTACAAGGGGCAGTCGGTGGATGTCGATACGAGCAACTCTTCGGTGACGTTGCGGTTGCCCGCGAAGGTGAATGCGGATTTGCGAGTTTCGACTTCGAATTCGAGCATCACGAATGATTATGAGCTGTCGTCGACGGGCACGATTTCGAAGACTCGTGTGGACGGCAAAGTTGGGACCGGCGGTGGGCCGATCCGGGTGACGACATCGAATGGTAGCGTCCGGCTGCAAAAGTTATAGAATCGAAACATGCGGATTTTTTTGCTTTCTCTCGTGGTGTGTTCGCTCGGCCTGTTCGGGCAAGACAAGTCGGCCTGGAAGATTCAGTACGAATTGCCGAAGCAGGTGAAGGCCAATTACGATACGCCGCTGACGGTAAAGATCGTCGATGCCAAGGGTCAGCCGGTGGCTGGCGCTGAAGTGGAAACCATTTTGACGATGGTGGAAATGGACCACGGCGAATTCAAAGAAGCGGCCAAGCAGGTGAAGCCCGGTGTGTATGAATCGAAACAGAAATTCATCATGGTGGGTGCCTGGCAGATTGAAGTGAAGGCGAAGAAGGGTGCGAACAGCGCCAGTCAAAAATTCCGCTACGAAGTTAAGGAATAACTAAAAACTCGAAAGAGGTCTCTCGAACATGTTGAAGAACCGGCTTCTCAGCCGTCGCTTACTGGCGACGGCTGTTCTGCTTTTACCCGTAGGTCTGATGTCGCAGGAACCTCCTGTGCCACCGGCTACGCCCCCTGTTAATGGACGTGGTGGAGGTGCGCCGCCGATTGCGCGCCCGCCAGCGACTGGCCCGAAGAAGTATGAAGATGTGATCACTGCGAAAGCGAAGACCAAGGACGGGTTGTTCAAGGTTCATACGCTGGACGAGAAGTGGTATTACGAGATCCCGGAGAAGCTCTACGGGCGCGACATGTTGATGTACAACGAGATCGCGCAGGCGCCTCCTGGGGTTGGCTATAGCGGCAGCCCTGGCAATACGCGGATGGTGCGCTGGGAGCGGCGTGGGAACCGTGTGTTTCTCAAGATCAATCCGGTGACCAAGCGGGCTACCAACGGGGATGCCGGGACGCAGCTTGCTGTGTCGCTATCGAATTTTCAACCGATCATTCGGGCCTTTAACGTTGAAGCTGAGGGTAAGGACAAGAGCGCGGTGATTGACGTAACGTCGATGTTTTCGGCGGATATCCCGGAGCTGTCTGTGGTGAGTTTGCTTGCGAGTTTGCGGCTGCCGATGGTGCCGCCGGCGGACCCGACACGGAGCTTTGTCGATGAGATCAAGGCGTTTCCGGAAAACATCGAAGTGCGTTCGACCTTGACGTGGAATTTTGGAGCGCCGCCGCTGCCTTCAGCTAGCCCCAATGCGCCGCCTCCGGCTGTGATTCCGGGTGGGTTGCGTAGCTTGAGTGTGATGGTGCATTACAGCATGGTGCTGCTGCCGGAGAAGCCGATGATGGGGCGCAATTTTGACCCGCGCGTGGGTTATTTTGTGCAGCCGTTTGAGGAGTACGCGAACGAAGAAAATCGTGTGGAGCAGAAGGGTTTTATTACGCGGTTCCGCTTAGAGAAGAAGAATCCGAATGCGGCTCTGAGTGAGCCGGTGAAGCCGATTACCTTCTATGTGGGGCGTGAAGTGCCCGATGTTTGGAAGCCCTATATCAAGAAGGGAATCGAGGACTGGAATGTGGCCTTTGAACAGGCTGGATTCAAGAACGCGATTATCGCCAAGGACGCGCCTACGAAGGAGCAGGACCCGACCTGGGATGCCGAGGATGTGCGCTATTCGGTAGTGCGCTGGGCGGCCTTGCCTGTTGAGAATGCGATGGGGCCACATGTGCACGACCCTCGTAGTGGCGAGATTATCAGTACGCACTTGATTCTTTGGCATGACGTGCTGAAGCTGTCGCAGGCCTGGTATTTTGCGATGTGTTCGGCGCAGAATGACGCGGCGCGGCGGCTGCCCTTTGACAAGAAGCTGATGGGCGAGATTCTGCTCTACATCGCTTCGCATGAGGTGGGGCATACGATTGGGCTGCGGCACAACCATAAGGCGAGCTCGGCTTATTCGATTGCTCAGTTGCGCGACCCGGCGTTTACCAAGACGCATGGCAGCGTGGGCTCGATTATGGCTTACGGACGCTTCAACTATGTGGCGCAGCCGGAAGACAATGTGAGCGCGCTGATCCCGATCATTGCGGACTATGACAAGTTTGCGATTGAGTGGGGCTACAAGCCTGTGGTTGGTGCGAAGAACCCGGATGATGAGAAGACGGCGCTCGACCAGATTGCGGCGCGCCAGTTGGTAGAGCCGTTCTTGCGCTTTGGTGGCGAGGATGGGCCGGCCATGATCGACCCGACGGTGAAGACCGAGAATATCGGGGATGACCCGGTGTTGGCGACGACGCTGGGCTTCAAGAATCTGGAGCGGGTGATCAATGGCTGGCTGGTGAAGGCGACGACCCGGCCTGGTGAGGACTTCGATTTGTTGAAGGAAACTTTTCAGGACGTTTGGGGCTTGCGCCGGCTTTGGCTGGGATCGGTAGTGCGCATGGTGGGTGGTGTGGTGGAGAGCCGCACGCTGGCCGGGCGTGGTGGTGACCAGTTTGCCCGTGTGCCGAAGGCGAAGCAGAAGGAAGCGGTGAAGTTCCTGCAGGAGCAGGTCTTTGTGCCGCCGACGAATCTGATCAAGCCGGAGTTGCTGAATCAGTTCCAGTATTTTGGGGCTGCCGACATCATCATCAATCAGCAAAAGCAGACGCTTGAGACGTTGCTGTCGCCGATGCGGTTCAAGTTGTTGACCGATGGTGAAGCGCTGGACGCGAAGAATGCTTATACGCTGCGCGAGTTTATGACTGATGTGCAGGGTGGGTTGTTCAGTGAGGTGGCCAAGCCCGGCACGTCGATCGATCTTTATCGGCGGGCACTGCAGCGGAACTACATTGACCACATCAAGACGCTGCTTACGCGCCCGGCGGCACCTGCCGCAGGCGGGTTTGGCGGGCGCGGGAACCCGGAGATGATCGCGATGATGACGGCTGGCTGGCAGCAGACGGACTTTCGCGGAACGGCGCGGGTGATGCTGGAGCAGTTGAGCCAGCGTCTTGCTGCGGCGGCACTGACGGCGAAGGATGCAGCTACGGTGAGCCACCTGAAGGATTGCCGTAAAGAGATCGAGATGATTTTAGACCCCAAGAAGGGGTAAACTAAAGATGGTTTGGGCGAGTAGCTCAGTTGGGAGAGCACCGCGTTCGCAATGCGGGGGTCGAGGGTTCGAACCCCTTCTCGTCCACCAAATCGTTTTTATCTTTTAAGGGAAGGCCCGGTGCTGATGGCGCCGGGCTTTTCGTTTACAATCGCTAAAGCACACGGAAAATACATGGTTTTATCAGACGTCGATATTCGCAAAGCGCTCGCTTCGGGCAAGATCTCAGTGGATCCGGCTATGCCGGAGGAGCATATCGGGAGTTGCAGTGTCGACTTCCGACTGGGGAATGAGTTCAGTATCTTTGAGCATTCCAAGCACGCGTTTATTGACTTGCGGGATAAGGTGGATATCTCGAAGCTGATGCGGACGATTGTGGTGCCGGATGGGGAAGCGTTTATTTTGCAGCCTCGTGAGTTTGCGCTGGCGATTACGGTGGAGCATCTGGAGTTGGCGCCGGATATTCTGGGGCGGCTTGAGGGAAGGTCGAGTCTGGGTCGGATCGGGATTATTGTGCATGGGACGGCGGGGTTGTTTGATCCGGGCTGGAGTGGGCGTGCGACGTTGGAGTTGTCGAATCTGGGGATCATGCCGGTGGCGTTGTATCCGGGGATGCGGATTTGTTCGATGACGTTTGAGGAGTTGTCGACGCCGTCGTCGATGCCGTACCGGTCGAAGCCTGGGAATAAATACGCGGGGCAGCAGAGCCCGCTGGCTAGCAAGCTGGCTGGGGAGTTGAAGTAGTTCAGGCAGAAGATTCGCTGGGGCGGCTGTTGGCTTCGAAGAACTCAGTTAGCTCGGCCTTGTCGATCTGGCCGGATGCTACCCCCAGGACGAGATTAATCATCTGATCGGCATCAAAGGTGGGCTCCCATCCGTTGAGCCATAGGAATGTCACCGCTGCGTTTGCACCCACGCGTTTGTTTCCATCAATGAAGGCATGGTTCTGGCAAAGGTGAAAGAGGTATGCGGCCGCCATGGCAGGGATGGTGGCGTGGAGATAAACACTGCCGAAGGTGGCTTGGGGAGTGGCAACGGCGGACTCAAGACCGTCGTTGTCGCGGATGCCGCTGGATCCGCCGTAGAGCTGAATCTGCTGGTCATGGATTTCCAAGACTTCGGCCAGGGTTAGGAACAACGGTTCCATATGCGGTTATTCGGCGAGCTTGCGGAAGGCCTTGGCGTACTTTGCGTGGGCCTGCGCTTGAGCGGCCTCGAAGCGGGCTTTGCGGGCCTCGTCGCTGACTGGCGCTATCAAAAGCTGCTTGCCATCGGTGGTGACTTCGAGCGGTGTTTCGGGGTCGATCTTGAGCAGATCGAGAATGGGGCGATCAATGACCAGTGCCAAGCTGTTGCCGTGTTTGGTGAGTTTCTTGACCATTGGATTTGTTAGGTGCTCTGTATATCCAATGTATCACCAATTGTGGCTATTTGACGCCGCTGGAGCCGAAGCCGCCTTCGCCTCTGGCGGTGTCTGATAGCTCTTCTTCGACCCATTGGATTGCTTCGTACTTGGCGATCACCATCTGGGCGATGCGGTCTCCGGGTTGGATTACGAAGGGGTGCTGGCCGAGGTTTAGGAGGATGACTTTGATTTCGCCGCGGTAGGCGGGGTCGATGGTGCCGGGGGAGTTGGGGATTGTGATGGAGTGCTTGAAGGCGAGGCCGGAACGGGGGCGGATTTGGGCTTCGTAGCCGGGGGGGAGTTCGATCGAGAGGCCGGTGGCTACGGCGTAGGTCTGGTGGGGGTGGATGGTGACTTCTTCGACGCTGCGGAGGTCCATGCCGGCGTCTTCTTCGGGGCCGTGGGCGTAGACGGGGAGTTTTGCGTCGGGGTGGAGTCTCTTAATTTTTGTGGTCATGGGACAATAACGAGGTTAACGCGATGTCACGTGTCATAGCTATGTCCCCGATGCCTGCCGAGAAAAGCGCTTATGCGCTGGCCCGGTACAGCCGCAGTGCTGATTCGATTCTTGAGTCTCTCGAATGGGTGAAAACTCATAACTCGATGAAGTTTCTCGAGAGCTTTTACTTTCAGTATGGCCACGCTTCGATTGCCGATTTGGGGCATCTGGGGCTTTGCTGGGAGGGGATCTCGGAACTCGCTGCCACTGAAGTTGAAGACGAGCAGCTTTGGGATGGGCAGGCCAAGAGTACCCGGTATCAGGATTTCTCGAAGCTTGGGTTTGTGACGCCGCCAGAGTTTTCGGCTGATGAGGCCGCGCGGTACGAGGCGGCGGGGCGGGCGTTGCTTGAGGCTTACGGGCGGCTGCATGCGCTCAAGTTTGAAGAGCTGACTTCGAGCTTGCCACGGCCGGCCGAGATGAAACCGGATGCTTATGAGCGGAATTTGAAGGCGCGGGCTTTTGATATTGCGCGCTTTGTTTTGTTCTTTGGGATTCCGACGAATGTGGGGCAGGTGACTAGCATCCGGACGCTGGAGAAGCAGATTCGGCGGCTGAAGGCGAGTGAGTTTGCTGAGATTCGCGAGGTGGCCGGGGAGGCTGCGGCGGCTGTGGCTGTTGCGCCGGCTTGTTTGTGGCATGAGAGCGTGGGGGAGCCGGTTGCGCCGACGCTGGCTAAGTACGTGGACCCGGACAAGCATCAGGCTGAGGCGCATCGGGATTTGGCCACGTGGGCGGCGGCGAATCTGCCGGTTTACGAGATGGTGCCGCAGCGGGAGCAGACGGTGGATCTGGTGCGGCCGGCTTCTGCTGTGGTGGATATCGTGGCTTCGCTTCTCTATCCAGTGACTACTCGGCCTTATCGTGATTTGTATGAGTGGGCGCTGGGGGCGAGCGAGGCGGTGCGGAATGAAGTGATTGATCTGGCGCTGCGTTCGCGGTCTCGCTTTGACGATTTGCTCAAGGAGTTTCGCGGTGGGCAGTATGTGTTTGACATCGTGATGGATATCGGGGCTTACCGGGATTTGCACCGGCACAGGCGCTGTGTGCAGTTGCGGCAGGCTTATACGTTTGGTTTGGGGTATGGGGTGCCCAGCGCGTTTACCGAGGGGCCGATTCGAGAGACCTATGTGGCGGCGATGGAAGAAGTGATGAAGGTTTATGCCGGTTTGCCGCAGCCGGCGGCGCAGTATTTGCTGCCGTTTGGGGCTCATGGCCGGTTTTTGTTCAAGATGGATTTTGCCGAGATTGAGTATATTTCGAAGCTGCGGAGCGGGGTGAAGGGGCACTTCAGCTATCGCGAGATTGCCTGGATGATGAAGCTGGAGCTCGCGAAGGTGGAGCCGGAGCTGGCGCGGCTGATTGCGGCTACGCCGCCCTGGGAAGAGGATCCGCTGACGCGCTAGCGGAAGGGGTTGATGATGGTTAGGCTCTCGATCATCTGACCGTGGTTCAAGTCTTCGGTGTAGATGCGGTCACAGCCGAGAGCCAAAGCGGCGGCGAGGACTGCGCTGTCCGAGAATGAGATCCGGTGGGCGTCGCGAATGCGGAGCGCGGACTGAAGGATGGGCATGGTCATGTCCTGGATGCGGAAGCGCGACCATGTGTTTATGAGTGCGGTGGCCAGTCGATGAGGGATGGGGTCGGGGCGGGACGCTCTGGTTGCCTGGACGTAGAATTCCTGAAGTACCTGGATGGAAAGACAGTTGGTTTGGTTGTCCAATAGCTCGATCGCGCGGATTTGTTTCGGTGCTTCTTGATTGTTGCGACTGATGCAGTAAAGCAGGATGTTGGTGTCGAGGAATTGCGGCATCACAGATGCCTGTCGTGTAGCTCATCGCGCGTCAATCGGTCCGAGGCGCTGAAGGTGAGGATCTGGTCGCGGATTTCTGCCTCGAGGCGCTTTAGGCGATCGAATTCAGATTCTTGCGTTGCCAATTGGAGCAGGTACGTTTTCACGAGGGCGGATACGGAAGTGTCCTGTTCTGCTGCCACGATGCGGGCGCGCTTGTAGGTTTCATCGTCCACGGATACTGTGATGTTGCGCACAATTTCACCGTATCGCGTTGGAGTTACTAAGCGCTGATCGCGAGGCCTTTGTCGAAGGTGCGGAGGGTGCGCATTTTTGCGCCGAGGGTGGTCCGTTTGAGCCGGAGGAGTTCTGCGGCAGCGCTTTTGTTGCCGTTGGTACGGTGGAGGGCTTGCTCGATCATGTTGCGCTCGATGCCGGCGATGATTTCTTCGAAGTCGAGGCCGGAGTCGGGGAGGATCATGGTGCTGAGCTCGGATGGTTGGGCTTGCGGCTTCTTGAAGTGGACCGGGAGGAGGAAGTCGCCGGGGAGGAGTTCGTCGCGGCGGCCGCTGAGGGCGATGGCTCGCTCGATTGTGTTTTCGAGTTCTCTGATGTTGCCGGGCCAGTGGTGTTGTTCGAGACGAGTGACGGCGGCGCGGGTGAGGCTCTTGGATGGCAGATCTTCGATCTTGCAGATTTTTTCTACGAAGTGCTGGGCGAGGAGTGGGATGTCGCCGCTGCGCTCGCGCAGGGGTGGCAAGTGGATCGGGACTACGTTGAGGCGGAAGTAGAGATCTTCTCGGAAACGGCCGTCTTCGACTTTGCTGAGCAGGTCGGCGTTGGTGGCGGCGATGACGCGGACGTCGATTGAGATCGTGTCGCTGGAGCCGAGGCGCTGGATTTCGCGCTCTTGCAGGACGCGCAGGAGTTTGGCCTGGAGGTCTAGCGGCATGTCACCGATTTCGTCGAGAAAAATAGTGCCTTTGTGGGCGGCTTCGAAGCGTCCCGCTCTTGCCTGTTGCGCGCCGGTGAAGGCTCCTTTGGTGTGGCCGAAGAGTTCGGCTTCGAGCAGGGCCTCGGGCAGGGCAGTGCAGTTGAGCGAGATGAGGGCACCTTTGCGGCCGCTGGCCTCGTGGATGGCCTTGGCGACCACTTCTTTGCCGGTGCCGGTTTCGCCCGTGATCAGGATGGTGCTGCGACGCTCGGCGATGAGGGAGATGGCTTCGGCGAGGCGCTCGATGGGCTGGCAATGGCCAACGAGGGTGCGGCGCCAGGGGCGGGTTTCTTGAGTGGGTTGGTTGTTGCGGTGATGGGATCGGGCCTGGGCGATGACTTCGTCGAGGTCGAGTTGGCTGCTGTCAGTAGGTAGAACTTCGTAGGCCCCCGCTTTGCGGATCTGGGAGGCGAGGCTGTGGGTGAAAGACTTGAGAAGGATGACGATGGGGACGGCGGAATTGGCCTCTGCGGCGAGGTTGATGAGGTGCGTGGCTTCGGCGAGGCCGCCGCGGATGACAGCGACGAGACATTCTGTGCCGTGCTCGGAGAGGAGATCAATGGCCTGTTCGAAACCGGGCCCGGCGTCGAATTGGTCGAATCGTAGAACTTCCATCACAGAATCCATCGTTGGGGTGGCGGGGATTCTTTAAGGTTAAAAAGTACTTAGCCATCAATCGTTTGCGGAGGTATTGCGTGTTACGGATGTAAGCCTTGCCAAGAAGAATAGTGACCCTATCGGAGGATCTTGGACTCTTCCATCACCCACTTGGGCTCATCTGGTTCGTAAATGATTTTCATGCCCTTGCCGGTGGCCCAGCGGTGGATCCATGAGAATCCGTTTGTGCCGGTGTAGCCGTCTTTGAGCTGGTAGGCTTCGTCCTTTAACGCTTGATCCAGTGGGACGATCTTATAGCCGCGCTTCGCAAAGAGCTTCAACAGGTCTGGCATCGAGTCGGCGTTGAGCTGGTTGGCATGGATCAACAGGATCTGTGGAATTTCTCTACCGACTACTTCAAGGGTGCGCTTTTCGAAGAATTCGAAGGCTCCGTCCAGGTATTTCAGGTATTCTTGCCGCACACGCTCAGGATTTTTTGAGCTGGTGTAGACGCGGGCGAAAAGCCAATCGGAAGTATCGATCGTTACGGGCGCAACTTCGTAGTTGTGCTCTTTAAGGAATTCGGCCAGGCCTTGTTTGGTTTCTTCGGTCGGCCCGGTGTGGAGGAAGGGATGACGGAAGTAGCGAGGCTTGGTGCCGCCTCTTGCTTTTCGGATTGCAGGCTCGGCGCGGATGATGTCCGCTTCATATTCGGCGAGCGGGATCTTGTTCAGATCGGGGTGCGAGAAGGTGTGGTTGCCGATCTCGGCGCCTTGTTTGCGCCAGAGTCTGAGGAGCTTTTCGAGGCCGAAATCGGTATAGTCCCGGGCCTGGCCGGGATTGACGTAGACGCTGACAGGGACGCCTTTGAGGGCTGCGGTCAGTTTTGTGGTCATGGCGAGAGTGCTCTCGAAATTTCTCGTGCCGGGGGAATCGCCGCCGCGCGGGAGGTCGTCGATGGTGATCGCCAGCTGGCGGGTTTGAGCGAGGGCGAGGCTGGACAGCAGGATGAGAGCGAGTCTCAGATTTTGCCTCCTCCGACGAACATGACGATCTCGATTTGAGCGCCTTCTTCGACCAGGGTTGCGTCCCAGGCGGATTTGCGGACGATTTCTTTGTTGAGCTCAACAGCCACGCGGGCGGTATCGATCTGGAGGTGTTCGAGGAGGCCCCAGACGTTGAGGGAGGCTGGAATTTCGCGACGTTCGCCGTTTATCTCGACTGAAATCAACTGCTTTGTAACCTTCTTTCGTGAGAGGACGTTTGACCGCCCTCCGAAACCAACAGTATAGTTAAGAGAAGGTAAGCTTCCGCGTCGGAGATATTTTTTAAGCCACTGCCGCTTTCTCATCCATGCCAACAAACTATAGCGAGCTGTACTTCCCGGTACTTGTTCAGATCCTCTTCGCGGCCGCCGTTGCCGGTGGACTGGTCTTCGCCGGACTTTTTTTCGGCAAGCGTAATCGCAACGCAGCGAAAGATTCCCCCTATGAATCTGGGGTGAAGCCAGTGGGTAATGCCCGCGAGCGCTTCTCGGTGAAGTTCTATCTGGTGGCGATGCTTTTTATTCTTTTCGACATTGAAGCAGTATTTCTGTATCCGTGGGCAGTGGTATATCGCGAACTCGGAATGTTCGGCTTTGTCGAGATGGTTTTGTTCATGATTTTAGTTCTGAGCGGCTTTTATTTCGTCTGGAAGAAAGGCGCACTGGATTGGACCGTAACGCCGAATCGAAAGTCGAAGGACATTTAGGCCAGTATGATCTCTGAGCTATTGCAGGAAGACCCACTCGTCATTGCACTCGTAGAGCGCTTTGGAGCCGCCATTGAAGCTGGCAGCCTGGAACACGATCAAACGATTTTGTATATCTCTGCGGCAAGCCTTGTGGAAGTTTGCACCGTGCTGCGTGATGAGCATGGCTTCAACCGTGCGTCGAGCGTGACGGCTCTGGACTGGTATCCGCAGGAGCCGCGATTTGAAGTGGTTTATCTCCTGCACAACGTAAAAGATGCAGTGCGATTGCGGCTTAAGGTGCGCGTCTCCGGCGAGAATCCGGCGGTGGATTCGGTGACCGGGGTCTGGCCCGGCGCGAACTGGTACGAGCGTGAAGTTTTTGATCTGTTTGGCGTTAGTTTCAACGGCCATCCTGACCTGCGCCGCATCATGATGCCGGAGGACTGGGAAGGGCATCCTTTACGCAAGGATTTTCCCATCCATGGCCACAAGTACGATTACGGTGAGACGAACCAATAAGCGAGCAGCACGATGAGCGAAACCCTAACCCCTACCGCCACCCTTGAGCCCGTCCCCAATTCTGAGGCTGGCTCGACTCGCAAGATGACCCTCAACATGGGTCCGCAGCATCCGTCGACGCACGGTGTTTTGCGTGTTGTGCTGGAACTGGACGGCGAAACTGTCCTCAAGGCTCAACCCGAGATTGGTTTTCTGCATACCGGTATCGAGAAACAGTGCGAGACAAAGACCTACCAACAGGTAATTCCGCTCACCGACCGCGTGGATTATCTTGCGAATCTTTCGAACAACCTTTGTTATTGCCTTGCGATTGAAAAACTGCTTGGGATTGAAGTTCCACCGCGTGCAGTTTGGACTCGCGTGATGCTGACCGAGTTGACCCGCATCAACTCACATCTGGTCTGGCTGGGTACGCACGCTCTCGATATGGGCGCAATGTCGATGTTCTTTTATGCGACTCGCGAGCGCGAGGAGCTGCTGAAGATTTTTGAGATGTTCAGCGGGCAGCGTCTGATGACGAGCTACTTCCGCATTGGTGGCCTTGCGCTCGATCATCCCCGAGGCGGACTTGAGGCCGTGAAGAAGTTTCTTGAGATGTTTCCGCCCAAGATTGACGAGTACGAGAATTTGCTCGACAACAATCCGATCTGGAAGAACCGGACGATTGGTGTGGGCGTGGTGCCGGTAGAGAAGATGCTGGCAATGGGTATCACCGGGCCGATGATTCGTGCGGCGGGTATCCCGTGGGACGCTCGCAAGGATGAGCCGTATTCGGGCTACCAGAATTTTGAGTTTGATGTGCCCACCAGCACCGATAACGATGTTTATGCCCGCTACCGCGTACGGATGGAAGAGATGCGGCAATCGGTCAGGATCATGGCGCAGGCGCTCGAAGGGATGCCCGATGGGGCTTATCAAGCCGACGCGCCGAAGGTTGTGTTGCCACAGCGCGAGAAGATGAAGACGCAAATGGAAGCGTTGATCTATCACTTCAAGATCGTGACTGAAGGCGTGCGCGTGCCTCCCGGTGAGGTGTATCAGGTGATTGAATCACCACGTGGCGAGCTTGGCTATTACGTGGTTTCCGATGGGACGAGCAAACCCTTCCGGGTGCATATGAGGACGCCGAGTTTTGGCAATATTCAGGGCTTGGGCATGATGTGCGAAGGCGGAATGATCGCCGATTCGATTGCCTGTATGGGATCGATGGACTTTGTGCTGGGAGACACTGACCGCTAATGGAGAGTCCGCTAATGACATTTACCCCCGAAACCGAGAAGAGACTTCAGGAGATCTGGAGCCGTTACCCTGCGGGCCGTAAACGTTCGGCCGTGATTCCGATGCTGATGTATGCGCAGGATGAGCTTGGGATGGTGACGCAGGAATTGGTCGCCGAAGTGGCGCAGCGCTGCGAAGTGTCTCCGCTGCAGGTAGAAGAAGTAGTGGGCTACTATTCGATGCTGAACAAGCAGAGAATGGGCAAGCACCATGTGCAGGTTTGCACCAATATTGCCTGCCTGTTGATGGGCGGGGAAGAGTTGTGGCAGCACACAACCAAGCGTTTAGGAATCGGGCATAAGCAGGTGACTGCGGATGGTTTGATTTCGCTCGAAGAAGTGGAGTGCGCGGGTGCTTGTTCCTGGGCACCGTGTGTGGTCGATGGCTATGAGTATCACCATCACATGACCATTGAAAAGCTGGATCAGCTGCTGGACAGCATCCAGAAGAAGGTTCAGTAGGCAAAGGAGTATCAGCCATGTTCAACGAACCACATCCCGATGAAGTGAAGGTGATCACGAAGCGATTCGGATTGCCGAATTCCGCTTCGATCGATACCTACCTGGCGCATGAAGGCTATGTGGCTTTCATGAAGGCCATTGAGATGACTCCGGAGCAGATCATCGATGAGCTGAAGCTCTCGAATCTGCGTGGACGGGGAGGCGCGGGTTTCCCAACGGGGCTCAAATGGAGCTTCATCCCACGCGATAATCCAAAGCCGAAATACGTTGTTGTCAACGCCGATGAGTCAGAGCCGGGCACCTGCAAGGACCGCCTGCTGATTCAGAACGATCCGCATCAGTTGATCGAGGGATGTCTGATTGCCGCGCGCACGATTGGTTGCAAGGCCGGCTACATCTACATCCGTGGCGAATACCGCTATCTGATCGACATCATGGACAAGGCGCTGGCTGAGGCCTATGCGCATGGGTATCTGGGCAAGAACATCAAGGGCTCAGGGATCGATTTTGATCTCTATACGCACTCGGGCGCAGGCGCCTATGAGTGTGGCGAAGAGTCGGCTTTGCTTGAGTCGCTGGAAGGCAAGCGTGGTGTGCCGCGCATTCGCCCGCCATTTCCTGCTGTAAGCGGCCTTTATGCGTCGCCGACTGTACTGAACAATGTTGAGACTTTTGCCACCGTGCCTGCCATTTTGCGCATGGGCGGACAAGCTTATGCCGACCTTGGCACTCCGAAGAACGGCGGCACGCGCATGTTGTGTGTGTCTGGCCATGTGAATCGTCCGGGAGTGTATGAGGTGCCGTTGGGCTTCCCGATGCAGAAGATGATTTATGAAGTCTGCGGGGGAATCCGGGGCGGCAAGAAGTTGAAGGCCGTAATTCCTGGTGGGTCGTCTTCGCCGGTGCTGAGAGCCGACGAGTGCGACTTCCCGATGGACTACGACAATTACGCCCGGATGAAGACGATGGCCGGTTCTGGCGGGATGATGGTGATGGATGAAGACACCGATATCGTCAAGGTGGCACTGCGCACGATGCGTTTTTATGCGCATGAATCGTGTGGCTGGTGTATCCCGTGCCGCGAGGGCACAACGTGGTTGCGTAAGATTTTAACCCGCATGGATGAAGGTACTGGCCGTCGTGCCGATATCGACCTGATCCATGAGCTTGCCAAGAATATGCTGGGCCGCACCTTCTGCCCGCTTGGCGATGCAGCGGCTATGCCCACGATTGGATTTGTGGAGAAGTTCCGCGAAGAATTTGAAGCCCGTTTGCGCGAAAACGTTGTACCTGTAACCTCGCCAGACCAGTTGATAGCGATCCGTTAGAGCACTATTTAAAGCAATATGTCGACACCAGCCGCAGCCCCACCTACCGTAATCAACTTCACAGTTGATGGACGCCAGCTTTCTGCCCCTCCGGGTACGTTACTGATCGACGCCTGCAAACGCGCCGGCATTGAAATTCCTTCCTTTTGCTACGTCGAAGGCTATTCGCTGCAGGCCGCCTGCCGCATGTGTCTTGTCGAAGTAGAGAAGATGCCGAAGTTGCAGACCGCCTGCACGCTTCCGGTAATGGAAGGGATGATTGTTCGCAGTGAGACCGAACAGTTGACCAAGGCCCGCAAGGGTACGCTTGAATTTTTGCTCACCAATCACCCGCTCGATTGCCCTGTTTGCGATAAGGGCGGCGAGTGTGAATTGCAGGATATGGTCTTCCGTTATGGTGCGGGTGAGTCGCGCTTTACGGAGATGAAGAATCATGAGCCCGAGCGGCAGTGGTCCCCAGTGGTGTTCTATGATCCTGCACGTTGCATCCTTTGCTATCGCTGCGTGCGAGCCTGTAACGAAGGCATGGGCGTGGGCGCTCTGGGTGTTACCAATCGCGGGGTGCTGAGTGAGATTACCCCCAATGGCGGCGATCATCTGGATTGCGATGAGTGCGGTGCCTGCATCGACATTTGCCCCGTAGGCGCGCTGACTTCCAACACGTATCGCTACAAGACGCGGCCGTGGGAGATGCAGCATGTGGGTACGGTTTGTACGCATTGCTCGAATGGTTGCAAAACGACGCTTGGCGTTCGCAATGACGAAATTATGCGCGGCAATAACCGCGACCGCTCTGGCATCAACGGCGAGTTCCTCTGCGTGAAGGGCCGTTACGGCTTTGACTTCAATGCGCATGAAGAACGTCTGACGAGCCCGATGATCCGCATCAACGGCAAGCTTGAGGAAGTGTCCTGGTCTAAGGCGCTGGGCTTTGTGGCTGAGAAGTTCAAGAGCGTGAGTGCGGCTGGCGGCAAGTTTGGCGTGGTGGCCGGTACACATCTCACCAACGAAGAGCTGTTCTATCTGCAGAAGTTTTCACGGGCAGGACTCAAGAGCTCCAATATCGATCACGTTCGCTCGGGTGACTTTGTGACTTTGCTCGATGCAGTGTCTGGGAACCTGACGAGCCTGGCAACGGCCGACGATCTCTACAACACGAAGGCGGCGCTGGTGATTGGTGCTGACCTATCGCAACAGCATCCCTTCCTTGCCTTCCAGTTGCGTGCTGATGTGCGGCATCACAAAGCGAAGATCTTTACAGTGACGCCTGGGCCGGTGCGCGAAGCGAAGTATTCAGCCGCTTCTGTAGTTGTGCCTGAGGGCCAGGAGTTTGACGCGCTCAATAATCTGACTGAACAGTTGAAGGGCGAGAAAGAACTCGTGATCCTGTTTGGGGATTCGATCAAGGGCCAGCGTGTTCGTGACCTTGTGGCATGGGCGGGAACGCTGGGCATTCCGGTGAAGTATGTTTGCCTGGTGGATTACTCGAATTCACGCGGTGCGATGGACATGGGCGTGATGCCGAATCTGTTGCCGGGCTATGAGGCGGATCCGCATCCGGGTATGTCGGTGAAGCAAATGGTAGCTAGCGATTCGCTGGATGTGCTTTGGGTGGTGGGCGAGAACCCGCTGCGCGAGGCCAAGCTTGCATCGAAGAACGCTTTTGTTGTGGCGCATAGTTTATTCCTCGACGAAACGGCCTCAGTTGCTGATGTGGTCTTCCCGTCGGCCTCTGCCTACGAGAAGAACGGCACAGTGACCAACGTTACCGGCCAGGTGCAGCGTCTCAAGGCGGCTGTCAAGACTATGGGCACCAAGACGGATCTTGAGATTCTTGGCCTGATCGCCAAGGAGATGGGAATGGCTGTTGAGATTGGTGTCTGGAGCCACGATGTGGTCTTCAAGGAGATCCATAAATCGGTGCGTGGCTATAATGTTCCTTTACCAATCCTCATTACCGGGGGCGCGGCGGTGACCAACCCTGTTAACGGTCGAGTTGCTGTTGATGTTCTCGTGGACGAAATCCGCTCTGCGGGCGATACCTTGTACACCTCCGGCTCACTGGGCCGGTATTCGAAACTTCTGACCAGTGTTCCTGAGTTTCCGGGCGCTCTTTACACACGATGAATTTCTTTATCATCAGTCTCATCAAAACGGGCATCGTCGCCGCAGCCTTCATGACCACGCTGGCTTATCTGCAGTGGATTGAACGCAAGGTTCTCGCGCACATTCAGTCACGGCTGGGCCCGTATCGAGTGGGCCCGCACGGTCTATTGCAGCCGCTTGCCGACGTCGTAAAACTTATGACTAAAGAAGGTTTTGTGCCTTCCCACGTCAATCATTTCTTCTACATTCTTGCGCCGTTTCTGGCCGTGTTTTTTGCGCTGATTTCGATCTGCCTGATTCCATTTGGGCCTTCGGTTGAGATCTTTGGCGTTCGCACCGATCTTGGCCTTGCCGACATCAACGTTGGTGTTTTGTTTGTGCTGGCAATCTCAAGCGTAGGTGTTTACGGTATTGCACTTGGTGGTTGGGCATCGAACAACAAGTACTCGCTGATGGGTGGCCTGCGCAGTTCCGCTCAGATGATCAGTTACGAATTGCCGATGGCCATTGCGCTTGTTTCGCCTCTGCTGATGCTGAATGATCTGTCGCTGCGAACGATCGTCAACGAGCAGGCTGGTTATTATCTGGGCGTGATTCCGCGCTGGTCGATTTTCCAGATGCCGTTTCCGCAGGTGTTCAGCTTCCTGATTTTCTTGATCTCTGCGTTTGCCGAAACCAACCGTGTGCCGTTTGACTTGCCCGAAGCGGAAAATGAGCTTGTGGCTGGTTTTCACACTGAGTACAGTTCGCTGAATTTCGCGGCCTTCTTTATGGCCGAATACGCGAACATGATCACGGTAACGTGCATGGCTACTGTTTTGTTTCTCGGTGGGTGGCATCCGTTGTGGCCTGCTGAATACGGTAGTGACTTTGTTCCTGTTTTATTGATGCTTGGTGGATCAGCAGTGCTTCTTTTTCATGGCGTGATGCAGCCGCTTAAGGGCCGCCCGTGGGATCGTCTGACGATGCCCGCCGCAGGGCTAGTGTTTGGTGCGATCGCGCTGGTGTTTCTGGTGCCGGTGCTGAAGCCGATCTTGATGCCCGTCTTCTGGTTTGTTGCCAAGGCTGGCGTTCTACTCTTTATCTTTATCTGGATCCGTGGCACGCTGCCGCGCTTCCGATACGACCAACTGATGAACTTCACCTGGAAGTTCCTATTTCCTGTTGCGATCGTCAATCTGCTGATCACCGCGTTTGCCGTAGCGCTGCAAGGGCCAAAGAACTAGCGCCATGGATCTGATTCTCTTCATCATCTTCGCCACCATAGCCGTGGCTTGTGGAATTTCGCTGGTGGTGCAGAAGCACCCAATCGGCAGCGCGCTCTCGCTGATTGGCGTTATGGGCTCGTTGGCTGTGCTCTATCTATTGCTGGGTGCCGAGTTTATCGCTGCGGTGCAGTTGATCGTTTACGCGGGTGCCATCATGGTGCTGTTTGTGTTTGTGATCATGTTGCTGAACGCTGGCGAGGAGGCGAGCAAGGGCAGGAGCTGGCCGTCGCGATTGCTTGGGATCCCGCTGCTGACCGTGTTTCTCGGGCTGCTCGCTTATTTGCTACAGCGGATGGCGCCTTCGATGGGTACCGTCACTTTTGGTGCCTTCAATGTAGGTGCCAAGGAAATTGGCCGCAGCCTCTTCAACCACTATCTGCTTCCGTTTGAAGTCACCAGCGTTCTGGTGCTGATCGCGATTTTAGGCGCGATTGTGCTGGCCCGCAAGGAGATCGACTAATGCCTCAACTGAATGCCGTCCCTATGTCCTGGTATCTGATTCTCAGCGCGATTTTGTTCTCGCTGGGCGTCGCCGGCTTTCTGTTTCGCCGGAATATCATTACTGTTTTTATGTCTATCGAGCTGATGCTCAATGCCGTGAACCTGAGTTTTGTCGCCTTCTCTCAACATCTGCGCCAGGTAGACGGCCAGATCTTTACCTTCTTTGTGATGGTGGTTGCCGCGGCTGAAGCGGCGGTAGGCCTGGCCATCATTCTGACCGTGTTCAAGAACCGGCAGACCTTATCGATTGATGAGGTCAGCTCGCTGAAAAACTAATGCCCAACCAACCTGACCTGCAACTCTGGCTTATCTTAATGTTCCCGCTGCTGGGTGCGCTAATCAACGGCACCATCGGGCGAAGGCTGTCGAAGGGATTGATTTCGACTATCGCGATTGGCTCTGTGGCACTGTCCTTTCTGTGGGTGGTACGAGCGCTAAGCGAACTTGGCCAACTTGACACTCCTCATATCGAACGTTATTTCACGTGGATTTCCTCTGGCGATTTGAAGATTGGCTTTGATCTTTCGGTAGATCGCCTCTCGTCGATTATGCTTCTGGTGGTGACCGGTGTCGGTACCTTAATTCATGTTTATGCCGTCGGCTATATGGATCACGAAGAAGGTTTCTGGCGCTTCTTCTCCTATTTGAATCTGTTCATGTTCTTCATGCTGATCCTGGTGCTGGCGCAAAACTTCCTCCTGCTCTTTGTGGGCTGGGAAGGTGTGGGGCTTTGCTCTTACCTGCTGATCGGGTTTTACTTTCTCGAAAAGTTCGCAGGCGATGCAGCGAAGAAGGCGTTTATCGTCAACCGCGTCGGTGACTTTGGATTTTCACTCGCCGTGCTTCTGATGGTGGTGCACTTTGGCTCGCTCGATATGACGCAGGTTTTTGCTGCAGCCAAGAAGATGCCGCTTGAGGAGTCTGGTGGGGTGCTGACAGCGATTGCGCTGCTGCTGGTTGTAGGTGCTTGTGGCAAATCGGCACAGGTTCCGCTTTATGTCTGGTTGCCGGACGCAATGGCTGGCCCAACGCCAGTGTCGGCACTGATCCACGCGGCGACGATGGTGACGGCTGGTGTTTATGTTGTGGCCCGGTCGAGCGAGGTTTTCCTCAAGGCTCCTGTGGCGATGGAAGTGGTTGCTGTGATCGGGTTGGTGACGGCAGTGGTTGCCGCGCTGATCGGCACGGCGCAGAACGACATCAAAAAGGTCTTTGCCTACTCGACGGTGTCGCAGCTTGGATTCATGTTTCTGGGGCTGGGCGTCGGAGCGTTTTCGGCGGGCATCTTCCACGTCGTTACTCACGCATTCTTTAAGGCGCTACTCTTTCTCGGTGCTGGCTCTGTCATTCACGCTTTGCACGGCGAGCAGGACCTCTCAAATATGGGCGGGTTAAAGAGCAAGATCCCGATTACTTATTGGACTTTGATGACTGGTGCGGTTGCCATCGCTGGAATTTGGCCTTTTGCAGGCTTCCACTCGAAGGACGCAATTTTGCTGGCTGCGCACGCACATTCACCCTGGATGTACTGGGTGGGTGTTGTGACTGCCGGTCTGACCGCATTCTATGTTTTTCGGGCGATATTCCTGTGCTTCTTTGGCACTTATCGAGGCAAGGCTCATCCTCATGAATCCCCCGCCATTATGTACATGCCGCTGGTAATCCTGGCGCTGCTGAGTGTTGCTGGTGGTTATCTGCCGGTTATGGAATGGCTTGCACCACTCTATCCGGAGCACGCACACCCGCATGACATGACGCTCATTCTGATTTCGGTTGCCTTCGCTTTTGCGGGAATCTTCATTGCCTACTACGTGTATGTGTTGAATCCAGGATCGGCGGATGGTTACGCCAAAAGCCTGGGTGGGGTGTATCGCGCGATTGCCGGTAAGTTCTTTGTCGACGAGGCTTACGATGCGGCCATTGTGCATCCTTTGGAGCAGGGCTCACGGGCTGTGCTGATGAATGGCTTTGAAGAAGTTGTGGTGGAAGGTGGAGTTAACGCGACAGTGGCGGTAACACGCTGGGGTGGGGGCTTTTTACGACTCCTGCAGGCGGGGAATATTCGTAGCTATGCGGTGTACATCCTGCTGGGGGCTGTCATCTTTCTGGGCGTGATGGCAACAAATGGAGGTGCTCGCTAATGTATCTCCTAGCCGCTCTTTTTCTTCCTGTGATTGGCTTTCTGCTCTGCCTGACTGTTTTCCGAAAGGCTGCCGGGAGCGCCTTTATGGTCGCAATGGGGACCGCTGGTGTAGCGTTTCTGGCCAGCCTGGCCATGATTCCCGAAATTGCGCAGAACCCCACCAAGATCTCGCAAGCTTTGTCTGTGAACTGGATTCCTTATCCGCCGATTCACTTTTCGATTGGTGCCGATGGCTTGTCGCTATGGTTGATTGTCGCGACGACACTGTTGAGCCTGATTGCGATATTGACGGCTTCCAAGCGCGATGGGCAGTTTTTTGCCTGGCTGCTTTTGCTTGAAGCTGGCATTGTGGGTGTGTTCTCCTCACAAGACCTCTTCCTCTTCTTTGTCTTCTTTGAACTGACGCTGGTTCCGACGCTATTCTTGATGGGGCAGTACGGCAAGGATTCCGGCCGGTCGACTTCATCGGCGGCTACGGTCAAGTTCTTTATCTATACGTTTGCCGGCTCAGTGCTGATGCTGGCGGCGATCACCTACCTGTTCCTCAAGGCTGGGACTTTCGACTATCAGAACATCCTGCTGCAAGTGCAGGCAGGGTCGTTCCGCTTGTCCCCTGCAGAACAAATGCCTTTGTTCCTTGCCTTCTTTCTGGCCTTCGCGGTGAAGACGCCACTCTTTCCTTTCCACTCCTGGCAGGCTGACGCTTACGCAACTGCGCCGTCGCCGCTGGGCATTGTGATGGCGGGAATGATGGGTAAGCTTGGCGCCTATGGTTTGTTGCGCTTCTGCTTGCCGTTGTTTCCGAATGCAGCGCGTGAGTGCGCAGGCTGGATCAATGGCCTCGCGATTCTGGCAATTCTTTACGGTGCACTGGTGGCGATTGTACAGCCCAATATCAAGCGCCTGCTGGCCTTCAGTTCGTTAAGCCACCTTGGCTTCATCGTGCTTGGGATTTTCTCCTTCCACATCAACGGACTCGATGGCGCAGCCTATCAGATGGTCTGCCATGCGATCACGACTGGCGCGCTGTTTATGCTGGCCGGTGTGCTGGAAGACCGCAAGGGCTCAAGCGATATCGCAGACTTTGGCGGACTTGCTTCGCGCACTCCGTGGCTGGCGACTACTTTCCTGGTGGCGGTGCTTGCGAGTTCCGGTTTGCCGTCGCTGAATAACTTCGTCGGTGAATACCTCATCTTGCAGGGTGCAGCGTATGCGGGCTTCCCGTATGCGGCTGCCGCTGCAGTGGGTGTGATTCTCTCGGCTGTGTACCTGTTGTGGATGTACCAGCGGACCTTCCTCGGGCCGAATCCGGCCGAAGATACGGCAGATTTGTCCGGCAGTGAAACGATTGCGATTGCCCCCCTGATCCTGCTGATGGTCTGGATGGGTGTGAGTAGCGGTAGCTTTATGCCGCTGCAAAGTGCTGTAAATCAGAAAATTCTTCAGCAGAGCAAAATGAACGTAGAATTCCGAGTCCAGGTGCCGGCAGCGGAGGCAGTCCATGGAAACTAACGTGATGCCTTCAGGTCAAGAGTTGTTGCGCTTTCTCCCCGAGATGATTCTCGCGGTTTGGGCGGTACTGGTGATGCTATGGGAGTCTCGCTACGACGAGCATGGCAAGCGTCCCGGGATGGCCGCCTTTACTCTGATTGGCCTTTCGCTGGCCGCAGTGGCCAGCATCATCGGTGGCTTCGACCCTGGTCTTGCTTTCCGAAACATGCTGGTGGTGGATTCCTTTGCCACGTTCTTCCGGTTACTTGTGTTGGCAATTGGAGGCCTGGCGGTAATGACGTCAAGTCCTTACCTGAGGGAACGCGAGGCTGAAGGCGGGGAATTTTATTCGCTCCTGATGCTGTCCTTGATCGGGCAGTCGCTGATGGCCGCTTCAAACGAATTGATGATGGTGTTTATTGGCATCGAGATCTCATCGATTTCTTCTTACGTTCTGGCTGGCTACATGCGTGATGACAAGCGGGCGAATGAATCGGCGCTCAAGTATTTTCTGCTCGGTAGTTTTGCTACCGGCTTCCTTCTATATGGGATCTCGTGGACCTACGGCTTGACCGGATCTACGAACCTGAACGAGATTGCTGCGGTGTTGGGCAATTCAGACATCGCTCCTGACTCGGTGTTGACCGGAGCGGCCGCGGCTTTGATTCTGGCGGGGCTTTGCTTCAAGGTTTCGGCCTTCCCCTTCCAGAGTTGGGCACCTGACGTTTATCAGGGCGCTCCAACGCCTGTTGGTGCCTTTTTGAGTGCTGCCCCGAAGGCAGCTGCGTTTGCGACGCTTCTGCGGATCTTTTATACGGCCTTTGAGCCAATGGCGGATCGCTGGTTGCCCCTGCTTTCAATTGTGGCGCTGCTCACGATGATTGTGGGTAATCTGGCTGCGCTTTGGCAGACCGATATCAAGCGCATGCTGGGGTATTCGTCGATCGCCAATGCCGGTTATGTGCTGGTTGCGGTGGCGGCACATTCCACACTCGGTGTGAGCGCTGTGTTGTTCTACCTCGCCGCTTATTCGGTGATGAACTTTGGTGCTTTTGCGATCGTATCGATGCGCGATCAGACTGAGTTGAGTGACTTCAACGGCCTGGCAAGGCGGCAGCCGATGACGGCGGCGCTAATGTCGGTCTTTATGGCTTCGCTGATCGGCCTGCCGCTGACGGCTGGGTTCTTTGGCAAGTTCTATATTTTCAAGTCGGCTATTGATGCGGAGCTTTATTGGCTGGTGGCTTTGGGGCTGCTGACCAGTGCCGTAGCGGCGTTCTATTATGTGCGTGTGATCATTGCCATGTATGTGAAGCCAGTGCCTGAAGGTGCGGCTGAGCTTGCCATTCCAGCGCCTGGCTTGCAGGCTGTACTTTTCGTGTCAGCTGCCCTCACGATTGGCATTGGGGTCTTTCCCGGATGGTTGCTTGACTGGGCGACGCGCTCCAGCGGATTGCTTCGGTAACGCAAAAGTCCCCGCTTTGGCTCAGAGCCTGATAAATTGAAGTTCATGCGAATTGCGATTTTGATCAGTCTCGCCGGCAGCCTAATGTTTGCTGCAGGCCCCGATTCGAAGCCCGAGAAGGGTTTCACAGCCATTTTCAACGGTAAGGATCTTACCGGTTGGACCAAGGCGAAAGAAAACGAAGATTCCTTTCAGGTGAAAGATGGCTCGATCGTAGCCAATGGCAAACGCTGCCACCTCTATTTCACCGGGCCTTTCAAGGGCAAACCCGCCAACTTCAAGAACTTTGAACTCAAGGTAGATGTAATGACCAAAGCTGTTTCTAACGGCGGCATCTATTTCCACACCGCCTACCAGGAAAATAATTGGCCGGACAAGGGCTTCGAAGTTCAGGTGAACAATACCCACGGCGACTGGAAGAAGACCGGTGGACTTTACAACGTGCAGGACAACAAGGAACCGTTCAAGGATGATGTCTGGTTTACCGAGCACATCGTGGTGAAGGACAACCATGTAACGGTTTTTGTCGATGGCAAGAAAGTGACCGATTGGGAACAACCCGCCGACTGGGCAGGCCCCAAGGGTAATCCTGGCCGCAAGATTGATGCCGGAACGTTTGCTCTGCAGGCGCATGATCCGAAATCGGTCATCATGTACACGAACATTCGTGTGAAGCCGCTGAAGTAGTTCTGAACATACAAAGGGCAAGCGCCCCGGGCGATAGATTCGCCGGGGGCGCTTTTTCTTTTGCGTGTTAGCCGAGTATGTCGATGGATTGGGATGCGAGTTCGTTGGCGGACTCGACTAGTTTGAGGTTGGCCTGGGTGGCAACTTTGACTTCGAGAAGTGCGACCATTTCAGCGCTAAGGTCAACCGAATCGGAGGTGGATTGGGCTTCGCGAGCAGGAGCAACGAGGCCAGAGGAAAGCCGCTTGGCGACAGCCGCCAGTTTTTCTTGCGCTTTTTCTAGTCCGGCTAAACCGATCGATTGCACTTCCATAGTCTTCGTATCGTCGCACGGGTAAGTCTCTTTAGAAGAATTTACTCAAATCCGCAAAATTTTCGACGATGTGGAGAATGCCAGGGCCGCCTGTGCGCAAATGTGTTTGTTCGAGAGACCAGGTGCGCTCGTGCGGAACGAAGATGGCATTGAGGCCGGCGTCGATGGCGGGGTTAATGTCGCTCTTGGGGGAGTTGCCGATCATCCAGGTGATGGCAGGGTTGAGGTTGAAGCGAGCTACCAGATCCCGATAAGCTGCGACGTCTTTTTCGCGAACGATTTCAAATTCGCGGAAGTAGCGGCCAACTGGGCTGCGGTCGATCTTGAGGCGCTGCTCTTCCGGGTGGCCTTTGGTGAAAAGAATGAGGTCGTGGTTGCGCTCGAGCAGGTAGGCCAAAGTTTCCTCGACGCCTTCGAGCATTTCAATCGGCTGGTGGAGGATGCGATCTGCGAAGCTGATAATTTTTTCGGCGTCGCCTTCTGCGATGTCGCGTTCGACCAGATGCTGATAGCACTGCACCATATTTTTCGCGAAGTTTTGCGCGCCGTAGCCGTTGACCTTGATGTTTGCGATTTCGATTTCGTCGAAGATGTCGCGAGTTTCTTTGGGGCTTAGCGTGGAGTGCTTGAGGAAGTCGACAAAGTCGTCCCAGGCCTTTTCAAAGTAGATGTTGTTTTCCCAGAGCGTGTCGTCGGCGTCGATGATCAGGGCTTGCGGGTCGTCGAGACGCATCAGGCTTCGGCCACCTCTGGGGCGTGCTTGGCGTGTCCGTTCAGGGGGGCGACACGGCGTACATGACGGGTGAGTTTTTCACGCTCCAGATAGTTGGGTAGAAAACTGGAGAGGGCATCCATACGATCTTTTTCACTTCGCATCGATAGAAGCTGCTGGCGAAATTCAACGTCCGGGACGGCCTGGCCGATTACGAAGCTCAAGTCTGAGCGGTTGTCTGAAGGCATGGCTTCGACCATGCCACCGTGCTCCATCATCATGAGTTTGACCCAGGCGCTGAGGACGCGCTGCTTGACGCTATCGTTGGCCTCGGCGCTGTCTTCGTCGGCCAGCATTGCAACAGAGGCGCGCAGGTAGTTGCGTTCTTCGTCGAGCAGAATGATTTCAAAGCGGCGGCGGCCGCGGGCGAGAATGTCCATGCGGCCATCGGGATATTTCTTGAGGACCTTTTCGATTACAGCAGTGCAGCCGATGCTGGCCATGCCTTTTTCGCTGGCGAGAACGACGCCGAATTCGGATTCCTCACGGAGCACGTCTTCGATCATTTCTTTGTAACGGTCTTCAAAAATATGAAGCGGCAAATCGGCTTCCGGAAATAAGACCACCCCCAGCGGAAATAGGGGCAGAGAGTCTTGCTGCATAAGTACTATTATTGACTCTTGTGCGTATCGATGGCTCTAAAACACTTTTGACAGGCGCGTCTACTGGCATCGGGGCGAGTCTTGCCAAGCTGATGCATGCTCGCGGAGCGAAGCTGGTATTGGTTTCGCGGAAGACGCATAGCTATGAATTGCCGGGCGTTCACTGGATCTCTGCCGACCTGACCGACCCGAAGCAGCGGGCGAGTGCGTTTGCTGAGGCGGTGCAGATCCTGGGCGGTATCGACATTCTGGTGAACAATGCCGGGGTAGGGGCTTACACGCCTACGGCTCAAATCGACGATGCTACCTGGGATCATCTTTACGAGTTGAATCTGAATGCGCCGATCCACCTGTCGAGGCTGGCCCTGCCTGCCTTGCTTGCGCAGCGGCGTGGCTTGATTGTCAATATTTGCTCGATCGCCTCACTTGTTCCGCTGCCCTGGTTTACGCTTTACTCAACAACGAAAGCAGCTCTGCTTAGCTTTACGCATGGTTTGAGGATGGAGTTAGACCAGACTGGAGTAACGACAACGGCCGTCTGCCCAGGCTATGTAAAGACTCCTTTCCAGGCGAATGTGATTACCGGAAAGCCGCCCCTGCTGCTGCAGAAGACGAAACGATTTGCCATCACGCCCGAGGATTGTGCGGTTGATATCGCCAATGGAATCGAGTCGGACAAGCGGACAGTGGTCTCTCCACCCAGTGGGCATTTGTTAAATGCTCTATATTTCTTCTTCCCAAAGCTGATCGACTGGCAATTTGCTCGATACAATCGCAACTTGGAGAAAGCTGCGAATTGATTCTCAAGCTAAAGCGTTCCCCCGGCATTTATCTGGTCGGGTTCATGGGTTGCGGCAAGTCCACTATTGGCGAGTTGCTGGCGGATGAAGTGGGTTGGCGCTTTATAGACCTGGATGCACGAATCGAAGCTCAGCTGCAAACCACGATCGCCAGTATCTTTGAGACTCAGGGAGAGGCCGCGTTTCGTAAGATTGAAGCCGACGCATTACAAGAGGTAATCCGTGAGACTTATCGCGGGCGGGCTACGATCGCAGCGCTTGGTGGTGGAGCCTTTGCCTGGCCTGGCAATCGCGAACGACTGGAAGATTCCGGGGTGACAATCTGGCTGGATGTTCCGTTTGAGCGGATTCAGGCACGTGTAGGACAGGATTCCATGCGCCCTCTGGCTCGCGACCCTGAGAAGTTCAAGGCTCTGTTTGAAGAGCGCCGGCCGCTCTATGCCAAAGCCGATTACACCATTTCATTTGATTCCGACAATGCCCAAGATGCCGTCAAAGCGATCCAAGCCCTCGGGCTCCTCGACTGAAGCGCAGCTGCGCAAGCACGCCCTCGCGATCTTTCAAGCAGCGCTGGCTGCAGCCGATCCCTATGGGGCTACACTTGCTCACCTGAGGCCGTGCCCCGATTTTGTAAAGAATCTCTATGTCGTTGGAGCTGGCAAGGCCGCTGCAGCGATGGCCCGGGCTGTAGAGAAGTATTACGGCAAGAGGTTGTGTGCCGGGGTGATTGTCACCAAGTACGGACACTCGAAACCTCTCAAGAAGATTCGGTGCCTTGAGGCGGCACATCCGGTTCCGGATCAGGCGGGCATCCACGCAGCGCAAGAGATTGCCGAGCTTTGCCACAACGCAACGAAGGACGATCTGGTGATCTGTCTGATCTCGGGTGGAGCGTCGGCGTTGTTGCCGAGTCCGGTAGCGGGGATCACGCTTGAGGAGAAGCAGGCTACGACGCAGCTGCTGCTTGCCTGCGGCGCAACCATTCATGAGCTGAACTGCGTGCGGAAGCATCTGAGTGCTCTCAAGGGCGGGCAACTGGCGCATCTGGCCTATCCTGCGACGCTGGAGACGCTGATTTTATCTGATGTGATCGGGGACCCGCTGGACGTTATCGGGTCTGGCCCGACTGTGCCGGATTCGAGTACCTTTGCCGATGCCTGGGAGATTCTCTACAAGTACCGGCTGACGGGGAAGATTCCGGGCAGTGTCCGCCATCATTTGGAACAGGGCGTGAATTTTCGAATTCCTGAGACGCCCAAACCGGGTGACAAGGTCTTCCGCAAGTTGAGAAATCAATTGGTGGGGTCGAATCGGCTGAGCCTGGTTGCGGCGCAGGCTAAGGCAAAAGAGCTGGGCTACAAGCCGCTGCTGCTTTCGACATCGCTGGATGGTGAGGCTTCTGAGGCAGCCAAGACCTTCGCGGCAATTGCCCGCGAGGTAAGAGCGTCAGGGAACCCCGCAAAGGCCCCTGTGGCGCTGCTGGCGGGCGGAGAGACCACCGTTGCGCTATCGAATCATCATGGGCTGGGTGGACGCAACCAGGAGATGGCCCTGGCGGCTGCGATAGGGATCGAGAAGCTGGAGCGGGTTGTATTTCTTGCGGCAGGGACGGATGGCACCGATGGGCCTACTGAAGCTGCTGGAGCATTTGCGACGGGTTCGACGATAAGGCGTGCGGCGGAGATCGAATTTGACGCCCATGAATTTTTAGTGCGCAATGACTCGTATCATTTCTTCAGACCGCTGGACGACCTGGTGATCACTGGACCTACAGGCACCAACGTGATGGATCTTTACCTGATGCTGGTGGGGTAGGTTTGTGATAGATTGAAGGAAGCTGAGCGGGAGTAATTCAGTGGTAGAATGTCAGCTTCCCAAGCTGGACGTCGTGGGTTCGAATCCCATCTCCCGCTCCAAAATCAACAACTTACGGGTACGTCAAAATCACACCCTCCATAGCCCTCCATTAAGAATCACTTCGCC